>CAZQGG010000004.1:0-397874 GCA_964592875.1 uncultured Methanoregula sp.
AGAATTATCTTGACTTTTGATTTTCTCATACGTTTCAAGGTATTCTACAGAGCCATTTTTTTAACCTTTTTTAAAAATCGCGGTATGCCTGTTTCCGGTAGTCGATTTCAAGAACATGAATGATAAGGACGTTATCATGGATTGAGAGAAGGGCACGAACGTCTCTTTGGACCCGGAAAGAGTAAACCGGATGATTTGGATTTGACGCCTTTAACTTTTTTATGAATTGATACGGATCTTTTTTGATATTCTGAATCCCACTGACAACTTTTTTAGCAATCTCCCGGGGCAATTTCTCCAGATCCCGGTCTGCACGATGGGTATACTTCACCCGGTACAGACTCATTCAACACCGTATTTCTTCTTAATATCCTCTTCAGAGATCAGATTTCCTCGTTTGATATCGTCGAGGCCTTCTTCCAGCCCTTTGATCGCATCTGCACTGAGCGGTTCATCATCAACAGTAAGATTTACCAGGCGCTCGATAACGTCGTTGTATGATTCCTTCGGGTTACGTTTCAGGTTGTTCAATTGCGTTTTGAGATCTTCCCGGATGTAAATTGAACTTGCAGCCTGCATAGTAATACCTATAGGTGACTATGGGTATAAAATCAGCTGCGTTGGTTGTGTCCCTGCCGAAACTGATCCAGCGGGCGATGAAGACGGACGTGGATGCGATCATCCTCGCGTTCGGGAAGAACGACCCGATGAAGAAGGTGTTCAGGTCCCTGTTCGTTGCCATGGCCGGAATTGTGCTCACACAGGTCGCGGACCCGGCAACAGCGCAGCAGATTGTCGGGGCGATTGCGGGGATGACTCCATAAGAATACGATGAATACAAAATGAACCATCATTTTTATTGTTTAAAAATTTTTCAGGCAACTCGCGCTCATTTATTGCGGGCATATGGGGGAGGCAGATCCATCTCCCCTGGGTGCCGGATCTGATATTGGATATTTATATCCGGTACTGCCCATCTACAGGGTATGGGGAAGGTCATTGTATACATCGCAACCAGTCTCGATGGATTCATCGCCCGCCCGGATGATGATATATCCTGGCTCGATCCGTTCAGCGCCGGTGGCGAGGATTACGGGTACGGGGATTTTATCAGGAACATTGGAACGGCCGTGATGGGAGCCCGGACGTACGAGCAGTCGCTCGTCCACCCGGAACGACTCCTTACCGACCTGAAAAACTATATTCTTACCAGCAGGTCCCTGCCTCTTGCTCCCGGAACCCGCACAGAACTCTGGTACGGTCCGCTCTCCCGGCTCATAGAGAAGATCCGGGGAGAATCCGAAAAGGATATTTTTATTGTCGGTGGCGGTCAGGTGATCTCCCGTTTTCTTGACGAAGGACTTGTCGATGAGATTCACCAGTTCATTGTCCCGGTGATCCTGCGGGATGGGATCCCGCTGTACACAGGTCTCCAGAGAGAAATATCCTTGAATCTCATCGAAGCCACTCTGTACAATACGGGAATCGTGAAGGTACGGTTTGTCCCGGATCCGGTTCACCGGAAAAACATATGATTCTGAAAACAGGGTCCGGGGCATCCTGTTGCATCTGCCCTAAACCCTACCTTATTAAATACGACAGGGGTAATTTTACCTTTGATAGATCAGGACCACGAAACCCTCACGACCGATCAGGGAGTTCCGGTTGCTGGCAACCGGAATTCTCTCACGGCGGGGCAGCAGGGCCCGGACCTTTGTGGATGCTCACCTGATCGAAAAAAATGAGATGACGTTATGACTGACAACAGCAAGTGCCCGGTAACGGGCGGGGCAAACAGACCGGTAACCGGCCGGGGCAGGTCCAACCAGGACTGGTGGCCGAACCAGGTGAACCTGAAGGTTCTTCACCAGCACTCTTCCCTGTCAAATCCGATGGGGCCTGAGTTCACCTATGCGGAGGAATTCAAAAAACTCGACCTGGCGGCCGTGAAGAACGATCTGCGGGCGCTGATGACAAGCTCGCAGGACTGGTGGCCGGCTGACTTCGGCCACTACGGGCCTCTCTTTATCCGCATGGCATGGCACAGTGCCGGCACGTACCGGACCGGTGACGGTCGGGGTGGCGCCGGTTCCGCCCAGCAGCGCTTCCCGCCGCTCAACAGCTGGCCCGACAACGTGAACCTCGACAAGGCACGCCGGCTGCTCTGGCCGGTCAAGCAGAAGTACGGGCGAAAGATCTCATGGGCCGATCTTATGATTCTTGCCGGTAACGTTGCCCTGGAGTCGATGGGGTTCAAAACGTTCGGCTTTGCCGGAGGCCGTGTTGATGCCTGGGAACCGGAAGAGAGCGTGTACTGGGGTTCCGAGAGCATGTGGCTGGAAGACAAACGCTACTCCGGCGAACGAAACCTTGAAAATCCCCTTGCAGCCGTGCAGATGGGGCTGATCTACGTCAATCCGGAAGGCCCGAACGGCAACCCGGACCCGGTCGCGGCAGCAAAGGATATCCGCGAGACGTTCGCCCGCATGGCCATGAATGACGAGGAGACAGTTGCGCTCATCGCCGGTGGCCACACCTTTGGCAAAACCCACGGCGCCGGCCCTGCATCCCACGTGGGGCCCGAGCCCGAAGCGGCGGGTATCGAAGAGCAGGGTCTCGGCTGGAAGAGCAGTTTTGGTACCGGCAAAGGCGGTGACACGATAACGAGCGGACTGGAGGTCACCTGGACCAATACACCGACGAAGTGGAGCAACAACTTTTTCCGGATCCTGTTCAGTTACGAATGGGAGCTGACAAAGAGCCCGGCCGGTGCACACCAGTGGCAGCCGAAGGGCGGTGCAGGCGCCGGGACGATCCCGGATGCCCACGACCCACAGAAGCGTCATGCCCCGACCATGCTGACCACGGATCTTTCCCTGAGGTTCGACCCTGCCTACGAAACGATCTCACGGCGCTTCTACGAGCACCCGGACCAGCTTGCGGATGCGTTCGCCCGGGCATGGTTCAAGCTGACGCACCGCGACATGGGCCCCCGTGCACGCTATCTCGGCCCGGAGGTTCCCGCCGAAGAGCTCATCTGGCAGGACCCCATCCCTGCCGTCAATCACCCGCTGGTTGATGCACAGGATGTCACCTCTCTCAAGGAAAAGATCCTGGCGTCCGGCTTATCGGTCCCGGAGCTGGTCTCAACCGCATGGGCATCGGCGTCCACCTTCCGTGGCTCCGACAAGCGCGGCGGTGCGAACGGAGCCCGCATTCGCCTGGCGCCGCAGAAAGACTGGGACGTCAACCAGCCGGCCCGGCTGGCAAAAGTGCTCAAGGTCCTTGAGGGTATCCAGAGTACCTTTAACAGCGCCGCCACCGGCGGTAAGAAGATCTCGCTCGCTGACCTGATCGTCCTGGCCGGCTGTGCAGGCGTCGAGCAGGCTGCAAAGAGAGCAGGTCACGAGGTGACGGTCCCCTTCACGCCGGGACGGATGGACGCTTTGCAGGAGCAGACCGATCCGGTATCCTTTTCCGTGCTCGAACCAAAGGCGGACGGCTTCCGCAACTACCAAAAGACCCGCTATGCCGCATCGGCCGAGGAGTTACTGGTCGACAAGGCGCAACTGCTGACCCTGACCGCGCCCGAGATGACGGTGCTCGTGGGCGGCATGCGTGTGCTGAACACCAACTTCGGACAGACCAGACACGGCGTTTTTACGAAGAAGCCGGAAGCGCTGACCAACGACTTCTTTACTAACCTGCTCGACATGGGCACGGAGTGGAAGCCGGTCTCGAAAGACGCCGATGTGTTCGAAGGCCGCGATCGCAAAACGGGCGAAGTCCGGTGGACCGGCACGCGTGTCGATCTCATCTTCGGTTCGAACTCCCAGCTCCGGGCCCTGGCGGAAGTCTATGGAAGTGCGGACTCCCAGGGGAAGTTCCTGCACGACTTCGTAGCAGCCTGGGCCAAAGTGATGAACCTCGATCGCTTCGATCTGGCACAGGGACTGAACCCTTGAACGGTGCAGTGAACGCACCGCGTATCATCTCGTGGAACATCACGCTCAGGTGCCCCCTGAAGTGTTCCCACTGTTACGTTGACGCAGGTGGACAGGAAGCAGAAGGAGTGCTCTCAACGCGTGAGGCATTCGGAGTTATCGACCAGATCCGGGCCACGGGTACGCCGGTCGTCGTGCTGAGCGGTGGCGAACCGCTCCTCCGAGAGGATATCTATGAAATTGCACGGTACGGCACAAAAAAGGGACTCCGGATGGTGATGGGCACCAGCGGGTATCTCATCGATAAAGCGGTTGCATCGAAACTCCGGGATACGGGAATCCGGGCGGTGGCTATCAGCCTGGACTCAAACGATGCTGCGACCCATGATTCGTTCCGGGGGCTTGTCGGCGTCTGGGAGCGGGCTGTTGCGGCCATCGGGTACTGCCTCGATGCAGGAATCGCAGTCCAGATCAACATGGCAGTGATGCGGTCCGCCATCAGCGATGTGGATGACGTGATCGGTCTTGGGACCTCCCTCGGTGTCCGCGATTACCAGCTCTTCTTCCCCATTCCGACCGGGAGGGCCCGGCAGATCGAGCCCCGCAGCCCGGAGGAGTACGAGGAGCTGATCCGGCAGATCCTCATCCGTTACCGGGATTCCGGGCTCAATATCCGCCCGACGTGTGCCCCGCAGTTCCGCAGGATCGCGGACCGTCTTGGCATTGTAAATCCTGCCTGGGGACGCGGCTGCCTCGCCGGTATCACCTACTGCCGGATTTTTGCCAATGGGGATGTGACGCCATGCCCGTACCTGCCGGTGAGCGCCGGGAATGTGCGCACCACTCCGTTTCGAGAGATCTGGAACCGTTCCCCGCTCTTTACGGCACTCCGCGATCCTGACCGGCTCACGGGAAAGTGCGGGCAGTGCGAATTCAAGTCAAGCTGCGGCGGGTGCAGAGCCCGGGCATACCGGCGGGACGATGCGACCCCGCCACTCTGGTGTGATGGGCTTGCAACGCCGGAAACGCTCAACGGGGAATGCTGCGGGGAAGACCCGTGGTGCCTGTACCAGCCCGGCACGGAGATACCATGAGCACCCGCTCCCTCTTAGTACCGGACCAGACCGATCTGGCCATTCTCAATGCCCTGCAGGATGATCTCCCGCTCGTGTCCCATCCGTGGAACGCACTTGCGAACCGGCTCGGAATCACTGAGATCGAAATACTCCATCGCATGAAGCGGCTGGAGGAGACTGGCATTATCCGGGGAATCTCTCCCGTGCTGGAATCCCGTCACCTTGGCCTGCATGCCGCGACACTGATCGCCCTCCATGTGCCGGAGGACCGAATACAGGAGATTGCGGCCATCATCAGCAGCTGCCCGGAAGTCTCGCACAATTTCCAGCGGGACCACTACTACTCCCTCTGGTTCACGATTGCTGCGAAGAACGGGGATGGGATCCGGAAGGTGCTGGACGAGATCCTGGAGAGGACGGGGATTCCGGGCTCCGATGCCCTTGACCTGCCGACCGTAACCAAGATCAAAATCGATGTGCGGTTCGCCTTTTTGCCCGCACAATCCGGAGTGGATACCTGATGGATCCGACTGATATTCACCTGCTCCGGGAACTGGAACGGGGTCTCCCGTTTGTCCCGGCACCGTTTGAAGAGATAGGAGACCGGCTGGGTCTGAGCGGCGATGACGTAGTGGCCCGGATCCGGCACCTGAAAGAGGCAGGAGTTATCCGGAAATTCCGGGCCCGGATCGACCAGCGGAAGATGGGGATCACCGCGAATGCCCTCGTGGCATGGAAACCGGCACGGGACAAAGAGATGGATACGGGAAAACTGCTGGCAGCATTTCCCCAGGTGACTCATTGCTATGAACGCACACCGGTCCCGGAACGATGGGAGTACACCCTGTATACAGTCCACCATGGGTACAGTAGAGAGAGGGTAGTGGACGAAGTGAAGGCGGTTGCCGAAACGATCCAATGCCCCGATTATACCCTCCTCTTCAGTACCCGCGAGTTCAAGCGTGTGCCGAATGTCCGGATGCGGGAGAACGGAGGGAGCCCATGAACAGGATTACTCAATGCATGCACGGCCGGGGAACCGTCAGCAGCGTGATGCGGCACCGGCATAAACCGCAGATCGATGTGCCCCGCAGTTATCTGGCATTTTCGAAAATGTACCGTCCGGTAGTATTCTGGAACCTTACGGACCGCTGCAACTTAAGCTGCACCCATTGCTACAGCAGGTCAGGACCGGGATGCACAACGGAAGGAGAACTGTCCACTGCTGAAGCCTTGGGTGTGATCGATGATCTCGCGGCTATGGGCGTGCCGCTCATCCTGTTCACCGGTGGGGAACCCCTGATGCGGGAGGATATCTGGGACCTTGCCCGCCACGCAAGAAGCCGGGGTCTCAAAATGGCGCTCAGCACCAACGGCACGCTGATAACCCCGGATAGTGCCCGCAGGATCAAAGAGAGCGGGATCGAATATGCCGGGATCTCGCTGGATGGTGCACGAAAAGAGACTCATGACCGGTTCCGCAATGTGCCCGGTGCGTTTGAACGGACCCTCGCTGCATTCGCGGCCTGCAAAGAGGCCGGGCTCCGGTGCGGGGTCCGGGTTACGCTTACGAAGGAGAACTGCCGGGAACTGGAAGCACTGGTCGATCTCTCCCTCTCGCTTGGTGCGTCCCGGTTCTGCCTGTACTGGCTTGTGCCCACCGGACGGGGGACCGATTCCTATTGCCGGCTGCAACTTGACCGGGGCGAAGTAACCGACGCGCTCGATCTTCTCTACCGGAAAGCAAAGGAGACGGACCCCGCAGCCATGGAGTTCCTGACCGTAGATGCCCCGCAGGATTGCATCCACCTGCTCGCGTCGATGGAGAAGGATGGATCGGAAGACCTGGCCGATGCCCGGGCGCTGCTCGCATCACTGAAGGGTGGGTGCAGCGCTGGCACCCGGGTGGCCAATATTGATACCCGGGGGAATGTGTACCCCTGCCAGTTCGCCCGTTCCCCGGAATTTCTCGTGGGGAATGTCAGGGACCGGTCGTTCAGCGAGCTCTGGGCCGATGATGCCAGCCCCGTTCTCGCCCGGTTCCGAAAAAAGGATGCCCGGTTCGGGGGTCGGTGCGGGATGTGCAGATATCGGGATCTCTGCGGCGGCGGGTGCCGGGTCCGGGCGCACGCCACTGACGGGGATTTCCTGGCGGAAGATCCTTTCTGTTTTATGGGGTCAGACGGTTGTATGGATAACGGTTAACACCGGATCCGTTTCATCCTTCCCCGTTCATCCGTTCCGGTATGCGATCAGGCGCACCGAATTGGGAATCACCGATCTTATCCCCGGCAAGGCGCTCTCCTTTTTCTGTGAGCATGATGATGGCGGGAATCTGCCGGCTGCCGGGTGTGCGGCACGATGCGCAGCAAGGACCACACGAACACGTGGCGCTCTCTGACATGCCGGGCTGGCGGAGGATGTACCCCTGCCGCTCCATCAGGGCCAGCCGGTCCGCGAGCTGCTCGCGGGAGATTCCGAGACGTTCTGCCATCTCGGCAAGCGTTGCATTACCAGACCGGAGGATCCGGGCAATCGATGTAATCATGCCCGCCATTCGAGATCAGGCCCCCGTCAGATCACTGATGAATTCCCGGCCCCAGGCATACAGCCCGATGGCCGGTACCAGTGCAAGGTATACCATCGGGACCAGGAGCTGGACCGGGTCCCACGGCTCGCCATCCCCGAAGATGACGATCTCGGCTCCCTGTGCCAGCAGGGAGAGCAGTGCAACAATCCCGAAGATCAGGGCCAGCGCCATACCGACATAGAGGAATGCGTGCCCGTTGGCCGTCCCCTGAGCCAGCCTCCGGCAGGCAAACAGGAAGACCAGTCCCACCACGCAGAGCACAAAGCCGGCGGCAGGATCGGCAGGTATGAGATACGGGCCGGTAAGCTCCGCGAGGTACGGGATTGCCGCTGACAGGATCATGACGATACCAGAGAGCAGGTACAGGATGCCGAACACTGCGGCGAAGAGGGTTTTTCCAAAGGATGTCATAATCAGATCCTCCCGAGGACAACCGGGGCTATATGCACGATAATGAGTGCGAGGAGGTACGCCACGCTGATGCCATAGCCTACCGAGAACAGTGTCCATTTCCATGACCCGGTCTCCTTGCGGATAACCGCAAAGGCAGTAAGGCAGGGAAGGTAGAGCAGCACGAACACCATGAGGGCAAAGGCAGTGACCGGTCCAAGCGACGGATCCGCCAGCAGGGCATCCTGGAGCGACCCGCTGTCTTCCCCGGTCCCATAGAGGACACCGAGCGATCCGACCACGATCTCCTTTGCTACAAAGCCGAAGAGGAGCGCAACGGCGATCTTCCAGTCAAACCCGAGCGGGGCAAAGACTGGCTGGAGCAGGTGCCCGAGCATGCCGGCATAGCTGTCTGCACTTCCGTACTCGACCCCGTAAGGAAGCGTAGCCAGCCCCCAGACGATGATGCTGGCAAACAGGATGATACCTCCGGCTTTCCGGATGTACATCGAACCGCGGTCCCACATGTGCCGTACCGATGTAAAGATGGTGGGCAGGCGGTAGGGCGGCATCTCCATGAGGAACGGTGCCGGCTTTCCGGGAAGGATGGTCTTTCGGAACAGCCATGCTGAGCCTATCGCGACGGCGATCCCGAGCACGTACAATACGAAGACCACGGTTCCCGCGTTCGCCGGGAAGAATGCTCCGGCAAAGAGGACGTATACTGGCAGTCGTGCACTGCAGGACATGAACGGGTTGATCAGGATCGTGAGCAGCCGGTCTTTCGGATCCTCGATCGTCCGGGTCGCCATGATCGCCGGGACATTGCACCCGAATCCGATCAGCATTGGGATGAAAGACTTGCCCGGCAGGCCGATGGCGTACATGAGCCGGTCCATGACGAACGCGGCCCGGGCCAGGTACCCGCTATCTTCCAGGAGCGAGAGGATGAAGAGGAGGATGAAGATGTTGGGCAGGAAGATGATCACCGATCCTACGCCCCCGAGGATACCATCGCCGAGGAGGGATCCGAGCCACGCGGGCTCCACGCTTCCTGAGGAGAGGAGCCCGGCGCAGTACCCGAAAAGGGCCTCGATCGCTGCCATGAATGGAGCGGCAACCGCAAACGTGAGCTGGAAGGCACCCCACATCAGGGCAAGGAAGATCGGGATGCCGAGCCAGCGGTTGGTGATCACCCGGTCGATCAGGTCCGAGGAGTTCATCTCTTTCACGCAGGTCGTGCAGACCTGCAGCAGGAGTGCACCAATGACTTCATACCGCCGGTCCGCCATGGCAGCTTCGGTCTCGCCAAGATCGAGTTTTTCGAGTAAGGCCCGTACGGGGGCCTGTGCCGGGCTGTCGGAGAGTTTCTCCTTCGCATTCTCATCTCCTTCCAGTAGGCGGATTGCGAGCCAGCGGGGCGGGTACCGGGCGGCAAGGGCCGGATCCTTGCCAAGAGCAGCAACGAGACCTGAGATGGTGCGCTCAATTGCATCGCCATATCCGATCGCGTGCTCGTGGTGTGGGGAGGTCTCGGCTTCGTGGACTGCGGTCCGGAGGAGCTCGTCGAGACCTTCCGCTTTGCTGCCCACGGTCCTGACCACCGGGATCTCGAAGAACTTTTTCATGGAGGTCCGGTTGATAGCGGTACCGGCCTTCTCTGCCATGTCCGACATGTTGAGGGCCATGACCAGCGGGACGCCGAGCTCCATGAGCTGGGTGGTGAGGTACAGGTTCCGCTCGAAGTTGGTGGCATCCACGACATGGATCACGACATCGGGTCTCTCGTCAATGATGTAGTCGCGGGCCACCACTTCGTCAAGGGAGTACGCGGTTAGGCTGTACGTGCCGGGAAGGTCAACGATCTCAATCTCGTAGTCCTGGTACTTTGCAGACCCGCTCTTCTTCTCGACCGTGACACCGGGCCAGTTCCCCACGTGCTGGCAGGAGCCGGTCAGGGCATTGAAGATGGTACTCTTGCCCACGTTCGGGTTGCCGGCAAGCGCAATCCGGATCGTCTTTGTCATAGAGCACCTGCACCGGTGTCCGGGCCGACAAGGATCTTCATCGCCATGCCTTTCGAGAGGGCGTAGCGGGTTCCGGCAACCGAGACAATCAGCGAACCCTGATTGGAGCAGACCACTGTCACCCGGCTCTCCGGGTGGATGCCCATGGCGGCAAGCCGGCGGAGTATGCCGCACCCGGCACGGACATCGGCAACGGTTGATTCAGTCCCGGGAGTGAGGAATGAAAGGGGCAACGTCTCCGTCATCATGTACCCCTCGCGGTAACGGAGATGAGGCGGGCATCCTCCTTACGGAGCGATATATTGCAGCCCTTCACCCGGTATTCGATCGGGTCGCCCAAGGGGGCAGCCCGTACTGCTTCAATGATCGCACCCGGGACAAACCCGAGCGCCAGCAGCCGCTGCCGGACCGGGCCCCGGGCCGGCACCATGACCACATGGCATGTGCCCGGAGGGAGAATCCGGTCGAGCGTGATCACACAATCGACCGGTAAGGCTCCTTCCGGTTTGATTTCTGTAACTTCCATGCAGGAATATCAGATATTCGGGAGGGATAACGGGTGCCCGAACAATGTTCGGGTGCCTGACAGATCATTAAAAAATATTAGGTTATTCGCTCCGATCCGAAATTCCCGCGCAGATTATTGAATTTAGGAACACCTAAATTTTTATATTCCCCAAGATCCAAGATCGATCATGCATGCGCTCAGCAGGAAAGCGGAGGATTACCTGGAAGCGATCCTCAATACTTCGAGCGGGAAAGGCTATGCCCGCACCAAGGACATCGCCCGCGAGCTCTGCATCCAGCCTCCCACCGTTGTCGAGATGGTACAGAAACTGGATAAGATGGGCATGATCACGTACCGGAAATATGAGGGGGTTACGCTGACACCGGAGGGGCGGAAGATCGCAACTGTGATCCGGGACCGCCATGTCACGCTCCGCTCGTTCCTTGAGATCATGAACGTGTCCCATGATATCGCGGAGAAGGATGCCTGCATGATGGAGCACGAACTTCATCCGGAGACCATCGAGCAGCTCCGGATGTTTCTCTCGTTCATCAGGGAACATCCGCAGATCTCTTCAGAGATCAATACATTTGATGCATATTCCCGTGTCAGAAAAGCCAGTGTGCAGTAAAAAAAGACGAGGGCACCCGGGTTTTTTTGTGCATGGTGTGACCGGGTAATCCGTGGTACCCGGTGGGGGAGTGGCATCATCGTGGCACGAAGAGACGATCTTTCCCCGGTTGACAGGCAATGAAAATGTGTTTTTTTATGTCGAAAGTTTTTGGCAGACGGGCTGGTGCTCCGGTCGGCCAATGAGATGTGTACAGAGTTGTACGGGCGGATGTTCTGTGGCAGGTGCCAGCCCCATGAGGTTAGTGTGAAGTCGTTTGGTCGGTGCATGGCAACGGATTTCCCGGTTCACCTCCTGTTTGATCTCGGGTATCCCTCCATGGACCGTGCCTGTTGCAGTGACATGGCTCACCGGGACGGATGATGGCGGGTGACAAAATGCCCCTGATGGAGCTTCTGGACCCGAATGATTCGTTCGATAACATGTTCATGACATTGGTTCCTGCAGATCCCTGTGTGTGGTGCGTTTCTGTCAGGGTCTGCCATACACTTCTCTCTTGTTAGGTCCGAATCAAGGCTGCCCGAAGAGGATGAGGATTGGGAGAGCGATCCGAATATTCCCAACATACAGGACGGGTTCAGCGAAGGGGGAATGGGAGGAACGCGCCGGTAAGTTCATCAGTTTATGCCTGCCCAAATTGATCCAGCGGGTGATGAAGACGGACACGCAGGTGATCATCGAAGCGTTCGGGAATGAGGAAGGTCATCAGACCTGAATCAGGAGAATGTCGAGCGTCATCGGATGTGAAACATGAGAAGACAGGAGTCTTCGAAGAGCGCAGGTCTTCGATGGAGCGAGCAGGTGAAGAAAGTGTTCTGGGCAATGTTCGTTGCGATGGCCGGTCTCGTGCTCGCGCAGGTGCTGGATCCGGTAACGGCCCAGCAGATTGTTGGGGTGATTACGGGGGTGTGAGAGCGGCGGGGTTGGAACCAGTAAGCCACGGCCCATTTTTTATTCTGATTTACTGTTTGCCGGCGAATCGGTACGCTCCCTTCGGTACCGTCATCTCGAACCGGGCCCCGGTTCCCGGCTCGCCGTTTTCGGTGATCGTGATGCCCGTGATGCCGAGGATCTCGCGGGAGAGGTAGAGGCCAAGACCGGTATGTCTGCCAAAACCTTTCGTGAATAACTGCACTTTATCCTCTGCCGTGACACCGGTGCCATCATCCTCAACCGCGAGGACCAGCACCCCGTTCGCTTCAAGGGCCTTCACCCGTATCGAAGTCATCTTCTCCCCCCCGTAGGTGAGGGCATTATCGATAAGATTGTAGAAGACTTTCTCCAGCAGCGGATCGGCAAACACTTCCAGGGTGGGATCTTCGGCATCAACGCGGATATTCTTCATCGGGAGATGGGCGATACCTTTGCTGATAACCGCAGTGACATTCTGCCATTCGGGAGCCTTCACCCCCATGTCCTCGTAATCCTTGGTGAAACTGATCTGGTGGGCGATGGTCGAAACAATCTTCTCTTCCTTGGTAATGTACTCAGCCATCCGGGCCGGAGTATCAAGACAACCTTTAGAGAGCTCCAGGAATCCTTCGAGCTCCAGGATCTGGTTTTTGATATCGTGCCTTGTGATACTGGAGAGGAGATTCAGTTTCCTGACTGCGAGCGAAAGGGCCGCTTCAGACTGTTTCCGCGCCGTGATATCCCGGATATCGCACTGGATGATCTTATGACTGTTCACCGGGTAGACATTGCTGATGAACTCGACATCCATACTCCGTCCGTCTTTTGTCTCCAGCGGAAGATCTTCGTACCGGATATACCCTTTTGTCTTCAGTTCGGTGTATGCCTGCTGGGCCATGGATTTGTCCCTGATGAACCCGACTTCCCAGAGTCTCTTTCCGACAAAATAGTCCAGCGGGTATCCCAGCATATCGAGCATGAATTTGTTGGCATCGATGATCTTTCCCGTCTCTTCGTCAATGATCAGGATACCGTCCTGTGCGGTCTCAAAGAGGCGGCGGTACCGGGTCTCGGATACCTGCAATGCATCCTGGATCACTTTCCGGTCGGTAATATTCCGGATATTGCACTGGATGATCTTCTTCTCCCTGACGCAGTAGGAGTTACTGATGAACTCGACATCGATACTCTGCCCGTCTTTAGTCTCCAGCGGGAGATCTTCGTACCGGATATACCCTTTTTTCTTCAGTTCGGAAAATGCCTGCTGGGCCATGGATTTGTCCCTGATGAACCCGAGTTCCCAGAGATGTTTCCCGACAAAATAGTCCCGCGGGTATCCCAGCATATCGAGAATAAATTTGTTGGCATCAATCACCTCCCCGGTCTCCCCGTCAAGGATCAGGATGGCATCCTGGGCCGTCTCAAAGAGGCGGCGGTACTGGCCTTCGCTGTCAACAAGCGCCTGTTTGACCCGGCGCTGTTCAACGGCCATCTTGATCTTATGCATCAGGTCGGCATACGATGATGAAGGGGATACGGCCCCGCCTTTCTGGAGATAAAAATCTGCACCGTTCTCAAAGGCTTCGATCGCGATCGCTTCCCAGCCCTTGCCGGTGAATATGATGAACGGGATCTGTTTATTCGTTGCCCGGACCTGTTTTAAAAAAGCGATACCATCCATACCCGGCATCTGGTAATCTGACACAATGGCCTGGATCCCGTTGGATTTCAGCATCTGGAGTGCAGCGGGCGCAGAGGATGCCGTGGTTACGGTAAATTCGTTGGTCTGTTCCAGATAGAGTTTGCTTAGTTCAAGCAGGGGCGCTTCATCATCAACGCAGAGAACTGATAACGTACCAACCACCTTACGGGACTCCTAATCATACTAGAAGGTCCGTTGCGGGCTATAAATATATCGTCTGAATTATCAAAATGACATACAATTATTGTGGTGTATTCCTGCCGGGACTGATCCGCCGGGTGATGACGGCGGACGCGGATGCGGCAATCGATGCGTTCGGGAATGATGAAGGTCATCAGACCTGAATCAGGAGAATGTCGAGCGTCATCGGATGCGAGACATGAGAAGACAGGAGTCTTCGAAGAGCGCAGGTCTTCGACGGAACGAGCAGGTGAAAAAGTCTTCTGGACTTTGTTCGTAGCGATTGCCGGGCTGATGCTGACACATGGTGTGGAGCCCGGTGTGGCAAAAGAGATCATAGGGATTATTACGGGCACAGGTTCGTGAGGTATTCCCGATCCTCTTTTTGTAAAAATTTTAGGAAATAATCCCGTGATGGGATCATTGCCAGGTAACTTTAAGGGCATCACGCTTCGGGATGCGCGAGAACCGGTATTTCGGATAGCCGATCAGCATTGCACAGGGAGAGGTATGCCCCTCCGGAAGACAAAGTGCCCGGGCTACTTCCGGTGATGCATCTGCAGCGATCTGTACAAATCCTGCCCAGCATGTGCCGAGGCCGAAGGATGGTGCGACGAGATCCAGATGCGTCATGGCGATAATTGAGTCCATGAATACCTGGGGATTTTCACATGGCCCATGGGCGATCACGAGACCCGGTGCATTATGGCAGACCGGATCCATTCCATGGTTCCATGCATCAATAATCATCGGGAGGATCGGCATCAGGGGATGCCCTGGCTCTGTCGTTACCACATCCTTTGCCCATTCAACAATCGTTCCGGCGAGATGGTGAATCTTTGTTGGATTTCTCATAACGGTCCAATGGACCGGCTGCCCGTTCATTCCTGTTGGAGCATACCGGACGATATTCAGGATTTGCCGGAACGTCTCCTCCGGCACCATCTCACTCGTAAAACTTCGTATTGATCGTCTCTTCATCATGTGCTGGCCGATCTGGTTCGGGGTGTGGGGATCTTCTTCTGCATACCCGGGTTCCTGCCCGGCACCGGCATAATTCAGGGTGATCGCCCCTTTCGGACATACTGCCCCACAATGGCCGCAATGACAGCAGGAGGGAGCACGCAGAGTATCGACAATCGTTTTTTCGGTTATGTCATCCGTTTTCAGAATGAAATACTGGCACACTTCGATACAGGTCTTACATCCCGTACAACGGTTCGTATCAATTGAAATGGTCGTCATGATGTACACCAATTTTCGCGTGTTTTTCGTTTGTCCTCGCTGAAAAGGTGGGTTGCAATGTTTTAAAAATAAAGTAGTACAATGAAATATTCATACTATTAGAAAATGTACTAATGGAGAATCTTGTGTAAAAATGGATTCTGAATCTGCATCAGTCCACGTTTATATCTCCGTGATTGGCGGAAAATGGAAACCGGAGATTCTCTGGTATCTCAAGGACGGTCCGCTGCGGTTCGGAGAACTCCAGCGAAATGTTTCCGGCATTACCCAGGTCACGCTTACGAAAAATCTTCGTGAACTTGAATCCGATGGAATTATCATACGGACGGTCTACCCTGAAATCCCCCCACGGGTTGATTATCGCCTCACAGAATTCGGAAGATCCGTTTTTCCGGTTCTTAATGCAATATCTTCCTGGGGCAGGAAATATATGAAGATGAAAAAAGAGCATGCTTCATCAACGACCCGGTGACCGCCCAGCTGATCGTTAGGGTGATGTCCGGAATGGGAATCCGGATCGTTAAAGGATATCCCGTTTCGGGGAATAGGGATCTGCATCGAAGATTCTCCGATGGGTTGAGAGATGAGATCCTTCTTTTGACTATGTGTGACCGCATAGGTACGGATCGGTAAAAATGACCCATCCGGGCTCGTACAGGGCCCCGTTTCACTCTTTCCGTATCTCAGCGACCGGCCTGTTTCGGGGGTTTTTGAGAGGAGTCTCACGGAAAATCGTGCATCAGGCCCCATTTACCCATCCAATGGTTTTGCAAGGGAAAAAACCGGCCTGTTTAGAGCTTGTTTTAATCGAGAATAAGTCGGGGGGATGAAGATCAGTCTGGAGCGGGGTGAGGGCGCAGAAACAAGGGGGTGATTGTCCGGGGCGATCTGATTTTCAGCCGGCCTTTTCTCAAAAATTATATATAGTCAACCTACACATGTTGACGTATGCATCTGCCCATGGACGAAAAACAGTTCGCGTTCTGGAAGATGCGGCGCAGCGGAACCCCGAACATTACGATTGCCAACCTGCTCGGCATCTCCCGGCAGGCGGT
This sequence comes from uncultured Methanoregula sp., assembly GCA_964592875.1. Lineage (GTDB taxonomy): Archaea > Halobacteriota > Methanomicrobia > Methanomicrobiales > Methanospirillaceae > Methanoregula. The sequence continues at coordinate 16,261 of CAZQGG010000004.1, forward strand.
CTCCAAGGCGCTGCTTGCCATGGACGGGAAGATCGATGTGGCACTCCGCGATATGGCGCAGTCAAACCAGATCGCGATCGATGCGATCAATACCGAGCGGGGGATCCTGATCGGGCGGTCGATACCGCTCCAGATCCCGGCGATTATCTTCATCTCTGAAAAGCACGGGGTCCAGGTGTGGTACGACCATGAAGGCGACTGCGGCACATGCCAGCGGTACACCGGATGCATCGAGCTGCTCTGGGATTACGCAACCGAGCTCGGCATCCGGATCGAGAAGACCGCCGACCCAACGAAGATGGCAGAAGAACTCTTTACAAAAGTGAAGGCGATGGTATGATATTCCATGTATCCGAATTGTTCCGGAAATACCGGGCCTGGTGCCCGTATTCCAATGCACAGCCCCTGCGCACAACACCTCCGGTACTGGCAACACCACCGGTCACCCTCAATCCTGCCCCGCCGGGTGGCGGGGTCGGGGGATCCGGACGGATCGACCGCGGAATCCGACTGGCAACAGGAAGCATACGACTCCTGATCAGGAACCGGCAGCTGCTCTGGTTCTCGCTCCTTGCCGGCCTCGTGATGATCTTCAGTCTCGTATCGAGCCTGTATCTCCAGTTCCTATCAGGCACGACACTGTTTCCGGGGACCGGCCTTGTGACCGGCCCTGCCTCCGCCGCGATTGCGCAGGGCTCGCTGCCCTGGATTGCCCTGACGTTCAGCATTGGTCTTGTCGGTACCTTCCTCACGTACTATCTCCTGGCAGCGCTGATTACCTGTGTCTCACTCATAAATTCCGGCCGGGCTGCAACCATCCGCGATGGGCTCTCGCAGGCCCGGCACTACCGGTGGCCGCTCTTCAGCTGGGCGGCAATCGGGGCATGTATCGGGACCGTGTCATCATTCTTCATGACGCCTGCCACAACAACGGGTGATGCCATTGGAAACCTTGGCATACTTTTCCTCATCATGGCAATCACGGGATGTTTCTATATTCTTACCCTGTTTGTTGTCCCGATTATTGTCCTTGCCAACAGGGAGCTGATCGCTGCGATTACGGAATCGGTCTCCCTGTTCAGGAAAGTCTGGGGAGAGATCATTGTCTGTTTCATCATCTACATCCTGATCGTATTCGCAGTCCAGATTACCTCCCTGATCCCCATGATCGCGATCGGATTTTCGTCGGGCAGCATGTCAGCCGTGGGTGCCGTTGTTGTCGCGTATCTGCTGGTGATGCTCCTCCTGCTCTTTATCGGATCGACCATTCTCGGGATCACGATCACCGGCCTCTATCTCTATGGGAAGACCGGAACCCTGCCCGCGATGTTCGAAGGAAAATCGGTAGTGCAGACACATCCCGTATGATTACGTGGATTTCTGAAATTGTCCTTTGAGGGCTCAGCTGGTGCCCGGATGGAAACGTGGCACCGGCCAAGAAGTGACATTTCCCCTCCAACGGGGTAAAGAATTAACTCCCACTTTTGACTATCAGTACTCTCACCTGCCCGGATCGGTAAAAATGACCCATACGGGCCTGAAATGAGCCCTGTTTCCCCAATTCCGGATCTCAGTGACCGGCCTGTTTCGGGCATTTTTGAGAGGAGTGCCACGGGAAATCGTGGTATTGGCTCCGTTTGCTTATCCGGAGGTTTTGCGAGCGAAAAAACCGGCCTGTTTAGAGCTTGTTTAAATCGGGGATAGGGTGGGGGGATGAGGTTTGGGTTGTGGGGGGCGGTGATCCGGTGCCCGGCGAGCGCTATGGGCGTCCTGGCAGGGTTCGGCGTTTTACGTCGGAGAAATGATGGGATCCGGCATATATAGCACGGGGGTCACACCGATCGCCACCCGGCTACAGCGTAATCTTCTTCAGAATCTGCCCGTTGCGGAAGACGGTAATGCCCCCGCCACTCTGGGAGACGACAATACCCACGGTATGCGTGACCTGGGTAATCGCAGCCACCGAGTTGTGGCGTGTTCCCATCCCCGGGGGAAGGGAGACATTGCTCGAATCAACCGTGATGTACCGCCCCACCGATTCCACAAACCCGTCTGCGGTGATGACAAAGGCACCATCCAGCTGGGCCAGCGCCTTGATGTTCTCCTTGAGCCCGGGATTCATGATATTCCGCAGTTCCGGGCGATGCCCCTCGAACGGGTTTAAGATGATCTGGCGGGACTTTTCCATCACATTCTTTGTATCGCCGATCAGGAATGTGGTGCCCACCGCTTTTCCCTCGCGACCTTCTATAGCGATCTCGGTACAGATATGGAAGACCGCATCAAAGACATCTTCCTTCACATCCGTGTCCGAAACAACCAGGTCTTTCCAGGTATCGGTACTGATCCGTACTTCTCCTCCCCCGTTGTGCCGGCGATCCGTGATGTCGTGGCCGATACAGAGGATCTCGACAAGCCGTCCCTCGTCATCGCGTATCGCCTTGTTGATCCAGGCGATCCAGACCCGGTCGCCATTCCTCCGGATATTCTCATTGATGTTGACCGCGTACCCGTCGGCATTGAACCCGATATCGTTCGCCATCATGGAAAGCCCGTGCTGGATACGCGCTTTTTCTGCAACAATCGTGCCGGTAACATTCTTCCCGATCACATCTTCCGAAGCATAATCAAAGAATGTCAGGGCAAAGTGATTGAAGAACGTGATGATTCCCTGCGTATCCATCCGGATGATGATACTCTGGGAGTTCTGGAGAAGATCCCGGTATTTTGCTTCGCTGTCGTGGAGAGCCTCGACGATCTTCTGTTTCTCGGAAGTGTCCGTAACCACAAATGTCCCACCCCGCGAGAGATCCACGGGATCAAGCGGCTGTACCTGGATATGGCAGGGAATCGTGGTACCATCTGCTTTGACCAGCCGGCAATCGGCATGACAGATGCCCAGGGCATCCTTCCGTACCAGGAACTCCCGGGTGAGCTGATCGTACTCTTCGGTGGATTTCACGAGGGTATGAAGATCTTTACCCACAAGCGCAGGCTCTGATGATCCCAGCATGGAGACAAGCGACTGGTTCACCCATTCGATGATCCCGTTCCTCATCTGGAAAATGCCCAGCGGCGTTGCGGAAAGGATCATTGCCAGCTGATCGTTCTGCGCTTTTAAGTCGCGCTCCGCCCTCTTCCGCAGCATGGTCTGTTTGATCAGGTTGACCATCTCCATCAGCGGTTGTCGGAGATCGCCGGATTGCGGGAGCGTGATCTCGGTACCGTTATTCACCTCCTCAAGGGCAATCTTGGCGGGACCTCTCCGGGAGAGAAAGATCACGGGTGTGGTATTTCCCTGCGATTTGAGATATTTTATGAAGTCGATACCATTCATGTCAGGAAGGAATTCGATCCCGTTCACTTCCGGCACATGTTCGTAGGAGACGACCATATCGAAAGTCCGGCTACGGAGTTTCTCGATTGCCTGTTTGACGGAGTGCACCGACTCGATCCGGATCTCACCGGTCTTTTCAAGAGATGTACGGATGCGGCTGAAGAGATCGGAATTGTCATCGATAAACAGAACCGTAATCATTCCCTATCTCCCCCCTTGAAAACGACGTAAATCTGGCTAATATCAGGTGGATGGTAGAGCGATAAATAGTTGTTGAGAAGCGGGGATTTTATGCACGAATGATATCGGTCATGTACGTTTGTAAAAAAAATTATTCATCCTTGTGCGACACAATCGCAAGCTGGTACATCCAGTCCATTAAGGGGTGACACTCCTCAACGACACATTCGAGATCGCACCCGATACAGGGAATCAGTTCATCCCCGGCAAGCAGATCGGACGGATGAACCGGCATCTGCTTTGCCTTTAAGAGGTAGGTCTTGATACCATCCTTCTTGAATTCAATCCGTTCGATAAGACCGCTCTCTTCAAGTTTCTTGACAATGCGGGAACATTTCCGGCTGTCAACACCGAGTTCTTTCCAGAGCTCGCTCTGGAGTACTCCCTCCGGTCGTGACTGGATCAATACCAGTCCATCATCCACAGGATCTCCCACAGTCTCCACCTTTGCACTCATATGACCGGTGCGATTGTCAATATGTTGTTGCCCCGGATTACAACTGTTCCGAGACTTCTTCCCCGCTGGTTGTCAACAAATTCAGTGGTCTCTTCCATATGGATGTTGAGGTATTCATCCACGGCAATAAGACGACCCTGAAGTTTCCGTCCCTCGTCCTTGATCTCGACAGAAATTTTCGAATCAACGAGACCAAACACTTTCTTTATCGGCAAAACAATTCCGTTAACCATCTGCCCTAATTTGGGATGTAAGATAATTAAAGTTTGCTCATAGGGACAGGGAACGGGTGAAGTACGGTCCAGACATCTCAGTAACATCCCCGTATGAGATCCAGCCGGCTACAAAAAAATGTGATATTATTGCAGGGATTTTCGGACAAGCGTAGCAGACCCGTAGGCACCGAAGGCCCGGAAGAAGACGAGGCTCTCGGCATAGGCCATGGACCGGATCGCATGCTCGGTTGCTTCATCAAGGGAATAGAGATCCTTGAAGAACTCCTTGATCGCCATCTTGCAGTTGCCGTCAAACACCTGGCGATCGGATTTGCCGGGGTTGAGCGGACGGTATTTCTCAAGCGTCCATTCCTGGATATTTTTGTAGAGTCCGGGTTCGTACACCTTCAGGGTACTGAAGACCACATCCTGCCAGAAGGTGCCGACATTTCCCTTGATGATGTCGCCTTTCGGGAAATGGAGGTTGATCAGGTCGCGGGGGGTGCCGGTGATGCCGTGCTGGGCGATCCCGACATGGAGCTTGTTGTCCCGCAGGGCCTTTGCGATTGCCTTTGTCTGGGGGATGTCGATGGAGAGCTGTTCAACAACATTCCCGAGGGCATCATACGTATGCCCGTGGGTGCTGCCATTTGCAATGGCAAGAACGTTCGGGAAGACATCGGCCTCGTTGAGTGCCTTAATGAACGTGACCGCTTCTTCGGGTTTGGTGAGGACAAGCCCGGTCCCGTCCTTCCTGCCGATCTCCCCGACTTCCACCTCAAGGCCGAAGTCCTTACCCTTCATCCTGCTTTTGATGTGGCGGGCAAGGTCCGTGGTGACCCGGATGTTCGGGTCGAGTTCATCCCGGACATTCTTTCCCTCGAAATTGAAGAGATGGGAGGCATCGATCGCAAACGAGGTATAGCCGGCCGCGATCTGCGCATCGATCAGCTGCTTCGTGCCATCGACTTCCGCGGTATCGCCCTTCTTGACCGAGATGTGATCCGCGTGAAGGGCCCAGACGTCGAACCCGACTGCCTTTGCATCCTCACACATTCGTTTTGAGAATGTCTGCGGGGTGAACCCCGTGTACCCTCCCTTGAGATCACATTCGGACCGGGCAAGTTCCATGAAGACTGCCGAGTCCGTGTCTTTTGCCGCCTGGAAGATACCCTGCGCCACGGAGGCGAGCCGGATATTTGCTGCCATGACGATTGCCGCATGACCCGAGACCGCGTTAAGGATGGTCGAGCCCGGAAGCGGACCAAAATCATTTTTTGTCATACATCATCACTCCAGTGTATTCATCCTTCACGCATAAATTTTTCAATCAGCGCTATCTCTTTTCTGCCACCGATATAGATCGGCGTGACATCGTCGATGGCCGCGGGCATAATGCCGAGAATATCCGTCTTCCCGTTGCTCACCGCCCCGCCGGCTTCGTGGATGATCTTTCCCATCGGGTTGGCCTCATAGAGGAGACGCAGTTTTCCCTTCTCTTTTCCCTTCACCCCGGGATAGGTGAAGGCACCTCCCTTGTGGAGGATCTGATGGACATCGGCCACGAAGCAGCCGCTGAACCGGAGCTTGTATCCTTCCTGCTCAAGCTGCGCGATCCACCGGGCATGGGCGGGGAGGTAATCCTTCCGTAATGCACCGGGGGCGAAGACTTTCCCCTCGGGAATCCGTATGTCGCGCTGCCGCAGGATATAGTCACCTGACTCGTCCATGACAAACTCGTGGACACCCTTGCCGGTGGTGACGGTGAGCGTAGTGACCGGCCCGTAGAGCAGGTACATGGCAGCAACCAGGGTTGACCCCTTTGCAAGCACGTGGCCCGGGTAGATGCCGATGATGGTCCCGACACAAAGGTTCACATCGATGAGCGAAGAGCCGTCAAGCGGATCGATGACCACACCGAACGGGGCTTTCGGGTTCTCGACCTCGACAACCTTCTCCTGCTCTTCCGTGGCAACGTACCGGGCGAGGCGTGACGATCGGATCCCGTCCACAAAGACCGAGTCCGCGTACTTGTCAAGGGGCATCTGCTCCTCGCCATAGGCATTCCGGGTCTTGTTCTTCTCATCCGGCTTCACACCGGTTGAGAGAAATCCCTTCCTGATGGCGGGTGCCTGCCTGCCAAGAAAGAGGATCAGTTCCGCGAGGTTCCTCTCTGTTCCCGTGCTCTCAAGGAATTCTTTGAGTTTCATGTGGTACCGCCTTCCTCTGCTATATGAGGGCATGCAAACCCCAAGGCGTGCTTTTGGACACCCTGATGTGTGTGATCGTTTGATGCCGAGGTTTATCAGGATTATTATCTGCTAGATTATCTGCCAGGAGTCCCCCGTCTCACGGATCACGGGCAGAAACCGGGGGATTATCCGTGTTCCGGACGTTTGGCCGGATCCAACATGGCACGCGGGGTTGATCAACTGGATAAAAAAGGAGTTAGTTCTTCCCGGAGTCCGGGACACTCGCTGCATCAGGCAGGTTCCGGAACGTGACTTCCAGTACGCCGTTCCTGAACGATCGCTGCATCGATGCCGCATCAACCGGTGGCAGGTCCGCCGTGGTGTGGTAGTGATTCTCTGCATCCCCGGCATCGATAACCAGCGTGTCTCCCTTCACATCAAGCCGGACAGACTCATCCGTTGCACCGGGAAGTTCGGCCACTACCTTGGTCTCGTCACCGATCCGGTGAACTTCAGCCACCGGTTCGTGGGTTAGCCGTGAGGAGATGGCAGGGATCTCCTGCATCCCGCCCGGTATTTCCTCATTCCCCATAACGATCCGGTAACCGTATACCTGCGGGTTGCCGCTCGTGAATTCCCGGTCCATGCGCGTGAAGAGCCGGGCGAACATCTCGTCCATCTCTTCAAACATATCCATGGGGTCTTTGTACATTTTTCTCACCTCGTTGGTACCTCATTGTGTGTGGTTATGCAGTCTCCAGTTTCTTTTCTAAGGACTCTGCCATCTTCGTGATTGCAGCAAAGTCCTTCTTCCGTGCATAGATTGCCGTGCGCAGTTCATCGGCCTGTTTTTCGTCCGCCTTCTTGTGGGTCAGACCAGCCCGGTGGAGCAGCAGGGCTGCCTTGTCAAGGATCGTCCGCTGCTCCTGGTTGTAGAGCATCTCCCATGCCTGGCGCTCGGACTTCTCGATTGCAGCCGCATCAAGCGATCCCTTCACCTTGAGGAGGGCTGCATCGAAGTGGGCTTTCGTCAGCATCACGTTCTTGATCGCGTCCTTCCTCTCCTGCTCGGTCCTGTCGCCCATCTGGACGATGAAGTCCCGCATTGCTGCCATCTTTGCCTCGCGGACGAGCGCCTCGACATCGGCACCCACGTAGCCTTCGGTCTGTTTCACCAGTGCGTCGATGTCAACGTCTTTTGCAAGGATGCTCCCGGTCTCACCGCCGAGGTAGACTTCGAAGATCTTCTTACGGCTCTCCGCGTCCGGTGCAGGAACGTAGATGTGGCGTTCGAGCCTTCCCGGGCGGAGCAGCGCATCGTCCAGCATATCCGGCCGGTTGGTTGCCGCAAGGATGGTGACATTCTTCAGTTCCTCCAGACCGTCGAGCTCGGTTAAGATCTGGGAGACCACGCTTTCCGTGACATGCGATGAGCCCCCGTAGCTCCCGCGTTTGGGCACCAGCGCATCGATCTCATCAAAGAAGATGATGGCCGGTGATGCCTGCCGTGCCTTCCGGAAGATCTCCCTCACACCTTTCTCTGATTCCCCAACCCATTTCGAGAGCAGTTCGGGCCCCTTCACGGCAATGAAGTTGCACTCGCTCTCGTTGGCCACGGCTTTTGCCAAGAGAGTCTTGCCGGTACCGGGCGGGCCGAACATCAGGATGCCTTTCGGGGGCTTGGTCTGGAGCCGTTCGAATACATCCGGGTATTTGAGCGGCCACTCCACGGCCTCTTTGAGTTCCTGTTTCACATCCTCAAGGCCACCGACCTGTTTCCAGGTAATGTCGGGCACTTCAACCAGCACTTCGCGCATGGCAGATGGCTCCACATGCTTTCTGGCCTCGGCGAAGTCCTCGTTCGTCACCCTCAGCGCATCGAGCACCTCGTTGGGAATATCCTCGTCGATCTTGATCTGGGGAATGACCTTGCGGAGTGCATGCATCGCCGCTTCCTTGACGAGCAGGGCGATATCGGCACCCACAAACCCGTGGGTGCTGTTGGCATACTCCTCGATCTTCACATCGTCTGCCAGGGGAACCCCGCGGGAGTGCACCTGGAAGATCTCAAGCCTTCCCTTCTTGTCCGGTATGCCCACCTCAATCTCGCGGTCAAACCGGCCTCCCCGGCGGAGAGCCGGGTCGATGGAGTCCGGCAGGTTGGTTGCTGCAATGACAATGACCTGTCCGCGCGCCTTGAGCCCGTCCATGAGTGCAAGGAGCTGGGCAACAATGCGCCGTTCAACTTCCCCTTTGGTCTCTTCCCGCTTGGGAGCGATTGAGTCGATCTCGTCGATGAAGATGATGGCAGGCGCATTCTGCTCTGCCTCCTCAAATTTCTCGCGGAGTCCCTTCTCACTCTCGCCGTAATACTTGCTCATGATCTCGGGGCCGGAGAGGGTGATGAAGTGGGCGTCCACCTCGTTTGCCACGGCTTTTGCTATCAGGGTCTTACCGGTACCGGGAGGACCATAGAGCAGTACTCCCTTGGGGGGCTGGATACCGAGGCGTTCGAAGATCTCCGGGTGGCGGAGCGGGAGCTCGATCATCTCGCGCACGAGCTGGAGTTCACGGCCAAGACCCCCGATATCCTCGTAGTGGATATCGGAGACTTCCTGCTTGCCCTCTTCCGGCTTGTACGCCTCTTCTTTCAGTTCGATCTCGGTGTCATCCGTGACAATGACCATCCCTTTGGGGGCTACCTTCGTAATGATCAGGGTGATAGAATTCCCGATCACGTCAACGCGGACAGCCTGCCCTTCCATCACCGGCCGCCCGCGCAATACCCGTGAAAGGTACTGCTCACCCCCGACAAGACGAATCGGCTGGGTAGGCTGGATGACGATCTTCTTTGCATATTCGGCATCAGATTTTGAGATCTTTACTTTCTCATCGATACCGGTTCCTGCGTTACCACGGATGTTACCATCAATCCTGAGGATACCGTAACCGGTATCCTGGGCAAACCCCGGCCAGACGATTCCCGCGGCCTTCTTCTTGCCCTGGATCTCGATCACATCACCGGAGACCAGCCCGAGTTTCTTCATCACCTCGATGCTGAGCCGTGCAATGCCGCGGCCTGCATCGTCATGGGCTGCTTCTTTTACCGTAACTTCGAAATAATCCTTTTCTGTCATCGTGAAACACCTCGTTCAATCAAGGTTTACCATTAGTTAGTGCTACATAATATATAAATATAACTCACAATTCCTGCACCCCACATCTCACCTGTCACGACAGAACATTCAGTTCCTGGCGGAATCGGGGGACATTTCCCGCACAAAAAAATCTGCGTTATTTCAACTCAACTTAACTTGTTTACATAACAAGCCAGATTTAGTCCAGAATCGAAAAACCGAGCCTTTATCTGGTCTTTACTGCAACCTGTATGGTATGAGTATAGTCGCAGATGCCAAGCGTGGCGTCGTCACTGAAGAGATGAAACTGGTAGCAAAGCAGGAAGGAGTCACCGAAGATTTCGTCCGCCGCAGCGTTGCCGAAGGCCATATCGTTATCCCGGTCTCCCCCTACCGCAAGGTAAAGATCTGCGGTATCGGCTCAGGTCTCCGCACCAAGGTCAATGCCTCGATTGGGACATCTACGGACATTGTCAATATTCCTGAAGAGATTGAGAAGGCCCGGCAGGCGGAACTTGCCGGCGCCGATACCCTTATGGAGCTCTCCACGGGCGGGGACTTCCAGGAGATACGCAGGCAGGTTATCGCCAACACGAGTCTCTCGGTGGGCTGCGTTCCCCTGTACCAGGCATTTATTGAAGCAGCCCAGAAGGATGGGGCCGTCGTGAACATGAAAGAGGACGACCTCTTCCGGATCACGGCCGAACAGGCAAAACTCGGCACCAACTTCATGGCCATCCACACCGGCATCAACTTCGAGACCGTCAAGCGCCTGAGGAACCAGGGTCGCCACGCAGGGCTGGTCTCCCGGGGCGGGGCATTCATGACCGCGTGGATGCTCCACAACGAGAAGGAGAATCCGCTCTATTCAGAGTTTGACTACCTGCTTGAGATCATGAAGGAGCACGAGGTCACTCTCTCGATGGGGAACGGCATGCGGGCCGGTGCCATCCACGATGCTACCGACCGGGCCGGTATCCAGGAACTGCTCATCAATGCGGAACTTGCAGACAAGGCACATGCCCAGGATGTGCAGGTGATCGTTGAAGGTCCGGGACATGTGCCGATCGACGAGATCGCAACCAACGTCCAGCTGATGAAGCGGGTCACCAACAACAAGCCGTTCTACATGCTCGGCCCCATCGTGACTGACATCGCCCCCGGCTATGATGACCGCGTTGCCGCCATTGGTGCGGCCATCTCCTCCTCACTCGGTGCGGACTTCATCTGTTACGTCACCCCGGCCGAACACCTTGCCCTGCCTACACCGGAAGAGGTGTACGAAGGCGTCATGAGTTCCCGCATTGCAGCCCATGTCGGCGACATGATCAAGCTGAAGAAGACCCGCGACCTCGACCTCGAGATGGGTCATGCCCGCCGCGACCTGGACTGGGACCGCCAGTTCGCCGTTGCCATGAACCCGGCCCGGGCCAAGAAGATCCGTGAAGAGCGCATGCCCGCAGATACTGACGGGTGCACGATGTGCGGCGATTATTGTGCCATCAAGATCGTCAACCGTCACTTCAAGTTCTGATCTTCCTCTCCTTTTTTTAAAGGCAGTTTCATGGGATCCAGCCCATCGTACGATAACCGGTCCCACGTCCGAATTCAAATACTCTCAAATAACCACGACAATAAATAATCCGGTACGGTGATCCTATCCAACTGAATTTTGGGGGCTTTGTCTCACTCTCAACGATCGACTGGCGGGGGCGGGCAGCCTGTACAATATTTTTGCGGGGGTGCCCTCTGCGCTGCTCCTACTGCCAGAACGAGAGCATCCAGACGGGATCGGATCTGCGCGAACTTGACGAGATCACGGCCATGATAAAAACATCCTCTCCGTTCATCAGCGGTCTGGTGATATCCGGCGGGGAGCCCACCCTGCAGAAAGAGGCCGTGATTGCCCTCGCACACTATGCAAAAAAACTGGGTCTTGCGGTGGGAATCCAGACCAACGGCTTATTTCCCGGGACGCTTGAAACCCTGATTGAGCAGCGGATCATCGATCGCATCGCCATCGATTACAAGACCCGCTGGGAGGGTTTCTCGGGACTCGTTGGGGGATATAATGCCGTCCCGGCAGAAAACTATGAGAAAAACCTGAAGAAATCCATACGGATCTGTAAGGAAGCCTATAGGGAGAACCTCATCCGTGAACTGGAGATTGTCATCACCACGTTTTACGAGAACACCGAATATATTAAGAAAATTTCAGAGGAGATCGGAACTACCCCCCTTGTTCTCCAGCAGGGTGAGCATAAAGCCGGCCAGCTGCAGGTACCGGCACCTGATATGACCAATGGGGAATATATCTCTAAACGACGAATCCTCAAGGAGAACCATCCGCCCCTGACGCTGGCGGAACTGAAAACCATCGCTGATGGATTGAACAGGACAGTGCGGATACGGACAAGGGAGATTGGAGAGATTAGCTATGAGAGTGATTGGCGTTGTCGGGATGCCCGCAAGCGGAAAAGGTGAATTCTCCCGCATAGCACAGGAAACGGGTATCCCCGTCATCGTGATGGGCGATATGATTCGGAGGGCCGTGCAGGAAGCCGGGCTTGAACCGAATGATACGAACTTCGGGGCAACCGCAAACCGGCTCCGGGCCGAACGCGGCATGGATGCCATCGCGCAACTCTGTGTGCCGGAGATCCAGCAGATGTCTGCACCGCTTGTGCTCGTTGATGGGATCCGGGGAGATACGGAAGTCGCCCTTTTCCGCAGGCATTTCTCCGGGTTCACCTTAATCAGCATCGATTCCTCGTTTGAGAACCGGCTCGCCCGCATTGCTGCCCGGGCCCGGTCGGATGATTTCACCACTGCTGATGCCCTGCACAACCGGGACAACCGGGAACTGGGCTGGGGCCTGGGTAATGCCCTCGCGGAAGCCGATGTCAACCTGAAAAATGAAGGGACGCTCGCCGAATTTACCACATCAGTACAACACCTGCTGGAACAATTGCGGGGCAATCCATGAGCTTGTCCGTGTACTTCTCTTCGTCCGCAAAAGTCTGGGATGATATTGCATGGGTGTATGGGATAAAAGAAGCCGGGTATAACGGCTGGGAGATCGTCAGCGACGGGAATTACCGGCTTGAGAATCCTGACTGTTTCCGGAAAGTTCGTGAGATGCTCGAAACCACGGGCCTTGGGGCTTCCGTGCACGCCCCTTACGGCGACCTGAACATTGCAACCCTCAACGATCCCATCTGGCGCGAATCGATCCGGCAGCTCTGCAGCTGCATCGAGCATGCAGCCCCACTGACCGACCGGGTCACCATCCACCCAGGCTACATCTCACCCATCGGCAAGATGATGCCCCAGAAAGTCTGGGACCTCCAGAAAGAAGCGCTCCGGCAGATCGGCCGGTGCGCTTCCGAACATGGGGTACTGGCATGCCTTGAGAACATGATCAGTTTCAAGGAATTCCTCTGCCGGTCCCCGGAAGAACTGATGGGGATGACCGAGGACATCGAAGGGATTGGGATGACCTTTGATTTCGGCCATGCGAACACGGTAGGAAAAGTAGACGATTTCCTGAAGTATGTCGACAAGGCCAGCCATATCCACATCCACGACAACCATGGCGTCTCCGATGAACATCTCACGTTGAAGGAAGGTACTATCAACTGGGAGAACGTCGGCAGGACCATCACCTCCCGGTATAAAGGAGACCGGATCGTGATTGAAGGTCGATCGGTTGAAGAAGCAAAGAAGAGCCTTGCGGTGTTCCGGAGTGTATTTGTATCATGAATGACGAGCATCAGCGAGGAGTTGTAGGAAAATCACGGAGTGATTTTCCGTGAGCGGCGAGACTCTGCACGTCTATTTCCTCGGAACCGCCGGGGCCCTGCCCACGCCGACACGCAACCCCCCCTGCATCATGATACGGAGGGGTTCGGATACCCTGCTCTTTGACTGCGGCGAAGGCGCCCAGCAGCAGATGATGCGGGCGCGGTGCGGGTTCACCATCAATGCCATCTTCGTCTCGCACTGGCATGCCGATCATTTCCTGGGTATCTTCGGCCTTGTCCAGACCATGTCGTTCAATGGCCGCACAGAACCCCTCACGATCTATGGCCCGGAATGGGTGCACGAGTTTGTCAAGACACTCCGCCACGTTGCCCGGTTCAACCTGAAATTCCCCATGGACTCTGTAGAGATTACCCATGGCTCCTGGGTGCGGTTTGACGGGTATACGGTCACGGCATTTGGCGTCAACCACGGGCTGCCTGCACTGGGATACATACTCGAAGAAGATCCCCGCCCGGGCAGATTTGACCGTGAACAGGCTATTGCTCTTGGCGTCCCCCCGGGCCCCCTCTTTGGACGGCTCCAGCGTGGCGAGACCGTCCGGGTCGGAACCGGTAATGATGTGACCGAAGTCCGCCCGGAACAAGTGATGGGAGATTCCCGGCCCGGACGAAAGATTGTCTATACCGGGGATACCCGTGCAATCCATAGCACAATTCTGGATATGGCACATGACCCGGATCTCCTGATCCACGATGCTACTTATGATGAGACGGAAGCAGTACGGGCAACGGAATTCTACCATGCCACAGCAGCCCAGGCGGGGGAAGCTGCCGCAGTACTCAATGCACGGACTCTTGTACTGATCCACACCAGTTCACGGTATACGGATACAAAGGCACATATCGCAGATGCCCAGAAAAAATTCACCGGCCCGATCCTTGTCCCGGACGATCTGACCATGGTTGAAGTCGCATTCCGCGACTGACCTTTAACAGACGCCCATTCACAAAACCGCAGTGTCGATAACAAGTAAATTAAACATCCGGACCCCCATTGGTACGTATACACGGATGATCCTATCCGCGGAGTGTTGACGATACCATATTAATATCGCAACAATATGCCCGTACGCTTGTGTGTGGTGAGAAAACTTATGCAGAATACCGATGCTGACGATGTCCTCGTCTACCGGCTAGGCACAGGCTGTGACCTTGCCGATATCGAGGAAGGAAACGTATACCAGGGAAAAGTGCAGGGATTTGCCACTTTTGGGATGTTTGTCCAGTTAAATGACCGGATCAAAGGTCTGGTTCACAAGAGCAATGTCAAGGCCGAGCACAAGGAACGCGACTCAATTCTTGTCCGCGTCCGCCAGGTCCGCCCGAATGGCAACATTGACTTGGAAGAGATCCAGATCCAGGTCTACCAGGTGCAGAACATAGAGAGGAAATCGACCACTGTCCGCATCGCCGATCTCTCCTCAAAGGTAGGAAAGACCGTTGCGATCGAGGGAGAGGTAGCCCAGGTCAAGCAGACCAGCGGACCGACCATCTTCACGATTCTCGATGAGACCGGCACTCAGAATGCTGCGGCTTTCGTTGAAGCCGGTGTCCGGGCATACCCGGAAGTGGAATTGGAGAATATCGTCAAGGTCATCGGCGAAGTGATGATGCGCAACAACCAGCTCCAGATCGAAGTGGATGCCATATCCGTGCTCACGGGAGATGACGAAGTTGCAGTCAAGGTGAGGATTGAGAACGCCTTGGATCTCCGTTCCGAACCTGAAGATATCCCCCTCCTTGTCAAGAGTGACGTGATGGAAAAGCTCCGCCCGGAGATGAAAAAGGTTGCAAAGCTGATCCGGAAAGCCGTGTTCACGTCGCAGCCCATCATCCTCCGCCATCATGCGGATGCGGATGGTATCTGCTCGGCCGTTGCCATCGAGCAGGCCGTTGTAGCCCTGATCCGTGAATCCGGCGGGGACTTCGATGCAGACTATTTCCTCTTCAAACGTGCCCCGTCAAAAGCCCCGTTCTATGAGATCGAGGATATCACCCGGGACCTCGACTTCTCGTTAAAAGACCATGCCCGCTACGGCCAGAAGATGCCGCTTGTCCTGCTGACCGACAATGGATCAACGGAAGAAGATGAGCCCGCATACAAGATTGCCAGCGTGTACGATATCCCGTTCGTGGTTATCGATCACCACCACCCGGATGCAACTATCGATAAGTACCTGCTGGCCCACGTCAACCCCTACCATGTCGGGGGAGATTTCGGGATCACCGCAGGGATGCTCGGCACCGAAGTAGCACGGCTGATCAATCCCAAGGTTGAGCCCCTGATCCGCCACCTCCCGGCCGTTGCCGGTGTTGGTGACCGGAGCGAGGCCCCCGAGCGGGCCCTCTTCCTTGCGCTTGTCAGGGACCAGTACCCCGAAGAAGCCTGCAAGGACATCGCCCTCGCGCTTGACTATGAGCAGTTCTGGCTCCGGTTCAATGATGGTCGGGAGATTGTCAAGGATATCCTGAACATTACCGGAAATACTGCCCGCCACAAGAAACTGATCGCCCTCCTTGTTGATGGGGCAAACACCATGATCGAGGACCAGATGAGTGCCAGCATGCCGCATGTGGTCCCCCGTGTTCTCTCTAACGATGCGCACTGTTTCCTTCTCGATGTCGAGATCCATGCTCACAAGTTCACGTTCCCCCCGCCTGGAAAGACCAGCGGAGAGGTCCACGACCGGCTCTGCCGGGCACATGCAGGAAAACCCGTTGTCACGATTGGTTTTGGTCCTGACTTTGCTGTGTTGAGATCCCGTGGGGTACTTATGAATATCCCCCGCATGGTGCGGGAACTCAAAGTAGAGATCCCGGGCGGGGGTATCAGCGGTGGCGGACACCTTGTTGTCGGCAGTATAAAATTCGTTGAGGGGATGCGCGAAGTTGTGCTTGAAGCCCTCATCCAGAAGATTGCCGATGCACAGGTCCAGCAGCAGAATTAATTTTTTATTTTTTTCAGATATCCCTGGATTTTGCTCTGAAATCGAAAAAACGTCATAATTATCAAGATTCAAAAAATGACGGACCCGGGAGGCATAATATAGTCTTTCTGGTAAAATGCTTGTTTGCCAAGAGAAAAAAAGTCTGGATTTTGTACCGAAAAAAAGGATACGTATATATACCAGTTGATCCATATGATTTCTTATTGCTGAGGCACACCATGTCTACATCAAAGAAGTTACGTGATACGTACAATGAGACCCAGCACAAGATCGTGTCGTACCTCAACAGTGGGTTAACCAAGGGCAAACACTACTTCAAATCGAAGTATATTGCAAAAGACCTTGGACTCTCGCCCAAAGAAGTAGGTACCAACATGGCAATTCTTGCCGAGATCTGTAAGGAACTGGATATTATCCGGTGGAGCTATTCGAACAGTACAACCTGGATGGTCACCCCGCGTGCCATCTGAGTTGTGCCCGACAATTTTTCTCTATTTTTATCATGACAAAAGTGCTTGAATTTGAATCCGCAATTGAGTTTGTGGCTAACATCAACGAGAGTAAGGACTGCCTGATGTCTCAGGATGCGACAAATGATGATCCTAAAGCACTCTGGTTCAACATTGATATCCCCAAGGGGCACCCCTTAAAAGCAGGTGACCGTGTCCGGATAACCCTGGAAAAACTGTAACTCCCACAAAAACCGGAGACTTAAGGCATCTCCACGAAACGCAATACTCATCGGTTCTGCATTTATGGCTGGGATGAGGAAAAATAGTACTCTTCCGGGGTTTCGAGACTGATATAATAACTGTCGATATAGGCAGTTGAGATGATCATATAATAGTCTCCGCCCGAGGTCTGGATGATCCGACTCATCGATCCCCGGTTGAGAATCTCTGCTCCGTCAATTACCGTACCGTTCTCTGCATAACAGAGCACCATCTTGAAATTCCCATACTGGGGAGTCCGGTTCGCAATAACCGTGGTATTGAGCACCCAGATCCCATAGGGAACATGGAACTTCTGGGTCAGGCCGCCACGGGATTCTGTGATGAAAGCAAAGGGGATCATCGTCTTCCCGCGGAGCGGCAGGTCGCCCGCACCGAATATTGCCAGATTATCCGGCATCTTGAACTTCGGGTACGAGAATGGATCATTGCTGTAGGAAATCTGGTACGGGGGGGCAATTGTTGGTGTCGGGAGGGGTGTTGGAACCCTCGTGACGGAGGGGGTTCCCATAGCAGTAGAGGAGGTAACCCCCGGTGTGGTCACCGACTGTGTTGGAACCGGTGTGACCGGTGTTGTTGAAAAGGATGCGAGGTACTCCGGGTGGGCAACCAGAGCGATGATAAGAACCAGCACTAAGCCACCCAGGAGGGTGAACAGATCTCCTTTCTCCACATACAGTAATGGAAGGGAGAATAAAAAAACATGACGTTCATCATTGCCAGCGACTCACGCCCTTCATAATGAGCAGGATATCGGGAAAAACATCATATTTGTTCAAAAAAGGAATCGGATATATTATTATCATACGGAGAGAACATGGATGAGCATGGAGTTCCCCGATCTGCGGACATGGGTGGTATTCTACCTGATCTCCTTTGTCGTACTGCTTGTCGCAGCATTCCTTTCATCACAGGGTGTGATGCTCTGGGTAAGCCTGTTCCTGGTTATCCTTATTGTCGGGGTAAATTTCTATACCGTATTCAACCAGATCAAAGTCCACGCTGCAAGGAGAGACCTGCAACGCAGTCTCACGGAAGATCTCGAACGCGGGACGAAAGAAGACGAGAGTGAAAAAAAATCTTAAAAAGACTATTCCTTTTTTACAAAGATCTTCTGCACGGAATTTTTTGCGGTAAAGAGGTGCTCGACCTGCCTTCCTAAGTATTCGGTCTTTCCCATGATGTAATAGCCATCACAGACCAGCGCATCATGGAATAATTGCGCCAGATCATCTTTCTGTTTTTCCGTGAAATAGATGGTGACATTCCGGCAGGTGATCAAATCCAGCCAGCGGGAGACCGGGTTTCCCCCCATCAGATCGTGTGGACGGAACCGGATCAACTCCTTTAGGTGCGGCTTGACCTGGTAATTCCCATCCGGCAGTTTGATGA
Source organism: uncultured Methanoregula sp. (assembly GCA_964592875.1). GTDB lineage: Archaea > Halobacteriota > Methanomicrobia > Methanomicrobiales > Methanospirillaceae > Methanoregula. The sequence goes on from CAZQGG010000004.1 coordinate 34,734, forward strand.
AGTGGCGCTGGATCTGGGACTCGGTCAGTTTTGCCATCGCCTTTTGCAGATAGATACCTTCCTGGGCTTTTGCGAGAACCACCTTGTCGATATCGGTCGCAAAGATCTGGACAGACACCTCCTTGTCATGAGCCATGAAATCATGGATGATCATGGCAATGGAATACGGCTCTTCCCCGGTTGAACAACCGGCACACCAGATCCGCAGCCGTTTCCGTTTGGAGAAGAGATCAGGGAAGACATCTTTTTTCAGGCTCTCATAGACGTCACCATCGCGGAAAAATTCTGTCACGTTGATGGTGAGGGCATTTCTGAGGGTCTCCAGCTCGGGAGGATTTGCTTTCAGGAATTTAAGGTAATCCTCGTAATTCGCGGAATTGGTGGACCGCATCCGGGAAAGCAGCCGTCGCTTGATGTAATCTTCCTTATAGTTGTTACACTGGATCTTCAGCGTCTGTTCGATATAATGCTTCAATGCTGCAAAGTCATCCATCTGAATCTCCTAACTCCTGTTGGCAATCACGTAGAACACGTGTAGTGATGGGGGACAGAATACACCCCCCATCCAAGTACATTACCGGTTTTCAATGTCTGCCGTGGTTAAATTTTTAATTGAGCCGGAACCGCTGCATATCTTTCTTGCACCGGTCTGCCATCTCGGCAAGTTCCGCAGACGCACTTGCGATCTCTTCGGTGGAGGCACTGGTCTCTTCGGCAAGGGCCGCCATATCCTCCATGCGCTGCTGGTTCTCATTCGTGAGCGAGCTGAACGATTCAATACCCGACATCAGCTGGTTTGTCGCTTTTGCCTGATCTTCGGTTGCTTTCGTGATCTCTCCCACACCGGCAGATACGATCGCTGATTCGGAGATGATCCGGTTGAGCGATTCAACGGTCTTATTGACACTGTCGATACCGCCCTTGATCTCTTCAAAGGACTCCTGCATGGAGTTTGAGGTCTGTTCGCTCTTTGCCTGGATGGTCCGGATGAGGTTCTCAATCTGGCTGCTCGCCTTCTTGGATTCTCCGGCCAGGTTCTTGACCTCGCCCGCTACTACGGCAAAGCCCCGCCCGTGTTCGCCGGCTCGGGCTGCCTCGATCGCTGCATTGAGCGCGAGAAGGTTGGTCTGGTTCGCAATATCCGTAATGAGATTGACGATCTTTGAGATCTGGCGCATCTGGTCGTTGAGGGCCGTAATCTCATCCACGCTCTGTTTGGAGATCTCTTCAACTTTCTGCATCTTGCTGGTTGCCGTCTTCCCGATCTCTGCGGCTTCTGCCCCTTCCTCCGAGGCCTTCTCCGCATGGGTCATCACATCGTGCGAGGTGCTGGCAATCTGTTCGATGGATGCAGAGATCTCCGAAATGTCATTGGAGATCTTATGGACACTGTTGATCTGGTCCTTTGCTATATCCGTGGACTTCTGGCTTGAGATGGCCACCTGTTCGGTGGCTTTTGCGATCTCTTCGGTACTCTTGATGGTATCCTTGATGGTCGCATCGAGCCGGGACACCGCCTCAACAAGACCCGTAAGAACGCCATGAATGGATGTGGCTGCCGTATTATAATCCGATTTCAGCTTGACAAGCGGATCTGCTTCATCAACGCTGACCCGGAACGTGAGGTCGCCACTGGCCATCTGTGCCAGAGCGGCCTGTAATTCGTCGGCACTCACGGTGAGCAGTTCGGCATTTGCCTTGGCCTCATCCATCATCTCCTTGATCTTCACTTCCTGCTCGCGCTGTTTGGTGACATCATTGTACACGCATAACAGGGTGGTGAGCTTCCCGCTGGCATCCACCATGGGAATACCATATTGCTCGAGGATGTGATCGCCGGAGGGGAAGTTGATCGCGATCTCGCCAAAACTCCGTTTCTTCTCGGTCACCACTTTCTTGAGTCCGTCCCCCTTCTGGCTCTTGATACGGAAATCCTTGGCGCTCATCCCGACAAGCCGATCTTTTGAGAGCCCGGTCAGTTCGATATACGCCTCATTCACCATCAGGATCTTGAATTCGGGATTCATGAGCATGATGGGCATCGGGTTCTGCTTGACTATGATATCGGCACGCTGCTTGAGGGTGGCCACCTCATCGAGTTTCCTGCGCTCTTCGGTGATATCGTTATACACAATGAGGATACTGGAGACATTTCCCGCTCCATCCTCAATGGGAATACCGTACTGCTGGAGCCGGCGAGCCCCCTTCGGGAACTCAACAACCACTTCGCCTTTCGAGCGGTGGTGATCGCTGATCACATTCTTCAGCCCGTCTCCGGTCTGTTCCAGCACCTTGAAATCGTGGAGGGTCATCTTGACGAGATCGTTTTTACTGATCCCGCTTAAGGTGACATAGGCCTCGTTCACCACGCGGATATGGTAGGTCTTGTCCACGAGAAGGATGGGCATCGGATTCTCCTGGACAATGATCTCGGACCGGGCCTTGAGCTGCTCGATCTCGGTATTCTTCTTCCGGACGGCAGTCACATCGTAATAGACAAAGATCAACGACGAGATCGACCCGTCACCGGCAACAACCGGGATACAATACTGTTCGAGAATGTGCCGGCCGGAGGGCAGCTCGATCGTAACTTCCCCGAACGAACGGCGTTTCTGCTGCAGGGCAATCTTTGCCCCTTCCCCGGTCTGGGAGATGAGTTTGAACCCGGCAAGGCTTGAGCCCTTCAGCTGATCCTGCCGCATACCACTCATCTGCACGTACGCATCATTGGCTTCAAGAATGGAGAAGGCCGGGGTGGTGATCAGCATCGGGATCGGGTTTTTGGTCACCATCACATCGAGACGGGTCTGTAAGTCCCTGACAATCCTGTCATCGGGGGCAACCGGCTCGCTTTTCTCAACCGCAGGAACATACGCCGGCTCAGGTTGTTTCCCAACCGTTGCCAGTTTCACGAATGCAGCATTCACTGCCGCAATCAGGGCTGCATATTCTGCCCCGAACCGCTGGACCTCTAAGGGGCTTACCTCCACTCCCGCCATCGCTGCGTTGAGTGCTGTTGCAATCTCTTCATTCAGCTGCAGCACATGGGCGGCGATCTCCTCGGTTGACCGGTCCGCATGACCGGCTGGCGCACCTGCACCGCTGAAGAGCGCTTTTCTTCCGGGTCGTTCAGTCATATCCATTCCCCCGCAGGTTCCTTAGAAAAAATATCCATTGACAATTCACACTCCCCCAAAAACCATCTATTTCTCCACAATATCCTTGATGACCTTCTCCATATCGAGCCAGATGATCAGGTTCTTCTTGGTATTCCCCTCTTCTTCAGACTTCATCTTGATGATGCCCTTGACAAAGGAGGAGAACTCCGTTGAAAACCCTTCACCGATCTTGTCCACATCGGAATCCGTGACCTGGATCACACTGCTCACGTCGTCCACGATGATGCCGACATTGCTCCCGCCCACCGCTTCCGGAACCAGCACAATGATCTTCTGGTTATCCCGGATCTTCTGATCGGGAAGGCCCAGAAGGGTGTTCAGGTTCATGATGTTGGTGATCTCACCGCGAAGATTGATGACCCCGGAGATATACGGAGGTGCCCGGGGGATCGGCGTGATCGGGATCATCTCCACGATCTCCCGGGCCAGCTGGATATCCAGGGCATATCGTTCACTGCCAAGTTCGAATTCAACAATATCAATGGTTGATGCCACGTTCTCACCTCAGTTTGAAGACCTTCATCCGCGTTTCCAGATGATCTGCCATGACAGCAAGTTCCGAGGATGCGCTTGCGATCTCTTCGGTCGATGCACTCGTCTCCTCTGCAAGGGCTGCCATGTCCTCCATCCGCTCCTGGTTTTCCCGGATGATGATCTTTGTCTGTTCCATACCCTCCATGACCCGTGTCGTTGCCTCGGCCTGCTCCTCGGTTGCTTTCGTGATCTCGGTCACGCCCTGTGATACGATATTCGATTCAGAGGTGATCCGGTTCAGCGACTCAACCGTCTTGTTGACGCTCTCAATCCCGGCCCGGATTTCCGTATAGGAACTGTTGATCGCAGCCGCGGTCTTGTTGCTGCTGTCCTGGATGGAGTTGATCAGGTCCTCAATTTTTCCGGTGGCCGTTTTGGATTCCCCGGCAAGATTGCGCACTTCCCCGGCAACCACCGCAAAGCCCCGGCCATGTTCGCCGGCCCGGGCTGCTTCGATCGCTGCATTGAGCGCGAGGAGGTTGGTCTGGCTGGAGATGTCCGCTATCATCCGGACAATGGTCGAGATCTCCTTCATCCGTTCGTTCAGCGCCGTGATCTCCTGCACGCTTTCCCCGGAGATCTTCTCCACAACGGCCATCTTGGTTGTAGTAATCTTCCCGAGTTCTGCGGCATTATTTCCTTCCGCGGCAGCTTTTCCGGCATGCTCCATCAGGGTATGCGAAGTACTGGCGATCTCTTCGATCGATGCCGAGAGGTCGGAGATCTCCCGACTGACCTTCTCAACCTCATCCATCTGTTTCTTCGTTCCTTCCGAGGTCCGCTGGGTCTGGATTGCCACCTGTTCCGTGGATTTTGAGATCTCCTGCGTACTCTTGCTGGTGTCCATGGTCGTCACTTTCATCTTCTTGATCGCGTTCCCGAGATCGAGAACCAGATCGTGAATCGAGGAGACCGCCCCGTTGTAATCTGATTTCAGCTTGACAAGCGGATCGCTGTCGGTGATCGGAGCCGTGAAACTGAGGTCACCGTTGGCTATCCGGGATAACCCGTTCTCCAGTACGTCGGCACTTGCGGACAAGGCTTCGGCACGCAGCTTGGCATCTTCCATCAGCTGCTTGACTTCCAGTTCCTTCTTCCGACTGTCGGTGATATCATTGTAGACAACGAGCACTGAGTCAACCGCTCCCTGTGCATCCAGGAGCGGAATATAATACCATTCAAGGGTAAAGGTCCCGCTCGGGAACTCGATGACCGACTCTCCCTTCCCCCGCTGTTTCTGCCGGATCGTATCTTCAACACTGCCGCCCTTGTTCTTCTTGAACCCGAACTCCTTCATGGAGAGTGAACCGAGGCGATCTTTTGAATAGCCGGTGAGTTTCTGGAAGGCGACGTTGGACATCCGTATTGAGAGATCGGGATGGACAATGAACAGGGGAAACGGGTTCTCCTGCAGGATACGATCCACCCGCTGCTCCGCCTCTTTTGCAGCCGTCATCTTCTCGTGCAGGTCCGTGTTGTCGGTGAAGATGACAAAGGCGCTCTCCACCTCGCCATCCTTGCCGAGGAGCGGGATGGCGTTGATCACGAGGTATTTGGTGGTCTTGTCCTTGAACCGTACCACCACTTCTGTCGTTGTCGGCTTCCGGGTATCGAAACAGGCCAGGTAATGTTCGCCGGATATAATAGTGAGATCATAATCGGAGAGGCTGCCTTTGATCAGTTCATCATGGGTGCCCCGCCAGAGCGTCTCGTATTTCTTGTTGAGATAGATCCGCTGCCGCTTCTTGTTCAGGATTGAGATTGCCAGCGGATGGTACTTCATCATGATATCCGCCCGGGCTTTCATCTCGGCAGTCTTGCGGAGTTTATCCAGCACAAGGTTTGCTGAGGCGGCAAGTCCCGACAACTCCGGGCCCACCTGTGTTTCATCAATCTTTACGTTAAATTCACCGCTCGCGGCTTTTTTAAAGGCTGACTCAAATGCTGTTACTTCCATGAAATGATCACATCGGCAATGGTTTTGTATGCAACACCGGCACTGCTGTCTGGAGCAAACCTTGAGATAGGAAGCCCCCGTTTCTGCGCTTCATAAATCTGGGGAGAATAAGGAACCGGATATACCGCTTTAAAGAGCCGGCGGATCTCCGCCTCCAGCGCAACCAGCCGCTCATGTTCCGTCTTCTCTTCTTCTTTTTTAAGGATCTCGTCCGCGGTGGGTTCAGGCTTTTTGTAAAAGAGGTTGTGCAGCACCGTGAAAATATCCTGTTTTTCCGGAATCTCGGGTTTATTGTCCGGTACCGGTCCTTCCCCGTACCGGGTAATGATGGCAAGTTCCGGCTTGATCTCGCGGCCCAGATCGATTTTCATATCGGAAAATATTGTTGAAAGAGTCGAGACACCGTCAAGGGCAAACGATCCGGAATCCAGTGTTACGATGACATGATCGGCCGCAAACAGGCCGTTGATCACCAGTTGTCCCATGCTCGGGGGCGTATCGATAAGGATGAAATCATAGGTATTGATTACCGGGGCCAGTGCATTTTTGAGCACTTCTGCCCGGTTCTCCATGAGGTAGAGATAGGGATCGACCCCGACAAGATCGAGATGGGACGGTGCGAGATCGATGCCTGACGGGGTGGTCCGGATGATCTCGGTGATCGCGGTCACCGGGAAATCCTCGTACCCGCTCATGAAGACATCGTACATGTTCCTGCCGGATGACTGGGAGCCGTAGCCAAGTCCGACCGTTGCATTTGCCTGCGGGTCACAGTCGACTACAAGGACCTTCTTCCCTGCCTGCACCAAAAAACCTGCAATATTGAGACAGGATGTAGTCTTCCCCGTGCCCCCTTTATGATGGGAAAAGGTTACAACTGGCATATTTTCACCTTATGGTAATTTTACCAAACGATGCTATAATAAGGTATGTCTTTAATATTACGGCGAAATGGTACGGAAAAAAATATGAAATAATCTATTGAATATTAAAATAAAAGAGACCGGTTCACAAAATCCCGTGTACCGGATTTATTTTCACAGTGTGCACGGCCCGACACCGTATGCATCCAACAGGATTTTTATGGTTATACGCGTTACATCTGGATAATGTCAGGACATGGATTTCCCATCGCTGGCGGGATCGTCATTCTTCTTACCGTGGTCCTTTGTGCCGGCTGTATGTCCCTATCGGTCGGGGATGTCGGGTACTCCAACCAGTCGATTGTGATCGACATCACGCATGCGGGTGAGCCCATGGATGCCCATGTCCAGGTCACGGTATATCGCCTCGCCAACCTGACGCAGGAACAACAATCCATTCTTGGCGCTCCGGTCTCGCTGGTGCCCGGGAAAAATACCCTGTCCGTCCCGGCCCGGCTCGAACCCGGCTCCTACAAACTCTTTGTCTATATCATCAAAGACGGCGACCGGAAGACCGCGGTGATCCGGGATATTACGGTGTGATTCTTTTGGAAAACTTCACATCGCAGATGATGGGTGCCGCACGCGGGATCATTCCCGCAGACCGGATCTTTACGAGCGCATCGATCTTCAACCCGTTCACGTGCACATGGGACGAGGGCACGCTTGCCGTAAAGAACGGTATTGTCCTTGGCATCGGGGACTACAAGGGCAACGAAGTATGCGACTGTGCCGGAAAATATATCGTGCCGGGCCTGATCGATGCCCATGTCCATATCGAGAGTTCGCTGCTCACCCCGGTCGAGTACGCCCGCCTCGTTGTCCGGCACGGCACAACCACGGTCATTGCCGATCCGCACGAGATTGCAAACGTTGCCGGGACAAAGGGCATTGAGTACATGCTAAAAGCCCGGGCGAATGCCGCAATCGACATCCGGTACATGCTGCCATCCTGTGTACCGGCAACGCCCGCGGATGTGGGCGGGGCCGTGCTGGACGCGGACGATCTGCGCAGGTTTACCGGGAGGTCTGGTGTGCTCGGTCTTGGGGAGATGATGAATGTCCCGGGCGTGCTTGCTGCCGATCCCGGTATTGCCCGGAAAATTTCCTTACAGGAGATCAGGGACGGACATGCCCCGGGCCTGACGGGAAACGATCTCAACGCGTATCTCCTTGCCGGGCTCCAGAGCGATCACGAGTGCACCACCCGTGCCGAAGCGGAAGAGAAACTAAAATGTGGAATGTTCATCTTCATCCGCGACGGTTCGACCGAGCAGAACATTGAGGCGCTGATCCCGGTCGTGACACCGGTGACCGTCTCCCGCTGCAGTTTTGCCACCGATGACTGCCACGCTGACCTGCTGGCTGAAGAGGGGCACATCGACCGCTGCATCCGGAAGGCCATCGCATCCGGCCTGGCCCCGGAGCTCGCGATCCGTATGGCCACGCTCTCCGCTGCCGAACGGTTCGGACTTGCGGACCGCGGCGCTCTCGTCCCGGGGCGCCGGGCCGATCTCTGTATCATCGATGACCTGGAACGGTTTGAGATTTCCCGGGTCTTCCGGAACGGAATCGAGATCCCGCCCCGGCCCTACACCCCCCAGCAGCCGTTCCCACCCACGATACAATGTCCCGTCCCGGCGCCGGACGCGTTCCGGATCTCCGGCACCGGCCCGGCCCGGGTGATCGGTCTTGTTCCCGGCCAGATCGTGACCGAAGCGCTCCGGTACGATTGTTCCGCAGATGAAATTCCGGATCTTAAACGGGATATCCTGAAAATCGCGGTCTGCAACCGGTACCGGCCGGCCCCGTTGGGCCTTGGCCTTGTCCACGGTTTCGGCTTCCGCGACGGGGCCATTGCCGGGAGCGTATCCCACGATGCCCACAACATCATCGCAGTCGGGACCAGCGATGCACTGATCCACCGGGCCATCGAAAGCGTGATCCGGGCACAGGGAGGCATGGCTGCGGTACTCGGGCCCGGGGAGACGGTCCTCCCGCTCGACTGCGCCGGCCTGATGTCCACCCTGCCATACCCTGACGTGGTAGACCGGCTTCATGCCCTGCACGAAGTCACGGGAAAGATGGGCGGGATCGAGAACCCGTTCATGTACCTCTCGTTTTTGGCGCTGACCGTGATTCCTTCCCTCCGGGTCACCGACCGCGGCGTCTTTGACGGCGGGGCATTCCGCGACGTGCCGCTGTTTATTGAGTGAACGCGGGGTCCCAGGATCGCACGATCCTGCCCGGCATTTTTTTATTTTTTTATCACCCCGCATTTACCCTGACGATCCCTCAATCGTTATGGGAAGAGCAGGATCAGCACCACACCAAATACCATCAGGGCCGCACCCGAGACCCGCTGCCGGATCCCGGTCTCGCGGAAGACGAGCGTGCCGTAGAGCACCGTGATGATGATGCTCATCCGTTTTATCGCACTGACATACGGCACGATCTGGTCGAGATACGCGGCATTGATCGCCACCGATTCGATGGTGAGAAAGATCGCGATAAGGATACCGGCTGCCAGAACATCACGGGCCGTGCCGGAGTGCGGCTGTGCCTGCACTGGTGACGGTGCCGTGGCCGCTGGTGCAGGCAAATCCGATCGGTGCATCGCGGATTTCAGAAGGAAGATTACCATAAACGCAGACCCGAGAATGGAGAATACCACTGCGGATCCGAAGACGATGTCGGAGTTCAGCACCACCATCTTGTCAAACCCGATGGCAATCGCGTACAGGAACGCAACAAAGAACATCGCAAGAATGCCGGGGTGACTCGCCATGGCCCGGAACGGATCGAGCAGGCTCGTATGTTCCGCCGCGGTATTCAGGATGTACGACCCGGCAACGATGATGACAATTCCCGCCATGCCGGCAAGCGACGGGATCTCGCCAAGCATCACAAATGCCGTGACAACCAGGAAGAGCGGGGTGAAGGAGAGCATCGGCACGGCAAGCGAGATGTCCGTGGACTTCAGGGCCCGGAACGCGAGCGTGGTCCCGAGCACGTTGATGGCGGAGGTTGCCCCCACGGCATAGAGAAAATCCGGGCCAAGCGCCGGGATGCCCCACGCCAGGGAGAGGGCAAAAAGAAATATTCCCGTGCAGAGAAACCCGGCGGCTGCCAGCAGGTCGGGCTGCACAGACCGGAGAAATCTCTTGTTGACGATATAGTATGCCGCATCGGAGCAGGCCCCGATGCCGGAGAGTAATGCCCAGAGCATGAGGAAGATCAGTACTGAATTATCTGTGCAGGCTTATCGGGATTGTTGTCCGGGCGTGCGAAAAAAATTACCGGCTGGCCGGTGCAACCGATCTGATCCAGTCTCCGGTGGTCATGACCTGCGAGAAACGTGACTGCTGGACAACCAGAATTGCGTTGTGAAGATCCGCATCCTTCACGGTGCCTGCGCTGTTCGAGATCGTGAGCGTGCCGGTGGCATCCGAGAGGAATTTTACTGCATAGCCCCGGTGCAGGGCCTGCCGGGCGGTGGTGTCGCAGCACATCTGCGTCATGTAGCCGGCAATGACGAGATTTTTTATGTTGTGCTCTTCCAGCCATGGCCCGAGGTTCGTGCCGGTGAAACTGCCCGGCAGTGTTTTTTCCACCAGCAGATCGCAGGGACGCTTCTTCACCTCCGGGTGGAGTTCCCAGCCGGAAGTCCCGGGCACGAACGCGGGGGCACCCGGCGCAGTGCTGGAATGCTGGATCACGATCACCGGCATGTGGGCCGCGTGGGCAGCATCCATGGCCTCAAGGATCCGGGTAAGGCTGCCCGGGGGGTACGTGACCGGCAGAAGACCGGTGAAATATTCGTTCTGGACATCGATGACCAGTAATGCTTCAGTCATTCCTCTTCACTCCTTCAAATGTTGACCGGTCAATCTCCATCTGCCGGAACGCAACCGGTTCGCCATGAACCAGTTCCGTGCATTCGCCACAGGCATGGAATTGCAGTGATTCGTATAATCGCTCTGCCCGCGGATTATTTTTTCTGACAATCAGGCTGATCGTATCCAATGCCGGATCGGAGAAGCCGTAGTCCAGCGTGAGAAGGGCAACGGCCCGGCCGAGACCCTGCCCGAGACACTGCGGGTGAAGGGCGATCCTGAACTCTGCACGGTGATCGGTCTTTTTTGACAGGACCGAGAAGCCGGCAATCGTGTGACCGACCTCCGCAACCAGTATGTCCGTCCCGTCCTCCTGGCTGTACTCATCCAGCCAGCCGCCATCCCGCAGGGAGTAGTCGAGCATGCCAAACTCCGGGGGGTACGGGGGCCATGCCTTGATGAGGGGAATATCCCCGGGCCGGAGCAGGCGGAGCGCAATCATCCATCAATCATGGGATGTGCAAAAACAAAAAAGATGAGGCCCGGCAATGCCGGACCGGGTCGGATGCACGCTACCGTAGGTCAGTGTGGTTCCCGATCCTGATACGATTCGCTCACCAGGAATCAGTACCCCGGGGGATCTCCTGCACCCAGCCAAATCCCTGGGAGACGGACTGCCCGATCCCGAGGTACTGCGGGATCTGGAGATTTGTCCGGAATCTTCCCTTGAAGATCATCACGGTCTGCCGTTCGATTCGTTCCCGCACAAACCGGACATGGGCCGTGCAGGTGATCGGCGCCTCAGGAGAATATTCCAGGGATTTTGCGAACGTGTTCAGCTGGGCGGCAAGCAGTTTCTGCATGAACGCGTCCCGGGCGGGTTTTCCCTGCAAGAGATAGAATTTTTTCTCGTTCTGCTGGTTCAGGGCAAGCCATGGCGTGAGGAATTCATATTCGTGCTCTTCATCCGTGATCCCGAACGGTTCGGACCGGATCTCTTCGTCCCGCGTATCAATGTGGCACCGGTTTTCCCCGCCAAGGATCTCCGTGGTTCCGCGAGCGAGCGAGAAGAGGAAGTCCGCACCCTGGCAGAGACCGGTCACGCGGATCTCGTGCTTCAATTGGCCGCAGAGGATCGGGGGATAGCGGGAGAGGATCGGACCGGCTATTGTGCCGGGGCCGGCTTGTGCCGTTCGTTCAGCACACTGGCGGGAGAGCAGCGAGCGGAACTCCGTAAGGGAGAACCGGAGCGGGTTTGCCGGTGTGAGTGTGAGGGTGAAGATGCGGCGTGTCATCGGAGTTTGCTCAATGATATTTTTCCTGTGGTTTCGATCGTTTCTGAAATGTATCCACTATTACGATGCGATCACAGAGAACCGTTTGATGGCAGTGGAGGTCCGGTTCGTATCAGTGATGGCAATAAGGAAATCCCCGGTTGCCTGGATCTCGCCCATCGCGCTCCACGTATTGGTACCGCAGGTGCCTTCCTGCACCACGGTCGTGAAGAAGTCATCCGGGTTTGTCGAACCGAAGGGATTGTCGGACTGTGCCGGGACGATCATGTACCGCAGTTCCTGCCCGGCAGGAATGCTGGTGGTCCCGGTGATGGTGAGCGGGGTGTTTGCCGGCTGGTCGCCGATGGGATCGATCGTGATCACCGGTGCGGCAGATGCATTCGTGACCGGGCAGAGCATGGGGGTGGGCGTGGGTTGTGGTGTTGCGAGCGGACGCACGAGAATCTCCCGGACGATGCCGCAGTCGTGCACGATCCGGTACCGGCCCGGCTCCCAACCGCTCGTGACAAAACGATAGACCTGCGTGGAACTACCCGGGGCGAGCGTTGTTGTTTCCGTTTCATTGGGCTGACCCGGCCCCATCCGTGTTGCCCAGATGCCATTCACTCCCTGGAATTTCACCGAGAATGCGGGTGGGTTGCCGGCACACGAGAGCGCTTTCGTCCCGTGGTTGGTGACGGAAAATTCCACGACCTCTCCTTCATTGAAGATGTCGGTGTCCATCACGATGTAGCCGGACTGGGCCTCCGGCTGGTTGAGCGTGGCCCGGTAGGATGCGGCCATGGTGCCGGGAACGACCGTGGCATTGTCGCTGGCATTGATCGATTTGGCCGGTGCGGTGCAGCCGGCACTGGCTACAAAAACGATTGCGATAAGAACGATCAAAACAAGCCTGTATCTGTTCACGCGGTTCACCGGAATTATTTTTGGTTCCTGTCATGATTCTTTTGTATGGCGCGATAAATCTGTTTTGCTTTGGCGGGGGGCGGGAATGAAAAACGAGCGGGAGAAATTTTTTGAGAAAATTTTTCTGAAAAGTTTTTTGGAAAATATTTTTGGCGCGGAAAAATATTTGGGGAAAAAAATTCTGTGCGGGCTCCTGAATATTTTGCTGAGGGTCGAGGGGTCACGAAAATATTTTCAGTGAAAATATTTTGAGCGGGGCGAGTTGGTGAGTACGCTCCAGCGTTTTTTTCTGGAAAATTTTTTTAGAGAAAGGTTGAGCCGGGATCTGGCAAGAGGCGGATGGGAACCGTAACCCGACGTATGCGGGGCCTAGTGTGCAGGATAGCTTTCCGATTTTGGGACTCCGATGCGATTCACTGGTTGTGGGGATGGTCGAAAAATTTTCGGTGGGGGCCGACACCTTTTCCCGTAAGAGGCCCCCGGTGTGAAATATCAGGTTTGAAGGGGCTGAACGGTAAATTTCATATGGGGTTGACACCGCAGCCGAAATGAAATTGGATGAGGTTGTGTTTAAGATTCTTGTTGGGGGTTATAAGTGGAAAGTCCATTATGATCTGCCGTAACGAATTTTGGACCTATCGAGTATAGAATCTAAATGTAGTGCAACTTCTTACCGTCAGCATTCATAGGGTACGTGTTTTTCGGGATACGCTATTTTTTTTCTGGCGGCGGGTAGTATTGATCTCCCTTGTTTGCTCCTGTGCCAGTCAGCTGAAAATTATCATAGTCTGCATTTTTGTTAGGGATAAATGTCTCGCCCTTAGCATTTTTACAACAGGTTAATTTTTCGCTCTCAAATATTATCAGACAGCCGAGAACCGAAACCTCCGGTATATTGCCAACATCTCTCTGAACATTTTTCCTTGTTATTGGCACGGCAGCGTTCCCATTCACTTCATGCCAAACAACATGCCAAACGGGGACTATAACTGACAAGGGACTTGGATATTCGGTCATAAATATCTCTACTAATTTTTAATTAATTAATATTTTCCTATTTAAACCCCCGGGGCAAATCTGAAAAATTATTCGGATCTAAATCCAACAGAACATGCGATATGATCTGTGGCTGCAACCGGATCGAGAAATCGACAGTACAAACGCGAATTTCTTTGGAAAAAAGATTATAGGGATCACTCAATTCCTGTGAGTCCTTTCGCTTTTTTCTGGACTGCATCGGCACTGGCCCCGGCAATCAGGCCCCAGATTCCAATATTTATGTAATCCCCTGTGCTGCCGAATGTAGGATTCGCAACATAGATCTGTAACATTCCGTACAATGTGACAAGGACGATGGTACCTAAGTATGTCCCATACTTGAACAGGATCAGGCGAGCGGTTGCAACATTGACCTTATTCACTACAGTGGCATCGGGAACTTTAACCGGGTTGAGGGGCGCCAGGGTAAGGACACCCGGAACGTTAAAGAATTTTACTCCGTGGGATATGGGTTTTTTTGGCAGAGCTACAACTTCCTTCGTCCACTTGCCTATGTTATCCAATTTCTCTTTGATTTCATCCTTATTCTTTATCAGTAACAGGGAATTCCACACCTCGGGCAAATCATTGCATGTTGTACAGGAAATCGTATCTATCGTTCCGCACAATTTTTCAAGATTCTCCAGATTTATAACAACTTCGCGGAGTTTTTCGTAGGAATCCTCTGAATTTTTGATCGATTCCTCCAGTTTTTCTCCCGAGTCCTTCAGACTGACTGCAACAAAATTTTTTCTGATATCATCTCTCATGGATCTGATAACCGGAATTGATGAATCTCCGGTGATTCCTGCTTTCACACCGGTCTGCCGTTCCAGATCATTCATATGTGCGACGAGTTCTTCGGCACGCCTGAACAATGTCATGAACCGGGCTTTGTTGGTATTCCAGTTGTCCCAACTGTCTTTCACATTAGTCAGGGAGGTACCGGCATCACTGATCGCGTCGGTATCCAGTTTCAACTGTACCTGGTTGATATCAGCATTGATCCTCACAAAAAACCCGGTATGGAGTTTTTCGTCGGGGTCTTGAGGGGACAGCCTATAGGTGGTTTTAAGATCCTGATCACTTATAACGAGATTTGAGAACACAGCGAGCGTCGTCTGGATCTCGTCCCGTTTCTTGAAATCGGATGAATAGGTAATGAGGAAGAAACTGAAAACTATTCCAACGAGAAGAACTGCGAGTGGCAATTCCCAGTCGTCTTTCACGGTCGCAGTTACCGGGACTTTCGCGATTCCCGAGCCCGAAGACGAGAACCACATCTCACCGGTATAGTGACCGCTCCCCGCCAGCTTGAACGTGACGGGAATCTGCTGGATGCTGCCGTTATTCATCGAGCTCGAAAATGGCGCTGCCTGGATAGACTGCTGATGGATGACCCGCTGGCCATCGTTGGACGTCAGATCAAGGGGGATAAAAGTGAGATCTGTAACATTCTCTATTGCTGTTATCTCAAGTGTTCTCATCTCATCTGACACGGAAAAACCTGTGAAATTAAGCGGTACCGGATTTACCGTAATACCCTGTTCAGCATGAACAGAGCCTACCAAAAGGAGGGCAATAATGGCGAACCCTACCCATACCATTTTTTTTCGATTAACAAGATGTTTCATAAAGAATCCCCTATGAACAATTAGGCACTTGGAATTATTGTAAATTAAATATTTCTAAATCAATCGTGAGGATATTTCCAAGTCATGTTTATAATTTTTTGAACTAGGGATCTTGGACTAAAGAGACACTCATTTAATGCGCCCGATTCCTTATGGGTGGGTATTGATGGGGAACGGAATCCGAAGGGACTTCGCAGAGGGGGGGGGAATTGGGGAGGGTCGGAAATTGTTTGGGAAATTATGTTTGGCGTGAAAAAATTCAGTGGGGAAGGGGTTGAAATTTTATTTTACAGAGGATGGAGTTCACGAAAACTTTTTGCTGATGGATAAGGGAGGTCTGCGAAAATATTGAAAGAACGTGGGGGGTGCCGGGCCGGTGCTGCTGACCTGTCACGGGTCACCTGAAATTCAACACTCTTTCACGAAGGAGAATCCCTCCTCTCCGACGTGAATCAGATTGGTAAAATAGGGGTTTTTTTCATTTTCCAGCACTTAGGGTCTGTTCAAAAGGAGATCGGCCCTCCAATAGCGTCTATTAGCGCACTTTGAAATCTTCGACGGAGAAATCTCAATCGGAGCCCGTATTGCCGGATAAAAAAACCTCATTGTACCGTTTTTTGGGAATTACGCACGTTTGGGCAGGGTCGGGTCAGTTCTCCGTCATCATTCTCCGACGGTGAATAGCGTTTACGAGAGCCTGTCTTCCCTTGGGTGTTGCGCAGGTATGATCTCCGACGTGAAATCTGCATCTCCGTCGTAGATTATTCTGTCGGGCTCCCTGTTCAGTGAAAAACTCCAGGAGTTTTGTATCAAACAGGGGGTCGCTCGATCTCAATCCGGGCACGTATGGGGCCCCGTTCCGGAAAAACGGGCAATCGGGGCACGTATAGGGGCCGGATTGGGAATGGCCTTAACTCAGGAAACGGGGGGGTCCGGGAGGGTGGTTTTCGACAGGGTTTTAGGGCGTGGGTTGTGGAGATTCCGGTGCCCGTGATTTGTTGGGGCCGGGCCGGGAAATTTTTTTGAAAAGGTTTCTGAAAAGTTTTGGAAAATATTTTTGGCGCGGGAAAAAATTTGTGAAAAAATTCTGTGCGGGCTCGATAAAATTATTTTTGCGGATGGGTCAAGGGTGTCATGAAAATATTTTCATGAAAAACAATTTTTAAACGGTGCGAGTTGGTGAGTGCGCTCCAGCGTTTTGCTTTGGAAAATATTTTTAGAGAAAGGTTGAGCCGGGATTTGGCACGAGGCGGTGAGGAACCGGAATCTGAATTACAACTGATACCCGAGCTTAGGAATGTGAAAGAGATTTTTGGTTTTGGACATTAGTTAAACACGGTGGTTGTGGTCTGATTATTAGGAACAATGACTTGACAAGTTGATCCGAAATCCACTCAAAAAAATATCAATATCGTTTTAAATAGAGAAATCAATAAAACAGAATGAAAAAATATGATGACATTAGGGATTCCCCCGGATGTGTTTAAAAATCCTAGTATGAATTACTCAACGCCATATTATCAGGTTGAGTATCATCTAAAAAATTTGCCTCATTCTGACTCATCGAATCCGGATCACGATACAAACAGTGCCACTTTATTAGCATTAAAGGATAGATTCGGAAATGGGTACTATGGATACAAAGGTAAAGCCATAAGCCAAAACGAGGGAATGGATTTTTTCTTTAATTTAATCAACCCTCTTATTAATTTGGAAGTTCCTATACTCATTATTCCGTCATCAAACCCAGAAAAGACTAGATCCGGGATGTTAAGATTCGCTCAAAAATTAGCCAGCACTGGACGCATTGATGCAACAGATTGTATCGTAAGAACTAAGATGGTTCCTCAAGATTTTTCAAAAGATGAAGATAACGAGGTAGAATATAAATTATCTTTAGAGATTAGAAATTTAGAGAAAATCAGAGGGAAAAACATTCTTCTTCTCGACGATGTAAGAACTACGGGGAATAGCTTTCGATGGGTAAAGGAGATGCTAATAGAAAATGGAGCCAAAGAAGTTGGATGTTTGGCATTAGGTCAAACTAAACGATAACCCGGTGTTTCAAAATATGATGACAAATGGAATTGATCCGATTATACCGTTAACATTATCAAATATTCCTAATATTGGAAAAAAGACTCTGAAATTTGCTTTCGAAGAATTTCAGAAGGAAAATGATAATTCAAAGGAAAATATTTTATTCATCCATGATTTTCTTAATAAAAATTCGGATTCATTGAAAAAAATTAACTTTCGTTTTACAGTTCCAAATGAAAATGAGTTAAATCTAGCATACGATAAGGCAAAAAATATTTTATTAGAATCAAATAGAGCGAATATCGAAATAATTCCTTGGGATAGCACAAATTTTCCTGAAAAATTGAAACAGATTCCCGAACCGCCCCTCATCTTATTTGCAAAGGGTAACGTCTCCATAATAAACCAATCAAAAGCGATCGGAATTGTCGGAACCAGGAATCCTTCGGAATATGGAGTTATATCTTCCAAGAAATTAGGTGAGATCTCTGCAAAAAATAATTTTGTAGTGGTCAGTGGACTTGCCGAAGGTTGTGATGCGGCAGCTCATGAAGGTTGCTTAAATGAAAATGGACAAACGATCGCAGTCCTTGCGCACGGCCTTCAAATGATCTATCCTCGTCAGAATACTAACCTAGCAGAAAGAATTTTGGAAGGTAATGGATGTCTATTAAGTGAATATGCTTATGGAGTGAGACCAGCTAGATTTTCATTTATTGATCGTGACCGTCTACAAAGTGGATTAAGCAATGGTATTGTTGTTGTTGAAACCGATGTCAAAGGCGGAACAATGCATACCGTAGATTTTTGTTTGAAACAAAAAAGAAAGTTGGCCTGTGTCCAACACCCCCATAACCATTTATCAATATCACAAGCACGTGGGAATCAGCTATTAATAAAAGAAAAAAATGCAATTCCCGTCATTGTAGATGATGAGGATTCTATCTCTAATCTTTTCAAGGAGATGCAATCGACAAAGTTTTCAAAAAATGATGAGATATTAAACCCAAATACTACTAGTTTGATACGATCCCTCGAAAAAAATCAGAATCTAAATGAATTCATTGTCCCTGTTTTTTCACAAAATGAGCAAATACTCAAGTCAACTCCAAAAAAACGGGGACAAATCTCATTGGGTGACTTCAAAAATGGAAATCCAAGATAATTCGTTAGGATTCCTATTCGATTTGGATCAAACGCTAGTTGACTCCAGAATTTGCGCAAAATATAGAAAAATGCGGAATTGGCCAACAGTGTATTCAATGATTCCCTCAATTAAAATATATCCTGGAATTCAAGAATTATTTCGAACAATATGTGATTTTGATAACAAAATATGTGTAATCACATCAAGTCCCACACCATACTGCAAGAGAGTAATTTCACATTTTCATTTGAATGTTAATGCAACCGTTTGTTATCATGATACCGGTTTGCATAAACCATACCCTGAACCGATCAATGAAGGCCTACGAAGATTAGGAATTAAATCGTCCAGGGCATATTCAATCGGCGATGCGGTGCAAGATATAATTGCCTCAAAGACAGCCGGAGTTTTCTCAATTGCTGCATTATGGGGGGCTGATGATTCTGACAGTTTGATTAGAAGTAAGCCAGATTACATCTGTAATTCGGTAGATGACTTGCAAAAATATTGCGTAAAAGTCATGACTGCAAATTAATGGTTCCATAAAAACATTTTAAATCTAGATCCTATTCAACAAATGTTGATTCTTTGACGATTTTTTCCAAATTTCTTTTGAGCGCCTGAGGAGGTATTTATTTTGTATGGAATTCAAGATCGCCACGAAAAGATTTCTTTTGTTAGAGAAATTTTTTGCATTAAGGAGATTTCCAGTTGGCAAGCCATATGATTGTAACAATGAGCTGTTGATTGAAAGGTATCAACGAAAGACAAAGAACCCATATAGCTAGAATGATAACACGATACTATCCGCATGACTGACGCGACTTCAAATATTGGAATAAGGGCAGATCCTAAATTTTCAAATCTCGTTAGTCAAAGATTTTACAAAAATATCTCTCCGAAAATTGACGCAAAATTTTTCCTGATTAATTTTAACAATGATAGAAGTCGAGATGACGAATTCTTTCTGTTTATTACCCAGAGGCTTGTTAACTACGCGTTATCCAAGGAAGAACGAAGTAAAATTAACGATCTTAATTGCCAGGACCTATGTAAACAAGCCATCCGACGATATGTGACAAATTCAGAAAAATTCAAGGGAGGTGAGATGGGAGATTTAATTTTATTTCATCTATTAGAAGTTATCGAGGGTGCCGTTCAGGTCGTAAATAAAATGTGCATCAAAACATCTGGCATGATGCATGCTCACGGATCAGACGCCGTACATTTTGGAATGAATGGTCAACTTAAAATTTTATTTTTAGGAGAATCAAAAACCGGCGAAAATTTTTATTCAACACTCTACAATGCTGTTTCATCGGTGAATGATTATTGCTCTAACAAGGAAGAGCATCAGTTAGAAATTGCACTTGCTTCTGGAAATATTTCTGACGATATACCCCAAAATATTCGTCAGTTGATCAAAGATTATTTAGATCCATTTGGAGCAAAAAAAGAAGATTTTGCAGAAGTACATACAATCTTTTTATGTTTTGAAGCGAGAAAATTCAAAGAGATTGAGGAAAAGAATAACGGAAAGGAATTAATCGATAGAATTCTAGCAGCATATCAAGACGATATTCAAGATTATGTCACTAAAATTACTACTAGAGTTAATGCTCATCCAGAATTAACGAATCGACAAATTATTTTTTATTTATTGCCAATAAAAGATCTTGAACGTGCTAGAAGTCTTTTCCTCGGAGAACTGACAGATGCCCATTAATAAATCGATATATGACGAAATGTCTTCAGAGATAATAGAGAATCCAATCTTTCGTACCAATTACCGTGATTTGTTAAAAATACAAAAAATGGGGGTGGAGCATAGTTCAACCCTAGTTTATGCACAAATTGAAAATTTATTAAAATGTGCTGGAATTTTATGTTTTTCGAAAGAGGAGAAAAACAAAAAAATTGCTAACAAAATTGTAACGATTCTTGTTGAAAATTATTCTCATGAATACAATGAACTCTCTAGGATCTGCCAATATATCTTGATAAATACCGGTCAATTGCCCGTAGTTAAAAAAAATGTAGTTATTGATAAAGAAATTGATTATTTTTCGATATATCAAGAGTCGGAATTTCCATATAATCCAATAGTGTATCGAGATATTGTTGTCAAGCAATTATCAAATCGGGTTCCATTACAAAAAGAGAAATCAAATGAATATTTTACAGATTTTCAAAGTAATGTTTTTAGTGATTTAAGTCAAGGGAAATCGATGAGCATTTCCGCTCCAACATCTGCGGGAAAATCGTTCTTATTAATCGCATACCTCGCAAAAAAATATCGAGAAACAGACCGATTAAATGTTGTCTATATCGTTCCAACTCGAGCCTTAATTGCTCAAGTTCAGAAAGATGTCATCAGTGAACTGAAAAAATACGACATTCCTGAAATTTTTATCTCATCTGCGCCAAAAAAATATGATAAAGATCAGTTATTCCTGAAAAAATTTTTTATTTTTACTCAGGAGAGGTTTCATAACTTATTATTTGATTCTGATTTCGTTGAAACACTTGATATTTTGATTATTGATGAAGCCCAAAAAGTTTCGGATTTTAGCAGAGGCATTCTACTTGAGGAAGTAATTGAAGAGGCCATTAAGAGAAATCCGTTATTGCAAAAAATCTTTTTATCTCCTTTCGTAAGTAACCCCGAAAAATTCGCACAAATTTTTAATTTAGAGGGATTAAAAGCGGAGAAAACAAATTTATCGCCCGTATGTCAGAATGTGATAAAGATTAATGTTGATATAGACAAATTCGAGATGTATTTATCCAATTCTGAGTTTGCAGAGGAATTTTTAATTAAAACCGACCTTGTGTCAAAAAACGATTTAGATGCTCTTCACGGAGTTACGAATTGGCCGTTGATATGGGCGGCTAAGAATTTCTCTGATAGTAATAGTATCATTTATTGCAATTCTGCTTCAACTTGCGTAAAAAATGCTCAATCACTATGTCGACTTTTACCAGATATTTCCGATAATCCAAATATTACCGAAGCAATCAAATTTTTAATCGATAATGTCCATCGAGACTATTATTTGATCGAATGTTTATCAAAGGGAGTTGGTTACCATCATGGGAAAATGCCTCCCCAAATACGATTGATCGTTGAAAATTTATTCAAAAATAAGGATATTTCTTTCCTATTCTGCACAAGCACCCTACTTGAAGGTGTAAATCTCCCGGCAAAAAACATATTTATTCACAAACCAGAGCAGGGCAAAAAACCCAATAAAAAAATAAATTACATGGAAAAAGGGAGTTTCTGGAATTTGGCGGGGCGAGCAGGGAGACTCTTGAAAGATTACTATGGAAATATTTATTGCATCAATGTAAAAGAATGGAAAGGTTACCAACCCGATCCTCATGATTTTGAAAATGAGATTGAAAGCGGTCTTGAAAAAGCAGTCATCAATAAGAATGAAGAGATCATGAAGGGATTAAAACAAATGTATCGTAAAATGAAAATCAATGATCTTCAAGTCGAACAAGCTCTCACAAAATTTTTGATTCAGTCGATGAAGACTGGCGAAACCAGTTTCGTCGAAAATCTGCTAAAGCGAAATCCTCAGTGTAATGAGGATTTGTTAACCCAAATTGAAAAAGAAGTAATGGAAATGTCGAAGAAAATTGAAATTCCGGCAAAAATCATTCAAAAAAATTCCTCAATTAATCCATTAATCCAACAAAAGTTGTTCGATGTTTTAAAAACTGAAAGAATCCCATTACCCACGTACCCTTTTAGTCCCTACTTTTCATCAAGGTTAAAACAAATTTTTCAATATATCGACATTTTTTTCAGAGAATTTAATTTGAATAATCAAACTTATACTTTTACTGCTCCTATCGCAGAACAATGGATTCGAGGCAAGAAAGTATCGGAATTAATCCAATATAAGATGAATAATCCAAAATACAATGCAATCCCAAAAAATAAGGAATTTGTCAATAAGCAAATAGAAGAGCTTTTTGATGTTTTAGATAAGCAAATTCGATTTGATTACCAGAAATACCTGAAATGTTATATCGATATTTTGAGTCATTATTATGAGATTTCAGGCTTCGAAGACCCTCAATTTTGCGAAGAATTGCCATTGTTCATCGAATTTGGATCCTATAATCGGAATGCAATTACGCTTCAATCGATTGGATTGTCGAGGTTCTCTGCTCTATCGATAACAGAACTGTTAAACCGAGATTTTCTTAATGAAATGGATTGTAAAATTTGGTTGAGGGAAAATTTGCCGACGCTCCAAAGAAAATTATCGCCTGTTTTATTTAATGAAGTAAAACTGATAATATAAACACCGCAATTGCCAAACAAATTTTTTTGGGATATTTTCGCATATCTCCTTCCGTGCCTTCATTGATCACAAAATAAGGTTATCCGTTTATCTACACGCTTGGGGATGCCCACGCGGCGGGGGCGTCAGCCCCCAAGAGCGTCATCCTAAAACACCTTCATCCCGGTCACCGCCGCGAGTAGGAGAATGATCACCGGCTGGTGCACGATATAGATCAAAAGCGAATGCCGGCCTAGGAACGAGAGCGGCCGGACAACACCGTCCGGCACCTTCGGCATCGTGAAGTGGCGCACGCCATTCCCGTACAGGAATTCGCCTGCCCCAAGGCCCGCCAGCACCACCCCGAGCCACGGGAAGACGGGCGTATAATCCACGGACCAGAACGTGGCAGTGTGAAGCCCGAGCGGGAGGAGCAGGAGCGCTACGGGATCCGGCAGCGAAACCGAGATCGGGTTGATGAGCGGGATCACGAAGAGACCGATCGCGATGAACGCAAGGCCGATAAGCAGATTGTATTTTTTAAACCGGAAGAAGAGCGGCGCGAGCATCACCGAGACACCGATTACGTGCAGGATGCCAAAGAGGATGCAGCCGGTGGGAATGTACAGCCAGGTCGCGAGCGTGACGAGAAGCCCGAGCGCGAAGATTCCTGCGCCGCGAAGAAGAAATTTTTTTGCGAGCGGAAGACCGGAGAGCACCCGTGCGGCCCGGGCATGGCTGACCACGAGCGAGATGCCTACGACCAGCAGGAAGAGCGTTGCGGTTGCACACGCAAAGTACCGCCAGAACCCGGTCGCGACATTGACGGCCGCGATAGAGAAGTAACTGAGATCGAAGAGGGTGTGGAAGAGCACCATCATCAGGATCGCGATCCCCCGGGCAAGATCGATCTCAAAGAACCGCTCCTGCGTGCCCATACCAGAAGATTCGGTGTTGTTTGGTCATATGTGTTACCCGGAAGACAGCCGGGATGCAAGAATCCTTAACATGAAAAAAAGAATACAAGATTGGAACGTGGTGAAAATTGTCGCAGGAAAAAGACGAACACATCATTGAAGCCATTGGCCGGTGCCGGATTGTGATCCGCAACGGAGAGGTCGTGGAAGTGGGCGAACCGCAGATCAAGGACTGCCCGCTGGCCAAACGGTTCGCGTACCCGATCCCGGATATCAAACCAGAATCGGTGAAGGCAAACATCGAGCACCGGATCAAGGCATTCGGCATGTGCACACCTGACCGCGAGGTGCTCGATACCCGGGAATTTGTCGGGTTCGGGGCATCCGAGCTGCTCAGTTTCGGCCTCTCGGCCGGGATCTTCGATGCCGTGGTGCTTGCATGCGATGGCGCCGGGACCGTGGTTGTCACGCAGCCTGCAATGGTCCAGGGCATCGGCGGCCGGATGTCCGGCCTTGCCTCCACCTGCCCCTATCCCTCGGTCATGGACCGGATCGAGCATGGCGGCGGGTATGTGGCTGACCGTGCCCATGCAACCATGGATCAGCTGGCGGGTGTTCTTCTCGCTGTTGGTCACGGGTTCCGGAAGATTGCCGTCACCATTGCGCTGCCAAAGGATGCAGAAGCGATCCGGAAAAAGTTCCCGGACGCATTCATCTTTGGCGTCCATGTGACGGGACTCAATGCGGAAGAGGCGGAGCGGCTCGTTGCCGTATCCGATCTCGTCACGTCCTGCGCATCGAAGACCATCCGGGACGTGGCCGGGCCGAAGGCGCTGGTGCAGGCCGGGGTCTCCATCCCGATCTTTGCCCTGACCCCGGCCGGAAAGGATCTCATCATGCAGAAGATCCAGAACGGTGCTGAACCGGTGCTGGTCAAACCAACGAAACTGCCTGCCCTGGGAGACAAGCAGCCCGAACCACTCGTATAAGATCCAAACTCTCCTAACTTTTTTTGTTTTCTACGGATATTTTCCACAAATATAGTTGCCCAAACAATAATCAGGGCTGACGGCGATCGATCATTACGAAACGGTCCTTCCGTTTCAGGTTTTATCAGGTGATCTTGATGGTTGAAAAACAATTAGGCGATGCTGAAAAGATTATCGGGGGCGGTGTCTCGACCCTGGGAAAAGGTGCACAGGGATTCAGTGCGGAGTTCATGGACTTCCTGCAGAAATACCAGGTCATCGGCCTGGCGGTTGCGGTGGTCATAGGTACGGCCGCAACGAAACTGGTCAATTCTACGGTCGCCGATATCATCATGCCCATCATCGCGGTGGTCGTACCGGGCGGAGACTGGCGGGCAGCGGAACTGGTCATCGGACCCCTGAAGTTCCTTGTCGGGGACTATGTGGGCGCGATCATCGACTTCGTGATCGTTGCGATGGTGATCTTCATTCTCGTGAAGTATATCATGAAAGGGGACACGACGAAAAAGATCTGATGATCTTTTTCTTGAACTCGGGGCTTGGGAGCCCCTTCGTTATTCAAAGAAAGTCTGATGAATCTCCAGATTCATTACCCTCTTTTTTCATTCATTGGTATAACCGCCGCTATCTGCTATCTTCATGAGCCGGCACGGTGAATAGTAACCCTCATGGAGACAGCAATCATCGATACCCTCATGTTTCTTGCGGTGGGCATCTTCGCCGCCGTTGTTGTCCATGTGGTATTCAGATTTCTCAAGAAGCAGGCCGAGAAGACCGAGACCATGGTCGATGATCTCGTGGTGTACTCGCTGGGCGCCCCGCTCACGATCCTTGCTTTCTTTGTTCCCTTCTTCTTTGCCATCCAGCACCTCATCAACCTGTACCCGCAATACCAGTGGCTCTCGGATGCGAACGTCCTCACATCCGGATACATTATTGTCGGGACCTGGATCGTGGCCACATTTCTCGATGAGTTCCTCCGGATCTATGGCAAGGCCCTTGCAGAATCAACCGATACTGAACTTGATGACCGGATTGTGGAGATCCTCCAGAAGATCGGGAAATACCTGGTCTGGTTCATGGGCCTTTTGTATGTCCTGACACTCTACAATGTCAATGTCACCCCGCTCATCGCAGGAGCCGGCATCGTCGGTATCGCGATTGCCCTTGCGGCACAGGACCTCTTCTCCAACTTCTTTGGCGGGGCGGTCATCATCACCGACCAGCCGTTCAAGACCGGCGACCGGGTGCAGATCAATGAGATCGTGGGCGACGTGATCCATATCGGTCCGAGAAGTACCCGTATCATCACCCTTGATTCGGATATTGTGACCATCCCCAACACCAAGATTGCCACGAGCGTTGTACGTAACTATTCGCTGCCCAACCCGCAGGTCAGGATCCAGATCCCGGTCACCGTTCCGCTCACGGAAGATGTTGCAAGAATCAAGAGGATTCTTAACGAGATCTGCGATGCGGCCGTAGAGAACCGTTCGGACGTTATTGCCAGAACCCCCCATCCAACCATATATCTCATGAAGATGGACAAGACCGGATTGATCTTCCAGATCACCGTGTATTCGTCAGGATTCCAGTACAACAGTATCATCCAGGACTACATGAACGTCCAGATCGTTGAGCGCTTCCGGAAAGAAGGGATCAGTATTGTCTGATGACCGCAGGTTCCTGCGTGTGCGGTCATCACCCGTCACCACCCATCTCTTTATGGCGCGGGAGAGAATACCAGAACAGGCAGAACCGGAGAGGGCACTGCAACACCATCTCCGCTCAAACTCAATAAGGTGAACCATGAAATACCGTGCACCAATCCTTCTCTTTCTTGTCATCATCGCTACCCTGCTGATACCCGCAGGTGCAGACACAGCAAGCGAGACCGGACAGGGTTACATCACCGTGACCAACCCGCCGGCTGCGGATTTTTTCTCGAGCGTCCGCTACGGCTCCGCCCCGTTCACGATCAGTTTTGCTGATTCGTCGCGGGGATACGCCCCCATGACGTACCGCTGGGACTTTGGGGACGGGACCAATTCTGAGATGCAGAATCCCACCCACACGTACAAATCTGACGGGGAGTACACCGTCACGCTCACGGTCACCAACCAGTACGGTACGGATACGAAAACCAAAACCGCGTACATTGGCGTGGGTAATGCCCCGGTGGCAGAATTTTCTGCAACACCCCTGGAGGGATCATTCCCGCTGACCGTTACGTTCACAGATATTTCGAAGAACCGGCCAACTGCATGGGCGTGGGACTTTGGCGACGGGACAACATCTGTAGAACAGAATCCCTCGCACACCTACACGCAGGCCGGCATCTATACGATCAGCCTGAAGGTGAGCAATAATTTCGGCAGCGATACGCTCGTGCAGCCGGGCTTTATCAATGTGAGCAGCCCGGCACCGGTTCCCGTAGTCGTGCCAGCCGGCCCGGTAAAAGAGAAGGCCGGGGGCATTGTCGGCCTTATCCAGGAAGCAAAAGGGTCCACGGACAAGAACCTGCCAACCGCCGGATTTATCCCACCGGAGTTCATGGCACTTGCCGCCATGATCACGAGCCTGGGCGTGGTCTTTGTCCAGTTCCTGATTGCCAATATCGGGGCGATCTCCCAGATCGGCTTCAAGGTGGCAAAATTCTTTGCGGATCTCTTTGGCGGTCATGCGGTTGAGAAACTGAGCGAGAAGGAGATCGAGGCCCGGGGCATTGCAGCAAGAAAACAGGAGCAGCATTTCTTTGGCCTGTCTGCCAGTGAAATGATCATCGTGGAGGTGGCCGTGATCATCGTGGCGCTCGCGTTCATGCTGGCAGACCGGGCCGAGCTGACGCTTGAGATGGTGCTCATCTACATTGCAGTCGGTGCGATCTCGGTGGTGCTCCACGATTTTGCGCACCGGTATTTTGCCACAAAGCACGGCTACGATGCCGACATCCGCTTCTGGGGTCTTGGGACCGTCATCATGTTCGCAACGGCCTGGCTCTTCGGTAACGCCTTTGCCCAGTCCTACCGGAACCTGGTGAACCGGGACGGGGGAGCGGACGATACCCGTGAGACGGGGATTGAGATGGTTGCGGGCCCGGTCATGAGTATCATCCTGATGATCGTCTTCCTTCTCATGGTGCAGCTCGGGGGCCTCTGGGCAGTTGCCGGCGGGATCGGCTTTGTCATCAATCTCATCACCGCGGTCTACAGCCTGATGCCCATCTCAACCATGGACGGCGGAGCCATCTGGAAATGGAACCGCCCGCTGTATCTCGCGCTGCTCATCCCGATGCTCGCGTTCTATATCTTCACGTTCATGCTGGTATAAAAAAGCCGGGTTTTCTCATTTTTTGTTTCTTTTTAGATCCTGGCAGGGATAACGCCAATATACATGAAGATCAATCTATCCAGCGCTATGAAGAAGGTGCTCCGTACCCCCTCCCCCAATGCCCACCTGTCAAAGCTGGAGCGATGCGGGTCAGCGGAGCTGCTGGGAATATTCGAGACCTGCTTAAAGACCGGTTCACATAAATCCCCCTATGGCCCGCTTCCGGAGGTCTGGGGGAGGCTCTTCTCCGAACTATTCCTTTCCCCGGAGGAACTCATTGACGAGATGCAACGCGGGGAGTACCGGTTCAGCAACGATCATGAGCGTATGCTGAGGGAGTTCATCAGGGCCGACTGTGCAAACGGCGGGTCGTTCATCATGAAGGTCATAAAGACCGGGGGGAAGATGGACCGGGCAGCCCTGATCATGATCGCAGACCCGGAGGATCTGGTCGGGTTCGAATACGATGGCAAGATGGCGCTCCACCATCTTATGGAAGTCTGTGACAAACGCGTGCGACCGGTACTTCTCCGGAGGGCCGGTAAACGACTGCAGATATTTGACCGGCGGGATATCCCCCTCATCTTCTCGGTTTTCGGCCTCTGCGATCTGGGTGTGGACGATCTGGACGCCATTACATCCGTGTTTTCAGATGATGAACTCAAGAATATCATGGGCCGGAAGAGAAACGGGAGAACTGCATTCGAAGTTTTTTCAAATGTCTCCACCATGATCCGGAGATACAATCCTCGGGACCGGAATGAGATCATGGAACGGAATGCGTTCTACATCCCGGCTGCAAAAGATATGAAGAAAGAAGAAGATGAAAAGCCGGCCCATGTCAAAATTGTATCCCGGCTGCCAAAAAAGAACAGCCCGCAATAAGACCCGGGTGCGGACCTGTTCAGAGCGGCACGATCACGAGAGATCCTTTCACTCCTTCAAATCTTACGGGAATCAATCCTGAACCTGCCGTAATGCAAGGGCAGTATATTTTCATGAACTGATGGGGTATCATGGAATCCCGGGGTTTTACCGGGTTAACGTTGTAATGCAAAAAGAGGGGATCAGGAGAGGTGAATCAGTTCCCCGCATGAACAACGGGTAAACGCATGCCCGGAGGATCCCGCGAGATCTTTGGATATCCGGATTTCTGCATGACATTTCGGGCACCGGATGATGGTGAAGTGCTCCGCTTCAAGAGCCTGCATTCGTTTATCAAGGTCGATTATCGCGGCCTTCACTCTCTGATGAAACGTATTGGAATCTTCCTGGACACCTTTTGGAAAATAATCTGCCATACCGATCACACCTGTGCATCCATCGTTTCAAGGGCAAGCATCATTAATCTGATCCAGCCATCAGTGGTATGAGCATTCAGCCGGGTAAGTGCCGACGGGGCAGACGAGATGGTGTCGACCCTGAACTGGCCGCTCTGCTCCAGGAACATCTTACCAATTTCAAGCAGCCCGGGCTCATCATCGACATAGAGTATGTGATACAAGGAAAAATGCTCCGATAATAATTTCTAAAGAGAAAATGAGATGCGAGGAGCCGGATTCGAACCGGCGAACCCCTACGGGAATAGGCCCTGAACCTATCGCCTTTGACCTGGCTCGGCGATCCTCGCGCCTATATTGATTACACACCCGATTACATAAAGGTACGGGAGACCCGATAAAAAAATTATCTGGATTTTACCGATGGGGCATCGGGCTGGTTGCGTTTTATCTCCTGCTCGCGGAGTTTGTTCCTCCGGATCTTCCCGGAGATGGTTTTGGGGAGCGATTCGACAAATTCGATCGCACGCGGGTACTTGTACGGTGCGGTGACCTTCTTTACATGGGTCTGGATCTCCCGCACGAGCGTGTCTGATGGTTTGAATCCCGGTTTGAGGATGATGAACGCCTTTACAATCATACCCCGGATATCATCGGGCGATCCGACAACGGCTGCTTCCTGCACGGCAGGGTGTTCAAGAAGTGCGCTCTCCACTTCAAACGGACCGATCCGGTATCCCGAGGCCTTGATGACATCGTCATCGCGGCCGATGAACCAGAAGTACCCGTCTTCATCCCGGTAGGCCTTGTCACCGGTATAATACCAGTCCCCGTCAAAGGATTTCTTGTTCTCTTCGGGATTGTTGAGGTATTCCTGGAACATACCGACCGGGCGCGGGTTGATCCGGATGGCAATCCGGCCTTCTTCATGCACGGCAACCTCCTTGCCGTGATCATCGTGCAACTCGATCTGCCAGCCGGGGGAGGGTTTCCCCATGGACCCGAATCTCGGCTGCATGCCGGGGAATGTACCGACACAGAGCACGGTCTCGGTCTGCCCGTAACCTTCGTAGATGGTGAGGCCGGTTGCATCCTTCCATGCCTTGATCACTTCCGGGTTCAGCGGCTCACCGGCACTGGTGCAGTGGCGCAGTTCCGAGAAGTCGAACTTGTCGAGATCTGCAAGGATCAGCATCCGGTAGATGGTCGGAGGAACGCAGAACGTGTTGATGCCGTATTTCTCAATGAGCGGCAGGATCTCGGTGGCATTGAACTTGCTCCGGATATCGTACACAAAGATGGCTGCACCTTCGATCCACTGGCCATAGAACTTGCCCCAGGCGCTCTTTGCCCAGCCGGTATCGGAGAGCGTGAAGTGAAGATCGGTGGACCGGACATCATGCCAGAACCGGACGGTGATGATATGGCCGAGCGGATAACTGTGGTTATGCAGCACCATCTTGGGTTCCCCGGTGGTGCCGGAGGTGAAGAAGATCACGAGCGGATCGGTGCTCTTGGTCTTCTTGGTGCCGGGCAGCGTAACCAGTTTGGTCGAGACCGGGGCCGGGTAATCCAGTTCAACCGGGTAGCTGATCCAGCCTTCGCGTTTCCCGTCCGTGAGCATCCGGCAGGTGAGGGACGGGCATTCGTTTTTGATCGCATCAATCTTATCGGCATGCTCGGTGCTCGTGATCACCATCTTGATGTCAGCGATGTTGATCCGGTATTTCAGGTCTTTTTCGGTCAGCATGGTGGGGGCGGGGCAGTAGACCGCACCACGCTTGATCATGGCGATGGTAAATGTCCACCATTCCGGCACGCGGGGAAGCATGATCAGCACGCGGTCACCCTTGTTGATCCCGTACTTGACGAACATGTTCACGATCTGGTTGGACATGCGCATTAAGTCCCAGAAGGTGAATTTCTTCTCCACGCCTTCCTGGTTCAGCCAGATCATGGCGAGTTTGTTGCGGTCTTTATTCGCCCATGCATCGATCACATCGAACCCGAAATTAAAATACTCCGGGACATCGATGTGGAAATTTTTGTAGGTCTGGTCATAGTCCCCGATATTATGGTAATCCGGGCCGATGACCGGGCCGGCGGGAATAATACCTGCGGAATCAGTACCTGAAGCAGGGCCCAGCTGTACCCTGCACGCTTCATCGATCCATTCGGACCGGGAGAGTTTCTTTGCCTTGGCGGAAGTATCGATGGTTTCAGCCAGGGCATCGTCCATGGTGATTGAATAGCGCACCATACAGATCCATTTGGTGGTGCACTTATTATGTGTTTTTATTAAATGCGCACCACAATCCAAACCGTTGGTTAATATTTCTCTCAAACTTATGAAGAGAAAATTAGTGGTGCACCAAGAAAAAGGAGTTAATCCTGGTTAATGTATTTTTTCAGCTCTGCTGCCCGTAGTTCATTACGCTTGATCTTGCCGGAGATGGTCTTGGGGAGTTCAGAGACGAACTCGATCTCACGCGGGTATTTGTAGGGAGCCGTGGTGCGTTTGACATAATTCTTGATCTCACGGACCAGAGATTCAGAGGGTTCAAAGCCTGGCTTCAGTACCACGAATGCCTTGACGATCAGACCGCGGATCCGGTCCGGCGATCCGACCACGGCGGCTTCCTGTACCGAGGGGTGCTCTAAGAGTGCACTCTCGACTTCGAACGGGCCGATACGGTACCCGGAGCTCTTGATCACGTCATCGTCGCGCCCGATGAACCAGAAGAACCCGTCGTCATCGTACTGCACTTTGTCACCGGTATAATACCAGTTGTGGACGAACGATTTCTTGTTCTCTTCCGGGTTGTCGATGTACTCCACGATAAGGCCCGGGGGTTTGGGTTTGCAGTTGATGGCAAGCCGTCCCTCTTCATGGGGCCCGACGGGTTTTCCATGATCATCATGGACCTCGATCTTCCATCCAGGCGATGGTTTTCCCATCGAACCCGGCCGGGATTCGAGCATCGGGAATGCTGCAACACAGCAGGCGGTCTCGGTCTGGCCATATCCTTCGCAGATCGTAAGGCCGGTACCTTCCTTCCAGACGCGCATCACTTCCGGGTTGAGGGGTTCGCCGGCACTGGTGCAGTGACGCAGGGAGGAGAGATCGAACCGTTCAAGATCTGCGAGGATCAGCATGCGGTAGACTGTCGGGGGACAGCAGAAGGTTGTGATCTGGTATTTCTCCAGAAGCGGCAGGACTTCGGTGGCCTGGAACTTCCCCACAAAGTTATAGACAAAGATGCAGGCCCCTTCAATCCACTGGCCGAAGATCTTGCCCCATGCGCACTTTGCCCAGCCGGTATCGGAGACCGTGAAGTGGAGGTCATTGTGCTTCACATCCTGCCAGAGCCGGGCGGTCACGATATGCCCGAGGGGGTACCCGTTGTTATGCAGTACCATCTTTGGCTCACCGGTAGTACCGGAGGTGAAGTAGATCAGCATCGGATCGGTGCTCTTTGTTTTCCGGGAATCGGGGATGCTGACCGAACGGTGGGAGACGGGGGCCGGGTACAGCAGTTCATAGGGGAAACTTGCCCAGCCGGGAAGTTCCCCGTCTGCAAGGAAACGGGCCGAGAGGGTCGGGCATTCATTGCAGATCTCCTCCACCTTGGGGGCGTTCTCGACGTCGGTGATGATCATCCGGAACTTCCCCTTGTTGACCCGGTACTTGATATCCCGCGAGGTGAGCATGGTCGGGCATGGCGCAAAGACGGCACCCAGTTTGATGAGCGCTATCGCAAAGATCCACCATTCAGGAATCCGGGGAAGCATCAGGAGTACGCGGTCACCCTTGTTGATCCCGTACTTGAGAAGGATGTTCGCTGCCTTGTTGGACAGGTTCGCCAGATCCAAAAAACTATATTTTTTCTCCTCTCCCTTCTGGTTCACCCAGATAAGGGCGAGTTTGTTTCTGTCCTTCTTCGCCCATGCATCGATCACATCGAATCCGAAGTTATAGAACTCCGGGACCTCAATGGCGAAACGTTCGCACATCTTTTCATAACTGTCCGTTCCGTGCCCCGTTTTTTTCATAAAATTCCAAAATACTATTCTCTGTCGTTCTTTTTCAATCTGTCCCTGTGAGTTGGATGGTGTTTTCATTTAGGAAAATGAGTATTCTGAAGGGGCTGAAAACGGACCTGTTTTCGGCAACGGTTCAGACGAGGATATGCGGTATTGTGAGGGACCATAAAGGTTGTCCATTAGTATTATGATTGAGAGGATTTCATAGTACAGTGGATGGCTGATAAAAAGTACGCATCATTAAAGATTGAGAATATCGTGGCGTCCGGCGTTATTGCTGAGTCCATTGATCTTGCCGAAGTATCCAGCAAGATCAAGAGCTGCGAACTCAATACGAAACGGTTCCCGGGTGCAGTGTACCGTATCGAAAATCCCAAAATTGCATCCCTGATCTTTTCTTCAGGGAAAGTCGTGCTGACGGGAATACGTGATAATAAGGCGCTCAAGGACGGCCTTACCATTATCATCAAATCCTTAAAGGAAGCCGGTGTCGATACCCTCAAGGAGCCCAAGGTGGCAGTTACCAATATTGTCTGTTCGTACGATATCGGGAAATATATCAATCTCAATAAGGTAGTCATCACCCTGAATCTCGAGAACATCGAGTATGAACCCGAACAGTTCCCGGGCCTTGTCTACCGCATCAAGGATCCGAAGATCGTTGCTCTTCTCTTCTCATCGGGGAAAATTATTCTTACCGGCGGCAAGACGATTGAGGATATCAAGAAAGGCCTCGATTTCCTCGAGCAGAAGCTCGAAAGCATCATGTAATTTTTTCCAATATTTTTTTGTGCGTTTTTGGGTGTTATGCCCAGTACCGGTGTGTCTGGACAAAGTTCCGTTCTGCTTTCAGGATCTCACGGTAGAATGCATCGTCGTCTGTGAGCGTGGCCAGGATCCGCGATGCGGTATCAGGCCCGACCCCTCGTCCGGATAACGCAATTACGGCCTTCTTCCCGCTGGACAGAACAATATTGGCGTTCTTCATCAGTCGTTGTTTAACTGCACGTTCTTCTGCATTCAGCCGCGGTTTTTTCAGGAGGGCATACTGCTCTTCGTCAAACGGTTTGAGTGCAGCAATCAGTCGTGCACCGCATTTCGGGCACTGGGGATGCTCATCCACCCGGGATACCACGGTCCTGCTCTTCCAGTTCCCGCAGTTCATGCAGGCCAGGATCACGTCATCCTGGCTGAGCCGGCGTTTCAGGGTCGATAAGACGACACTGTCTCCGCTTGGCGGGGGTATCTGGTCACGGGAGGAGAGCAGGCCGCCAGCGCCTATCATGGAGTGGGGGCCGAGTGCAACCTGGATCGTTCCTTCCTGAACGAGCCGGACGATTGCTGCTGCGGTATCGATATCCATGTACTCCGAGAGCAGTTCCCGGTATGCCTCCTGCTGGACAACGGTATTGTCAAAGAAATCCAACAGGCGATGGATGCTGATCTTCTCGTAATCCGCATCGGGATCGATTGCCCCGAACTTCTTTGCAATCTGCACCAGTTTCCATTTGAATAGGGCCGTTCGCTTAAGGGCAAGCCGGAGGATCCCGGACATGTGGTTCGGGTCAAGGGAGGTGAGGACATCCCGGACATCTGCAGCCCGTATCGCTGATGGTAGCCGGAGGAGCATGCGGTAGGCGTCCAGTTCGAGCCCGACCGTAGTGCCATAGCGGGCGGAGATGAGGATTGAGATGACACGCCCGAGTGCTTCATTCGCTTTGTGGCCGGCACAGACATTGCAGACCACGCCATCCTCAGTATTTTCGAGCGTGATGAGTGCATCGGTCGGGACAAGAGACCGGTTCCGGTCCATCTCCCGCAGGAATCCCTCCGCGTACTGGAGTCCTTCATGTTCCGGGGCATACGCACTGATGGTCCGGGTCCGTCGCATCTCCCCAACTTCGTGCGCAACGGAGAACGGGACCGGGATCTGTTCCCCCTCCCACGAGGGTAGTTCACCAATGGCCTTCTTGGCCGGTTCCACGGTTAGCCGGCCATCGGCAATCTCAAGGACCCGCCAGAGCTGCCCCTTGGTGATGAAGACAACACCGGTGTGGACCCAGCCAACGACAAAGGATTCATCAAGTGTTCCCACGGTGCGCCGCGAGATGATATCGAAGATCGGCACCTTCCGCTCATCATGAATCATGGAGAGGTTCCCGGTCAGGTACCTCCGTGCACGGGCGGTGGTGACGATACGGCTCCCGTCGATTCTGACGAGGCGGTGCTCTTCCATCTGGCGGCAGACGGAATCGAGCAACTGACCGCAATCCGGGTAGAGCGATGTTCGTTCACAAATTTCCTGAATTTTTCCCCGTTCGATTTCACCGTATTCAACAGCAATAGCTGCCACCTGGTTTGCGAGCACATCAGCCGCATTCCGGTGCGGGGTCACCTGTTCAATCTCGTTTGCCCGGGCCTTCTTGGCAATGACCAGCGACTCCAGCAGGTCGTCAAAGCTGGTGGCAAGGATGGTACCGCGGGAGATGGTGTTCAGCTGGTGGCCGGCCCGGCCCACGCGCTGCACCAGACGGGCAACCTCGCGGGGAGAGCCGAACTGGATGACATGGTCGACCCGGCCGATATCGATCCCGAGTTCCATGGATGAGGTGCAGATCAGGGTCCGGATCTCCCCGCGCTTGAACCGTTCCTCCGCGTCGATCCTGACTTCCTTTGATAACGAGCCATGATGCACTTCCACATCGCCATGCGAGAACAACGCATGCCCAAGCGCTTCTGCGGTCACCCGGGTATTGACAAAGACGAGGGTTGATCCATCCCGTTTCAGCAGTTTTGCGAGAACACGGGTCTGGTGCTGGAAATCATCCCCCACATACTGTACGGACAAGTCCAACTGTTTTGAGACCGGAACCTGCACGAGCGCATACGGGCGGGAGCCGCACAGATACTGCGCGATGTCATCAGGATTTCCCACGGTCGCAGAGAGCCCGATCCTCTGGATCTCCCCGGCGTATACGTGCAGCCGTTCCAGCCCAATCGCAAGCTGGGCGCCGCGTTTACTCCCCGCAAGTTCGTGGATCTCATCGATGATTACGTACCGAACATGGGCAAGGTGCGAACGGAGCCGTTTTCCCATGAACATGGCCTGGAATGTCTCGGGGGTCGTGATCAGGAGATCGGGGGGAGAGAGTGCCTGTTTCCGCCGCTCGACCACGGGAGTGTCCCCGTGACGGACCCCCACGGTGAGCCCAAGTTCAGCACACCACCACTGCATCCGGGAGAGGATATCGCGGTTCAGGGATCGCAGGGGGGTGATATAGATGGCCTTGAACCCGCCCCCGGCCGGGAGCGAGAGCAGGTTGTGGAAGACCGGGAACATGGCGCTCTCGGTCTTTCCGGTACCGGTCGGGGCGATGAGAACGATATGACTGCCGTCAAGGATCAGAGGGATTGCCTGCTTCTGCGCATCGGAGAGGGCAGTAAAGCCCCGTTTCTGTATGCATGCCCGGACCCGCGGATCCAGCCGTTCAGTCGTCTTCATCGCGATCAACAGTACTGACAGGGCCGATGAATGTCCCGTCGGCAAGGATGATCTCTGCATCTGCGGTATTCATCCCCCTTGACAAGGGGGAGAAGGGATCCTTCACGATCCGGAGAATATCGTACCCGGCAAGTTCGTTGAACGCCGGCATGAACAGTAATCGGGTCGTTCCTGTACCTGCATCGGATGATTCCTCATCGGGAGTTGCCAGCGTTGTCCGTAAGTATGCCGGTGTCTGGAGGGCACAACCCACCTCGTCATGCAGCGAGAGCAGGGGGTGGTGGTGACCGAGGATGATCAGGTGACCTGAAAGACCGGGTGCGGGGTTCATGTGCCCGTGCAGGTACCCGACTCCGTCAACGATTACCCCGTCACGGGGCCGGAGTTCATCATGGTGGACAAACCGTTCGAGGCCGATATCATGATTGCCCGGGAAAATAATGAGCGGAACCCGGTCCCGAAGGGTGGCGAGGATGTTAGGCATCTCGGCAAATTCCTGCCGGGTCAGTGAGGGGATGCTGTGTTTGATATCCCCGAGCAGGATCAGGTTGTCCGGATCAGCCTGGTCGATTGTCTGCATCAGGCGCTCAAGCCGCTCGCTCGTCCGGCTTCTGAAATGCAGGCCGCGGGAGATAAGATCCGCTTCGATCCCAAAATGCGTATCCGCAACAACAAGATTGCGTTCATTCCCTTCTACCAGAAGTGCCGGGCCGTCACGAATGAAGGTAAGGTTCATAACCGTTTGACATACCCCTTCTGGGGCTGGTAGCATTCATCTTCCTGAATCAGGAATTCAAGCGCAGCCAGCACATCTTCTTTTGGGATACCTCGCAAGCCGAGGGTTTCGATCACTTCTTCAACCGATACTCCCCGGGGGTCGGTAGCATTCTGCAGGAACTCTTGGATCAGAACCTGTACGTCCGGTCGTTCCCCGGAATCCTGCGAATCTGATGGTCGGGCCGAACCAACGGATTCTTCAACCATTGTGGTAAGTTCGATGAAGTTGGTTGTCGTCAGGGAATAATGACGGATTGTAGTCATCAGACGCTCATCCGTTGCAGTTCCTTCGAGTGCCTGGCATAGTTCCTTAAGTCTGCGGAGGGTGTACTCTGCCGTGATCAGAAGAATTCTGTCACGTTCAGCGCGGTCAATGACCCGGATATGTTCGGGACGAACAGAGAGGGAGATCGTGTTGTTCTTCTGGTAGATCTGGGCATTACCAGTGATTGCAACAAAGGAGGGAACCGGGATCTTTTTTAATGTCTCTGCGAGTACAGCGCTCCTGCCCCCGATGACGATATCGAATGCACCGGAGGGATCGGCCACGCGGCAACGACAGAGATCCCCCATATCAACGACTTCGGTGAGAGCTCCTGCAAGAAACATCCTGCGGCACCAGGCTCCACCGGGTGTCACTACCCATCCCGGTGTATTCCGGTCCTCATCAGGAATTCCCAGTGTTGACCGGGAAAATTCCCCGGCCAGCACCCTGACTGCCCCCTCCATGATCTGGTATAACGTTGTAATGCAGACCTATTCAAGATATAGTCCGTGACACCGAAGAGACCATATTATCGATGTCAGTACCGGTTTTTGCCCGGGACAAAACAATCCTGTGAACGGGGGCAGGAAAAAAACCTGTTAAAAAGATATATTCTGGATTGTCCAATCGCACGGATAACCGCACAGGATTATCAGGTGCGGCGCCAGCAGTATACCATCGTTATCATGAGCGCACCGATCACAATGATCGGGGATAATGGCGTGCGGGTTGTTGTCGCCGGCTGCTGCTTAACTGTTTGAGTTACCATAAGACTTTGCGATGGCATCGTTGTCACCACTGTTGCCGTGATGGTCTTTACATAGGTCATATCCGGAATCGGGAGGGTGGGATCAAGCGAATGGGCGACCGTATATGCCTCCACTGCTTCGGAAGTCCTGCCCAGCATTTTCAGGGCATTACCCTTGTTGAACCAGGCAATGGATTTTGTCGTGGTAATATTTCCCTCGGCATTGATTGCTGCATCTGCCGCGGCATTGGCTTCTTCATACCGCTCAAGCATGACAAGGATGCCGGCACGATTTGCCTGGATGAGCGGCATCAAAGAGGAGACATTGAGGGCGAGGGCCTGATCTGAAGCCGCAAGTGCATCCTTATAATTTCCGGCATTTGCCAGATCGACACTTTTTGAATAGAGTGATCCCGCGGAATTCATCTGCTCCGAGCCTTCATCACCCAGCACCGGCGCAACAAGACAGAGTGCTATAACGAATATAAGAATGCATGACCGTATTTGCATGGTAAATCTCCTTCTTTCATTATGCATTTTCAAGGTATTATAACGTAGACAAAAAGAATTGGGGTATCACTCACTGCTTCTTGGCAAACAGGATGCCGGCAATGCCGAGACCCACAATGATAATTGACCATGGCACGGGCGCGTACGTGGTTTTTGTCTCCGGGGTCACCTGAGTTGGGATCGTAGTAACCGGAACCACTCCTGTGGGCGGGATGGTTTCGGGAACTGAGGTAACGCTTGTCGGTTGGGTAATCGTGGGAGCAGTTGACAGGGATTCCAGCGGCAGGAACTGGACACTTGCAGATCCGGTTGCAATACCGGTGAGATCACGTTTTCCTGAAGACCGGTATAATTCCTGCATGTGGTTGAGGTTCTGGGATACGGTGAAAGTATACACACCCGGGGAATACATAAGTCCCCCGCTGGCATCGCGGGACTGTCGGTTCCACGATGATCCCAGATTCTTCCCAAGATAGGTGGGGGTGGTGATGAAGGGATTCGTATCAAAGAACAGGATCTGGGTGTCTGCCCCCCCGACACTGCCAGTGTAGATGGTGGTTAACACTTTCCCACTGGGATTGGCCATTTTTACCGTATAGAAACTATCCGTGGGATTCAGGTCTGTGCGGTTGGAATAACTCAGTACCTGGTTCAGGTTCGTATCAATCCGGTAGGTGATATTTGTTGTGAGGGGAACTGATTGTCCGGTCACATCCTTGTCATTATCAATATCCCATACCTTGAACGAAAGAGTTGGTTCTATGACACTCAGGACGAGAAATGTTGGTTGGATATCTTCACAGTACCAGTTACCGGTATACCCGGTGAAGATATCCGGGCTGACATTGAAATGCGCGACCTTTCCATTGGCTTCGTTCAGCTGTTTGAGGGTCAGATTTTTTGCGGCCTTGCCGGTGATATTCCCCTCATCCGGCCACCAGCCAATCACATGGCAGTTCTTTATGGCCGCAGTAATATCAATATCACTTTCGCCGATAAAGACCGGGGCACCGGCGGGGATCTTATTGGTAAGTGCACCAACCGGTGAGAAAACAAGGAGAAGTACGAGTACGACCCCAAAAAAAAATTTATAATTCATAAAAGTACTTTTAAAACCCTTATGATAAACATTATGTCATCCACCCGGGTTGTGATGGCGGTCTTGGTTCACCCAGTTTAAAATTTTCAAAACACAGACAATAATAGATAATAACCGTACATAACCTACAGTGACGGATTATTAGGATGTGTACCCATGGATGAGGCCCATACGATCTGGATCGAGAAATACCGTCCGCAAAAACTTTCCGATATCGTAGGTCAGGATGAGATTGTTGAGCGGCTGTCATCCTATGTCAAAAGTGGTAATCTTCCCCACCTCCTTTTTACCGGCAGTGCCGGGGTGGGCAAGACCACGGCCGCTGTCACGCTGGCAAGGGAATTTTTTAAGGACAACTGGCAGCGGAATTTCAGAGAGATGAATGCCTCGGACGAGCGGGGAATTGACGTGGTCCGGAACCAGATCAAGGAGTTTGCCCGAACGGGAAGAGAAGGGGATGTGCCATTCAAGATCCTGTTCCTTGACGAAGCCGATGCCCTGACGACCGATGCACAATCTGCCCTGCGCCGGACCATGGAGACCTATGCCCAGACCTGCCGGTTTATTCTTTCCTGTAACTATTCCTCAAAGATCATTGATCCCATCCAGAGCCGGTGCGCGATCTACCGGTTCAAGCCCCTTGGCCCGGATGCAATCCGTGAAGAGATCCGCCGCATTGCCTTACGCGAGGGGCTTACCATTTCCCCGGAGGCGATGGAGGCATTTGTTTACATAGCACAGGGAGATATGCGCAAGGTGATCAATGCCGTGCAGGGAGCAGCCATCATCAGCCCGTCGATCGATGAGAAGCGGGTCTATTCGATCACGTCAACTGCCCGGCCGGACGAGATAGAAGACCTGCTCGCATTGTCCCTGAAAGGCGATTTCGATGGCGCAGAAACCCTGCTTGCACAACTTCTCCACGAGCGGGGGATTGCTCCCAATGAACTGATCAACCAGTGTTACCGGGCGCTGGTGAAACGTGATATGGATCGCGGACTCAAGGTCCGCCTGATCGATCATCTCGGTGAGACGGATTTCCGCGTATCGGAAGGCGCGGACAGCGATATCCAGATGGAAGCCCTGATTGCCCGGTTCGTGCTCACCAGCCAGGATCGCCATTAAACGGAGTACTCCATGGAAAAGGACGCGGATCTTCACGAAGGCGACAGGACCGGGGACTGGAGCCGGCTGCTGAAGAGCAAGTATAAGAAAGAACTCGGGGAGATCTCCCGGGAATACCCGCATAAGCGGTCCCTCTATATCGATTACCGGGATGTCGAGCGGTTTGGCAAGGCGGGCATTGCACTTGCCGATGAACTTCTTGAGAATCCCGGCAAGGTGCTGGAGGATGTCTGGGATGCGATAAAAGCCAGCCAGTTGATCCGGACAAAGGATGGAAAAGATCCCAAAGGGATCAATATCCGGTTCACCAATCTGCCGAAAAAGACCGCAATCCGGGAGATCCGGTCTGACGATATCAACCGGTTTGTATCTGCCGAGGGCATTCTGCGGAAAACCACGGAAGTCCGGCCCCGCATTATCGATGCCGTCTTCCGGTGCCCGGCTGGCCATTTCACGGTAAAACAACAGAAATACGGGAAGTTCATCGAGCCGGAAGGATGTGCCACTGACGGCTGTACCTTCAAGAAACTTGAACTGGTTCCCAAGCGGTCAAAGTTCGTGGACTCCCAGAAACTGCGGATTCAGGAATCCCCGGAGGGTCTGCGCGGTGGCGAGCAGCCCCAGACACTCGATGTTGATGTAACCGACGACCTCTCCGGAACAGTAGCACCCGGGGACCGGGTGATCATCAACGGCATTCTCCGTTCAATGCAGCGGGTTGTCAAAGGTGAGAAGAGTACGGTCTTTGACATCTTCCTTGAATGCAATTCCATCGAGGTTGCAGAGAAGGAGTTTGAGGAGGTGGAGATCGACGAGAATGCGGAGGATGAGATCCAGCGCCTGAGCAAGGACCCGATGATCTACCGCATGATCACCCACTCCATCGCTCCCACCATCTATGGCAGCGAAGATGTGAAGCAGGCCATCGCGCTCCAGTTGTTCGGGGGAATCGCCAAGGAGATGCCGGATGGCAGCCACCTCCGCGGGGATATCCACGTTCTCTTAATTGGGGATCCCGGTATTGCAAAGAGTCAGCTCCTGCGTTACGTGGTCAAACTCTCCCCCCGTGCAATCTACACCAGCGGCCAGTCATCCACGGCTGCAGGACTGACCGCAACTGCTGTGAAAGATGAGTTCGGTGAAGGGCGGTGGACCCTGGAGGCCGGTGCGCTGGTTCTTGCCGATATGGGTGTCGCAGCAGTCGATGAGATGGACAAGATGGAGAAAGGGGACCGGTCGGCCCTGCACGAAGCAATGGAACAGCAGTCCATCAGCGTTGCCAAGGCCGGGATCACCGCTACCCTGAAATCCCGGTGTGCCCTCCTCGGGGCAGCCAACCCGAAGTACGGCAGGTTCGATATGTTTGGCGATATATCAGAACAGATCAATATGCCCCCGTCCCTGCTCTCCCGTTTTGACCTGATCTTCATCATGACCGACCAGCCGGATCAGAAGAGGGATCTTGCTATTGCCGAGCACATCCTCAAGGCCCACAGTACCGGAGAATTGATCGCGCAGCACAAGAAGACACCCATACCGGGGGTCACGGATGAGTACATCCAGCAACAGCTGGCACCGGTCATGCCGGATATTGAGCCGGGTCTCTTCCGGAAGTACGTGGCATATGCAAAACGCTCCTGTTTCCCGATCATCTCGCAGGAGGCCCGTGAGGCCCTTGTCACCTACTACCTGAAACTCAGGGGCATTGCCGAACCGAATAAACCCGTTCCGGTCACTGCCCGTCAGCTCGAAGCACTTGTCCGGCTTGCGGAAGCAAGTGCACGCATCCGCCTCTCCAACACCATTGAGCCCAGTGATGCAGAACGTGTTATCCACATTGTCGATGCATGCCTGCGCCAGATTGCCTATGATGCCAAGACCGGGAACTTTGATATCGACAAGATCGTGACTGGCATATCCAAAGAGAAACGGGATATTGTGAGAGTCATCAAGGATGCGATCCGCGATATCGGTGGTGAAGGACGGAGGGCCGGTATTGAGCAGGTGATCGAGGCCGTGAGCTCCAAAGGCTTCCCCCGCGAGAAAGTGAAGGAGGGCATTGACATGCTGCTCCGTCATGGTGAGGCCATGGAGCCGAAGTCCGGTATCATCCAGTTGATTTAAGGAGATGACCTATGGTTAGCGACAGGGAGCAGGCAATATTTGAAGCTGCGATCAAACTCGGCGCGCTCTACCACCAGTGGGTGGGAACGCCGATCTCACGCGCATCTGCGGCAAGTATTGAGACAGCGATCGAGCGTGCGGTGATCCTCCAGCCGTTTGTTGAGGAGATCACCGTCCGGCTTGACCGGGATCGTATGACCGAGAATATCTTCGGTTACAGTGAACTCTCCGGCATGATGTTCAACGTGGAGATCATCACCCGTGTGGGGTTCTCCTATTGTAAGGCCTGCCTTGCACCGGACGGAGGATATCCCTTAATGAAGATAGTGGAATGCCATGATATCCCCTCCATACCCCGTCACTGACGACCATATCCATATCGATCCGGTCAATGGCCGGGGCATGGAGGCGGTTAAGGATTTTTACCGGGCCGGTGGCACCCACCTTTTCCTCGTCTCCAAGCCCTCGTGGTCCCTGGGGGTTCACCCGACAACCGGCAATGACTACCGACAGGTCTTCGATGAGACCATCAGGATCGCAGCACTGATTCAGGAGACCGGTGTCACCGCGTACACCATTCTCGGCGTCCACCCGGCTGAGATTACCCGGCTCACGGAGCGGATGTCACTGTCAGAAGCAGTGATCGTCATGAAAGGAGGGATCGATTGTGCGGCCCGATATGCTCAGGAGGGGACCGCCGTTGCCTTAAAAAGCGGGCGCCCACATTATGACGTAAGCCCGGAACTGCTTGCGGCATCGAACGATGTGCTCTCTCATGCCCTTTCATGCGCTGCCGATTGCGGATGTGCTCTTCAGGTACATGCTGAGACCG
Source organism: uncultured Methanoregula sp. (assembly GCA_964592875.1). GTDB lineage: Archaea > Halobacteriota > Methanomicrobia > Methanomicrobiales > Methanospirillaceae > Methanoregula. The sequence goes on from CAZQGG010000004.1 coordinate 79,066, forward strand.
GGCCATGTACCGATATCGCCGAAATGGCGCGCCATGCCGGCATACCCGTGGAACGGGTTGTGAAACACTATGGGGCGCCGGATACCCCACTCCACCCATCCCTGATCGCAAAACACGAGGCGATCCCGGATATGATCCATACAAAAATCCCCTTCACAATGGAGAGCGATTACATGGATGAGAATGCCCGGCCAGGGGCGGTCATTGGCCCGAAGTCCGTACCCCGTTACACCAACAAGCTTGTCTCTTCCGGTTGTATGACCACGGAGGACTGTTTCCGCATCCATGCGGAGACCATTGGCCGGGTGTATGGCGTGACGATCCAGCTGCAGTGAAGATCCCTGCTGACATGAACTCACCTTTTTTATTCCTGACCGACAATGGATGATCAATGTTTCTCAAGATTCACCGTTCCCCAAATACGGGGGATGTGGTGGCAGTCTGCGATCGCGAACTGATCAACAAAACAATAAGCAACGACACTATAACGGTATCGGTTGCCGTAATGGAAGCATTCTACGGGAATGTGCCGGCTACGGAAGAGGAGGTGCGGGCTGCCCTGAAGAGAACGGGAAATGCGAACCTGATGGGGGAGCGGGCAGTCAGTATTGCCATCAGTATGGGACTCCTGACTCGATCCGAATGCATTATGATCAACACCGTGCCGCACGCACAGATCTACCAACTATGAGTATCCGTGATAATTTCTGCCCGAAATGTGGCAAACCTTCTGAGACCGATGGTTTGTGCCGGGAGTGCAGGATCGGGAATACCCCGTGGTTTACCTGCGATACCCGGGTTACCAGCGTTTACTGCCCCAGCTGCGGTGCAATAAAACAGGTCAACACATGGACCGACAATACAAGAAGCCGGGAAGAACTGGGACCGGAAATTGCCAAAGAAGCGGTACATTTTCATCCTGATGTAAAAAAACCCGAGATATCAGGATCGATCGAAGACCTGACCGTGAACCGATCCCGTGCTTCCCTTGTCGTCCGGGGCACGTTGTACAAAAAACCGGTCGAAGGAACCTGTTCAACCGAGATCATCTGGCACAAGGAGCAGTGTGACCGGTGCAACCGCATCAGCGGAAGTTATTACGAGGGGATCGTGCAGGTCAGGGCCGAGGGCCGTATTCCAAGTACCTATGAGATCCAATTGTCGGCATCGATTGCCCAGCAGATCGAAGATACACTCCAGTCAGGTGGAGAGCGATTGTCATTTATCTCTGACATGAATGAGATCCATGATGGCATTGACATCATCATCGGTTCCCAGCATATCGGCCTGCTCATATCCCAGAGGATTGTTGCGAACCTTGGCGGGCGATACACTACGCACCCGAAACTCGTTGGTGAGAAGAATGGTCGTCAGTTGTTCCGGATCACCTATTCCGTGCGGCTCCCCCGTTACCAGAAACACGATGTGGTGGCCGCAGGAAAACGATACTACGAGGTCGACCGGATCGAAGCGCATCATGTGCGCGCCACCGATCTCCGTGACGGAACCGCGAAGTCTGTCAGGGAAGAAGATATTATCCGACTTGTCGGCAACTCCCGTAACGCGGAATCAGCCCTTGTAGTCTACGCGGACACGACGGGTATCGGCATTCTCGATCCGGTCTCAAGCAGCACCATAGACCTCGCAACGCCGTCATGGATGAGGATATGCGCGGGTGAGCGTGTCAACTTCCTGCGGGATGGTGACCACCTCCTCCTAGTAAGGTAGTCCATGCAGGTACGAAAGATTGCAAAGGAAGATCTCCCTCTCCTTGGCAATGCGGACTGGATCGATCCGGAACGAAGCCCGTATGTTGAGGGTACTGTGGCATGGGTTCCGGTAATGTCGGGCGAATCGTACGATGCGGAGATCCCCGAGCGTGCACCCTATGCCGGAACGGGCTATTATATGATGGGCGATGTCGCGGTGATTCACGGGGAAAAACCATCTGAAACCACACTCCAGGAATTGATCCGGTTCCGCCACCCGCGCGGGGTACTCTGGATCGAAGCCCTCCAGGACATTACCCGGACCCCGAAGACCGAACTTCTCTGGGGTACAGCCGGTGAAGTCTGCCATAAGGAGAGCGGGTATACCTATTATCTCGATCCGGAGAAGGTGATGTTCTCACCGGGGAACCGGGACGAGAAGGCACGTATCGCCGCTCTTGTTCGCGAGGGTAGCGGTGGTGAGCGTGTTGCCGACATGTTTGCCGGCATCGGGTACTTCACCCTACCGGTGGCAGGTGCCGGGGCTCACGTTCACGCGATTGAGATAAATCCCGTGGCCTTCGGGTACCTGGAGCGGAATATCCGCTGCAACGGGTTTACCCAGCAGGTCACGACAACACTTGGGGATTGCCGTGAATCGTTGAAGGGAACCTATGACCGGATTATAATGGGACACTTCGATGCAGTAACAATGCTGCCCACCACACTCCCCCATGTAAAAATCGGCAGTATCCTCCACGTTCACAGTATTGGTCCCGCAGTTGAGAGCATCCGGGACTGCATGGAAGGAGCAGGTTTTTCTGCCACCATCCAGGTACATAAAGTAAAGAAATACCGCCCGCATGCATGGCATGTTGTGCAGGATGTGGTGATTGGATGACAAATGTCCAGACCCTTGCAGGAAAGCAGATTGTCGTTGCCGTGACCGGAAGTATTGCCGCTGTTGAAGGAGTGAAACTCATTCATGCACTCCGGCGAAAAGGTGCCGAGGTTCAGGTTGTCATATCTGAAGCAGCGGCCGGTATCATATCGCCTGCGGCGCTCACCTATGCCAGCGGCCGGCCGACCATCACTGCAATCTCTGGCCTTGTTGAACATGTCACCTATTGCGGCGATGAGGGGAGCGCCCATCTCCTGCTGGTTGCACCCTGTACGGCCAATACATTCAGTAAGATCGCATACGGGATTGACGACACACCGGTGACCACATTTGCCACAACGGCCATCGGGAGCGGTATGCCGGTTGTTATTGTCCCCGCCATGCATCACAGCATGTTCCGTCATCCGGCCCTCAAGGACAATATCAAGAAACTCCAGACGTGGGGAATTACAATTCTTGCTCCCCGTATTGAAGAGGGAAAAGCCAAGATTGCGGACACTGATGAGATTGTCCTTGCCGCAGAGCGTGCTCTGCTGGGCCGGCCGCTTGCGGGAAAACGCGTGCTTATCACCAGCGGACCGTGCCGCGAGCCCGTGGACGATGTACGGGTTCTCTCCACCCGTTCCAGCGGGCTGATGGGACGAGCACTTGCTCTCCAGGCCTTCCGTCTTGGTGCAGAGGTCACGGTAATTCACAGCGATACCTTCCCGGGCGTGAACAACATCCATGTTGAGACCTCCGGGGAGATGCGGTCGGCAGTGCTCCGGCACCTCAAGGACCACCACAGCACCGATATCTACATCAGCGCCGCTGCAATCTCAGATTTTGCACCCAAGAAAACAGAGGGGAAGATCGCAAGCGGGGCGCCAGCGCAGATCAACTTGGTGCCGCTACCCAAACTGCTAGATGACGTGATGAAGAAATATGCCCCATTCACTATTGCATTCAAGATCGGCAGAAGACCGGAAGAAGCGGCAAAGACCCTGATCAAAAAGGGCGCTGCATTTGTGCTGCTGAACCATCCGGAAACCATGGGCAGCACGATAGGGGATTATGAACTGCTGGGCAGGAAGTCTTCCCTGCGGATCACTGGCACAAAAGAGGAGATCGCAGAAAGGATCTGGCACGAGATCCTCAGTGCATGCAAAACATGACCAGTGTGCCGGGAATATTTTTCATGATGTGATCGGGGGGATCATGCCCGGCATCCGGGTTCTGACACCGCATTCATGGTCACAATTCCTTAATGATCGGAACACCTATACTAAGTACTCAGTGGGATTGCCATGAAACCTGCTTCTGTCACAGCATTCTGCCCGGGACATATATCCGGGTATTTCAAACGTGTTCATGGTACCACGATTGCAAAAACCGGCAGCATCGGTGCCGGCGTCGTAATCTCCCAAGGAGTCACTGCCACCGTACAAAAAGCAGATGTAACCTCCATACTTGTCAACCACATCACAATATCGAGGAAGAAAGAGACGGTTGCCAGAGAATCCCCGTTGTTGTCATCAGTTATCCGCGAACTTGGTATCACTGCTTCTGTTGTCACCGAATGCACCCTCCCCATCGGTGCCGGGTTCGGGCTCTCGGCTGCAGCACTCCTTGCCACCCTGACCTCGATAAACCGACTCTATGAACTGCAGATGACCAATCATCAGATTGCCCAGATTGCCCACAATGCTGAAGTGACCCACCGCACCGGGCTTGGGGATGTTGCTGCATGCCAGAACGGGGGGTGGGTGGTACGACGCGGCCCCGGTGTTGATGCAGTGATTGAACGGCGGTTCGACCAGGAGATTCCAATCTTTGCCATCAGTTTCGGGCCCATCCACACGCCGACCGTGCTGGGCTCGCAAGAGCAGATGGACCGGGTAAGCGCGGCATTTCCGCTACAATCCCCAAAAACCCTTCAGGAATTCTTCCAAATTTCCCGGCAGTTTGCACAAGACAGCGGACTCATGACGCAGAATGTCGAGATGGTGCTTGAGCACTGTGCAGAAGAAAGGATACCGGCAAGCATGACCATGCTGGGGAACGGGGTGTTTGCCTGCGGACCTGAAGCAGGAGTTCTCCTTTCAGAATTTGGCCGCGTATACGAATGCACGATCGCCCATCATGGTACACGAATTATTGGAGACCTGCCATGATTCCTCCCGATCACCCCCGATACAAGTCTCTCGTCACCCGTGAACGACTTGCTGATTGTGCCCGTGAGGGGATTGTCGCAATGGAAGGTCTGACCGCTCACGGCCGGGGGGAGGCCTTCGATTACCTGCTGGGCGAACGAACCACCGCGAGCGCTCATTTTGCAGAGCGGATTGCCGCGGCGCTGTTGCTCTCGGCAGAACACCCGGTACTTTCAGTCAACGGGAACACAGCGGCCCTTGCAGCACAAGAGATTGCAGACCTCCAGAAGGCATGTGGGGCGCTTGTCGAAGTGAATCTGTTCCACCGGACTGAACAACGCGTGGAACAAATCGAGAAGATACTCAGAGACGCCGGGGCAACGGTCTTCTCCGGCACGGCAGAGCAACTGCTTCCTCTCTCCCATGACCGGGCATGGTGCCGGAGAGAGGGGATGTTCTCGGCCGATGTGATCCTAGTCCCGCTGGAAGATGGTGATCGCTGTGAGGCCCTTGTGGCAATGGGGAAAAAAGTCATTGCCATCGATCTCAATCCCCTGTCACGTACCGCACAACAGGCCACGCTCACGATTATCGATGAACTTACCCGGGCTGTACCGGAAATAACAAAGGCCTGCACCAGTCTTACAGAAGGGGAATGTCGGGAACTCCTTGCAACAGTAAATAACCATTATCTTTTGTCCGAGGCAATACGTGAAATGACGGAGAGGTTATCCCATGCTATGGACTGAAAAATACCGCCCTGCATCATCAAACGAGATCCTCGGGCAGGATGCGGTACTCCGGCACCTCTCATCCTTTGCCGCTTCGGGAACCGTACCTCACCTGATCCTGACAGGGCCCCATGGCACAGGAAAGAGCACGGCCATCGAATGCTTTTCCAAGGATCTCTACAGAGAGACTTGGGAACAGAATACCACCATATTCCAGACAGCCGATATCTTCTCGCAGGGAAAGGCGCTCCTTGAACAGGATGACCGGTATGCCCACCTGTTCCAGAAGAACCAGTCGCTGATCACGAACTTCAAATATATTCTCAAGTGGTATGCCTCACTCCGTCCCCTTGATGCAGAGTTCAAACTGCTGGTGTTTGAGGATGCCCATGCCCTGACCCGCGATGCCCAGCAGGCACTGCGGCGGATCATGGAACAGACGAGTCACACTTGTCGGTTCATCTTTTCTACCACAAACCAGAGCGCTATCATCCCGGCCGTCACCTCCCGGTGCCTCCCCCTCTTCTTTGCACCGCTCGAACACCGGATTCTCTTCACCCACCTCAAAACGATCAGAGAGATCGAATACCCGGGAAATACTACCTGCTCAGATGATGACCTCGATCTCTTTGTGGAAGCAGCCAAGGGTGACATGCGACGGGCAATCCTGCTCCTTCAGGTAGCACTGGAGACCGGGTCGTGCAGGGACCTCTCATTGATCTCGCAATCGGAGACTGCAACAATCTCGTCGCTTGCCATATCATCGATCAAGAGCGGCGATATCACCGGTGCAACTCGCCAGCTTGAATCCCTGATGATCGATTACGGGCTCTCGGGAGCGGAGGTACTCTCTGAGATTCGTATCATTCTCAAGCGAGAGTATAATCACCCAGCCCTCACCGTCACACTTGCCAACGCGGAGGTGCGAATGCACCATGCGAATAACGAATACCTGCAGGTCGGGGCACTGGCCACAGAAATCCGGGAGCATTTTCTATGAGTACTATCAGGCAGGATAAGATCCGCAGTCATTACGATTCCGTTGCCGATACCTACGACCATCATTACGATTGCCACCGGGGAAGGCATTATCACACCCACATCAGCAGCTACCTCATCAAGGCCCTCCCGGAACAGGGTCATCTGCTGGATATCGGGTGCGGTACCGGGCTCTTCATCGAGAAATACTTAAAGACCGGCGGTACGGCGGTGGGTCTTGACATCAGCAGCAGGATGATCGAACGGGCCCGGTGTCGTCTGGACACCTGTGCATTTGCGGTCGGTAACGGGGAGACACTCCCCTTCAAAGATAACTCGTTTGACGGGATCTCCAGCCTGCTGGTCTTCAGTTATGTGAGGGATCCTGACCAGATGTTGTCTGAAGCATTCCGGGTGCTGCGACCGGGGGGATCTATTGCCATCTGCACACTCGGAAAAAAACTGATTACCAAGGGTATTCCGGCGCTCTACGAGTTAAGCGAGAAGATACATGTGAAACACGTTGTGATGAAAAATTTCGGGGAGCACTATTATGACGAGGAGGAGATGCGCACACTTTTCGATGCAACCGGGTTTGACGATATCACCATCCGCTGGTGCTCCTTTGCCCATATCGATATGGCCGATCCCGTGTACAAACTTGCAAGCCAGATCGAACCGTTCGTTGAGAAGAGAATACCCCAGCTTGCATTCAACATTTTTGTCAGCGGGAAGAAACCCGCCGACTGAACCGGTTACCGGGCCTTTTGTTTCAGCCGGCTTAAGACCCGCTCTTTTTTCTTAATTGCAGACTCTGATGCCCGAAGGACTGCGGCCTTCATCTCATCAAAGTCCCGGGTTTCTGTATCCACCACTTTCTTGACCGGAGTATATGCAGACTCACGGAACCGGGGGGAGAAGTCGTGATCCTTCCCGTCCACCCGGAGCACGGCCTCGGCTTTTCCTACTTCCACGTGACCAACCTGTTTCATAGTGACGCCGGCCGATCTGATGACGCGGCAGATCTCCCCGGCCGCTGCTTTTGGTGCAACCACGAGGAGCGAATCGAGGGATACGCCCAGGTAATCGATCTTCAGGGCTTCGAGCATCTCCTTCACCTGCGGCTGGACGAGACTGCCAATATCGGCTTCGTCAATAACGATCCGGCAGTTCGCGGTCTCCGCCATTTCAAAGGCATCTCCACGAAGCCCGCCGTTCGTCACATCGGTCATGGCATGGATCTGCGTAAATACCGGGCTCTTCATTAAGGTCTCGCAGGCTGTCAGGAAGTTCAGGTTGATCGTCTGTTCGACAACCTCCGGGAATCCGGAATAGATCGCAGCGGTTGCAATCGTCCCGCCACCGGCACCTTCGGTCATTAAGAGAACATCCCCTTGGCTCGTTGCCTTTCGGGCCGTGAGATGTTCTGCCACCCCCACCGCCCCGACACATCCGGTCAGGCGGCTGCCGAGCACCATGTCGCCCCCGATACGTAAGGTAGAACCGGTCACGAGCGGGACGTTCATTGCCTCGCCAACCGTGGTGATGCCGGCCGTATAATCGAAGATCTTTGCCACGTCCCCGTCATCCGCGACATGGATATCAGAGAAGAGCATGATGGGTCTGGCTCCCATCACGTACGCGTCCCGGAGCGTTGCCCGGGTGACATGGAACCCGGCCAGGAACGGGTAGTCGGAGAGCCGTGAGTGCATGCCGTCAACCGTACAGATGATGTACTTCCCGCCGTCGGACATCACCGCGCCGGCATCGTCCATCTCGTCAACGCCGACCGATGCGGACGTTTTCCCGATAATCCGGGCAATCTGGCGGTGTGCAAAAAAATCCCCCTTGCCCCGGGAGCCCACCCCAAACTCGCCCATGCCGACACCCGCAGTGTCGTAGGAAAAAAAATCACCGGTAAGCCCTTGCGTATTCTTCACCTCTTCAATCACAGCGCGGGCGAACAGGGAGGCATAATCTGCACGGGTATTTTTTATCTGGAGAATATGGTCGACGAGATCTTCTTCAAGGGTGCGCTCATCCATTCCCTTCGCGATCCCCCGGCGGGCATACTCCTCAACATCCATGCATCTCTGTACGTGAACCAGACATAAAAAAGCGGATCATTGCGATCATTCAATTGCAAGAGAATTATCGGAGCAGGATCCCCAGCACATCTGAGAACGCGTGAAGGGCATCATCAAACTTCCCGGTTTTAAGATACGACATACCCTTCACAATCCCTGTCCGCACATCCTTGACATCGATATAGTAGGCCTGGTCGAACGCCCGGGCAGATTCCTCAAGCCTGCCCGAGAGGAAACAGGAGTTACTCAAGACCACCCACGCATCGGCATTGGAAGTATCAATCTTCAGGGATTTTTCAAGGAGTGGGATTGCATCATCATGCTGCCCTGCCGATGAAAGTGCGAGACCCCTCAGGTAGAGCACTCTGGCATGAGCCGGTTCGATCTCAAGCGCCTGCCGAAGCACATCTGCCGCATCCCGGTATTGTTTTAGCAGGATCAATGCTCTTCCCTTTCTTATGAGAGCAGTCAGATACCGCGGGTAGATCTTCAGTGCACGATCATAACTCGCGATCTCATCCTCATGACGTCTCAGTTTCCCGCATGCAAATCCCCGGTTTACCCATGCGGAAAGATATTTTGGCCGGAATGCAAGAGCACGATCGCAGCAATGGATCTCCGATTCATATCTCCCCAGCATTCCAAGAGCTACACCTTTATTGTTCCATGCGGCTGCATTTTCTGGATCGATCTCCAATGCTCGTTCGCAGCACACAACTTTCTCTTCAAACCGGCCAAGAACCCCTAAGGCAAATGCCTTGTTGTTCAGCGCGTCGATGCAGAGAGGATCAAGGGCAAGGGCCTGATCGCAGCATCCGATCTCTTCCTCGTACCGTCCCAGTTTTCCCAGGGCAAATCCCCGGCCCACCAAGGCCGGTGCAAAATGGGGATCTGCCTCCAGTGCGCGGGCAAAGAGATCCAGCGCTTCTTCATGCATTCCGTTCCGTCCGCTCGAGAGCCCTTTAAAATAGAACTCCCGGCAGGTTTCCTGAGAAGTCCGGGTTGCAGAATCGGGGGGAGAAGACATCAGGAACAGTCCCGGAATATGAGATCCTATATTACTGAAAAAATGTGCCCCGGAGATATTTATGTTCATGTTTCGTGGTTACCATAATTCTCCTATTTCGACCGGTGTTTTCGTAAGTTCAAGAAATTTAATACACAGTTCAACACCAGTATTTCCGATCGATCACCCATTATTTTCAATAAAATAACTTCACAATATTTTTTAATATATTTATTTAATGCATATTGTGCCCCATCCATCGGATTCCGCGTTCTCACATCATGTCGGACAGATCCTGATAATTATTATTGTCATCCTGTTAGCAGCGATTGTCTTGCTCCTCCTGCTCCAGTATCAGATTTCATTGTCCGATCAAAGGATTCCATGCGTATTTGAGATCACCGACATCCAGCACACAAAAGACGGGATGACTGAAACCAGTTATGTTGTCCTTAAAAATACCGACACCATGGCATATGAAAACTGGAATCTGTATGCCTTTACGTATGTCAATGACAATCGCATTCCCGCAGAACTCCCCACCTTGAATAACTACGAGCTTATCAGTTCCGTACATCATTACGGTGTCCAAAAGCTCGTAGGCTCACAAGGAAGACGCGAGAACCATGATGCCTATTGGTATTCGGGAGCAGTATTGGCAATAGATTACAGCGATCATACCATTCATCAAGGTGATCGCGTTACTATTGAGATCTATGATAAAACCACAAACCAGCTCATCTCGCGCGACACATTTCCGCACACGGACACTAAAACAAGAGAATTGATGGATGAATATTTCAATCGTCTAAACGCTTGAACACGCCTTTCTTTGCTTTGAGAATCTTGCATTCAGGACAACGCCACGTATCCGGGACTTTCTCCCACGGGGTTCCCGGGGGAATTCCCTGTTTTGGATCGCCTTTCTCGGGATCGTAAATATAATGGCATTCAAGGCATACCCATCGTGCAAGTTTAACGGTCTGCGTCATAGCGTACAACATCCTCTGGAATGTGATTATCCATCTATCACTTTTCCCCCCAGTTATTTGAAATCACCCTTGAAGGCAAGGATCGTTTGTCTTATCGGCTGCGATCTTCCAACCGGTATATCCGGACAGTCTTCGGGCACAGAGCCGGGCCACCCGCAAGGGTTCCGGAATACTGCCCTCAGACAGGAAGTCGTTACAGAGCCGTGACGCATCCGGTACGGAAAGCCCCCATGAGCGAAGATACAGGGTCTCTCCCGTATGCATTGCAACCGGGCTCCTCTCCCCCAGTTTTTGATAGGCCGCGAGACGGACCGTATCTCCGGGGAAATGTGTGCGGATCTCGTCATTGAGTCCTGAAGATTCCTCATAACTCACCCCGATCACCGGAATGCCGGTCTCATCGAAGATTCGTTCCGGATCGATGATATTGAACCACGCGATCACGCACCCCGAGAGCATGATCGCATTCAGATCCCGTCTCTTCAGATCTGCGATCATCGCAAGGATAGTATCGGTTGCATCCATCCCGCCGACCTGCACGGTTCCAAATGTAAACCCGTCAATACGAAGATCCTTTCTCATCACCACCCCGGCAAGGAGGGAATGAGTTCTTCCGGAATAACTTTCAGCAATTCCCAGAATTCGCAGCCCTTTTTTGGGCAGATGCATAGAAGCACTTATGATACCCGATTAAAAATACTATACCCAATGAAGTTCAACAAGGATGAGGTTTGTATCTTAATTCCCACACTGAATGAAGGCCCCACGATTGCCGGCATTGTGAAGGAATTCAAGGCGCTTGGCTATAACCATATCCTCGTTATTGACGGCAAAAGTTCAGATAATACCGTCAAATTTGCCCGCGAGGCAGGTGCAAATGTCCGGACCCAGTCGGGGAAGGGGAAGGGTAATGCCATCATCGAAGCATTTGAGGTGATTGAACAGCCCTACATCCTCATGCTCGATGGCGACGGGACCTATTCCGCACGGGATGCAGAGAAGATGCTGACCCCGCTCTTCCTCGGGTTCGATCAGGTCATTGGTGACCGTCTGATCAATGCAGAAGAGGGCTCGTTCTCCCGGCTCAATCTCTTTGGCAACCATATGCTCAACATGCTCTTCAAGATCGCCCACAGCCGGGACCTGCACGATATCCTCTCCGGGTACCGGGCATTTACCAAGCTGGCCATCCAGCAGATGCACTTGACCGAGAAAGGGTTTGAGATCGAGACCGAGATTTCTGTGGAATCCGTACGCAATGGCCAGCGGGTGATGGTTGTTCCCATCAAATATTCCATGCGGCCGGGAACTGCCACAAAATTATCTCCCTTCCATGATGGCATAAAGATCGTCAGCACCATCTACCGTCTCGCCCGGGTCAACAACCCGATGTTCTATTTCGGGATGATGGGTATATTCACCTCCCTGCTCGGGTTTCTCGTGGGCGTCTATGTCCTGTTGGAATGGCTCAACCCCGCCGGGCACATCGAGCATATCCCCCTCACCATCCTTACCGTACTCCTCATTGTGGTGGGTATTGAGATCTTCATGTTCGGCATGATCAGTGACATGCTGCTCGTCTTCCACCGGGAAATTATCCGGGAGATCCAGCTCCAGTCACCTAAACCCCCCAAGTAATTTTTTAATTATCGTAAGATGAGAGCGTTTTTTATTACGACTCCGCTGAATTAACCAGCGATTCAGAGTTAAGTGTTCAGTGGAAAAGAGGATTCAGAGGGTTGAGCGCGTTCAACCGGAATTTTTTTCGCGGGCAATTCAGAGTCGGGTGTTGTGCATTCCCCATTCAAATCTGAATCAGCTCGTACTCTGTGGATCCCATACCGATCTCCTCGGCATACCGTAACTGCCGGTACCCGTCCGTGTTGGCGTGGACACCGGAGAATTTATCGGCACCGCATTCATGATGGGTAGCGAGCAGGGAGTCCGCATACCCTTGCTGCCGGTTCACCAGATCGAAACTGGCGGCATCAATTGATACGGGATCCATGGACGCAAGAATTCCGATATCCGGTACAATGGGTGCATCACTGAAGGGGAAACAGTCACAATCCGGTGTGATCCGTATGAGGAAGTTGAGATACCCGACCCGCCCTGTTTTCTCTTTCACGGCACCGTAGGCATACTCCACCATCCGCTCCATGAACACCGGGATCTCGGTCTCCCAGTCGATGTCGATCGCATGCTCCGGGCAGGCGTGCATACACTCAAAACAGCCAATACAGGTGGCAAGGTCAATGATGGATTTCTTCCTGACTACCTTTATCGATGATTTTGGGCAGACTTTCATGCACGATGCACAACCGGTGCACTTCTCCGGAATGGTGAACGGGCGGGCATGGTGCTGGTCCCGTTTTCCCTGCGGTGCAGCACACCCCATGGCAAGATTCTTGATCGCTCCCCCGAAGCCGGAGACGATATGGCCCTTGAAATGGCTGAGCACGATCATGCTGTCGGCGGATACGATATCCCCGGCAATCGAGACTCTGGAAAAATGCTTCTTGTCGATCGTCACCGGGAGGATATTCTGGCCGGTCAGTCCGTCAGCGATGATCACCGGGGCACCGGCAACCGCATAATCGAACCCGTGCCGGATCGCCGTACCGATATGTTCCACCGCATTGGACCGGCTGCCGAGATAGAGGGTGTTGGTATCCGTCAGGAACGGGAGGCCCATGCAGGCCCTGACCTTCTCAACCACCTGCCGGACATAGACCGGGCTGATGAACCCGTCATTTCCCAGTTCGCCAAAATGCAGCTTGATGGCGGTTTTGTCCTGGGGATGGATACACGCTGAGAAACCCGCACGATCGAACAGGCGCTTCACTTTTTCCGTGGTGCATTCCTTATCCGAGAATGCACGCAGGTTGGCAAAATATACAGGGCTCTTCATGGTTCACCATCACGTCCCGGATATAATTCACGGGGGAGAATACGTAATCAGGATATCGGCAGGGTGGAATTTTAATCTTCTGCCCTTATGAACAATAACAGAAAAAAAAGAGACGAGATTATTCCCTCTTTGCAAGGTGATGATCGAGGTAGAAGAGATGTCCCGGCACATCGCCGACAATCTTTATCTGGTTAAGGATCTCGCCGGACTGGTTCTCCTCCTCGACCTGTTCCTTGACAAACCACTGGAGCATCTCGAACGAGGCATGATCCTTCTCCCGGATCGCAAGATCGACAAGATTGTTGATCATACCGGTCACTTTCTGTTCGTGGGAATAAACCTCTTCAAAGACCTTGCCAATCGTAGTCCATTTCCCCTTGGGGGCTTCAATGGTATCGAGGGTTACCTTTCCGCCGCGGGCGACCACATACTCGTAGATCTTCATGGCATGGGCATGCTCTTCCTTTGCCTGGACTTTCAGCCACTGGGCAAAGCCTTTCATGGTCACCGTCTCGCAATATGCGGACATGGACAGGTACAGATAGGATGAGTAAAACTCGCGGTTGATCTGCCGGTTGAGTGCATCTTCCATGGTTTTTGACAACATACGGATTCCTCTGTTTAATTTTTCATTGGTGCAACGTTGGATAATCCTTTCGATCGTATACCTGATCGGACGATCTCCGGCGTAAAAAAAGGTTATTTACGGATCTTTTTACTCTCTGCCTGGATATCGAGAATGATCTCCAGTTCCAGGGATCTGCCGTAGGCAGTCTGGGCCTCATCGCTTTTCCCGGTCTCCTCAAGGCAGACCCCCAGCACGTACCATGCCCCCGCATCGTTGCCATTCAGGCTCGTTGCCCGGGTACCTGCGAGTACTGCTTCCTCGTATTTCTCGAGGTAAAACAGCGCCAGCGCTTTCTTGGACCAGGCATCGGCACAGTTCTGATCCAATGATAACGCCCTGTTGCAGTCCGCTAAGGCTTCCTGGTATCTTCCGGTCTCAATATAGACCGAGGCACGGAGGACAAATCCTTCCGGATATTTTGGATCCAGAGAGATGGCCTTCTCATAAAACGCAAGCGCCTCTTTGTATTTTGTCCTCTTAGCGTATGCAATGCCTTTCCTTAACAGTTCAACAGCTTCCTTTAACGGCATGCCCGGCCTCCGCTCCCGATCATCCCGCAGGAGATCATAGGTCCTCCAGGGTATCGGTGATGAGATCCCCAAAGATCTTTTTCAGTGCATTGCGTTCGTATTCCCGTTTGTGATCATGGGCTTCAAGCAGGTGTTTTGGCGTCTCCCACGTAAACCACTGTCTCATGGTCATGTAGGAGAGGAGGTTGTCCGTCATCAGGACTCCCACTTTATAGAGATCGTAAAAGTAATCGAGCGACGGTTCCTCGGCCCAGTTCACCAGGCCGAGGGGCTTGTCGATGATCTCGAGCATGTTGTCACCAAAGACCTTGGACTGGTACCAGGCAGTCTGGGTCCAGCGCGTGGTCAGCATCTCCTTCACTTCAAGATGGTTGAACTTCTTCATCTGGGGAATGTTCAATACCGGCATCAGTTCATCAGCGGGAAGGGTCTTTGCAAGGAACATGTCGCGGGCATAGAACATCGCCTTGTCCAGGACAAAATACCGGCGGGGAACGATCGACTCCTGCTCCATCATCTCGTCCATGTCGTTCTTGCTCTCCTTCATGATGTGGTAGAGCTGGGTCTTCCTGATCTTCGGCATGCGGTGATAGACGCTGGCATTCATGATCGCATTCCACGGGATCTCGTTGATATCATCATTGAAATGCGTATACAGGATGAAGAGCATCTGGATGAGTTTCTGGACCGGCAGTTTCTTCTCCTTCTTGGCCTCGTCCTTGAGCGCATCGAGATAGATCTGGCGCATGCCCGTGTACACCGAGCCTTCCGTGTACGAACAGATCCGGTACTCCTTTCTCTTCGCGGCTGCACCCTTGATCAGGAGATTGGTACAGTGTTTGGCGATGATGAAATCCTTTAAAAGGCCGACATACTGGGCGGGGAAGATGATGACATTCGATTCGATGTCGTAGGTATATTTATCAACAAGGGTACCGCCGGGTTCCGCTTCCGGCTGGCGCAAAAGCGAGATCTCGGTATCGAGCAGCTCTTCGGTCTGCACGAGGAGCCGTCGGATTGGTTTGGACAGGGGCATCTCAGTTCTCATAGCGTCCCCTCCGTAATTCCCGTAATGCTATAAAAATAATTCACGTATCCAACTCTTTTGTTTCAATGGCCTATATATTTTACATATTTGCCCGGGACCTCAGGGACAATTATTTCTTCTTTCCACCCGGGAGAAACGACCGGAAAAATGAAGAGATTGCATGACCGGACCGGGGCCTGAAGACTCCCTGGTTCACGTACCGGACATCCTCAATCGAAAAGAATGCCCGGGGATTGGTGGTCTCGATATACTGTGTGATCCGCGGAAGATCTGCCCGTTGTACAAGGGTCATGATCATCTGGACATCCCCCCGGGTTCCTTTTGCGTCAAAGGAAGTGACGCCGAAATGTTCTGCTTCAAGATATGCAGCAATCTTCCCGGTGGATTCCGTGGTCGTCACAATCCTCATAATCACGGTACCGATCGAGAGTTTCTCCTCGATGACGAGGCCGACATAGGTCCCCGTGGCAAAGCCGAACGCGTAGGCAAAGAAATTGGCAATGTTCGAGAGATCGCTCATCACCACTTCCATCGCAAGCAGCCAGATGATGATCTCAAAAAAAGCAATGATCGGTGCAAGGAACTTGATCCCGCGGGAGATGTAGATGACCCGGATCGTCTCCATGCTCACATCCCCTATACGGGCAACGAAGATCAGGAGCGGGAGGAGTACCCAGGAATAGAATTCAGGACTGATGAGATAAAACGACATGGATTCACCCAATGTTCTAGGGATGCGCTGATCGTTGTGCAGAAAAAGGTTGTCGGGTATTCCTATATCAATATTCCCGGAAAACCAGGGGAAAAAGAGAGAGATCTGGGGAAATATCCGCAATTGCGCGGCTGATCCCGCCCGGATTGTTATGCGTACTTCGCGGGATCAGCATCGAACTTCTTCTTGCAGCCCGGGGCACAGAAGTAATACTTCTTTCCCTTGTAGTCACTCATGAACTTAGCCGTCTTCTCATCTACCGTCATCTTGCAGATTGGATCAATGGCCATGGGACACCTCTTTTTGATCTAGCCTTTCTTCGCGTCTGGTATATACTTTCTTAAGAGGAGCGAGAGCGTGACAACGGTGACTGAGCTTGCCGCCATTGCAAGCGCCGCCAGTTCGGGTTTGAACGTAATCCCAAACGAGGGGTAGAGAATGCCGGCGGCTACCGGGATCAGTGCCGCATTGTAGGCAAACGCCCAGAAGATATTGCCCTTGATCCTGCCCATCACTTTCTTCGAGAGCTGGATGGCAGCAACCGCATCGATGAGGTCGTCCCGGACAAGCACGATGTCCCCGCTCTCGATGGCAACATCGGTACCGCTCCCGATGGCGATGCCCACGTCCGCCCGGGCAAGCGCCGGGGCATCGTTGATCCCGTCCCCGACAAATGCCACGATCTCTCCTTTGGCCTGCAGTGCCCGGACCTCTGCTTCCTTATCCTGGGGCAGCACCTCTGCGATCACCCGGTCGATGCCGATCTGGCGGCCGATCGCTTCGGCAGTCCGCCGGTTGTCCCCGGTGAGCATGGCCACGTGTATCTTCATCATTCGAAGTCTGGAGATGGCGTCCTTTGTTGTCGGCTTGATCTGGTCGGCAATGGCGATCACACCGGCAATGGCGCCACCGGCAGCAACGAGAACCGCAGTCTTTCCGTCCTGTTCGAATCCTGTGATGCGGGAATCAACATCTGCGGGGATGGTAACCGACCGTTCGGTAAGGAACGCCCGGTTGCCCACCAGCACGGTCTCTTCGAGCACTGTTCCCGCAACGCCTCTTCCCCCGAAGGTATCAAAGTGCGTGGCGGTCTCCATCGTCACTCCCCGCTCCTGTGCTGCTTTCACCACCGCGATGGCAAGGGGATGCTGTGAGTCCTTCTCAACACTGGCAGCCAGTGCAAGCAGCGTCGCTTCCGTTATTCCCACCGGTACGAGATCCGTCACCTCCGGTCTTCCCTTTGTCAGGGTACCGGTCTTATCGAAGACCACCGTGGTGACGTTCTCAGCAATCTCAAGTGCCTCACCGTTCCGGATCAGGATCCCGAGCTCGGCGCCCCGCCCGACACCCACCGTCACTGCGGTCGGCGTGGCCAGGCCGAGCGCACAGGGACATGCCACCACGAGCACGGAGATGAGCGCGGTCAGGGCAAAGAGGGCGGTTGAATGGAAGACGAAGTACCAGAGTACGAACGATCCCGCGGCAATGATGAGGACCGCCGGGATGAAGTACGTGACGGCAACATCCGCGATGCGCTGGACCGGGGGTTTTGATCCTTGCGCATCTTCCACCATCTGGATGATCCGGGCAAGAACCGTCTCCTTCCCCACCTTCTCGGCCCGGACCGTGATCACGCTGTTCGTGTTCAGGGTACCCCCGACCACATGACTGCCGGGGGATTTCAGCGGAGGCACCGGTTCACCGGTGATCATCGCCTCGTTGACATAACTCTCCCCGGAGACGACCTCGCCATCGACCGGGACCTTTGCGCCCGGCTTCACGATGACAAGATCTCCTAATACGACATCCTCGACCGGCATCTCCTGCTCGGTCTCGTTGCGGATCACGGTTGCGACTTTCACCTGCAGGCCCGCCAGTTTTTTGATGGCGTCCGATGTCCTGCCCTTTGCCCGGCTTTCAAGATACCGGCCCAGCATCAGGAACGCGGCGAGCATGATCGCAGTATCGTAGAACATGAACTCATGCGTGAGGATGATCCCGAAGGTTCCCATCACGCTCGCGACGAATGCGACACCCGTGCCCATCGCGTACATCACGTCCATCGAGAGCGCCCGGTGCGAGAGGGAGATCCATGCGGCCCGGAAGATCGGGCCTGCCACAAAGACGAAGACCGGTGTCGAGATGATGAGCATCAGGTACGCCAGCGCCTGCATGGAGATGGGGAGCGGCACGTACATCGCGAGCATCAGCGGGATGCTCACGGCAAACCCTACCATGAACCGGACGAACTTTTCGTGCAGGTCAGTATCCCGTGCCTTCGTCTCGGCCTCCTCGCTCACCTCACCCGCGATCCCGAGGTACTGGTAACCCGCATCCTCGATCGCCTTCTTCATGTCGGGGATGCCGGAGAGCGAGGGGTTGTAGGTCACGTAGGCCTTCTCGGTGCCGAGGTTTACGGTGACCGTGACAACGCCGGGTAATTCCCGGAGTGCGGCATCGATCGTCTCAACGCAGGTGGCGCACATCATGCCCCCGACCTTGAGGGTGGCCTCGCTGTTCACCACATCATACCCCGCATCCTTCACTGCCTTCTCCAGCGTGCCGAGCGAGACTTTTGCAGGATCGAATTCAACATGCGCCTTCTCGGTCCCGAAGTTCACCTGTGCGCTGGCAACGTTATCAACCATTGACAGGGATTCTTCGACGCTTACGGCACAGGTAGCACAATGCATGCCTGAAATCTTCAGTTCTGCCTTCTTCTTCTCCGGTTCAGCCATAATCCCCCGTCCCGACCCTTGTTCTGTCGTTTGAACAATCTCCCTTCGGGACTAATAACGGTTGTGAATGTACCATCGGTACTGCCGATCCGGGGACACGGCAGACGATCACCCAAGTGTCGCAGCATTGTTATGGATGGACGCGGCCGCACGTCCGTGTGATGGCCGGGGCCCTGACGTGGTGGGGGGGTCGCATGGGTACAGAGTGTTAGTCCGGATCCGAAGAGTTCCCGTAATTTCACGTTATAAAAATACGGTGCCGGCCGAGCGGGTTTGGCCGTAAAAATATTTTTGTACCCACGCGACCCCCCCATGCCCTTCCCGGTTTTTGCGCGAAAATGTGCGATTTTCACCTCGTAAATGAGAGTACGTGAGAACATTCTGGGCTGAGGGGGGTCGCGTGGGTACAAGATGCCGGGCCCTTAGTGAATTGCCAGAAATTATCCCTGCCAGCATTCTTAATACCTCACGAAGATCCTGATTGTACGGGAACGCCATGGGCATCTTTCGCTATGACAGCAAATATGCCGCACCGACAAAAGAGCAGCGGGAGCGGTACATGCGGGGGGAACACAAAGAGCATGTCTTCGGAAAGGACGACGAGATCCTCCTTATCATTTACGATGAAGCCGCGTATCTCAAGGACGACCGGGAGGGTGTCCGCATCCTCTTTACGGGCGTGCAGGACCGGCAGAAGGTCCACGATGAGGTGCGACGGCTGCTTGAAGAGCACGAGCAGCGGGATGAGCGGCCGGACGAGTTTGTGACCGGCGCGGAACGCTAGTCTTTCCTGACAGATGGGTACTGATCGGTTTCGTGTCCGGTATCTGAAATTTTTTTAACTACTCCGGATCATTCCGGTCAGGACTTCGTTGGGGTATCAGCAACCCCTGCCATTGCAGTTCCCCCGTCCCCCGCGGTTCCGGCTATATTTTTTACCCGGCACAACGAACAGATTTCTTATGGGACTCGGCAATCGGCTCACCCGCTTCATTTCCGGATTATTCCGGAAGAAACAATATCCCCTGCATGAGACCTGTGCTGTCTGTGGGGAGCAGGTCTATCTCCCGTTCTTCTGTGAATATTGTCACAAGTACTATTGTGACCGGCACCGGCTGCCGTTCGATCATGACTGTAAGAATATCGATCAATGGAAGAAGCGGCCGAAATGAACCCTCCTAATTAATGATCAACTTGGTATTCCATTCACCTGCCATTTTCTTTCTTTAGATCTGATTGAAGACGAAGTCCACCCACTTGTGGCAATCATTCATGTTTCCTGCTGACCCGTTCTTTGTAAGCAGCAGTGTATGTTGGATTGGGAATAGAATTACCTTTTTTCGACAGTCCCGGTCAGGTCGGGTGAAGGGTAAACCGGATTGCAGCACCTGATAGAGGTTCGCCCATGATACGATCGTCTGCGTGGACCGTCCCGCCATAACTCTCAATAAGCATCCTGACGATATGGAGTCCCAGACCGTGACTGCTGCGCCTGCCTTTATCCTGCGCAAAGCGGGCGAATACGAGCGGTTTCATTGCATCGGGAATGCCCGGCCCGGTATCGCTGACTGATATTTCCAGCAGACCCTGGGATGTGTCCCGTGCACTGACGGTTATCACCGTATCTTTACCTCCGAACTTTATGCTGTTGGAGAAAAGGTTATCAAAAACCACGCCCAGCATCTCGTTTGCCAGCACGGTCCGGTTACAGTGCTCCATAATGATACGGGTACCTTTTCGGGATCCCATCTCTTTCTCGATAATGGAGGCAAGGTTGATGGCCTTTATTTCAGGAGGATTCTTGTAGATCCGGCTGATGGTCTCGATATTACGGATGACATCATTGCTCTTCTTGGCAAGCTCGATAATTTTGTCAACAAACTTTCTCTCAGAATCCTGCACCGTATCCCTGAACAGTTCGGCATAGCCACGAAGACCCATAATAGCATTCAGGATTTCGTACGTGATCGCATCAAGGTAAATATCAAGGTAGACGTTTGCCTTCCGGTTCAGTTCTTCGAGATCCCGGTTCCTGTCAGAAAGTTCCAATCGGGCATCCGCGAGATCATCCCGCTGCTGCTCAATCTCGTCCAGAAGGTTACGCAACTCGTCGCGCTGCTGCTGGATCTGGTCGAGCATCTGGTTTAAGGACCGGGTGAGCGAAAGGATCTCTTCATCCCCTCGCTCGGTCATTCGCAGGGAAAGATCGCCGGAACTTCCTATGGATTTCATGGCATTGTCGAGTTCGCTCAAAGGAGCGAGGACAAATCTTTGGAGGAGGAGCTGAACCACCAGTAAAAACACAATGCTGAGGAAGATGATGGCGACTGCAACAATCAGGATCGCCCTCTGTACTTCCTGAAAGACCGATCGGGTGGTTTCGATGTTCAACAGAATGAACGAGGGATGATTTTCGATCCCTGTAATGAGTGCATAGCCATCCAGTTTGTTCTCCCCGAGAGGCTGGACAATGATTGCCCCATCTTTTGCCCGCTGTTCATCACCGGCAGATAGTATTCCGCTGATACTGTTGTCGCGATATGGTTTCAGAGTACCGTCAACCTGAAGCATCTGGTCAAGATTGCCAATCTGTTCCTCATCCAGCAGACGGGCCATGACAAGAGTCCCGGCAGTATTATCGGACATGTTGCCGTAGGGAACCGGATACCCGGCAAGGATCACCGGATCATCTCCAATCGATGAGGTACCCCGTCGCCCGGCAATCCCTCCCGACATCTGTTCAATGACGATACTGTCACGGATAATGGGATCCAGTTCCGGAGGTACTGTTGAGATTATCCCGCCCTCCTTGGTGATGGTCTCTGAAAAGATGAGATGTCCGCTGGCATCATAGACAGCAATATAATCAATACCCAGATTTTTCATGGAGACCGGGGGGAAAATCTGTGACGGATTCACCTCTCCCGGAGGACTGGTCAATAATTTCGCTGTTTCCTCTCGAATCGCCCAGTCCCGGCAGTTTGCTGCCACATCCTCGATCTCATTGTTGAGCTGTGAAATAAACCGCTGGACATGGGCAGTAGTTTCCTGGTCTTCAATGGTCCTGAATGACTGGAGGATCACAGACTGGGTGATAAAACTGAGAACCACCAGAAATATCACGAGTGTTGCGACGAGAATCAATCGTGTTCGTGTTCGTACTTTCATTGGAGGAAACCTGCAATACCTGTTTTCGGCAGGAACATATCATATCTTTCGCCATAAAATAAATATAACTATAGATTTTATCTGGGGCATGTAAAACCCGATTGTTATCGGGCTGGAAAAATGTAACCCTTGCATCACAAGGATCTATTGTGAAATTATCCGGAAGGCATTTTCCGGGACACCTATCTCAAAGCGGGATCCCGTTCCCGGTACTCCGGTTTCCTTAATGGAGATATCCGTAATGGCCAGAATTTCCTTAATCAAAAACAAACCCAGACCGGTGTTTTTTCCGTATCCCCGTTTGAACAGATGTTCTTTCTCTTCTCGTGGAATTCCCGGGCCATTATCCTCACAACTGATGATCAGATAATGATTTTCCTGTCGGCACCGAAACTGCACAACCGGTGAAGGACCTGCATATCGCAAGGCATTGTCCATGAGGTTGTAAAATACTTTTTCCAGCAGGGGGTCAGCAAATATTTCTATCGTTGAACACGTCTCCTCCACGATGACCTGCGGGATCTTCAGGCTCATACGGGCATGTTGGATCGTGGCATGAACATTCTGCCATTGGGGAGATTCGACCCCGATATTCTGGTAATCCCGCGTAAAGAGGATCTGGGATTGGATGACGTCTGCGATGTGCTCGCTCCTGATGAGGAATTTTTTAGCGGTGAGATCATGCGTATGCTCATCGGCAAGAGAGAGATAGGAATTGAGGGCGGTGAGCTGGTTGAGAATATCGTGGCGGGTGATCTCGTTCATGAGACTGAGTTTCTTATTGATGATCTCAAGATCTCTCTCCGCTTTTTTCCTTTCAGTGATATCAGATGAGATAACCGTGACTGCGGTTACCGCCTTATCGGCCGGGTCAATCACCGGGTTAAGTTTGCGGAGATAGAATTTACCATTCTTTTCGTACTCGTCCTGAACGGATTTTTTCGATGCAATTACCTGGTGAACCTGAGCTTGGAAAAGATCCGTCTCTTCTTTTGAGTGGAAATCCCCGTATGGTTTACCGGCATAGGCTTCCGGTGAGAGTCCCTGTCGGGCGAGGTGACGGGCATTGATCAGGAGGTAGCAGAGATCATTATCAACCGTGTAGATGGAATCCTCAACAGACTCAACAAACGAGCGGTATTGTGCTTTGGATTGGCGGAGTCTCTCCTCTGCCTCCTGCTGGTGGATAAGCGCATCCTTCGTCCTCTGTTGTTCCCGGTAAAGGGAACTGAGCGAGAAAAAGAAGATGATGACTGAAATTATACTCGTGAACAGGATCGTAATAAGATGGGATTCCCAGATGGTGATTGCCGGGTTGAGCAGTTGTTTTGCCAGCTCGAACACAAACATGACTGCCAGCATAGAAATGAAAAACAGCGCCAGGATCCTGATACGTGCCGGCGGTTCATTGAGAATTGGCAAAGTGCACCTGTCCCGCATGTATCCAAATGCCGGAAGTATACCTTAATTTCGATTTTGAAAGGTATTGAATTATTCTGTGATCTCTATTGACTTCAAAGACAATTCTTCTGGCATATTCCCAGCAGAGGATACGACAATATTTTAGCCGTACCGGTGGTTTTCCACTACGGGGGTAATTCGTTCTTGATGTGCGTCCAGTACCACTCAGATTCCGCTCTCGTTTTTTAATGGCATCTTGTGGGGTGATGGGAAATAAAATGCATCATCACCTCCCCATCCCGGGGGATCCAGGAGATCCGAAAAAATCATACTTGTTAAAAATTCTATAGATAAATTCAAAAAATATATATTGTGGTGTGCCTACTTACCTGTAGGCAATATGACCCGGGTGTTTGTGCCTTAAAGGGTGAGATCAATGCTCAAATTAGACAGAATAACTGAAGAGAACGTCATGAGAATTTCGCAGACAATCATAGACCCCCCAATGATCCGGTGTTTCAGGTGCAGCGATAAATTTCCGGTTACAGATTTCCTGTACACAAAAAAGAGTGGTTTGTGTATTTCCTGCTGGGAAAAAAAGATCATACTGTAGTAAATTTCAATGAAAACAAACATTGTAAAAATTATTGACATTGTTGCGGTTCACCCGCCACAATCGGTTGGAGTACGAAAATACACGTTTTCAAAATGGGATTCTATTCATTTTATTGGATTCCAATAGAAAATAGAGTGTCCGAAAAAAAGGGAAAATGAAAGATGGGAGAATCTATTTTCCGGACTTTGTTTTGGCAGGCCCCAGTTCATTTTCAACAAGAAGGTTGATGACCGTCTCAGAGATATCCCCGGCATACTCGCCTGCTCTCCGGATACTCTCAGCAATATACCCGATGTTGATTGCGATTATGGTATCATGTTTGAGGACCATGTTGTTGATATCCTCGCAGATGTTCTCAAGGGCACTGATGGACTCAATATTCCGGTGAGCTTCCTTCATGTCAGAATTAAAGAACGAGACTATGCTCCGGTCGAAGATCTCAAGGGACATGATACTGGACTTCTTGACGGCGACCAGGATCTTCTTGTCGATATCGGCTTCAATGATGGGTAAGGAATGTTCTGCGATCCTCACCGCATGGTCTCCAACGCGTTCGATAATCCGGCTGAGCATGTAATAGTTCATGGCCATACTTGTGGAGATCCCCATCTTCCGTGAGAGGCTCGCGTTCTGCATAATCATATTTGTCTGGCGGGCAATGAGCCAGTTGAGCCGGTCTGCATCCATGTCACGGTTGATGACATCCTGTGCGAGGGTCTTGTTGTGTGTCTCAAGTGCTGTGAGGGCATCCTCATGCATGCTTTTTACAATGACAAACATCCGCTTGACGGTATTGTCAAAGGGCATCTCAGCCGGGTTGAGGAGGTCCTTGATCGTAATGACCGTCTCGGTCTCCTCAACAACCTCCTGGCCAATAGTCATCTGGGTAAAGTCCCGGACCACAGTCCGGACAAACGGTGAAAAACGCTGTTTTGTCTTGAGCCGGATAATGTTGAATCCGGTAATGTACGTACCGATCAGCATTCGGAAGAGAAATGCCGGATCCATCGCAGTACTGCAATCAATCTCCTTTACCCGCTGGATCGGCTCATCCGTAATATTTTTGGTTACGAGAAGTGTTCCATCCGGCTGGACCGTGAGACCGACCGGATCATTCTTCTTGATCTTCTGTCCTTCTGCCCAATCCTTGGGGAGCGTCACGACAAATGATGCCCCCCCAGTTACCTGCACCCGGCGTATTTCCATCTTCATCCCCCGTTTATCATAGACACCTGATTTCTCTATGTTACTCTATTTGTCTATTTTTTGTATATATATTAGTATAGTTTATGGCGAAAAAACGTTTAATAACCCGGGTAAAATTGGTGATAGAACACCATGAGTGCAAAATGGAATTCGTTCATGAAAGTATCCCTGTGTCTTGTTGCAGTATTCATGCTTGCACTGGTCGCAGGATGTACCGCCAATGGATCAAAAGCCCCGGCTGCCACGCAGGCACCCGTTGCATCCCCAACCGTTGTTGCTGATTCAGTTCCCCAGCAAGCGGCCACCGTCGCCACCCCGGCAGCCCAAGTAACAACCGCAGCCCCAGCATCGACCGGCCAGAAAGAGACAATCAAGATCAGCGGATCAACCACGGTCCTCCCGATTGTCCAGAAGGCGGCCGACCAGTACATGGCAACCCACCCTGACGCAGACATCCAGGTCTCCGGTGGCGGATCAGGTGTTGGTATCCAGGCAATTGGTGCCAAGACCGTTGATATCGGCATGTCCTCACGTGAAGTGACCAAGGCAGAGATGGCAAAGTATCCAAGTTTTGTCGTTACCTCAGTTGCCCAGGACGGCATTGCAATTGTCGCCAACCCGGTGAACACGATCCCGTACATCACCCTCGATCAGGCAAAGAATATCTATCTCGGTAAGATCACCAAGTGGTCGGAAATTACCGGTGCTGATGTTCCCAACACCAACAACCAGATTGTTGTAGTCGGCCGCGACAGCGCTTCCGGTACCCGCACCTACTTCGATGAAACGGTCCTTCTCAAGAAGACCCCCACGAGCAAGATGCTTGAGAAGAACTCCAACGGTGCTGTGCTCCAGACCGTAGCCCAGACACCCGGCTCTATCGGATATGTCTCGATTGGGTTTGTCAGCAAGGATGTCAAGGCACTCCCCATCTGGTACAATGCAAACAAGATTATTCCGGCATCCCTCGACAATGTGAAGACCAAGACCTATCCGATCTCCCGTGACCTTTACGTGATCACCAACGGTCAACCCACAGGTCTTGCCGGCGACTTCATCAAGTACATCCTCAGCACCGATGGTCAGAAGATCGTATCCGATGAAGGCTACGTGACCATCAGCGGATAAGGAAAAACAGAGCATCAATTTTTTTCACGCGAAGGAGGCGATCCATCATGGTATCCACAAAAAACACAGAACCCGGTAGTATCGTCTCCTCCCGCACGGCCCGCATCTCGCTCGTGAGGGAACAGGCGATTAAAACTGTATTCTTCTGCACAGCATTCTTAGCCGTAGTAGTTGTAGCATTCATTCTCCTCTTCTTATTACGGGACGGGTATCCGATCTTCGGAGATGTGGGGGTAATCCCGTTTCTTTTCGGGATGACCTGGGCTCCGACCGCAGTGGAACCGTTATATGGTATCTTCCCGCTCATTGTCGGTACACTCCTCGTCACGATTGGGGCGATGGTGTTTTCCGTCCCGCTTTCCATCGGCTGTGCAATCTACATTTCAGAACTCGCTTCCCCGCGGGTCAAGCAAATCCTCAAACCGGCTATCGAGCTTCTCGCTGGTATTCCATCGGTGGTGTACGGATTCTTCGGGCTCATTGTCCTAACCAGTTTTATCCGGGTGACTTTCGACATTCCTACCGGGGAGACCTGGCTTGCGGCTTCAGTACTGCTCGGGATCATGGCGCTGCCCACGATCATCAGCGTCTCTGAAGATGCCATCAGTTCGGTACCCCACGAGTACAAGGAGGGATCGCTTGCCATCGGAGCAACGCGGTGGCAGACCATCAGCCGGGTACTTGTGCCGGCAGCTCTCTCAGGCATTGCAGCTGCCGTCATCCTCGGCATCGGACGGGTAGTCGGAGAGACCATGGCGGTCCTGATGGTGGCTGGTAACGCAGCTATCATCCCCGAACCGATCTGGAATATTCTCTCACCATTGAGGACCCTGACCGCAACACTCGGGATCGAGATGGGCGAGGTCTCGATTGGTAGCGAGCACTACAGTGCCTTGTTCGGTATTGCCGTGGTGCTGCTGGTCATCACGCTCGTTATCAACTTATCGGCGGTGGCGATCCTGCGCCACCTCAAGGAAGGCAGATCATCGCAGGCAACACGAAAGCCACTCATCCCCCCGGCAATGAAAGAATCTATGGTGCAGTTCTGCCGGGTTGCCGGACTTGTGCTCGTGCTCCTCTTCCTGCTCATTGCAGCCCCGTGGTGGCTTACTGCATTGGCACTACTCGCAGGGGGAATCTGGTATTATGCAAAGAACCGGCTTCCAGAGAAGCATATCCAGACCCTCGCGTTTGGCCTGATCGGGGCGGCGGCAGTCATTGTTCTTGCTATTCTTGTCATTATCCTGCAGGACATTGTCATCAACGGTCTGCCGGCACTGTCCTGGGAGTTCCTGACCCAGCCACCCAAAGATCTTGGCCGGGCCGGCGGGATCTTCCCGGCGATTGTCGGCACGTTTTATCTCGTGATGGGGGCGATTGCAATCGCGCTGCCCCTCGGTGTGGGGGCCGCAGTTTATCTTGTCGAATATACCCGGGAGGGAAGGATCACGAAGCTGATACGGACCGGTGTCGACCTGCTCAATGGCACGCCCTCCATCGTCTTTGGTCTCTTTGGTTTTGCCTTTATCGTGCTTTACCTCAACATGGGGGTATCTCTCCTTGCCGGGCAGGTCACGCTTGCCCTCATGGTACTGCCAACCGTTATCCGTACGACCGAGGAATCGTTGAAAAATATCCCGCAGTCATTGCGGGAAGGCAGCCTTGCACTGGGAGCCACCCGGTGGCAGACCATCAGCCGGGTCGTCCTTCCCCCCGCAGTACCGGGGATCGTAACCGGGGCCATTCTCTCTATCGGCAGGGCCGCAGGTGAGACCGCCCCCATCATGTTCACGGCAGTGGTCTTTTCATCCCGGTTCCTGCCCACCTCCATCTTCCAGCCGGTCATGGCACTGCCTTACCATCTCTTCATACTGGCCACCAATGTACCCGGTTCATCTACCAACAAATATGGTACCGCCCTCGTTCTGCTCATGCTCGTCATCGGGTTTTACGCAGTCGCGATCATCGTCCGAACACATTTCCAGAATAAGACACGGGGATAACATGTCAGAAAGTACGATCATTTCCACAAATAATCTCAACCTCTGGTATCACGAGAAGCATGCCCTCCAGTCCGTCTCCATGAGAATTCCAAAAAACAAGGTGACGGCACTGATCGGTCCATCCGGTTGCGGGAAGTCAACCCTGCTGCGGTGCTTCAACCGGTTGAACGATCTCATCGATCACGTGAAGATCACAGGAGAGATCACGATTGACAACGAGAATATCCATACGCCGGATGTGGATGTAGTTACGCTCAGGAAACGGGTCGGGATGGTCTTCCAGAAACCCAATCCTTTCCCGAAGTCGATCTACGAGAACATCGCGTATGGCCCGAAAGTCCATGGGGTGAAAGATAAAGGCGAACTTGACCGGATTGTCGAGGAGAGCCTGCGTCACGCAGCCATCTGGGATGAAGTGAAGGACCGGCTCAACGACTCGGCACTGGGTCTGTCAGGTGGCCAGCAGCAGCGTCTCTGTATTGCCCGCACCCTTGCGGTCGAACCCGAGGTGATCCTGATGGATGAACCGTGTTCTGCCCTTGACCCGATCGCCACATCAAAGATCGAGAACCTGATCGAGCGGCTCAAGGAAGAGTACACCGTCATCATCGTCACGCACAACATGCAGCAGGCAGCCCGGGTGAGCGATTTTACCGGATTCATGTACTTAGGAAAACTCATTGAATGCGGAAAGACGGTCGATATCTTCGAGCGCCCGAAAGAGGAACTCACGGAGAATTATATCACCGGCCGTTTTGGCTAAGGGGGAATCAGGATGGCAGAAAAATTTCACACAGAACTGAAAAATACAAAAAAGGAGACCGTTGCAATGGCACTCTTCGCACGCGAGATGCTCAGGACTGCGGCCGATGCCCTGATTCGTCAGGACAAGGAGCTGGCATCCTCGGTCGTGGCCCGGAAGGAGGCATTGCATGATATGGAAGTAAAACTTGAGGAGCACTGTTACCAGCTCATCGCCACGGGCCAGCCGATGGCAAAAGACATGCGGGTTATCGCGTGCACGCTCAAGGTGATCAATGCATCCATGCGGATCGGAAGGTACGGTAAGGTTATTGCGAACATCGTCAAGGATATCTCGGATAAGCCTCATATCGCCCGCATGATGAGTATCCCGCATATGGCGGAACTTACCCTGGATATGATCGACGACGCCATCAGGGCATATGATACTGACTCGGCGGGACTGATCGCTGATTTCTCTGCCCGGGACGATACCATCGATGCCCTCCGCCACTCGATCTTCCGCGAAGGGATTACCTACATGATGGAGGATCCCAAGACGATCACTCGTTGCACCCACTATATCATGGTAGCCCGGTACCTTGAACGCTGTGCCGACCATGCCTGCAAGATCGCAGAAAATGTTCATTATATGCAGACCGGAGAACGGATTGAGATCCACTGAATCGCGTGAGGGTGCATGGAAAAGAAGACGGTGCTGTTTGTCTGTTCGTTCAATTCGGTCAGGTCCCAGATAGCGGAGGGGTTGCTCAACTCCCGTTGCAGCAAACGGTATACAGCATATTCCGCCGGCATTGCACCTGCCGGGCTGAATCCGTACGCCATAGCTGTTATGAAAGAAGCAGGAATTGACATTTCCACTCAACGATCAAAGAAACTGAGCCTGTTTGCCGGCACACATTTTGATTATGTTGTCACTCTCTGTGACCGGGTGAAACCTGCGATATCCGGTGTCCTTCCGGAAGGATCCCGCCACATTCACCGTGGATTTTCCAGCCCTTCAGAAATCCGGAAGGACAAGGCCGAGATCCTTGCTGATTTCCGCTCGCTCCGGGATGATATTGCTTCCTGGCTTGATAATATATTCCCGGATTGTGCTGATCACCGGGCATGATCGGCACAAAGGAAATGTCCTTTTTTAAACTCTATATTTTAATTATTTTCAATATACGTAACTATATACAGATCCACATCATAACAATAATTGGGTGAAAAATATGGAGAATGCAGTAGTAAATCGCCAGATTTCATACAGCGAGAAACGTTCGGAACAACCGATTCGGCCAAAAGATAATCCCGCCAGGACAGACATGATCCGTGGCGAAAATGGTTTTAAACAACAGGTTCTCCTCCTTAAAGACCTGTCAGAGAAGATTGATGACTATTTTTCTATTACCACGACCCGGTTCAGGGATTGAACCGGGATTCGCCGAAATTTTCGGTTCATCGGGCAGTTCCGGATGCAACTCCGACCATTCAGGGAAGATACCCGGTTCACAAAAAATGATTGAAACATGCAAATTTTGTTAGAATGTTCGGATAAAACCTGCCTGAAGTAACAACAAGAGACTTCCATCATTGGCATTATAAAACGGAACGTAAACGTGAGTGGAAGGAGACCAACGAACTCATCATCTGGATTGCACTGGAGAGATTTCTTGAAGGGATTGCTTCCGGATGCGTCCAGTAAAGGGCTTTGTCCTAAAACCGTTTGGAGATCACGATCTTCGCGTAGCAATCGAACTTGCATTGAAAAAATAATCATACTGTAGCGGGTTCAGAGACGACTTTCAACAACTATACTAATTACATATTTTCTATATAGAAAATGCTTTAAGTATATACTTACAGAATAAGATAGGTAAGGGCAGGGTCGAATCCGGGTCGTGGACCCGGGAAATGGTCCCGCTCATGGAGCAGGAGAATGGAATATCAACAGACCGACAGAACATCACTGATGTTGCGTGGGACACCTGTGAACCAATGGAGACCTGACGAGAAAATTTTTGATGAATGCAGAGGTCTTGTCCGCGTGTTAATGCAAAAGACCGAGACTCTGGACCGGGTGTACCCGGTTGACCCAGTTACAGCCAAACATATTCAGACAATGGGATCGACTCTTGTGGCATTGACAGATCTTATCAACAGACTTGATCGCCAGTCCCAGACCTCGCACACGCCGGAAATTTTCAAAGATGCCCGGGGGTTCACGTACCATTCCGTACGGTCCTGCGATCTCGACCGGATCAGCGACAAATAAGGTAGTGCACCATGAAACATACCCTGGACAGAAAAAATACAGATCCCTTTTTCGCGATGAGATCTCGCGAGGGACATCTGGAACAGGAGCCCATGCATCCGGATGACTTCAAGGCACACTATGCCTGGGTAATGGCAAAACGATTCCACGAGCAGGTAATGGAAAAAACTTTTTCAGAAAATCTGGTTTGTTACCGGATTGGCACACCGCGGTTTGATTACGTGACCGGTTAATCGGGAGATCCGCTATGCCCGTCCGCGTCTTTATCGTAGAGGATGATGAGATCATATCCGCCCTGATCCAGCAGATCCTCACCATTAAATGCTACACCATCGCCGGTTTTGCGGCATCCGGGGATGACGTGCTTTCACAAATTCCCGGGACCCCGTGCGATGTGATCCTGATGGATATTGGCCTTAAGGGAGATGCCGATGGCATAACCGTTGCCCGAATACTCAGCTCACGAATCCGGATTCCGATCATCTTTGTGACCGGCCAATTTGACGATCAGATCCTGGAACGGGCCAAGACCCCGAATACATACGGCTACATCATCAAACCCTTCACAGCAAACGACCTTTGTTCGAATATTGAGATCGCGCTCTTCAATCACCGTCTCCGGGCAGAGTCGCCCCGGGAACCGGAACCTGCCGCAGTCAGCGATGCCATAACGGAGGTTGCGGCGAAACCAACCCTGCAGCCAGAATGCGTGATGCAGGTTTATAGCCACACGATGCAGGAAGGGCTGAAACATCTCTACGATCATGGGTTTCATCACCAGTCCAAGGGCAATTACCAACGTGCCCTGCAGTATTTCATCGAGATCCTTGAACATGATCCGGGTGACGCCTCCATATGGGTGGAAAAAGGGGATGTCCTCCAGAACCTGGGGAGGACGACCGAGGCGCTCGCAGCCATTGACACAGCTCTCCGCCTCGATCCTGCAAACGAGTATGCCCTGTGCAAGAAGAGCCGGATCCACTGCAGTGTTGGCCGGCATGCTGATGCCCTGGCTGTGATAGACGTCGCACTCGGAATAACCCGGGATAAGCGTGCACTTTTTGTTGAAAAAGGGATGGTCCTGCATGAACTGGGAAGAAATGATGAGGCGATCAGGATCCTTGACCATGCGATCGAAATGGACAAAAAGAGCGCTTATGCCCTCGGTGCCAAAGGTCGGGTCATGTGGAAGCTTGAACGGTCCAGAGAGGCGCTGGCCGCATTTGGAACCGCAGTGAACAGGGAACCAAAAAATGTCTCGCTCTGGATGGATCTCATCCGCCTGTTTGAGGAGAAACGAAATTACCATACCGCCTTAAATATTCTCCAACAGGCAATCGAGAAGAACCCCCAGAATGAACTCCTTTCCATGAAGCGGGAAACCCTGTTACAGAAGACAATTCCGGTTGCATAACATCCCAGCCCTTTTTTTTCATGGAACGAAATTTTGTTTCAGATCACTGATATCATCAATGAATTCACAATAGCGCCGGTTCCGGTAAATCCCTGAAAAGAATGAAAATCTGTTGGTAACGACCGGTGTAGATCTTTATTTTATTATTTGCAGGAATGGCTTTTAAGTACCGGTAAAAAATAGTACCCGTTCAGTCGTCCGCAAAGATCGGCTGCTGGTTACCAAAGTCCTGCGATTCTGCAGCGGGCTTCAGGAACCGGAAGTTGCCATCAGGAACCCGGATCTCGAACCGTGCCCCGCGCTCGTACTCCCCCGTCTCAGCGATGGTCATTCCTGTAAGAGAGAGGATCTCCCGGGTCAGGTAGAGGCCAAGGCCGGTATTCTTCCCGTATCCGCTCCCAAATATCCGTTCCTTCTCCTCATGGGCAATCCCGACACCATCATCTTCCACGATGAGCAGCAGATCCTCCCCGGCCCGGGCCCACGTGAGACTGATCCGGGTGATTCCTTCACCGTACCGGAACGCATTATCGAAGAGATTGTAAAACACCTTCTCCAGCATGGGGTCC
Organism: uncultured Methanoregula sp.; assembly: GCA_964592875.1. Taxonomy (GTDB): domain Archaea; phylum Halobacteriota; class Methanomicrobia; order Methanomicrobiales; family Methanospirillaceae; genus Methanoregula. The sequence continues at coordinate 112,696 of CAZQGG010000004.1, forward strand.
GCATAGATCTCGAGCGTGCCGGTCTTACACCGGAACGTGATCGTCTGCGAGAGCAGTGAATATGCCTGAGCCGCAATCGCATCAATCCGGTGCCACCCGGGAGTTTTTATCCCGAACTGATCGTAATCCCGGGTGAAATCGATCTGCTTTGCAATGGCCTCACAGGTTTTCTGCTGTTTAGCGAGCATCTCCACCTGGTGCGGATCGGAGATCTGCGTCCGCAGGATCTCAGTATAACCCGAGAGTGCAGAGAGCTTGTTGTTGATATCATGACGGGTGATCCCAAGGAGGAGATTCAGTTTCACATTCGAAAGCCTGAGTGCCTCTTCGATCTTCTTTGTCCGCGAGATGTCCCGGACCGCAATAAGGAAGAGCGGGCGACTGCCGATACTAAAACGGGATGCGGAGATCTCTACCGGGAAGATCGTTGTGTTCTTTTTCTGATGATAGTGCACCGGTAGTTCATGAGAAGGTTCGCATATCCCGTCAGGAATTTGCCCGGTGCCTGACTGGAGATCGCAGAGCGTGAGGGTGAGCATCTCCTCGCGTTCGTACCCGTATAATGCTGCAGCTGCATCATTCAGGTCAAGAATCCCATATGACTGCTGGTCGATGATCATGATGGGATAGGTCTCAGTATGAAATACCGCCCGGTACTTCTCTTCGCTCTCGCGAAGAAGTGCTGTACTCATCTCCAGTTCCGCGTACTTCTTCTTCAGTTCTGTCTCGGTGGCTGCAAGCTGCTCGCAGGCAGCCCGGAGTTCCAGTTCGGTCCGGTTCTGGCCGGTGATATCCCGGAAACTCCAGACCCTGCCGACAATCCGGTCGTGAATCTTCTGCACCTGCGAGAACCGCCGGAAGGTCTGGCCGTCCCGGCAGTGGACAATATCATAACTGCCGGCTTCCGGATCCTGGCGTATCTTCTCAAACGGTTTTACAAAGGCTGTATAATCGGCGACCTTGTCACGGATGTGAACGAGAAAATCGTTCTCGGTCTTCATGGGACCGGCATCATCGGTCAGATTCCACATCTGCAGGGATTTCTGGTTGAAGGCGGAGATGGCCCCGTGGGAGTCCACAACAATAATGCCGTCAGCAGTAGCTTCCAGGGTTGCTTTTAAAAGCGAGTTAGAATTCTCCAGCTCCCGCTCGCTTTTCCTCCGGTCCACGGCCATCGTGACCTTGTGAATCAGTTCGGCGAACTGGCTTTTTGGCTCTCCTCCTTTCTGGAGATAAAAGTCAGCCCCGGAGTCAAACGCTTCGATCACGATCTCTTCGCGGCCCCGACCGGTAAAGATGATAAACGGGGTGTGGTTGCCCTGCGCACGGAGCGACTTCAAAAAATCGATCCCGTTCCGGACCGGCATCTCGTAATCGGAGATGATGGCATCATACTCTTTTTCGGCAACGAGTTTCATCCCGTCGTCTACCGATGATGCAGTATCCACCGCAATATTTCCTGCTCTTTTAAGAAATGCCTGGCATATATCCAGCAGACATTCTTCATCGTCAACGTAGAGAACCAGAACCATAGACGACCCCGCAGATATGTACTTACTTTGATGTTGACTGGATATTCATTATAGTTTCTTATTATAGAATATAGATGGGCCCCTCAACTATAGAGAATATATTGCGAAGACCGGAATTTTTCCGGTGCATTCATGAATCGGTCATCAGAGCTCCGGCAAATCTCAAACAAAGGACCGGATTGCCTTTTTACGCTCAATAAATTTCTTGTTGAAGGTTTACAGAACTGCCCCCTCGTTTTTATCAGGAGGTATTAACCGCGATCATTATCGGCACTGTGGAAACCTTTTGTAGTTTCATTTTATAAGAATGATAAATCAATACTGGAGTGATAACCATGACCGAAAAGAAAGGGCACTTTGAGAAGGGCCTCTGGGTGGAAGACCCGGTTGCAGCCCCCGTGAAAGAAGAGCCGCAGATCGACATCCGCCTTGCCGCCGCGACCCGCTCGGTCATCACGGCAATGGACGATCTCCTGAAAGTCACGCACGATCTCGTGGCAACGGACGAGGGCAAGAAGCATATCGAGAAGACCGTAAACGAGACCACGGCCCAGGTCCAGAAGTCCTTTGATGATATCATGAAACAGGCAAAGGCCGAGATGGAAAAAGCAAAGGCGGATGTTGAGAAGGCCGTCAAGTCAAAGAAGTAAAAAAATAAATCCCCAACGGGATCTCAGTCTCTTTTTTGTTGTGACTTCTTGAATTCTGCCAGCAGTCCTGCCACGTACACGTCCGTCTTTTTGGTTGGCACGTAATTGAACTGCTGCACCCGTTTGAGGAGCTCCTCAGCGAGCCGGGTATCGCTCCCGATCTCCAGTTTCCTCACTTCAGCAAAGATCCAGTCCAGATGATCGATACCTGTCGCCTTCCCGTCAATCAGGACCTGCTTGGTCGTGATCCGGTCCGGGGGAATGCCGCCGCAGATCGTACAATAATTCCCGTCGCTCTCGTTGCCGCTCATCGATTCACTCCTTGATCATCACCAGTGACATCTTGAACTTCGTGATCGCGGAGAGGGCGTGGGGAACGTTTGCCGGGAAGATGATCGTTTCACCGGTCTTCATCTGAAATGTCTTTCCCGCAACCCAGACCTCGCACTCACCATCAAGGATCGTGACCACGGCATCGAACGGGGCGGTGTGCTCAGAAAGGCCCTCGTTCTCATCAAACGAGAATATGGTGATGCTGCCCGTCTTCCGGTTGATCACCATCCGGCTTGCCACCGTCCCATCCGCATACTCCATGAGATCCTTGAGGGAGAGGACTTTTCCTTTCAGTTCGTCGCGTTTTTTGTCCGGTTTATCCGGGTTCTCCAGCTTGAATTCTGCCATACCGCTCACTCCCGGATCATGGTCAGCGTCATCTTGAACCGCTCCCGTGCCTGCACCGCGTGCGGCTTGTTGGCCGGCAGGATGATCATCTCACCGGTCTTTACCGTAAACGGGGCGCCTGCGATCGTGACATCCGCCACGCCGTCCGTGACGGTCAGGATCGCATCGTACGGGGCGGAGTGTTCGGAGAGGCCCTCGCCCGCATCGAAGGCAAAGAGCGTGATGGTGCCGGCTTTTTTGAAGACGATCATCCGGCTTGCCACGGTCCCGGCCTGGTACTGGACGAGATCGTTTGTGGCAAGGACTTTTGCGATGAGATCTTCCCGGCTCTTCTCACCGGCATTCTTCTGGTCTGGGGGTGCGGTCATACGATCTCCTGTATGTTGTGATTACGTTCGCTCCGGATAATATGGGTATCCCTGCCGGGTCCCGGTTATGCGAGGGGGACCATGCGGGCGAGGTCTGCTTCGACCGTGTCGTTCTTTTTGATCCCAAAGTTGTCCACAAGCACCGTGAGAACGCCGGGCGATACGAACGCCGGGAGTTTGGGCCCGAGCGTGATATCTTTCACGCCAAGGTTCAGCAGCGCCAGGAGGACGAGTGCCGCCTTCTGTTCGTACCACGCAATATTGTAGGAGACCGGCAGTTCGTTGATCCCGACATTGAAGGCCTTCGCGAGCGCCTGCGCAATCACGACGAGCGAGTAGCAGTCATTGCACTGGCCGGCATCGATGACCCGGGGGATGCCGCCGATGGTGCCGAGGTCGAGGCCATTGTACCGGTACTTGGCACAGCCCGCGGTGAGGATCACCGTGTTCTTCGGCAGGGCCTCTGCAAACTTCGTGTAGTAGTCCCGCTCTGCATGACGACCATCGCATCCTGCCATCACCACGAACCGTTTGATGTCGCCCTTCTTCACGGCATCAACCACGGTCCCGGCAATCGCAAGCACTGCGTTGTGGGCGCAGCCGGTGATGAGGTCACGGCCCGGGGCGTGCAGGTCCTGCGGGGGCTGGCTCTTCTTCGCATGAGCGATGACGGCCGAGAAATCATTCTTCCCGTCTTTGGCGGCAACAATGTGTTTCACGCCCGGGTAGCCTGCGGGCCCTGTTGTATAGATCCGGTCCTTGTAGGAATCTTTCGGGGGCACGATGCAGTTGGTGGTCACGAGGATCGGGCCGTTGAACGTTTCGAACTCCTCCTTCTGGTGCCACCACGAGCCGCCATAGTTGCCGTGGAGATGTGTGTATTTCTTCAGGGCCGGGTAGGCATTGGCCGGCAGCATCTCGCCATGCGTGTAGATGTCAACACCGTTGTCCTTCGACTGCTCCAGCAGCTGCTGGAGATCCTTTAAGTCATGGCCGGTGATCAGGATGCCGGGCCGCGTCCCGACCGTGGTCTTCACGCTCGTGATCTCCGGGTTGCCGTAGGTCTTCGTGTTCGCGGTGTCGAGCAGGGCAAGAGTTGTCACGCCAACTCCGCCGCATTCGAGCACAAGCGCGGTCATCTCGCCCGCGGAGAGATCGTGGAGCGTGGACGCGAGCCCCTTCTGCATGAATGATTCAACCGTTGCATCGGTGTGCCCGAGCACGGCTGCGTGATGGTAATATGCGGCAACGCCTTTGAGCCCAAAGAGGAGGAGTGCACGCAGGGAGCGGAGATCATCGTTGCCGTTTGCGGCTACGGAAATTTCCTGTGCCTTTGCGGCAATGTCTGCGTCACTCTTGGGCGTCCACGTGCAGGCATCCGGCCCGGCAGCACCTCTCTTGGGGAGGGTGTCACGGACCGCAATCGCCTGCGTGATGAGCGACCAGAGCCGGGCGTCATCGAAGTTCGTGTTGGTCAACGTGGCAAAGAGGGCCTCGGCAATGAACATGCCGGCCTCTTTGTTCTCTTTGCCGGTCTTAGCCGCTGCAAGATTCCGCTCGGAGATTCCCTTGCAGAGATAGATCAGCACATCCATCAGGCCGGCCGTTGTGTCTTCCTTGCCGCACACACCTTTCACGGTGCAGCCGGTTCCTCTTGCGGTCTCCTCGCACTGGTAACAGAACATTTTTTTCCACCTTCGTATGTTTTTACTACAAGGTTTCTTTTGTATACCAAGATTAAATAGGAAAGAGTTTCAGAAACCATACCATGGACGAAGCGTGCACGGTCAACATGACCGTGAAATATCTGACAAAGAAGTGGACACTTCTGATCATCCTTGAACTCTACAAGGGGCCGGACCACACGCGCCGCTTCTCGGAGCTGAAGGATTCGCTCCGCGATATCACGCAGAAGATTTTGTCGGAGCGGCTCCGGGAACTTGAGGTGGAGGGGATTGTTACCAAACGGGTGGATGCCACCACGTTTCCGGTGAAGAGTGAGTATACACTTACAAAGAGCGGGCTTGAGCTGGTGGACGTGATCCGGGGGATCAAGATGTGGGCGCTGAAGTGGAAGATCGATAATATTCCGTGCGGGAAGCAGGATTGTAAGGTGTGTGTGCTGTGAGATTTTTAATAAAACACAATTCACCGTAAAACTAACAAACGATTAGAAATTGACTACATTTTACGAATAATGGGAGTAATCAATTTTTATCCTTTGAAGTAAATTCGATGGTGTTTTTCGAAGTAAGCATACTTATCAATAGAAAAATCCAAATTAGCGTTATTATTGTAAATTCCAAAGAAACACCAAGAAGAACTATAGCTAATGGAGCTGTTTTTGGAAAATATGAACTTATCAATGCAAAAAGTCCTGTAATAATTGCCATTATTGGAATTATTGCGGCATATAAAAATTTGCCGGGAATTTTCGCGTCACGAGTAATAAGAATCGCAAATATTGCAAATATTGCAGCTAAGAAGAATGAGGCAATATTAATACAAGCATTTGCAACATTCGATAAAATGTCGCTCCCTACCACGACATCCATGTTAATAACAGAAAATATGATAAATCCTAAAGCCGCGACGGATGCCACGATGAATATTATCCAAACGATGACATCCTGTTGAGTTAAGTTATATTTTCCAATTTGCATAATTATTACTTACTTATTGAAATAGACTATTTGAAATAGATCTTTTTTATCTCCCCTCTTTAGAATTACACTACCAAATATTCCCATCATTAGAAGTATTTCGAAAGTATTGGCACGCTTATGGAACCGATCTACTTTTACTGAAAATGATGCCCTACGCGCAAAACGCCTCGCGGGTTTTGCGCTACGCACTTACTGGTACAAGAATTTGCGTACAGTCTCTTGCCCAGCGAGGGCCCGATAGGCGCCCGAGCGACTCCCCGCATCAGCGGGGAGGGGAGGGCATCGCATCGGATCAAAATGGATCTTATGAAAACGCAATTCCATTTTGAAATTTTTTTAAAACTGGAAAAAGATTTCAAGAAATTTCCGGAAAAATTCCTAAAAATATTTTCCAAAAACTTTTCAGAAAACTTTTCAAAAAATTTTCCGGCCCGGCCACAACAAACCCGGGTACCGGAATCTCCACAACCAACGCCATAAAACCCTGTCAAAAACCACCTCCCGTACCCCCCATTTCATGAGTCAAGACCATCCCCAATCCGGCCTCTTTACGTGCCCCGATTGCCCGTTTTTCCGGAACGGAGCCCCATAAGGGCCCGGATTGGGATCGAGCGACCCCCTGTTTGATGCAAAACTCCTGGAGTTTTTCACTGAACAGGGGGCCCGACAGAACAATCTACGACGGAGATGCTGGTTTCACGTCGGAGATCATCCCTGCGAAATACCCTGGGGAAGATAGACTCTCGTAAACGCTATTCACCGTCGGAGAATGAAGGCGGGTAACTGACCCGGCCCGACCCAAACGTGCGTAATTCCAAAAAAACGGTACAATAAGGTTCTTTTATCGCGCGATACGGGCTCCGATTGAAATTTCTCCGTCGAAGATTTCAAAGCGCGTTAATAGGCGCTATTGGAGGGCAGATCTCCTTTTGAACAGACCCATGATGCTGGAAAATGAAAGAAAGCCCTGTTTTGGCAAGGAGGCTCACGTCGGAGAGACCTTTCGCTCCGTCGGAGAATATAGTCTAAAGACGATTCCGAAGGAATCTTCGAATGGGAGGTTCACCGTCGTGAAATCAGGCCAATAATCAATTACTGAAAGGAAAAAAATCAGAGCCGGGATTTTGTCTTCCGGCGCTCCATGATCCCGGCAACAACCGTATCGAAATCATTTTCCAGCAAGGATTTGCGCTCTTTTGTATAGTCCCCGCTTCCATGGGAATAACTCTGGATGAAACGGATCGCGTCCGCAGGACCAAGATTTTTCACCAGCACATCGAATCCCTGAATGCGGATTTCATTGAGCGTCTTTGCTTCCATCAGTTGTCACCTCCATAAACCACTCTACAGGATTTTTTGTTTCAACAGTAATCTTATCCGCGTGCTTCTTAATAACTTTGATGAGGGTATCATCCGTCGTAAGGAATACAGCCCCGGCGTGTTCGGCACACGCAAGGTGCAGGGAATTGAAGGTATCCATACCCTGTTCATGAAATGATCGTGCCCGGGTGATAAGATCTTGATCGATATTCACATGCTCCAGTTCAAACTGCATGAGACTTCCGACATGCCTGCGCCTCTCTTCATCAGAAATTGCGGAAACTTCAAATTCTATCACCTCGCTCCCGATGAGTGCCCAATCATCAGTACATCGTTTGAGGATCGCGATCACTGCTTCTGTTTCCACTCTGATCCTGTGTGAGGTTTGATCATCGAATGGTCTGCAGAGGCAGCAGACGTCCAGATAGATTCGCATAGGGATCTCCAGATTCTCTATTTTTCCCCAGTATCAATAAATGATTGTATCCGGTTGTGGATTTATTGCCTCACAAATCTATCCCGTGATCACCCGCTCCGGATTGAGTCACCCGCCTTCCAACGAGTTGTGACCCCCCCATACTAATCGCCGCCAGTTGCCAGACACCCCGCGATCTCTGGCCCCAATATCCACCCCCAAACGATCGCGACCCGACCTGCTCGTTCCGATCACAGAGAGTCAGACCCCCAGCAAAAAATTTCCAGCAAGCCCCCACAGAATTTTTCCCAACAATTTTTTTCCCGCGCCAAAAAAAATTTCAAAATCTTTTCAGAAAATTTTTTGCAAAAATTAAAAAAAATTGTTCCGGGATTTTTCCGGCCGGATCAGAAAAACCCGGCCCACTCATCCCGGCCTTCAGACATTCTGCACGGGAACAAAACTGTTACCCATGTTCATCTGAATAATCCGGGGGAGCTCGATCCCGAGCGCCTCTTTCAAGACTTCCTCCACGGTCTCGACCGGCACGAACGCGAGTTCGCCCCGCACATCCTCCGGCACATCCTGTAAGTCCCGCACGTTCTCGTGCGGCAGGATCACTTTTTTGATTCCTGCACGGTGTGCGGCAAGGATCTTCTCCTTGATCCCGCCCACCGGCAGGACCGCACCGCTCAGCGTGATCTCGCCGGTCATCGCAAGGTTTGGGTCAACAGTCTTGCCGGTGATCAGGGACGCAAGGGCCGTAAAGAGCGTGACGCCCGCGGACGGCCCGTCCTTCGGGGTTGCCCCGGAGGGCACGTGGACATGGATGTCGCTCGTCATGAAGTTGAACCCGTTCTCGGTGCCTGCCAGCCTTGAGCGGATCAGCGAGAGCGAGATCGTGGCCGACTCCTTCATCACATCCCCGAGCTGGCCGGTGAGCGTCAGCTTGCCGGTCCCGGGCATGAACGTGCCCTCAATGAAGAGGATCTCCCCGCCCACCGGAGTCCAGGCAAGGCCGGTGACCACGCCGGGCACCGGTTCCTTCCTCGCCACTTCCTGCCGGATCAGTTCCTTACCCAGTATCGCATCGAGCTTGTCCGTGGTCACGATGAACGGCAGTTCAGCGGTCCCGGAGACGATCTTCTCGGAGACGTGCCGTGCCGCTTTTGCAAGCTGCTTCTTGAGCCACCGGACGCCCGCTTCCCGGGTGTACTTCTCGATCATCACCTTCAGCGCTTCATCGTCAACCCGGAACTTGTCGGCATCGAGACCGTGCTCGGTGAGGATTGCGGGGATCAGGTGGTCTTTTGCAATCGCAAACTTCTCATTCTTGGTGTAACCCGAGATCTCGATCAGCTCCATCCGGTCGAGCAGCGGGGCCGGGATCGTTGCGAGCGAGTTCGCGGTTGCGATGAAGAGGACATCGGAGAGATCGTACGGGACCTCCAGGTAGTGGTCCGAGAAGGTGTTGTTCTGCTCCGGGTCGAGGACTTCGAGGAGCGCACTCGCCGGGTCTCCCGAGTACGAGAGGGAGAGTTTGTCGATCTCGTCGAGGATGAAGACCGGGTTCTTGGTGCCGGCCTTCAGGATGCCCTGGATGATACGCCCGGGCAGGGCCCCGACATACGTTCTCCGGTGACCCCGGATCTCGGCCTCGTCCCGGACGCCGCCAAGGCTGACCCGGACGTACTTGCGGCCGAGTGCCTCCGCGATGCTCTTGCCAAGACTCGTCTTTCCCGTGCCGGGCGGGCCGGTGAAGAGGAGGATCGAGCCCTGCTTCTCGGACTTCAGTTTCATCACCGCGAGGTGCTGGACGATCCGCTCCTTGACTTTTTCGAGGCCATTGTGGTTGCTCTCAAGCACGCGGCGGGCTTCCGCGATATCGATATTCTTCTTCTCTTCGGTGACCCACGGGAGGTCGAGCAGGAGATCGAGATAGTTCCGGATCACGGAACTCTCATGGTTCTGGCTGCCGCCGGTCTCCAGTTTCTTTAATTCCACGAACGCCTTCTTGCGCACATCCTCCGGCATATTGGAACTCTCGATGCGTTCGCGGTACCCGCCATCGCCGCCCGTGCCATCGGTCTCGCCCAGCTCTTCCTGGATCATCTTCAGCTGCTCACGCAGCATCGCCTCGCGGTTGGATTTGCTCACCCGGTCGGTGACCTTCTTGGCCATCTCGATCCGGATGCTGATGCTCTCGCGGGTCCTGACCAGGACTTCGAGGAACGTGATGTAGCGCTGCCGGACCGAGACGATCTCTAATAGTGCCTGCTTCTCGGCAAGATGGATCGGCAGGTAGGGCATGACAAATCCCATGATCTGGTCGATGGACTCCATCCGGTCGATCGGTTCGGTGAACTGTTCGGAGCCGGTAAACCGGGCGCTGATCTCGTGGATGGTGAGTTTGATGTCCGCGAGGATCCGCTGCTGTAAATCCTCTTCGAGATCCAGCGAATCGAGAAGCGGCACGTACGATGCATAGAACCGTCCCTCCCGTTCGGTCAGCGAGACTGCCCGTACCCGCTGCACAACCTCAGCGCAGATCAGGTAGCCGTCATCGGCCGGCTGCACGTGCGAGATTTTGAACAGGTTGCCGATCGTGTACAGCGATTCGGCGGTCAGCTCCGCTATCCGGGTCCCGCTCTTTAAGGTGAGCCCGATGGCATGAGCGCCTTTTGTATCTTTCATTGCGTCCAGCAGGAGTTCTCCCGTTGCATGATCGACCGGGAACTTTGTCCGGCTGTCCGGGAAGACGACGATCTCGTAGAGCGGTATCACCAGTTTTTCCAGGGGCTGTTCAGTTTCTGACTGCATGGTTTCCTCATTCATTTAGTTCGAATTTACCTAACTAATATCCCGGACAAAAAAATTACCGGACTTTCTTCAGGACCTCTAGGAGGAGTTCCTGTTCCTGTTCATCCAGCGATTCTACCATTCGTTCAATCACCCGGCGCAATGCATCGTGTTCTGCCTGTGCGATCTTTTTTCCTTTGTCGGTTAAGCGGATGTACAGGATCCTGCCATCATCGGGACAGGGTTCCCGGTACACGCACTCCATCCGGACAAAGCGGTTGACCATCTCGGTGATGGTGGGCTTTGAGTTCTTCGTGATCTCGGCGAGCCGGCTGAACGTCACATCTCCCTGTGCATTGATGACTTTGAGATATGCGATCTGTTTGACCGTCATATCGGCAAGCCCGCATTCGGAGAAGATACTGCAGGAGCATTCGTTTTTGATCGAGAGCAGGTGTTCGAATACTTCCAGCAGATGCTCGTCTCGCCCCATCATACTCCGCTCCTTCGTTAGTTAGGGTTTACCTAATAATAAAGGTGGCGGTCGGGGAAGTTTTGGAGGATTATGATGCCGGTACTTTTCTGAAGGCCCTGATCGGGCGGGGATTTTTACCGGAGTTTTAAAAATTTCAACCGGGGTCTATGAAAATTTTCGGAGAATAAAAACTGATCCCGGTTGCGTGGCTCAACATTAAATCAGAATATATATCACCGCCCATCACCTTCTCCGGATAAAGGCAGATCCGGGGGCTTTACGATTATTCAGCATATTCTGGTTTGTAAAAATTCTGTGAGGATACTGGTTATGGTTCTCCTCTTCTTCGTGCTGGTGCAGGGAGTCATGGCAGAGTCCTGCACGGTTATCCGATCGTGGGATGGGTTATCCAATGCAACTGCCTCAGGTTTCGCTATTCATCCATCCGACAATGTGTATGTGACCGACAGCGTAAACAACCGGGTCCTGGTGTTCAGCGAAACCGGAGAGTATTTATTTTCATGGGGGAGTGGGAAGCCCGGGGACGGGGAGTTCGATGCCCCCCGGGGGATTGCCATCGATCGGTCCGGCACGGTGTATGTGACCGACAGCAGGAACCACACGGTCCAGAAGGTCAGTTCAAGAACCGGGTTTTCCATCATGGGCAGTGAGGGGACCGGAACCGGGCAATTTGACACTCCCACCGGTATCGCAGTTGATTCGTCCGGCAATGTGTATGTGGTGGATACGGGAAACGACCGGATACAGGTATTTCATTCAACCGGCACGTATCTCTCGACATGGGGATCCTATGGAACCCTGAACGGGCATTTCATTGCACCGGAGGGGATCACGATTGATTCGTCCGGTACGATGTATGTGGCGGATACCGGCAACCACCGGGTACAGAAGATCAATTCCGCTGGCACGGTACTCGCGAAATGGGGGAGCGAGGGGACCGGGAATGGGCAGTTCTCCTCTCCATCCGGCATTGCTCTTGATTACTGGGGCAATATCTACGTATCCGATGCCACCTCCCGGATCCAGAAGTTCAGCCCGGCCGAGGAATTTATCTCATCATGCGAAAGCGGCGGGAGGAACTATGCTTTGGCCACAGATTCGTCCGGCACGGTTTACGCACTCTGGCAATCCGGTACCCGGTGGACGATCGGGCAACTCGGGCCCCGCTCACCAACGTATGTGACGGCCTCCACCCCAAGAGTACACACGACATTCTCGGTTTTTACAGAACGGACAAGACCGCCGGTTACACCAACCAGCAGTCTCACAACCGCACCACTCACATCCCAGACGACCCTTGTAACTCCCGCCCCCACATCCCCCGCGGATGATAATGTAACACTGGCAGCACCCGTTGTTGGAGAAACGAGCCGGAATACCGGCACGCAGAAGAACATCCTTGATACGATTGCCGGATTTTTCAGGAGCCTGTTTGGCGGGAAATAATTTTTATTTTGAGGGCTCACAGATCCGAGAAATGAGAAGACCCTCAGGGTCTTCGAACTTCCACAATCCACAAATATTTCCCGTAGAAAAGTTTTAGGTAATACTTTTCAAATTGCCTTTTTTCTAAACCAGTTTTCAAATTTTTTCTCTCATTGAAAATTTTCCGGAATGATTTCTGAAAGTTCCGGTTTTTTTCATAAAAAAAACCAAAAGATCTTCGGCAAGTCTCTCAGTAGCCCGGTGGCCGCTCTGCAATGGATACAATCACGGCTTATAGACAAATCGTGGATTTCAAAACCACAAAATGAACGTACTACCTCAAAAAAAGTGGACATTAATCCGAAGATTATTTCTTCTTCGGTGCGGCCTTCTTTGCTGGGGCCTTCTTTGCCGGCGTCTTAGCTGCCGCCTTCTTTGCTGCTGCCATGGTTGTATCCACCTCCTACCGGAAAGGGTTATATTGTCTGTTATTTTGACCGTTAATAAATATTTTGGTCGGAATGGCATTTTGAAGCCCAGAATTGGTATAAACCTCCACTTTGTTGCATGAAAACGGGCATGTTTTTCCAAAAATCCGCGAATCAAAGAGTTCCATCACGAAATGCGCAATCCTTCAGATTTCGTCTGGATTACAAAAATATCCTCAAATATCTGATTAAATATTCTGGCTAAAGCATTTTTTACCGGGGAAAGCCGCGCATTTTTACGGGGAAGTGGCCGCATTTTTTTCTTCCGGAAACCCGACCCTGCGCCAAAAACGGTGACAATAACCTTTATTCGCCTTCGCATCTACCCTAAACCATGAAAAAACAGTTCGTCCTGGGTCTTGTCGGAGGCGTTCTTGGTATCGTAACTGCGGTCTACGTGCTCCTCTTTTCAGTCAGCACTGACCAGACACTCTCCGGGGTCCAGACTGCATTGTTCTCCAGTCTTGCGCTGATGGGTGCTGCCATCGCCAACAAGGAGACCCGGTTTGCCGGGTGGATGCTCCTCTTTGCGGCCGTCTTCATCACGCTCTCGGTCCCGCTGGCCGGCTCCTTAAACCTGCTCTTCCTGTACATGCCGGCCGTGATCATCCTTGGGATCGCAGCCGTTCTCTGTTTCATGGAACCGGAAGAAGTTGTTGCAGAACCGGATGCATAATTTTCTGAGATCCAGATGCCGGGAACAAACGGGCATACAGAATTTTTTTACTTTTTTATGAGTATTTTAAGTGTGAAGACCTGCTTAAAAAAACAAAAAAGAAAAATATTTTTTGACTGCGTGAAGTGCACTCAGTTCTTTTCCGTTCCGGTCTGTCTCGGTGCATCTGCGGTCGGGCATGCCTGCGCACCTGAAACCTGCTGGAGAACTTTACGGGAAACCAGAATCAACGTGAGGGCCAGGATGAGCCAGAGAATTATTGTACTGATGACCAGTGCGAGATAATCCGCTCCGCCATCCGGGTACCTGTACAGTCCGAACACAAGCGCTGCACCGGCAAAAAGGCTGGTACTGATCAGGGCCGCACGTGAAGCCGTGAACCGCCGGCTCCGGATATCCGGAAAGATCAACAGTCCGACAAATGCGAGCAGTGCAAAACCGATTCCGACCAGAAGCAGGAACCAGATCAGGATATCAATACCCATGTTCATGCTCTGGTACCTCCGTTACCGTTCGTCCATACGACAATCCCGGCACAGCAGAGCAGGGAGATGACGATGGTTGCATCGAGAATGAAGAGGGTGCCCATGCTGATGGTGAGCATGAGGCCTGCGGCAGATCCAAGCGTGACCGTTAGCAGTGCAGCGAGGATCCGGTCATGCCGTCCGGATGCCTTGAGCAGGCGGATGAGTGCTCCCACCGTTATGAGTGCGAGCAGAACGGCAGCAGTAAGCCAGGTGTCGATCATATGTACAATACCTGTGGGAATGATGGATATTTATCAATACTCCATCATTCACCGCACCCCCTAAATCGCGACGGTGAGAGTCCTATGACAACCAACCCGCTCCCCCCCATGCCGGCGCCCGCGTGTTTTTATTTTTCCGGCACGTATATGGATGCGATGCGTCCCACCTACCTTGGCCGGATCCTGCTGCGCTGGTGTGACACCTGCCACGTCCCGGTCCTCTCCAAGCACTGTGCCTGCGGGGCAGAGACCCGTGAAGTCCCGGTAACACCCCCGGGCGATGCCCGGCCGGCATTTCCTGCCGATATTGCGCTCATCAATGCAATCTATACCGAACATTTCGGCGCCCCGCTCATTCCGGAAGGCCACATCGCGCTCCTCAATAAAGTACCGGATGACGATCGCATGGAAGAGGTGATCGTGGGTGGCGGTAATGCCGGGATCATCCGGTACTTTCCGGCACGAAAGGCGTGGGAACCGGTTCCCCGGCCGGAAGCCTGTAAACTCTTTACGCCAACCAAACGGGTGGTGGTGGTCAGTGACGATGCCGTCCCGTTCATCCGTGACCAGGGCATGAGCGTGCTCGCCCCCGGGCTTGTCAGCATCGATGACGCGGTCCGGGCGGGCGATGAGGTCTTTATCATGGCCCCGGACGGGTCATGTATCGGAGTTGGCCGGGCCAAGGTGGATGCAGAGACCGCACGCGGGATGAAGAAAGGATCCATTGTGCGGACAAGGCGTAATATTGCCTCGCAGATCGTGCCGGCACCGGCATCCTGGGACGACGCGATCCGGGCCAATGCCCGCGTGATGGAGAATGCCGAGGCGGAAGCCGTTGCATTTGTGCAGGCGGTTGCGGGACGGAACCCGGATCTTGTTGCGAATGTCTCCTATTCCGGGGGCAAGGACAGCCTCGCGACCCTGCTCGTGGTGATGAAGGCGATGGGCAACGTTCCGCTGCTCTTTGCCGACACCGGCCTGGAATTTCCCGAGACCTATGCGAATGTGAAGGAGATCGCGGAGAAATTCGGTCTTGAGGTGCTCCGCACCGATGGCAACAATACCTTCTGGGAGACATTTGCCCGGCAGGGGCCCCCGGCAGTGAACGCCCGCTGGTGCTGCGGTGTCTGCAAGCTTGTGCCGGTCGGTAACCTGATCCGCGAACGGTGGGGTGAATGCCTCTCCTTTATCGGGCAGCGGCGTTACGAATCGGCCGCCAGGGCCGAGAGCGATCGGGTCTGGCGGAACCGGAACGTGAAGTGCCAGCTCTCGGCAGCCCCGATCCAGAACTGGACCGCGCTGCATGTCTGGTTGTATATCTTCGCGAGCAGGGCGCCGTACAATACCCTGTACGGGCACCGTCTCGACCGGATCGGTTGTTTCATGTGCCCGTCCAGCGATATGGCATTGATACACATGATCGAGGAGGACTACCCGGATCTCTGGCAGAGCTGGACCGGGAAGTTGTCGGCATGGCAGGAGGCACATGGCTTATCTCCCGCATGGGTAACCGAGGGAAAATGGCGCCTGAAGGAAGGAGGGACCGATGACGCAGATAGCCATTATTGATTACGGTCTTGGCAACCTCCGCAGCGTGATGCGGGGACTTGAGAAGGCCGGGGCACGGACCGTTATCACAAGCCAGCCTGAGGAGATTGCCGCTGCTGACGGGCTCGTTCTCCCCGGTGTTGGCGCATTCCATGAGGGTATGGACCAGCTTGGGCCCCTGCAGGAGACCGTCACCCGTGCCACAAAGGATGTGCCGCTGCTTGGGATCTGTCTTGGCATGCAGATGCTCATGGAGACGAGCGAGGAGCACGGGATTCACAAAGGTCTCGGGCTGGTTCCGGGGAGCGTCCGGAAATTCCCAAAGATGCCCGGGTTCAAGGTGCCGCAGATGGGATGGAATTCACTTGATCCGGTACAGCCGGACCACCCGCTCATGGCCGGGATCAGGCCCGGGGAATTCTTCTACTTTGTTCACTCCTATTACGCTGACACAACGCCGGCCTATTCCCTTGCGTCCACGGAGTATATCTCCCGGTTTGCATCCATTGTCTGCAATGGCAATGTCTGCGGAACCCAGTTCCACCCGGAGAAGAGCGGGGCAGCCGGCCTCCGGATGCTCCGGAATTTCATCGGTATGGTCTGAACCGGCTACCGGGCATTCCGATTCAGACAGATACACTTTTAATGCCGTAAAATGACCCTGTAAGTATGAAGAAGATCCTCTTGATTGCACTATTCCTGCTCTGCCTGGCAGTCCCCGTCTCGGCATACGGTGTCTACCTCAGTTGCCCTGAGTCCGTGCAGGCCGGTGTTTCCCTGAAATGCACAGTGGACAGCGATTTCCCCCCGGGAACATCATTCAACCTGGTCCTGTACCAGTCCGGCTACACCGCCACGCAGGTGAACAAGATGCCGATCACCATCCAGGCGGATCACAAGACGCAGAATATCAATTACGATACAACGGGTCTTCCCGGTGGTTCTTACAAGGCAGAACTCCAGGCTGTCAGCGACGCTGACGAGAGTTACCGGTCCGACTCCAAGACCATGCAGCTGGTCACGATCATCGACCGGTCCGGAGACATCGAGATCACCTCTCCGGTAACCCAGGATCTCGCGGATGCACTCAGGATCGAGGGAAGCCTCAAGAAAGGCGGCAGCGATGGCATTGAGATTGAGGTAAACGGACCTGACGGGAGGATCTTTGGTCCCCAGTGGATCGGGACCACAAAAGTGGTCAGTAACGGTGCAGGCAAATTCACCCAGAAAGTGACCGTGAAAACCGGCGGGGAATATACGGTGGATTTCAGCGATGCAAACGGATATGTTGGTACCAAGACGTTTATGGTTGCCGCGCCGACCGTCCAGACAACGGCGATTCCCGTCACAACGGTGACTGCGGTCCGGACGAAAACTACTACCGTCACCACCGCGCCAACACCCTGGCCGACTACAACAGCGCAGTCGCCCCTGTCCCCCCTGCCAGCACTCTGCGGTCTTGCAGGAGCCGGCCTTATTGCATTCCTGATCGCCCGACGGGATCAGTAACTCCCCAATAATTTTTGGTAAAAAAAATTAAAAAAAAGATCAGTTATCTTCTCTTTTTCCAGAGCCAGGCTTCGTAGCAGAGCAGGACAATGATGACCATGAGGCCGCCACAGAAAAATGCCAGGGATGGATCGATCCCGGCAGCCGGTACTCCGGCAAACGTATCGGCCGTGGTCTTCATGGATTGCAGGACCACTTCCCGACTTCCCGCTCCTCCTGTTGCATCTGAAACGGTCGGTGCTGTGGCAGCAAAGACGTCCTCATTGGTGCTTCCCGTGGAGAGAAGGGGAATGATTGACGAGATACCCAGAGAGGCTACTGCCACAATCCCGAAGAGGGCTGCATATTTCGTGAGCATCGACCGGATATCGGACCTTCGCGGGGCTACGATCAGGAGCTGGTCTGTAAGGGAATAGATCTTAACCGTCCGTCCCTTGACGCTGTACCTGGTATCGGCAACCGCAATGACACCGGCGTCAATGAGGTTTTCGATATGGTACTTGGCCGTATTCATGGGAAGCGAAAGCCGCTCCGTGATATCGGAGAGACTCTGGGGTTTTTCTGCCAGCAGCTGAAGGATATCCCCGGCGGTCGGGCTGCCCATTGCCTTTGCGATCTTCTGTGCCCGGATATCGCCGGGTTCCAGCACTACGACATTATCAGCCATGGAGTGAAGCAATGATCCGTTCGCGTCCGACATTCAGTGCAAGATCGATCTGGGCCACGTTCGGGCCGCCACCCTGAGCCAGGGTGGGTTTGCCTCCACCCTTGCCACCCAGCAGTTCGCAGACCTGCCCGATGATCTCCCCGGCATTGACCTTTGGGTTGCCGGATGCAAGCACCACGCGGGTGGTCTCACCGGCGCCGGCAATCAGGGCCACTCCGCCTTTCTCCGCAACGGAAGCGGCAATGGCCGAGAGTTCCTTCTGCGGCAGATCGATGCGGCGGACGATAACATCAATGCCATTGATGGATTCCGGAACCAGCGACTGCATCTCCAGTTCTACCATCTGGGCGCTCATCCGCTCGATCTCCTTCCTCTGGTCCTTCCATTCTGTGAAGAACCGGGTCACGGTTGCGGGCAGGTTCTCGAACTGGACCGAGAGTGTGTCCGCTGAAGCGGTCATGAGTCCCTCCATGTGTTGCATGTAATAGATGGCTGCAACACCGGCAGCAAATTCGATACGTTCGATGCCGTCCTGGATGTGTTCGACCCGGATGATCTTGATCATGCCGACTTCACCGGTGTTCCGGCAGTGGGTGCCTGCACAGGCTTCGATATCGCCGGCAACTTTAACAATCCGGATATCCTTGCCCGGGGGGACGCCTCCCTGGTAGAGCGAGAACCCGTATTTCTGCTCGGCCTTTGTCCGGTCCTCGATGGAGATCTCGACCGGTTGGCTTGCCATGATCATGCGGTTTGCCGCAATCTCGATCCGGTGCAGTTCGTCCTGTGTGATATGCTTGAAGTGGCGGATATCAACGCGGGAGCTCTCCGCCCCTTTCTGTGCTCCGGCCTGGTGAATGTGGGCGCCGAGCACCTCTTTTGCTGCATGGAGGAGGATGTGGGTTCCCGTGTGGTGGCGCATCAGCGACCAGCGCCTTTCTTCGTCCACCATTCCCTTGACCCGGTCCCCGCGCCGCAGTACTCCGCCAGTGATGTGGTGAAGGACCACTTCCCCGACCTTGACGACACCATCCACCCGGATCATCGCTTCAGCGCTGACGAGTGTCCCGGTATCGGCCGGCTGGCCGCCACCCTCTGGATAGAAGAGGGTCTGGTCCAGTACTGCGTAATCGTCGAAATAATCCAGGACAACGGCCTCGAACTCGATATCCGATGGCTGTTCGTAGTAGGATTTCTTGGTGGGCGGCAGGATGCGCATCCGTTCCACGTACTTTGCGGTCTTGTCCTCCTCTACCTCTTTCTTGGATTCGGAGTGCATATCCGCGACAACGGAATAGAAGTTATCGGGAAGATCTACGACAGCCCCCTCTTTCATGGCAATTTCTTTTACCATCTCGGGCTGAATGCCGTGCGAGTCGTAAAGAGTGATGATCTCGGCAAGCGGGACCCGCTGGCTCTTCGCTTTGTAGGTCTTTGCCACTTTCTGGACAATGCGGGTGCCCCGTTCAAGAGTCTGGGCATACTTTTCCGTTTCGCGGTCCACAATCTCGCGGACAACCGCAATGTCCTGCTCGAACTTCTTGTTGCCGAGGATCTTTGTCTGCTGCTCGATCAGGTCTGCGAGCGGCTCCTGGATCTTCAGATCGGTCATCAAGCGGAGGGTACGGCGGATGACGAGCCGTGCAAGGTAGCCTTCGCGGACATTGGAGGGAACGATGCAGTCCCCGAGCATGAAAGCAAGGCAGCGGGTGTGGTCGACAATGGCGTACACTTTCTCGACCGGTGTGATCATCTTGTCGAGTTTCTCGGGAGAGATATCGATCGCTGCTGCTACTTTCTTCCGGAGATTGAAGAGGTTTGTGCCCGAGATGTCCATGAGGCCGGCGAACTTCGCGTTGAGGGCAAGGATCTTGGTATACTCTTTGTTGTCCAGCATATGGGTGAGCCCGGCAGCACTCATCACGTGACTGACCATCTCCGGGAAGACCGCGTCGTAGATGGTGGGCGAACCCTTCGAGGCCCAGACCAGCCGTTCGAGGCCATAGCCGGTGTCGACAATACGGAGCTTCATCGGGTAGTACATCTCGCCTTTGAGATCGTACCCTTTTTCCTGCGTCTTCTGTCGGCCAAGGCTCATGAAGACGAGGGTGGCGATCTCGAGACCGCCGATGAGAACTTCCACGCTCGGCCCGGCATTGCCGCCACCGATCCATGGATTCTCCTTGTAGGTGACCTGATTGATGTCGCCACCGATGGAGGCGATGAACTGGTCGCAGAGTTCAACGGTCCGGTCCTTCCAGTAGATCTCCTCATTGGGGGTGTTGAAGGCGTGGTGCGCCATCATCTCAAAGGTGGTCAGGTGCCGGCCGGATTTTCCTACCGAGTCCAGATCGTTGAGCCGGATGCAGGGCTGGGAGATGGTGAGCGGGTTTGCGGGCGGCGGAACGATACCCCCGGTCACAAACGGTTGGAAGTCTGCGATAGATGCGATGGTTAAGTAAATATCATCCCGCCAACGTGCCGCGACCGGGTAGCGTTCGATCCGTGTGTGCCCCTGTCTCTCAAAAAACGAGAGATATGCCTCGCGCATGGTGTCGAGGGTATGGGGTCTGAAGATCGGGTTGCCGATGAAAGTATAAGGTTCGCAGGGAGCGTCCCCGCAGATCTCCCGTGAAGGATCGCGGGTCCAGAAGGCCGAACCGCAGGCCTTACAGACCTTGCGGGTGAACCCCTGCGACTTGAAATAATCGAGCTGGTATTCCTCTTCGAGCATCAGAATCACGTATCGTCAGTACTGTTGACTGCAAACGCTAATCTAGGTTTTGCTCGGGGTCATTTTATGGGAGATTGTGAAGTCAGCAATTTGCCGGTGGAAAAATGATTCTCAGTCGCATGATCCTGATCGCCAGCGAGAGAGAGTTGGTATGTGGGGGATAACAAAAGGGCCCGTCAGTACGAATTCAAAACCCGGGTTTACTGGAGATCATTAAACCGGTATGCCCGTTTTGGTACAGCGATCTCGAAGCGAACTCCGCTACCCGGTTTGCCCGTTTCGGTGATGGTCATCATAGTGATTGCCAGGATCTCCTGGGCAAGGAACAGCCCGAATCCGGTATTTCGCCGGTATTCCCGTTCGAAGATCAATTCCTTCTCATCATCCGGAATCCCCACCCCATTGTCCTCATAAAGGATAACCAGATGCTCCTCGTTCTCAACAAATGTTATCCGGATCTCCGTGACCGGGCCGCCGTGCCGTAACGAGTTATCGATCAGGTTGGAAAAGACTCGTCGGATCTGGGGATCTGCATAAATCTGGAGACTACCGGTGTTCACATGAAGTGAGATTGGTCCCATCTCCAGGGATTTCCGAAGCGTGGTGATGGTATCTGCAACATCAATCCATTCAGGGGGGGCAATGCCGACAAACTTAAAATCACGGGTAAAATTGATGAGATTTACAATCAGGACTGCAAGGTCCTCCTCTTTCTGAATTATTTCTGCAATGGATTCATCGGTTGTCTGTTTTCTCATATATCGGATGTACCCGCGGAGAGCGGTCAGTTTATTCAGGATATCGTGGCGGGTGATACTCGTTAATATGGCCACCTGGTTGTTTGCTCGTTTGAGTGCTTCTTCGGATCTCTTGTGCTCCGTGACGTCCATGATGGTTGCTGTTACGCCGGCATCCGGATTCACGGGATCGAACGGGCTCAGGTTGAGCACGACATCAATGATCGAACCGTCTCTCTTCCGGAACTGGGATTCCAGCACGTCAACTCTGCCCTCCCGTGACTTGTACAACTCCTGACCAATGCGGAGATATTCAGCGTCATCGAGAAAGAGCATCCGGGTGTCCTGACCCGTCAGCTCATCGACCGTATATCCGGTGATATCGCAGAGAGAATTGTTCACTTTTTTAAATTCACGGTTAATGAGAAGCGCGACACCCACCGGGGTTGCGTTAAGCATGCTCTGCAGTACAGCATCGTTCTTGCGGAGAGCATCTTCCGCCTGTTTGTGCTGCCGGACCTCTCTCTCCAGTTTTATTGTCCTCTCAGTTATCCGCTCTTCCAGTTCAATCTGGTAGCGTTTCATCTCGGAAATATCTTCCAGGATTATCCCGGCTGCATGGTTGCCGCCATCGAATACAAGCGGAATAAATTTCATCCTGAAGTACCGGTCATCACCTTCAATGGTAATATGGGCATCGTGGGAAACTTCGGATCCGTCAAGTGCCTGTTCAAGGGCTTCCAGATTGTTATCTGTGAAATGAGGTGCAATGCCGGAATGTTCGATGCGTTTTCCTTTCAGGTCATCCTTTGTCTGGTGAAAGAAGGAGAGGAATCGTTCGTTCACTTCCTGGATGAAGTGATCGCGATCAAGTATCAGGATCAGATCTGATGAAAGGCTCAACAGGTTGATGAGCGGGAGGCGTTGCGAGAGGTAGAAGATCTTTGCCCGGCCCAGTTCCCGCAGTTCTGCCTGCCCGGACATCATCATTGAATTGAGATATTTTGCTGCGGTTGCCCGGTTGAGCGAGAGCTTTTTTGAAACCTCTTCAATGGTCAGCCCTTTCGGGTTGTCCTTTAAGAGATCACGTATTCGGGTCTGCTCATTTTCCTGTCCCATGGTGCTCCCAGATGTTATTGAATATTCTGTAATTCACGATATTTATCATTGTTGGTAATCATTGATGGCGGGCATCAATAATCGCTATTAAAGATAATGTTTAAATATTATTTGAGTAAAAGTGAATATTACAACAGATAAAGGTGTAAAAAATGGTTGACCTCAGAAACTATGCGATGATGTTTGAACAGACCCCGCTTGCGTTGTTACTGGTAGACAAGAACTATAGGAATATTGAAACGAACCAGGAACTCTGTCGGCTGCTCGGAGTCTCACGGGATCAGGTCCTGTCCATGAAAATAACCGATTTCAAGGACCGGGGCGTTTTAAAATATCTTAAGGATTCGGGAGAGACTCTCGAAGATGCCATATCAAAGAAGCGCGTTGTTCATGGGCAGTCAACGCTCGAAACCCCGGCCGGTAAGAGGGAAGTCCTGCGGACCATTGTTCCTCTTCTGGACGAGAAAGGTGATCTTGAGTACATCTATATTACCTACAATGACATCACGAAACTGACAAAAGTCCATGAATATATGGCCCATGAGGTTGATGAACTTGCGAAGATCTATGGTCTCATGGCGGAAGGGGACCTGACACCCCGGTACTCGCTCACCAAACCGGATGCCGATACACAGGAGAATTATGATCTGCTGGTCACGCTCCGCGACGCAGTCCGGGGAATTGTCACCAGCCTTGAGGCAAATATCGCGGATGTCAACAAACGGATGCAGAACCTGACAACAACTTCCGAGGGTGCAACCCGGAGCGTAGAGGATGCCTCCAAGAGCGTGAACCAGATAGCGAAGAATGCCGGCATGGTCTCTGAGAATGCCCAGAAGGCAACCGAAGGGATCGAGCAGATGGCCAAGGCAATGCAGGACATGAGTGCCGCGGTCGAAGAGATCACCTCCAGTATGGAGAGCGTCTCGTCCCAGGCCAACAATGCCAATAACTCAGCAAAGAGTGGTGCCATTCTTGCAGGAAACGTCAACAAGGATATGACAGAGATCACGGCATCGACAAATAATGTATACGGAATTGTAACCGATATCGGGAAACAGATGAGCGATATTGGCAAGATCATCGTGCTCATCCGTGATCTCGCCAGCCAGACCAACCTGCTCGCCCTCAATGCAGCTATCGAAGCGGCCAGGGCCGGCGAACACGGACGGGGCTTTGCGGTCGTAGCCTCCGAGGTCAAATCCCTTGCCCAGGAGTCCCGATCCAGCGCTGAGAAGATCGAAGAGATGATCACGCAGCTCAACCTTGCCACCAAGAAGGCCACCGATGCCATGGAGTTGTCAAAGACCCTCGTGAACAAGGGATTTGAGGAGTCTTCCCAGGCGCTCGAAGCGTTCAAGACCATCCAGAAGGCGGCAGAGACCGTGGCAAACAGCGCATCCGAGGTGGCTGCTGCATCCCAGGAACAGGCCGCAACCACCGAAGAGATCACGGCAAGTGTCAGCGAAGTGGCAAATCTCATTGAGCACACGGCAAAAGAAGCCGGCGATGCAGCTGCCGCAACCGAAGAGTCGGCGGCGGCCATCGATGAGATCTCCCGCATGATCCACACCGTCAATGAGGTTGCCGTTGGCGCTATGGAAGCGAACAAGAGATTCAAGGTGGAATGAAGGGAGTTATCCATGAGTGCCAAGGTAAGCCCTCCGGGTACAGCAATGAATAATTCTGCGCCTGCGCAAAAACAACCGGAACCGGAGTCGATCCAGATCGTGGAGTTCGTTCTCGGGAACGAACATTTCGCCA
Organism: uncultured Methanoregula sp.; assembly: GCA_964592875.1. Taxonomy (GTDB): domain Archaea; phylum Halobacteriota; class Methanomicrobia; order Methanomicrobiales; family Methanospirillaceae; genus Methanoregula. The sequence continues at coordinate 137,038 of CAZQGG010000004.1, forward strand.
TCGATCTCTTTGATGTGAAGGAGGTCGTGGAATACACCACGATCACCAAGCTGCCCAATGTCCCGTCTCACGTGCGGGGTATCATCGATCTCCGCGGGGAGATCACGATGATCATCGATCTCAAGCAACGGATGAACATCACGGAAGCAAGTAAAACCTCGCTCGAGACATCGAGGATCATAGTCCTCGATGACAAGATCGCTGCTTCAAAGATGGGAATTCTTGTCGATGACGTGACATCGGTCACCACATTTGAGGGAAACCAGGTGGATTACACCTCAGCATCCGTCAATAAGGATGATTCTTCCATCATCGGCATCATCAAACGCAAGGTGAAGGTAAAAGACAAGGAGAAGAACGAACTGATCATCTGGATTGACTTAAAACAACTCCTCACCAATATTGAGTCAGTCTCCTGAATTGCACGATCGCCCCTCCTCGCGGGAATCGTGCAACATCTGCCATTTTTTTAATTTTTTTAGGTATCCGCCCAATCTGAAATATGGCAACGGCCCGGTCATCGGGAATTTACTGGAGATGTACGTCCGTGTACTCACGTGCGAACAGTATTCATAGGTTCGCTCACTCGCTGTTCTTCATCTGGTCCTGGTACCAGCTGTTCACCGGTTCAAAAGTCCCGGTGACTGACGCGATCTGTACCGCGAGCAGGTGCCAGCAGGTCCGGTTCCGGTACAGGAAATCCCCGCAGGTGCAGAAATCTTCGTCCACCACGTACCGGTCCGTCTTTCCTTCCACAACAAAAAAATCAAGATATTTTTTTATTTTGTGCTCATCGATAGCAATGAGTGCATTTTTCCCGCGGGTGCCAAAGACCCTCTCGATCTCTGTGCGGAGCTCGGCATCAAGATTTTTCCGCTCCGCAAGATGCTGCCAGATGCCGGACTCGCTCATGAGATCGTGCGAAGGGTGGGCGTATCTTCGATATAATGCCAGCCTTTCCGCGCAGCAAGCCGCCGCATGGCCGGGGCTTCAAGGGCATAGTGCGTGGCCTCAATGCAGGGAAGTGGGGCGGAACGGTACACGGAATGTTTCAGTTCAGCCGAGAGGAAAGCATCGGCCCCCAAGTGTTGTGCTTCCGCAAGCAGTGCGGGATCGAACCCGCTGCCTCCCACGACCGCGAGCCGATGAATTTTTTTCATTGATCCCCATAACCTGACCGGACAGGAAAGTTTTGCCGCCATATCATCCGGGGAGATTGAGCAGTCCCCGACAAGCCCGAGGCTCATAGGTTGTATGTTTGTGAGGGAGAGCAGTTCCGCGAGCGCATCGTTCACCCCTTCTGCGGCATGATCGAAGTTGGTATGCATCACCCAGATGTTCAGGCCGGCCGAGAGCACGTCCCGCATAAGGCCGGCGATTGGACCGGTGAGGGAGGTCATCGGGGTCCAGAGCGGGGTGTGGTGGACAACCAGCATGCCGGCCTTCAGCCGGATTGCCTCGTGGACCACTTTCGGTGTCGCGTCCAGCGCACAGCAGACCGTCTTGAATTCCGGGAATCCCTCAACAATGAGGCCGATCCTTCCGGCATCGAAGTCCTCGGCAAGCTCCGGGGGTGCCAGCCGCTCCATATCGAGAGTGAAGGTCTTCACATCCATACAGGATCATCGCGTTCCCAATAAATAGCATCGATCCCGATCAGATATTACTCTGGGTGATATCAATTGCCTTAAATATTCGGAAAACGGAATATTTCGGCATGCAGAAGACTATCGGCCAGATCAATGAACGCATCCGCGAGGGGAGTGCACGCGTCGTCACCGCAGAGGAGATGCCCGCACTCGTTGCTGAACTCGGGGAAGAAGGGGCACTGAAGGAGGTTGACGTTGTAACAACGGGGACCTTTGGCGCCATGTGTTCCTCCGGCGCGTTTTTGAACTTCGGCCATGCCGAACCGCCCATCCGGATGGAGCGGATCTGGCTGAACAATGTCGAAGCTTATGGCGGTCTTGCCGCAGTTGATACCTACATCGGCGCCACCCAGCAGTCCGATACGCAGGAAGCAGAATATGGCGGGGCGCATGTGATTGAAGATCTTGTTGCCGGGAAATCTGTGGAACTCCGGGCCAGTTCCCGCGGCACGGACTGTTATCCGCGCCGGACGATCACGACCGACCTGCTCCTCGAAAATCTCAACCAGGCGATCATGTGTAACCCGCGCAATGCCTACCAGCGGTACAATGCGGCCACCAACACCACCGACCGCGTGCTCAATACCTACATGGGCACGCTGCTTCCCGGCACGGGCAATGTCACGTACTCCGGTGCCGGCGTCTTAAACCCCATCTCCAATGACCCGAAACTCCGGCTGATCGGGAGCGGTGTTCCGATCTTCCTCTGCGGAGCCCCGGGCATGGTGATCGGGGAAGGCACCCAGCACTCACCGGGCGGCGGCTTCGGGACGCTGATGGTGACGGGCGATTTGAAACAGATGTCGCAGGACTATCTCCGGGCCGCAACCATGACCGGGTATGGTGTCACGATGTATGTCGGTCTTGGCGTGCCGCTTCCGGTCCTCGATCTCGATGTAGTCCGGGCAACAGCCGTCCGCGATGAGGATATCTCGGTGGATATCCTCGATTACAGCATTCCCAGCCGGTCCCGGCCGGTGATCCGGAAGGCGACCTACGCGGAACTCCGCAGCGGGGCTGTCGAGATCAAGGGCGATGAAGTGCGGACATCCCCGCTCTCCAGTTTCCGCAGGGCACGCGAGGTGGCGGCCGAACTGAAAGGCTGGGTCGAGTCCGGGAAGATGGAGCTCGCGCTCCCGACCCGGGCGATCGATCCGAAGAAACTCTCCCGGCCCATGCACGAGACCAAGAAAGTTCCCCGCGTGATCGATATTATGAACCGCTCGGTGATTACGATCGGGGAGACCGAGGAGATCCGTACCGCGGCAAAGAAACTCCTCAAAGGGGAGACCAACCACCTGCCGGTGGTCAATGCTGCGGGAGTGCTCGTGGGCATTGTCACCACCTTCGATATCTCCAAAGCCGTGGCAAACCCCGGCAAGGCCCTGCTGGTGCAAGACATCATGAAGACGAAAGTGGTCACAACCACACCGTATGAGGCAGTGGATATCGCGATCCAGAAACTGGAGCAGAACAACATCAGCGGCCTGCCGGTCGTGGATGCAGGGAGTCATGTCATCGGGTTCCTCACAGCGATGGACTTAGGGAAACTGCTGGGCAGGAGGGGGCTGAAATGAAACTCATGGTCACGTTCTCGCGGGGCAAGGGCCGCACACCCATCATCGCCCAGGTGGTCCGGGACACGGGCGTTTTGATAAACGTTGAGCGTGCGAACATCGATTCCTCCGAAGGCGAGGCGCTGATCGAGGTCCCGGACAACCAGTGCAAGCTGGTCCGGGACTCCATGACCGAACTCGGGGCCCAGGTCCGGATCCTTGAGCATGGCGTGAACCTCAACGAGAGCGAGTGCGTGGACTGCGGGGCCTGCATCAGCATCTGTCCCCGTGAAGCGTTCTCGCTTGATGCGGACTGGAAACTCCGGCTGGATGAGGAGAAGTGCGTGCTCTGCGGGAAGTGCATCAGCGCCTGCCCGCACCGGGCACTCACACTTCCGTTATGATCCGGGTGCCGTTCCGGTTTCGCGAAACCATCGCGACCATTCTCGCGGACGACCCGGCGCATGTGGCCGCGGCAAAGGCCGGTATCCTCGCGGCCCGGCAGGAACTGGAGGCGTATATCGCCCGCGATCCTTTTTTTGCAGCAACGTTCGATCCATACGTGCCGGACTCGGACGATCTTGTCATCACCCGGATGGCGGATGCAACGCGGAAGGCCGGGGTCGGGCCGATGGCGGCAGTGGCCGGCACGATTGCGTGGGCCGGTATCGAGGCAATGCAGGAGGCCGGCGCCGCGTTTGGCGTGATCGACAATGGCGGCGACATTGCGCTCATCAGCGACCGGCCGGTCCGGGTCGGTGTCCATGCTGGTGAAGCAGCGGTTTCGGACCGGGTTGCATTCATTGTCCCTCCGCAGGACCGTGTGCTCGGGATCTGCACGTCATCGGCAACGGTCGGGCCGTCTATCTCGTTCGGTATCGCGGACGCGGTCACGATCTTCTCGCATGATGTGGCGCTCGCGGATGCCTGGGCAACGGCAGTCTGCAACGCGATCCGGCTGGATGACCGGAATATTCTCGACCGGGTCGATCCTGCGGAAGTTGACGGAATTTTTGCGGTGATGGGAGATGTGACCGTACAGTGGGGGACGCTGCCGCCGCTCGTACGAGCTGTTGTTGATGAGCAGCTGATCAGTGCCGGGGATAGGCAGTAGGAGAGAATGGATTTTCAGATTTCAGAATGTCGTGCTGACCCCCCTTGGTGTTATGTCCCTATCCTTCACTATCAAAAGGAGTACCAGGACTATTACTCCCATAATATCCATTCTCCGACGTAGACTCCCCGCAGCCGGAACCCCTTAAGGGACTAAGTACCCCAAAATGAGGTACTAATTCATCAAAATGAGGCACTAAGTCCCCATTTCCTCCTCATTTTCACGTCGTAGAATTGCGGACGTAAATAGCGCTAATACAGGGGCGAAACGGAGGGGTGGACGGGCCGGGGTATGGAAAAATGAAAGAAAGGCCTGTTTTCCGGAGCGGGGTCACGTCGAATGAGGGATATTTCACGTCGGGGAAAATGAGGATTATGTAATATCAGCCATCGCCAGAGAAAGGATGCAGTTCATGGTTGGGAGAGTCTGATGATGCCCGGAAATTTTTCTTGAGAAAAAATAACCCTGCCGGCGGAGATTCCATGGGAACCCGTGCTTGCGGGTGTGCAGTCGTGGGGGGGTGGTACCCCCTCCGGGCACTGTAGGGGTGAGTGGGGGTCCCCCTGTGCGGGGTGGATGCCACGACCGCGAGGACCCCTCCTTGAGTACGAGGGGGTACCCCCTGCCTTGAGCCGGAGCCGTGGTGGGGATCACCCCCCGGAAAAATATTTTGAGGGGAGAGGGGTCGGCCGGTGACCCCCCCACCCCCACGCAGGGGGGGTTGACAGGAATTTAGAGAAACATGGAGGGGGGGTTGATTGTCGACCCCCCTTGCATGCTGGTATCCATCCTCTATCCGAAATCACCCGGAAATTCCCTGCGTGCATGGATGGCAATTTCACCGGAACGGTTTTCAATATAATCACCGACGTGTTCAGGACTTTCTGGCAGTTATCAGGACATCTTATACCTGAGCAACGCTGCCACGCCCCCAAGGGCAACAAGCCGCTCGCCGGGTTCAAAAGAAGAAGAGAGGACCACGACCGAAGCCCGCATGCTCTCGGCATTTTCGATCATGGCAATGATCTCATGGTCCCGCAGGAGCGTGTCGGCAATGAGCACCTGTTCCGCAGCGCCAAACCCGATTGCAGCCCGCACTTCCGCTCTCCCGTAGGCAACGGCCCCGTCCTGCGAGATCCGCAGAAGCACCTCGTCCATCATCTTCACCTCGCGGGAGAGCTGGATGTCATCGATCAGTTTTTCCAGTGCGCCTTTGCCGATCACATCCTGCACAGCGCCCCGCCCGATCCGCCGCGTCTCCACAACAATGGCTTTTTCGGCAGCAGGATGGTTTTTTGCCTTGATGGCACGGACAAAATCATCCTTGATGAACCCGGGTCCGGCAATGATGAGCGGGCCGGAGACCGTTTCGATCATTCCTGCCACATGATCGAAGAACGCTTTCCGGGAATCCGTCTCGGCACCTTTGCCGCTGCCGGTCGTGATGGTGATCACGCTCTCGGGGCCGTACTGGCGGAGGCGGAAGAGTTCGGCTTCCCCCTCTTCAATGGTCAGGATATGGATGACTCCATAGACCGAGGCCTTCACGGCACGATCGACCCGTTCATAGTCCACCTGCCGCCACTGCTTGATCACGGAGATCTCGTAGCCGGTCTCGACATTGATCGTATGGAATGCGCCGGTGTCAACACCGTGTTCGATGATGCCGGTAAGACGAAGGCGGATCCCGTGTTCCGAGAATTCTGATCGATCGATACGGATCCCGAGCCGGACCGGTCGCTTCTCGATCTTTTCAGGTCTCACTTTGTCACTGGTAGTGTCAACACTCCGGAATGTTGTCGCAAATACCAGATCGCCCGGGGCAATGATATGCTGGAGATGCCACAGGTCGTCGATGCTCTCCGGGAAGAGTCGGATCTCGCCAAAATTGTTCCGCATCTCGCCGCATTCAGCCTTCATGATGACCCACGATATCCGAACCACCGGGGGGGGTGAACGCAGCCACACGCTCGGTATTCAGGATTCCCTTGAGTGCCTTGACATCGTCATCAGGCATCTTCTCTTTGAGGATGCGCAGCACTTTCTTTGCTGCATCGTTTGGCTCATACTGCCCGGGTTTCAGTTCGACATAGATCTTTGCTTTGTCCTTGATGGCCGATACCGGTCCGCCAATCACGGCTGCATTGGGTTCGATCATCAGGCCGATACCGATGGAGAGTGGGACGTTCCGGTAATAGGTACGTTCGCCACGGACAATGAACGATCCCCGGGTGACGAACTCCCCGGCTTCCGGGGTCTTGCTGACCTGCGTGGGGAGTGCTGTGTAGACATCTGCTGAGAAATGCCCGCTCCGCCATGCCCCGGAATACGATGCGGCAAACTGCGCTACCTCATCCATTTGCTCCGTCTTTCCTTTCACAATAACTACGCTGGCCCCGTGCACGTCAGCATGGACGAACAGGTCGCCGCCGGCCATGTATTTTTTGACCAGTTCCTCATTCTGCGAGGCATCCCGGCCCCCGAGCACGACAACCCCGTCACTGGTGATAAACCAGCGGAAGCGATGGTACCAGAGTTTCTTCAAGGGAATGAAATCCCGTTTCTTCGTCTCTTTCCGGGGGACGAAGGCCGCCATTGCGGTGAGTGCCCCGACTTTCTTCCGCTTGAACTTCTTGATCAGGTCATGGTAACGCCCGGCATTCTGTTCAAGGCTCTCGTGCACGAAGATCTTCACCCGCTTCCCGATGTCTACATCCACCGCAGCCTCGGCAGGATAGAATGCAAGAATCTGCCGGGCCTCCGGTGTATCCGTCTCCCGGATGCGTCTCTCGATCTCCTGCCAGGAAAAACTCCTGCTTGCGGAATCAAGCGTAGAAATAACCCGGGAGATTGTCTGGTAGTTCTCGTAGATACTGTTGACAATCTCTTCGGTCTGGGCAATCGTCCGGTCGAACTTCTTGACGGCCGCTTCCTGATGCATGCGGATGCGATCGCCCTTCTCGATCTTGGGGCGGCTGGTTGCTTTCCGCTCTTTTTTTGTCAGGGGATAGAATGTCTCCAGCGCTTCGGAAAAAGTAGGGTACGTGGTTGTCGCAACCGTACCTTCCCAGATATCGATCGGTTCGCAGTGTTTTGTTGCGATCACCGGATGACGATCCTGATCAATTTGCCGGAACACATCCTGAAGTGAGGCGGAGATCCGTGCGGGGTCTGCCTGCGATGCCGGAATAGATTTATCCTGCCCAGCCCGGTTGCAGATAAATTCTGCATAGGTTCCTCCCAGCATGCAGCCGATGGCAAGTGCTTTCACCAGTTCGCGATCATCGCTCTTCAGGAATGATGCTACTGCTTCAGCAGACACAGTTGGATCTACAGATTCGGTGACATAGGGTACACCCGGGATCACTTCGCGATCCTTGAACCGGTGATGCCGGAGCGGTTTGATGATCGTGAATGACGGGTCCGTAAGGATGACATTCCCCTCATCAAAGAGTTCGATGATCATGTTGTACGTTGTTGTGCCTTTGCCGATCTCAAAGATGATCACCCGGTTGAGGCCCTGCTGCCGGATTGAGAGCACTTTTCCCCCGGAGAGGTATTTCCGGAGGAACATGGCAAAATGGGGGGGATTTTTCGGGGGTTCGGGAATACTCCGGACAACGTGAATTCTCCGGCCCGCTTCGATCAGGACCAGGTATTTTGCCTTGTTCTCACCGTTCATCCGGATGGCCAGTGTCCGACTATCAAACTGGTAGACCTTATCGACCCAGAGCGGCAGCTTCTCGCGTAACTCGGATGCCATTGCCCGGACATCGATACCACTCATTCCCTGTTCGGACGCCATGGGGATAACCGGTATGGTATTAGTTGCCGGAACCTGATAAACATTTGATCGCGCCGGTCATCAGGCAAGACCAAATTACATATGGCTTGGGAACAGAATATTACGACAACTGGTGTACGGGATGAGCGAAGATATCATACAGGAAGCGCCTGTTCAGACAAAGAAGGCAAAGACCAAGGCTGACAAGCAGGCTGAACATATCAACCGCATCAAGCGAACCCTTCTTGCCTCGCTGATGGGTATTCTCGCCGGCCTGCTCTCCTACTATCTCGGGGGCACCCCGGATGCTGCAGGGTTACAGAATGACGGTTTCCTGGGATTCATGTTCATGCTGGCCTGCATCGTGCTCCAGAAACACATCCTGATGCTGATGAAGATGGACACCACTAAACTTGGTGCCAAGGACTGGTTCTACCAGGGATTCATGACCTTTGCATTCTGGTTCATGACCTGGACAATTCTTCTGACTGCCATCCCCCGGTAATCTTTTTTTTGTGATACACCATGAGAATCGCCATTGTCCATAAAGACCGCTGCCATGCCCGGAAATGCGGGAACGAATGTATTATCTATTGTCCCCGGGTGCGGACCGGTGACGAGACGGTCATTATCGGGCCTGACGGGAAGGCACAGATATCGGAAGAACTCTGTGTAGGGTGCGGTATCTGCATCAAGAAGTGCCCGTTCGATGCGATCGATATTGTCAGCCTTCCCGAAGAACTGGAACACCCGACCCACCGGTACGGGATGAATGGATTCTCCCTGTACGGGCTGCCAATTCCTGTTGAAGGAAAAGTGACCGGTATCCTGGGTGCCAACGGTATCGGGAAGAGCACGGCCATCAAGATCCTCTCCGGCCAGCTCCGTCCCAACCTCGGAAATTTCGATAATGAAGTTGCATGGGAAGAGATTCTCAAGCAGTATGCCGGCACGGAGCTGTTCGATTATCTCCAGACGGTGTCGAAGAAGACCCTGAAGATTGCGACAAAACCCCAGTATATCGATTTCATCCCCAAAGTCTTCACCGGCAGCGTGCGGGCCCTTCTCGATACCACAGATGAACGCGGTCAGCTGGCGGCGATCCTCCCGATGCTCAAACTGGATGCGATCCTCGATCACGATATCGCAACGCTCAGTGGCGGGGAACTCCAGCGGGTCGCCATCGCAGCATGTCTCGCCCGCGATGCTGACCTCTACTTCCTCGATGAGATCACGCCGTTTCTGGATATTTACCAGAGGATAGCCGCAGCCAAGCTGATCCGGGATCTGGCCACGGAACGCCCGGTGGTGATTGTCGAGCATGACCTTGCCATTCTCGATATGCTGGCAGATACGGTCCATGTCGGGTACGGCAAACCGGCGGTTTTCGGTATCATCACCCGCCCCAAAGGAGTACGGGTTGGCATCAACCAGTACCTTGAGGGCTTCCTTGCCGAAGAGAATGTCCGGTTCCGGGACTCTCAGGTAGTGTTTGAAAAACGGGCGCATGAGAAGGGATCCAATCGTGAGGATCTGGTGATCATCCCGGAGATGACCAAACAGTACGGTGCTTTTCACCTAACCGTTGGCGGGGGGACGGTGAGAGCGGGAGAAGTGCTGGGGATCGTTGGTGCAAACGGCATGGGAAAGAGCACGTTTGCAAAACTGCTCGCCGGTGTGGAGACACCCACCACCGGGACACTTGAGACCTCCCTGAAGATATCTTATAAACCCCAGTATATCAAGGCCGATACGTCCGATAGTGTCGAGATGTACCTGAGAAATTGCACAACAAAATTCGACTCGTCTCTCTACCAGCACGAGATCATCGAGACCCTGACCTTAGGTCCGATACTCCAGTCACCGGTCGATTCCCTGAGTGGCGGAGAACTCCAGCGAGTAGCAATTGCTGCCTGCCTCTCGTGGGATGCCGACCTGTATATTCTCGATGAGCCCAGCGCCCACCTGGATGTGGAGCAGCGGGTGAAGGTCACCCGGATGATCAAGCGCCAGGCCGAAGGTCGGGAAGTGGGTATCATGGTCATCGATCATGATATCTACCTGATCGACATGATCAGCGAACGGATCCTTGTCTTTGATGGGGAACCCGGTGTTCGTGGTGTTGCAACCGGCCCATTCAAGATGCGTGACGGGATGAACCGGTTCCTCAATGAACTCGATATCACGTTCCGCCGCGACCAGAGCGGAAGACCCCGGATCAACAAACCCGGTTCGTTCCTTGACCGGGAACAGAAATCCATTGGAGAATTCTATTATTATGCGCAGGATGAGGACTGAATCAGTATCATATCTTTTAATATCATAACATGCAAATTCTTGCTGTATGAAGGGAGAGCGGCTTTCGGATGCAATTGTATACGAAAAGCTGCATCTCTTAAAGAAAGATTTTTGTGGGTATATTGAACGCAACACTGTAAAAGTCGATGCAAACCTTCCAGTTTTTTTTGGGTACGTGATATCGGCACTTGAAAGTTCGTTTCCCAACCTCGCTGATGACACGTATGACGAATTTATCGATAGTATCACCTTCAAAATCCTCGATTCCAGTGCCAATATCAATGATTTTGAGTACGTAAAGCGGGTCATGTCCAATGCCCTCCGGTTCAAGAAGAAGCGGGACGCTGAGATGGGCATCAATATTGTTATCGGACTCAAGCTCTTAAAAACCGGAGATTATCCGCATGCATTGAACTTCCTCAAACCCTATGCAAGCCTGGATGTCAAGCTTGGCATGGCGGTTGCCTACTGTTATTATGTCCTTTCACTCCGGGAGTTCAAGCGGGATGATGCCGCGACAATGCACTACCGGCCCGGTGAGATGGAACTTCTTGCCCGGGAACTGCTCATCACCCTTTCCCGGACACATCCTCCTATCAACACCTTAAAACAACTGGAACTCGATGATCCATCGTTCCTGGAAAAAATCTTCTGGCAGATGATCTTTACCGGCCTTGAATGGTTCTCGAATGAGAAATGGTTTGTCGAGGCAGGTCTTCTGAATGCCGCGTATACCCATGACGGGGCAATGCGGAAGCGGCTGCTTGATATCGGGGCAGAACGGTTTTATTCTGATATTCATTTTCTTCGCGAGATGTATTATTACAAACTGGAGAACCGCGATGCCGCCGGGGCAGCCGGCGTAGTCAACCAGCTGATCAAACAGTATCCGGACAATCTCGAACCCATATATCTCGGGCTGAAATTATCCCTCCTTACTACCAAAAAAATTACGTATCACAGTTTCCGGAAACTGGCCACCATAAAAGGGATGCCCCCGCATATCATTGAACTCTGCGACGTTACGTTTGATCTTCTGAATAAAGATCATAAGGAAGCGATCACCCGGTTGACCGATTTTGATACGGAATTCCCCCAGTTCCGGCATTATACGATCGCGTTACGGTACCTTGCTAATGATTTTCTTACCTCCGATGAGATCCGGCTTAAAAAAGCAAAGATTGCATTGCTGGAATCCTTAGAGCAGTTCTGTCTTCTCGAACTGAAGATCCGGATCAGATGAGTCCGTGACAATGGATTTATTATTTGAATCCAAGTCCCGCCATTACGGCATGTATTGCCTGAAGGATTGGATCGATAATAGAATTCAGTATATTTCCTCCAGATCCAACGGGAACCGGATTGGTAAGGGGAGTATCCTCCCGTAATGTGGGAATTAGCCCGGAAAATGTTCCGTTCGAATTAGTTACCGGTGGGATTGTGGGGGTAATGGTGCTGATGGTCATCCGGGAATTCGGGGTTAGCTGATCGGTTATTATCCCGACATCATCGTTGGTTGCAAACCAGAGCCGGTTCTCTGCATCGACATTTATCCAGTTAACGGTGGGGGAGGTTCCAATCCCCCCCATTCTGTCAATGAAATCGATAATCTTCCCGTTTTTCCAGATATAGATGCCTCTGTCCGTTGCAAGGTATATCCGGCCATCCGGGCCGGCTGCAACATCGTTGATGTTATTGTCCGAGCCGGAAAGCATATCCGAACTTAAAAACGAGGAAAAGTTGGAGTCGCGGGAGTAGTGGGCAACCATCGAATTATTGAAGAACAATGCGCCACCCAGGGGATCGCGCCTTACCTGTGTCAGTAATCCGTAGGTACTTCCATAGGGAGCAATGCATTCGAATTGAATGGGATCATCTTGAGAGCGGACCTTCCATAATCCTTCATGACCGGTTGCAATAATCAGTGTATCCGACGCATAATCGAGTACCATGCCATTGGCCTCATAAAAACCCGGTCCACCTTGTGATTCCGGCTGGTACCACGTCCATGTCCCCTCATGATACCGATGGATGCCGGCATTGCCGGTGACCACCCACATATCGTCATTCCAACGCTGGAGTGCGGTAATGCGGGGATCCTTGAGCAGTTGCTGGTCACGGATTGTCTGGTAATACTGGCCATTATAAATCTGGATTCCACCGGAATACCCGATCCAGAGTCTGCCCTGCCGATCATATTCAATTGCGGTGGTGTAATCGTTCAGCAGGCCCTCACTGGTATTATCGCGATTGATATGACGGGTTGACCAGGTTTCGTTGTACTGTGAGAGGCCAAATGACGTGGCAAGCAGGACCGATCCCGGAGCATCGGGGACATTGGCCATATCCATGATCTGGGTGGAATGGATCATGGATGCCGTGGGGTTAAAGAGAGTAATAATGTAGGGTGAGGATACCGATGATTCGAGGGCATTACTTCCCGTTGCGGATACGGGTACAATAATCATCAGTATTATGAAAAGAACGAACAGTTCAGAGTTCACCAGTTGTACCATCTGCTCTCCGGATGGATACTTTCCCGCCGTTTGCCGGAAGGAATGTTACTGAGCGACCCATCTTTCCCCCGACCTCTTCTTTTACCAGGGGGATATTACATTCTTTTAAGAGCGCCCTGATCTTTTCTGCATTACGTTCGCCAATGTTGAGGTTGGCACCGAAATATTCAAACATGCTTGCTCCCCCGGCCATCTTGGCGATGAGCGATCTGTTCTTACAGCCAAGGGCATTGAGTTCTTTTAAGAGCAGGGGAATTGCGGTATCAGCATATTTACCCGGGCGGTCTTTCCTGCCGGCACTATCCGGCAACATGATGTGAACCATCGCCCCGACCTTCAGGTGGTCGTCATAGAACATGAGTCCGATACAGGATCCAAGCCCGATGGTCATCATCGGAAACGAACCGACCCGGTATTCGCCAATACCGATCATTGCAGTCTGTCCAGGGAGAGTATTGAGGTCGGCCATGGTACCCATCAGATTCGTCAGATACCTTTCATCATGTTTTCCATCAGTTCGACAATCCGTGCGAGTGTTGCGGTCTCCGGGAACATAATAATATCACTATCGATCTTGTGCTCTTCACAGACCAGCTCTGTTGAGAAGAGGAGAACCTCATCGATATCCTCGCCCATCTGGGCGATCAGGGAGGCCATCGCAGCATGTGCCATATCGAGGCTGAGTGCGGGAGGGGAAGGCAGCATAATGAAACCCAGAAGTTCAGCGGTTGCATCCAGGAACGCTGAAACCATGATATTCCCCACCTCGATTAATGCACTCTCGTCCATCTCGTTCATGGTGCGGTCCATATCGGTCATGCCGAGCATGGTATTGGTGAGACGGATGGCGGATTCCTTGGAGATATAAAATATGATATAGCCCCCGTGCTGGATCTCGCCCTGGAGCTCGAACGCCACCATGGCCGCAGATTCCTCTCCCATGTAGTTACCCAAGTCGGCAATATCAATGGCCTTGATGGCGGGCACACTCATATGAACAGTACTTCCCAGCATCTGGGATAAGGTGGTAGCTGCATGGGCAGCACCAATATTGCCGAGTTCCTGGATTGCATCGGCCTGAACGGTAGATAATTTCATGATCTCTCCTAAACCATCGTATTTACATCAAGTACCGGAACAACGTCACCATCACCCAGAATGGTCACTCCACTGACTCCCCGGGTATTCCCGATAAAGTGACTTAATGGTTTTACCACAACTTCCTGTTGCCCCTCAACAACATCGACCGGAACACAACATTTTCTCTTCTGGTACTGGATAACAATCAGTATTTCACAGACTTCAGAATATCCAATCATGTCATTCAGTGAGAAAATCTGAAGTACTTCATCGCGGAGCAGAATTGCCTCGCCTTTTCCGATCTGGTGGGTATCATCCCGTTTGAAATTGGCCACTTCGACAATACTGCTGATGGGGATTGCCAGTCGGTGCCCGTTGATCCGGACAATCATCACATCGACAATTGCCATGGTCGGGGGGAGGAGAAGCTCAAAACGACTGCCTTTGCCTTCAGTAGTCTCAACCCGGATCGTCCCTTTGAGGGATTCAATGGATCGGCGGACTACGTCCAGACCTACACCCCGGCCGCTGATGTCAGTAATGGTATCCGCGGTGGAAAAGCCCGGCTGGAACAGGAGTTCAATTGCCTCATCCACACCCATGACATCAGCAGTCTCCTGAGTGATGAGACCTTTCTCAACACCTTTTCTCTTGACTTTCTCAACATTGATGCCCGCCCCGTCATCGATTATCTCAATGATGACATTGTCACGATCCCGGTGAGCTGCAAGTTTGACAAATCCTTTACGGGGCTTGCCGGCAGCTTCGCGTGCATCCGGGGATTCAATACCATGGTTAACGGAATTCCTGATCAGATGGAGAAGCGGATCATTAAGACCATCCATGACACTGCGGTCAAGTTCCGTTTCACCGCCTTCCATAACAAAGTCCACTTCCTTGTGGTCGTACTGGGCGACGTCACGGACTACCCGGGGCAACCGGTTGAAGATGTGGTTTAACGGGATCATCCGTATGACCATCATCAGGTTCTGGAGTTCAGATACCGACCGGTCAACCATGCCGATCGCTTCATTCATCTCTTTGATGTGGTGCTCTTCAGCAATCTGTTTGAGCCGGCCGCGATTGATCACCAGATCCTCAACCAGATTCATAATGTGATCCAGCTGGGTGATGTCCACTCTCAGGTTCTTGATCTCACGGCTTTTGTCTGATGAGGCCGTGGCGCACTGTTTTTTATCTCCATCTGCAGGTGCCTTTTTTGCCTGCTTGACAACCGGCTTGATCTCGACACTGGCAATTTCAGTTCCGAGAGCTGCAGTCTTCAGAGCTTCTTCCCCGGCGTCGCTCGCAATGCAAAGATCGAGACTGCCGTCAAAATTACCCTCATCGATGGCCTCTTTCGAAGGATTTATTGAGATAATTGTCCCTAACGCTTCTAGGTTGCCAATGGCGATCATCGCCCTGACATCTTTCATCATGCATTCAGTGGCAACCGTGATGTGAAGATCATAGGTGGGAAGATCGGAATTCTCATCAGAAGCCGGAATCTCCTTCGTTTCTGCAGTGGAAGGAGTTACAGGAACATTTTTTTGTTCTTTTTTTGCGGATCCCCCGCCATGCTCGGAAAGCCATTGCTTGAGCGTTTGAACCTGCTCATCAGGATTCAGAGAGGAGGTGTCCCCGCCCCCCTCTACATCATCGATCATCTGCTCCAGTACATCGGAACAGGAGAGGAGCAGGTTTCCCAGGTCCTGTGATATGGATGCAGATCCGCTCCGGATCAACTGGAATATATCCTCCATGGCATGGCAGAGTCGTTCCATGTCGGCAAAACCCATGGATGCCGATGCACCTTTCAGGGTGTGTATGGACCGGAAAATTTCATCGATGGCATTCTGATCTGCACCTTTTTCTAGGTTAAGGAGGTATTTTACCATGTTTTCATGGTTCTCCCGGGATTCTGCAACAAAAAGACCGCGGTAGGCTTCAAATTCAGACATGGTTCTCCTCCATCTGGTAGATCAGTCGTTCAATCTCTTTTGAGAGTCTGTTGAGCGGCAGTACTTTATCGACGGCACTGTGTTGTATTGCTGAACGTGCCATTCCGTATACCAGACAATCCTTCTCATCGCATAAGAGACTTGTGCCCCCGGCCTCTTTGATGGCATGCGCACCCTGGCCGGCATCGTTACCCATTCCGCTCAGGATAACCGACACAATGTTTTTCCCGTATACATGTGCTGCGGATTCGAACGTCTTGTCTACCGCAGGGCGGACTGCATGAACCGGGGGTGTATTGGAGTGTATGATCCGGCCGATCCGGGTATTGTCTTTTCCCATATCCCCGCTCACAATGGTATGGACTCCCGCTTTGGAGAGCAGGATCTTCCCCGTCTCCACGAGATCCCCGTTCTCCGTCTCTTTGACCGGCATTGATGCTATCCGGTTAAACCGTTCAGCTAATGCCGCGGTAAATCCTGTGGGCATATGCTGGGTAACAATTACTCCCGCAGGGAGATCAGCGGGTATATCCGCGAGGAGAGTGTCAAGCATCGGGGGGCCTCCGGCTGATGAACCGATGAGCACAACCCGTTCAGCAGGACCTTGTTTTGACAGGGGGTTATGAACAACAGGAACTGATTTGAGCGTGACAAGGTGCTTGATCTTCGAGATCAACTCATTGCCAATTTCACGGACATGGGGGATATCCTTTGGCTTCAGCATGAAGTCATCGGCACCAAGGTGGATGGCCTCGCGGGTCTTCTCTGCTCCTTCCGATGTAAGAGTACTCACCATCAGTATTTTTGGCCGGCGCTTCTGGTTACGGAGCTCTTCCAATACCTGAATGCCGGTCATCCGTGGCATTTCGATATCGAGTGTCACGAGGTCGGGTTCGAGGGACTTGATCTTTTCGAGGGCATCAAGCCCGTTGGATGCCGTTCCCACTACCTCAATAGACGGATCTTTTGTTACCATGTCCCGGATGACCGTCCGCATAAACACGGAATCATCCACAATGAGTACTTTTACCATAACGTCAGGATGCGAGAACGTTCTTGACTTCTTCAAGTACTTTCGGGGCCTGGAATGGCTTGACGATATAGCCTTTTGCCCCGGTCTTGATGGCCAGTTTTACCATCTGTTCCTGCCCGACCGCCGTACACATAACAACCCGTGCGGCAGGATCGAATGCCTTGATTCCTTTTAAGGCTTCAATACCGTTCATCTTGGGCATGACGACATCCATTGTTACGAGGTCCGGCTTGAGTTCCTTGTATTTTGCAACGGCCTCTTCACCATCTCCCGCTTCTCCGGCGATGGTGTGACCCCCTGAGAACAGGATATTTTTCAGAAGAGTTCTCATAAAGAGTGTATCATCCACGATCAGAATCTTTCCCATTGACGATCAAATAAGGATTGGTAAATCATTACATAAAACAGTATGGGAATGCCAAACACGAGAGAAATTAATTGGTTTGGGATTTTGTGGCATCGGAGATGTAACGGACGCCTTTTGTGGTCAGCTGGACCTCACGGCGTATGGTGACTACCTCTGCAAGACCCAGTTTTAAGACCTTGTCATAGATGGCATCGAGTTGTTTATGGGGTATATTGAGCATGTTCTCAATCGCATGGGAGTCCATCCCCGAATAAATGAGCATGGCGACCTGCTGATCGACACCGTCCAGCTCGGTGCCTTTCATGTCCATGCCCTTTGTGGTATCCTTTAAGAAATTGAATAACACCTGGAGGGTAGACAGTGGACACAGCACGAGGCTTGATACGACTTCACCGGATTCCAGGTGATCGATCCGGACCACGTCTGTGGCTTTACCCTGTACTTCGCGTTTTGTCAGTTCTATTGCTGCAACTTCGGTGACAGGAACACAGACCTGTTTTGTGGGACTGACAAACCAGATCCCGGAATGGACGACGACCACACTTCCTTTTTCCCACTGGGCATCTTTGACCATGACCCCGCCCTTGATTGCCGGCGACATAAAATAGGCCATAAGGCGATAGGCATTGCAGACCCCCAGAATCATCTTTTTTAATACCTGGAGGACTTTTTCTACCGAAAGAATCTTTGTAACAACCTCTGTGTCGGTCTTCGAGGTGACAATGAGGATATTCTTCTTCTCTGCTACATCGACAACTGTCTTGAATAAAATTTCCCGGTTTATTGGTGCCGGTAGTACTATCCGGTCATCTCCAATGCCGAGTTTGATGACAACCCATGTATTGTTATGTTCAACTTTTGCGGGTACTTCTTTCATGGGGACTCACGACATTTTTTCAGCTGGTTATTCAATACTATACTGTTGATCTGAACATTATTTGTTTCCTTCTGAAGAAGAGGAAGTATTTTCTTTCTCTTTTGTAGTGCCTCCAATCTTCTGGAACATATCTTTGAGTTCATCTTCAATTTCTGATGCGGGAGCTTTGAAATCCTTGAGTTCCCGAAGCAGACTGACATCTTTCTCTTTCTTGACGGTTTTAACGTCAGATGCAATCGAACTGAGTAGGTCCTCATCAGATCCCCCACTTCCCCCGGCAAACGATGCCATATCGGATTGGATGCCGAGTTGATCCTCCATATTATCCATGCCCGCAGGGGCGTCAGAAGGAATCCATGCGGTTTTCACCTCAGTGGGTGTTGGCGCGGACGGGGCGGAAGATGCTGGTGATGAGTCGGTCTCTTGAGGTGCACCATCATCGGCGGACACGGTATCCATGCTATCCGCCATATCCTCATCAAGTTCGACATCATCCAGGCTCAGGTTATCGAGATCGCCAAATTCGGAATCCAGTTCGCTGCCACCATCAAGACCACTCAATCCATCAAGTCCGGAACCAGCGTCCGCTGAATCCGCAGTGGCCGAGTCATCCATTTCATCAAATGACGGCATCAGTAATTCCGGTGCAGGCTGATCAGATGCCGGTTCAGATCCCGGACTCAGATCATCAGATAGTGATGCCATGGAGGGATCATCATCAAGTCCGTCAAGAAGCCCCGCATCAAATTCATCCCCGGAAAGTGAGAGGAACGGATCGGATGAATCAGAAGATCCAGCCCCTCCTGCGGCCCCGGGAATCGGGGGGGTCGGCTTGGAGACTTTTTCACTGACGGTCTTATCCAGCATCTTATTGATGTCTTCGACTTTTTTCCCGGGTTTGCTGCGTGCCTTGAGAATTGTTCCCAGGGACCCAAGGGAAGTAATTGTCGAAGTAATGTGAGCCAGAAATCCAATCTTTTTGTCGCCAGGTTTTGACGTCTCTTTTTTTACTGCTTTTTCAGGTTTGGCCCCATCATTTTTCGCACCTGCTGGTGACCGAGTTTCAAATATTTTTATATCATCGAGACGTTTGAGGAACCCGGTTTTTTTGAGGTCTGTCAGATTGGTCTTGATTTCTGCGACCGTTACAATGCCTAATAGGAGCGGTAGTACGATGGCAGCAACTATCAGGATGAGGAGAAGTTGAATGAGTGTCACATCGATAAAAATCAGGATAGAACCGAGTATGACTACGGTGCACAGCATTACAATCCGGCGAATATTTGCTTTCATGGTTAACTCCACCTCATTCTCACGCTACTCCTGAACCCATATTCTGGAGTCCTTCGGGGCTGAAGAACAAATTTACCGCAATCGGGATAAAGATCAGGACAAGTCCGGTTAATATACAGAATAGGGCGGTATAGAAATAAAACATATATCTGTCTCCCCCCCCGACAATCTTTGCAGCGATAATATCTGATACCGTAATAATAATCAGGCATATTACTATAAACGCACCCATCTCTTTTTCCGGGAAATTGGTAAACATACCCGTCATACCGCCCCCCATCCCGCCAAGTGCCTGTGACGCGGACACGCCTCCCGCTGAACTGGAAGCCGTCGCCGCGGCCGTCTGATTTTGAAAATTCTGCATCATGGAGGAGACCGATCCGGTAAGAACGACCATGATCCGGTATAATGCGACAAATATGCTGGCCATCGCCATATGCATGGGCACGAGGAGTACGATAAAACTGCGGGAATGCATATCTTTCTTCTCCCGCAAGAGGGTCTGCTCAAGCACGGACGAACCAACAACCGTTCCGATGGGGTCCGGCGGCCCTCCGAGGGTAACTGTATCAAGATAAATATTGAGATATTTATAAATATAATTGCTTCCGGACTCACCAATGAATTTTCCCCAGATTTGTTTGTCGTCAAGACCGAGATTCATCTTCGAATATACGGAGTTTACTAACGGTTCGAGAGCGATCAGGGATTTTTTATCAATAGTATGGATTGCGTACACGGCCGTTGTACCCTGACCCCCCATGACCGATCCCAGGCTCCGGATAAATACTGAAAAATCATTATCTCTCATGGTAATATTGGAATCGTCAATAAACCCGATAATCCCCATGGGGGCAAGGAGAACCCCAATGAGAATAAAGATCAATCCGGCACTAATCCCCAGAATTGCAAGCACAATCACTGCGACAATGGTGAGGGGTACCATGATCCTTTCCATTGCATGGATGGTCTGCTGCTCTTTGGACATATGCGTCCTCAATCCATGGGATTTTGGATCATTGGGAACCGACTGGTACATCATAAAATTTCCACCAGCACCGATTGCAAAAAGGATAGCATAGGTAATATTCAGGGTGCTGTCAATTCCCGCAGGAGAATAGATTGCAATGGAGATCATGAGGGTAACTGCGATAACTGTTCCGGAGAGCAGCAGAGCAATGTAGGCATCTCCCCATGTTTTGAGCTGCTCAAGACCCTGTTCAATCTGGCTGCGGTACACACTGCGAACGGTGGCAAGTTCATTTTTTAGGAAATCTTCGTCCGGCACACCGGATTCAATGGAGTTTGCGTACCGGTTCAACATGCTCTTGAGGATAGGATTCGTGGCCCGTTCGGCAACAATACTCAGTGATTCTGAGTAACTGTAACTCCATTTCTTGACATAGGTGTCCACTTTATTGATATACTTGGCAGAAATGTACTCCTTGCGGTTGGCTGCAAAGGAAAAGATCTCCGGGCGTGACGCATTCGCAAGCGCCAGAGATGCCATATAGGTAGTCATGAAGAGCAGGTCTGCACTCATTGCCCGATCTTCCGTGAGCTGATCGAGCTTACCTTTGATAGTATCCATCAGATTCGCAAAAGGAATCTGGCGGCCTTCCACGGGAATATCCGGTGAAGGAGAGGGATCCGGCATATCAGGCCCCTATGGTAAGGAGTCCTTGCTTTTTGATCTTGGTCATCATATGAAAGAGATCCCAGAATTTTACATAGCCCGCTTTGTGGAGTCGCTCAAGGATCTTTGCGCGTTTGTCCACTTCAAGATAAATTTCAGCTTTCTTGCTGTCGGGCATACCCAGCATGGTTGCAATCTTGTTTTCCAAGAGGTAAGAACTGCCTTTTCCGGTGAAGACAAACGTGTCCGATACTGGCTCCCAGCCGAACATCTGGACGAATGTGAACCCTTGTGATTCCGGATTATATCCTACCAGTTCGTTGATGCTGATCATCCGCCGGACCAGCTGGCCATCAGGACGCTTTACTGCACTCTGGATGATGACAAGGTTGAGGTTGTCGACATATGTCTTGGGGATGTTGATGGGATCACCACAGAGACGCTGAATCAGTTTCTCTACGGAGGCAGCGTGGAATGTACTCATGACGGGGTGGCCGGTCTGCATGGCACCAAACGCTACTGCACCTTCAACACCACGGATTTCCCCGACAAGGATCTGGTTCGGGCGTTGACGCAATGCGGACTTTAGGAGATCAAACATGGAGACTTCCCCTGCCTCTCCCCCACCCTCTCCTCTGCCCTTGGCTAGTGCCACTTCCCGGATCCAGTTCCGGTGAGGAACATTCAGTTCAGGGGTATCTTCAATGGTTACAATCTTATTTTCAGGAGGAATGAATGTCGTAATCGCATTCAGGAGTGTGGTTTTACCACTTGCGGTTTCACCGGAAACGAAAAGAGACATTCCGTATTCGATACAGATCCAGAGATACGCAGCAGCCTGGTAATCGATACCGTTGCTATCAACAATGTTGAGGATGCTTAAGGGGACCTCGTTCACTTTACGGATGGTGAAATTGCTTCCGTGCCGGGAAATGGCGGTTCCGTAGACGATATTGATACGGGAGCCGTCAAGCAGGGTTGCGTCAATGATTGGATTACGGTAGGTGATTGGGCGTTTAATCCGTTCAGCCATCTTGACGACAAATTCGTCCAACTCGCTGGAGACTTTAAACTCGATAACCGATTTCAATCCTTTAAAGATCTTATGTTCAATAAAGATTGGGCCGACACCATCACAGGATATATCTTCTATATTCGAATCGGAAAGGAATGGTTTGAGAACCCCCATATCGATCTTGTCGCGAATCAGCATGTACTCAATCGCCCGGTACTGCTGATCAGTCAGGATCACTTTGCCATCGGGAGTCTGGGGAACCTGAAATTTTGCCTTGACTTTTTTCATCTTGTCTTTTGCGGAGAAGTCCGTGTTAAGAAACTGAGTGAGTTTTGATTTTATGTCCTGTTGGCCGGGGCCTCCACCGGTCATCTGGGAAATATCCATATTTTTTGGCTTGATCACCGCAACATGTGCCAGCATCTTCTTGAGAACTTCGGATCGTTCCTTATCACTGATGGGATCTTCTTCAAGTGCGTCAATAAGATCAACGAGCTTCGTTTCGATAACCGGCATCATCTGGGATACACTGTGGAGGAATGAGGGTTCGATCGGGATGTAAAAATTCCTGACATCATCCGGATCGGGAAGAATATGGACAAATGTGGTATCATTGACCGGATAGATGATATTGGGACTTTTCATTGACCGTAGATCTTTTTTCAACTCTGAAAGAAAGAGAGGAATACCATAGGTATTCACGGGAAACGTATGGAGATATTCGAGAAGATGGGGACTTGCTTTTACGTACTCCTTGGCATTTGCCGGGAGCATCTTGTAGAGTGCGCTGGATTCAATGTCATGGTAGAAATCAATAGTTGTGTCAATGGTCTCCGGTTTGAACGGAAGATTGACGGAAACAGAGAGTGTTCCCATATCAGACCTTTGCGTAACTCATCGGGATGATCTTCATTCCATATCCGGGGTGGACTTCGAAACTTACGAGGTTACCGGTAGTCTTGCGAGCCCCGCGGACTTTGATAACCTCCATCACCATGACGTACTTGTCGCCCATAAGGGCTTTTTTCATATTAAGGTGTGCATCGCAGATAGAGCGGATACGTACAAGGGTATCTTCCTCAAATGCATAGGTATGGAGGGTGACAAGAATGGTCTTCCCATGATCGATAAGGGATTTACAATTGGTAAAAAATGTGAGAATGGTATCGGTCTGGGCGTATTCCGTGAATAATGTGAGGGAATCTACAACAATCACCTGTGATTTGCTTGTCTGAATATGGTTAATCAGTGCTGCGAGGATACCGTCCATCTCCTCTTTTTTCCATTCGAACCCGACAACATGCAAGGGGAAGACTTTCAGGTAGCC
This sequence comes from uncultured Methanoregula sp., assembly GCA_964592875.1. Taxonomy (GTDB): domain Archaea; phylum Halobacteriota; class Methanomicrobia; order Methanomicrobiales; family Methanospirillaceae; genus Methanoregula. The sequence continues at coordinate 160,544 of CAZQGG010000004.1, forward strand.
CCAAGCAAAATATTCGGATATGTCCAGGCTCATGGATTCCATTTGTTTGATGAAACTCTTGCTTGTGCTCTCTGTCGTGAAGAGATCGACGGATAATCCCTGCTTCATGGCCCCCCAGATAATCTGCTGGGTGAGAACACTCTTCCCGGTATCATTCTCTCCCTCGATAAGAGTTAACGATTCCAAGGGCAGTCCATCGGCAATTTTCTTATCAAGCTCGCTGTTACCGGTGGAGATGATCTGTCGATCTTCCCCTCCCATCAGATCTGAAATGGATGCCATGTCAATTGCTCCTCATGTCACACTTGCGATTCCCTGTACACCATTACTCGTAGTTACCTGAACGATCGTTTTGGATGAATACGTGCCGGGAACTATCGCCCATATTGTCATGATATCATCAGGATCTAATTCTCGAATGTGAACGAGATCTTTTTCAAATCGGATGATTGACCAAGTCCCCGCGTTACCCGTGTTGTCTTTATCGTATGTGTAATGTATGTAACCATTTGACACATCATAAGAATATACATCCATGTGGGTAAAATCAGAAATTATTTCGTTACCAATATTCTTTACTGTAAAATTCAAATACGGGGCCTCATTTACAGCATTTGATACTGTAATACTGGTTTTCAATCGTGCTTCCTGAAGATTGGTGAGATCTTTCTGCGCAGTTGCAACCGTTTCTGCCATAGACAGAGTCCCCCCGACCAGTAAATATGCCACAATCACAAGGAGGAGTACTCCCACCGCGGCCCCGATTATTTCTGCAACTGCCATCTTGTATCAGCTCGCGGTGAATGTTTGGGAACGCCAGGATCCGCTCGGCAGGATAAACTGGAAATATATTGGTTCTCCAATGTCTATGGCTGCTGGGCGGGCAATAATATGCAACGTTTCCCCGGGATCCCAATAGTTGTTGCTGTTAAGATCGTAACTGGGGTCCCCCTCAAATTCTGAAGTCCAGTATCCAAATGCAGGAGGGTTTGGCGTTTCATAGGTAAGACGTTCAAAATCCCCTTCCAAACCACAAAAAACTTCAGACCGGCTATGAAGATCGTTTACCGAGATTCTGGAACTTCCAATATTTTTCATCCAGATATTTGCATATGTCGTGGATGAAGAATAAGAATAAGTCACAATTTTAAAATCCGTACGGAGGCGCTCATCAGAGTCATGGGTGGACGAAGAAAACGTGCCGGCCATAGTATAAACAACCGGCAACACCGCATTGACAAGTACACCTGCCGCTATTACGGCAGTGATCAAAAATATTGCAGTAGTGAATGTCTCGGCTGACATGGATTAAATACGATCCGGGAGATTCATCCATTCCTCATCTTTATCATTACTTTTTGAGGAATTCTTTTTCTCGTTTAAGGAAATGCTCGAGAGATCAATACGATCATCGGGCATCTTTGAGGATAAATTGGGGATTTGCTGACGTTGCTCCATCATGACTTCAATCATGTCACGATCCAATGAGGTATCGTTGGGGGTAATAATCCGGTTGAGGGCATAGAGTTCTGAGACAAATTCGTCCGGGCCCACTTCATGCTCTTCGCCAAGATTGGCCGGCATCAGTCGGGAGATCTCGCGGATTTCATCGCAGGATTCCTTGGATATGTATCCCATGACCCGGTAGGACTCAAGCATGATCTCCAGGCGATCATGACCGAATTTTTTTACCGACTGGTGGGTCCATTTGAACAGTTTGTATACCTTCTGAAGGCGCAGTTTCTCATTGTCCGTGGATGGGGGCAGGTTTGGTTTCTGGGGCATTGCCATCTGCGAACGAAGGGCAGCAAGCATCTGATCATCGAGAATTTTCTTGTCTTCTTGGGGGGTTGGTGAGGCAGGTTCGTTCTTTTGGGCGGCAGTTTTTTTCTTCTCGTCATCCGCAAGTTTTTCTTTGGTTGCGTCAAGTTGTGTTTCCCGGGCATCCAGTGCAGCTTCGCGGGCTTCCATGGCAGATTGTTTTGCCTCGTCTGCTTCGGAGGTCTTGTCCGCAGTAGCTCCCCCAGTCAATGGAGCTGCATTTATGGTGAATGGATTTTCCATCTCATTCATCCGCTCACGGATGTCCATAAGGAGACGTTTGATGGATGTTTTTATCAGGTCAACCTCACGTTCAAGGTTCTGGAGCTTGACTTCCGGGTCATCTTCAGAAGCTGCCGTGATGATGTGATCTACCTGAGACTGGTTAACTGCCATAGAAGATCTAAACGTTATATTACATTAGTAATTAATAAATATTCTCTCTTGAAGAGCGGCGTAAGTTGATGCCCCAAATTGGTTTTATGGAATATTCGTAGTTTTTTTATGTTCGGGACGCACGAAAAAATGTACGCAAAAAACGGATTGCCCGTGAATTCTTGATAATGCTATTGAATGCTGATGAAACGCGGATAAAAAAGAGAGATTAATAGATTGCCTGAACCGGGTTTATTCCGCCAGGGATGGTTCTCGATATCGGGAGGACCGCCCCAACTGCCGGCTGCATGTTAACGGTGATCTTTGTGTTGACCGTTGCAGTATCCGGCATTCCTACAGAAAGGACCCAGATCTCGTTTGATTCGAGTAGGTTATTTGGAGATGTGGGGTTCAGATCATTGATCTTCTGGGAGACGCACCATCGTTGGTCGGCAGATGTTGCCGCATCAGTCATTACTCCCGCACAGCTTGTGATAGCGGTGTTATTAAGAATACTGGGATTCCTCCCCCCATTGTTATCCGAATAGGAGATAACCATCTGGGTAAGATCCATTCCAGTGCCGCCCGCCGTGAGGGCAACGCTGGTGTTGATGTAAGAAAGTCTGGTTGGGGACGTTGCGACAGCAATACCCATTACGTTACCGACAATTTCCAGACTTGAACTTGCCTGAGCCACTCCCGTGTGAACGGTTGCCTGTGCAGTCTGGGTCGTGAAGAACCCGGCGCCAAGTACGACGTACGAGAACACGGCCGCAACTACGACGAATGCGATCAGCACAATTGCGGCTTCAAGGCCGGTGAATGCATCTTCAGAGTATACGTTTTTCATTCTTTTCACCCTCCTTAATAAACCTCATACCATATATTGTCGTTCAGTGCAGCGGGTACTGTTCGTGTAATCGGAAGAGATGACCCAACCGGTGGTTTCACTTCAATGGTGATCTTGTCGTTTGTCGTCATTTCAGCAGATGAAAATCCCATCCCGTCAATATCAAGATCGACAAGGACCATTTCGCGGGGTTCAAGGAGATTGCCAGAGGCAATTGTCTTTAACCATTGAAGTGCGACCCTCGAATCTGTTCCCTGTACCGTGACAACTTTCTTGGACGTACTAACTGTGTAACCAATCTTAGTAACATCGACCGCGGCTCCACCAGCTGCTAACTGCAAGTAGAAGGATGCGTTTGTTACATCGTTGGCATCACCGGCTTGTACCATTACCGGACCGGATAGTTCAACCGCAGAGGTTGCCTGACCAACAGCGGTGTGCACGCTCTCCTGGGCTTTCTGGGTTGTAAAGAACCCTGCCCCGAGTACTACATAAGAGAAAACCGCCGCAACGACAACGAATGCGATAAGCACAATCGCTGCCTCAAGGCCGGTAAATCCCTTGTCATTGGATTGTAAGGAATTCATTTGTTCACCTTCGTTTTCGACTGGACACTGATCGCTACCAGTATCCGTGTTTCTTTAAAGGATTTCATACTATATATGTTTTTATAAGCGCCAAACAATTGATATTGGTAATTTTAATAATTTTTTCAACTAATTGGGGGCGGGGACATTCAGTATTGGTTTATTTATTATGAATTGCGAGACATTCATTGTTAACTAGTATATGCTGTGCAACAATGAGTATTTAAATAATTATACGGTGGTATTTGAATAAGAGTATTTTGAGACTGATAAACACACTGATTACAAAAAAAATAATTGTAATCATAACGACGTATCACCGTAGATTTGTGGTTGGGGATTGATCATGGAAAAGAAGGATATGATGTATCTGGTAGTGGCACTGGTGCTGGTGCTGGTCATCGCACTTGTAATAAAACCACTTGCCACGGGTCAGGCAATAAAAACCGGCATACCTGAACCAACAACTACTATTCCTGCACCCTTAACCATAGATTTGAATAAGACTGTTCAGGTTCCGATAATGATAACAACTCTCATTACCACGGTGCCTCCCACACCCCTTCCTACGTGGAATCCAAACTCTCCGAAGGGGGTATCCTTCGTTGATCCCTCAAAATATGGTATCTCCCCGAATGAGTCTATATCCCATGGTTCACGTTTTAATGATACCGGCCTCGATACGAATATGACCACCATCGCAACAATCGCATCATCTGATGGAAGCAGTGGAACCACTAATATTATGTATATTCCATTTCCCTATTGGGAACTGGTATATACGGTTGACCCTGCAACTGCTCTGGAGCCTGAAAAGGTAGAAGCTGAACAAATATCCGCTGATACTACATTGCGGTCGGCGGGAACCCCGGTTTCGTCGTATAGTGGGATATCCGGGTCATACTCAACCGTAAGTCCACAATTTACGATTCAGGTTATGGATGGCGATGATCCCAATCGCATTGTGAGGTCAATTTCACCCCCGGGGGGAATCAATCTGGATCTGTGGATGGGAACATGGACCGCGCCCGAAGATGTGGAAACAAGCACGACCAGTAAAAAACGGAAGGCCTCGATTGATGAGGTTTATTCAGATTTTACTGCCGTTGATCCCCGACCATGGACAGAGAAATTTTATGAAGGCCAGCGGAATTATTATTTCATCGTGACTGCCCAGTCTCTTAATTCATATACCATCGACCTCAAGGTTCCTTCACGGTATATCGGAAAATATTAGTTCATTCTGCCAATAGAATCCTTTTTTGTAAAGGAAAGACAGTTTTAGAAAAGTCCTGACGTAAGGATTTTTTGAAAAATGCTATAAAAAATATTGGAAAACCACTCAGTCGAATTTCTTCTTGCCCATTGATTCAATATACATGTACTCTTTCCCGACTTCGATGGTTCCTTTCTTTTCCTCAGGAATCGGGATCTCGAAGTTGGAGAAGTCTTTCATATCCATCAGTTGTGCGGTTTCCCCGGCAATGGAGATGATCTGGCCGCTCTTCCGTTCAACAACCGGCACATAGGTTTTTGCGGACACCGGTGACACGATCGATCTCTTGACTCCGTCAAAAATACCGACCGCATCGATACGGGCCTTGGCCGCACCGTGTTTTCCCGGCTTTGACATGGCAATACCAACAACCTTGCACGGTTCTTCTTCGATAACGATATATCTTCCTTCCTTGATCTTTCCGATTTCGGTCTGCTCCTTCATGAAATACACCTGAATTATCCATTACTGTTGGACGCGTTAGTAATTTATCTCTATTGCATTACATAAATACAACGTAAGATAATCGGGAGTTTAATGCCCCGGGCCGGATCATGAGCAACGATTTCTTTGTGGCATGTACTGCGATGGCAGAATCGGTTGAAGAGAGGATCCGTCCGCTCATCGGTACAACAGAAGGAGGAGAAACGGTAAAGATCGGTGCCGATAACACGCCCACAAAGGTGATCGATCAGGTGGCTGAAGACATCATCATCGAGTACCTGAACGAGAACCCGCTCTGCTCCCTCTTAATCAGCGAAGAAGCCGGCAAAGTATCCTTCAATCACGCCGGGGGAACCATCTTCCTCGACCCCGTGGACGGGACGTTCAATGCGGTTGCCGGCATCCCGTTCTATGCCCTTTCAATTGCCTATGCCACCGAGGGTATTGTCGATAAGGCGTATGTCCGCAATCTGTCCAGCGGAGAGACGTTTACTGCGGAGAAAGGAGCGTACGCGCGCTGTGACGGTCGTCCCATCCGGGTTTCGGAGGTGTCGAACCTTGATGAATCTGCGATGAGCGTGTACGGAAGAAAATTCGATCCCACCCGGGTTATGCATCTCGGCCAGAAGATCCGGCGCTGGCGCCTTTTTGGCGCATCCGCCCTTGAGTTATGTTATGTCGGGGCCGGGAGGATTGACGGGTTTATCGATCTGCGGGGAACCCTGCGTGTCACCGATGCTGCCGCCGGAATGCTGATCTGTACGGAAGCCGGGGGAGAGGTAACGGACCTCAATGGGAAGAAGATTAATTTCCCGAATGAAGTCACGGTCGGGCGGTGCATGATTGCCACAAACGGTCTCCTGCACCATAAAGTCATTGAATACCTGCGGTGATTCTCTATGAAAGCACTGATTGTATCACGGGTCGATAATCCGGAAGCGCTGGCATTTGCCACAACGATCAAGGCGACCCTTGAAGAGCGTGGATGCACAGCCGGGTATGATTACGATACTGCATCAGCTCTTGGTGAAACCGGGTCTTCCCCTAAAGAGAGCAATGCCGATGTGGTCATCATTGTCGGGGGCGATGGCACCATTCTCCGAACCCTGCAGGGCATGTCCACACCGATTCCGATCCTGGGGATTAACTGGGGGGAAGTGGGATTTCTTGCCGACATTGAGCCGGCTGAGGCGCTGGCATTCGTGCAGACACTTCCCCGGGGATTTTCCGTTGAAGAGCGGATGCGAATCGCCCTGTTCAAGGATGACAAACCGCTCGGTGTTGCGCTGAATGAAGCGCTGATTGTCACGACCCGCCCGGCCAAGATGCTGCGGTTCTCGATCGTTGTCGACGGGGTCATGGCCGAGCAGTTCCGCGCTGACGGGTTGCTGGTCAGCACGCCCACCGGGTCAACCGCATATGCCATGAGTGCCGGCGGCCCGATTGTCGATCCCCGGGTCCAGGGATTTCTCCTTGTCCCGCTGGCCCCGTACATGCTCTCATCGCGCCCGCACCTGATCAGCGATTCGCGGCATCTTGAGATCCGGCTGGAGAGTGCAAAACCGGCCAAACTGGTCATTGACGGGCAGCAGACCATCGATCTGGGCGATGATACCACGATCCGCGTCATGCGGCATCCGGTCCCGGCCCGGTTCGTGGATGTGAAACGGAATTTCTTTGAAAAAGTGGATAAAAAACTCCGGAACCTGTAAGCCTGCCCCGGAATCATAACCGTTTTTCCATTCCACGTTTCTGTTTTTTCATGAGCACCGGTTGCCGGATAGTGAATAATAAAGGCTTATCTTGGATTCCGATCTATTCTTGGACAGGTGGAATAGTTGCAGATCTCCATGAAACTCGAGATGAATGACTCACCGGGCCAGCTGGTGGCGGCTCTCAAACCCATTTCGGATGTGGGCGGAAATATTATTGCCGTCATTCACCAGCGGGAACCCGGGCCGGACAACGGGATCCTGAATGTCCAGATCGTTCTCGAATTGCCTGAAGATAAACGGGAAACCCTGATCAATATTCTCAAGGCACAGGGAATCCGCATCCAGCGAATCGGCGAGGAGCGCTTGCTCTATAAACGAACCGTGATCATGATCGGCCACCTGATGCATACCGATCTCTCCGATACGGTTGGCCAGATCGATTCCACAGGATTTGCCGAGATAAGTGAACTCTCGATGAGCATGCCCGCCATCAATGAACGCTCATCCTCCCGGATCACGATCAAGGCGACGAGCAAACAGGATATGGAATCTGCACTGGCAATTCTGCGCAGGGTATCCCAACAGAAATCCCTGCTACTCATCGAACCCATGGGGGATTGCACATGAAAGTTGCCCTGATCGGCCTCGGATCGGTGGGAAGGGGGGTGGCGGAGATGATCACTAAGAAAAATCTTGGCCTCACCATCACCGGCATTGCCGATTCAAAATCCGGCGTGATCGACCCGGCCGGGATAAATATCGCACAGGTTCTTGCAAACAAAAAATCCACCGGTCTCTGTGGGTCAACGGACATACAGGCTCTTGATGTGATCGAACGTGCCGATTACGATGCCCTCATTGAAGTCTCCCCAACGAATGCCCTGACCGGGGAACCGGCCACCGGCTACATACGAACTGCACTCTCCCGCAAAAAACATGTGGTCACCTCCAACAAGGGACCGGTCGCGCTCCAGTACCTGGAACTCGAACATCTTGCCAGAGAGAACGGGGTCGCATTCCGGTACGAGGCCACGGTTGCGGGTGCAATTCCCATCATGCACACGCTGGAGCAGGGGCTTGCCGGCAACGAAATCCTCGCAATTTACGGGGTTCTGAACGGCACCTGCAATTTTATTCTCTCGCGGATGGCCGACGAAGGGCTGACCTACGAGCAGGCACTGCTGGAAGCCCGGGAGATGGGATATGCCGAAGCTGATCCCACCTACGATGTACAGGGAATCGACGCAGCTATCAAACTGGTGATTCTGGTCAATACGATCTGGGGAAAGAAGATCCAGCTCTCCGATATAGACAGGACCGGTATCGATCTGCTCACCGCCGATGCACTCCGGCTTGCGGAAGATGAGGGCTCAACCATCCGCCTCATCGCTGAAGCGAATCCGAAGAAGAACCTGTTCCGCGTCTCCCCGCGAATTATTGAGAAGACCCATCCGCTGGTGGTTGAAGGAACCCTGAACGCCCTGACGCTCGAGACCGATATGGCAAAGGAGATCACGCTGATCGGGCGGGGTGCCGGGTCCATCGAGACCGCGAGCGCCATCATCGGCGATCTCCTCTTTATTAAGGACCGGTATGTCCAGCGTGCTTGAACACCGCAGGATGTACCTGCGGCTGATGCGCCAGTTCACGCTGGAGAACGGATTTTTTACGGTTACAGATATCCAGAAGGCGGCCGGCATTCCGCGGAGCACGGCACAGGACTGGGTGACCCGGCTGGTCCGGGAAGGCTGCGTTCTGGTGCGGAATGAGAAGAGCGGGCGGAGCCCGGCACGGTATGCGGCGCTCAGCGCGATGCCGGCCAGCACGTGCCGGCGAATTTTTACGACCGTTGATGGCGACCGGGTTGCGATCTACCATGAGTGCATGAGCGGCGCCTGTGCGGCATTCTGCGGGTACCACCATGCACTCGCGGGTGGCATTCTCTCCCATATTGAACGTGACGGGACACTCCTGCGGGAGTCGGCAATGCTCGGGACGAGCGAGATTGTTGTGGGTTCTTCCCCCCATTCTGCGGTCGGTGTTTGTGGTGTGGAAAAGACGAATGACTGCATAGTCCAGCACCTCCGCTGTATTGGCGGGCCGGCCTATTCTCTATCGGATATGATGGCCCGGGCTGAGGGGGTCATCCGCGTGGAATCAAAATCCCGCGAACATCTTGTGGAAGGCAGCATCTGGACCAATGCCCTTATGCAGGTGACGGTCGGGATCGATGATACCGATACCCGCGATGGCGGTGCAACGTTCGCACTCGCGCTCGCGTTGCTGGATCATATGAGCCGGATCAAGGGCGTGCTCCCGATCAGTCATCACGTGGTGATGCTGAATCCCGGTGTTGCGGAGAAGACTGCGGGAAACTCCGCGAGTTATCTTGAGCTGGCAGTCCGGCCCGAACGGTACGAATCAGTGATCGAGAAGATCCGCAAGTTTGTGGCCGGTGAATCGTTGTCCCCGGAATGGGGCGTTGCGATCCGTCACGGGCTTGTAGTCTCTGAAGAGTTGCGCGAGTACGGGAAACTGGTGCGGGAACAGATCATCTCCCGGCCGGTTGCTGAAGCGGTGGCAGCGAACTCTGGCATTATGCTGTATGGGGGTAATGGCGTGATCGGTGCGCTCGGGGCTGTTGCATTGACAAATCTTCCGCACGAGATTTTATTTGACCCAGGACAGAATGATTTCTAGATGAGATTTTTTTTGAAAAATTTCCATTGCAATTATGTTTTTCATTCAAATTTTCTCTAAGATCATTGAAAATATACCAAAATTTTTTACAGTTCCATACTATCCTCGGCGTTTTAGGGAATATTTTATATGTCTTGATGGGAATAGGGTAGGTATACATTGTCGTACCCGGCGAGGGCACGTATTCAGGTGTTTATTACTATGGCATTTACCAAGAAGAATGATGAAGCAGTTTCACCCGTTATCGGTGTGATCCTGATGGTCGCGGTCACCGTGATCCTCGCGGCAGTCATTGCCGCATTTGTATTCGGCATGGCAGGAAACCTCCAGAAGGGTAAGACGGTTGCAATTACTGCAGCGCGTACCGGCGATACTACGGGTACCATTACCAACATGGGCGGACCTGATGTAGGATCCTTAAGCACACTTACGGTTAGTGGGGATGTAACTGCTGCAAGTACTTTGGGAACCACGGCGGGGTCTACATCGGCCCTTAATGGTGTAACATCAGCGAGTAAACGTGTTATCGTCACCGGTACGTTCAATGATGGTTCCACAGTAGTACTGCTGGATACCCACATCTAATCTTTTTTTAAAGATCCGTTTTCTGGCAACAATTGTGAATTGTGTCTTGGGCACATTCGATTGAGTCTTGGTCAAGGGATGTCCTGTGCAAATTCTGAGATCATTCTTGCAAGATCACATCACGACCAATACGGATTGCGATTGCGGGATTTTTTTTCCAACCATTTTAGAGGAACACTACATCCAATGATCCCTAAAAAAAGGGGCATATGATTCCGGTTCTCCGGTATTCATCGGGTTGTCTTTCATGAGCGTGGTTTTGAATTTTGATACGATGTTTCCGGATTTCATCACGGATTAAAATCAGCGTGAAATCTCTCCACATAGTATTTTGGGATCCAATCGTGTTGTCGGCGCTGATGACAACCGGCATCTGCAAATCTGCCCCCAAGCTTCTCTAGAATGTTCCCGCCTGGCAGAGTTGACTATGAGCAAGACTGTAAAATCCTAATATTCAGCAGATCCTGCGCTCTTTTCAAAGAACTGATCCTGATAGAAATAAAGGAATGTTGCAAACATGGCAAGGATTATTATTCCTATTGGCAGGGAGGTCCCGGACGGTGAGGAAAAAAAGGGACCATAGCGGACAACACAGGATGCCAAGTACAAGATGCAGGAACCTGCGATCCCGATAATGATGAATCTGAGGCCGCGACGGTTGAGATGGTTCCATTGGATTAGTGAGAATATCGTTGTACACACAAGTACGAGGGTTCCCATAGCCCAGAGAATCACGGATAATGCGGTCTTCCCGGTGTAGAGGCCGCTGGTAATATATCCGATTTCAAAGGGGATGGGAATTAATGAATTACCCTGAGTGGTCATCTGGTACCGGAACACCGCACCCTGTACTCCCAGCCCAAGATCATCTCCAATAGTAAAGCACTGGAGCGGGAGGAAAAATAAAAAAATGCAGAGCCCGGCTGCAATAATCCATGGTCTCACAGTATCCGGTTTCATTACGATAAGGTAAAAAGATGTTGTGTCGCCAGTTCTTTACCGATTTTGCGGACTCGTATCATTTATCTTGTGCAATAACAAATATTAGCGTACGATCTCATGGATTATTTTTTAAATCCGGAAAAAAACCTGGAACACTACAAAGTGCATATCCTTGTCTTTCTCCTTGCCCTTCTCGCAGCACTGACCCTTGCACATCCCATGTTTTTAGTGACCGATGAATGGATCACGGGAAACCAACTGGCCCAACTCAATGAAGGTCACCAGTTAATCCTGAATGAAGGAAAATATGGAAGTTTGGAGAACGGTATTCCAACGATGTATTTTGTGGCCAGACAAAATTCTCTCGGTTACACCCTATTCCTTCCTGTCATCTCTCTCCCGGCCGATTGGCTGGTTTACTATATGGGAGATAATTTTGTTTTTTTTATTCTCTATCTTTTGACATTCCTGCTCATTGCAATATATCTCACTATAAACGCATATTTTTCTGATTACGCGAAGATCGGGAAATGGCGGTGGACACACGGACTGCTCATTTTTGCCTTCATCCTGTTTTTTACTAATCTGTACTACTATATCCCCTTCAGCACGACCGGAAATTATGGGTTTCCTGAGATTGAAGCAATCGTTTTTACCAATTGTCTGCTCCTCTCCCTTCTTGCGGTCATCATGTATGATATCAATCGGGTGATCTTTGAAGATTCATTATACTCATTCTTTGGCGTGATTGTCTGCCTCACCAGTTCCTCCTACCTCTTCTGGTCAAGTTTCTGCAAAGACCATGTCCTTGTTGCATGCGTGTTTGCAGCGGTAATTTTAATGATTGTCCGGTTCTGGAAAACACACGACATCCGGTACCTCTTTGCAGCGTTCACATTCTCCGGGCTGCTGGCATGGGCCCGGCCTGAGCTTGCTTTTTTTGTCTGTGCTTTGCTCTGTGTTTTTGTCATATATCTTCTTATCAGGAAAAATACGGGTGCATGTGAAAATAACCGGCTTTCCCTTCTTCTTGCCCCCGTGTTTACTGTGCCGGGAGCGGTCCCGCTCATGTTCAATAATTATCTGATTACCGGAAACCTCCTGCGCCTCCCGTGGTCAATATGGGAAGCCCCTTCAGCAGATATTGTTGGTACGGTTACTCTTGGAACGACTACTGCAAGTGCATTGCAGAACCTTCTGGGAATTATCCAGTCAAGAACAACAATCCAATGGATTACCTTCCCTCAGGATCTCTACGGTGTATTATTCAATCCGCAATCGGGAAGTCTCGCGGTTTTTCCATTAATCCCCTTGTTCTTGGTTGCATTGTTCCTGATACCCGTTCTGATCTTTATACAGAAGATTCGGTTCTCTCGTGAAGATACGCAGTTATTGGGGATTCTGGTGCTTCTGTCTCTCGCTGTTTTCGTTGCATATATTACCTGTATTAATATAATGAATATCGATCTCGGGATTGCACCAGATATCCGTTACCTGTCGCCATTATATCTTCCACTCAACATCATTGGTCTAGTGACCCTACAGAAGTCAGGAATCCTGACCGGGAAAATGACCATAACGCTAAAATGTATGGCCGCAGTCTGGCTCATGGGTATTCTCATTACGTTGATAACAATATCCCGAATCTTTCCTGCTGCTGATGAGGGGGTAATCCAGTTCTCCCTCATACATCCTATCCTGAATGTATGGGTTTCCATTGCCGTTTTCATCCTTGCGGCACTCTTTCTCATCAGTTATCTGGGCTACATTCTGTTCCAGATATCCCGATGGGTTCCTTTGGGATTTCTTATACTGCTTATATCTGTCCCTTTCATCTGGCAAATTGATGTATCGTTCCTTGTCCGCGTGTATGGATATAGCCTTGGAGGGTATACATTCTGGATTCCTGCACTACGGATTTTTTTTAACGGGATTTTTTGATACCTATTTCGGGAACTGTCTGAAAATTGGGAACTCGAAACCGGTGCTTTAAAAATATCCGATTCAGATATCACGAGTTCTCCATAATCCAGAATGTGTTAATAAAAAAAACGATAAAATGCGTGGAGCAGGAGTTGAACCTGCGAACGCCTGCGCGACGGGACCCTAAATCCCGCTCCTTTGACCGGACTCGGATATCCACGCTCATTATCTAAAGGACTCCCGGCCATATTTTCTTTGTGCCGGATTACTTCCGTTGCAGCGGAATGGCATGAATATTAGTCCTCGCCTTTAAAAGAAAAATTATAAATTTAAAATCCCGAAAATCACATATCCACACGGGTCACGACCCCATGGATCTTATCTGAGGGCAGCTTATAGAACTGTACCATGGATGGCGATAACCGCTTGAGTGCACCAAATATCCGCCAGACAACATGTGTTGTCACGATATCTTCCATGCCATAGAAGATCGTCTTCTCATCAATATCCGCCTCTTTCAAGATCATGCTGATGTCGGCGATCTCCATGTACCCCAGGTAGATCTCAAAGATAGAGAGGCCCGGGGATAATTCCTTGGTGAACCCCCATGTAACGCCAAACGGCTGCTCGGTCCGAATAATGGAGATGATGATGTTGTCATCGTACATGATATTATTCGTGAACATGATCCGGGGAATATACTGGGGAAGCTTCCGGAAATCCCGGGCAAAGAAGAGAGCCGAGCCCGAGATCCGGTTGACCGACTTGTAAACCTCGTTGAATTTTGGCAGGAACTCATCGAGCGGTATGGGACTCAACATACTGCCGAGTTTCTTCTGGCCATTGACATAGATCAAGATCACGCAGAACGGGATGAATGCAATCAGGAGTGAGATGTAACCGCCATAGGGTATCTTGTGCAGCGTGGCAAACAGGAATGCGAAATTGACCATCATGATGCCTGCAGCAAGCAGGGTCTTGAGAATCCGGCCCCGGTGGAACATGATCATCGTGATGAGAATGCCGGTGATCGCCATGTCGCCGCTGACTGCAAGGCCATAGGCAAGAGTGAGGTTGTTGGAACTCCGGAAGATGAGGATGACTGCGAGAACTGCGAATAAAAGAAGCCAGTTCATGATATCGATATAGATTTGGGAACGGAGCTGGGGGGAGGTGAATTCAATTCGCAATAACGGCATGATGCGGGTGGTAATTCCCTGGTAGACAATGGAGAAGATCCCGGAGATCATCGCTTGGGATGCAATCACCGTGGCGGCGATACTGAGCAGCAGGAACGGGATATAGAGTATCTGCATCTGCGCAAAGACCATCTCAAATAAAATATTTTTTGCACCCGGGTGACTCAATGCGAATGCGCCCTGCCCCAGGTAATTCAGGGCAAGGGCAATAAACACGAAGTACCATGCCTTGATGATGGGGTCGCGACCGAGATGGCCCATGTCTGCAAAGAGGGCCTCGCTCCCGGTTGCGCAGAGGATTACGGACGAGAGGATGAGAAATCCTTCCAGTCCGTGGTTGAAGACATAACTGATCCCAATCAGGGGATTGATTGCTAAAAGGACGGATGGTGTACTGATGAGTGCGAACAGGCCAAAGCCTGCAAGTGCAATAAACCAGATCACCATGACGGGGCCAAATGCCCATGCAACCTTCTCGGTGCCCCGGGACTGGAACGAGAAGAGGCAGATGGCAATGAGTCCCGCGAGCATCATCAGGAATACTTGGGGTGTCTCTCCAAAACCCGGGATGAGTAGAACGCCCTCAACCGCAGAGAGGATACTGATGGCTGGTGTGATTACCCCGTCACCGATAAAGAGCGAGATGCCGACAATGGCCAGGAGCGAGACGAACGCTGCCTGGTTGCCGGATTTCAACAGGGGCAGGAGCGTCTCCTTGAGCACGATCGTGCCACCCTCACCTTTCTTCCCGAGATGCATGGCAAGGTAGGTATATTCGACCGTGACAAGGATCGTGAGCGTCCAGATGATCAGGGATAAGATGCCCATCACATTTTCCGCAGTCGGGGGAATGAGAAGAAAAATTGCCGTCAATGCATAAATCGGACTGGTTCCGATATCCCCGAACACAAGCCCCATCGATTTGACGATGTCGGGCATGACAAATGAATCCCTGAACATTCTTCAATACCTCTCTTCAGATTCAGGGATAATGATTTCTCTTTCGCATGGCAGTTTTTCCCCGGTTCCCGCGTCCGGATTATGCGTCCATATTATGATGCCGGGCAGGTCTCGGATTGCTCTTTCTTATCTTCAATGTACATCCGGTAACTTGTGATGAGCAGCACGACCAGCAGCGGGCCCAGCACAAACCCGGCAAGGCCCATGGTGAGAAGCCCTCCGATGATCCCGATGAACATAATCACCGGGTTGATCTTCACCCGACGACCGACAAGGACCGGCCGGATAAAAACTTCCGGGATACACGATACCCCGAGGTATCCAAGGATAAACAGGATAAGGACTCCGGGAATATCGCCGATTGCGAGTGCATAGGTCCCGATGAGGAGAAATGCAATCGCCGAACCGAGCACCGGTATGAGCTCGCAGAACGCAGCAAAAAATGAATAGAAGAGGATGTCCCCGAACCCGAGCAGGTAAAAGACCGGGATGGCAATAAAAAATGTCAGGACCGCTATTGCAACCTGCACAACATAGATTGCATAGAGCGTATCAACGGTTACATCCGATAAACGATTCACCGACTGCCGGATACGTTCGGGCATGCGATCCAGGATCCTCTTTTTGAGTTCTTCACCATGAAGGATCAGCACGAACAGGGTGAAGAAGAAGATGAATGCCTTGAAGAGAATGAGGGTAAGGTTAGCGATCAGGGTCTGTTCAAAATTGATGAAGAGTGCATTACCGGTGAGAAATATTCCGTTCAGGCTTGTCTTGTTGAACGTGATACCATGGATAACCGGGTTTGTCAATGGATCGGCAAGCCAGACCCCGATGGTGGAGAACATCTGGGTCATCACGGATGAACCGGAGGAAAATGCGACAAGAGTGCCCCAGAGAACCAGTATGCACGCACCAATGATCCCGCCGGTAACAAGGATTGCGGAAATGATCGGGGAGACCTTACGGCTGACCCGGTGATGAAGCGGTATAAGAATGACCGCAAGCGATGCGCCGAGCAACACCATGTCCATCACTGACCAGAAAAGGATCATCACAATGACGGCAATAAAGACCATGAGAACTAAGGAGGATTGATCGGCCCGTAACTGCGCCATGAATACGTACTTAGTACGTGTGCCGTAATTAAAAGAATACGGATGCTCCCCGGGGCATTGCAGGAAGCGAACGATACTCATAACAACATGGCAATGCTAAAGAATCTGGTTGACGATGAAGCGGATTGAGCACCTTGCCGTGATAGCGCATGATCTCGGGCTCATCTTTGAGTTTCTGGGTATTGCTTCACTCCTGCCATTTCTTGTTCTCATCATCTTTGGCGAATGGAATCTTCTTCTCCCCATGGCAACGGTACCGGTCACGTTCATCGGTGTCGGGTACCTGATCTCCCGCATGCCGCACGACGACATTGCGCCTTCGTTCTCTGCAACTCTGTCGGCGGTTGCTCTTGCGTGGTTGTCCATCGCGTTTGTCGGGGCGCTCCCCTTCATGTTTGGTATGCACATGTCCTATACGGACAGCGTGTTTGAAGCCATGGCCGGGTGGACGGGGACGGCGTTTACCATGATCCCGTCGCTCGACCAGATGCCCAACACGCTCCTCTTCTGGCGTTCGTTCATGCAATGGATCGGCGGCATCGGCATCATTGTATTCGGGGTTTCCCTGCGGGGGAAGACCCGGGCATCCCTCTTCCGGCTCTACCGGGCGGAAGGGCGGGAAGCCGAACTGGTCTCCTCCTCCCTCTCAACGAGCCGCAGGATGTGGATGATCTATCTTGTCCTGACCTTCGGGTTCACCGGTATGATTATGCTTACCGGAATTTCCTTGTGGGATTCGCTGAACCTGGTCATGACCACCATCGCGACCGGGGGATTCACCCTGCATGATGGCGGATTATCGTACTACAATAACCCGGCGCTCGAAGGTCTTCTGATCCCGGTGATGCTTGCCGGGGCCATCCCGTTCAAGGTCTTCTTCTTCCTCTATAATGGTAATGTCATGGGTATGCTCCGGGACCGGACCGTACGGATCCTGCTGCTGATAGCGCTCGTAGGGTCGGCCATTATCTCATGTGATCTGTTCCTTTCCGGTAGTTTTTCACCGCTGACCGCACTGCGGGAAGGAACCTTCACCGCAATATCCGCAATATGTACCTGCGGGTTGCAGAATTCTAATATCCATTACTGGGCAACGGTTCCGCTTGCAATCATCACCATGATGGTCTTTATCGGAGGGGCCATGGGAAGTACTGCCGGTGGCGTGAAGATCAACCGGCTGGTCATCGGATATGAGGGAATCGTCTGGTGGTTCCGCCGCTTCTTTGTCAGCAGCCGCGTGATCATACCACTCCGGATCGGGGGCCGCACTCATGGACGGGAACAATCCCATCTTTTAATTTCCAAAAATCTCCTGGTGATCGTGATCTATGTCCTGACCATCTTCGTTACCACGATTGTCACGCTCCACCTCTATATCACCTCATTCCCGTTGGAACAGGTGGTGTTTGAGATTGTGTCGGCACTCAGCAATGCCGGGCTCACCGTGGGATTCATCGGCCCTTCCAGTCCGCTTTTCCTGAAGTGGGAATTTATTGCCCTGATGTGGCTGGGCCGGCTGGAGATCGCCCCGGTCCTGATCATTGCGATGGGGATCTTCAAAGGAGTCCGGGACGATATTGCAGCGGACGCCGATTCGGGTGACGAACCGGAGTTCCGTTAACCTCTTCTGCACCTGATGGACGGGAATTTACGGCTGCCCCATCCTTAATGTGCAGGCAGCGTCAATAGTACGGGGTAAACGGTGGCTCATGGCTGAAATAAAACTTATCGGTACTGCACATGTGTCCCAGCAGAGCGTGGACGAGGTCCGGACCGCAATACAGGAATATGTTCCGGATGTCGTAGCCATTGAGCTGGATCCCTCGCGCTTTGCTGCGCTCAAAAAACAGGCCCGCGACCCCACGGTCGATGATGTGCTGGAAGTGAAAAATTTTAATTCACTGCTGGTCCAGTGGCTGCTCGCGTATCTCCAGCGCAAGATCGGGCTCGATGTCGGCGTCGAACCCGGTGCTGAGATGAAGATCGCCATTGCTGAAGCGGAGGCGCACAATATTCCGATCGCGCTCGTGGACCGGGATATCCGGATCACGCTCCTGCGGTTCTGGAGTTCGCTCGGATTCTTTGAGAAGATCAAGATGGTCTGGGCGCTCATCATCTCCATTGCGGAGATTGACAATGGTGAGGAGATCGATATCGAGTCCCTCAAGGAGCAGAACGTCATCGATATGGTGATGGAAGAGTTCCGGAAGTTCTCTCCCAACGGGGCACGGGCACTTATTGACGAACGGGATGCGTATATCGCCCACCAGCTGGTCATCTTGAAAGCCCAGCGGCCGGAAGCAAAGATCCTTGCGGTGGTCGGGGCGGGTCACCGGCAGGGAATCAACGGGTATCTTGACCATCCCGACACGCTGCCCCCGTTTGCATCGCTGAGCCATGAGCCAAAATCGTTCCCGTGGGCAAAAATATTCGGGTTTGGGGTGACCTTCCTCTTTATCTTCGTGCTCGCGGCCATAGGATTTTCCGGTGTAGGATTGAATGTCCTGCTCTATGCCTTCCTGTTCTGGGTGATCATTCACGGTGTACTTTCTGCCCTGTTCGTTCTTCTTGCCGGGGGTCATCCGTACTCGGCCCTGACCTGCTTCTGCGTGGCGTGGATGACATCACTCAATCCGATGCTCCATGCCGGATGGATTGGTGCGTATGTGGAAGCCCGCGTGCGGAAACCCCCGATCTCGGATTTCCGGAAAATTTACCAGACCGAATCCATTGGCGAGATGATCAAGATCCCGCTCTTCAAGGTGGTGCTGGTAGCAGCGCTCGGGAACCTCGGGAGCCTCTTAGGGACCGTACTGTATTTCATCTTCGTCTTCCCGGTTCTCGGCATTGATCCAGGTGTTGTTATCTCCACCGGGATTAGCAATATGTGGGCCTGGTTCACCGGACTCTTCTGATTTTTTTTAACTTTCAGTTCTCCCCCGGGTGCCAAGGGAAGGATCTGAATCCCTGGCACTCATGGGGGGCTGCACCCCCTCTCCCACCCATCCGGGCCCGTAGCAGGCCCGGATCGTCACTTACGGGGGTCACCCGACCGGCCTGTTTTGGGGTATTTTGCGGGAAGTCCTATGGAAAAACGCCACACTTCGCCGGATTGGGGAACGGGCAATTTTCCATGGAGAAAAACCGGCCTGTTTAGAACCTGTTTCTTTTGAGGACAGGTGGCTGCCGCAGGGTTTGGGATATGGGCGGGGGTTTATGTCGCCGATCGTCATTATCCGACATCCCATGATCTCCTCAGGAGACCTGCATTCTCTCAATCGAATCCGGCCCTGCTACGGCCCCAAATTCCGCCAATTTTCCCCCAGACCGTGTCAGTTTCGCGAAAAACCGTGTCAGTTATCAGGACAGTTTCGCGAGATTTCCTTCATTTTCACGTCGCAGAATAAACATGATAGTTACCATGTTAATATGGGCGAGTTAGGAAGGCCGAAACGGAAGGGTCGCGGGTTCCCGGAGGTTTTGGGGGGTGATCCGGGGAAGGAGGGGGTACTATGGCTGAAATAGTGGGGGGCCGGGATTTACGTCGAAGAACCCATGGGGTTCTTCTCCTGCTCCAGGTCTTATGACTTGTCGCACGACGAAGAAATCTGATGATTTTCTCTCCTCCAGGTCGAAGAACCAATCGGGATCTTCTCTTGTCTCAAGTCGGGTGACTCCCACCTCAGCCATCACGCAAATTTTTTCAGATGGGGCCATTCGAAATTTTTAAAAAAGTCCGGGCGATCCGGCAAATTTTTTATTGAAAACTCACAGCAAAAAAATTAAAAAAATCTCTTACAGATTTTTCCCATCTGGATTTTTCTCCTTGACCGGAGAAACGAGAGCAATCTGCTGGTCGATCCATACATGAATGATCTCTTTTATCGCATCGGTGGTCATGTCGCATGAACACTGCGAGCGGATCTCGTTCTCCAGCTGATCAAGGATCGGTGTGACCAGCATAAAATACAATGATGTACCCGAGAATCCCCCGGACTTCTCAACATGCAGCATGACCAGTTCATTGAGATGTTCGAGTTCCCCGGTCATGGTTACGACCTCTTCAAGGGTCAGTTTTGCTATCCCGGTTCCTGCTCCGCTGGAAGACGCTGAATTTTCCAACGACTCATTGCGCAGATCATCGGCAGTTGTTTCTGTCATTTTCAGGAGTATCGGGAATTGTGCCGGTCTTCCCAATCGTAATAATGAAAATCATCCGCCCCGGCATTTATGATTTGTGCCGGTATCAAGGAAAGATTAATCAGGATCGCTCTATTCATATCATCGTATATACGAGTCGGGATGATTGGGTCATGTCAAGTACCGCACTTCTTGTCATTGAAGGGCTCTGGTGGACCCCGGAGCAGAAACCAAAACGGCCATCGGTCCTCCTTTTTATGGAAGGTCTTGAAAGTATCCAGGGCGATTTCAATATTTATTATGCAAATTTTTATGAAAAGATCGGATTCCGGCGGGCGCTGGAAGATGACCTGACGAATACCAAGGAAAACCGGCTCTTCCTGTATGTTGCTGCACACGGTACCGGCAAACGGATCGGGGGCCTCACATCAAAGACCGGTATGAAGCTTCCCGCTATGTTCAAAGCGGTGAAAAATGCGGCAAATTATTCCAATATCGAAGGGGTCCTCATTGGTTCCTGCAGTATCGGGAACAACATCGGCGATTTCATCTCAACAACAAAAAATTCGCATATTGCCTGGATATTCGGGTACACCTGCGAGATCGGGTGGATGGTAAGCACGCTTATCGATGTCTCGATCTTTGAGCACCTGATGAACCTGAAGAAGAGTGATCTGAAAAGCAGGAAAAAGATCCTTGATGCGTTTGTCAAGGCCCTGCGGAGATTCAATGGGGACTACATCCTCTGCAAACAGAAAAGCGGTAATGTTCCTTTGAAAAAAGCAATTACTATTGTGGTCCAGCCACGCAGTTCCGGTGCAAAGGCACAGGATGAGACCGCATATATTTTAGAGAAACTCGGCTGGAATAAATAATTAAAAAAATTAGAGAAGGCCGGGTGCCTTGACACGGAACTTCTGCCAGAGTACACGTCCCACAACGCGGTAGGTGTAATCCAGTTCTTCGAAACTGGGGATATCGTGCTCCTTTAAGATATCCCGTCCGATGTTCATCGAGTCGCCTCCCAGAAGCGAAGCGACGAGACGGTTTTCCGTTGAGGCAGAGAATTTGAGGATCTGTTTCGCCATCTGTTCGGACGTGAGCACGAGATTCGGGAACGTGATAATGAAACAAATATCCCAGAGATCGGAATGCTTCGCGAGTACGGCAAAGGTCTTCTCAAACCGTTTCTCGGATGCATCTCCAAGCAGATCGATCGGGTTACCCTTGTTCCAGAATTCAGGGAGGAACTCGTTGAGTTCATCAATGACATCCTTGGGCAGGTCAACGATCTCGACACCGTACCGTTCTGCATAATCGGATGAGAGTACCGCGTAACCACCGGCATTCGTTACTACCAGCGCACGCTTGCCCTTCGGGTACCGCTTCGGGTGGGAGAGCATCTGGGCAGCGAGGAAGGCACCGGTCAGGGTATGGACGGCGATCACACCGGATTTGCGGAACGCTTCCATATACACATCATAGGATCCGGAGAGCGACCCGGTGTGTGACGAGGCTGCGGCCTGGCCCCTGCGCGATGACCCGGCCTTGATGGCGATGACCGGCTTTTTCGCGCAGACTTCAGAGACAACTTCCATGAATGCTTTGCCGTCTGTGATCTGTTCGATATAGAGAATGATCGCCTTGGTCTTCTCATCACTCCCCACGTACCGGATATAATCGAGGAAGTCGAGATCGGATTGGTTGCCTACGGAAATGACGTTGGAGAACCCGATGTTCTTGGCAAGACTCCAGTCAACGACCGTGTTGATGATGGCGCCGCTCTGGGAGATGAACGCGATATTACCGGGCTTGGGTGACTGGTGGACGTAGGTGGTATCGATGCCCCGCGGGGGGACGATGATACCAAGACAGTTCGGACCGATGATGCGGGTGCCGTACCGCTGGGCGATCGAGACAACCCGCTCTTCGAGCGCCTTGCCGTTCTCTCCCATCTCCTTGAAACCGGCCGTGATGATGACTATCATCGGCACACCTTTTGCGCCGCACTCTTCAACTACGGACGGCACGTTGACCGCGGGCACGGTAATGACCGCAAGGTCTACCGGTGCAGGTATGGCGGTGATATTGTGATAGGCCTTGATGCCCTGGATCTCGGAGCGTTTGTTGTTCACCGGATAGAGCTGGCCCGGGAAGTGGAGCAGGTTATGCATGACGGCATATCCCATCTTGGAAGAGTCCTGCGAGGCACCGATCACCGCAATGGAACGCGGGTTGAAATATTCCATCGGAACCGGGGGGCGCACCTTCCTCTCGATGATCTCTACCGTATCGGATACAATCACCCGGGCATCAACGGCGCAACCGCCATTCTCGTACAACCGGAGCGGATTGATATCGAATTCTACGATGTTCTCGTTCTCCTCAAAGAAGCGGCAGACGTTCTTGATGATGGTGACCAGGGCTTCCTCGTCACGGGGTTTTGCGCCACGGTACCCGGCAATCAGGGGGTAGGCATTGATCTCCTTGATCATCTGACGGATCTCTTCTTCCGTGACCGGGAGAATGCGAAGGGTGACATCCTTCATCAGCTCGACCATCGTCCCGCCCATGCCGAACGTGATGACTTTACCAAAGGCCGGATCGGTCCTGCCTCCGATGATCAGTTCAAGGCCCGGTTCTGCCTGCTGCTCAACGATCACACCCGTAATCTCTGCATCCGGGTTGTAGGCCTTTGCCCCGTCAAGGATCTTGGTAAATGCCCCCAGTGCTGCCTTCTTGCTCCCGATACCAACGATCACACCGCCCGCATCGCTCTTGTGGACAATCTGCGGGGATATGATCTTCATCACCACGGGGCAGCCCATGTGTTCTGCCGCTACTGCCGCATCTTCCCCGCTCTTTACTACCTGGTATTCAGGGACCGGGATGTCGTACTTCCGTAATATATCGTATCCTTCTGCTTCACTCAACATTTTCTGGGTCACTTGTTCACCTCGGTTTGGATTTGTTGGTTCCCTTTTTTGGAAACTGCAAATGTGTTTAAAGAAAATGCGTGCAGAAGGGATCAGATCCGAACCGGATTAATGCCCGCACTACATTTTTTAAAAAATTTGATATGGCACAATTTAAACATTCTGCAATTGTCGAATTCTGCTTCGGCATCAAACCGTGACTGAAACGGGCGAATTTTGGCATTCAGACCAAAAGAGTAAGTTAAATTATCATTATTGATAATGTAGATTGGGAGCACTCATATGGACAAGAGCGCAGAATCCGAAGCACCTGCAAAGTATTACACTCCTGACCCCTCGTACCGGCATAACAGCTGGATTGGAGATTATCACTGGGCCTACAATGAATTCCTCAAGGATCCTGAAAAATTCTGGGATAACATTGCCAAAAAACTCCACTGGTTTGCACCCTACGATAAAGTGCGTGAATGGAACTACCCGTACGCGAAATGGTTCGTCAACGGCAAGACAAACATTACCTACAACTGTCTCGACCGTCATGTACTCGGCAAGAATCGGAACAAGGTTGCGCTGATCTGGCGCGGCGAGACCGAGACCGAAGATCGCGTGTACACATACCGGCAACTCATGCGGGAAG
Source organism: uncultured Methanoregula sp. (assembly GCA_964592875.1). Lineage (GTDB taxonomy): Archaea > Halobacteriota > Methanomicrobia > Methanomicrobiales > Methanospirillaceae > Methanoregula. The sequence goes on from CAZQGG010000004.1 coordinate 184,752, forward strand.
TGCAGCGGTTTGCAAACGGATTAAAGAAACTCGGTGTTGTCAAGGGAGATCGCGTCTGCATCTATATGCCGGTGATTCCCGAACAGATCATCGCCATGCTTGCCTGCACCCGGATTGGTGCAGTCCATTCGGTCGTGTTCGGCGGTTATGGGGCGGCAGCGCTTAACCAGCGGATCGTAGGCGCGGGAGCAAAAGTTGTGATCACGGCGGATATTGCCATCCGGCGCGGCAAGTCAATCCCGCTCAAGCATGTGATCGAAGAAGCGATCATCAATGCCCCGACCGTTGAACACCTCATCGTTCTGCGGCGCGAGCTCCGGATCCCGGTGGAAATTCACAGCGAGATGGAAGTTGATTTTTATGAACTGCTCGCAGATGTCGGGTCTGATTGCCCGGCAGAGGTGATGGATGCAGAGGATCCGCTGTTTATTTTGTATACGAGCGGTACCACCGGCTCTCCCAAAGGAATTGTCCATACCTGCGGGGGGTATATGGTTGGCGCCTATTACACGACCAAGTACATCTTCGACTTAAAAGAGAATGATGTCTACTGGTGTACGGCAGATCCCGGCTGGATCACCGGGCATTCGTATGTGATATACGGGCCGTTGTGCGTTGGCGGCACGGTCTTTATCTGCGAGAATACGCCCGATTATCCGGATCCCGGTATCTGGTGGAAGATGGTTGAGGAGTACGGGGTATCGATCCTGTACACGGCCCCGACTGCAATCCGGATGTTCATGAAACTGGGTCGCGAATGGCCTGACAAGTATAATCTCAGTTCGTTACGGATTCTCGGGTCCGTGGGTGAACCGCTGAATCCTGAAGCATTTGAGTGGTTCTACCATGTCATCGGAAAAGACAAGTGCCCGATCGTGGATACCTGGTGGCAGACCGAGACCGGCATGCACATGGTCACGACCGTGCTGGGCGAACCGATGCGGCCCGGTTATGCCGGAAAAGCCATACCCGGTGTCGTAGCGGATGTGGTGGACGAGACCGGAAAGAGCCTGCCTCCCGGACAGAAAGGATTCCTTGTTATCAAAGAACCCTGGCCCGCGATGATGCGTACGGTCTACAACAATGATGAGCGGTACCGCAAGTACTGGGAGACCATTCCCGGTTGTTACACGGTGGGGGATCTTGCGATCAAAGGCGAGGATGGCAATATCATGGTGATTGGCAGATCCGATGACCTGATTATTGTATCCGGCCACAATATCGGCACTGCCGAAGTGGAGAGTGCCCTTGTTTCCCATTCGGCGGTAGCAGAAGCCGCGGTGATTGGGAAACCCGATCCGATGAAAGGAAACACCATCAAAGCCTTCGTCACGCTCCGGGTGGGACATACTCCCAGCGACAAATTAAAGAATGAACTCATTTACCATGTGCGGATCACGCTTGGACCCATTGCCATGCCCTCTGAGATTGATTTTGTGGACTCTCTCCCCAAGACAAGGAGTGGCAAAATTGTCCGCCGGGTGCTCAAGGCAAGGGAGATGGGCATCGATCCGGGTGACATATCAACTCTTGATGAATAAAATATCCCGGAATATGAAACCAACTTTTTAAATACTGTTTTGTGGTATTTATAAATATGAAGGTCAGGCCAGAAGACTCTCTTAAGATCGAAAACATCGTTGCCTCCGCAAAGGTAACTGATTATCTGGATCTTCCCGCTCTTGCATCCCAGATCCCGGGTGCCGAATATAACAAGAAGCGGTTCCCCGGGGTTGTACTCCGGATGCAGAATCCCAAGATTGCAGCGCTGGTCTTTGGATCGGGAAAGGTCGTTCTTACTGGTGCCAAAAGCATTGACAATGTCGGTAAGGGACTGAATATCCTTGGCGGACTGCTGCGCAAACAGGGAATTGATATTCCGAAAAAACTGGATTTTAAGATCCAGAATATTGTCACTTCCGCCGATCTTGCAACGCCCATCAATCTCAACAAGATTGCAGTAGGGTTCAATCTCGATAAGATAGAATATGAGCCTGAACAGTTCCCCGGTCTTGTCTATCGGCTTGATGATCCAAAAGTTGTTGTTCTGCTCTTTGGATCCGGCAAACTGATCATTACCGGTGGCAAAGTGCCGGAAGATGCCAGTAAAGCGGTTGTGAAGATCCTGTCCGACTTACGCAGTCTCGGCCTCATGTAATTTTTTTTCGTACCCGGTTTATCATTGCATAGGGTAAATTTTCAAAAGTTTTGATATTATAAAAAGTTCTCGGCAATTGCCTGCCGATACGAGAACCTATATAACGTTATTTAGATAATTATTCTGGATACATAAGACAGATTTATGGATGTGTGACATGAGAACTGAAAATGTAATGTATTTTACCGAGAAAGAAGAGGAATTTGCCAACCTCCTCATCGAAATTGGAACAAAGAGAAATGTTGCAAAGGTTCTGGTATTTCTTGCGAATACTCCTGAAGCAACCTCACGGGCAATTGAACGCGGAACCGATCTCCGCCAGCCTGAAGTCAGCATCGCGATGCGCTACCTGATGGAACAGGACTGGATATCGAGCAGGGAGAGCAAGGCCGAGAGCAAGGGACGCCCGGTCAAGATCTACGAGCTGGCCAAACCAATTCAGGATATTATGGACAGCATCGAGAAAGAGAAGAAGAAGGAAGCCAACAACCAGCTGGCTCTCGTCCAGAAATTAAGAAACTATATCAAGTGAAGAAATAATCCTGCATTCTTTTTTACTGCCAGCAATTACGGTTGTTTTCTCGGCAAAATTACAGAACAGCCCGCTCTCGATGACCCCGGGGATGTTTGCAATGGCACGTTCAAGTTCACCGGGATTTTTGATCTCATTGAATGAACAGTCAACAATAAAATTCCCATTGTCTGAGATGACCGGGCCGTCTTTCTTTACTGCCTCCCGTATCTTTGGAATACAGCCGAATTCGCGCAGCTGGATCATGACCGGGCGGACCGCAAAGGGTAACACTTCAACTGGGACGGGGGCTTTTAAGTGCGGGACAACTTTCTGTTCGTCAACAACAACAATGAACTGCATTGCAGCAGATGCCACGCATTTTTCCCGCATATGGGCAGCGCCCCTCCCCTTGATCAGATTGAGGTGGGGGTCGACTTCATCGGCACCATCAATGGCCAGATCTAGAATTGGGTTGTCATCAAGAGTGGTGAGGGGTATTCCATATTCACGGGCACGTAGTGCGGTCTGGTATGATGTGGGTATGCCGGAGATCCGGAGTCCTTCACGGATCCGGACTGCGAGTCGTTCGATGGTATAGAATACAGTTGAACCGGTGCCAAGACCAATCACCATATCGTTCTCGACCATATCTGCAGCCCTGAACCCGGCAGCCATCTTCGCTGCAGTCAGGGCAGATGCCTTTTCGTCCATGCTAGTGCATACTTTGCAGTTTGGGGATAATTAATGCTGGCGATGTGAAGTTTTTATTAAAACGGCTGAGGAAAAATTATTTTGAAAACTGATTTTTTAACTCATCCTGATCTGCGTATGCGGTGCAATCCAGGGTAATTGGTGTGATGGAAACATTCCCTTTCCGGATTGCGTGGACATCTGTTCCTTCTTCAGCATCATTGACAAGGGGCCCGTTGATCCAGAAATAGGGCCGGTTGCGGGGATCGAGTCGTTTCTCAACACCGGTATGAAAGAGTTTCCTTGCAAGACGGGTCACTTCATATCCACCTTTTACCACGGATGGAATGTTAACGTTGATCACATCGGTGTTCGCGCAAAAACCCTCTGAAAGAACACGGGAGACTACGTCCCGCACGATTCTCTTTGCCTCTTGGAAACTCTGGGAATTGGTACCGGGATCGTCAAACTTATCCCCCTGGTCTTCAACCTGGAGTGAGAAGGCAATTCCTTTTGTTCCCTGATTTGATGCTTCAAGCGCAGCACCTACCGTCCCGGATGTCATGATCGATTCAGTTGAGAGGTTCTCGCCAATATTGATCCCGCTTACCACCAGTGTCGGGTTTAATTTGAGGGCATACAGGCCAATGATTACGGCATCGGTGGGCTTGCCGGCCACCGACCATGCCGGCTGACCATTCATAATTACCCGGTTTACGCGTAACGGTTCAAAAATGGAGATCGATCTGCCGACAGCACTCTGCTGGGTGGCGGGTGCCACAACCGTCACATCTGCAATGGGTTTGAGCGCTTCATACGCGGCCCAGAGCCCGATGGAGCTCACGCCGTCATCATTGGTCAGCAGGATCGATGGCTTCATGTGCATTCTTTTATTGTAGGCGTCCCTGAAATAGTTCACCGATCGGTGAACTCATCAGCCAAAAGCGCCAACCAGATGATGATGAAGGTCCTGCTTGCCGAATATACGATCGCGCACGATCCTTCCCTTTCCGGGGAAGGGGCAGCGATGCTTTCAATTCTTAAAGCAAGTTTCGAACATTGCGGCTATGAGGTGGTTACACCGGATGAGGGGGATTTTGCAGATGAAATCTCACGGATCGCTCCCACCTGCGATATGGGTCTTGTCCTTGCCCCGGATCACCTGCTCTCGAAGTATACGTTCCTGCTGGAACAGGCAACTCATAATCTCGGCTGCGGGTTTATGACAATAGCCCTCTGTGCAAACAAGGTGCAGACAAAGAAGATCCTTCTTGACAATGGTGTTGCAGCCCCGGCATTGAATCCCTCCGGCAAACGTGTGATAAAACCCGTGAAAGGCTGTGGGAGTTTTGGTGTCCACCTTGCGATGGGCATTCCTCAAGAGGGAGAATTTGCTGAAGAGTTTATCGATGGTGAACACTATTCTGTGAGCCTGGTGATCAACCGGGTGATCGGCGATGCATGTGCGTACTACTCCGGTAATCCTCCCGTAATCCTTGCGGTGAACCGGCAGGATATCAAAATTGACGATCATGGCGTTTTCAGTTACCATGGCGGCGAGACTCCGGTTCACCCGGCCCGGGAGAATGAGATCATCGCTGCTGCAGTAAAGGCCACAAATCTTCTCGGCTGCCAGGGGCACTGCGGCGTTGATGTTGTTGTGAGCGATAAGGTGTACGTGGTGGATGTGAACCCGCGTATCACCACAAGTCTTGTGGGTATTGCGGCCTGCATGACGGAGGAGATCGCAGATATCCTTGTGACTGCCTCGAAAGGCCAGGGCCCAAAAGAGGTCCATCTCACGGGGGCAGTACGGTTTGACACGCACGGGAAGGTAACCCGCATATGATCGGGATCGATGTCGGCGGGGCAAATCTCAAGGTTGTCACAACAGACGGCCATGTCCACATTCATTACTGCCCGCTCTGGGAGAAGGCACCGATCACGACCATTCTTGAGGGGTACGTGGGAAGACCGGATGAGCCGGCAGCGGTGGTCATGAGTGGGGAACTTGCAGATTGTTTCTCTGGCAAACCGGAAGGTATTGCCTTTATTGTTGAGGCCGTGCAGAACGCATTTCCGAACGCCCGGTTTTATGGCACCGATGCGGCATTCCATGATCATGCGGTACCGGCTCTCGCTGCTGCGAACTGGCTCGCATCGGCCGATTATCTGAGGATTGAATACCCGGATGCAGTACTGCTCGACATTGGCAGTACCACCGCGGACATTATCCCGCTCAACCGGTGTGAGCACCTTCACGGGTTCACCGATCTTGCCCGGCTTCAGAACGGATATCTGTTATACACCGGTATGCTCCGGACCAATGTGGCCACGCTGCTCCATACGATCAGTCTTAAGGGTGTCAGGACGCCCGTGAGCAGCGAGTACTTTGCCACGAGTGCGGATGCGTATCTTGTGCTGGGTATGATCTCAGCAGAAGAGTATGGCTGTGACACGCCGGATCACAAGGAGAAGACACGGGAAGCATCCCTGCGGCGGCTGGCCCGGGTTGTCTGTGCCGATTTGGAAGAGATTGGAGAAGAGGGTGCTGTTGAGATCGCGTGCCAGTTCCGGGATGCCCAGTGCAGGATTGTCGGCGATGCCGTGCGGGTGTGTGCGGCATCATCGGAAGCGGAGATGATCATTGTTGCCGGTATCGGGGCCCCGTTCTATGCCCGGAATCTCGGAGGCATTGATCTGACCCGCAAACTGGGTCCGGCAGCCGATGCCCTCCCGGCGTTTGCAGTGCGGAAGATTGCCCTGCGAAATCCCGGTCTGTTCTCTCGCAGATAATATGTGGTCCAATGGGCACCTGAAACTCCCGTGTCCAGATCTCTGTGCGGGCTTATGGATCCTTTGGGGGATCCTGTCACCGTACCTGTTTGACCGAGTCCTCTGTATTCATGTCGCACTTGTCCTGCGCATCGGGAGCCGGTACTGGCTGATATGCAGAGGGGAAACCGCAGGCAGCGAGTACCTCCGGCCCTGACAAGGGCTCGTCCCCAAAGTTCTGGGCAGCGAGGTTCGAAAGAGTAAGGACTGAAAACGGGAGGCGCATGCCAAAGACATCGGCAGTACGGATCTCCTGCTGGAAACGCCGTGCAAAGAGAAGGCAGCTGGTCCGGTCCACACATATTCCTACCGAAGAAAGTACCCGGGCAGCCCGTGTTGCCGGCATACCGGCAGTGAGCGTAATTGATAGATCGATCACCGGGGATCCAATGCGGGTATCCGGGTAGAATGGCTGATCCGCATAGCAGAGTCTCCCGCACTCACGGCACCGGAACCGTTTCACTTTTACATGGATTGTCCGGTTCGTCTCATGATCTTCGAGCACCGCAAACTGCCGGGTTTTATAGTCATACCCGGTGACCGTCCCGCCACAGCAGGGGCATGCGGCAAGTTCAGAGAAAACGGCCCCATCCATTGCTGAAAGAGCGGTTTGGATAATATCGACAGCCATCGGGGGGATGCGGGGCAGCTTCATGATATGCACGATCCGGGAACAATTAAGGGGAACAATCCTGCGCTTATTGCCGGATTTTCAATAGTGTATTAATATTGTATATAACTTCAGGAACTTTAACCCACCACTATTCATCAATTTCGGGGAATTTTTCACTAATCTTAAATACCGTAACGTCAGACAATTTTTGTTCGAGGTTAGAACATGGATTTCAAATACGTACCAAGCACCTGCCCCTACTGTGGCAACGGGTGTGGTGTGAACCTTGTCATCAAGGATGGCAAGTTCGCCGGGATCTCACCCTGGCACCGCAACCCGGTCAACGAGGGAAAGGTCTGTATCCGCGGTAACAAGTCGTTCGAATTCGTCAACAGCGAAGCCCGGCTTACTACACCGCTCATCAAGAAGGACGGGAAGTTTGTCGAGGCCAGCTGGGAAGACGCCTACAAGGAGATTGCCTCCGCGTTCAAGGCCGTCAAGGGTGATGCGATCGGTGTGGTCGCCTCCGCACGGAACTGCAACGAGGACTCCTTTGTCTTGAAGAACTTCGCAGCCAATGTGCTCAAGACTGCCAACATCGACTACTGTGGTCGCAAGTGCAATGCTGATGCTGTGAAGGGACTTACTGATGCGTTCGGAAACGGCGCCTCCACCAACTCTCTCGCTGACTTAAGCGACGCCAAGGCAATCCTTGTTGTGGGCAGCAACCCGCTTGAGGAGAACCCTCTTGCAGGCCGGAAGATCATCCTTGCCAAGCAGGCCGGTGCCAAGATCATTGTCGCCGACTCCCGCAAGACCGCAACGGCAAAGATTGCGGATCTCTACATTGCCTGCAACCCAGGTACCGAAGTTGCGTTTGTCAACGGTATCATCAATGCAGTTGTCAAGGCCGGCAAGGAGAACAAGGACTTCATCTCCAAGAAGACGAAGGACTTCGAGAAGTGCAAGGCCGCTGTGGCATCCTGCAGCCCTGATGCAGTTGCCAAGATCTGTGGCATTGCTGATGATGCAGTAACAAAAACAGCCGAGATGTTCGCAGCAGCACAGCCCGCAGCCGTAGTCACCTCAGCAGGTGCCGGTGCCGGCGATCTCGTCCGTGCCGTTGCAAATCTTCAGATGGTCACCGGAAATGTCGGAAAGGCCGGCGCGGGTGTCAGCCTCCTCCGCGGCAAGAGCAACGCCCAGGGAGCTGCTGATGTCGGTGCAGTGCCCGGCGATGGCGGCATGACCGTCCCGGCCATGATCGATGCAGCAGCAGCCGGCAAGATCAAGGCACTCTATGTGGTTGGTGAGAACATCGCATCCGCTGGCGCTCACGTCACCGATGCGCTCGGCAAGCTCGACTTCCTTGTTGTCCAGGACATGTTCATGACCGAGACTGCCGGCAAGGCAAATGTCGTCCTCCCCTCTGCCTCCTTTGCAGAACGTGACGGTACCGTAACCAATGCTGAGCGCCGCGTCCAGCGTGTCCGTAAGGCTATCGAGCCAATAGGATCTACAAAGGCAGACTGGCAGATTGTTGCCGAGATCGCAAAGGCAATGGGGCACGAGAAGGATCTTGCGTTCAAGGATGCCGAAGCCATCTTCAACGAGATTGCAAAGGCAGTTCCCGCCTATGCGGGCATCACTTATGCAAAACTTGACAAGCCTGAAGCAGTCCAGTGGCCGGCAGCCGGGGGCGTCTTTGGCACAGCAGTTCTGTATGCGGACAAGTTTGCCACCAAGGATGGCAAGGCGGCCTTTGCCGCAGTGGACTTTAAGGCGGGCGAAGCAGCCGGCGGGGAGTTCCCGTTCATGGTCGCATCCCAGTGGCCTTCAGGTACCCTGTCTGCCAACAGCGCATCGATCGTCCGCGAATGGCCGGTCCCGCTCGTTGTCATCAACAAGGAAGATGCCAAGGCAAAGGACATTATCAACGGCGATGTGGTCAAGGTCTCCGGTAAGACCGGCAGTGCAACACTGCAGGCACGGGTCACCTCCGACATCAAGAAGGGCGTTGTCTCCCTGCCGGCAACCTTTACGGCTGCGGCTGTGAAGATCGAGAAGACGGAGGTGGCATAACATGGCAAAGAAAGGCGATATGCTCTACGCGTGGACCAATGACGCAGAGATCAAGAAGAAGGCCGAACTCGGTGGTGCAGTAACCGCAATCTGGAAACATGCTCTTGATACCAAGGCTGTTGACGCGGTACTGGTCATCTCCAAGGGCAAGGATCTCTACGATGCAAAACCAACGCTGGTCAAGACCTCCGAAGAACTCGCAAACACTGCCGGTTCCCTCCACTGCGGTACCCTGCTCCTCCCCAAGTTGATCAAGAAATACTTCGATGGCGCCGCAAACATGAAGATCGGTGTCACGGTCAAGGGCTGCGATGCGATGGCATTCTACGAACTCGCCAAGCGCAAGCAAATCAACCTTGATAACGTAGTCATGATCGGTGTCAACTGCGGTGGATCGGTCAGCCCGGTCCTCGCCCGCAAGATGATTGCCGATAAGTACGGCGTTGACCCGGACACGGTCCACAAGGAAGAGATCGACAAGGGTCAGTTCATCATCGAGTACGAAGGCGGTCACAAGGGCATCTCCGTTGACGAACTTGAAGAGCACGGTTATGGCCGCAGACCCAACTGCCGCCGCTGCAAGATGAAGATCCCCCGCCAGGCCGATCTCGCCTGCGGTAACTGGGGTGTCATCGGGGAGAAGGCCGGCAAGGCCACGTTCGTTGAGGTCTGCTCCGAGAAGGGAGCCAAGCTCCTCGACGGTGCGGTCAAGGCCGGCGTCCTTGCAACCGAACCTGCAAACCCCAAGGGTCTCGACATCCGCGCTAAGGTTGAAGGTGCCATGTTCAAGCTTGGCGACAAGTGCCGTAAGAAGGACTTCGAGGCTCTTGGCGAGGGTAAGGACCGGTTAAAGAAGATCATGACCGAGACCTCCCGCTGCATCAAGTGCTACAGCTGCATCTCGGCCTGCCCGATCTGCTACTGTGTTGACTGCACGACCAAGAATCCGTCGTATATTACTCCCGGCGAAGTACCCCCGAACTTCATGTTCCACCTCATCCGCTTCGCCCATATCGCATCATCTTGTGTGAACTGCGGCCAATGCCAGGAACTCTGCCCGTCAGAGATCCCGAACGCGCTCTTCATGCACGCCCAGCAGGTAGAACTCGAGGCAATGTTCGGCCACACCCCGGGCATCTCCATGGAACTCCCGATCCTCGCCTATGCAGAGGAAAAAGTGGAGCGCGAGCGCCTGCACAACACCGGCAGCGACATGATCTACGAGAACGTGTTCAAGCCGCTTGTAAAACACTAAATCCTTTTTTTTCTCGAAAATAATTCTTAATTGAACGCACTCTGACGCGTGAGTAAACCGGAGAAATATCTGGAGCAATAGTTCCCTGTTCTCCTAGGAAGGTCAGGTATCATTCTTTTTATTCGATCAACGCCAATGCACAATCAACAGGCGATACTTCATGGAGCATGTGCTGGTTTTTCAAGTCGGGTCCCATCGTGGGGCAATCCCGCTTGCCGATGCAGATGCCGTAATCCGCATGGCCCGGTTTGTGCCGGTACCCCATCTTCCCGCAGGGATTGCGGGTCTCATCGATCATCACAAAAAACCCCTTGCGGTTATTTCTACCGGTGCTTTTTTTGATCAGCCCAAAAAGGATCCCCAATCATCTGATATGCTCATCATTCTCCGGTCTATGGACCGGCTCATGGCCCTGTGGGTGGACGCTCTTCAGGGGATTGAAGAGATGTCCTTTGAAACCGGAGATACATCATCCCGGACAAAACCACTGTGGCCAACATCAATTATCCTTGATTCCGGTATCCGACTGTTCCTGCATCCTGCAGAAGAGATCGCGGCCCGGTTACCTCCGGTGGATGACCTGAACTCTCTGTTCCGGGAAGCGATCGCCGGATCTGGTGCGACTTCCCCACAAGAGATCTCATCCCCGTCCGATCATAATCGAATCCTTGAAGAACGGGCACGTACCCTGGCCCGGCCGGAAGAATCATCTGAAGACAATCAATCGATTGAGATCCTTCGCTTCTCAATTTCGCACCAGGAATTCGCCATTGAGATGCATCACATCAAAGAGGTGGTCCTTACCGGAAAAATCACCCCCGTGCCAGGCACCCCCGGGTATATTGCCGGGATCTGTGTTATCCGGGGAGAGATCATCTCGCTCGTGGATCTCCGCGCCCTCCTGCCCATCCATCATACCGGGATTACTGATCTGAACCGCGTGATTGTCCTGTCCGGGAATAACCTGATGTTCGGCATTCTTGCCGACCAGATCACAGGTATCGGGAACCTGGATTTGAACCGACTCAGCCCTGCCCCGGGTGAGGCCGGACCTGGTTTTATGAATTTTATCAAAGGCATACATGAAGGGGCGCTCTCTCTTCTTGATACCGAATCCCTCCTTAGGGATCCCCGGATGGTTATTAATGAATCATAATCATTCTCAGGAATCTGGAGATATTCCCCGTACTTCATTATCTGCTTTTCATTCACCCGTGGGAAATACGGATCACTATGTTTATGAAACATGCCGTATGTCTATTCATTGAGAGATCTTTTCCGGTGTGAGGGGAGGAACCGACATGATGGATTTTTTTTCGAATCTGAAAGTAGGAACCAAGATCCTGGTGATCTGTCTCCTGCTCGCGATAATTCCGACATTATTGCTGGGGGTAGTGGCATATACCAGTTCGAGTGGCGTTATCAACGACCAGACCCAGACCCTGCTTGAGACTCAGGTCCAGGATATGAAGGGATGGACAAATGATGTGTATAAACTCACGCGGAACAAAGTAAACAGCGACCTGAATGTGGCAAAACAGAATTTTTACAGCAAAGGAACTCCCCAGATCATCAATGACCAGATGACCCTTGTTGACAGCAATGGCGATAAATACGTTGTGAACGACAATTTCGAGATCGTTGATAAGGTCCAGTCAATGGTGGGGGGAGCGGCAACCGTCTTCCAGGTATACAATAATAGTTATGCTGCTCGTATTTCCACCAATGTCCTTGATTCGAATGGCCAGCGGGCAGTTGGCACCCACCTTACAGACAATGTGTACGAAGTTGCGGTAGAGCAGGGTAAGACATATTATGGATACCGCGACCTGTTTGGCAAGAATTATGTTACTGCATATGAGCCTATCCTGGATCCGCAGGGCAAGATTATCGGGGTCCTTTTTGTCGGGACTGAAGAGGGACAGACACTGGATGTCATCAAGAAAAGTATACGGGAGACCAGGGTCGGGACTCACGGGTACATGTACGTGATCGATAGTACCGGAAATGTACTCGTGCACCCGTCTCTCGAAGGGCAGAATCTGGCAGACCGGGATTATATTCAGGAGATGTTCCGGAATAAGGAAGGTGCAGTCCCGCATGAAGTGAGCGGGACACAGGTCATCGACGCTTACACATACTATGAACCGCTCGACTGGTATATCGTATCACGAGCTGAGTTGTCCGATTTCGGTGGCCCGATTGATACAATCCGGAATACAATTGTTGCCCTTGTTATCGCCTCTATGGTGGGTGGTGCTGCCGTGGCAGTCCTCTTTGGCCGGTCGATATCCGAGCCTCTCCAGCAGGTAGTACTGATGATCAAGGAGCTCAAAAACGGGCACCTGTCACCCCGATTGAACCTGAAACGAAAAGACGAGATTGGAGTCATGTCGGCGACCATGGACGAGTTTGCAGATGATCTCCAGACAAACGTGGTGGGCGATATCAAGAAAATTGCAAATGGCGAGTATATCGAGAGCTTCTCGGCGCCCGTTGATGATCAGGACGAGATACGGCCCGCACTCCGGATGATGGTTGATTCTCTGGACCACCTGCATAAGGAGACCATCAAGCTCACCGATGCGGCACGTGCGGGCGACCTCTCTGTGCGAGGCGATGAGAGGGCCTTCCGTGGCGGGTACCGGATGATCATTGCTGGTTTCAACAAAACCCTTGAGACGATCACGGAACCGGTGAACGAAGCAATGCGCCTGGCGCGGTTCTATGCATCCGGTGACCTTACTGCCAGGTTTGATGAGAGGATACCGGTGGCCGGTGAGTTCGTCGCGTACCGTGATGCCCTTAATACAATTGGTATTGAACTCCAGCGCCTGATGAAATTGATCAACGAGGAACTCTATGAAGGGATATCGGTCCTGTCTACTGCATCAAGTGAGATCCTGACCGTTACGACCCAGTTATCCTCCGCCAGTTCGCAGACTGCAACCACGGTCAACGAGACATCCGATACCGTTGAGAGCGTGCGGACAAAAGCCGACCTGATGAACCAGAAGACAAAAGAGGTCTCTGAAAAGGCAATGAATGCCCTTAATGTTTCTGGTGATGGCCAGAAATCCATTGAGGAGATCCTCGAGGGCATGAACAATATCCAGCGGCAGATGGATATGATAGGCATGAACGTTATCAAATTATCAGAACAGAGTCAGGCAATCGGAGAGATCATTGCAACGGTGACCGACATCTCCGAACAGTCTAACCTGTTGGCAGTTAATGCTTCTATCGAAGCGGCAAAAGCCGGTGAGTTTGGTAAAGGTTTTGCGGTGGTTGCCCATGAGATCCATAATCTCGCCGAACAGTCCAAACAGGCAACAACAAATGTCCGTACCATCCTCACCGATATCCAGCGGGGTGTTTCTTCCACGGTAGTTTCAACCGAGCGGGGAACAAAATCCGTGGCTGATGCGGCACGGCTCACAAGCGATGCACGGGAAGCCATTGAAGTGCTGACCCGATCAACTGCAGACTTCTCGCGTCAGGCCATTGAGATTACTTCGTCCATCCACGAACAGGCTGCCGGTATGGACCAGATCTCACTCGCCATGGAAAAGATCCGCGATGCGGCGCAGAAGAACCTTGAGATCACCCAGACCGTTGAAAAGACTGCAGAAGATCTTCACGAACTGGGTCTCCGCTTAAAGAAACTCACCGTCCAGTACCATGTCTGAAGTGCATCCTCCATGACCGGAATGGATGATGAGTTCAAAAAGCGGCTTCTCGCCACATTCCGGGAAGAGGCGGAAGAGCACCTCACCGGGATAGTAGACCTGCTCCTTGAACTGGAGAAGGCCGGTCCTGCGGCTGATCCCGCTCTGGTAGAACGCATCTACCGGAATACGCACAGCTTGAAAGGAGCGGCCCGTGCCGTCAGCCAGAATGAGATCGAATCTATCTGCCAGAATCTTGAAAATGTGTTTTCCCGAATGAAAAAAGGCACCTTTGTGCCAGATGCCGATGCCTACGACATCTTTCACCAGGCAGTACGGGTAATCCAGTCTATCTTAACCGGAGAGAAGCGGTCGGGTCCTTCGTTGGGGGATATCGTTGCTGCTATCCGTTCGATTGCCGCAAAAGAAGGGACTGGTTCCGCTCCATCAGGGAGCACTGCCTCCATTCCAGCACCAACGGTGCAATCAGGAAACGGGGGCGTTGATAACCAAGGTGTCTTCTCTTCTACTATGACAACCCACCCCCTTGTTTCTGATACACTTCGGGAGCATGGTACAATGGAAGTCCCGACGACTATCCCCCCGGGAGTACCCGTATGGGGGGGTACTGACAGCGGAACCGTCAGGATCGCAGCGCATAAACTCGACCGTCTCATCGCTGGATCGGATGACCTCCTCACCACCCGTCTCTTTATGACCCACCGGATGCGGGAATTGGAAGACATGATGACCCGATTTACGATCTGGCGATGGAATCAGGCAACCATCTCATCTGATATCCGTCTTATCCGCGAACGATCGTTTGGTGAAGGGAAGACAAACCTGCCAGAAGATCTGATCCTTCCCCTCCGGCGCATGATAGAGTTCCTTGATTATGATCGAGAGTTTGTCACCTATCTCCAGCACGACCTGACTGAGCATATTCATGCAACGGAACGCGACCGCTCCGCACTGGAGGCCAGCACCTCCGAGATATCTGACCTGATCCATGATGCCGTCCTGCTCCCGGTCTCGAGCAGTCTAACCATGTTTCCGGGACTTGTCAGGCAGTATTCACGGAACACCGGAAAACAGGTCGAACTGCTGATCGAAGGCGGTGAGATTGAGGTTGACCGGCGTATTCTTGACGCGCTCAAGGACCCGCTGATGCACCTCATCTATAACAGCATCGATCATGGCATCGAGTATCCCGATATACGAGCGGCCCGGAATAAACCCCCTCGCGGACATGTGCGGATCAAGGTCTTTCCATTATCCGGGGGCAAGGTGGGAATTGATGTATGCGATGATGGAGCCGGGATCGATGGAAGCATCATCCGGAAGGCCGCTGTCCGGACCGGTTTGATCCCTGCCAAAGAGGAGGCACAGCTGACCGATGCTGAGGCGATCTGGCTGATCTTCCGGTCCGGTCTGTCGACCAGTGCGGTCATCACCGAGATCTCGGGCCGCGGCCTCGGTCTTGCAATTGTTGAAGACACGGTCACGCGGCTTGGGGGGGATGTCACAATCTCATCCGAGATTGACAAGGGGACCAGCATCACGATGCGGGTACCGGTGAGACTTGTGACATTCAGGGGTGTCGTGGTCCGTTCGGGCACGTCAGTGTATGTGCTACCCATGCAACAGGTTCGTCAGGTCCTCCGTGTCAGGCAGGATCTCATTCTTAATGACGGGGACCGGATGGTGATCCGGTTTAACGAGGAATTGATCACAGTGCTCCGATTGTCCGATATCCTGGGGATGCCTCATTCTGCCCCTGCACCCACGGGGGATGAATCTGTCTCTCTTGTTATCATTGCGTATGGGGCGGGACAGGTTGCATGTCACGTTGATGAGGTAGTCCGCGTCCAGGAGATTGTGGTACGGCCCCTCGGGAGCCAGCTCCTTCGGGTGAAACGTGTCGCCGGTGCTGCGATCCTTGGTGACGGGACGCTAGCTATTGTCCTCGATCCCCCGGAGTTGATCCAGCAAGCATTGAAATCCGGAGTCGCATGGTCCCCAGTGTATGCAGACAAAACCTCCCCAGAGATCCTGGTGGTGGAGGATTCCGTTACTTCACGGGCATACCTGCAGATGCTTCTCGAACGGGACGGTTTTCAGGTCCGGACTGCCATTGACGGTATGCAGGCATTCGCAATGCTTAAAGAACATGAATTTGATATGGTCGTTTCAGATGTGGATATGCCCCGAATGAACGGATTCGTACTGGCAGAGAAGATCCGTGCCGACAACCGGCTCGCCGATCTTCCGGTGGTGCTCGTGACCTCCCTCGACTCTGCTGATGACCAGAAACACGGGATTGCCGTCGGGGCGGATGCCTATATCGTAAAGAGCAGTTTTGAAAAAGGAGGTCTGCTTACCGTGGTCCGTAACATTCTGAGCGGGCGGAGACGGGCCGGGTCCGGCACAACAGGTGATACATGATGGAGAAGCCATTGAAGAAAATGATAAAGATTCTCGTAGTTGAAGATAGCCGGACACAGGCCGAATATCTCCGCCATATCCTGGAGAGTGAGGGGTATCGGGTCACACTGGCCGAGAATGGGGTTGAGGCATTGGAGGAGACTGCTATAGGCCGGCCCTCCATTATCCTGTCGGATATCATCATGCCAGAGATGGACGGGTATGAGTTATCCCGTAGGATCAAGCAGGACCCGACAACCGCAGCCATCCCGGTGATCCTTGTCTCCCAGCTCTTTGACCCGGTTGATGTGATACGGGGGCTTGAGTCCGGGGCAGATGATTTCATCATTAAACCGTATGATCCAGAGTATATCCGGCTGCGGATCAGCACCATACTCACGGCAATAACGAATCACGATCCGGAGAGCACAGCCCCCCCCATGGAGATCTCGGTCTCCGACAAAACTTATCATGTCACCGCTGGGAGGTCAAAGATCCTCCGTATCCTGTTATCGACCTATGAAGTGGCGGTCAAGAAGAACGTAGAACTCGAAGAGGCGCGTGAACAGCTCAATGCAGTGAATGAACAGCTCCAGCACGCAGTTGCCGATCTCAAATCATCAAACACCTGCCTGGAATCAGAGAACAATGAGCGCAGAAGAGTTGAGAAAGCCCTTGATGAAGCAAATAAAAAACTCAACCTGATGGCAAGCATCACCCGTCACGATGTGATCAACCAGCTCACTTCCCAGCACGAATCCCTTGAATATGCTCTCTCCCTGCGTGAGAAGGATCCTAATAAAGCATGGGAGCATGTGACCAGTGCAACGGCAATTGCCACACGGGCCCTTAATTCGGTAAAATTCACCGGGGATTACCAGAAAGTCGGGGTGAAGTCTCCTCAGTGGCAGGATGTCCATGTCCTTATTCAAGCGGCTACAAATGAGAACCTTCCCGATAACCTGAAGATTATAAACGAGATCCCGCAGGGAATGGAAATTTTTGCAGACCCGCTCATTGGAAAAGTATTCTCCAATCTTATTGAAAATTCGGTAAAATATGGGGGAAAGATCACCACCATCTGGATTAACCGGCAGATTCGGGGAGCTGATACGGTCATTGTCTATGAAGACAATGGTATTGGCATCCCGGAGGGGAGAAAAGAGAAGATCTTCAGTTATGAAGACGGGATGAACACGGGGCTGGGTCTCTTTCTGGCCCGCGAAATTCTTGCCATCACCGGTATAATTCTCCGTGAGACCGGTGCAAACGGGGCTGGCGCACGCTTCGAGATCTATTGTCCTGCCGCCACCATTCGCAATGACGACCCGTCTTCCCCATAAAGGGGTGTCATTACTATTACCGGTAGATCTGTAAATGCACTTCAGGTTCCCCTTAACCGATGGGGGAATCTTTTTGCGCGTGAACATCGAACAAAAGTGTATCCTTTATGCATCGTTCTGGCATGACCATAATCGCCCATCCTGTTCACCGCAGACGCATCCTGCTCATCGCTGTTTTAACCGTGCTCATGTTCGGGGTGAACATCTTTGGCGTCATGGCCGGTATGAATGCAGTCCTCTATCCGCTGCTCTGTTTTCCGGTCATCCTTGCCTCATACTGGTATCCCCGATGGGGCCTTGCGTTCTCTGTTGGAATATCTGTATTATACGGCATCCTGCTCTTCCTGAATGTACCTCAGGACCTGATAGAAGGGTTTGTCACCCTTTCGCGGGTTGCACTCCTCATTATAATCGGCGGTGTCGTATCGGCCCTGTCCTGGAACCTCTCAAAATCCGAGCAACAGCTCCTGGAGATCATAGAATTTCTTCCTGATGCAACCTTTGCCATTGACCGTAACGGCCGGATCATTGCATGGAACCAGGCTGTCGAATTGATGACCGGGCAGTCAAAGGCGACGATGCTCAATCGGGGCAATTATGAGTATGCGCTCGCGTTTTATGGAGAGCGTCGGCCCATGATGGCAGGCCTGATTGTCAGCAACGGGAATGATATTGGTGGAAGATACCCGCAGATCCAACATGAGTCCGGTAAATATGTATCCGAAGTATACCTCCCCCATTTTCACGGGGGCCGGGGAGCACACCTCCGGTTCTCCGCTTCGGCACTGGTAGATGCAAACGGGAGGGTTACTGGGGCAATCGAATCCATACGTGACATTACCGAACAGGTGATGACAAAATCTGCGCTTGAGAATACCGGTCAACGGCTCAACACCCTGGCCGGAATCCTCCGCCATGATATGTCTCGGAAGCTTGCGGTCCTGTACGGTCAGCTCCAGATTGGTGTCATAAAATTTAAGGATCCGGAGGTAATCTCATTTATCGCGAGTCTCAAGGAATCGGCAAATGGTATCACGCGCCAGATCGATATCTCCCGCGAGTTCCGTGATCTTGGTGCCATCCCACCTACCTGGATCGCGGTGCAGGATTCCATTTATACCACAGCCAAACGTCTTGACTTCGGCAAGGTAATCTTCCACGCGTGGACAGAGCGGCTGTGCATCTTCTCGGATCCCCAACTTTCCACGGTCTTTTACCATATCCTTCATAATGCCCTGAAAGAGACAACCGGTGCAACAAAGATCATCATCACCTATCATATCCAGGAGTCTGGTTGTACTATTATCATCGAGGATGATGGGATCGGCATTCCGGATGCGGAGAAAGACTCCTTGTTTATTCAGAAAGAAGACAGTTACGGGCGGGGGCTCTTCCTCTCCTCCGAGATTGTCTCCCTCACTGGGATGAGCATTCGTGAGACCGGCGTGTACCGGAATGGTGCACGGTTTGAGATTCTGATTCCACCACAAGGATATCGCGTGGAGGGCATGGAACAATGACGGATATGGATCCAGTTCGACCGGATATACCGGACATCTCTGTAAAAACAGGCACCCTGCCGATTGTCCGTGAACTTCGTGTATATGAGTTCCCTCTTGCCAACAAGGTCTGGTGTGAGTATCACGAGACGACCGGTGATCCTGCCACGGACCGGATCTTTGCGGTATTCTTGGATGGTGAGATATGCTCTATTGCCCGTTGCCGACGTTATCCGGATGGACTTGAGGTGGATGGAATTTTTACCCCCGTTCCGTTCCGGAAAAAAGGGTATTCCCGCCTTGCCGTTGGTGCACTTGTAGAAGCCTGCCATAACGACAACCTGTATATGTATGCAGTTTTGCGCCTGACCGGCTTTTATTCTCAGTTCGGGTTTGAACCGATTCCCGAAAGCTCACTTCCCCCGGTAATTCGCGAGCGCTATACCTGGGCTGCAGGGAATCTTGAGGGAGCCGAGGTCCAGCCGATGCGCCGTGGCGCCGGATTATAACGTGAAATATCACTTTATAATTGATTAAAAAAGGTGATTTTCCGGGAGCCATCACTTCTGTCGGAAGAGAGGTATCATGGGTTTCAGTGGATCATATTCACTGCCATCGGCAGATAATTTGTATGACCGGGAGAATGCCTCTCCCATCACGTTCTCAAATGTGATGACCGCCTTGACATCCGTGATCATCTTCTCCAGCGGATATTCGTTGACCTGATCAGGTGCGAGAACAGAGATATCGAACTCGAGATTCACGGGAATGAGGGCCACATGAACTTTTAGGGCATCGGCATTACCGGAATTCCGGATGACGATCGCTTTTGCATCCTCCCGGATCTCTGCAACCACATCCGGCAGCGATGTACTGTCCTGCATGATGAACAGGGACATCAGCAGGGCAACAACGATGATGAATACAATCCCGGCAGCGTAGATGTTGATAAAAAATACAATTACTGTGAGAACGATTCCTGACACCAGCAGGAGCTGTATCTTACGGTCCATACAGAACATTGTCCTGTGCAGGTATTGTGCTTAACGGTTTTCAATAATGCCCGCTCGTGCAGAATTTGGTGGGTGGTTAGGGATGTTGATCACCCGGAGACGGGTCGACAGGGGGACAAATCGGATTTTTATGAGAGATGATGTAACTTTTTTAAGAGATGTACCGTTTCTATTGTTGTTTTATCGGGTGAACCTGCAGGGATTTTTGCAGGGAGGTTCTTCCAAAGGGTGTCGAAGATCGTGCGGATGGCTTCGGGATGAGACGGTCCATAGCCTCCCTCAAGCACAAGGGCCAGGGCACTATCCCCCGCAGCATCCCGGACCAGCGCCGTGAGGCAACCGATGTCAGCAGGACTCAGGCTCATGCTCTCTACAGGGTCATCGGAGAGCACATCCTGTCCTGCGGAGACGAGGACAAGGTCAGGCCGGAATCGTTGGAGCGCTGGTATAATAATCTCTGTGAAAACGGAAAAAACATCAGTTATCCTTGAATTCTGGAGCAGCGGGGCATTGATCGTGAAGCCCTCCCCCGCGTGCCTCCCGGTCTCGCCAATGAACCCAGTATGGGGAAAGGCGTCCTTTTGGTGTACTGAGCAGTAAAGCACCCGGTCAGTATTGTAAAAGATACTCTGCGTTCCGTTCCCGTGGTGGGCGTCCCAATCAATAATGGCGACACGGTCAACATGATCGAGAGCCTGCGCTGCCGCAACAGCGGCATTATTCATAAGGCAGAACCCCATGGCGCGATCCGCCTCTGCATGATGACCCGGGGGCCGTACCAGCGCAAAACAGGACTCTCCGTCAAGGGAGCGGTTTACTGCATCAATGGCGGATCCTGCTGCATAGGTAGCCACCTCGTAGGAACTGGGATTGATATAAGTATTAGGGTCCAGGAAACCCTGCACGATCTGGTTGTTTTCAAGGTATCCCCCGGTATAGATATAGTCATCAAGCGTGCAGAAATCGACATGTTTTACGCACTGTCTCTGGAGCCACGTGAGGTATCCCGGGACATGCACCCGCTGAAGGTCTTCAAACGAAGCAGGTACCGGTTTGTGAATCGTTAAGTTTTCCGGCAGGTGGTTGATTATGGTGACCAGGCGGTCATGGCACTCCCTGTGCCCCTTACAGTCATGATTACCGAAAATATCACCGGTTATTGCAGAACATTTCATGCAGGCATCCTGGAAAATCTGATGACATACTATTCCTTTTTGCATGCATGAATATTGTGGAACTGATCTCAGTTTGTGAAGTGTCCGTTACGACCCGGGCAAACGATACCGATCTGATCAAGGTATTTCCTGTGTCGTGAATTTCCATCAATTCAAAACCGCGCATGATAAATCGGACCGGAATGCCCGGAAAAACCAATGTTGGCGGTTGAAATTTTTTTATCGTTATTAAAAATGATAGTTTTTTAAGAGAAATTAATCTCTTTTTTATTGTGCATGAATCGTATCATCGGATTTTTCGTTAGAAACTCTCCCCGATCGGCGAACAATTCGAAAATTATTAATAACAACATACAAGAGAATTTGAATGACCTATACGAGACCCGCAATGTCAGTTGCTGGTATAGGTGATTGATTCAGAGGTGTGTAAAAAAATGGTATTTCATCCACCGGTAGCTATCACTGCAAAGGCAGGAGACGCCGGAAAGTATAAAGTCGGTTTACCGGCTTGGAACATGGTCCTTCGTGGATTCATGTCTGGCGCATATATCGCCATGGGTGCTGCCCTTGCAACAGTCTGCAGTACGGGTATCGCTTATTCCGCAGCACAGATCACTGCAGGTGCAGTTCCGGGTGGTTTTGCATCCGCTGGTATGGCACAGCTGGTTCTGGGAGCCGTGTTCCCGGTTGGGCTTATTATCACCGTTCTTACCGGTGCTGAGCTCTTCACGGGTGATGCAATGCTTGCCCCGATGGCTGCATTCATTCACAAGGTTACCTGGATGCAGGTCATTAACCTGTGGGTTTTCGTATATATCGGCAACCTGATCGGGTCGCTCGTATTCGCGTATATTTGTGCATATGGTCCGTTCGTCTCGTTCGATGCAGCAGGAGTTGGAACGGTGAGTGCATTTGGTTCGCGGGCGATTGCCATCGCTGCGGCGAAGACCAGTTATGTGGGCCTGATGGGATTCTATTCGGCATTCCTCAAGGGTATCGCTTGTAACTGGCTTGTCAACCTCGCCATCCTGCTCGGAATCTGTGCGGATGATGCAGTCGGCAAGTTCTTTGGGATCTGGTTCCCGATCATGGCCTTTGTTTCCAGCGGATTCGAACACTGTGTTGCGAACATGTACTTCATTCCTGCAGGAATCTTCACGCAGGGATTTGTTACTGATCCCACAAAGATCGTTGCCAGTGTCAACTGGGTTACGATGTGGACCTCGAATCTCATCCCGGTAACGCTCGGGAACATCGTAGGAGGATTGTTCTTCGTCGGTATTATTTACTGGGTTGCATTCCGGAAAGAGATTGCAGCACTGAAGTAAACTGGTTCACCCCAATCATTTTTTATGAAAAACCGAGATATCCATCTCAACATTTCCGTAATCGCAATAGCGGGAGTTGTATTCTTACAATCCTGCTCATTGTCGCCTCACTTTTCAGTTCCGTGATCCGGGCCCATCTCACCCGGATAAACCCGGGGCTATTTTTTAACGTCATTGTTTCCATAAGAGCATTCAGCGTTATGGCACCTTGGTATGTACCTTGAAAGGTAGCCGGAGAAAAATCGCAGCACTGAAGTAGGTGAACCACAAACTATCATTTCGATGAAGATCGGAAAGGTCGAAGTGAAACCCTCAATTCTCTCAATTGCGGTGTTTGTGATTTTCACGGTTTTGTTACTTGTTGCATCGATCAATAGTCCTGAAGTACGGTCACAGCTCATCTGGCTGATCCCATGCCTGTTCATGCTCCTTGTCATCCCCGTTGCACTCAATTACATGAGCCGCAGTCAGTATGCGGATCTTGCACCCCAGTATGAAGCAGAGGCAAAGACCGTGCGGGTGAGACTGATCAATGAGAATATGATCGGTAAACCGGTACGGATTGAAGGCATTGTTGAACGAGTACATTTTCAGATCCTGAACCGTCCTCAGTACTTGGTGGCTGACCGGTCCGGTGTGATCTCGGTTAAGATGTTTACCAGCCCCGATGAGGACGTAAAAGTAAACGATGTTGTTGAGGTGCTCGGCCAGGTCATCCGCCGGTATATTGTTGTCGGCGATCCGGTGATCAACTGCGTATCAATCAGAAAAATAAAAAAATCCGGGAACTGATGCCCTTAAATTGCGTCGGGTATTCTTGATCTTTCTTTGACCTTGTCCACAAATTGACGAAATGCGTGATGATGCCCATGTCCGATGAAACCACTCTTCCGACCCTCCAGAAATTCAATTCCCTGATACTGCTCCTGGAACTGGCAGTACCGGTCCTCTCCTTTGGCGGCGTTATATTTGCCCTGCTTTTTTCGAGCCCGGAAAGCGCATTTGATATCAGGTATTTTGCTATCGGTTGTGTACTGGGATCCTTTGCCTTGGCATACCTTGCATGGATCCGGCCCCGTAATGATATAGTGGCGCTGACAACTCCGATCTATTCCGTTCTCTTCTTTGTTGCGCCCTCGGATTTTGCGGTCAACTTTCTTCTTGAACTGTTGTATGCCGTGAGCCTGACGATCCTGCTCATCCGGCTGAAATTACGGTTTGGTACTGCCACGGAGTCCGGTATGTTCCGGGAGAGATCTCTTGAAGAGCCGTTAAAAACGTACTGCGAAACAATACACGGGCAGGCAACCGGTCTGAATCCAGAAGTAGCGCATTATGCAGCAGTCGCGTTTGCCCGGTTTGCTAGGGGAGATTACCGGGAAGCGGCACAGGTTGCCGGTGCGGCACAGGCAGAGCTCGTGAATGAACAATCCTGGCCGCTTTTAATAACAGCATTTGACATTGTCCGGGAACAGGCCCTGTCTCTTGAAGAGTCCGCAGACCGGCCGGAGCAATTCATTGAATTTTCTGCATCGGACACCGGCCTTTTAGCAAAGCCCCTGCCTCAGTCCACCCGGCTCAATGACCGGTTTGAAGTATCGCTCGACAATGCCCTGCTCCTTTTGTTTGCTGCTGCATGGGCTGCATCAGAAAAAGATCGCGCGGCCTTGCTTGTCGGCCAGGGTTTTGCCCTGAAACTATTCACCCCGTGATATAAGATACAGGTGGTTACCATTTGATGTAGGGGTCAGGCTCCGGCTCGTGCCGGAATGGTAAGCTGAATAGGACATGCCAGAAAATCAAAAAGAAAAACACTACGTGTAACTAAGAAGAATAATGTGAGGAAGCCCTGATGTATGGTGATATTTGTCAGAGGTGTGTATATCATCCACGTTGGGCAGGACCCAGTCTCACATTGTGTGGCTATGCTGTGCACTAGTGCACAAACACTATGCACAATACATATGTATAACTCATCTCCTAATTAAGCATTGGCACCAGCCCCATCCGGAACTCCGAAGGAACGAATACAGGAACCTGCATTGCTATCATGACGACATATCCGGGATATTTTCGTCCCTTAATGGAGACATTCTATGGCTGACCTCCAGGACACTGCCGAGTCCGGGCAGATCCGGGCAGTGCTTAAGGATCATCCCCTTGGCCTGAGCATCAAAGAGATTGCCGCAGCGGTTGCAATGAGCCGGAATTCTGTTGCAAAGTATCTAGAAGTGCTTACGGCCTCCGGACAACTCGAACTCCGACATGTGGGAAATGCTAAACTCTACATGCTCTCTCACCGGGTACCGGTCGGTGATCTTCTTAACCACGCAAAGGAACTTATCATCGTTCTTGACAATGACTTGCGAATTGTCCAGGCCAGCAGTTCGTTCTTTGGGCTTAATGGGCTGCCCCGGGAAAAAGTCCTGTATGCGCGCTTGAGCGCCCTGCCACTCCCACTCTTGACTCCCGCAGAAGAACTGGAGATGGCAGCACTTCTCAATGGCGGGCCGTCATGGAAAAAACAGATCCGGGTGGTCCGGAACGGGGACGAGATATTTTTTGAGGGGCGGTTCATCTCGTCTGCCCTGGAAAACGGCCTGCCCGGTATCACACTGATCTTAGAGGATACTACCGAGCGCATGCATGCGGAGAAAGCCGCAACCGAACGCGACCGGCTCCTCCATACAATCTTCCAGATTCCGACATCACCTCAGTTCTACATCGACCGCAACCACAAAGTTGTGTACTGGGACCGGGCACTGGAAATTATGACCGGAATTAAAGCGGAAGAGGTGGTCGGAACCAGCGGCCACTGGCGGGCATTCTACTCCCAGCCCCGTCCCAGTCTTGCCGACCTTCTCATCAATGGTGACCGGGAGACGATCTCCCGCATGCTCGCGGAAGTCCGCACGCACACCCGCTCTGCTGAGGGGTTGTATGAATACATAAATTTCTTCCCGGATTTGGGGGTTGGGGGGAAATGGCTGCATATCACCGCCTCGCTCATCCGCGATACATTTGGTAATGTCACCGGTGCCATGGAAACGGTTGAAGATGTCACCGACAAGAAGAAACGGCAGTTTGTGGTCCAGACATAACACCTGTCTTTTGACGTTACTGCCGATCGACCGGTGATAGTTTTTACCAGAATTCTCAGGAGAATAACGGTACCCTGCTCATGAAGATGTGCTCGTTACCGGTTCAGGGAGACCCGCTTCCCGCCGCATCGGGCAGACACTGATCCCATCGAGATTCCCTAAGACGAAATCGAAACGGTCGCGGATTGATTTGGGTAGTTCCGCTTCCGGAATCGGCCGGAAGCCAAGGCTGCCATAAAAATTTACCAGTTCTGACTTGGAGTGCATATAGAGCGTCTCGTTACGGCCGCACTCCTCAATCAACAGGATCATGACCGAACGGGCAAATCCCCTGAGCCGGTATTCATCAAGGACATATACTGCATCCACTTCAAGGCCGTCCTGGTGACGGGAACACCGGGCAACACCGATAATTCTCTGGCCTGAAAAGACTGCAAAGAGTCGGTCGTGGTTTCGGTCTGCTTTCTGCTGGTGATAGTGGATCCAGAGTTCCTTCTCGGCACGCGCCATCTCGTCCGCCGTGAGTTCGCGGACTTCTACCGCCTCCATCACCCTGCCGTGGGTGGTGGATGAACTTTCAGAGAAGATGAATTTCCCGATCTGTTTGATGAACCGGGGGTGGACTGACATGAACCTGCTGCTCTCCTCACCTGCAAGTGTATACAGGGTAAGAAGTGTCAGATCTTCGTTATAGTGGTCGCTTTCGGCCGGTGCGGAAATTGTCGGCATCTTTTACACCGTTGGAGTCGGGTCCGTGCGGGGTTCCCTCTGTTACAGGGACATACCCGGTGAACAGGCTGTTGTGCTTTATTCGTTATTGTTACAATCAGATAAATCCAGATGTCCATGACCGGAGCAGGAGAATTACCGCATCCTGACCCCTAGTGCTGTATCCCCCGACAGGATCATTCCGAAACATTCTTTCTCTCTTCCTTCCAGTATCAGTTACGCATAGGCCGGCACGCGCTGGCATATGTACACTGTCAGAGGTGTGTGGTATTGATCGATAAGCTCTTATTAGGTAATCTGAGGTTTCGGGAATCCGATTTCACCCCGAACATTGACTATTACAAAGAACTGGCCGGCAGCCAACATCCAGAGACGCTCTGGATTGGGTGCTCGGACTCACGACTCCAGACCGGGCACATCACGCAGGCCCGGGCCGGTGAACTCTTCATCCAGCGTAATATCGGCAACATCGTGCCGATCCATGACTGGAATTTTGCGACTGTACTGGAATACGCGGTTGTCCATCTGAAAGTAAAAGATGTGGTTATCTGCGGGCACTCGAACTGCGGGGCCATCCGCGCCATTGACAAGGAGAGCACGGACTCGTATATCCCGCTCTGGCTGAACAATGCCCGTGAGGCAAAAAAACGCGTTGACCGGACAATCGCTGTTCCGGAAACAGTACTTGAGAAAGATGAGCGGTACCGTCTTATAGAGCAGGAGAATGTGCGGCTCCAGATTGAACACTTGTACACGTACCCGCTCCTGAAGAAGGCGGTTGATGAGAATCGGATTGCGGTCCATGGTCTCTATTATGATCTGGGGACCGGCGCACTGACCCGGGTCACCTGATCCATCTGGCTCTGTTGTCCGGTGTAGTTGGTATTCCGGACAATGCATCTGCGTCCATCTTTTTACCCGGGGATGTTTCGGGTCCGTTATCACGGGAAAAGTGATGTAAAAAAACCGGTATCCCTGTATCGAGATATCAGGACAAACGTTCAAAATACTTCATTGAGCCGCAGGCACCGCAGTGGTCGCCTTCGATCAGGTAATCAGGCACCGTTTCTCCACAGGACGGACAGGTAACCGATTTCCACTTCTTCTTGGTCTTGACGCCGATCTGTACCCGTTCAAACGAGAGGATCTCCCGCCCGGCCTGGAAGATCTCATCCAGGAGCTGGTCTTTCATGGTATGTTTGTCATAGGCCGGGCTGTTCGCATACCAGATGTCGATGACGGGATATTTTTTAAGTTTCTTCAAGTCCACGTACACCCGTACCGCTTCCGTTGTTTCCGTTTCTGAAGGGCCGTTGAGCGTGATGGCAAACTTACCGATAGGGACGACCCGGAGACGGTTATTGCCGGTGGTGCAGTGTGCAATCACCTGCAGCGCATCCGGAAGGCACTTGGGCGTCTCGCAGACTCCATAGAGTTTCTGGGCAGGATCAACTTTGAGCAATTCGAGAGCATAGTCCACCATGAATGCCCCGATGAGAACGCCAGGTGCAGGGTAGGTATGGAATGCCGACAGTTGCTGTATCCGGTCCTGCAAACGGGGACTGATGTGATGGTCATCCATCATGGATGTGAGCGTTCGTTCTGAATTCTCATGGTTACCTGTCATAGGTATCCGGTAGCATTACATCCGATAAACTTTTTATGATTGGTAACTGCTGGTGACGATCCGGCCATCACTACCATCATTCATGGCGCCCGTGGGCAGAGATGATATCCCTTACCATTCATCTCATGAACGATTCTCTGCATTATCGCGATCGGATCGTTTCGTATGGGGAGTAATTCCTGACGGATAGTGGCATGCCGTGAGCACATCATCCATCGTAAGACTGCCCATATCATGTCGGGACCCGGCAATCGTGGATAAGTCAATGATCGATACCGGGATCGGCATACCGAATATGTCTACGGAAGGTACCTCGGGTAACCGCATCATGGCATAATTACGGGCACTCCACCGATCCAGGTGCACACCCAAGCGCCCAACATAGGTGGAAGCCCGGGAGTACGGCATCACTTTTGATAGGTAACGGCAGAGATCAACTACCGGCGATCCAACCCGGGTACCCGGGTAGAACGGTTCCGGTGGGCTGAAGACCGTCTTACAGGTGCGGCAGTAGGAGCGCTGAATAATCACCGTTACCGGGCGGGTTTTATCGTTTTCCACCAGGACGGCAAACCGTTTTTCCCGCTCATCATACCCGGACAACGTGCCTCCACACCTGCTACAGGTACTGCCCGTGTGGAATTTTACACCATCGCAGGCATCAAGTGCGGTATTGACAACGTTGATGAGTATCGGGGGAATCGGATGGAATCTCATCGGGGAATCACTGTCCTGCGCGGCACAGGTTGTGCATGAAAAATCGGGCATATCTGCGCACGATTTCTGCATGTTTTATCGGACACCATCATCATACCCCAAACCAATCACCAGTTTTCACGTTAAACTCATAAGATATAAATATGATTTTATCAAGATTCCCTATCACGCAAAATTGCTTTTCAATTTTGCTTAATCATCATCAGAGGTGTGTATGCATGGGCGTTCCGGTCTTTTTGACCGGGGCATCCGTGAGTGTATGGTGAGAAAATGCGTGATAATTCGAGTACTCTTAAGTATGTACCCACGACCTGTCCATACTGCGGCGTAGGCTGCGGTCTGAATCTCGTGGTTAATGATGGCAAGCTTGTCGGTGTAGAACCCTACAAGCGCAGCCCGATCAACGAAGGCAAGCTCTGTCCGAAAGGCACAACCTGCTGGGAATCAGTCCAGAAGCCCGGCCGGCTTACGAAGCCCCTGATCAAGAAGGGCGACAAGTTCGAGGAAGCCTCGTGGGACGAAGCCATCGACCTTGTTACGAAGAAGTTCAAGGAGATCTCCGATAAGAATGGTCCCCGGGCCCTTGGGTTCCATACATCGTGCCGTACCGTAAACGAAGATTGCTACGCCCTGCAGAAATGGGCACGTGTCGCCTTCCAGACCAACAACGTAGACAACTGCGCACGTATCTGTCACGGGCCTTCTGTTGCCGGTCTCTCGCTATCGTTCGGTTCCGGTGCAGCCACCAACCCGTTCGAAGATGTCCTGAACTCCGACCTTATCGTCATGTGGGGTTCCAATGCTGTCGAAGCCCATCCTCTTGCCGGCCGCCGGGTCATGCAGGCAAAGAAGAAGGGAATCCCGATTGTCGTCGTCGATCCCCGTCTCAGCCCAACGGCACGGCTAGCCGATAAATGGATCCGGTTCACCCCGTCAACCCACATCGCGCTCGCCAACTCCATGATGTACTGGATCATCAAGGAAGGACTTGAGGACAAGGAATTTATCAAGGAACGCACGAAAGGCTTCGAAGATCTCAAGAAGACCGTCGAGAACTATGCCGACTGTGAGAAGATCCACGGTGTCCCGCTCGAAACAGTCAAGGAGTTCGCCCGCCAGTATGCGAACGCAAAGAATGCGGTCATCATCTACTGCCTCGGCATCACCGAGTTAACCACCGGTACCGACAATGTCCGTTCAATGGGCAACCTCGCGCTCTTAACCGGCAACATCGGTCGCCCTGGTGTGGGTGTCAACCCGCTCCGTGGCCAGAACAACGTGCAGGGCGCCTGTGATATGGGTGCATACCCGAACGTCTTCTCCGGTTACCAGGCAGTCGCAGTACCCGAGAACCGTGCCAAGATGGAGAAGGCCTGGTTCATGAAGGAAGGTTCCCTCCCCGACTGGTACGGTGTTACCTTAACCGAGCAGATCACCCAGTGCGGTGACCCGATCAAGGCTCTGTATGTTCTTGGACTGAACCCCGTGGTATCCTACCCCGACTCCAACCACGTCAGGAGATCCCTTGAAAAGCTCGACTTCCTCGTCATGCAGGATATTTACTGGAACGAGAGCTGCGAATATGCAGACGTTGTCCTGCCCGGCACCTGTTTTGCAGAGAAGGACGGGACATTCACCAGCGGCGAGCGGCGTGTCAACCGTGTCCGGAAGGCCGTTGATGGCCCCGGTGAGTCAAAGGCAGACTGGGATATCATTGGTATGATGGCGAGGAAGATGGGCCTCAAGGGCTTTGACTGGAAGACTTCAAAAGATGTCTGGGACGACATGCGCTCAGTAACCCCGGGCCAGTTCGGTGTAACCTACGCGAAGATCGAGAAGCCCGAGTCCATTCATTGGCCCTGCCCGACCATCGAGCACCCGGGAACCCCAATCCTCCACATTGGCAAATTCGCTGCAGCGGATGGCAAGGGCACCATGTTCGGTCTTGAGTACCGCC
The DNA here is from genome assembly GCA_964592875.1 of uncultured Methanoregula sp. Classification (GTDB taxonomy): domain Archaea; phylum Halobacteriota; class Methanomicrobia; order Methanomicrobiales; family Methanospirillaceae; genus Methanoregula. The sequence continues at coordinate 215,480 of CAZQGG010000004.1, forward strand.
CGCCAGCGGAAGTTGCGGATGCAGAATACCCCTACACGCTCATGACCGGACGTTGTATCTTCCACTACCACACGAGAACCCAGACCGACCGCTGTCCGGACCTTCACCGTGAAGTGCCTGAAAACTATGTCCAGCTCAACACGCTGGATGCAAAGGAGCTCGGTATCAGGCAGCATGAAAAGATTAAGGTGACAAGTCGCCGTGGTGAAACTATTGCCGTTGCACGTGTGACGGATGATGTGGCCCCGAAAGTGCTGTACATGCCGATGCACTTTGTCCATGGTGCCAATGACCTCACCAACACGGCGCTCGACCCGCTCTCCAAGATGCCGGAGCTCAAGCACTGTGCTGTCAAGGTTGAGAAGATCAAGGAGGCCTGAACATGACCAAGAAAGGCGACATGCTCTATGCCTGGACCAACGATGCAGAGATCCAGAAGAAGGCAGAACTCGGTGGCGCAGTTACCGCCCTGTGGAAATATGCCCTCGACAACAAGGTCGTGGATGCGGTCCTTGTGGTCACCCGCGGCGTTGACCTCTATGACGCAGTCCCGGTATTTATCACCGATTCCAAGGATCTTGCCAACACTGCCGGCTCGCTCCACTGCGGAACGCTCCTGATGCCCAAGCTGGTCAAGAAGTACCTGAATGGTGCGAAGGACAAGAAGATCGGTGTCACGGTCAAGGGCTGCGATGCAATGGGGTTCTATGAACTCGCAAAGCGCAAGCAGATCAACCTTGACAATATCATCATGATCGGTGTCAACTGCGGAGGATCGGTCAGCCCGGTACTTGCCCGTAAGATGATCGCCGACAAGTTCGGTGTCGACCCCGAGAAGGTGCACAAGGAAGAGATCGATAAGGGCCAGTTCATCATCGAGTACGAGGGAGGTCACAAGGGGATCTCCATTGACGAACTCGAAGAGGCCGGCTATGGCCGCAGAAGCAACTGCCGCCGCTGCAAGATGAAGATTCCCCGTCAGGCGGACATTGCCTGCGGGAACTGGGGCGTTATCGGCCCGCGTGCCGGCAAGGCAACCTTTGTCGAGGTCTGCTCCGAGAAGGGAGCCGAACTTATGGCCGGTGCCATCAAGAAAGGGATCATTGCAACGGAACCCGCAAATCCGAAGGGGCTCGATATCCGGGGAAAGATCGAAGGTGCGATGTTCAAGCTCGGTGACAAGTGGCGCAAGCATGACTTCGAGGCACTGGGCGAAGGTAAGGACCGGTTGAAGAAGATCATGTCCGAGACCTCCCGGTGCATCAAGTGTTACGGGTGCATTGAGGCATGTCCGATCTGTTATTGCGTGGATTGCACAACCAAGAACCCGTTCATGGTCCCGCCCGGCGAGCTGCCGGTCAGCTTCATGTTCCACCTGATCCGGTACTCGCACATTGCTGATTCCTGCGTCAACTGCGGGCAGTGCGAGGAGATCTGCCCGGCCGAGATCCCGAATGCACTGATCATGCACTCCCAGCAGGTGGAACTTGAGAAGATGTTCGGCCACACACCTGGTGTAAACCTGGAACTTCCGCTCATGGCCTATGTTGAGGAGAAGGAAGAACGTGCACGGCTGAACAATACCGGCAGCGACATGATCTACCAGAACGTGTTCAGCCCGGTTGTAAAGAAACAATCTTAAATTTTTAACAGAGGTCTGAGTATGAAACCAGAAGATGCAAAAAAGATAATTTCTCTGGCTATTGACAGGGAAGTGGAAGCCTACACGTTTTACCGCACCATTGCGGATAAGATAAAGGACAAGGCTTTAAAATCACTCTTTGACGAACTTGCCGGGGAAGAGAGGAAACACCGCGAGTTCCTCCAGGCATTCCTGGCAAAGGATGTGAGCAAGATGAAGTTTACTGCCGGCCACGACTACAAGGTAGGGGACGCACTCCCGTCACCGAAGCTGACCACGGACTTAAAACCGCTCGATGGCCTGGTCCTTGCGATCAAGAAAGAGCTCGAGGCAATGCAGATGTACACCCAGTTTGCGAATGCAGCTGCAGACACAGAGACCCAGTTGCTCTTCTCCCAACTGGCAAACATGGAACGGGGCCACAAGGCACGACTTGAGGATATCTATACCAACATGGCATTCCCGGAGACCGAGTGGTGGTAACCCGAGTCCCCACATTTTTGTCAAGACAAAAAGGGAACCTCTAACCCGGACGATACGCGGTACCGGAATACTGGTGAATGAATGGCATTTACCTTTTTATTCCGGTACGGCAATTCAGTTGGATCTTTTTTCTTCAGGTATAGGAACTTTTCTTCAGATCAGGTACGTCCGATCTTTTGTTTTAGTGCAGGGAATTTTGTCCGGGAAGCCGGGCTCCGATTGGCCATGACACTGTTGTAAAAAAAAACTGTGCCCCCATTATGCTTTGACCGGATCTTTCCAGAAGAGCCAGGCCATGATGAACGGGGAGAGAATGAAGATGGTTGCACTGCCCGGGATACCGAAGATTGCGATGACAAACCCGATCACGGCAAGAATGGGGAAGACCTGGGACCAGCGGATCTCGCGCCGGATCCGGTTCTCAGCGAGATCCGGGACAAGTTCTGACCTGTGGTGCCGGATATAGTGCCACTGGGCAAATGCAATGATGCCGATGATGAAAATATTGACTTCAAAGAGCATGGACCCGAACGTGTCGAAAGGATAGTCGCCGGCAATGTTCGTTGTGAATGGGATGAGGCAGACGAACGCAAGGCTCGCGATGTTGAGAGAAAGTAACGGGCGATCGAGGTGAAGGAGGTGGCGGAAACGCTGGTGCTCGAAGTACCAGAAGAGCGCAAGGATGATGAACGCGATGAAGTAGTGGAGCAGATCGGGCAGGACACTCGCCATAATGGCCTGGACCGGTTCGGGCACGGAATTATGATCGTACTTGGGCGGGACACTGATGGTAGTGACGAGCAGCGTCATGGAGAAGGCATAGATGGCGTCAATGACATTGCCGATCCGTTCCTTGGGGATGAAATGGTGATCCGGGATGGCCGGGGCGGTCATGGTAATACTCGTACTGGACATTGGATGACGGGATTATTAAAACCGGATGATTTGTGATTATTCGTGGATGCAGATCCAACAGATCACGGATACCAACGAGGGCGTCCGGTTTTATACGGGAATATATGTAAATGGGCTGAGGACCGGGACCCGATTCGGGGCCCTGCAGGTATCGTTTAAATCCAGTATATCAAACCCTAAATAGGAAAAATCCCAATACAACTCTTTTATGTCACAACGATCCGTTCTCTTTCCTGTCCTGCTGGTGTTCATCATTGCCATTGCCTGTGCCGGCTGCACCTCGCAGCAGCCCGCACCAGTGACGCCAAGTGCAACCCCGACAATTGTCACGACCACACTTCTCCCAACGATTACTACCGCTCCCGCAGTTACGGAAAAAGCGGCCGAAGTGACCCTGAGTGAGACCCGGGCTGAAACCAAAAAAGTGATCCTCACGACTAAAGGAACGATCTCACCCGGCGAGTACAAGATCTTCACCTTCAAGTCCATGGGTGACGAGTTCTCGAAGATCGGAGAAAAATATTTAATCACGCTCAAGGCCGACAAGCCCGTGATCGGGTACGCAGTTACCCAGACCCAGGCAGATGAGCTCCAGGGCAAAGAACTGATACCCCATTACGTTGCCTCATCGGAGAAGATCCAGTGGGGACTTATCACGCCCTACATGTCGCTTGGTAAGGTCACGGATTCAACAGAGACCTTCACCGTCGAGACCATCAATCCTTACGTGTATGTCGTGGATGCCCGGTGGATGGCCTCAGACAATGACTACAAGAACGTCAGCGCCTTCAATTATGACCTTTCTATTACAAAGATCGTCACTTCTACCAGCCCCCAGGGAACTGTGGTCTATACATAATTTTTTTATTGCATTCAGCTGTTTTAACAAAAATAAAAAGAAAGAATCCTGATGTTCCCGGTGCATGGTGTTGTAAGCAGGGGACTCTTTACAGAACCTGCAACACCGGATATGTGCGGTTATCTGACCGTTATCAGCACAATGAAAAATGGACAGATGTTGGCGTCTCTTCATTTAGAGAGCCCGGCCGATCACAACGGATACCGCTTGCGGTGCCGGATCTGCCGATCCCCTGAAGTACTGCAGGGTACCATCAGCAGACCGGGCGAGTTTTGCCACACCCATGCCGAGGTCGGGGCCTCCACCTGCAAGGCTGCGGGTATCAGATCCATGAGGTAACCTGGTCACATCGATGACCACGACATTACGGGATACTGCCGGATCCCCTCCCGACGAAACCGCTGCAACCAGCATAACGTACCCCTTGTACTGGTTGTCCACGGTATACGTGTAAACAATGAGATCCCCGGGCCGGAGATCCGCAAGCGCAACCCGGGCAAATGCCCCGCTGTCTGTTGTAATGAGATGATAATAGCTGACGGGGTTAGGCGTGCTGCAGGATCCATTCGGATCAGCGCATCCCGCTTCCGGAACAGGTGTCGATGTCTGCCAGCCGGTGAACCGGGTTGTATGTACGGTATTTGCATACGTGAAGAGGGATGTGACAAAACCGCTGCAGTCGGTTCTGACCGTGACCGGTTCGGGGCTTTCTGATGACCAGACCGGCCCGGCAGTGAGGGTTATCCCACTCCATCCCTTCGGGGCGTCTGCGGGAATACTTGTCCAGACAAGTTGGCCCTGGCCGGAGGCCGGCCAGACAACGGTGGTGTTCTCCCATGCATGCAATACGTAGCTGGTCTGGTTCAAGTCTTCACCGGAATATGATGACGGCAGATAATCCGGACCGTCCGGTGTATAGGAATACAGGTTCTTCATGAGTACTTTTGCCCCGGCAAGGAGCGCCCCGCCCGATGAATTTGCCGGGGGTTCGGATATTCAGGTGCAGGTTATATTACAGATCACGGCCCCGCTTCCCTGATTTGCAATTGTTATATTGTATGTATCTGCCGGTAGGATCACCGTGGACGCAGGGGCAGGATAGGTACAGCCGGCAATGCACGCGCCTGTGACAAGCAGGAGAATAAAAAGAAGGACCGGGCGCGATGAATACATTCTTTGAGGATTGGAAGGGAGGACATAAAAAAAGGAGGGATCTTTTTTGAAAACCCGGTCCCTAACCCTTCACGGAGATCCCTCTTCGTTTCGCGGTTGAGATCCCAGTTATAGTCATCGTTCCGATGGATTTTCGTACTGACCGGGAACGGGATGCAGATAGTTGAGATGATCACTTTGCCTTGGTCAAGCGTCTGGGGCTCAGTCTCCATCAGGGAGAGGTCATACTGGCTTAAGCTTTTCCGGTGATACTTCCTGTAGTGTTCTTTTCCGGAACGGCAGTGATTTTAGATCCGGCATGCAACAGATAGTGACACCATGAGCAGAACCGCGGGGCTTTCGGACGAGCAGATGAAAGCAATCCACCGGGGAGAACTGGAACGGGAGCGGGCCCTCTTTTACAATATCCTTGCCGGGGTCGCATCCGTGATCCCCAAACTCATTGCAGCCTTCCTCTCCGGATCGGTCACCCTCTATGCGTCTGCCCTGAAGACGATCAACGAAGCCCTGGGCATCATCGTCTCCTGGATGATCGCCCGCAAGATTGCCCGGGGCGATCCCGGCATCTACGATTACGGGATGGGAAAGTTCGAGAACATTGCGCGGATCATCACGGGCGGTATTCTCCTCATCTCCGTGTGTATCCTCATCGTCATTGCAGCCTTCCGGCTCCTTGTCCCGGCCGTGCTCGGCAGCAGCGGGATTGCGGTCGGTGTGGGTATAGCCGCCATCATGATCGTCATCGATACCTGGTTCTGGGTCCGGAATTTGCGGATCGCGGAACGGGAACCCTCGCCCCTGATGGATTCCCAGTGGCGGCTTTTTAGGCTCAAGGCCTTCTCGAACATCGTGGTCCTCCTTGCGCTGGTCTTCTCTGTCCTCTGCACCGGCTACCCGTGGGCGGTGTACATCGACCCCATCGCGTCCCTTATCATCATCGGCATCCTCTTCCGATCGGGATATGGGATGATCCGGCAGTCGCTGCCGGATCTTCTCGATCGCACGCTGGAAGAGGAACTCCAGCTGGTAGTAATCAGGGAACTCGCCTATCATTTTGACCGGTACGAACAACTGCATGCGGTCCGGTCGCGGCGGAGCGGGGGGAGCATCTACATTGAGATCTTTTTAGAATTTGACGGGGATATGCGGATGAGCGATGTGCAGGACACGATGGACGCGATGAAACAGTCCCTTGAAGCGAAGATTCCCAAGAGTTTTGTCAATATCATTACCACCCGGTGCCCGTGCTGAACGGGTGGGCGCCGGTCCGATCGCTTCCGGTAGTGCTGAAGTTCCCCTTGCTGGTGTTCGCACCCGCCTTCGAACACTTCGGAACACGTTTATGCAATTTTACGGCGTGCCGTAGGGGAACGGGATGACCCGGCGAATTTCTTTTTTATTTCTTCGTGTCAGGCCGCAGATACCATGTCCGCCCGTAGCGATCCTTCACTTCTGACAGGGTCCGCTTTCTCACACATTGCTTCAGGTACCTGCTGAACAGTTCCAAAGAGATATCCCCGGCCTGCCAGGTAACGGTGGCAAGACAGAATTTACCGCTGGATCGATCAAGGTACACGTTGAGTCTCTTCTCCATCCGCGTTTCAAGGGAATCGGATCGTTTCCTGATCCGTAATGACTTTCCCTCGGAACTGAATGCTATTGAGGGATCCTGCTCCTCCTCTTTCCAGATATTCTTGCACCGCTTGCACCGCCAGGTATTGAGCAGGGGGTACACCATCTCACTGGAACAGAACGGGCAGGCTGGCATTTTTTTCCCACTCCTTACTCGGAATGACCGGGCGATTCCGGTGCATCGACTCTCCCGGTCCAGCCGGTATTTACGGGCCTTTCACTCCAACGGACAGAGCGCTGTACACTCCGCGGGATCTTTGCACTCTGCGAGACGGGGTGAAACCGGGGGAAGGGAGGCTCCGTTCGTGCGTAATACGGTACAAGGAAAAGAACATTCAGGGTCCGCATTTTTTCCGGGTGAAAAATTATTTGCACACCCAGGTAATTGTTTTGCCTCTCGTACGGTCCTTGGGAGATACTTTGCACGGGCATGGGGGCAGATACCAGGCATCAGCACTTTTTTTCATCAATCTGTTGAATTTTCATCATAATTTCATCGGCAACCTGTTCGCCGGCAAAGATCTCCATCATGTTCCGGAAATGCCCGAAAAATTCCCCGATATTCTCGTCCGACAGGTCCTCCGGCAGGATCCCAAGTTTTCTGCATTGCATGGTTACTGCAGATTGCGCCAGTCCCCTGCCAATGACCGGTGAAAGAACCGATACAATCTCATCGGCCATCATGGTCATGTTTCTCCCTCCGAAAAGAGTGTCAGGAGTTTATGGGCAGCCAGGATGAAGAAGGCACCCGCTGCCAGGTACGCGATACTCTGGAACCATTTCAGGGAATAATCGCGGGTAAAACCAAACTCCAGACCATCCCCGAAGATGCGGAAGAACGCTCCCAGTGCCATGAACAGGGCAAACAGGGTTAAGAGATCGATAAAAGATCTCACATTACCGCCAAAATGTTTCCGGGTATCGAGATAGAGGAGGAATACCGCTGCAAATATCAGGAATATGACTATTTTCAGTGCCGGGTTCAGGGGACTTATGGCATATGCAACCAGATCCATCATGCCTGATCATTCCCGTCATTGAAGCCGAACAGCCGGATCGCATTTTTCAGTTTCCGTCTGACAACATAGGCAACCACGAACGTGATGATCGCGAGGGCCAGGAAAAACGTACTCTCCAGCCATTTCCATTCAGTACCATAGTCTCCTGCGAACCGGAACAGCGATGCCAGGATCCCGGTGATTCCTCCAATCAGGAGCAGGTTAGCTATCACCCTTAATTTTCCCCCGTAGATCGTACGGCACCGGTAAAAAATTGAGACCGCAATGACAAAAAAAATTACCGTGAGCACTTTCAGGAAGGGATTGAGGATACTGTGCTGATAGGAGAGAATATCAGGTACCATGGGTCCTCCCCGGTCGGATAACCGGATCATGAACGTGTTTTGTCATAATACTTATCCCCGGTACTGCGTACTCGCCGTACATACCGTCACCACATCCTGCAAGCCGCAATCCTCTCACCCTCCCAGGTATTGGCATTCTCATCCACCGGTTGTTCTGCCCGGGCTCCTGCGCCAGGTGCCGGGCTTTAAGCAGATCTCAAAACGGGCACCTTCCCCTTCAGTTCCGGTCTCGGTAATGGAAGCACCGTTGATTGAGAGGATCTCCCGGATAAGGAACAGGCCAAGGCCGGTATTTTTCCCGAACCCCCGCTCGAAGATCTGCTCCTTGAGATCTGCAGGAACCCCGATGCCATTATCTTCAATGGTCAGCAATCCCGATGTCCCCCTCTCTGTAAAGCGGACAGCGATCTCGGTTACATGATCTCCATGGCGCCGGGCATTGTCAAAAAAGTTGTACATGACCAGCATGAACATGGGGTCGGCAAAGATCTCGCATTGTTCCGAATCCACGATCAGGTGAACGTTCTCCGGGAGAAGATCCACTGCGGCCATCTTTGCAATCTTTTCGATATCCTGCCAGACCGCGCCGTTAACCCCCAGATTCTCATATTCCTTGGTGAACTGGATCAGTTTCGCGATCTGGGTGCTTGCATTCGTAATACGGGAGAAATAATGATTGTAATCAGGGTTCGGAATTTTCTTGTGGAGCAGGGCGATAAAACCATCCAGGGTCAGCAGCTGGTTTTTAATATCATGGCGGGTTATACCGGACAGAAGGCTGAGCTTCCGGCCGGCCTGCAGCATCCCTTCTTCAGCTCTCTTGCGTTCGGTAATATCCTGGTTCGAACCGTGGGTTTTCGTGGTACGGCCCTCTGCATCCTTGTCTACCCGGATCCGAACGGCAATCCAGCGGACTTCACCATCCCGCCGGACGATCCGGTGTTCCCGTATTGAGAAATACCCGGATTCAGATGTGGAGAGCGCTTTTTGGATCTCTTCGCCAACCATCGGCTGGTCATCAGGGTACGTGAATTCCCTGGCGTATACGTCAGCCGGCATCCGGTACCCCCCTTCGCGCCCGGCCGTGGTGCCGTACAGGGTATAGAACCGGTCGTTAAAGGTGAACATTCCGGTTCCTGCATCAAATTCCCAGCCGGCTATATTTGCCATATCCATTGCTTCCGAGAGAAGGTACTGGCTCTTCTGGAGCTCGCGTTCTATCTGGGAACGTTCGATCTCAGCGGCAGCTTTTACGGCAATGATATCCATGATCTCCTGGACCGAGGGAATGGCTTTAACCGGGTTCCGGAACAGCGCACAGAGGATCCCGATCAACCGGCCCTCATAATTTTTCAGAGGTATGCCGAGGTATCCCCGGATATTGAGTTCACGTAAGTCCCTGCTCTCCGGGAAGAGCTGTGCGGCATTATCCGGACACAGGCAGAATCCTCTCTCTGCAACATTCTCGCAGGGCGTGCCTTTGAGTGTGTACGTATAATCATTGACTTCCTTTCCATCAAGGAGCATGGAGAGGACCCTGACGGTCTTCTTATCGGGATTGATCTCCCCGATCATCACGCTGTCCGCATTCAGCCAGGTACTGACATTTTCAGTGATCACTTTAAGTGAGTTTACCCCGGTTGTGCCAACCATGCTCCGGATCATTGCCTGGAGTGCGAGCTCAGCGTTCTTCCGTTTTGTGACATCTTCGGAAAAGATGATGATGCCCCCGATCTCATGACCCGCGGTGTACCAGGGGCGCACCTCCCAGGCAAGCCACTGGAGGGAGCCGTCCTGCCGTTCGAAGCGGTCCTCATCAACAGAGATGATCTCTCCTTCAAGAGCCCGGCGGTGTACAGCTTTGATCCCTTCCGTGATCTCCGGAAAGATCTCATAGTGGGAATGACCGGCGAGATCGCGGTTGCCGAGCTGATAATCGGCCCTCCAGCGGCTGCTTGCTGCGATATAGCACATCTTCTTATCCAGCATGGCAAGGGCAACGGGTGCATGCCGGATAAAGAGCCGGAGAAGCTCGTTGCTTTCCCGGAGCTCGAGTTCGGCCTTTATGCGGGAGAGTTCAGCCCGTTTCCTGAGAACGGTCTGCCGGATCTTGTGGGCGAGCTCGGCAAACTGAGCCGCGGGATCCCCCCCCTTCTGGATGTATAAATCGGCCCCGTTGTTGATCGCCTCGATCACGATCTCCTCGCGACCGCGGCCGGTGAAGAGGATGAACGGGATGTCACCGTACCGGTTACGGACTTCTTTTAAAAAGGCAATACCATCCATATCCGGCATCTGGTAATCGGAGATAATGGCATCGTACAACGGGATTTTGGAGGAGTTTAGTGCCTCCCGTGCTGATGACGCGGTAAAGACCTGGAAATTTCCGGTCCGCTCCAGATAGAGCCGGGTGATTTCGAGAAGATCGGGCTCGTCATCGACATAGAGGCATTTGATTCCCTCTTCCATGAAGTATACATTTTTTCCTCACGATATATCCCTATTGATAGTACGGGATATGATCTCCCTGATTGGAAGTGCCGCATATTCTCCATTCTTGACATTTTTACCATACCAGACTTCGTCTCCTCAATATTCCATACCGGCCCGGACTCCCGTTTTATTGCTGATAACTAAATCTATTTATCTCACCTTAGGATATGGTAGGGTAGAGACAGAACCCCGCAGGAGATTAGCAGAGATTATCATGACAGATTCTGGCAGAAAATACCGGTTCTCATGGATACTTCTCGGGGATCTCACCGCAGGGAGACCCAATCTCGGTCCCACTACCCGCCTGGAAGTGTACCGGCTGATGCAGTATTCTATGCGGGACATCATTGAGCAGGAATGTGGGACAGAGAAGGCAGATGAGATCTTCTACAAAGCCGGACTACTTGCCGGAAAAGAATTTTATACAAATATTCTGGGGACTCCAGCGGACCTCAACGAGTTTGTCCGGAAACTGCAGCAGGTACTGGTGGATCTGAATATCGGTATCCTCCGGATCGAGAAAGCGGACCCGGATCAGGGCTCCTTTGTCCTGACCGTGTCGGAGGACCTGGACTGTTCGGGCCTGCCCGAGACTGGCTACGGTATCTGTACTTATGATGAAGGGTTTATTGCCGGGCTTATGGAATCGTTTACCGGAGAACCGTTTGATGTGAAGGAGATCGACTGCTGGTGCACGGGCGACCGGACCTGCAGGTTTTCCGTGAACCGGAGACTACGGTAACTTCCACTCATATGACTGAAAGACCGGGAAAGACGATCCCCTCTTGTGCACCTGACAAAATGAATGAGGTGCTGAAGGCTGTTGATGATACGTTCCGGACGGGAAGAGTCCCGGAAGACAAGGTCACCCTGTCTGACGAAGAGGTACAGGACCGGCTGAAGGCGATCCTCTCTGATCTTGCGGCAACCCGGCAGTTTATCCAGGCACTGGCACAAGGCGACCTCTCGCAGGAACTTCCCGTAACGGGACGCATGGCCGGCTGTCTCAAGGCACTGCAGGCAAATCTCCGGCACCTGACCTGGCAGACCGGGCAGATCGCGAGTGGCGACCTTTCCCAGCGGATCCATTTCATGGGGGAGTTCTCCGATTCGTTCAATGCCATGATTGAGCATCTTGCCGAGGACATGACCACCCGGATGCAGCGGGAAGATGAACTCCGGCACGTGAATGCCGCTCTTGCCGAGGAGATAGCCGAGCGAAAGAAGGTGGAGGATGCGCTCCGGATGGCGAACCGGAAGATCACCATGCTCTCCTCTATCACACGCCATGATATCCGGAACCAGCTCCTCGCGCTGCACGGTTACCTGGGGCTCTCCCTGCAGAAGGCCACCGACCCGGATCTTCTTTTGTTCCTTGAGAAAGGAGACCGCGCTGCTGAAGCGATCGGCAACCAGATTGAATTTACCCGGTTCTATGAGAACATCGGGGTCAATGCCCCGGAATGGCAGGAGATATCCCTGCTCGTCCAGTCTGCACGATCCCAGTTGCCTGCGCTTGACCGGATCGAGGTTATTAACGAAATCCCCCCCGTAACGGTGTATGCCGACAGCCTTATTGAGAAAGTATTCTACAATCTTTTAGAGAATACACTCCGTCACGGGGAACATGTCAGCCGGATCCGTGTCTCCTTTCATGAGACCGACCATGGTGCGGAGATCGTATACGAGGACAATGGGGTTGGGATCTCACTCAAAGACAAGTCCCATCTCTTCCAGAAAGGGTTTGGTAAAAATACCGGTCTGGGGCTCTTCCTCTCACAGGAGATCCTTGCGATCACGGGCCTGACGATGCGGGAAGAGGGTGAGCCCGGGAAGGGGGTGCGGTTCGTGATTGCGGTGCCAAAAGACGGATACCGGCTCTCCGGGAATTCTTAAGACCCGGGCCTGGAATCTTTTTTTTTGGATTTTTATTTCCCACGGCATTCATTCCATTTCCTTTACCCGGCTCGCGTTGTCGGATCCCCTCTTGATCAAAAGCGTGTTCGCAAACTCACCCTTGATATCCGCACTATGCGAGATTAAGAAGATCTGCGGGCAGCGGGACTCCTTTCGTGCACAGGGTTGTGAGAATATTTTCCTGCCGATCTTCGCCCGGAAAAATAATTCATTTTCACCCCGCTGCCTGCCATTTAATAAGGTTTATTCACCCACAACTCAACAATCGTTGAGAGAATAAGTCATGAACGCTCCATCTTTTGAACATCTCCGCCGGTTCTTTGACCGGGTGAAGAATGCCGGTTTTTTTGAGCGGCTCTTCTCCTGGCAGGGGATTATGTCACAAGGGTATGATGCCTTCTCAGAATACCAGCAGCTGCAAGGGTTGATCACAGAACAGGAGCAGGAGATCACCGGGTTACAGGCAAAGCACCGGGATCTCTCCCAGACTCTTGAATACCAGCAGCAGCAGGTAAAAAAACTGGAGCAGAATTTTTCTTCTGAACAGCTGCGTTCCCAGTCCCTCAATGAGAAGATCATGGAGAAAGAACGTGAACGTGCAACCATTGCGGAGGCCCAGGCGAATGGTGAGGATCATATTCTCCGGCTGAAAGGCGATATGATCACGCTTGCAGCAAAGAACGAGGAGCTGCAGGGAAGGATCAATGAGCGGGAGAATATTGCGGGGGGACTGATTGCCGCAGACAAGAAGAACCAGCAGGCAATGCTCCAGTTAAAAGAAGATCTCAGTGCTTCACAGGCCAAATACGATCAGCTGAACTCCCAGTTTATCGAGGCACAGAAGACACTTGCAGAACTCCGGCAGCGTGAGGAAGAACGTATCCGCGAACACGATGGGCGGGTCACCGAGCTGATGTCGCTTAAAAAACAGCTCGAAGACGACCGGCTCCGGGTCCAGGCTGAACGGGATGCGGAGATCCGGTCGGAATTTGCCGCAATGGAGCAGACCTGGAAGAAGCACGAGGAGGTGGTCGAGCAATCCCTGCGTTCGATCTGCCTGCGTCACACCATCGAATACTGCGACAAGGAAAAATTTCCCTTCTCGACAAAAAAACCGGACAATGCACTCATCATCGCCGACCAGTATGTCATCTTCGATGCCAAGAGCCCGAAGAACTCCGATGAACTTGGGAACTTCCCCCTGTATATCAAGAACCAGGCCGAGGCCGCAAAGAAGTACACCAAAGAAGACAATGTCAAGAAAGATATTTTCCTCGTTGTCCCGGCAAATACTATTGAATATCTCGATGATGTTCATCTGGATATGGCAGACTACCAGGTCTATGTTGTCACTCATGACTGCCTTGAGCCGATTGTCCTTGCTCTCAGGAAGATAGAGGACTACCAGTTCGTTGACCAGCTGAGCCCGGAGGATCGTGAGAAGATCTGCCACGTGATCGGCAAGTTCGCCCATGCCACAAAACGCCGGATGCAGATTGATACCTACTTCTTCAATGAATTTTTAGGTCTTCTCAAGAGTTGCGAATCCCTCCCGGAGGATATCCTCCAGAAGGTCGTGGATTACGAGAAAGCCGAGAAGATGAATCCCCCTATGGAGAAGAGGAAGAAACTCATCCCCATCAAGGAGCTTGAACACGACATCAAGAAGATCACCAAGGAGGCTGAGGCCCACGAGATCGATGTCTCTGCCGTGACCAGGGAGACGATCGAGACGATCCCGCTCGATAAGTTCCTTGAATAAATCCCTCCCTTTTTTCTCCCGGCAGGTTGATCTCCTATCATGCCCGCACCGTCTTCCCCGGACTCCATCAATCGGGACGTTTCTTTTGAGTACGGACTTCCCGGGGAAGCGCTGGAGACCGTCATCAACTGTTTTGCCACAGCCGCAGCCTTGGATCCCTTCACGAGCTGGCTGATTCTCCCCACGAAACGACTTGTCGTGTATGTCACGGATTACCTGACCGCGAAGAATATTCCCTTCATCACGTCACGCATCGGTACTCTGGAAGGGTTTTGCAAAACAATATTTGAAGAGAACCGGACCACCGAGCGGATGTTGTCCGAGAGCGAATCGAAGTTGCTGCTTGCAAAAATTCTTGAGGATCCAGAGGTCGGGGTTCCGTTATTCATCTCCCGCGATCGCCCCGCATCCGGCACCATTGGCGATCTCAGAATATTCATGAACATTATCCGGATGCGGAAGGTTGCATTTCCCGAATGCCTCCTGGATCTCCAGAGTGCGAAGAGCGATCAGCTTGATACGATCATCACGGAATACCGCGCCTGCCTGAGGGCAGGGAATCTTGTTGATGACGATACGATCCTTGAATGGACGATCGATCACCTGGGCCACTCTGCATCCTCAATGCTGGGCCGGGTCTTCATCTATGGATTTTATGAGCTCCTGCCGCTCGAAGAGGATCTCTTCGATACCGTGCGGGAGCAGGCCTTGGAAACATACGTCTTTGTTCCCGATGGAATCGATCCGGATATTTTCCGGAGCCGGGCCGGGGCAGGGAAACAACCTGCATTCGATCCATCCTCTCAACAGGCTGCGATCACCGGTCTGTTTTCAGAGACCGGAATGTTTGCAGCTCAGGATTTGTTTCATGTCCGGTCGTTTCCTTCCCGGTCTGCGGAAGTATACGGTATCGCCGCGGAGATCGGCCGGCTGAATGCTGGCGGCACGCTCCTCTCCGATATCGCGGTGGTCTTTCCGGATCTCCACGGGGGGGACTATGGGCTCATTGAGGAGGTATTCTCTGAGTTCGCGATCCCGTGGAATGCGGCCGTCAGCCCCCGGCTTTCCCAGGCACCGGTCATCCAGTTCCTGGCGGGTATTACCGGTCTCGCTGCCCACGGATATGCCCGGGAAGATATGGTCAGGATTGTTGGCAGTCCCTATTTCCGGAATATTTCTGTGGCGGGTGAGACCTCCCGCATGAGTGCTGCGGACGTGGATCTTGTTTCCCGGTATGCCGGGATTGATGGCCCTCATCCCGACTGGGAGAAACAACTCGACCGGCTCCATGCGGTGATGCAGGACCCGGAGAGAGCAAAGAATTATCCCGGCATCTCGGTTCGTACGGTTGAACGGGTACAGGAAGGGATCGGGACACTCACCCGCGACCTGAACCATCTCTCCGGAAAGAAGAATCTCCGCAATCATGTCCGTGATTTCCAGAACTTCCTGGAATCATGGAAGATCCCGTACCTGTATGCTGCACCGGATGAACCGACCAGAGACCGGGAGATCCAGGCTTATCAGAAGTTCAGTTCCCGGCTTGAGGCTCTTGCCACGGCCGCCTGGATCCCTGCTGATGAACCCATCGATGCACAGGAATTTTCACGGTTTGTTGCAGCTATTGCGGAAGAACGGGATGAGAGCGGCCTTCTCGATTCCAACGGTGTCACGGTCATCGGTCACAAGGAATGCCAGCACATCCGGTTCCCGGTGGTCTTCATCGGTGGACTAATTGAAGGAACATTTCCCCGGCTCACCACCCGCCTCCCCTTCACCAACGCGCTTGAAAACAAGCGCATGGGTACCCGGACGCTCTCTGAGATCCTCCGGGAAGAACAATATTATTTCATCGCTGCCCTGCTGGCCGGGCAGAATGCGGTGTACGTCAGTGCCCCGCGGGCGGACGGGGAGAAGCCACTCCTCACCTCCGCATTCTTCGAGCGGGTCCGGTTGAGAACCGGGGATCGGCCCTGGCCGGACTCCTCCGGCATTGTTCCTCCCGCGTCCCGGCGTACCGCGGCGGTCCGGGCCGGTGCAGGAATTCGCGATGAAGATGCGTGTGCTGCAGTCGATCTGATCCCGGAGTCGTTCGGCATTAACGATCTTGTGGAGCGGATCAACATGGAACGTTTCTACCGGATGGGAGCGTGTGATTCATTCTATGACGGGATCATTTCCGGCAATGAATCGATCCAGGCAGACCTTGCCGGACGATACGGGCCGGATCACGTGTACTCCCCGACCAGCCTTGAGACCTATGCGAACTGCCCGTTCGCCTATTTCCTGAACCGGGTGATTTATCTTGAGGCACTGCCGGAGGTGGAGCCGAATCTCTCACCAGGGGATCGCGGGACGGCCATCCACAATGTCCTGAGTACTTTTTACCGGGAGTGGCGGGCATCCGGCCAGACCCGGGTCAGTCTTGCCTCCCTCGCGGATGCCACCGAGCTGATTCTCCGGCTTGCGCAGGCTGAACTGGACTCGTTCTCGTTCCAGAGCCCGCTCTGGGATGCTACCCGGATCCTGATGCTCGGGGACACTCATACCGGTCCCGGGTACTTTGAACGGTTCCTGGCGAGTGAGACCGAGGAAGCGGATTCACCGCTCGTTCCGTCCCGGTTCGAGTTCTCGTTTGGTATGGGAACGGACGCATCGGACGATCCCGCATCATCTCCCGCACCGGTCGAATTGGTATCACCGGATGGCAAAGGGAGAATATTCATCCGGGGCCGGATCGACCGGATCGATCTTGCCCCCAACGGGAACTTTTTGATCTATGATTACAAGTCCGGCCTGACGCATCCCAGGGCAAAGGATATTGAGGCGGGAACGGCATTGCAGCTGCCGCTCTACCTGCTCGCGTTCGAGAAGATCTCCGGCAACCACGGGATCGGCGGGGGCTACTACACGATCCGGCGCGAGGTGGGCCGGAGCATCGTGCTTGCTGATACGGCTGCAAAGGACCTGATGGTCTCCAAACCCCGGGTCTCTGCGGATTTTGCGGGCATGATCCGGCATGCACGGGACTGCACCTTTACGTATATCAACGGGATCCGAACCGGGCAGTTCCCGCTTCCCCCTGTTGAGAAATGCCCGAACGAGTACTGCGACTTCAAACGGATCTGCCGTTTCGATCCGTACCGTATCTTAGAGACCGGGGAGGAGACCTGATGGGCGCAACCGAACGGCAGGGAGAGGCGATCACCCTGCACGACAAGAGCATGGTGGTGACGGCCGGCGCCGGCACGGGCAAGACCTACGTCCTCGTCCAGAAATATATCGATCTTCTGAAGACGCAGGGCGTGAGCGTGCCGCAGATCCTTGCCCTGACCTTTACCGACAAGGCCGCTGCCGAGATGAAGGAGCGGATCCGGTCCGAGATTTTGAAAGAGAAAGGCCCGCAGTGGGAGCGGGCGGCTGAGGATTTCATGATCGCGCCGGTCCAGACCTTCCATTCGTTCTGTGCGCAGGTGCTCCGGGAGTTCCCGATCGAGGCGGGACTCGAACCCGGCTTTGCAGTGCTTGACGAACAGCAGACCTCCCGCATTCACCGTGCAGCATTCGAGGACCTGATTCACACCCGGCAGGAAGAGACGGTGAATGCAGCGCTGGTCCATGTCCTCTCGATCACCGACCAGTCCAACCTGAAGACAATTCTCTCTGCGATGTACGGGAAGCGGGAGAGGTATGACGAGTTCTTTGCTGCGCTCAATTCCGATGAGAGCCATGTGCTCGCAGAGTGGCAGCGCGAAGTCTCCGCATTCCGGGACGCGGAGATTGCTGCCCTGCAACGCGATCCCTCGTTTGTCTCCCCGGTGCGTGCCCTGCTCTCGTTTGCATCCGTGTACGAGACGGTCAACGACCGGGCAGCAGTCTTCCTGCAGGAGATTCGCCCGTTCCTTCAGCAGCTTGCCGCCCCGGCAAATCCTCAGGAGTTCTGTTCCGCAGCGCTTGAGATCGCGGGCCGGAAGCCCGGGAATATCGGGAGCAAGAAGAACTGGATTGGGAATAATCTCGATGACTTCAAGAAAGCCCGCAAGAACCTGATGGAGATCCTGGAGAGGAAACATTCGCTGTTCCGGATGACCATGAACCCTGCCGACCCGGTGATTACCGGGTCGGTCCGGTTCCTCCGGGATCTCGCCATTGTCTTTTCGCGGTACACGGAGCTGGCCGAAAACGGTAAGGCCCTGGCCGGCGGTCTTGACTTCTCGGACCTGATCCACCATGCCCGGGAACTTTTTGTTACGCAGCGCCCGCTTGTTGCCACGCACTTCATGCCCCGGTTCCGGTACATCCTTGTCGATGAGTTCCAGGACACGGACCTCTCGCAGTTCGAGATCATCCGTGCGATTGTCGGGACACCGACGCCCAAAACAGACTGCCTCTTCATTGTCGGCGACCCCAAGCAGTCGATCTATCTCTTCCGCGATGCAGACGTGACACGCTTCAAGGAGGCGCAGGAGATCATTACTTCCGCCTGCAATGGCCGGGTCGTGGACCTCGACACCAGTTTCCGGAGCACGAAGGAGGTGATCGGGCTCTCGAATTTCATCTTCTCGCGGCTGCTCGCCTCCGCAGAGAAACCCTGGGAGTTCGGGTACGCGCCGGTGAAGATTTCCGACAGCCGTTCTGCTCATACCGGTTCCGTGGAACTCCTCCTTCCCCCGCGAGGCAGCGATGCGGCCGGGACGAAACGGAACGAGGCGGAGATGATCGCCCGGCGGATCCACAGCATTGTGAATGCCGAGCCGCTCACGGTGTACTCGGAGCTGCCGGATCATACGTTCACGGAGCGGCCGAGCCGGTACGGCGACATCGCAGTCCTGCTCGAACAGCGGACCAACCTTTCGCAGTATCTTTCAGCGCTCAGCCAGTACGGGATCCCCTTCTATGTCCACGGGGGCACCGGGTTCTACCACCGGCAGGAGGTGTACGATCTCGCGGGCATCCTTGCGTTCCTTGAACACCGGCACGACAATGTGAGCCTTGCCGGTATCCTGCGGTCGCCGTACTTCGGCGTTCCGGATACGGAACTTTTTCTCGTTGCGCAGGAGAATGGCCGGACGCTGTGGGACAAACTTGGTAAATATGCGGAGCGGACCGGTCCCGGGCCGGCATCCCGTGCTGTTGCGCTGCTCAGTTCATGGCAGCAGTACGCCGGCCGGTCCGGTCTTGCTTTCCTCCTGCGCCGGATTTTGTCGGAGTCCGGCATCTACACGGTCTATGCGGCGCTCCCGGCCGGGGAACAGATCCTGGCAAACATCGAGAAGCTGGTGACGATGGCCCGGGCCCTGGAAGAGTCCGGGAATTATGCACTCGCTGACTTCACGGCGGATCTCCGGATGGCGATGGACGAGGACGAGCGGGAGGGCGAGGCCCCGCTCGATACCCTTGCTGAGAACGCGGTCAACATCATGACCGTGCACGCGGCAAAGGGACTCGAGTTCCCGGTAGTCTTTGTGCCGGACATGGGCATGAGTTTCCGCGAGAAGTATCCCCCGATCATGATCGGCGACAACCCGCTGGTGGTGGGCGTGAAGGTCCCAAATCCCGCGGATAATTTCGTATTGACCGAGAGCGCCGTGCTCCTTACGCTGCGGGAGCAGCAGCGGCAGAAGGAGCGGGCCGAGAAGAAACGGTTGCTCTACGTGGCCCTGACCCGGGCCCGGGACCATCTGTTCATGAGCGGGACGGCGCCCGAGGATGCCAGTCTCTCGTTCGATCTCGGGAAGTCCCGGATCGAATGGATCTTTTCGGCGCTGGGCGTGACCGGGAATGCGATCGGGGCCGGGGGGCTCGCGCTCGAACTTCCCGATGGGGCGGGCACGATCCGGCTCGCGATCGTCTCCGACCCGGAAACAATTCCCGCAGAGACCGGGCGGGTTGAGCCGGAACTGATCGTTGTGCCGGCGGAATGTGCGGGCAAGAGCGGGACCCGGGCTGCGCCGGTCTATGCCACCGGACCGGAACGGGTGAAGGTGCAATCCGTTTCGGAGATTGAGAACGAGAGGAAGGGGGAAGGAACGGGACCGGCCCGGGAACCGGTTGTCTCGAAATATCTGCCGGGCGTTGAAGGGACGAAGAAGGGCACGATCATTCATGAGGTCTTGCGGGGTCGGGATGCTGCAACGGTGCTGAAGGAGTATGGGGAATTTTCGGAGGAGCATCTCCGGCAGCTTGGAGAGATCGTTACCAATTTCTTTTCATCCGATCTGATGAAGCGGGTGAAGCGGTCGTATTGCGAGGTGCCGTTTGTTGTTACGTTTGAGGGCAGGCCGGTGACCGGGAAGATCGACCGGTTGTGTGAATTGGATGATGGTTCCTGGATTGTGATCGATTACAAGTCGGAAGCATCTGCGGATTATGCGGCTTTAGCGGAGGAGTATGCTCTTTCGATGGCGGTTTATTGTGAGGCGGGCCGGCAGATTGTGCAAGCGGAAGTTGTGGGGTGTATGTATTTCACAGAACGCGGAGAAATTTGGGAAACAATTCCCTCTAAAAATTTTAACGATCATTATAGTGATGTTAATAAATAACCAAAGAGGTGACCTGTGACGAACAATTCAAAAAAATCACAATATATTTGTTTTAGAAATTGGCTAAAACGAAATAAAATCCTGTTTGAAACGATTGTCGCCCTATTATTATCTATAATGGCAATTTTTGTATCAATCGGTGCTTGGCAAACCTCATCATATCAAACGCAAATTATGGAACAAGAAAACCAACCAGCGTTTTCATTTAGTTTTGAAAATTCTACAAGTCCCACATTTCTTTATTATCAAAATAACTCAGTAATTATTTCAATCGATGACACAGATTTTGTTGACGGGCACCTCATAATAAAAAACACAGGAAAACCATTTAGTCAAATTACTGAAACGCATTATTCCATTTTTATGCAAATTGCCTATCTCACAGGAGGTCCTGGATACCATATGGAACGTGTAAGAATACCGTTAGAAGATTATATTTTAGATGATGTAACTACAAATTTTGAAGGTGATTCACAAATACCCAGCTTTTGGGGAGATGGGAATATCACATCAGGGAAATTTTCGACGGCATTAAACGGTTACATTCGATATGCAGAGAATCGTGGGGACCAATTTGTCAATGTAAAAATAATGAGATATTTGAAAATCTCTTATACGGACATTTTCGGCAAGAATCATATAAATTATTATTATGTTTCACGCACTGGCAGTAACCAGTTATCAGAAAACGATTATAAAAAAATTATTAACTCAACGAAGGAGTCATCTCTTCCAATCAATTCAATGTATATTACGTTGATGTACGGAGCAGATGGTGAAAACTGGCAAGACAAAATAGGTAACAACACCTTTTTCGATAAATGGTATCTCGCGATGCATGATGTAAAAAAATATGGGATCTAATCATTAATCAGAGAGAATTTTTTTAAATCTCCCTTGGTTTCTTACTTCAATAAACAGAATATTTCTTTTAATGAATCTTATCTATTCACTCCTTGTTGTTCAATTTAATCCTTTGGACAAGATCCTCGTAATTTCACCTTATTGCAATTAAATCCTGGTGGCGTAGGTTTAAACTCTTTATCAGTTTCAGAGTAATCTAAACATTGAAAGTCTCTTAGTTTTTTGATATTTAATTTTGAAGTAAGAATTGTGTTGTTTTCTCCACCCGACACTCTGATAAGATCCATTCTTTCCCGATTGGTCGGTTGAACAATTCTCGAATCCCCGTATTCGGAACAGTTTACTTGGACAACGAAACAATGCAAATCTTTGACGACCGATTCAACGATAGATGAAAAGTAATTGATATCTTTGTTTAGGACACATGCAACCAAAAAATCTAAGTCCGACTTGAATATTGAGCGATCCTCAAGGTCGGCAAGTTCATAACAATTATACGCTGAAAATTGGCATCCCCTCCAGCGGAAAAGATCATATTTTGTGGGTTCGACTGGAATGGAATGGTGAGATCTCTGTAATTCTTTCTTTTCGAATGGAGAGTAATGATTTTTACATCGGATAGTCAGACAGCATGTTTTGTAATCATCTTCATTGCGAATGGGTAATGCCGCCGTTATAAAATTGTATGCTACGGTTTCTGGAGATTTTGGAATCCAGTATTCCATACCGAAAATAAGGCCAATCTGATGGGTACGAGAATATTTTACCATGAACGGTAACCAGCGATATGGAACTGATAATTCCGGCAGGACAAGCAAATCGCATTTTTCCTCTTTTGCCAGATTTAATATTTTATACAAATCCTTTAAACGATCAAATGATAAATTCGCTTTTCCTCTAGGAAGATAACTTGCTTTTATGTCCGCTTCTTTAACTTTGATATTTGCAACACCAATTTTTATAGGGTCGTATTCTTTCTCTGGTACCGATATTTTTTTAGGTATGAAATAGTCAGAAATATGAATTCTTGTTTTTTCACCATCCTTTGTAAAGACAACTTCTCGGTTAGCCATCGAGATCGGAAATTGTTCTCGCGACGGATAATAAGAAATTTCAGTCAGATATTCTTCATTTAAATCGTGTTTCAATTTAAATTTGGACATGCTTTCTTTATCGTCACTAAGAACCCCTCTTAAAAAACTAAATAAATAATACTCATCGAAGTGAATGAATCTTGGGGTTGTCAAAACTTTTTCTTTCACTAATGCATTTGCTGAACCGGCAAAAAAAGGCTCAATTTTATCCCAATCGATAAGTGAATTTTCATATTTTGTATAGTTTATGAGTGGAAATGCAATGTAGTTGTGTCGGATTAAATTCGATTTTCTGAAATAGTGTGCAAGCTGTAAAATTCTTTTAATTTCTTCGGATATCTGATCTTTTTTCTTATATCGCTTAATTGATTGTTCTTCATGTTGGGATGTATATATTTCAAAATCCGATCCAAGTAATCCTATAGATAAGGATAATGATAGATCAAGATATTCTTGCAAATCTTTTTTCACTCGCTCTAATAATTTTTCACAATCTCCACTTTCTTTTGAAGTGTAGAATTTCGTAATTTCTGGGGATATTTTTTCGATTTGCAAAATTGTTTCTTGAATATCGTTGTAGAAATTTGCACCTTCATTATGTAAATTTGTAACAAGGGTAAATGTAAACATCTTTTCCCATGTTCTGCAAAAATTGATGAAATTTTTTCCTTTGTAAAATTTTATTATTTGATCCGATACTTTCTTGAAATTTTTTTGTTTATTGCTATGAGAGAGACTTGTGATAATATTGGTTAAATTTTTTGATAATTCGGTTACATTTTCTTTAATTCCAGTTAAATTTCGGAATTTGTTTATCGACCCATCGAATATTAAATTGTACGACGTTTGATTGATGTAATAATCGAGATCGTTCTCCGGCAATAGATAAAATGCACTTGAATTTTCATCAACCATCTTTTTGAAAACATCAAGTAATGCGTAAGAGTGATCTGTTGAATAATAATGAAGGATGATTTTCTCTTCTTGAATTCTTAAATTGGGATCATGGACTAAATTGTAAATATAATCATATTTATTCGTTAATTTATTTTTTATTTTTTTGTCCTTAAAGATATGATTATCACAAAAGTATTTCAAAATAAAATTGTGAACTTTTTTATCATCATCGGACATTTTTGGATTGCTAATTACAATCAATAAATCATCAACATATCTTCCATAATAGACAGGATTCAACTTTTCAGAAATTTGATCATCAAAATCTTTGAGATACCAATTGCACAAAACTCCTGATGAAACTAATCCTATTGGAAGAATATTATGGTTTTTTAATTTGGTAATTTCCGGGTGAGTGTACGAAAAATGTTCGGAAATTTTTTGTCGGAACTTATCATGAATTTTTTTAAGAACTATTGTGAGTTGTATAGCGAATGTCTTTTCTTTTTCATCAGATATCTCGGTGTTAATTACATTGATAATGTCTTCAAAATGGACATTCACAAAATAAAAACACTGTTTAAGATCGAGGGAGATGATGGCGATATTTTTTTTATCAATTTTTAATGTGTGTTCTGCTTTTTCGATTGCTGTGTTTCTCCACGCTGAGTACTGCTCATTATAAAGCTTGTATAAGTGGGTACTTCGATCGTCAGGTCTTTTCATCCTCTCATTTAATCTATTTCCAAAACACGATTGGCATAACTTTGAATCAAGTATAATTCCAACCTTCATCATCCATATGACGTCAATTAGATGTAGTTCAACTGGGGCATCGATGAAATAATTTACACCTTCAAGGGAATATTCCTTTGAAGACTTATCATTTGATAAAAAATGCTTTTCTTCGTTTTCAGGGATAGTTTTAATCGATTTGGGAATTAGATGATAATTTATCGATGAATCAATTAAATGATCAATTTCTATTGGTATCTCTCCCGTTTGTAATTTGTTTACGAAATCGATAATTTTTTGATATTTTTCATTTCCAGATTTTGAATACTCATAGTCAGCTAATTTTTTTCTTTGAAATAAATCTAGTTGTTCGTAGTAAACGTTTTGCTTATATTTTTTAAATGCGGTTTTAACCAATAACTCGATTTCCATGGTACTCAGTACTATTGAATTATTCAGAATCTATATAAATTCCATTTATTGGACTTTTTTCATTCGCGAATGGAATGCAAATCGTTCATCTCGTATGGATAATCATACTGTTCAATATATGCTAGTAAAAAAACCCGGATGAGTATCGAGTAGCCCCTTAAAAAATTTAGAATTGGCCTGACCGCCCGACGATACCAAATACAACCGGGAAATCCAAAACAGTTTCATCATCCCCATGTCCTCCGCCCGCATTCACGGGATCACACCCGGGCGGGCGCCCTAACCAAAAACCGGTGATGCAACCGTTTTATCGAAAATGTTCAGCGGGAATCTGCCACAAAAATGTGCCGGGCCGCCCCTCCGCTTCGTAAGTGGGGGTGCCAAACGGCCGATACAGCCGGCCCATTATCCTGGCCTTATGATAATAAACTCAAGGCAGCCTCGCGTCTTAACCGGCCCGATCGCGATCAAGCCGCCGCATGATCTCCTTCTCCCGCTCAATCTCTGCAACAAGTTCCTGCTCGCTCGGAAGATACAATTTATACCGGGATGCAAAGAGCTGGCGGCGGTCATTGAGAACTGAATACCGGACAACCGTCTCGTCTTTTTCCGTACACAAGATAATGCCGATGGTCGGGTTGTCACCTTCTGTTTTAACCCGGTCTTCGAAAAGACGCACATACATATCCATCTGCCCGATGTCCTGGTGCGTTAGCTTTCCGGTCTTCAGATCGATGAGGACGAAACATTTCAGGATATAATGATAGAACACGAGGTCGATGTAAAACTCGGAGGTTTCCGTACTGATCCGGTACTGTCGCCCGACAAACGAGAACCCTTTCCCCAGTTCCATGAGAAAGTCCCGGAGTTTATCGATAAGGGCCTGCTCAAGTTCGTGCTCAAGGTACGATGCAGAAGATGGAATATGCAGGAACTCCAGAACATACGGGTCCCGGATAAATTCATCCGGTGTTTGTGGACCAGGAATCTTATTTTCCTGAACCGTGGGTTTTTTGATCTCCCGGCCCCGGCTTTTCAACAGCCGTTCATAGGAGAGTGAATCGATCTGCCGCTCAAGAGTCCGCACACTCCAGTTCTGTCCGATCGCATCCCGAATATAATGACAACGTGCCTCGGGATTTTCAACCCGCATCAGGAGCCGGTAATGTGACCAACTCAATTCGCTACACACTGTGTAGCCAATCTCATCTTCAAGTACGTCTCCTTCGCAATACCCTTTAGGAAAAACAAGATAGAACTGCCGGAAGTTCTTGAGATTTACAACAGAAAACCCCCGTCCGAATTCGCTGGTTAGACGGAGCGCAAGATCTTCAAGAAGATGCGTCCCATACCCGGCCCGGCTTTTTCCGGCCTGTTCTTCTTCTACGATTAACCGCCCTATGTTCCAGTATGCTTCGACCATCGCGTGGTTGACGGACCGGTACGCTTGTGTCCGGGCATTGTGAATAATTTCCTGGAGAGCGTGATACAACTGGTCCGTGACTGCGGGGCTGGATGTCATGAGATCAGATCCTTGTATCCCCTGTGAACGAATTGTCTTAATATAACGCTGGGCGGGCGCCGGGAAAGTGAAGATGCCGGGGAAGATGACCGGGTTTTATGAACTTTTTTCCCGTGGCATGGTTGGAAAATATTTTCGGACTCTGAAAAAAAACTGTCAACCCCAATATCCTTCCCAAAAAAAAATCAGATACTCCTTCCACAACACCCAAACCACCGGCCTCCCGCAATACTCCGCAACAGATCACACAGAAAAATAGCCGCGAGCAACCCGGCGATCTGATCGTAAACGACAACAACCAGGAGACCCAGAAAAATCATCCCCATGTCCTCTCCCCGCATTCCCGTAATCACGCCCGGGCGGGCGCCGTAAACGTGGAGCGGTGATACAACCGTTTGAAAATATTCAGCGGGGGTGGGTGGGGGCCTGATGGGATTCCGGTCGGACCCTGCCTGGAAACGGTGGGTATCAGCATACCCACCTGCCGGAACTGTTTGCAGTTTTTAGCATTTTTAACCGGACTTTGACCGGAAAATTTCAAGCATACCTTGCCCGGAATTTTTTCATCGCGATCCGGATCCCGATAGAAAAATAATTCCGGATCAACCGGACCTTGCATGAAATTTTTTAACCGGACCTTGATTAAAAAAATTTGAGCAGACCTTGCATGAAAAAAAATATTCAGACCTTGATTGAAACGTGCGTGCGTGTGTGCCGCTGCGACGTGTGGATGTGCGGGAAAATTGCATCAGACCCTGCATGAAAATTTTCAAGCAGACCTTGATTGAAAAGTTTTGAGCAGACCTTGCATGAAAAAATTTAACCGGACCTTGCCCGGAAATTTTCAATCGACCCCCCGACCCCTGCTTGAAAGCTGCGTACCGATCAACCGAACCTTGCCCGGATTTTTTTAACCGGACTTTGATTGAAGATGCCTGACACTGTTATGCAGTTTTGGCCGCCGCTTGGGAGTTGCTTGTTTGAGCCGAACTTGCGTGAAAAATCTCATCATCTCGTCTCCAGAACATCCCTCAAATTCCGCTATTATATAGTGCAGATCCGGACTCCTGCAAAATACCCGTGACGGGTATTTTACCCGGCCGGAGCACCTGACCCGTCACGGGTCAAATACCTGTCACGGGTCAGATGGACCGCAAGTTCGGGAACCCTAAATTCCTGAACTGAACGCGGCATTTCTACGACGTAAAAACCCGACCCCCCTCCATTTCGTTCATAGCGCCCCCTCATTTCGCAGATCACCTGCCAAAACCTCCTGAACCCTGCGGCAGCCACCGTTCCTCAAAAGAAACAGGTTCTAAACAGGCCGGTTTTTCTTCATGGAAAATTGCCCGTTTCCCAATCCGGCGAAGTGTAGCGTTTTTCCGTGAAACTTCCCGCAAAATACCCCAAAACAGGCCGGTCGGGTTACTTCCAAAAGGGGCGATCCGGGCCTGCTGCGGGCCCGGATGGGTGGGGGAGGGGATGCAGCCCTCCATCACACATCTACAGTAACAAAAAAATTACCCGTTTCCATAGCGGGGATCGAGTTCACCCGCTCTCCGGAAACATTCTGCGGATTCATTCGCCTTACTGGAATCACGGAGCGTTACTGCCTTCAGCGACCAGGTTCCTGCATCCCCGGGTGAAAGTTCCAGGGCTTTATTATAGCATCGGATCGCATCATCATACTGTTTCATATTATGGAAGGCAACCGCTTTTGCCAGCCAGGCTTCGGAAAAATTCTGATCGATGGCGAGAGCCGCATCAAAAAATTCTAAAGACTCATTGTACCGGGCATATTGCGTCAGATACGTAAGTCCTGTGATGAACTGCTCTCTTGCTTCCGGGGATTTGGTTGAAATTTCATCTCCCTTGAATGCAATGGCCAGTGCCGATCCTCCGGTGTGGACATCCGGTTCAGAGGAAATTGACGGTGGCGGATTGGTGAGGGGAACAGAATTTTCAGTTTGAAAAATACACCCTCCGGTAATGGCAATTGCAATCAAAAGGATACCAAAAACAATCAATCCTCTCATATGGGAATAGTCATTGTTATAAAACAATACATGTTGCGGTATAGCATTCGAACCCGGATATTTTCATCATCACATTCACTCGACCCTGCCAATTGCGATCGCAAAAAGTCAAACGGATATTTTTAAAATTGGGTTCTTGAAAAAATTGTGAATTTTTTTATCACTTGTCGTGCCCTCATTCCTATTCTGGTGGGGTGAGCTGGCCGGTGAAACCGACTGGATATCATACCTTGAGAAGGAGAAGATGACGTCTTCGAATCGCAACACAGCCTTAACTACCGGTCGGTATCATTCAGAATATTCTGAATCCCACTGATAACCACGGGAATTTTCTTTGTTATTGTCTCCCCCAGGAGCTCATAATCCACGCCGATATACCCATGAATTACTTTATCCCGGAGACCCGCAATACTCTTCCAGGGAATAGCGGGATATTGTTGACGAACCTGTTCCGGCAGAAGTTTCGTTGCTTCGCCCATCACGGCAAACTTGTACAGTACCGCGGAACGTGTCTTATTATCCAAAGAAAGATCGTTTGCGGTCATACCGCTTGTAAAATCGCGAATATCTTTTGCAGCCTGCAGGATATCCGAAAGAAGAAGACGATACTCCCTCATGCGTACACGACATCCCGGTAAACGCCATCCCGGATCTCCGGCCGTAGCGCATGGGGGGTAGCAAGATCCACATGTCTCCCGATCTTTTCTTCAAGATACTGGGAGAGCTCGATGAGGTCAAAGAGATCCGCACCGTCCTTGAAATCGACAAGAATATCTACGTCGCTGTCCATCCGTGCCTCTCTCCGGGCAACTGAACCGAACACACCAATCCTCTGAACCTTATACCGTGCGGTAAGATCGCTCTGTAATGATCTGAGCAGATCAAGAATCTCATCACGGCTTCTCATGGTGTCCTACCAGTTCCTATCTTGGTGTACCTCACAATAATTATTTCCCTTCTTTGGAGAGATCCATCAGCAGATCATGGGCCGTCCCGCACCGGCACCTGTTTTTTCGTACATTTCTTTTGGCCTGTCCAGCCCGGCGAACGAGTGCCGGGCGTTTGGCGTCAACAAGTTCCTGGAGATGCATCTCAATGCTTTCGTGCATCCGTTCTTCCGTTTCTTCACGGGTCTTGCCGGCTGCAACACAGCCAGGGAGATCGGGCGAGTATGCAGAATTGTTCTTTCCGGCGTTTTCGATAATGATAACGAACCTTTGCATTGTGTGATCAGTCCTTGAATTTATGAAGGATTGAGCCGGGCGAAACCGAAGGTCGGCGTTGGTCCCTTCACTTCCCCGGGATTCTGATAAATCTTTTGGAAATTCGACGATGAGAAGTATTCATCTGAACTCTTCTGGATATAATTCAGTTGCCTCTTTTTTGGTTATTGACCGCCTCTTCCACCGTATCGCCCTGGCTGACGGTCCCTGCTTCGGGACATTCTGCCCCCTAGGGGACATCCTCTTTGTGAAGAACAGCGGTAAATGTTGACATATGAATCTCCTAAAATCAGAATGGGATCTCCGATCCTGAAATCTTTGTTGGGGATCTGGCTTATTCCAACCAAGCGGTTCCTGACGCCCCAAACCCCCAACCCCAAATAGCATCCCCCCAAAATACTAGTGATGCTTCTCTTCATCGACACCGAAACCACCGGTCTCCCAAGATATTCCGCCACAGACCCGACAGAGAAATGGCCGCGGGTTGTCCAGCTGGCCTGGTCGCTCTACGATGCCGAAGGCAACCGGGAGAGCCAGAACAGTTTCATTATCTACCCGACAGACTTCACGATCCCGATGGACTCTGCAAGGATTCACGGGATCACAACTGAACGGGCGAAAGCGGAAGGAACCTCGCTGCACAAGGTGCTTCCGCAGTTCAATGAAGATGTCGGGAAGGCGGAGACGATCGTTGCCCACAATCTCGATTTCGATCTGCCGATTGTCCATACGGAATTTGTGCGGTGCAAACTTGCAACAAACCTCCTTGCAAAACAGACCGTCTGCACCATGAAACCCCGGGAGATCGTCTCGTGGTGCAAACTTCCCAAGGCCAACGGGTACGGGTACAAGTGGCCGACCCTGACCGAGCTGCACCTGCAATTATTCCAGGAGGAGTTCACCGGCAGCCATAATGCCGGTGCTGATGTGGAAGCGTGTGCGAGATGTTATTTTGAGTTGCGAAAGCGGGGGATTATCCAATAAAAGTTTTTAATCCGAATGATTGTGCGTTCCAATCAATTTTTATAATTTTTTAATCGTGCCGTTGCAGAAAACCGGGTATAATTTTATTTTCTCTTGATCGCGGCCTCCGGACAAACCTCAGCAAACTTACAACTCAGGCACTCGCGTTGTGAAGGCTTTGCCAGAAAATCCCCATATTCATAGGAAGCATTCATCTCGCCAAATTCCCGGGGGATCATCTCCTGGATCTCGACCAGCTGCTCCCAGAAAAAAGAAAATGGTTTTGTCGCCCCGGTCTTCAGGTACACCAGTTCGGTGCGGATATCATCCGGCGTTTTCCGGTAATACTGCATGGCCCAGAGCACATACGCCGCCATCTGGAGTTCCGACTCGTACTCGTCGTCGTCCCGCCCGGTCTTCCAGTCCGAGAGGAGGAGCGTGCCGTCTGGCATCTTCCCGACAAAGTCCACCTTGACGATGACGCTGACATCCCCGATTTTGAAATGATCGAACGTCTCGTGCCGGAGGCATTCCCGGCTCTGGTAGTCCGGCCATTTCCCGAAGAAGGTCTGGAGGCAGGTCTTGCCGTTCTCATCAATGTAGGCATAAAACGATGAGGGGGTAGTCTCGCCATTGTGGTACTCGGTGAATGTCTCGCCGCCGATATTTTTGTACCGCAAAACTTTCTTCGAGAACTCGCTCATTGCCATGGCCGGATCCATCGGTTTGTTCTCGCAGTGCAGCTGGATCTGCTGGTCGATGATATCGTGAATGAGCTGGCCCTGCACGACAAACTTTGACGTGAAGTTCTTGAGGTACCGGATCTTTTCCGGATCCACGACCGGACTGGATTTGACGTACGGGGCAATGTATTCAAAATAATACTGGCGCTGGCACCGGTTCCAGACCCGGTGTTTGGTGAAGGACCAGGAATTTATTTTGTGGAAAAAAGGATCGAGATCCGTCATATGTTTTTAGTTGCAGACCCGTGCGAAATATCTTTCTCTCTTACGTTTTGATTCCTTTTCTAAATATTGACCTCTCTCTTTGATGTGAGTCCGGTCCGGAAAACAGGCCTTCTTTTCAGTTAAGTGAGGGTTGGGCAGACCAGAACACATCGAAGACGGTGTCTTTTCTTGTCAGATATTCCCAATAGGTCACATCGGACATCCAGGAAAAAATCCTGTATTTTTCGTGTGCCATGTACAATACCCCATTCCCTTAACGTTCCGCCACTGGATATTGTCTGATATTGGACAAAAAATTTAAAGGAAATTGTCCGGAACGCTTCGAATCCGGGGAAACCTGCTGAATTAAAAAACCGTGTACATAATTCCCTAAAATTTGCACATAATTCACGAAATTGCATCTGCCGTGGAAGGAGTCTACGACGTGGAAAAAGGGAAGGTTCTCCAGCCCACCGATCATGATCGGGTGCGACAATTTCCGATTCCCCGTTAACATCAAAAAAAATTACCCGTTTCCATAGCGCGGATCGAGTTCATTTGCTCTCCGGAAACATTCTGCAGATTCATTCACCTTCCCGGAATCCCGGAGCGTTACTGCCTTCAGGGACCAGGTTCCTGCATCACCGGGTGAAAGTTCCAGGGCTTTATCATAGCATCGGATCGCATCATCATACTGTTTCATATTATGATAGGCAACCGCTTTTGCCAACCAGGCTTCGGAAAAATTCTGATCGATGGCGAGTGCCACATCAAAATATTCTAAAGACTCATTGTACCGGGCATATTGCCCCATATACGTGAGTCCTTTGATGAACCGCTCTTTTGCTTCTGGGGATTTGGTTGAAATTTCATCTCCTTTGAATGCAATGGCAAGGGCAGTTCCTCCGGTATGTACATCCGGTTCTATAGAAATTGACGGTGGCGGATTAATGAGGGGCACTGGATTTTCTGTTTGAAAAATACACCCGCCGGTAATGGCAATTGCAATCAAAAGGATACCAAAAACGATTAATCCTCTCATAGGGGAGTATCATTTTTATAAAACAATACATGTTGCGGTATAGCGTCCGGAACCTGGATATTTTTATCATCAGAACTCTTCGCTGGTGACTGGTTAGTTCATGGTGACGGGGGCAAGATACCATGTCCGGTGACCGCAATGGTGATCCTGCCGGCCATTACCCGGTGTTTGAGGAAGAAGAAAATGGAATCATGTTCAGTGAATCCTCTGTATTCTCCCATCAACGGTGACATTCACCGGTTGCGGCAATGATTCAATGTATGCAATCAGTGCATCGACATCAACCGGCCCGTTGGTGATATTCTGTCCTTCCTTAAATGTGGTGTACCGGTCGCCACCCGCAGCAAGGAAATCAACCATGGACGCGGTGTAGGTTGCTTCCCGGTCCAGCGGGATACCGTGTATCTTCACATCAGTCACTTTGCTTCCGGCCGGCCGGGCTGCATCATAACTGTACACGAGCCCGGAGACCATGAGGTTGTGTGGGGGAAGCGGCTCCTGCCACTGCTGTTCAAGAACCCGCTCTATCTGTTCGCCGGTCAGGGTCATCGAAAGGACGGTCCCGTCAAACGGCTGGATGGAATACAGGTCGCCCCAGGTAATATTTCCCTGTGACATGTCTGCCCGTACGGAGCCTGAAGACAGGAACCCCACATCGGTTTTCATCGCGGCCCGCTGGCTGTCCACGACCAGGTCTCCCAGTGCTGATTCCCCGGCAGGGTCCTGCTCACGGGTAATATCCAGGGCCGCAACACTGATCTGGCGATCTATCCGGGTTGCCGTGACCTTTTCGTCAACTGCAAGGATACCCGCAGTGGCGGGGTCCGGGCTGGTGCCGGGAGGCACATCTGCATAGGCCGGGACGATCTGTGCAGATTTGCCGGTGATCTCCCCGGTTAACTGGTCGATCGTGAGATCGATATCAGCGAATGCCTGGCCGTAACTGTAGGCCTGGGTGACAAGCACAGAGTTCCCGCCGGCATTTGTCAGGTACGCGTTGGTAAACTGGTGCGTATGGCCTGACAGCACCACATCGACATCGCGATCAAGCCGGGAAACAATTTCCGTCACCCGCCCGGTCACCGTCTCGTTGTGCCGCGTGGGGCCGTCATACGGTGACTGGCTCCCGCCCTCATGAAGCAGGATCACGATCGCGTGTACGCCCTGCACCTGGATCTCCGGAATATACCGGTTGATAGAGTCGGCTTCATCCAGGAAGGTTACGTCCTTGATCTTGTCAGCCATCACGATGCCGGGCGTTTTTGTGGTATCCGCACCAATGAACGCGATACGGACCCCGCTGACATTCCGCAGGATGTAGGGCGGAACGACCGGTGTATTGTTGGCTTTCCAGACAACATTTGCACTGACATAGGGATCTCTCGACCCGGGATACGGATCAACGAGATGGGGGATGTTCGTTGTCCCGTCCCCTCCCGCAATTTTTCTCATCAGCTCAGGTACCCCGTTGTCGAATTCATGGTTGCCGAGCGTGGCAACCATATTACAGGAGGTATCCTGAGGATTCGGTACAATGGTGCAATGCGAATTTGCCAGGGTATTGAAGAACAACAGTGTCGGTTCGTCAAGGAGTAACCCGGATTCAGGAGGCGATGCACCGACAACATCGCCCGGCAGGGCAATGATGGTGCCGTCAGCATTTCCTCCTGCCATTGCGGATTTCAGGTAGGATGCCATGACCGGGGAACCGCCAACAGGGCGCTTGTTAAGGGTCTGTCCCGGAGTCAGTTGCCCGTGGAAATCGTTGATCGCGAGAATTTTTACATGAACGGTATCACTGGTCCGGGCAGTGCCGGGCAGGTACCAGGACACTGCAAGGATTACCAGGATGAGTGCACAGAGAAGACAGACTCCCAGGAGAATCTGCAGCGCAACGGGGAACCGGTTCTTCGGGGAATCTGGTGCCATGGTACGAATCTTCAGCATGAGATCATTTAATGGTTGAGTTTTCCGCGAGCCCCCGGGGAAATTCCCGCACCCCGGATTTCCGGGGGGATTTTACCCTGACTGCAAATCTGCGTATTTTTTTAGACTAAAAAGAAAAATCCGGGTTTATCCTGGTTCTTATGGTTCACCAGAAAATAAAAGGAGATGATCGGGTACCGTTTACCTGCCGGTCGGAGTCCCGTAGTTCTGGATCTTCGCCTGCATCTCGGGACTCAACTGCTTGACCAGCTCTGCATTGTATGAACCGGTTGGCATGGGCTCGGTCGTGAGATTGAATATCTGGTGGGCCGCGATTGCATAGGAGCGTGACCGGGCTGCAGGTGACCCGTCACTGACGGACGGATCAACATCGGTTGCAAAGACGGAGACCGTATTGTCGCTGTTGCGGACAATCTCAAACGTGCGGAACTGCTGGGGGAACTCGCGTAATGATGCCGTCTCCACCTCCCAGAAGCCGAGTTCAGGACGGCTGGCATCCGGGGATTTGAGGGCAGTTATGGTATTCTGGTGACGATGCCCCGCGATCCAGAGGAGGAGATTCGGGTAAGTATGAAGTTTTGCAACCAGGTCCGTATCGGATACTGCTGCATATTTGTCCCAGATCAGTAACGATTTCGGACCCGTCTTTGGGAGTTCGACACCCAGCGGGATGTGTGCGGCAATGATCATGAGTTTGCCTTCTGCCTGGCCCGTATCGAGCTCATGTACCAGCCACTCATACCGTTCCTTATCCAGAGACCCATACCCGTTGGGGGAGCCATCCGGCATATTCTCATCCGTCATGGTGTCATCGAGTACAATGACCTTGACCGGAATATCCGATGCCGGTTCAAAGGAATAACAGGCAAATCCCGTTGTGATCTCCGACGGGTCGAACCCGTGTCCTGCCGGGCTTGAGGAGGTATGGAAGAATTCACCGATCCACGCGGCCCGTGAAAGGAAACGGCGGTCAGGATCCGCAGGGACGGTGGGAGGCCCGTCCGGGAAGTCGCTTGCCGGCCCTGCGCCGGTAATGTCACCATGGGGTGTCCGGCCATCAATCACCCCCATATAAAAACCACGGCTTTTTATCCGGAGTTTGCCGGTAAGGACGTTGCCCATGTTGAGTATGGAATTACCGGTGAGGGTAGTTTTGATGTAATCGTCAGGAGGGAACAATCCCATCCAGAAATGATCGTGGTTGCCGATTGCCTGGTACCAGGGAATCGATGCATTCAGCCCGGCTGTCTTGTACCGGTCCTGGTAATCATTGAGTGGCCCGGGGACCGGATCGTCCACGACCCCGGAATCGGGTTTTATGGTTTTGCCGTCAATCACATCGATATACCAGCGCAGTTCGTTGTACTGGCCGCAGTTGGTCGCATCACCCAGAAAAATACCAAAGTCAAACGGTTTTTTCACGTGAAGGGCGTTTACCGTCTGGACCGCGGCATCGAGAACCTGGGTTGAATACAGCATTGCCGGAGAATAACCCGAAACTACCCCCCATTTATAGCCATAATAAATTGCCTGGCCGGGAGACTCTTTATCGGTGATGTGGATGTCGGTCATGGCAAAAAAATAAAGAAGCCGTGCTGCGGGAGTGACAGCGCTTGCGGAATAATCCCCGGGCATCAGGTCCAGTCGTTTCTCATAGGGAAGTCCCTCCCCGAATCGCCACTGGCCATACCCATTGGGTGAGAAATTGGAGACCTGGTGCGGGAGAAGAGCCGGTGAGCCGGCAGGAACCGCAACCGGCATGATGGTCCGCTCAGCGGTTGTATAAACCGTGGAATTTATCGGATATCCCCATCCAAGGCTCCCGAGATTCAAGAAAACCAGCAATCCCCCGATCACTGCAACAAGAATCGATGCCAGAAGGACTCCGGTTTTCAGTTCTTTCTTCATTGGCCTAACGTACGCAAACCCTTGGTTTAATTGTATCCCATCTGTTGGATACCAGGAAATTATACCGGGTCTTCACCATTTTATCCCCTCCCGGCCACCTATCATAACTTCCGGGTTTTCAATAGTGAAAGCAGGCAACATTCCCCTCATTGTATCGTTTAAGTTGGCTGTGCAGATCGGAAGTGTCCTGTTTTTTCGTGCAATTCAAAAGATCTGGCAGCTCAATACTCCGGCATGAGCCGGATGGAAGACGAGGGCCTCAGGATCCTTGCACAATACGAGCAAAGGAAAACCGGGGAAACCTGCAGCGAATCCCTGCGGGTCGATGGCCAGGGGATCATACCGCGGGCTGACCCGAAGTACTTTGTGCGGATCACCATCAGGGACGATCCCGGAGATTACCGGTTTCCCATTCCCGTTGATTTCAACAAACGGGGATCTTTTGTGATCAGGGCAACGGACCTGCCGGTCATCATCCCCTTCGATGCGGACGTGAAAATTTCCATCATCATGACGGACCGGAAGGGCGAGAAGGTTATCGCACAGTCCCCGCTGCGGTACCGGACCATCTGAAGGACCGGGCTCTCTTACCGGCTTATTCCCGCCCCCTTAAAAAAGAAGACCAACGCCCCATCATTTTAAAAAAAGATCCCGCCCAAACCCCAAACGTGCACCGGATACAAATGGCCCCCCGCCAAAACGAGCGGTACCGAAGGAATTCCCGGCAGCGATAATGTCAGCGCCGATCTCGAAGCCTGTGCAAAAAAATATTTTGCTCAGGGATACCCCAGACCTGCCGTGCAGGATACAAAATTATATTTTTACGTTCGCCGCAGCAAGGTACTCGCCGAGTGCCTGCAGAAATGCCCGGATATCTTCCGGGTAAATTGCGCCCATGACCGAGAGCCGGAACGATCGTTTCCGGATCTTTCCCGGGTAGATGGTAAAACCCATGCTGTACAGAAAATCGTGCATGCGGGTGAAATCAAACCGGGGATCGTCCGGCTCCAGGACCGTTAAGAGGATGTGCGATTCGAGCTCTTCTGTGAGGAGCAGGGAAAATCCAAGGGATAGCAGACCCGACCGGAGCGTCTTATAATTCTCGTTGTACCGCTGGTAGCGTTCAGTGCCTCCTTCTTCGAAATATTCCCGGATGGCCTGCTGCAGGGCATAGGCAACCTGGACCGGGATGGTGAACGGGGTCTGGCCGGTGGTTTCAAGATACTGGTACTGGCGGTATAGATCGAGATAAAACGAACGCTTCCGGTACCCTTTTATCGCTTCCAGGGCATCGTTTTTGCAGATAACAAACGCGATGCCTGCCATTCCCTGGATGCATTTGTTCGAGGTTGAGAGCAGGAAATCTGCGCAGGAGGCCCTGATGTCGATCGACACACCGGCATAACTCGAGATGGCGTCGACAATAAAGGTGCACCGGTATTTCTTTGCGAGAGCTCCGGTCTCGTCCAGCGGGTTGAGGATCCCGGTGGTTGTCTCGTGATGGACAAGCACGAGACAGCAAATGGTGCGGTCCTTTTTGAGCACCTCTTCAACAACCGCCAGGTCGATCGGGCTCCCCCAGTCAAAGCGGACCGGAACACAGGGGATGGCATAGGACCCGGCAATGGCCACAAATCTCTCGCCATAGGCCCCGTTAACGATGACGGCTACCTTTCCGTTTTCAGGAACCACGGAGTTGATCACGGAATCCATCACGGCTGTTCCGGATCCGGCAAACAGAACGGCGGTGTACGTATCGTCGCCTCCGGCAATTTTCACCAGATCCCGGCGTATGCTCGCGAGAACCTGCACGAACTCCTCCTCACGCGGACAGATATCCGGCACTACCAGCGCAGCTTTCACGGTATCGGTCGTGGTGGCAGGTCCCGGGTTCAACAGGATATTCCGTTTCATGGTTCTGGCTCTTTTGGGTCTGGTGCGGGCAACAGGGAGGCTGCGGGGCCAGAGGTCCGGTCCCGGTTCATATGCCGGGACAGCACCGGCGTCACCGTTACGGTCCCCCCAGGGCCTGCATAAACCGCTCTCTCATCTGCGGGGGCAGCGCGGCAGGCCGTCCCAGGTTCTCATGTGTTCCCTGTTGTATCTTCAGGTGAATAAAGGTTAATTCCGGGTCCTCCTTCCAGGCTGACAGGTACTGGAAGAGTTCTTCCAGATTATGTGCGTGCACGGCCTTTGGGTACCCGCACGATGCAGCAGTTCCGGCAAAGTCCACCGCACCGGAGACGGTTAGTTGTCCTCCCGTGGATTCATAGGAGTTGTTGTCCAGGAGGATGTGAAGCAGGTTTTTGGGGTGGTACCAGCCGATCGTTGCAAGACTCCCCAGTCTCATAAGGAGAGCCCCGTCCCCGTCCACTGTGATGAAGGACCGGTCCGGCCGGGCTCGTGCCAGGCCAAGTCCGATCGATGCAGCGCAGCCCATGGAACCGATCATGTAAAACTCGTTCCTATCGTCTCCCGTGACGGATAACTCCCGGCTGGTGAATCCCGTTGTCGCGATGAGGAAGGTATGGCCGTCTTTTGCGGAACGGATCACATCCAGGGCATCGGATCGGAGGGGCAGGTCGTCCCTGCCGGGAGGGATCTCTGTTCTGGTGGACCGGACACGTGTCCCTTCATGCCGGGGAGCCGGATACGGGGCGAAGGTGCCTTTTCTCACAACAAATGCAAACATCTCTCCCTGTTCAATGATCCGGGCTGCACGGTCCAGCTGGCGGGCTGCTTCTTCGGAATTGTCCGATAAATACTCCCAGGTAATGCCCATCAGTTCGAGCAGGGGGATGGTAATCCTTCCGGTGAGTGAATGCTGGGGTTCATCAAAAACGCCTTCCTCTCCCCGCAGGCTGACAAATGCCAGCACGGGAATTTTGAACACGGCACAGAGCGATGTGAGGGGCGATATGGCATTGGTCAGCCCCGAGTTCTGCATCAGCACCACCGGTCTCTTTCCCCCCATATACGCTCCCGCACACACTGCAACCGCGTCCCCCTCGTTTGCGGCAATGATATACTCCCCGAGATCCTGGGCACTGTTGATAAGGCCTTTCAGGTACGAACACGGTACGCCGGAAAAAAAAGAGAAGCCCTGATCCTTGAGCTGATGAACGAACTGCCCGGGGTCCAGCATTATATCTTATCCGTTCTCTGCAGGTCGGCGATGGTGTTGATGTCCAGCCAGTTCCCTTTGATGAACTTGACGCAGACTGGATGGGCTTTGAGAATCTCCATGAAGAGATCCTTCATGCGAAGTCTGCCGAAATCCTTCCGGTCGTGCATCTCTTCAAGAGTTTCCCGGACAATATCCCCGCCGGTCCTGCTGACCTTGAAGATGCCGATAAATTCCCCACAAATTTCTCCCGGTTCCAGGTCAGGGCCGATCTGACGGAGACTGACATTTTTAAAGAACAGCTTCTTGGAGTACGGGATACTGGTCTTTACGTATTCATGGTACCCGGAGTCCCGGGAATAATCGGCATCGGCGATGATGGTGATATCACTGTCGTCATTGACCAGCTCGTTCAAAATGTAACTCTTATAGAAAAGGTCCCCGTAGGAGATGATCGAGGACTCCCGGATCTCATCTTTTGCCAGGTACAGCGATCCCAGTTCCGTGGTATTCCGGAAATCGTCGTTATCGATGGTCCTGATCTTGTCGGAGACAACGTTCTCCTTGGCAAATCCCCGGACAACGACAATGTCCTTGATCCCCATCTGGGTGAAGTGATCGATCTGGTGAAAAAGGATCGGTTTTCCCCCGATTCTGAGGAGCGCTTTGGGGATATGTGCCGTCAGTACCCCGAGTGTTTTTCCCTGGGATGCCGCAAGGATGATTGCATTGACAGTCTTACCGGCAACGGGAAGATATGCCTGTTCTGCCGCCTCCAGTTCAGCGTCACCCTGGAGGCGGAACACTTCGCCCACGGAAACGATGGTATCTTCGATATTGATCAGGTACTGCTCGTCATGCAGCTGGCGCGACAGGTTCTGCATGGCCGTGATGGAGGCCCGCAGGTTGTGGTTTGCCCAGATGATGGTGCTTATTCCGAGTGAGGAGAGTTTCTCAGTCGGTGTCGAATAATAATTTGTGGGAATGGCAATGACCGGGATCTGGTTCTTCCAGGCTTTCATGAACTGTTCGATCTCAACAGCACTGGATTTTTTACTGTGGATGAGGATCGCATCTGCACCGGCATCGCGGTACTCGTCGGCCCGTGCCAGCGCTTCCGCAAGCCCCCAGCCAGCGATAAATGCCTCAATCCGGGCAACTACCACAAAATCAGGGTCCTCCTGGATATCTTTCATGGCCCGGATCTTGCCGCAGAATTCGCTGATCTCGGCCAGGGGTTGTTTCTTACGGTCGACCAGGGAATTTGTCTTGGGGAATATCTTGTCCTCAATACAGACTCCCGCGATATTTCTCGATTCCAGTTTTCGCACAAGCCTCCTTGCGTTGTTGAAGTTCCCGTACCCGGTATCCCCGTCAAGCAGGATCGGAAGCATGGTGGCATCGTTCATGTACTCGATGACATCGACAACCTGGGTCCAGGAGGCTTCGTTATTGTCGCGGAGGCCGAGGGAGGCGGAGATGGCAAGGCTGCTTGCCCAGATGCCCTTGAATCCGGCGTCCTCGACAATTTTTGCCGAGATGCCGCTGTGGGCCTCCATCAGGAATTCCAGGTCCGGCGATGTTATCATCTTCCGGAGAAGGGTGGATTTTCTCATCGTATCCTCAATCTGTACCGGGTGCTACCTGCAGGAAAGGTGCGGGTTCGTCAGGCCGGAACGGGCATGCGCAGGTCATACGGGGATGGGGTGTGGCTTCCGTTGCCGTGTCGGGGGAACCGGGGTGCATTGTATATCCATTCCCGCTCCCAAGGCTAAAAAAGGTTATGCCCGCGAGCGACTCCTCCCCGCATCCGGGCCGTGCCGGGTTTACCCGCTTGCGATACGAACCCGGCGGTCGTTTTATCTGGGAGTAAAAAAGAGTCTACCATGAAACTCGCATGGCCCAGGAATCTGCACCGGATGATA
Organism: uncultured Methanoregula sp.; assembly: GCA_964592875.1. Classification (GTDB taxonomy): domain Archaea; phylum Halobacteriota; class Methanomicrobia; order Methanomicrobiales; family Methanospirillaceae; genus Methanoregula. The sequence goes on from CAZQGG010000004.1 coordinate 256,920, forward strand.
CCAGCGGAAACATGCATGCCGCCAAGCAGCGTACACTCCTTGTCGGCCTGATCCTGGATATTATCAGTCTCATTCCCGCGATCGTTGCAGCAATCCTTGCGGGATCCATTGTCCTCTATGCGGATGCAATCAAAGCCACAAACGAGGTCCTGGCAACCTTCCTCTCCTACCTGACCCTCCGGAAGATGGGTGACGGCAGAGCAGGTGCCTATGATTATGGTGTGGGAAAATTCGAGACCTTCGCATCCCTGATCACGGGTGGGGTCATGTTCATCTCACTTGCTTTTGTCATTGCCATGGCGCTGTACCGCATTGCCGTGCCCGGTGAGATTGTCCTCGAGGGGGCTCTCCTCGGGATCCTCTTCCTCATTCTCGGTGGCAGCAAGAATGTCTGGCTCTGGAGGAAGAACGTACGGCTGTACCGGATCTCACCCTCGCCCATCCTTCATTCCCAGTGGCGTCTCTACCGCTCCAAGGCGCTCTCGGATTTCTTTGTCCTTCTCTCGGTTGTTGCAACGCTTGCGCTCTCATCCTATGCCTGGTCCCTGTATATCGACCCGCTCTCCTCTTTTATTATTGCCGGGGTCATCGTCACATCAGGGTACCGGATCTTCTCGTCCTCCCTCCCGGCTCTTCTTGACAAGACCCTTGACGAGGAACTCCAGATGGTGATTGTCGGTGAGCTTGCGGCATTTTTCGATGACTATACCGCGCTCCACGGTGTCCGCTCGCGCAGATCGGGCCACAGCATCTATATCGAGATCTTCCTGGAATTTGAAGGAACCCGCCCGATGTCTGATGTGCAGGACAGCATTGACCGGATCAGGACCTCGCTGGAATCAAAGATCCCCGACAGTATTGTCAGCATTATTCCAGCACGGGAACCGCCTCTTAAGAAGAACCAAACGTAGTCAGGTTCTTGTGCCAGACACTCGACCGGATCTCGGGTCATTCGCTCTTAAAAAAAAGCATTCCTCGTTGTAAGCGTGATCCGCTTACCCGTACAGCCACGCCCCGCACGTTCTATGCCGTTGGCGGCCACAAGATCTTCCGGGACAGTATCTACGGTAGCGGTTCGTCTTCCAGGCGGATTACCGGTATTACTGCAAACACGACCTTCTCGATTTTCCGCAAGGTGACATTAAGACCCGGATCGTGAATCCCCTCATGATTCTGCTGACCCGCATCCCCGGCTTCCGGAAGAAAGTCTACGATGATCTGAAACGCCATATGATCAGGCAGTTTAAGCCCGTGATCGACAAGGCGTGATGCGTTCAGAGGACTCCCGGCCGGGATTACAATCCCGGATCAATGCTTAAATTTTTTCACGATCCCTGCAATAATCGATCGTTCCCGCGAGATATGGCTGACGGGTGAACCGGATCAGGCCTGCTCCCCGATCTCTCCATCCGTAAGTGCATGAAGCAGGATGGTCCTGTCCATCCGTGCAGCAACATGCTGCGAATGGGTAATGCAGACGATCGTCTGGTGCTCCATGAGGGCAAGGAGATCATCGAGGATCTGTTCCTCCGTCACCCGGTCCAGCCCCGAGGTAAATTCATCCACCACGAGCACCTGGGGATCCCGGATCAGTGCTCGTGCCAGGGCAATGCGCTGCTGTTGTCCCTTGGAAAGAGAGAGCCCCTCCGCATTGAGGACGGTATCCGCTTTCTCCGGGAGTACGTCGATGAAATCCCGGATATGGAGCTTATCCAGGATGGCATTGAAGGCGATATCATCGTGCGTATGCCATCCCATCTCGATATTGTCCCGGACACTGAGCCGGAAGACATGGGAGTCCTGGCTGACGTATGACAAAAACGAGAGATAGAACTGGTGGGGAATGGTGTGGATCTCCTTCTCTCCAAAAAAGATCTTCCCGGAATCGGGCTCGCTCAGGCCGAGCAGCAGGCGGGAAAACGTGGTCTTCCCAAACCCGCTCGGGGCCATGATGGCAACCTTCTCCCCGTCCTGGATCGTCAGGTTCAGCCGCTCGAATATCTTTTTTCCGGAGGGGTACGTGAAGGTGACATCCTCAAATTCGATGGTTGCAGAGTCCGGGATCTGGTCGACCTGTGCCGGGGGCAGCTCTTTTTGCGGATACGCCGCGAGCAGTTCATTGATCCGGTCGATGGAGGGAATAATGAAGAGGCCCCGCAGGGAGGTGTAGGCAATATAGGACACGTACCGGGAGCAGTAGTACATGATCTGGATAAATGCAACCATGACGCCGACCGTCACATCTGCGAACTGGTAACAGATGAACACCGAACCAATGATGATGGGCATGACATTGGTGATCCGGGAAAGGCGGTCGAGCGTTGACCAGGAGGCATCCCGCATCCACAATGCCCGGATCTGGGACTGGCAGACGTCGCGTCCCTTCTGGTTGTACCGGTCGAAGAACGCCGATTCCTGCTGGTAGACTTTGATATCGGACTCACCATGCAGGATATCCAGGATAAGCTCGTTCTGGCGTGAATTCTTTTCCTGGGCAATACGGGCATTCAGGATAATCGGCCGGTACATGATGATGGCCACCAGGACATGGATTGCCAGAAAGACGCAGATGCAGACCGCCAGGATCCAGTTCAGGTAATACAGCCAGATGATGAACAGCACCGTGATCATGAAGTAAAAGACAGAGAAGAGCACGTAATCGTAAAAAAAGTCCCCGATGCGGTTCATATCATTCGTGAACCTCGTAAGGATATCGCCAGCATTATACTGGTAGAAAAACGCCGGGTCCTTAGCCAGGATCTGCCGGATCAGGTTCCTGCTGACGCCATAGACCGCTTTCTCCTTGATGACAACGGCAAACCGCACGACCCCGAGGTTCAGCAGGTAGGCGATGATTAATGATGCGATGATGATTCCTGAATAATAGAGGACCACGGAGAGATCTTTCTCTGGAATTGCAACATCGATCAACTGCTGGGTCAACAGCGGGCAGATGAAATCCACTACGGAGACAATGACGATTAAGAAGAGAAAGAGTGCCACATTCCGTTTCTGGCACACAAGTTCGCTTTTAAAAAAGCGGGCAACCTGCACAAGGGACCGGAAAAAATTATCCGGGTTTTTCTTGAGGTTCTCGTTCGTTTCCATTGCTTGGGGTCCTCTTCCCGTTACCGTCAAGAGATGTCAGGGACCTGATTCTTAAGTCTCGTTTTGGATTTGTCCGGTGACATACCGGTCATCCGCGTGATACGTATTTCCCGTTCCTGCCTTGAAATGTATTTCGCTTCCGCAATCGGGATAGTTGGGTTTTCCTCAATTCCGGGAGATCCGACCCGAAGTTATCTCTCCCCGGCTATGACGCAGGCCGGCATTGGTTGCCATGTGGATGGTATTCGATCAATACATCTGCTTCCACGGTACAACCCCCCGTAATCCCCCGCGGGGATCCACCACGTCCCCGGCATACCGCGGGATCACATGGCAGTGGCAGTGCATAACCGTCTGCCCGGCTATTGCGCCGACATTGAACCCGATATTGTACCCGCCCGGAGAAAATTCTCTCTCCAGGAGTTCCCTGCATTCGGTGACCAGGGCGATCACGGCTTCCTTCTCGTCCCGTGTCATGGAAAAAAAGTCCGGGGTATGGCGGAAAGGAATGACCAGCAGGTGGCCCCTGCTGGCCGGGTATCTGTCCCACCTGGCAAAACAGAGTGAATTTGCCATAACAATCTCCTCAGAGGAAGGATTGCAGAACGGACATGTTTCCGACTCCATGCATCAATATCCGTACTTTCATCAGATATTCGTGATCCTGTTGTGGCCGCCCGACCGGGGTTGTCACAGCGGTTGCACGGACAAAGGACCCGTCATAATAAAATTACGAGGGGATAATCTCCTGCAGGCACTGTACCAGCTTTCTGTTCTCTTCCGGGAGACGGACCGCGAGCCGGAAATAGGGATGTCCATCCGGAAAACGGTCGGAGATATCCTTGATGAAGATTGATTTTTTCACCAGGAGATCGTTGACAAGGGTCTCCGGATGGGGGACAACCGGGGACAGCTCGATGACCAGGAAATTTGCCTCTGACGGACAGACCCGGCGGACAAACGGGAGCCCGGATAACAGGGCAGCAAATGCTGTGCGGTCTTCCCTGGTTGAACGAAACGACGCCTCCAGGGTATCGCGTTGCTTGAGGATGATCTCGAGGAAGAATTCCGCAATGCTGTTACAGTTCCATATCGGGAGATTTTTCTCCATAAATGCCGCGAGCTCCCGGTTGCTGGAATAGAGGCACCCGAGGCGCAGACCGGGAACCCCCAGCACCTTGCTCAGGCTTTTTAAGACGATCACATTCTCCCGTGGATGTTCTTCAAGCAGGGGGATCATACCCGGGATGCCGGCAAAATCGATGAAGGATTCATCCACCAGGATAATTTTCTTTGGATTCTCTCGCGCAAACGCAACAATTTTCTCCGGTGCAACCAGTGAACCGGTCGGGTTGTTGGGATTGACAAAAACAACCACATCACAGTCCCGGGATTGGAGGGTAATGTCATCCAGGGAAACCGAAAACGAGTCGGCATAGGATGGGCAGGGGCCAAACACGCGGGTAAATTCGCCAAAGGTCGGCGTTGGCAAAAGGATCCGTTTTCCCTTGAAGAACTCTCCCAGGAGGGGAAACGCCTGGGAGGCCCCGTTGAGAAGGCTGACATTCTTTGGATTGCACCCGAGAAAATACGCAAGTTTTTCATTCAGGATGGCCTGCGATGAACCGTAACTGGTAAGGAGCCCGGGCAGGCTGGCACGTATCTGTGCAATAACGGAAGGGTTTGGGAAATACATATTCCGGATATAGGAAAAATCAAGCACCGGATAATTCCAGTATCCCCCGCAGCCGGTCTTGAGAAGATCTATCCGCTTCTGTTTCTGGAAGATGAATTGCGTGACACGAAGATCATTGGGGTCGTCGAGTTCGGACCAGTGCTCTCCCTCAAGAATCTCAGCATATATATTCTCCCGCTGCAGGTAGATCAGGATGCCGAGGATCAACTCGTAATAACAATTATTATCAATGGCACTGGCGTAGAACGACAACAGTTTAAAAAAGACATCCCGGCAGAACTCCTGAGAGAACCGGTAGATATTCAGGGTCTTGTATTTATTGGAGAAGTCAAAATCACCTGTCTGGAGGTGGGGGGGGATGATGCTCGTGATGATGCCATGGTCAACCGTGACCACGGTCCCGTCCATCCCGCTGCGGTACTTGTCAACGAGGGCAACATTCGAATGGCGCGAGGTTATAATCTTGTCCAGAACCGCATCCTCGTACAGGAGATCGGATTCTATGAGGATGATGTCATCGTCCATGGCAACGGAACTGATCGCAAGGTACAACGAGTGGATATTGTTTGTTGTTGCATAGCGCTCATTATGGACAAAGGTAAACCGGATTTGGGGATACCGGGATGTGAGGAACGAGGTGAGTTGTTCAGCCAGGTAACCGGTCACCACGATTATATTGATTATGGCATGCTTCCGGAGACTGTCCACAATCCTTTCAATGATGGTCGTGTCACCAATCCGGAGCAGTGTTTTGGGGCAGTTGCTGGTGAGGGGCCGCATTCTCCGTCCATATCCTGCCGCCAGTATGATCGCTTTCATGGTGAATCACAGATCCCGCGTAATATTCCATTCGTTCATCAGACTGATATCTTTTCGGCACAACCTACCCGGGGGAGCAGAAATAAATGGCGTGGTGCAAATGTTCAACCGGAGCATTATCGTACCATGCCCAGTTCCCCGTGCCAGGGTTCATTTCTTTTTCATCACCACATTGAACCGGAACCTGCTGTTCCCGTAATTGTGGATGTCCTGATCAAAGATGCTGATCGCAAGGCCATATGCATCGGCCAATGCAGAGAACCAGGATCGCGGGAAATACAGGTGCTCAAGCCCCCGGTATCGTTTCTCGTATTCGCCGGGGGGTAAGGATGAGCGCCGGAATTTCTGGGTCTCTTCCTGTTGTGCCTGGTCGGGAACATCCAGGATGGCTATTGTTTTTGTGGCTTTCTGGATCATCATTTCCGCAACCGTCCGGGCATACCGGTGATCCGGGAAATACAAAAAAACCCCGTTGGACAGGACAATATCATAGGGTTTTGTCGTATCCAGGGCTGATGCCTCAGCTACCATGAACTCATTTTTGGCATCCGGCATGGCCCTTTTCGCAATGGAAACCAGGGAGAGAGAGTAATCCAGTCCCCCGACCGGGTGCCCGTTTTGGTACCAGGGGAGCAGGAAGGCGCCTGCCCCCATCCCTACCTCAAACAGGGAATCCCCGGGGAGTACCCCGCATTTTTCAGAAATGTACCGGTGATACTGCTCAAAATCCTGGCCGGATACCTGCCCGGTATTGGTATCGTATCCGTTGGCCCGGAGAAGATCGGCTAGGGCCACGGGACTGCCTGCGTCTTTGACGTTCAAAGACCGCGTATTCCAGATTTCTGGCCAACTCGTCATGGTACCCATGAATTCCTGTGTATATACGGTATAGTGCCTTGTTGGCGATAACTATTCGGATATTTCCGGTCAGGTAAATCCATACCGGGCTACCCTGAGATGCAACCGTTCTCGGGAATCGTATGTACCGGGGTACCGGGAAAACCCGTGCAGGGTTTCTTAGTCCGCCCCGGAGAGAATAAAAAAGTTACTGGATCCCCAGCGGCGACTCGTTCGTGCCAAGGAAGTAGAGCGCATTTTCGCCATACTGGACGGGCGCATAATGGGATCCGCAGTGCGAGAGACCCTTGAACCGGACAAGCCACGAGCCGTTGATCTGCCCGGCCATCCGGACCGAGACCGGGTCAGGGGTCAGCGGGTCGGCGGTGCCAACAACAAGCATGGTATCTTTCTGAATGCCTGAAAGACCACTCCAGGTCCCGTTCCAGACAAGGTTGGCCTGGGCCTCGGCCCGGACGCCGGCGCTCTGGGTGGGATCGTACGCATCTTTCTCAAGGATTGCGAGCAGCGTGCTGCACTCCGGGACCCGGGCATCGTAGGTATTGGAGTCCAGGATCAGTTTCCGGACCCGTTCGGGATGATCGATAGCCAGCTGCTGGGCGGTCGACGACCCCATGGACTCGCCGTACACGTGCATGCTGTCATACCCGAGGGCCGTAATCAGCCCGGCAGCATCATCGGCATACAGGGCAATCGTGGGTGTGGCATTGTTGGTGCTGCTGTAGCCCATTCCCCGGTGATCATAGGCATAGACATGGTATTTCGAGGAGAGGATGGATAAGAAAGTCTCGTTCCATGAATCCTGCAGGGGCGTGTTATTCGCCACGGTTCCCCCGAATCCCTCGATAAGCAGGATCGGTTCACCGGCTGATCCAAATTCCCGGTATGCCAGCCGGACCCCGTTGACTTCTTTATACTGGACGGGTGTTCCTGCAATGGATACAGGCGCCGGCTGCTGGACCGGTTGTACAACGGAAGGCTGGCTCGCAGCGGGAGCGCCCGTGCATCCTGCAGAAAACATAAGGCAGGCAATAATGGCAAGCGCAAGGATGATCTGTCTCATGGACATAATACCAAAACTCCTAAAGGAAAAACCTGAATACTTCTTGACAATCTGGAGGGAATCCAGATAAAGTCTTGGTCATGTTTTTCCCCTGATGCAGCAGGGGGCGGCAGACTCCCCTGACGGTCATGGTACTCCAGACGGACCCGGGCACACTGCTCAATGCAAAAGAAAAGGTCCTTATCGGCCTGACCATTATTCACGCAGGCGGCACATATGGTTCTTGGACCGGATGCGTTCTCCGGCCCTTTTCAGAGTGTTCTTTTCGGAAGGTCCCCGGCATAATAATGCGCCCCCTAAAAGGATGCTGCCGGCGATTGCAGCACTATTCCCGGACCGAATCAGGGGAGATCCCACCCCGGCCAGCGGTTACGTCGATCCGGAACATTCGAGGTCGTTGCATATCGAAACACAGAGATAGTAATCTTTGTCGACTTTACAGTTGTTCTTGCATATCTGGCAGTTTGAGTTGCTGTATCCTGCATTCTCCGGTGCTTTTAGAGCATTCTGCTGCGGGAGGTCGACAGCATAATAATGGGCACCGGCAAGGAGGCTTCCAAGAATTGCCAGGCAGGTCATGAACAAGACGAGACGGGAAAGCGGGGATCGTTCTGATGCTGACATGAATGAACACTCACGGTTCTCAGGTTTTGTCATGGCAGGTATAAAATAACGATGAAATGGATCTACGGTGCTGCCCTTCACGGCCCCGGTGACGATCGTTGCGGGTCGTTTATCGCAAAATGCCGGTAAAAAGGCAGGAATAAATTCCGATACAATAAAATTATGTAAGTATAATATAATTCTGGAGCACTCGTAAAGGCACACAAGAAACCGCCACAGGATTTCCGTTCACTATGCCCTTTTCCTCTATACGCCCGGCCCGGACAAACCTGGAACAGCAACAGGTCTTCATTGATATGACAACAGATGCAGGGAATACTCCTTGAGGCACATCATGCATAACAGAACCCGTATCCTCTATGTTGATGATGAAGTGGATCTGCTGAACCTGGGAAAAATCTTCCTGGAAAAGAGCGGGGAGATCTCTGTTGACACGGCGACATCTGCCAGTGAAGCACGTGCACTGATGACCAGCGGAATCTTCGATGCCATTATCTCCGATTACCAGATGCCGGGGGAGGATGGGATTACGTTCCTGAAATCCGTGCGGAGCTCGTACGGTGATATCCCGTTCATCCTGTTTACCGGGCGGGGCAGGGAAGAAGTGGTGATCGAGGCGATCAACAACGGCGTGGACTTCTATATCCAGAAAGGAGGAGATGCCCGGCCACAGTTCGCCGAACTGGCCCACAAGATCCATCATGCTGTAACCCGGCATAAGGATGCAGTGAGGAGAAAGGTTGCGGAAGATGCGCTGCGGGAATCAGAAGCCAAGTTCTCCCGGCTCTTCCAGAGCAGCCCGGCCGTCCTTACGCTCGTTGATATTACCAACAATACCATCGTTGATGTCAACGATGCGTTCATACGCAGTTCCGGGTATTCCCGTGAGGAAGTCCTCGGAAAACCCCCGGAATCCCTGGATCTCTATGTGGATTCAGATACCCTGGAACAGATCCAACGGGAACTCCGGAACGGATTGGAGATATCTGCACAGGAAGTCCGGTTCCGGAGTAAAGATGGGAAGATCCACACCTGCCTGTATTCGGTTGTCGTGATCATGATGAATGGGAAACCCTATTCACTTTCAAGCGTCGATGACATCACCCACAGGAAGGCAATGGAGATCGAACTCCGGGAAAACCATCACCTCCTGGAAAAAGCACTTGACCTCGCGCACATGGCAAACTGGGAGCGTGACGGGAAGACGGGGATATTCACCTTCAATGACCGGTTCTATTCTCTCTATGGCACAACCGCGGAACGTGAGGGCGGTTACCAGATGCCCTTTGAGACCTATGTCCGGGAATTTATCCACCCGGAAGACCAGCCAAGAGTCCTTGAAGAGGTACGGAAAGTAAGGAGAGACTCCCATAACTATACGCTCTTTGTCGAGCACCGGATCGTGCGCAGGGACGGTGCGGTGCGGGTCATCTCCGTGCGGACCAAAGGAAATTATGATACCGACGGTAACATTGTCCATATTTACGGCGTGAATCAGGACATCACCGATCAGCGTGAACTGTAATGGGCTCAAATGAGCAGAACCGGTCACCGCCAGCGGTGAGATGGTCTGTACCGTCGCAGTGGAAAATACCAAAAATGCCGGTTCAGGAATTCGTCACTGTCACCAGATACGGTCCCTGAAGGTATGTACGGGGGGAATTACTGCCCCTCAGACGGGTTGACGCAGGGCATGGAGACGCGTATCTGCTCTCCGCTAGAGAAGAAGAGAGAGGAAGATCGGCAGGCTGGGGGGGGGCTGTCTCGTGCAGGCACTTCTGCGGTTGCCATCCCGCGGTTGGGAGTGCAACAAGGAGGGATGTGAACATGACCGCGAGAAGGATCCACGGGCGTCGTCTGTGCTCCGCTGATGGAACGACTCTTTGCCTGACTCACTTCCATTCCCCGGCATCTTTTGTGAATACTATCGTCTTCCTGTAAAATTGTGATGATGAAGGATGTATAGTAAATCACAAGAATTCATTATCCCCAATAATTGAGCCAATCTCTCGGGGTATCATCCCGCCTGTTTCCCAACATTAATCAGCATTCGCACCCGTCCGTTTATTATCGCATATCATGGTGATTCATGAACGAAACTCTGCCCCTCTCAGTCATCCTCCTTGTTGCCGTTGCAATCCTTACTGCCGGTTGTGTCTCTGCGCCGGCACAGCAATCCCCGGGCGATGCCCTCTTTGCACAGGCAGAACAGGAATTCCACAACAACAACCTGCACGCCGCAATGTCGCTCTTCCGGCTCGCGCAGGAGAACTATACAGCAGCCGGTAATATCGCAGCCGCGAAGAACGCCCGGGACCAGGCCATGACCATGCAGATGATGACCTTTCATTACCCGTACAACCGCAGCACCATGGACCAGCAGCTGGCTGAGATCTTCCCGGACCTTTCGGCAGCACAGCGGGCTGCCCTCATGGATGACCCCGGGGCCGTGACCTTACGATCGGACGGGGAGGTGTGGTACTTCGAGGACACCGTCTCCAACATCGTGTTCCATAACATGACCATCATGCAGAACGCGAATGCAAAAAAGCACTATACCCCGTTCTATGACGAACTTGTTCCGCTGGCATTCGCCCAGAAGACCGGCGGCGCTGGCCCATATAGCGACCCGGTTGCATGGGAAGGATGCGAGGAGATTTCGGTACCCCGCGACCGGCTCCCGGCAAACGGAACGCTGAAACTCTGGGTCCCGCTGCCGATCGAGTACGGGCCCCAGAAGAACGTGACATTCATGTCGTTTGAACCAACGCAGTACCTGAAGTCTACGACCGGCACGGACGCGGATCTCGGGCTTGCGTACTTCGAGATCCCGCTTGCGGAGATCCGCGATCCGTTCGTGAATGTCTCCGCAAGTTTCCGCTTCACGGAGTACTCCCAGAGATTCACGGTTGATCCCGCGAAGGTGCTGCCCTACAACACGAGCGATCCGGAATACCGGAAGTACACGGCCCCGACAGCAAACATTGCCCTTACGTCGGCCATGAAACAGAAGGCACAGGAGATCGTGGGAAACGAGACCAACCCGTACCTGCAGGCGCAGAAGATCTACCGGTATGTCTCGGACTCGCTTCCCTACAGCCATGCCCCGCACATGCAGCTCGAAGCAACCGGCGAACCCCGGTCCGTGTACGTGCTTAAGACCGGTATCGGGGACTGCGGGGCGCAGAGTCAGTACTTCGCGGCCCTCTGCCGATCGATCGGTATCCCGGCCCGGGTCCCGGTCGGCTACCAGATGATCCTCGGGCCGGCCGGCACGCATGTCTGGGCGGAGTATTATGTAGAAGGCTACGGGTGGATTCCCGCTGATGTCACAGTGGCGGAAGGTGCAGACTGGTCGTACAACGCGACTGCACTCGAGCGGGAGCAGTATCGCGACTTCTTCTCCCGGAACCTGGACGCGTACCGCTATGTCATCCAGAAGGACGTGGATGTCCCGCTCACTCCCGATCCGGGCGCTGATGAGGTTGTGATCACCAGAAACACGATCCAGATCCCTGTTGCCGTGTGCGATACCTGCACAGAGAACCCGTCCATCATGATCCCGGAGAAGTACTGGACCATCACGGTCACGAGAGCGTAAACCGGTTCTTCTTTTTTGGTGCCGGTTCCAGCTGATCGCCCCTGCACAGTTCCCGGGTCTCTGCATCCCATGAACCCTGGCGTTGCTGGTACCGGCCCGGAGTTCGGCCGGAGGAAGGCGCCCGCGATTCAGGCTGCCGTGGTCGTCATGGTGATTGTATCCCGACTGACTGGAGGGGGGTGCTTCTGTTCCACGGCAGTGCGGGATCTGAAGCTCACCCGGCCCCGTAAGGTCCTGTACCCTGCATTAGGGAACCAGACGGAGCCCGGATCGCCAACCCCAAATAGGATCCGAGGAATAAAAACTGATATTTCATTTTCTCGATACGAAAACAACCGGCTTGCCCCGATCATCCTCAAACGATCTTGAAAAGTGGCCGAGAGTTGTCCAGCTGGCATGGTCGTTGTACGACGGTGAAGGCAACCGGGAAAGCCGGAACCGTGTTATCATCTACCCTGCGGACTTTACCATCGCCGGGGACGCTTCCCGTATTCAGGGGATCACGACTGAGCGGGCGAAAGCTGAAGGCGTGTCATTGCTTAAGGCGCTCCCGCAGTTCAATGCGGATGTTGAGAGGGCAATGAGGGTTATTGCCCACAATATCAGCTTCGATCCCCTGATAATTAATACTGAATTCCTGCGGTGCAGACTGGCAACAAACCTCATAAAGAAACCACACTTCTGCACCATGAAAGCACCCGGCATAGTCAGGTATTGTAACATTCCCAATTCTTCCGGCACGAGAAAAAAATGGCCACCGCTGACAGAGTGGCATCTGCACGTATTCGGGACAGATTTTTCCGGCAGCCATGATGCCGGTGCCGATGTGGAAGCCTGTGCACGATGTTATTTTGAATTGCAGACGCGGGGAATTCTCACCTGGGATCGGAGGAGTCCAACAGCCGGATTAGGCTGGCAACCCCATCCGGTAACGGTTAAATAATACCAAAGATAATATCGCTTAATTTAAAACCCGGCAGCCAGCAGATATCGGATCAGGAACCGGAGACTACGACCCTCATGAAACTACCTCACCTGAACCTTACCCTCTGGATACTGATCGGGTTCCTCCTGGGAATTTTTGCCGGGCTGGTCTTCGGGGATCTCTGCTCGTTCATGAAACCGGTGAGCGAGGCATTCATCAAGATCTGGCAGATCACGATCCTGCCCTCTGTTGCCCTCTCTCTCATTGTTGGTATCGGGAGCCTGAAGCGGGACACGGCAAAAGCCATTGCTCTCAAAGCGTTTTTGATCATTCTGCTGATATGGGTGATCGGCGTTATCGGGTATTTCTCTTTCCAGCTGGCATTTCCCCCACGGGAAGAAGCCTCGTTCTTCAGCACCCAGGATCTTGCCACAAAAACCTCGTTTAACTTCATCGACCAGTTCATACCATCCAATCCGTTCCTGTCCTTATCGGACGGGATCATCCCTGCCACGGTGCTCTTCTGCCTGTTCCTGGGTTTTGCCCTGATGCTGGATGACGGGAGCGGGCCGATTATGCACATACTCCGGGTCCTGCTGCGGGCGCTCGACCGCATGACACATATCATCGCCCTGACATTTCCCGTAGGCATCTTTGTCATCACGGCCGTCATGGCCGGGACTCTTACGTTCGAGGGTTTCCTGGAACTCCAGGTCTTCTTGATTACCCTCGCTGCTGCCGCCATCCTGCTTGGCCTTATCGTCATGCCCCTCCTGATCACCTGTTTCACCCCCTTCCATTACCGGGACATCCTTGCTGCTGGGTCGAGGCCCATGCTCCTCGCCTTCTCGACCGGTACCGAATTCATCACCCTGCCGCAGATCTCCGAAGGGGTGGAGAGACTCTTCAGGGGGCGGGTCCACACGACGGCTGCCCCCCATGGATCTTATGAGGGACAGGCCGAGGACCGGGTTCCTGAGACCGGTAGCGGAAACGATTCTGACGGAGACCCGGTGAGGGGCGATGTACAGTCTTACAGCGAGATCCTTGTGCCCGTGGCATATACCTTCCCGCTTCTGGGGGGGCTTGCCCCGTTTCTTTTTATCCTCTTTGTGGCCTGGCTTTACAGCAACCCGCTGGATCTCATTCAGCAGGTACATCTTATTGTGGTGGGAATCCCCAGCTTCTTTGGCTCATCCAAGATCTCGGTGATATCGCTCCTTTCCCTGATGCATCTCCCTGCAGACGCGTACAACCTGTACATCAGTTCGGGAATCCTGCGCCAGGCCTTTGTCGCCCCGTTGAGCGTTATATCGATCTTTGCATTCACTACGATTACCATCGCCCTTACAAGGAATCAGTTCCGGTTCCGTTGGAAGAGGGCGATCCTGTCACTCGCAGCCGTTCTCCTGGTTGCAGTCCTCATGATTGCCGGGCTTCACGCGGGTTTTACGTACCTGCTGGCTGGTACTTATCATGGGGGCGACCAGATCTCCAAGATCGAGCTGCCTCTCACTGCTGATGGAAAACGCCTGGACCATATCGTGAACACGACTGTCTACCTGCACAAAGAGGATGTCCCCGCGGTCGCTCCTCTGCCTCCCGGGGGAAGGGACGAGATCCGGCAGATCCGTGAGCGTGGTGTGCTCCGTGTCGGGTACAATAGCAACAATATCCCGTTCGTCTTTTTTAATGGCAAGGGGGAACTGGTAGGATACGATGTACAGATGGCCTATGACCTGGCCCGGAATCTGAATGTCTCCCGGATCGAGTTCGTTCCGATCACAGGATCCACCCTTGCAGAATCACTTGACAGCGGATACTGCGACATCATCATGAGTGCTGTCATCGTGAACGCGGAACGGCTCAATGAAATGAAATTCACCGACCCGGTTGTTACCGTCCACCTGGCATTCGTAGTACCGGACGGGAAGAAGGCAGAGTTCACGAAGCTGGATACCGTAAGTAAGATGGACGGCTTGAGAGTTGCCGTCTTTAACAATACTGCGCTTGTCAAGGTAGCTGGGCAGCTCTTTCCCCATGCAACCATTGTCCCAATCGATTCAGAGGAAGAATATTTCACGGGAGGTAAGGCTGATGCCCTCCTGAATTCCGCTGAGGAAGGGTATACCATGACTTTGAAGTACCCGTTCTTTGATGTGGCCATCATCGAACCCTATGATACCTACCAGATGATGTACGGGTACCCGGTAGCAAAGAACAGCAGCGAAACCTACCTCCTGGCTCTGAACTACTGGATCAGGATGGAAAATGACTACGGGATGCTTGAGAAAAAGTACGATTACTGGGTGCTGGGTAATATCCCGGGAACCGTTGGACCCCGCTGGTCTGTTGTAAAGAACGTGCTGCACTGGGGGAATTGATCACTCGCAGGCAGGATGCCCGATAGTGAGGGGATACATCGCGGGATATTCGGTGCCGGCTATGACTGTCAGATTGGAATTCAAAAGGCGCCGGCCAGGATACCGACAGCGGTCGTGATGGCGATCTGTTTCTTCTGCATCATACTCAAGAGGGCGAGATGGATACATGAGGGTATACACGTCCCTTTTTTTCTCTGGGATGGGGCCCCCAACCGTACCCATGCCACTCCCAACAGTTTTCTCTTCAGAATTACTCGGGAATACCCGATTCATTTTGTAACGGTTAAATAATACTAAAAATAATATCCATTATTCTGAAAACCCGGCATCCCGCAGATACCGGATCAGGAACCGGAGATCGCGATCCCATGAAATTGTCCCGCATAAGCCTCTCGCTCTGGATCCTGATCAGTGTCATCCTCGGAATTTTAACAGGGTTGTTCTTTGGCGAACACTGCTCGGCACTGGCACCGTTCACCGATGCCTTCATCAGGATCTGGCAGATCACCGTCCTCCCGTCCGTTGCCATCTCGCTCATTGTCGGTGTGGGGAGCCTGAAGCGGGACACCGCAAAGACCTTTGTGCTCAAGGCTGCGCTGGTCATTCTGCTGATCTGGATCCTCTGCATTGCCGGGTATTTCACCTTCCAGATGGCATTTCCCCCACGAGTGGATGCATCGTTTTTCAGTACCCAGACCCTGGCCGATAAGACCGGCATTGACCTTGCCAGCCAGTTCATACCCGCAAATCCCTTCGGTTCCTTATCAGACGGGATCATCCCGGCTACCGTGATCTTCTGCCTGCTCCTGGGTTTTGCTCTCATGCAGGATAACGGGAACGGGCCGGTGATGAATGTCCTTCGCGTCCTCATGGAGGCGCTCAGCCGTATCATGCAGTACGTCTCCCTGACCTTCCCCGTGGGTATCTTTGTTATCACGTCTGTTTTCATCGGGTCTCTGACGTTCGAGGGGTTTTTGGATCTCCAGGTCTACCTGATCACCCTCGCTGCGGCCGGCATCCTGATCGGTTTTGTTGCCATGCCCCTTTTGATCACCTGCTTCACCACCTTCCGTTACCGGGACATTCTCTCCGCTGCATCGGAGCCGGTGATCCTCGCGTTTGCGACCGGCAATGAATTCATTACTCTGCCGCTGATCGCTGACAAGGTGAAGAATCTTTTCGAGAGCCGGCAGAAGGATCCCGGTGACAACCGCGGAAACGAGGACGGCCGGGCCACCGGCCCGCACCAGGATCCGGCCCGGGAGGATATCCAGTCCCAGACCGGGATCCTGGTACCGATAGCCTATACTTTCCCGATGCTGGGCGAACTCGCCCCCTTGTTGTTTATCCTCTTCGTTGCCTGGAGTTACCAGAGCCCGTTGAATCTCATCCAGCAGGCAGAGCTTGTCCTCGTTGGGATCCCCACCATGTTCGGTTCAGCCAATCTCGCGGTGATGCCTCTCCTCTCCATTTTGCATCTCCCGACAGATGCCTACAACATGTTCATCAGTGCGAGTGTGATACACTACTCCATCGTCGCTCCCTTAACGGTAATGTCGATCTTCACGTTCACCATCATCACGCTTGCCCTTACTACGAAGCAGGGACGGTTCCGGTGGAAACGTGCGGTCCTGTCCGCTCTGGTCGTCATCGGGCTTGGGGCCATCATGATCTCCGGATTGCATGCCGGTTTCGCTGCAATGCTGGCCGGCACCTACCATGACGATGAGCAGATCTCCCACATACAGATGCCCCCCGACATTTCGGGAAACCGGCTCGATGACATTGTGAATACAACGGTCTACCTCAAACGGGCGGATGTTCCGCCCATCGATCCCACGAAGTATGGGAGCGCAGATGAAGTACGGCAGATCCGGGAGCGGGGAGTTCTCCGGGTCGGGTACAATGAGAACAACGTCCCCTTTGCTTTCTTCAATGACCGGGGCGAGCTGGTGGGATACGACATCGAGATGGCCTATGACCTGGCCCGGGAGCTGAATGTCTCGCGGATCGAGTTTGTCCCGCTCACAGAACCCTCCGAGATGCCCGAAGCCCTCCAGAGCGGCTACTGCGATCTGGTCATGTCGGCCGTCATGGTAAAACGGGACCGGCTCGAACAGCTGAAATTCACGGATCCCTATGTTGCCGTCCATCTTGCGTTCGTTGTCCCGGATGGAAAGAAGGATGCGTTCACGAATCTGGAGGACGTGAAGAAGATGGACGGGTTGAAAATTGCGGTGTATAACAACACGGGGATTGTCGATGTCGCGCAGCAGCGACTGCCTCTCGCAACGATCGTCACCATCGATTCTCCGAAGGAGTTCTTCGAGGAGGGTAAGGCAGATGTCCTGATGATTCCCGCAGAGGAAGGGTATACTCTCACCCTGAAGTACCCATTCTACGATGTGGCGATTGTTGAACCCCACGATGCCTACAAGATGCTGTACGCATACGCAGTTGCAAAGAACAGCAGTGAGTCCTATCTTCTGGCGCTGAACTACTGGATCCGTATGGAGCAGGACTACGGGATGCTAGACAAGAAGTACGATTACTGGGTGCAGGGCAATATCCCGGACACAACCGAACCCCGCTGGTCTGTTGCAAAGAACGTGCTGCACTGGGTAAACTGAAGTCCTGTTAGCGCCGGTGTTTATGCTCTATGCTACGGGAGCCGATCATGAGATGGTACATGCCGGGAAAAAATTACCCTAAAGATCGAGGTATCCGGGATACGGTCACCATACGCGAGATACACCTCCGCTGTTTCTGACGATGACCCGTAATACTGCTTCAACTTCGGATTTACACCGGATCGTAATCAATCGTACCCTCTGTTTTAACTAGGGCACCCTGCCGGCCCCCTCACTCCATCATCGTAACCGATTCCTTGGAGGCAATCTCGTAGATTGCGAGCTTCGTCGGGGCAGACTGCCAGGGCGTAGTCTTTTTGAAATATTCCTGCATATGGGGCTGTGCGATGTGCTCGTCAAGGTGCTCTTTGCTCTCCCATTGTTCAAGGAAGTGATAAGACTCCCCGGAGATACCGAGCATCAATTCGTAGCGGGTGCACCCCTTCTCGCGGAGGACTGTCGGAATGATCTTCTTTACTTCCTTGATGAAATCGCCACGGTGCTCAATTGCAATGAAACATTCTGCATCAACCAGGATCATAGTGTTGCTCCTGTACAAGGTTTTTCTGTGAGCGTATTATCATTCCTCATTCGTATCGTATCCCAGTGAAATCCACTTTTTTCAAACGGGATCCTGACGGATTCTTTCTGTCAATCCAATTTCCCTGACGTGTAAAATCATCCGTATTATGGGTACATAGCAACGTCCCCGTACCTCCGGTCAACGACCGGTTATTTTTCGAAGAACGGTAGTCTTCGCTAGTCTCATGTCTGATAAAAAATGATGTTCTCCCGTTTCCGGGTCTGCTGCCGCTCATATGTGATCACAGGTCAGACATTTTCTGAATGCCTGCATCACCCGGTACCGGCTGATAATCCGGATGAACCTCATGGTGTGCAAGGATGACGACAACGAGAAGAATGATGCTTACCAGGCACCCGAACAAAAATGCCTGCGAAAATCCGGCCACGAGCACACCGGTTTTGATATTCACAAAAGCTTCCGTTGCAACCCCACTGTCAGAAGCAACCGCGTTCATGCCCCCGATAAATGCGATATTGAAGAGGGCGATCCCGATGGTGATCGGTGCGAACCGTTCAAGACAGATGAACCCCGAGACCATGCCCTGATATTTTTTTGCAACCGCAGTCATCGTCATGGTCGATGCCGATGTCAGGAGCATGCCAAAACCCGCACCTGTCAGGACCAGGCAGAGGACCATGAACCAGACCGGTGAATCCGGCTGGATACCAATCAGGAAGATATACCCGCCAGCAACCAGTATCCCGGACGCGATATTGATCCGGCGGCCCCCGGCCCGGTTGTACAGCATCCCGCCCAGGATCCCCCCGGCCATGACGGCTATTGAGAGCGACGTAAATATCAACCCGGCAACCGATGGAGAGTACCCCTGCACGAGCTGGAGATAGAATGGGAAGAGGTAGAGGATCCCGACATTGGCGACGATCACGAGCACGATTGCCATGTTGGTCAGGAGAAAATTCCGCTGTTTCAACAAGTGCAGATCGAGCAATGGGTCGGAAGCGGCAAGTTCGCACCGGATGAAGGCACACAACGCGAGAATCGCGAGGACCAGGCATCCAAGGATTACCGGGTCGGTCCACCCGGCCGAAGGTCCCTCCGACATGGCATAGAGCAGGGATGCAAGCCCGATACCGATCAGGAGGGCACCTGCACGGTCGAACCCTCGGGCGAGGAGTCTGCCCTCCGTTGCCGGGATCACCTTTGCCCCCAGAAGAACCGCAAAGATCCCGATAGGGACGTTGATGTAAAAGATCCAGTTCCAGGAGAGGTATTGCGTCAGCAGTCCACCGGCCACCGGTGCAATGGTCATCCCGAGGGCTGCAAACGCAAAGCTTGTACCCATTGCCTTTCCTTTCATCTCCAGGGGAATAAATGCGGTGATCATGGCCGGCCCGACCGACACGATCATAATGGCGCCGATGGCCTGGACGGCACGCGAGGCGATGAAGACGGGAAACGAGTTGACAATTTCCGGGAGGAACCCGCAGGCGAATGAAGCGATCGTGAAGAGAGAAAACCCGTACAGGAATACTTTTTTGTACCCGATCACGTCAGAGAGTCTGCCGAAGACGAGCACACACGCGGCCATGACCAGCACGTACACGGTGATCACCCAGCTCGCCGTGGTTACCGGGAGGATGAATATCTGTGCAATCACCGGAAGCGCTATCGTGACGATTGTTGAATCGAATGCTGCCATAAAATTGGCGAGCGCAATCGAGACGATCAGGAGCGTATACGTGTGTCCGGGAATACCCGACGGGGCAGGTTCCATACCAGGGGAGTTGCACCTGCATCGATAAAGGGATTATTACATTGTTCCCAACGAAACGTGCCCGTATCGTTGCACCGGTGCTGCCCCCTTTTTAGGAAACTCAAACCAATCGTATTGATGATAAGGGACACCAATCTCTCACAATGAAAAATCTGGGAATACTCCTCGGCTTTTTACCGCTCATCGTTTTTGGAATATTGTCAGGAAATACGTTAGAGAGTACCCAGATCGCACTTCTTGCTGCTGTGATTGTATCGCTGGTTGTGGGGTATAAGACCCTGAAGCGGGGCTTCTATCTTAACTGGGTAAATATCCTGATGTTTGCCGGTGCCCTCATCGGTATTTCAGTACTGCACATCACGGCGATTGCGGATTACATAAGCATCGTGATCTATCTTGTCCTGACACTTCTTGCATTCGGGTCACTCCTTGCCGGCGTACCGTTCACGATCCAGTATGCAAAGGATATGGTTGATAAGTCCCGCTGGGACCACCCTGCCTTCAAATCGGTGAACATCCTGATGACCAGTGTGTGGGGAGTCGTGTTTCTTATTAACCTTGCTCTCGCCACCTATGCAAAATTCGGGGCGGGATCCTTTGCATCGGTTGCCGGCGGTGCTCACCTTGTGGTACTGGCCATTGGTTTAGTCTTTACAATCTGGTACCCCGACTATATCCAGAAAAAGAACCGGGAGCACCAGTCAGAGTCATCATAACGAAAGTCCATCAATCACTCCTCTTTTTCATCGCAAGTGACAATCGCTTACCGGTTCCCGCGCTACCCCTGCGTTGCTCCACCGAATCGTGTTCCATGCTGCCATGCTCCATCGACGTAAAATGGAATACAATTGTGCGAAATGGTGTGTTGGTTAAAAAAACGTGTCAGTCAGAAGATCAACCGGGGGAATCAGAGATCTGTGAGGACCCGTATGAAAGTATTCAAAAAGAACGGGTGGCTCCCCATACAATGCCCGGCCTACCGGATGTACCGGGCAGCGATCTGTTCGTAGGGAGTAATGTCGCCGGAACCCTTGTCGGCCTTCAGGTCATCCAGTGCCTGCTGGAAGGACTGCACGGTTGAGTCCGGGACATCCTTGCTGAACGCGTACCAGAGATCGAGCGGTGATAAGGTGTAGACGATCTCGAACATGTACGGGTCCCCGGTCTGCTGCCCGGTCAGGTACCGTCCCGTGGGCTCCGGGTAAGCCCAGAGATCGATCTCACCGTTCTGGAGTTTTGTAATCAGTATGGAAGCATTGGTCTCGATCGCCAGCTGGCTCTCGTTTACACCTAACTCGAGCATCTGCCTCATCCCGGCAGCGTCCCTGATCACGCCAATCCTGTACTTTGCCAGGTTTTCCGGCCCGGTCAGGTTGATATGCCGGTCAGGTCGTGCAAAGAGCACCGTGGAATACGAGTCAATCGGTCCGGCCCACTTGAAGGAGTTCTCCCGCTCGGGAAGTCTCGCGGTGGAGAGGAGTACCGTGTTGTTCCGGGTAAGTCCCATCTGGTATGCCTCGGTCCACGGGACGAGGTGTATCTTTTCGCGGGTTCCCTTTCTCCCGGTTTTTTCTGTAATCGCTTCGAGAAGGTCAACGGACATGCCTTTCAGCGTTCCGTTCTCCAGGTAGTTGTACGGGGGAAACTGTTCGGTATAGAATGTCAGGGTCTCTTCAGACGGTGCAGTGGGGGTCGCCCCGGCTGGTTTTTCTGATACACAGCCGGCAGACAGGATTATTCCCATGGCCAGGATTGCAGCAAGAATGGGGAGAATATTCCGGATTGGTTGTGACATGACATAGTCAATAGGTGATGGTCTGATTAAAAAAATACTGGTTTTATCGTGGTTGATGATCCCTGATATTACCCTCTTTCAATATTTGAGATCTCATCATGTAATATTAAACGATCTATGAAAATGAAATCTGACGTGATATGCTCCACCGAACCAGGTGCCCGACCCTGTCTGCTGGGGACAGGGCCCGGGCGGCGTCTGGTCAGATCACAAGTGTCAGGAATACCAGGAAATACAGGGTGATTGAAATCGCCGGGATAATCCGGAGTGACCAGTAGTTGACCTGTTCGATGTGAACCGTATCTTTGGTTTCCGCAAATTTCATAATTAGGACACCGGATACGAGCACCATGACAAGTGTTGCATATGTGATAATCATAAATATGTCCAGGAAGGTCGCATAGGCAACAAGCGGAATTGCATCGGCAACACGCCAGTGGATGAGCACCGCAGCAAGGAACATCGAGGCGTTCAGGCCCAGCCGGGACGAGACCTTCATCATCAGCGAGGAGAGGGAGACGATGACGATGAGCATGATCGGCAGGAAAAATTTTAGGAGGGTCGATGCTGTGTCCCTCTCGATACCCTGGTTAAAGACAGCCCGGGAATATTCCTCTCCGCCTTCATCGTAAGACTTGTTCATGACATACGCATTGTTCCGGGTTAATTCCCATCCGGGGAGATCTGCTTCAGGTTCGATACCGGTCCGGCTCTTGTCAATAACGAGAATTCGTGTACTTACATCATTGTTTTTTGATTCGAATTCGATAGGAAGCGTGTGCTGGTCAAACGGGAACTCACGGAGATCGGGATCAGCAGTTATTTTTGCATAGACACGGTAGGTTTTTTCATTCGTTGTATTGACAAACGGGTAAACAGCGGTTATCTGCCCGTTTATAAGTTCGACCTTATCTAAATCTACGGGTGTATCGGACCTCATGGATAAGTAAAAGTTTGTCTCGGCTGTACCGTCAGCGACACTGAAATCATTGAAGTCCATGATGTCGACACCTATCTTCACAATCTGCGGGGAGCTCGTGTTATGCAGGACAGAATCACTTGATACGGCTCCGGCTGTTGGCAGGATCATGATCAGAATAACGGTGAGGGCAAAGAGGATCCTTGTAAATCCTCCCGCTCTCTTCCAAGCACGATCCTGAACTTGCGCAAGCCTTTGCTGCGGGTCTGCGTGACTTGTAACACTCATAGATTCCATCAGATAAAATGAGGTTTGAATAATATTAATTAACCTAGGTTTTGTCGAGTCAATAATGTTCAGATTTTACCGGGTGATAGGGATCGACTTAACAACTGTACCGCGATGATGTGAAAAGATCGGCTCATATGTGCCCGAACAGGACCCCAATTCCCAGTCCGACGAACAAAATACACGTGAAATACTCAAAGCCTCGCTGGATTTTTGGATTGCTCCTGAACCGATCCGAGAGGGTTGATGCACTGAAGGCAAGGATCATGCACCAGATTGCACCCGTGCAGAGAAAGATCGATCCGAGAAAGAGAAAAGAGAGCGATCCAAGGTTCGAGACGGGATCGATGAACTGGGGCAGGAATGCGATAAAGAACAGTGCTACTTTCGGGTTCAACAGGTTTGTGAGCATACCCTGCCGGAAGATCTCCCATTTTGAACCGGGTATATTCCCAAATGTGACGGAGGGGTCGATATTTTTTTTCCGTACAACCGTCATGATCCCAAGCCAGATCAGGTAAAGACCTCCTGCCATACAGATTGCCGTGAATGCGAAAGGTGAGAATGCCAGGAGGGTATAGAGCCCAATCGCGGCAGCAATGACGTGAACCACACAGCCGGTTCCGATACCGATTACTGATACAATGCCCGCCACTCTTCCCTGCGAAATGCTACGGCCGATAATATATAGTGAATCCTGGCCCGGGATAATGTTCAGTGCAATTGAGGCAAAGAGAAATATTCCCAGATTGTGTGTCCCGAACATGATCTGACCGCGATAACTGGAGAAAGTACCTGATCCCGTCACTCTTCTATAAAGTCAGGAACTTCTTTTGTTCTCCTCAGAATGAGGATAACAATCAGGCAGAGAATGAACGACGTGAAGTAGACGGCTTGGTACCCGAGCTCCGACATAGCCGGAGTAAGTTTTGACACGAGTGGCGTTCCGTCTCGGGGAACCCCCATTGCATACATCCTGATGGCAAAGATACTCTGGAAGAGTGCGATCCCAAATACAAGTCCGATGTGACGGACGGTCATCATGACACCAGAACCGTTGCCAATTGTTCCCTCTGGACAATGGTTCATGATCAGTTTTCCGTTCGGACCAAAGAAGGCCGCGGTGGAAACACGGGTTACGATCATACCGGCAACGATCAGGAATACAACCGTCCAGGGGTTGAATGTGGCAAAGATGAGAAAACCAATCGCGGTAAGCCATATCGCAACAGATGAGACAAGGATCGCTCCATGACGGTCTGAAAGGCTTCCGGCGATCGGAGCAATGAAGATGGAGACCAGGGCCGGGACGGTCATGATCAATCCTGCGGTGAACTGGTCGAGATGACGGGAGTTGACAAGGTACAGGGGCATCAGGTATGTGATGCCGGAGAAGAGCATCGTGATGATCAGGCACGACAAAATCCCTGCCCGGAAGTCCCGGTTTTTCAAGAGTGTTGGGCTGATGAGGGGGTTGGAAGATCGCCGCTCAATCTGCCAGAAGAGGATACCGGAAAGAACACCGATGACTAGCAGCAGAATAAGTATGAGATCCGGAGTACTTGGCACCTGAAATAGGGAGAACGCGAGAAGGATGCAGAGTAACGCGATGACAAACGTGGCTGGCCCGGATATTTGCATCTTTTTTTGCACGGGAGGAAGCGTCTGCCGGGGAATGCAGTACCATCCGAGAATCAGGGCAATGATAATGATCGGGATGTTAAGGAAGAAGATCCAGTGCCAGTCAGCATACTGGGCAATAAATCCACCAATGCCGGGGCCAAGGGCAAAGCCGACAGCGGAGAGCGAGATCAGGTATCCAAGAGACTTTCCCCGCTGAGACTCCGGAAGAAATTCAGTGATAATGGCCGGCCCGATCGCGGAGAACATAGCAGCACCAACAGCCTGCAGGATACGGGCAGCAATCAGCCACTGGATACAGGTAGAGATCCCGCAGAGGAATGATCCAATGCCAAAGATGACAAATCCGCCTAAAAGGAGAGCGCGGAACCCGATACGATCGCCCAGTTTTCCCATCAGGAGGATAAGGACCGATATCGTGAGCACATAGGAGAGGATGACAAGAGATCCCATCCCTATCGAGACATTAAGGGATTTGATGATGGCAGGATTTGCGATGTTCACGATACTCATATCGAGCGCACCAAGCAGGGATGCTAGTGAGACGGACGCAAGGATAAGGCGCTGACCGGTGATACTGGTGGGGTCTGCCAGGGGGATACCGCGTGAAATTATTATCACCTTGTTTGATACGTACCTGTTTTTTACCGGGTTATAAAATTACCAGATGTGAATGGGGGTTTCTGATGCAGGAGAATTATCTCTCTTCGATTGCCCAATGTCCGCGAGTTCCAAGTAAAACCCCAGAATGCTGGTTTGCATCCTGTTACTGGGATCTATCTCAAATTTACCCGGGAGATCTCCATTGTTCTTCGAATCAGTCCCCTCAAATCCTTCCAAACCAGCAGGATTGCACAGGCTATGATAGCGATCCCGAGGATCAGAAACAATACTGCAGTAACCGGGCTGTTGATATTCCCCCCCACAAGACCCAGAAGTACCGGGCCGGTGAAAGATCCAACCGATGCAATAGCATTTACCAGAGCCACACCGGAAGCGCGAACCCCGGGAGTGAAACCTTCCATGACCAGTACAAAAAACGGGGCATACGCAGCATAACAGGATACAATCGCTCCTGAAAGGAGAAGAAACCCGATGAGGGAATTGTGAGGACCGGCCAGCAGGACCAGAAAGATTGCTGCTGAAATGAAGGGAATTGCCACATGCCAGCGACGTTCGCCACGTTTGTCGGAGCGGCGTGACCAGAGGTACATCACGATCATGGAAAGAGCATAGGGGATCATTACCAGAATTCCTGTTTCAGCTAAAGACCCCGAGAGTCCGGACGAATTCACGATCTGAGGGATCCAGAAGAGAAGACTGGTGAGAAAAAGACCAACAATGAAGCTGCTTGTACATAAGAGCGCGATCCCGGGGGTTGTAACAAGGTGCCGGAATGGTATGAGACGAGGCGTCTCATTCTTTACACGTTCCGCATCGAGTTGGGACACAAGCCATGATCGTTCAGGCCCTTTTAACCAGGTGGCCTCTTGTGGAGTGTCCTGCAGGTACACGAGAATCAGGGCTCCCAATACAATGGCCGGGATCCCTTCGAATACAAAGAGCCAGCGCCATGCCGCATAACCACCCCATGAGGCATGGGAGAGGATGAAAGTTGAGACGGGTGACGCGATCACCATAGTAAGGGGGATCGCAACAAAGAAGACCGCGAGTGCCTGGGAGATTTTGTTCTTCCGGAACCAGAAGGTGAGGTAGAGCATAATACCCGGTGTGAATCCGGCCTCCGCTGCACCCAACAGGAAGCGGAGGATGGCGAGCTGGACCGGAGTCTGGACGAATGCTATCAGGACCGTGATGATGCCCCAGCTGATCATGATGCGGGTGAGCCAGATACGGGCCCCTGTCCGCACGAGAAACTGGTTGCTGGGCACTTCACAGATCACATAACTGACAAAAAAAATACCTGAGATGAACCCGAACAGGGCAGGATCAATCCCCAGATCTGCATTCATTGTCAGCGCAGCATAACCGATATTGACCCGGTCCAGGATAGCGATCACAAGCAGGATCATGACAAACGGGATGATGTGCCACCAGACCTTCCGGTCAATGGCGTCTTCATCAATATCCCTGAATACGAGGGGGACCGGGTTTTCGCGGGTCTGCATAGAATACCCTATATTTCCACTACCGGAATTTGGGGACGGTTGTACTTAACGCCATCGATAAGCGAAAAAATGGTGGCAGTTATTCTCCATGGATCCCCTGCCGGATCCAGTACTTCACTAAATTGAGGCCGAACAAATGGTGTTTTTTAATGGATTTTTCTGGCCCGGATTCTACATGGTCTGAAGAACGATTGACGAAGATTTGTTTCAGGTCTTTGAAGATTCTGGGGGATGGGATGTGATACGAGTTACTGACTATCCACAATGTACGGAGGAAATTTTAGAGACGTACCAAGTTCATACAATTTGTTTGGATTAAGGTATTCTCCAGAGCATATTTTTTCAAGCAGACTCTGCTGAAAAAATTTCAATCGCGATCATGAGGTGTTAGTTATGGAGGCTACAATTGGATAATTATGCTACAATCGGTATGTACATGCTACAAAATTTTTGATTTTCCGACGTGAGATGATTTGCCGATCAACCAGACCCTGCATGAAAAAATTTGAGCAGGGGGTGAGGGGGTGGTTGAATTTTTTTTGCCGGAGATCGATTGTGATGCTAATAATGGTGTAACTGTTCACTCAGGTTTTTGGCAGGTAGTGTACACTACAAATGTCACGGAGGAATAATCAGAGAAGTACTGGGATCTGTAAACGCCGATGGTCCATCTATCAGATTTAATGCTTGCCAGAAGTTATCAAAAAAATAGAATATTGGCATCGCTCCATCAGCATATCAATCGCCCCTGTTTTAAATCACCAGTGTCAGGAAGAGCAGGGTATACAGGACAATGGAAAGGGTAGGGATAAGACGGATCGACCAGTAGTTGGTCTGCTCAATATGGGCAATATCCTTGGTCTCCATGAATTTCAGGATCAGGATTCCGGAGATAAGTACCATGACGAGCGTCGCATAGGTGATGATCATGAACAGGTCAAGGAATGTTGCATAGCCGACCAACGGTATCGCATCGGCAACGCGCCAGTGAATAAGTACTGCGGCAAGGAACAGTGAGGCATTCAGTCCCAGCCGCGATGTGCCTTTTAGCATCAGGGATGCGAGTGAGACGATGACAATGAGCATGAGCGGAAGGAAAAATTTCAGGAGCGTTGATGTGGCGTCTCTTGTGATACCATAACTAAAGACTGTACGGGAATAGGGAATCTCGCCCGGGAGATACGAGGTGTTCACCGTAGTATAATAATTGCTGGAGGTAAATGTCCAGCCTGGGAGATCGGCCTCCTCCGATATACCACTCGTTGACGGGTTAATAACAAGAACCATTTCCCGCTCTGTTTTATTCTTGGGTTCAAACCGTATCGTAAGGTTATGAGAGTCAAACGGGTAACGGCTGAGGTTGGGCTCGGCAGTCATGATGGCAACGATACGGTACTCTTTTACATTTGGTGTATCCCTGATGACACTGACTGATGACAACATTCCGTTCATCAGTTCTACATCGTCAATTGATATGGGCAAATCGGATTTGAGTTCAAGGTAAAAGTCCACCCCCACAGTCCCGGCTTCCATGTCAACCCGGTTGAAATCGAGAACATAGATCCCGATGCTGGCATTATCAGGTACACTTACCTCATTAGGTTCTGATAAACCAGAACCCGCATCGGCAGAAACAGGAGTTACTATCAGAATAATGGCAAGTGCGATAAACAGCAGGTACGGATAAACACTATTTTCTTCCATGAATAATAAAATGAGATTTTTGGATTATTAATCCCCCTGCCCCACCGGTCTCAACCTTTTTGATCAAAAATATCCAGAAAGTGATCCGGATCGACTGGAAGATAACTGAAAAAAAATTTTCAATTATCGCTTTGTTTATCCGAGTTTATGGCGGATAACTAATTGTCATGCACACAACGCAGCAAATACATCCTCTGCATGAGAAACGTTCTCTCATCCATCCGCTATCCGGAAAATCAACACTCACTCAGATGATTTCGGAATCCCCCCGACGCATGGATGGAAACGGTTCCGGTTGTGGGTGATCGAATAGGTTTTTTACCTGCCGCATGACGCAGGTATCAAAACGCAGACTGCCGGGGAATTTAATGACAAGGAAGATTCCTCCGGTCGTTCTGGATGCCCCGGTGCATACCATGATCTTTGCATCAACCATTCTGGAGCCTGAAATTTAGTTTTGGATACTATTATGACCCCGTATTGGGAATCCATTCGGAATCACATGATGTTCCGGACAAAATCCGTCAGTAAACTGATGGAACATTGTCAGGGAGATCACGCACTCAAGCGGGTACTGCGACCCTATGAACTCCTTTTATTGGGAATTGGGGCTGTCGTAGGGACAGGAATTTTTGTCATCACGGGTGTAGCAGCCGCCGAATATGCCGGCCCGGCCATCATCCTGTCGTTTATCATCTCCGGCATCATCTGTATTCTTGCTGCACTCTGTTATGCAGAATTTTCTGCAATGGTCCCGGTTGCCGGTAGTGCTTACACGTATTGTTACGCATCCCTTGGTGAGATCTGGGCCTGGATCATCGGGTGGGACCTTATCCTTGAATACGCGGTATCCATCTCTGCTGTTGCCATCGGATGGTCAGCTTATGTCGTGAACCTGCTGACCAATGTCGGGGTAGACCTTCCCCCCTATCTTGTTAATCCACCCGGTGTTTCCGGAGGGTTGATCAACCTCCCGGCCGCCATCATCATCCTGCTTATCACAGCGATGTTGATCATCGGCATGCGTGAAAGCGCACGCCTGAATACGATCATCGTTATTGTCAATATATCAGTAATCCTGATCTTTTTGGCGCTTACCTATAACCATATCAATCCTTCAAAC
Source organism: uncultured Methanoregula sp. (assembly GCA_964592875.1). Lineage (GTDB taxonomy): Archaea > Halobacteriota > Methanomicrobia > Methanomicrobiales > Methanospirillaceae > Methanoregula. Next base: position 286,548 of record CAZQGG010000004.1, read on the forward strand.
TGGCATCCCTTTATGCCGTTTGGCATAAGCGGGGTCTTTGCAGGGGCAGCAATTGTCTTTTTTGCCTATATCGGGTTTGATGCAGTACTGACTGCTGCAGAGGAGGTTGAGGAGCCCCAGAAAAATCTGCCCCGGGGGATCATCGGGTCCGTGGTTATTGTGATGATCCTGTACGTGTGCGTTGCCGCAGCGCTGACAGGAGTGTTACCGTACGGGGATTACATCCAGACAAGTGCTCCTGTTGCATTTGCCCTCAACCAGATTGGCATGCCCTGGGGTGCTGCACTGATCTCCATCGGAGCACTCTGCGGAATCACTTCGGTTATTCTTGTAACATTTTATGGCCAGACTCGGATCTTCTTTGCCATGGCCCGTGATGGGCTTCTCCCTTCTGTCTTTTCGGATCTTCACCGGCGATTCCAGACACCGGCCAAAATTACCCTGGTTGTCGGGATTATCACATCCGTCCTTGCCTGTTTCATATCGCTCGATGTGATTGCCGAACTGGTAAATATCGGTACCCTCGCGGCATTTATTATCGTTGCCGCAGGGATACTTATGTTGCGAAGAGTTCAGCCGGCTCTTGAACGCCCGTTCAGATGTCCCCTGATGCCGGTTGTACCGCTCCTCTGTATCATTTCCTGTTGCATTCTGATTTTGATGCTTCCATTTGTTACACAACTCCGGTTTATTATCTGGATGCTTATCGGGCTTGGAGTGTATTTCCTGTTCGGTATCAGGAACAGTACCAATACAATTGATTAAAAAATTACAAAAAATAAAAAAATCTGTTTCCGAACGGGATCATCGGCATCGATTATCAGATCGGAGACTTACGGTTCTTCCAGTTTGTGTGCAGTTCGTAACCTACGAGCAGGAGCATAGTTACGGTTGCTGCAATGATCAGGGCAGGTATCACCGTACTATCGACCAGCATGGCCTCACTTGATCCGAGGTGGAGTGACGCGAAACGGTCAATACGAACGGTTGGCAATGTGACAATCCCCTGGACCGATACAACACAGAATACTCCTACAAAGATGAGGAGGGCTGCACTGTATTTCATCAGTGCGGTCCTGACCTGTGCAATACTGTTCATCCGGGGAGCTACGATGAAGACCTGGTTTTTCAGCCGGTAGATCTTCACTTTCTTCCCTTTGACACTGTATTTGGTATTGGAGATCTCCAGAATGCCGGCAGTCATCAGGTTTTCAATATGATACTTTGCAGCGTTTAAGGAGATGTTCAGTCGTTCTGCAATATCAGATAACCGGAGCGGCCCCTCTGTTGAAAGAAGCTGCACCACCTCACCGGCATTCTGGTGAGACATTGCTTTCACAATATTCTGGGCTTTCTCCTGCCCGGGTTCCAGAAAAATCACTTCTTCAGCCATATTGAGTGATTCGTCAGTGGAGGGATTTTGACCAATACCCATTTCAGGTACCGTCGGATTAACCGGATACTCCGTTCTCTGATGAACCATACTTCCCCCGTCATCTAGTTCTTCCATAAAATCCCCCTGCAAACTGTTTTAATATCTTATTCTCGCGTCAACCTCATATATACGATCTGATAACTGAAATTTTTTTTTCACTTATCATTTTTCCCAAAAGCACCATCAAAACCCCGGCCTTATTATGTGCAAAACACCTGATATCTGTAAAGAGATGTGGTTGCATACCGGCTACAGATTTCACGATAACAATGTTGACAGGGAAGTGTCACTGGTTGTCAATTAACGGAGACCTGAAATGGGTATAGAGATACTTGGGGGGGATGCAGTCCTATTGGCTGCGTATTTGTTTCCTATCCTGTTCCTGATGGCATTTATCGGGCATGAGGGCAAAAAATACCTGATATATCTTGTCTGGGGTATTGTCGTATCAATTCCCGTTATTATTCTTTACGATTTAATTACAACAACAGTTCCTCTCTCAATTCTGCCTTATCCCGAACTCGTCGCATCCCCACTCCTTGAGGAATTTTTCAAAGCGCTTCCTATCATCATCCCCGCAATCATGGGTATAAAAAACAGCAACCGGGACCTGCTGGTCTATGCGATGGCCGTGGGAATCGGATTCTCTCTTCTGGAGAACTGGCACACGATTGATCCCGCATCACTCATGTCCTCCTGTGAGGGGCTTGATCCTGAGTTATTCACATCCTGTTGGGAGGGGAATATTCTGACAGTTCTGGGCTTGTCGTTCTCAACATCACTTTTGCATGGATGTACCTGTGGGATCATCGGGTACGGTATCGTCCTTATCCGGAACTTTGACCGGAAGGCACTTCCCGTTCTCCTCTTCGGATTCTATACCCTTGCCGTTACCATCCACGCGATTTACAATCTGTTATGGGTAAGGGGCAGTATGATCGATTGTGTCATAGACTTCAGCTTCCCGCTGGTCCTCTTCTTCTTCCTGCTCACCTGTTACCAGGTAGATCTCCCCAGCATCTTTAAAAGAGAGATTGAAGAGTAATTGATGCCTAACGGTCCGTATCCGATTGCATCCATGCGTGCATCATTTTAACATCCTGCATGGTGTCGTCAGTCTTTTGGCACATTGAGATAGGTAAAAATGCCCATCTGGATCAGGAGGAATGACAGAACAATGAGCGGCCCGTCAATACTCAGAAACTCATTCAATGTCAACTGATGTGCCGCAAACAGGCCAATTATGGCATCCCCGGGATGTGTGACAAGGTATGCATCCCGTATTGCAGATGTGATGAATGGAAAACTCCATATGAAGATACCGACCCAGAGCAGGGAGTACCGGTAAACCCCATGCTCCAGCGCACTATTGATGAACAATATCACGAACAGGACATGGATCCATAAGAGTACACTCGCGCCGTTAATTCCCAGAATGGTTATGATCACGAGTGTGATGAACACTAAAAGACCAACAAGAGCGATCTGAGAAAATCGCGGACAGGGCTTTTTGGGAAATTCGAACCAGAATGCAGCAATAAAAAAGAACATGAAACCCAGAAATCCCATCTGGGAAATATTAAAAAATACCGTCTCCCTTCCAATAATTATCGTGTAGAGATACCAGTATGTATTGGACAACGCATACCCCAGGAAGGCAAACGCTGCGAGCAATAATATGATCCGTTCCGACCACGTACGGTAGGCATACAGGCAACAGCACATGCAGAAGAGAGCAATTCCGACCTCCAGGACATTTCCATACAATTGGTATGTTTTGATTGAATCAACAAAAAAGATCCAGATACAAAAAAATAGAGGAACGAGGACCAGGCTCCATAACAGGAGAAACGCCGTTTTTGGAACAACATCGCGGTTTGCAGGTTCCATGGATTCCGGACACATCTGTTCTGATTGTTTTTGTTTTCTGGTATATAGGTACAGGTTTTGATTTTTGAACAGAGAACCTGCGAACCGAGTTCATTCATATACTCTATGAGAACCCGAGGATTCCACCTTATTTTTCCGGATCCGTCAGAGCAATCAGCGGGATATCGATCTCATTAAAATGGAGCATCGGAGATTCCGGGACAGGATCTCCTGAGATTCGCAGGGGGTCACAGGTCTTAAACAGGGTGCGGTTTTCACTGTGTCGCATCCCATACATAAAGTACACAACCAGCCCGATACAGAGCCAGACAACAAACATCAGATGCGCGATAAATTTGAGATTCAGGATAAGAAATCCGCACGCCCCGATACAGAGGAGGGGGACGTAGGGGACCAGGGGACACTTAAATGGCCGGTTCAGTTCAGGTACTTTGTACCGGAGGATAAGCACGCCAAGAGCAACAATGGAGAAAGCAACCAGCGTTCCCATATTCACCAGTTCGGCTACGGTGGCCAGGGGAAACAGTCCTGCGACGCAGGCTGTGATGATCCCGATAAAGAGGATTGATTTTGCCGGCGTGTGAGTGACCGGATGAACTGCTGAAAAGAGCGCGGGCAGAAGGCCATCCCGGGACATGGCAAAGAAGATCCGGCTCTGCCCAAAGAGCATAACCAGGATCACCGAAGTCATTCCTGCAAGGGCCCCTACAGAAACAATAGCTGCACCCCAGGAAATCCCAATGCTGTTGAGGGCATATGAGATCGGTGCCTCAATTGCTCCCGGTTGGGCCAGTTCGGCAAAGGGAACCACACCCGTCAGCACTATGCCAACGAGAATGTAAAGGATCATACACACTGCAAGAGACCCGATTATACCGATGGGCAGACTCTTCTGGGGATTCTCAATCTCCTCTGCTGCAGTGACAACGGCATCAAACCCGATGAATGCAAAGAAAACCACTGCCGCTCCGGAGAAGATTCCCAGCCAGCCATCCGGGGGCATGTAGGGTTCATAGTTCCCCGGGGAAATGGCGGTGATCCCGAGAAGAATAAACAGCAGGATCACACCGATCTTAAAAACAACAATGATCGTGTTCAGCCGCACACTTTTTTTCGTTCCCTGAACGAGCATCAAGGTAAGGCAGAGAACGATCAGCACTGCAGGAAGATTCAGGATGCCCCCATTAACGCCAAACGGCTGGGTAAGGAATTTCGGGAAATGAAATCCGAATATGGTCACAAGCGATGACATGTACCCCGACCAGCCGATAGCCACAGCGGATACAGCAAGACCGTACTCCAGAATGAGCGTCCAGCCAATGATCCATGCCCAGACTTCCCCAAGTGCGGTGTAGCAGTAGGTATAGGCACTCCCGGCTACCGGGATCATGGTGGAAAATTCCGCATAACAGAGTGCGGCAAACAGGCAGACCGTGCCTGCAATAATAAAGGAGATTGGCAGGGCATTGCCGGCATGAAGACCAGCGGCAACGCCGGACAGGACAAAAATTCCCGTTCCGATAATACCTCCAACCCCGAGCATTATTAAGTCAAAGGGTTTCAATACGCGTTTGAGCCCATGACCGTTTTTCACTCCCTCATCGGCCGATGCAATTGGCTTCTTCTTAAACATGGAGTGATTGAAGAAGGCTGCAATGTTCATGATTTCCCCGGGACATTAACCCATATTTTTGGTCTAATGTGTTCTTTTTTCCAAAGGGGCTTAAATCAGGCGTTGAGTGAAATTTTTTTTTCACTTATAGACAACGATTTTTTAATAAACTCCGGATAGATCAGGGAAATACTATGACGCAGATCGTAACTCCCCATGTACATCCCTTTCGGGATATTCCGGTGGATCTCCTGCGGGGACTTGCAATCACCATCATGGTCGGGGCGAACCTGATTCCCTACCTTCTTGCTCCCCCGGCGCCGTTCTGGCTGCGCCTGGTCTCTTCAGTTGCGGCTCCCCTGTTTATTTTCATAGCAGGGATGATGGTCGCATTATCCTGTCGCACGAAACACTACCCGTTGTCGTATTTCCTCCTGCGCGGGGGGTTTGTCATCGGTATTGCAGCATTCCTTGATCTCTTTGTCATGGGATTCGTACCGTTCATTGACACCGATGTGTTGTACCTTATCGGAATTTCCCTCCCGCTTGCCTACCTGTTCCTGTCACTTGGCAAGAGGACAAGACTGGTAATTTTAACAGGAATCCTTATTGCAGCCTTCCTGCTCAGAGGAATTCTCGGGTACAGTTCTCTCCCAATCATGATTCCCGCCAGTTCTTTCTTACATGGCGGAATATTGCCGGATATTTTCACAGTTCTGTCCCAGTGGTTTGTTGACGGCTGGTTCCCGGTCTTTCCCTGGCTGTTTATCGCACTCCTGGGAGCACAGGCAGGTATGTTCCGCTGGCATGAGGGAACGATCATCTCCTTTGCGCAACGGAAACTGGCGATACTGGCAGTGAGCGTCCTTGCCATTGGATCCATAGTCTGGTTCCTTGTGCCCGGCCCGTTATTGACCCGTCTCGGATATGTTGAGCTCTTTTATCCCCCGGCAACAGGATTTTTGCTTTTCATTACCGGCCTGATCTTCAGTCTTTTCATTATTGCGGATACCCTTCCGATCGCATGGAGGGGGTTTGACCCGATACGGGCTCTTGGAGAATGTTCACTTGCCATCTATATCCTGCATATAGTCATTATCACACGGGTCATAGAGCCTCTTGGACTTCAGGTGCAGATCTATGCATTCTTGGCAGGGTACCTGCTACTCATCACCGGTATGATCGTCACCGCGTATCTCCTGCGGTACTCCCGGAAAAAGATCAGAACCCGTTCATTTATTGTCCGGACACTCATTGGGGGATAAGTGGAAAATAATGGGGATCATGTGACTTTTTCGCGATTGGTCCGAACCGCATACAACCAGTTTTTTTAAACACCCCGTGAGAGAGCCGGATTTTTTAACTTTTTATTTCAATGGGCATGAGATGCATACTGCAGACCATGTAAATACCGGGAGGTTACCAGGCATCTCCCCGGCAACGATCCTCCACCATACCCCGGTTTTTCCCATGTCAACTGTGATTGCAAAGAGCGCTACAAACACAAGATTTCGCAGGATAGCGACAATTAAGGAGGTTGCTCCGTCTCCCATGTTTAGGAAAAGTGAGAGGGAACCCATTGCCGGATATGTTCCGGTTCAAGGGCCTGTTGATCATATCGCGATTCCGAATGCAAATTATCCGCCATTTGATCCTAGGCATCAGCTGCAGTATGCTCGGTATCCATGATGACCGCGGATTTTTATCTGCACACCAGAACATCTCTGCAAAAGAATTTAATCACGGCGTTGAGTGAAAATTTTTTTCAGCAATGGATCAGATTAAACAGGACTACACTACTCTTTGACGGGCGTGGACTGGAAATAAAGGGGTCTATAGAATGGATTTTTTCAGGTACATGTAAAAAAATGTGAATTATTCTCTATGTATGAATGCGGCAGGATCCACCTCTCCACAGAACACGGACTGATGGATAGCCGTTCAACCGGTTCTTTTCGCCGGCAGGTCAACGACAATTTTTTCTGCCATGAGAGTATAGAAAAGCATTGTTTGTTTATAATGTCTCAGCAGATCGCCAAGAGTCAGTTTCCCGTCACAGGCACGGAGGATCTCTGCCGTTTTGGTATCCAGATCGATCTTCTGGCGATGGCCCTCCAGCTGATTCCGCAGGCTATAATCGACGAGAACGGTCTGCTCACCGGAATATTCCAGCGTCCAGCGGTACTGGAGGACAGGTATCATAGTAATCTTCGTCATGGTCTGGTATCCCACCCGGTTCATCCGGTATGGAACATTCAGAGCAGAAAATAAAATAATCCAGCGTTGAGTGAAGTTTTTTTTTCGGTTATCGTTGACTATTTTCAATTAATCTATGCATTTTTGCCGTTAGAGCAATGTAGTCACGGGATTTTTTATAAACGAACACTCGGATTCTTTTGTGGGGATACCCCATAATCCCGACGATAAATAAATTTTTTTCATTAGATCTTGGGAAAATAACCGGGCATTCATTGTTTTGTAACGTCAGCCCACAAGGGTAGATTTCCCGATACGATTTAATAAAAAAATGTAAAGGAAGAATGTCTGAATTAATCCTTTGTTACCAGAACAACCATGCTGAATGAATCATCAGTTGCCTTGGGCTCTTCCCATGGACGGTAGTAGACTGCCTTGAATGTGTAGGTATCCACAGCCTGTGGTGAAAGGATCCATTCATGATACCCGGGTGCACCGATCAGGGCAGTGTCCGGAGCAATGGTATTATCCGAGTAAATGCCAAGTCCTTTTGCTGCGGTTGCATTCCAGGTATAGCCGGTGGTCGGGTTCTCTTTCAGCCGGACTACAATACGTTCGCCCATGGGAATTGTGACGATCTCACCGTTGGCGGTGCTGTTCACATAGACCGTACGGACGGCAGTAATGGATCCATCCAATGTGACCGGTTCTGCAGTGGGTGTTGTTGCCGGTGTAAACAGGGAAACGATACCTACCGTGGTTGAGGTTGTTGAAGGTACCGCTGAGGTTTGCGGAGCAACCGTTGTACCAGAACCTCCGGTACAGCCTGCGATCAATACTACTGCAAGGATAAGTATGCAGCCAATGCCTGCAATTACGTAGGGTTTTTTCATCATATCACCATGTATTATCTAAATATCAGTGAGCGGTACTTTAATTCCGTCGATGAGTGAAATTTTTTTTTCCGTTATCGCTACGGATTATTTCCCGATTGCATTGGCAATAGTGGAGAAATGCTGCGGCTACAGGCAAAAAAACTTGTCGTCCAATGAATGATAAAAAATGGGGGATATTCCTGGTTTTGAAAGGAGTATTAGTTGAAGTAATAATCGAGTCGTGACTCCGGCCAGATACCGCTCCAGCTGGTTCCGATTATACTCCCGTCATTTGCATCGACAACGGCATAATAAGTTTGTTCGTACCGGTCGTTCCAGTATCCGGTAATTTTCACAACCCAGGCAAGGTTCTCGACGTTCTGATACCGGGTAACAACGGCAAGATAGGCATCGGATGAACGGACGGAGAATGACTTGTCAAACCCGTAATAGTTCTCAGTCGTCTCGGTCGCTTCTGCAAGAGTAATGGAGTTCTTGAGTCCAACAGTCACTAACCGGTCAACGCCCCAGTAGTCAACAATGGCTCCTGTTGTCGGGTTAACTCTGACATGGACGAGGTTCGGGAGGAGGACGTGTTCCTTCTCTTCGCGGAGGACAAAGTCATAGGCCTTGATGTCAACCCGCTCCCAGTTTTGCGTGGTTTCGTTCGTCACATAGTAGTAATCTGAGTAAACCGTATCAACAACAATCTTCCAGGATTTCCCGGAGAAGCCCTCATATTTCTGACCAGCATATTCCGTTGCCTTTGCGTATGCCTCGTCCCGGGAAAGAGTCAGTTCAGCGGATTTCGGTGCATTGGATGCAAAATGCACGAATTCGACAACACCGGTGTTCTGATTCACGCTGAAGGAGTCAGAATCTACCGTGAGCGTATAATAGTTCCCGACCTGGAGGCTGCCTGTAGAGCTCAGTTCCGGCTCAAGCGTCAGATCGTTCATAAAAACCCGGACGCTGTTCTTGGCCTCATCCACAGAAATCGGGTAGTTGTCATTCACGGATGCAACGGCAACGGTGCCATCATCTGAAATCGGATCCATCTGGATGCTCATGGCCCCTGCATACGGTAGGACCAGAAGCATGCATGCTGCAGCGATTAAAACTGCAAATAATCTTGTGATTCTCATAGGTAATACTCCAAGTATGTGCACAAGAGTGTGCGGTTTGAGAGACCCATAGTCAGGCCTTATTGTCCTTATTTTCCCCAAAGGGGGTTAAATCACGCGTTAAGTGAAAAAAAATCTGCACTCATGCCAAAGAATCAAAGAGCACACGTTTCCAAGACCGTTGAAAAGAGCCATTGAAAAAGAATGTGGAGGGAATATACTTCATGACAATTCAGGCAGCTGCTTCTGCTATGCCATGGCCCCATGAAAACGGCAGACTGTTTTCATCTGTACCCTGATCGTCTGTTATAACTTCATCTATACCAGAGTCACTCACGGACATCTGTGCAGAGATATTTACTGCAGCCGTTGCATTGACAAGCCCGGCACCATAGAACCACGAATTGCCCAGAGGTGTTGCTGTGCTGACAATCTGCTCCCGAACCTGCTCATTGGTCCAGTCCGGATGAGCGCTGTAAACAAGTGCAGCAACTCCGGCTACATGGGGGGTTGCCATGGATGTGCCGCTGTATGTTGCGTACTTTGAACCGGGAATAGTTGACCTGATATTCACACCCGGCGCCGAGACACTGAGGTGTCTTCCCGTACTGGACCAGGAAGCACGATGGTTGTACTTGTTCACCGCTGCAACGGAAAGGACACCCACATATTTTGCCGGATATGACATGGTGTCCCCGGCCCCGCTGGGAACGCCACTGTTTCCTGCAGCTGCTACGATCAGTACACCGCTGGTCGATGCCTCATCGATTGCATCGTGCAGGGCTCGTGAATCCTCGCTTAATCCAAGACTCATGGACGCGACCTGCATGCTGTTGTTCTTTGCCCAGAAGATGCCCTCGATAACATCGCTGACATGTCCTTCACCTTTGTCCGACAGGACTTTCACGCCATACAGGCTGATGCCCGGAGCAGTACCGTAAATACCCTTGCTGCTTCCCGTGGCGGCAAGGATCCCCGCACAGTGGGTGCCGTGGCCGTTATCGTCCATGGGATCAGAAGATTTAGTTAAGACATTGAATCCACCGGCATATGCCCCGGCAAGGTCCGGGTGCGTATAATCGATCCCCGTATCAATGACGGCTACCCTGACAGCACGTCCCGTGATATTATTTGCCTGGACTGTGTCGGCATTGATCTGTTTTATGTTCCACGGCATGGTGGGCCCATAGGCCGTGACCAGGTAGTCCGGTTCTACATACCGTACACTCCCGCTTGCCGTGAGTGCGGCAATCTCCTCGTCAGAGAGATCCGCTGCAGCGGCATGAATATCCGGATAGATATGCGTTGTGGATTCAACTGAAACGACCGGCGATGCAGAAGTCCCGTATGTTCCAGGATTCCCGGCAACCGTCATAACCATAATCCCGTTCAGGGATTTGGTTGTTACCTGAGATGAATCCTTGAATCCTATAATAACGGGATGTGCTGAAACACTGGCAATAAAAAGGCCGCAGACAAGAAGTGCGGTGATAATGTACAACGTGTACTTCATGATTCTTCCCCAGTAAGACCGGGGCTCCGGTCAACTGTTATTAAAAAAACGGAAGAAAAGCACATAACTCTCGTGTTGAGTGAAAAAATTGCTGCGGTTATTCATCAACCGGAGAAGATCCTGTGTCCCATGGGCAGATTGAGACTGGCAGAAAAAACAACAGTGGGATAGGAATCATGGCCGTGAGTCCGTGAGAGGTGGGTTGTGGGGTAAGGATTCTCCCCGGAATAATCAACAAAAGGAGGTTTCAGGTGAGAAGTGAATCATTCGGTCAATAATCCCGGTGAACCGGTTTGGGATGATCCCCTGCCGGTTCACGGGAGTCCAGTCCTGTCGCATCACATGGGGGGTAGGTTCTGGAAGATTGCCTGAATGACTGCAATGATGATCTTAAGGAATATAGCCCAGTCAAACATTGTCCCATTCACCTCGTTTGAGAGTCTCATTCATCGTGCTGACCATGATTGACGGCAGGAAATCCTGCCGGTCCCCGAAACTGCCATCAGCCGGAGTCCAGTAGGATCACCGGAACCGGCAGATGGAGCGCCGGCTTCGCGATCTGTCATGGGATCGCAGACATCATTTCCGGGATGTCATGGGGAAAAATATGCACGTTGCGCTAAATATCTGGCGATGAGTGAAAAAAAATTTGCACTCAAAATGTAAGGCAAACAAATTTCCAGTTATTATCGAAGATAACTCGCTCAACCGTTCGATATTGAAAAATACCCTCATAGAGACACGGTAGAATTCGTATTCTCCCTCCTTAAAAGAAAGTCCGGTGAATCCCTCAAGGCTTGTAACTACCGGCTCTAGGTCACGGAGATCAAAATCACCGTGATTCTCTATAACCACTCACGATTGATCTCGACATGAGCGGGTCTCCTCCTCATGGTGGAATTCCACAGAGCCAGATTTTTAAAATTAACCGGCTTTTTTAATATTTTATACGGTACCATGGTTCCGGTGTTTCCCGTAAAAAGGCATGAACGGTGCCGATGGTATGATCCCGTTTTAAAAACAAGTATCGGATCAGCTGACAATCTTACATCAGATTCCAAAAAAATAAACACAGAGAAGGTGCTTTGATTCAGGGTTACCACGAGAACGGGCAGTACCATTTTCCGTAGGAGGGGCACTCAGTTTTGTCACAGGCCCAGCCAGTCACTACAACTCCCGTTGGATTACCTGATGCCGCAGCGGTGAGTGGTCCCGTGATTGATTCCCCGGCTTTTTCACACATGTTTTATTTCACCTCCGTTCCCGTTTTGTTCCTGAGGGTATTTTATTACAAACCTATCTCTTCCTTAAATCGGGATATACATGGCGTTAAGTGAAATTTTTTTTCACTTATTTTTCACGTATCGGTGCACCCGTCAGTACGGGCAAAAAAATGAGATCGTGCAAAGGATTCCCGTTCAGGCCGGTCCCGGTTCCCCGGTCATGTGCACGATGGTGCTGCCTTCCTGGATATCGCCCCGGTTATGAGTCACGATGATCACCGTCTTATCAGCGAGCTGCCGGATCACCTCATAAATGGACCGTTTGGACTCTTCGTCAATAGAGCGGGTGAACTCGTCAAAGACAATGACCGGTGAATCCCGGAGGAGGGCCCGGGCAAGCGCGATCTTCTGCATCTCTCCGCTCGAGAGATTATGGCCGGACTCCCCCACTTCGGTATCATAGTGCCGGGGGAGTGTCTGTATCAGATCGTCGAGGCCGGCCCGGTGCGCAGCCGACAGGACGGCCTCCCGGGAGGCCGACAGATCTCCAATCAGAATATTGTCGTAGATCGAGCCGTCGAAGATCAGGGCATCGGAAAAGACAATGGACACGTACGACCGCAGATCGCCCCGGCGCACCAATGCGATGTCTGTTCCATTGATCGTGATCCTGCCCTGGCCCTGGGAATATAACCGGCAGAGGAGTTTTAAGACCGTGGATTTCCCCGACCCGTTCTCCCCTACCAGATAATTGATCCCCTTTGTGAAATGCCCGTTGAAGTCCCTGATGATGACCCGGTCATCGTACGAGAATCCCACATTCTCGAACCGGATATCTCCCGGTCCATCTACGGGCAGCGAAACACTGCCCTCATCACCGCCCCCGAGTACCAGCACTTCGCCGATCCGGTCGTACGAGGCCTGGGAACTCTTGTAGGAGTTCCAGAGATCCGAGACCTGCAGGACGGGCGAGAGAAAGAGGCTCACATACGCGACAAACGCCGTCAGTGTCCCGACCGTGAGCGTCCCATCCAAGACAGAAAAACTCCCGAGCGTCAGGATAAGAATGGTGGGAACACTGTAGATGAGCATGGTGACCGCAGAACTGAGCGAGACCAGTTTGATGACCGCAACCGAGGTATCGGTGTAACTCGCTAACTGCCGGTCGTACTTCTCCTGTGCCCAGCCCTCGAGTCCGAAGACCCGGACCAGGGGAGCCGATGCCAGGTTCTCCTTGATGTACGACTGGACATTTGCGTCCGCATCAAGGACCGGCCTCTGGGCCTCTTTCATCCGTTTCCCAAACCAGAGTGCAGAAACGACAAACAGGAGTGCCGGCACGATAACGACAAACGCGAGCCCGGCATCCAGGCTTACCATGATGGCAACCGGCAGGATGATCCCAAGAACGGTGATGAGGATCTGGGGGATGGTCCGGATCGCGGTCTGGACAACCGTCATGACATTCCCCGTCACCCGTGTCAGCAGGTCGCCGGTCTTGAATTTCCTGACCGATGCATACTCCGCCTGCTGGAGACAGGAGAAGATGCGGGACGAGAAGTCCCGGTACAGGTGTATTGTTAATGTACCCCTCACGCGGGCGGACAGGTAATTCGAGAGGGCCGAGACAAAAAAGATTCCCGCCATGGCGGCAAGCAGCGGGATGAGGAGGGGAGTGTTCTTCCCGATCAGCACATCGTCGATCAGGGCCCGCATGATGAGCGGGCTGATGAGGGAAAAGAGCATCCCGGAGACACTTAAGATGATAACCGCCAGGTAGGTGAACGGCCGGGCTAAACAGATCTCCTTGAGGAGCCGGTTATACCCGTATCCCGTGCGTGGCGTCTCCTGCATATGTTCCCCTTTTTTTAGTGATGAATATCTGATGATGTTCCGGTGTTTGCTAACCCCATGATCCCGTACTCATATATTCCTGATTTAGTCGGGGCAATCATAACGCTGTTGATGAGTGAAAAAAATTGTTGCACAGATCTACGCTAAAAAATTCTCCGATGACGGCACTGAAACATTTTAAAAAATTTTACCGGATTTTTTCAAAATAATTTCAGATTCCCGGAAATTCTTTTCAAAATTTTTTGCACTTTTTTTAAATTTCCGACACGCTAAATTTATTTTGAAAATTTTTTACCGGTAGTTATGATCTTTGTAAATTTTTTCCAAATGTTCCCTAAGCACTCCCGTTGAACGGTCCCTTGAAATAAGGAATATCTTCTCCTGATCCAGAATTGGGTAGGCTGAAAGTCTCGACAACCTGAAGGGAGGCACCAGCCGACCTTCAGATCTGTTTACCTCTCGCACGTCGGAGAGCACCCCGACCAGGGGGATGCGCCAATACGGGCCCTGTACGAGCTCCGATTACCCTCTTTTTCCGGTCCGTTGGCAAAAAGTTGGTAAAAGTGAGGAAAAAACATGTCAGTTTCACTCATTTTTTGCCCGTTTTACGTCGGAGAAATGACATGTCTATTTAGCAGCGGCCGGTTGGCCGAAAGGGTGCCCGGATGAGGTTTGGGACGTTCTGAGGGGATATATGAGGGCCGGAGGGCACTATGGCCCTGTAAACGGAGGGCAAGGTTTTACGTCGTAAAAGTTGGAAATACAGGGTGCGAATCTGATGAATAGTGGGGGGTTTATGGACCGGGAACTAACGGGGAAATTTTTACCGGTTCACCATTGTTCCGGAATTGTTTTTCGTTTGTGATCCTGATTGCAATGAAATTTTTTTTTCAAGGAGGATGACGAAAAAATTTTCCGCAGGCGTTTGTGAATCAAGAACCGACGCAGAAAGAGCCCGGTAATGATGATACGGATGAGGGGGATCGTTTCATCAAGGTATTTTCCCGGCTCCACCCGGTGTAATCATATAATGATGCATAAAAAAATCCGGGACGGGGAATCCCGCTCCGGATTATGTCCGTATCAGAGATAGTTGATCCGGTATTCCGGCCAGATCGTGCCGCCGAGTACTGACCCATCATTCGCATTAACGACAACGGTATAGGTATCATTATAATTGGGATCCCAGGTGTAGGACCCATGCAGGGTGATGACCCATGCCAGGCTCTCGACATTCTGAGACTGAGTGACCACGGCTAAGTATCCTTCAGCTGAGTTTACTTTGAACGAACTGTAGGTGTAATCCGTTGCACTCTGTATTGCATTGGACAGAGTAATCTTGCCCGTAAGATCTGAAACGGTCAGAACACGGTCGACTCCCCAGAAGTCCACAATTGCACCGGTCGCCGGGTTGATCCGGACATGGACAAGACTCGGGAGGAGGATGTGGTCTTTCTCTTCACGCAGGACAAAGTCATAGGCTTTGATAGCAATCCGCTCGTATGTCTGAGATGTCTGGTTGTATTCATAATTTGAAGTTTCATACACACGATCAATAACCAGATTCCAGGTTTTCCCGGCAAAGCCTTCGTATTTCTGACCTGCATATCCTGTTGCAATGGCATATGCCTGGTCACGGGTAACATTCATTACCGCGGAATCCGGATTATGTGCTCCAAAGTGAACAAATTCAACAACACCGGTGTTCTGGTTTACCGTGTAGCTGTCCTGGTCAACTTTGAATGTATAATAATTCCCAATCTCGATACTGCCAGTGTCAATGAGCATCGGATCGAGGGTCAGATCATTCATGAAGATCCGTATGCTGTTTTTGGCCTGCTCCTCAGTGATCGGGTAGTTGTCATTCACTGAAGCAGCACTGACCGATGCTGAAGAAACCGAGGTAGTCGAAAGCGGATCCAGCTGGATCGTCATCGCCCCAGCACCAGGCAGGAACGATAGTATGCATACTGCAGTGACGAGGACTGCAAACATTCGGATTATTTTCATCATATCACTCCAATCACAAGCACAATCGTGCATTTTGTGTGACCATGTTTCTGGCCTTACTCCTCTTTTTTATTAAAACAGGTTAAACCACATGATAAGTGAAAAAAAAATTGCACTCAAATTAAAGTCATTTTCAATAAAAAAGGCAAATTTAGACTGCAAAAATAAATGCAGTTATCGCTTTATTTAAACTGTTTTATGGTCAGGTATGTGTACTGCAGAATCCTCTCGAATGATCTCTGCTAAAAGCCGGAAAACCTGCGGATAAATCGTGCAGGGACATACGGATTGACCTTAAGGCGATGCATATGATAACAATCTTACCTTTCGATATTATGGTGCTGGTAAATCTCCTGCTCAGCATCATCGTTGTATCTTTGAGTGTCTGGGGATACATCCGGATAGGAAAACCTACACCCCTTTATTTTGGGCTTGCTTACGTCCTGTTTTCAGTATCACATCTCTTACTGTTATCTGATATTGAGATCTATGACGAGCTCCCGATAGTCATGATCAGGACATCGGGTTACATCTTTGTGGTGATCGGCCTCTTTGCAATCATAAAGGATATCCTGAAGCGACAGCGTGTGGAAAAAGCTCTGCGGGAGAGCGAGGAACGGTTATCTGCAACATTTGATCAGGCTGCCGTGGGTATTGCCGAGATTCTGCCGGATTTCAGGATATCCCGGTCCAACCGGAAATTCTCCGGGATTCTTGGATTTACATCCAATGAATTGTCCGCTATGACGCTTCGGGATCTTATAACCCCGGAAGGCCAGCTCCGTCATTTTGATAAAATTGAACAGGTAATTCAGGGCAATGATTTGTCCGGATATTCTGCCGAAATGCAGGTACTCACGAACACCGGTCAGACCACCTGGTGCCAGGTATTCCTGTCAGCAGTTACGGATACTCTGGGAGAGCCCAAATACTTCATCCTCGTCCTTGAAGATATCTCTCTCCGTAAGCGGGCAGAAGACGATCTCGCCCTCCTGAATGCAAGTCTTGAGGAGCGCATCCTCGGGAGAACCGCGGAACTTCACAATGCCAACAAATCCCTTGTGATTGAAGTGGATAACCGGAAAAAAGCAGAAGCCGGCCTCAAAGATTCTCTGATAGAGAAAGAGGTCCTGCTCAAGGAGATCCATCACCGGGTAAAGAACAACCTCCAGATCATCATCAGCATCCTGTTCCTGCAGGCCCAGAAGACCTCCGATCCGGCATCGGTTGCAGTCCTGAATGACAGCCAGTCGCGGATCCAGTCGATGGCACTGGTTCACCAGAAACTCTACCAGTCCGGCGATCTTGCATCCATTGACTTTGATAGCTACCTAAACAATCTGGTCTCCAATCTAATGACCACGTATGGCGTGGATAAATCCCGGATTACCTGCTCTGTTGACGTAAAGAATCTCTCGATCTCGATTCACTCTGCAATTCCCGTGGGACTCCTCATGAATGAACTCGTCTCGAATTCATTCAAATATGCATTCCCCGATAATCGCAGCGGTGAGATTACCTTGAGGGGCGCGGAAGAAGGAGATAACCTTGTATTCAGAGTAAAGGACAATGGGGTGGGTATTCCGGAAGAAACGGACTGGGAACATCTCGACTCTCTTGGCCTGAACCTGGTACGGATGCTGACCCGGCAGATGAAAGGAAAAATTGCACTTTCACGTCAGAACGGAACAGAATTCATCCTGACAATCCCCAAAGAAGATCGGAGGGTTCCGCAATGAAGAACAGTTCAATTATGGTTGTTGAAGACGAGGTGATCGTTGCAGAAGATTTGCGCTTCAGGCTCAATGTGATGGGATATACCGTACCCGAAACCATTGGCAGCAGCGAAGAAGCGCTCGCCCGCGTGAAGGCGCTCGCCCCGGATCTCATTCTTATGGATATCGTCCTGGAAGGATCAGGGATGGATGGTATCGAGACCGCTCATAAAATCCTCTCAGAATATGATGTCCCTATCATTTTTGTAACGGCCTTTGCAGATAATGCCACGTTTGACCGGGCCAAGATTACATCGCCTTTTGCCTATATCTTAAAGCCATTCAATGAACGTGAGTTACATTCCGCCATAGAGCTTGCATTGCACAAGCACCGGACCGAGATGGAGATAAAAAAGCGCGATGCGATTCTTTTTGCAACCTGTTTTGCCATCGAATGGTTCCTGCGCCACAAGAAAGAGAGTAACAAAGCAAAAACCAATCATCCCAGGACCATCGAGAGCGGCATTACGGATATCCTGGAGCAGGTGGGACTTGCAGTCGATGCAAGCGCACTGGTGATCCTCAAGAAGGATCATAAGGCGGACATAAAAAGCGGAGTTGCCGTCCAGTATTTCTGGGAGGCTGCGGGAAGTCCCAAAGTTCTGCCGTACCATTTTGGATGTGATATGCCCTTTGACATCCCGCCATCGATCTGCCGGGATCTTCAGGATACGGGGAATTCCTTTGTCGGGGATACGGTGAGGTTACCGGATGAGGAACATGAATTCCTTAAAAAATATAAAATATCCGCAATGGCCATGCTCCCTCTCTTCAATGACAATGCACTCTGGGGCTTCATCGGAATCTTCTCGGCAATTCCCCGTGCATGGTCCGACAGCGAGATGGAAGCCTTGAGGATTGCCGGCAGTATTGTGGGAGCGGTTCTGGAATAGCGGGATAGTTGCTCAGGTATGAATCCAAAGACCCCTTTGGCCTGTGATCGTTCATATCATTTTTTCAAAGAAAGTAAATGTTTACTTTGTATTTTTAGATAGGTATTTATTCCTCCGACGTGACTTAAGATTATGGCGAAAAAATTGCAGAGTAAATCAGTAGGAAGAATCGCTGCATTCGTCAGTTCATATTCCAATAAAGGCACGGGGAACGGGTACAAAAACGCAATCGAATCTTTTCTTCGGTGCATGAACGGACTCCCGAAAAAGAGCGACGAAGGCACAAAAGGGAACTATGACTATGAAGTTCTCTTTGACCAATATCTCGCTGACAAGACACGGAATCATGATGAGGATTTCACGAAATTTGCCAACTGTTTGAAGGTAGAGTGTGCGAGTCTCCTTTCAGCACGGCAGAGAATGACATTTGCTCGGCGTATCCTCGAAGATAATGGTGCAAAATTCAAGGGTAAGACCGTTCGGGATTTGAAGCGGGAGATGAAGGGCGGGGCGGGTACTGTTGACAAGGTAATGACAGCGAATGTGATCGAATCCGCCATGAAAGAACTCGATCTAAAAGGACGGGCACTCGTTCTAACCCTTGCCAGTTCAGGAGCCCGATTAAACGAAATCCTATCCCTGAAACTTTCCGATGTGGACTTTGAAAGCAACCCGGTAAAACTCACTCTGCGATATACCAAAAACAAACAAACGCGGTTCACGTTCATCAGCACCGAAGCGGCACAATGTGTAAAATCATGGCTTGAAAAACGTGAACAATATCTCATAGGTGCATCCCGTAGAAATGCCGGACTTGTGCGGGCGGGAATCTGCGGGGAAAAAAATACAGACTCCGATCTTCTCTTTCCCCTTACGGATTCAGCCGTCAATCAAGTATGGGAAAATGCGCTAAAGGCAGCGGGATTGTATTCGCAAGATGAACAGACCGGGCGCAATCAATACCGGATACATTCCTTCAGGAAATTTTTCATCAGCCAGTTAAGCATGGCAGGCCAGAAGACGCTGGCAGAGCACCTGGCAGGACATACAGGGTATCTCGATGGTTCATATCGTCGGATTGATGAAGATGCGGCCGGAAAGGCATATCTTGCCGTTCAGCATGTCATTACCATCGGTATTCCCCCCGAGTTCCGAGACAAGGCAACCGCGTTGAACAGCCAATTGAAGATTCAGGGCGAGAGTATTGAAGGCCTTCGGGCAATGAATGAGAAACTTGCCGCCCAGATGGTGAAGTTAGAAAGCAAGAATCTGGAATATGAGCTGAAACTCTCAAAAATCGAAGAGGAACAGGAACGATTGCGCGCGATTTCTGATACCCTCCAAGGCTTGTTTGAGAACGATACACAAGCCCAAGAGATATTCCGCAGACATTAAATTGCTAATACAACGAAAATACGCTTCTCTTTCTCATAACGCCTCCAAATTTACCGTCCGATTACCATTTAATCGTCTGATTAAATTTTCAGCCTGTTTTTTAAATTCGGATTAAATTTTGAGCCCTATTTTGGAAACGGAGCAAGGTTTATACCATTTAATAATCCAGCATGTTTATGCATGGGAGTAATATCACGCGGGGCGGGATTTTACCGTCGATACAACCGTTTGTAATAGCCCGTGCTGATTTTGAGAAATTATATCCCGTCTATCAGAAAATGGCTCTTGCTCTCGTTCAGACAGGGAAAGTTCTCATTGTCGATTACTCCCAGCCATCAACCGTATCGTATGCGTGCCAACCGTCAACCGCCCTGCCCGCGAAGCGGGATCCATCGTTCGTTAGCGGGACATGCCATAAAAAGCCCGTGGGGATGCTTGTCCATCCCCGTAAGGGCTTTTTTGGGCTTGGCCTGCGAGGGGGCGTTGGGGGGGACCCCCAGAGGGGGCGGCTGGCCGCCCCCTCTCTCGGCTACTATAGACTAATTCGGAATACCGCCTGTGTGAAGGTGGAAGAATGATTTCTCCCTCCCTTTTGGAAGAAATCAGGCGCGATTCTTTCCTGAAATATATGCATAAACAGGTCGTCCAGTTTGATAAGTACCTTGATTCCACCAGTAACTGCAAAATCGGATTCAAGGGGCTTTCTCTCAATCCTGATGACCCCACAGATGCGCCCAACCCGGTACAATTCGAAATTGAGTATAAACACCGTTGGACAAAGACCTATGACAACCTGATTCTGTTCCAGCTCTACAATCTTCAATGGTATTACCAACTCAATCCCGATAAAGCCCCGAATTATACTATGATGGTGACATTAACGGGGACTCATGCATCTCCGAAAACACCACGTTTAGGGGGCCTTTCTCATATGGCATACCTGGGCAAATTCCATGAGGCTCACCGTAAAGCAAAAGATTTGCTCCGGAAATATCTGAATACTGACAAGTCTCTTTCCATCCTTGAAGGGCATCCAGAATCGGGATACGTTCATGCCCATAACCTGTATTTCCTTGATGAATGTCCCACAAAAAAGATTCTCGGAATACTGACACATCATTGGAATAAAACTCTCGGGATGGGCTCCGCCAAACACGGGATGAGAGTTGAGCTTAAAGAGCCCCGTGATTTTAAGGATATCAAATCGTTTATCGCGTATCCTATGGCGTATCTCGGGAAAACTTCTATTGGGGATTTACCTGAATGGTCAAAATATGATGTGATTTTCAATACCTGTATCTGGTTGGCTCCCCGTTCAAAACAGTTTGGTGGTGTCGGGCACCGCGTTCGGGCTTTCCAGCCATCCCGTGCTCTCTCGCAGATTATGCGACCTAAAATTCAACAGAATGAGTATATTCACATTGAGACTGTCATATCAAACAAAAAACTTGTTGAGCCATCAGTATTGTATCAGGCACCATCATATGACGTGAATTTTCTGGCTTGGATGAATCTTGGAGGAGATGAACCGGATAATTTAGTTTGTGAACTCCATGAATTCTAGGCTCATATAGAATAAGTCACAGCAACAAAAGGCAACACATCAAAAACAATACAGAAGAGAAAAGAAATGGTTCTATCGAAATGCAATGGGAATTATATCAGTCTTTACTACCCCATTTTTGTTTAATCGGGGCTGTGTCCTTAAATGTTAACAGCCCAGAGCTTTTTTTTGTCTTCTTTGGACGGGCGCGAACATTATGATATTTACCTGTTGTCACATCTTTTACAGTTTTTTCTCCATTGCGGCATTTAGCAACGGCTACTTTTTCACTGTCATAAGGTTTTCCCATTTTTAATCGAGTTTCTTTAGCAAATTATACTATATATTATTTTCTTTATGTAATTTCTTTAAAAATAAGATAAAGCACATTAGGGATTATAAATGAAGATTAACGAAAGCAACCCTCAAAATCAGGATTGAAAACTTTTTTTATTTTTTACAGTCAACAATGTGTTATTTAAAAAAATCAATTTTAATGCCTATATGCGCGCTATCAGACGTTGACACAAAAAGACAAAGTTTTGAGATATTTACTTCAAGTTTCTTCAAAAAATTCATCTGGGATTCACGGGCAATATAGGAGGAATGAACGTTCTTCCCCTGATTGCGATCCTTGGTATCTTTGCCGCATCCGTTTTGTTTGCGGGATGTTCGGCTCCTGCGACCAAACCGGAGACCGCTGACATGAATGTGACAGCCACAGAGATCACTGCATCCGTCAACAACGGTCTTTACGATATCAGGGCCGGGCTCGCGAATACTTCAAAGACGCTCTCCGTGACCGGCCTCTCCGGCAAGAGCGCTGAGGATGCCCTGTCAGATAATTTACAGCATTACCCGTGGGCACTCTCATCATGGACCATCTCGCCCGAGGGTATTGTCCTTGCCGCTGTACCTGAGGAATATGCAGGCTATGCCGGAACGAACCTGAACGGGCAGGAGCACGTACTAACTGCAAACATGAAGCAGGCGCCCACGGTCAGCAGGGTCTTTCCCATGATAGAAGGGTTCAATGCGGTAGTTCAGACGTACCCGGTCTTCTCTGCATCCGGAACGTACCTCGGTTATGTTGATATCACCTATACGCCGGAGGTCTTCCTGAAGCCGCATATTGAACCGGTGATCAACGGTACTCCGTATGATGTCTGGGTCATCCAATCCGAAGGAACCGAGATCTACGATACAACCCCGGAAGAGATCGGGAAAAATATTCTCACCGATTCGATCTATGCGGATCCTGCCATGCAGGAAATTGTGAACCGGATTGTACAGGAGCCATCGGCTACCGGACGTTATACCTTCTGGGATCGTGCATGGAGCCGGAACGTTACTAAGGTAGCTGTCTGGGAGACCGCAGGGATCGATGGGGCAGCATGGCGTGTCGGGGTCACCCGGGAAGAATGAATCACATCATGATAGCCGGAAACCGGGACCGCGTATTTCCACGGTAAGTGACCATAACAGAATCCGGGGAACTCTCCAAGGCCCGGGTGCATCCGTAACGCAATTGAACATCCGGTGCATTATCCGGATTTTAAAAATTAAAAAAATCCGGAAACTTTCTCAATTCTTAAAAGAACACGATCCGGCAAAAAAGATCGCCTATCTCCGTACGCAGAAGTATCCGCCGCGGAGATGGTGCTTCGTAAAGAGCTCGCAGGCCGGGCAGAAGCAGCCGATCACTTTCATGGAGGTGGCCGATGACTGCCCCCGGGCGCAGAAGAGTTCGGTGGGCTGGTGTTTTTCCAGGGAGTGTTTCTTGTAGTTCTGGCAGTTGATGCAATACTTCCTGCAGAGTTGCCGGTTCTCTTCGGTATCCTCTACAGCAGGTTGTTTGGATTCAAACATAAGAATTCAGTTTTGCGATGATCTATTATAGGTTTTTTTACTCGGACAATCCGGGTAAAAACCCGGGTCTATCTGAATGTAACCGCCCTGAGCGTAATAATGATCAACAACAGGATAATTAAAAAAAATTCCTTTATCCCTTGGAACAGAAGTGCCCGATGACCAGGCTGTGTTTCGCATAGAGTTCGCAAGCCGGACAATAGCAGCCGGCCTCTTTCTTTGACGGCGCCATAGATGTTCCGCAGGCACAGAAGAGTGCGTCAGGCTGATATCGTCCATAAGAATTCTGCCGGTAGCTCGGGCAGGCATGGCAGGTCTTCCGGCAGATCTGCCGGTTCTCTTCGGTATCCTCCACAATACTCACACCGGATTTCATAAGAAAGGGATCGTATCATGAGGATAATATGTTTTTTGTGGATCCGCCTGATTGGGGGGAGGGGGTATGTTCCGGTCCCGTTTGCACCGCACAAAGGACCATGGACGTGATCGTATTAAATGGGGAAAGATTACCGTCATGGATCCTGATGTCCCCACAATCACGGATAAAAACCATTAACCCCTCAGGGCGCTTGTTAGTCAGTGGTGATATCGTGGAAAGACTGTCGGTGAAGTCCCGGATTCTGCGCTCAGTGGGATATGATGACAGCACAAAGATCCTGGAGATCGAGTTCTCCTCAGGGTACGTGTACCAGTATTCGGGCGTCCCCCCGAAGGTCTATGCCGATCTCATGCGTTCGGATGAGATTGGAAAATTTTTCTCTGAAAAAGTCCGGCCCAAGTTCCAGACAAAACAGGTCGGCGCATAACCTGCATCCGTTTTTTAATTTCTGATTTTTCTGTTCAGCATCAAAACATATAGATCATACGATAAATTTTTTCATTTTTTATTTTATCCCGGGTGACGATCAAACCGGAAAAATTCCTGGTCCGGATACCAAGCAGGGAAAACAGGGGAATGATCGGGTACATTTTCCCATGATCGCAATGACCGTGCCAATTCATCTAGCAGTTGCATCTGTTTCGTGAGACGCGGACAGAACTCCGGGCTTATGGGGGCGCTACAGGATTTTCTGTACCGGGTCCTGCATCCTTGTTCAGCATGGATTTATACCAGACAAACCATGGATTGTCGATGAACCCGATGATGTTCTTCATCACAACCTGGCCGATAAGAAGCGGCACGAGGGGCATCACACCGGCAAATGCGATCACGACAAAGATGAGCGAGTCGAGCGAGAGGCTGACCGCATCGCTGACGCTCGATCGCAGCCATACCCACGGGTTTGCCATGGTCCCGCGGCGGAATGCCTTCTCTCTTTTGAGGAATCGCTTCTTGATCGTATCGAAGACATAGGCATCCACGTTCGAACAGATCAAAAATGCGATCCAGCTGGCGGCCGTGATCCGGATACTCATACTGAAGATTCCCTGCCATGCCTCCTCATAGGGAAAGAACGGTGCGGGAGAGAGGGAATTTATCATCGCAAAGAAGATGACCAGCAGGACCTGCGTGCCAAAGGCGATCAGGATGGCAACGTGGGTCATTGCCACGCCGTACACTTCATTGATCATGTCGATCACCTGGGCGATGAAGGGATAGATGAAGACCGCCGCGGGTGCCGTGAGCATGATGAAGCCGAGATTGAACTCAATGATCCGCACGGCCAGAACCTGCGATGCGGCAAGGTAGATGATATAGAACCCGACCAGGGCAGTGAATGCGTACTTTGGATAATGCCGGATGATATACACGGATGAGTACGTGACAAGGGTGAGGCTGACGAGCCAGTAAATCCAGACGAGCATTTCCGTACTAACATGATCCCCGTTGATCTTTAAGAATAGTGCAGGTGATGAACCAGACCCTGTCAGCACCAATGCCCGCCCACAAGAATCTGACCGGTCCTGTGATGCGCCCCTGCATCAATGCTCCATAATAATCTGGATTTTGATGGACTCCTCCGGACCCCTCATAAAGGTTGTCCAGTAGTCTTATGGTGTACTGGACGTCATTCAATGAAGATGGTCGAAAAAAAATATGAGTCCCTGAAGATTGAGAACATCGTTGCATCCGGTGTCATTGCGGAGTCCATCGATCTTGTGGACTTTTCAGAGAAGACCGAGAACTGCGAGCTCAATAAGAAACGGTTTCCCGGTGCAGTATACCGTATCGCGGATCCCAAGATTGCGTGCCTGATCTTCTCATCGGGCAAGATTGTGATAACAGGCGTCCGTAATGACAAGGCACTTGCGCAAGGGCTTGCCATTGTCCTTAAATCCTTGAAAGCTGCCGGTGTAACACCCTTGAAAGAGCCCCGGGTTGCCGTTACCAATATGGTCTGCTCATTCAATCTCGACCGATACATCAATCTCAACAAGATGGCCGTTACGCTCAACATCGAGAATGTGGAGTACGAACCCGAACAGTTCCCCGGGCTTGTGTACCGTATCCATGATCCCAAGATCGTTGTCCTGATCTTTTCGTCCGGGAAGATCATCCTCACCGGGGGTAAGACCCTTGACGATGTCAAGAGGGGACTTGATGTGCTCGAAAAGAAGCTGGAGAGCATCCAGTAATTTTTTTTAATCTCATCTTATTGTAACTCCTGTTTATAACCATCTCCGGGGGGATTATTCCCGTTCCGGGAGATGACTTTTTTTTAACCGTAGATAATTCCGGAAAAACATAAATACCTCCGTTCTCTACTACTGCCCATGCGGGAGCAGAAAAGCAGCATACGGGCGATCCTGCGGGAACGCAAGGACGCCATGGCACCGGAAGACCGTCTCATCAGGAGCGGGGCTATCTGCCGCCACCTCATGACCCTCATCCGGGATGACGAGACCGTGATGGCCTATACCTCAAAGGAGAAGGAGGTCAACACAGTGCCGATCATCACCACACTCCTGGAACGCAACAACCCGGTGATCGTCCCCATCATCGTCAAGGAGGATGTGAGCCTCCGGCTCTCGTACCTGCGGGACTTTGCTGCCCTGGTCCCCAGCACGTTCGGTGTTCCTGAACCGATCGGCAGTGAGATCCCGGCCCGGGGCGAGGACGTGGAGACGATCATCCTCCCGATGCTCGGCTTTGACCGGACCGGCGGGAGGATCGGGTATGGCGCCGGCTACTATGACCGGTTCCTTGAGAAATTCCCCGATCTCCGCAAGATCGGTATTGCCTTTGCCTGCCAGGAGTACACCTCGCTTCCGCTGGATGAGACCGATGTCCGCATGGATCATATTGTCACGGAGGACGGGATCGTATATCCCTGATGGACATGGCCACCATAAAGATCAACGGTACAGTGATCATTGATACGTTTGCCGAGGCATTCCCGACGTGGATCTCGCGGGTCATCATCACGGCGGCAACAAAGGAATGGGCATATATCGCGGCCGCGAACGCAACCGGGTTTGCCAGCTCCAAGATCGCATGCCCCTGCGAAGCGGGGATCGAACGTGAGATTCCCCCCGGCGAGACGCCGGACAACCGGCCGGGTATCTCGATCCTGATCTGTGCCGAGAAGAAGAACATGAAGGTGAATGTTGCGGCACGGGTCTCCCAGTGCGTGCTCCCGGCACCGACCGCCAGTGCCTTTGACGGCCTGCCGGATGCTCCCTCTCGGTTTGCGATCCGGATGCACTATTTCGGGGACCGGTACGAGGAGCGGTGCGTTGTGGGCGGACGAAACTGCTGGAAGATCCCGGTGATGGAGGGTGATTATATTGGCGAGGAGCGGTTTGGCACCGTGAAGGGTATTGCCGGGGGAAATTTCCTTATCATGGGTAAGGACCAGCCCTCAGCGCTTGCAGCAGCGACCGCAGGCGCCCGAGCCATCACCGGCATGAAGGGCATCATCATGAGTTTTGCCGGGGGCATTGTGAAAAGCGGGTCCAAGGTGGCGAGCAAAAATTACCGTTTCCCGATGCCCGCGAGCACCAACCATATGTTCTGTCCCACCCTGAAAGGCAGGATCTCCGACTCCCTTGTTCCCGATGGCGTGAATTCGATCTACGAGATCGTCATGAACGGGACGGATGACGCGGCGATACAGGCTGCCATGAGGGCCGGTATCCGGGCCGCGGCGGAGACCGGGAAGGCAACCCATATCGGGGCATCGAACTTTGACGGACGACTTGGCCCGCACCGCTTCTCCCTGCACGAACTGTTCCGGTAACGGTACGGATTTCGTACGGGAGGCCATTACGGATAGTGAGAGCGGGAGGATGCTCAAACCCGGGTCCTGTCATCCCCAAGCGAGCGGAGATGATGCAGGAAGAGATCCAGTGCCCGTCTCGTTCCTTCTCTTGTTTTCAGGCCATCCTGGTAGCCCATCGTTACCGTCATCCGGTCCCGGAAGGTGCTCGTGATAAAACAGGTTGTGGGCATAAAACCGCCCGGGTAGCAGACATAGGCATTGGTGAGCCCCGGTACATCCGGCAGGGTGAGCAACCCGGGATTCGAGATGAAGATATCGGCAAGCCCCCGGTCCTGCTGGGATGCCATCTGCTCCACCATCGCCTGTATGTTCCGGCCCTCCGGATCGCAGCCTGCATCCATCTCCACCTGCTCGGGGATGCCGATACATCCCTCCTTGTGCTTCCGTGTCCCGCAGATGATGCGGGAGAGGATCTCCTCCATCCCCTCTCCTTTTGCGCATTCGAGGGGAATGCAGGCATTGGTGGCCTGGTTGCTCATCACCCGGGAGCCATCCCGCAGGTGCTGGCGGAGGTTCACGGGGAAGAAGAGGGAGAACGGCCCCCGGTAATCGGTGAGGTTGCTCATCGTGGTGTAGTAGGCAGCCAGTATCGCATCGTTAAGCGTTCCTCCATAACCCTTGGCATGGGCACGGATGGCATCCAGTTCCCGGGGCTGGAGACATGCCCGGTGAAATGAGGTGGGTCCCTGTGATGTCCCGAAGGGATCGGGCCACATCGGGTCGATCATGGCCATAGGGGAGGGGCCCGGCATCCGGTCCCGTGCCAGTGCCCGGGTCCAGAGCGTGTCGCGTGCCGGAATTCCGCCCTCCGCGGGGGGGATGCTGCCGGGCATTGTGTACTCTTCCAGCAGCTGGTGCATGAGCGTATGGAGGCCAAAGGCATCCGCGGCAGCATGGGCAAGGTTGATGACGATCACATCCCCGGACGGTCTCCGCAGCAGCCGCACACGGACCTGGAGAGGTCCGTACGGATCCACCGGCCCGACAACCAGTGGGTGATAGTCGTCAGGGCACTCCTCTACTTGCAGAGGGGGAATGGTGATCTTTTCTATCATCTCCCAGACGGCCGGATCATGGCCCCGTACGAGCCGGCTGTGAAGGATGGGGTGGGCACGAATGCAGGTTTGTGCCGCCTCTTCAAGAATACCCGGATCGAGCGGTCGGTCGAACTCCATGACGCCGCAGAGCGTGGCATCGCCCATGAGCCGGATCGAGTCCGTAAAGAGATCGAGGGCCGAGGCCTCACGGGTGTACATGCAGAAAACAAGAAGTTCTGGATTAATAAACCTGCACTATGGGTAGCGAAGATGTGGGGAGAGCATTGCAGGGCATGGGACAACTGAACGGGGGTTTTTGGAGATGAATTTTTGTTATGACGACCGGGAACTGCGGGAAGAATCGTTTTGTACTTACGGTTCACTGATAATCCATGGGCCGGCTCTTATGCACGCATCCGTTCACCGGGTTCCTTTGATCACGAGCAGCGTGATATCGTCAAACTGCGGCATATCTCCTGTGAATTCCACAATCCCCGATAAGATTCGATCAATGATCTCCCGTGCCGGGAGCGTGGCGTTCTCCCGCAGGATCTTATAGAGCCGCTCTTCACAGAATAACTCTTCCTGTGCATTGATCGATTCCGTAACGCCATCCGTATATATAACAAGAACATCATCCGGATTGATCGTCACGGACTCTGAATAATATTCCCGGTTCTCAATGGCCCCCAGCACGATACCGGTGGGCATGAGTTCCTCGATCGCGCCGTCACGGCTCCGGAAGAGCACCGGCGGGTTGTGGCCGGCATTGACATAGGTCAGGGTACGGTCCTTCTCCTTCAGCGTCCCGAAGAAGAGGGTGACAAACATGCCGGACTTCGAATCCTGTGCAATAATATTGTTGGAGTCAAAGATCGCTTTTGCCGGGTCACGGTGCCAGAGGGCATTCACCCGGACCACGATCCGGGATAATGCCATGAAGAGGGCAGCCGGTACGCCTTTTCCTGAAACGTCGGCAACAATGAGCCCGAGTGTTCCTTTGTCAAGGGCAATGATCTCGAAGGGGATCACATCAAAGAAATCGCCGCCAACTTCCTTTGCCATCACGGTCCTGGCTGCGATATCGAATCCCGTGATTTGGGGGATAACCTCCGGCATAAAGCTTCTCTGGATATCTGCAGCAATCTGGAGTTCGGCATTCGAACGGGCAAGTTTCCCCTCCATCTCGCGGCGTTCGGTGATGTCACGGATCGTCTCGATGGCCCCGGTAATATTCCCCTGCGGATCATACAACGGACTCGCTTTCGCCCAGAAGTACCTGCCCGCCCGGCCCCGCAGGTTCTGGATGAACGTGTCCACAACAAGCGTGTCCCCTTCCCGTGCCACATGGGTATAGAGGTTTTCTACATCTGCCTCCGGCATGAAGATGAGGTTTGCGAGCATGGGTCTCCGGTCATGGTAAAAGGGAGTGGCGTATTCAAAATCCCCTTTTCCGATCATGGAGGCCGCAGGAATGCCGGTCAGTTCCTCCATTGCCTTGTTCCATGTAATGACAACACCCTCCCGGTCAATGGCAAACGTAGCATCGGGAAGAAAACTGATGATGTCTGCAAGACTCCGTTTTGACCGGACGATCTCCTGCTCGGCACGTTTCCGGATCGTGATGTCCCGGATCGTCTCGATGGCCCCGGTAACGTTTCCCTGCGGGTCATAGAGCGGACTCGCTTTCGCCCAGAAGAAGACCCCGCCCGGCTGGAAATCCTCAATGAAGATATCCACTATGAGCGTGTCGCCGATTCGTTCGATCGTATCATACCGTTTTTCGATCTCAACCTCCGGCATGAAGATGAGATTCGCAAGCATCGGCTTGCGCTCCTTGTAAAACGGGAGCGCATATTCGTAGTTGCCCTTGCCCAGCATGGACTCTGCCGGAACGCCGGTCACCGTCTCCATTGCCTTGTTCCACGCAATGACCTTTCCTTCCAGGTCGATGACAAATGTTGCATCCGGCAAAAAGTCGATGATCTCGGACATCTTCCGGGTGGTCCGGACCATCTCCTGCTCAGCGCGTTTCCGGTCGGTAATATCCCGGATGGTCTCGATCGCACCCGTGACATTACCCTGCGGGTCATACAGCGGACTCGCTTTCGCCCAGAAGAAGGCACCGCCCGGCCGGAAATTCTCAATGAAGATATCGACTACGAGCGTGTCGCCGATCCGCTCCACGGAATCATACCTCCTTTCGATTTCCGCCTCGGGCATGAATATCAGGTTGGCAAGCATTGGCTTACGGTCCTTGTAAAACGGGAGGGCATACTCGTAGTTGCTCTTGCCGAGCATGGACTCTGCCAGAACCCCGGTCATCACCTCCATTGCCTTATTCCAGGCAATGATCCTGCCATCCCGATCGATGACAAATGTTGCATCCGGCAAAAAGTCAATGATTGCATCGTGAAATGTCTGGCCCGGGGATTGCATGCACCTGCTCCTATGCAGCAATATGCACCGGGGTATGATGATTCTTCCCCTTTAAGGCCCCCCTCATACTACTTCCTGATCGGATGGTAATTCATGGCCTGCAACAATATGTCTGTTTTTTTATCAGGATATCAGAACAGGAAAATCACGTGTGAATGATCGATAAAAATGATCCGGGATATACGGGAATATCCGGTTTTTCAGGAATGCCTTGTATTCGGGTTTCTGGCACCGGAAATCCGGTTCACCTGTAACTGGTTAAAAAATACGAAAAAATAGGTGACTCAATTCTCTTATATGATCCCGGGCGGGACATCCTCATCGTTCCCAGACAGATAATCGGGGTGCACTTCCTGTTTTGCAAAGATGGCTAGGATGAGGATGATCACCGCAATAATGAGCGAGGCAAAGAAGGCGAGATCGAACCCGGCCGTCATGAGGGCCAGTTTGATGTTTGCCGGTGCACTCTCCGTGATCCCCTTTTCACCGGCTATCACAGCAATCCCCTGGATAAAGACCAGGTTGGCAAAGGCAATGCCCAGTGTCAGGGGCGCGAAACGCTCAAGGCTCGTAAGGCTGGAGACCATGCCCTGGTATCGCTTTCCCACCGAGTTCATGATCATGTTCGAAGCCGGTGTGATCATCATGCCCAGGCTGAACCCCAGCACGAACAGGCAGAGTACCACGTACCCGGTCGGGGTATCGACCCGGAGGTGCGTCAGCATATAATACCCGATTACGAGCAGGATACCTGCCATGATACAGAGCTTCCTGCCGCCCACCCGGTTGAATAATGCCCCGGAGAGAAGACCGGCGATCATCATGGCAATCGAGAGAGCGGAGAGGATCAGCCCGGCATCCGAGACGCCATACCCTTTGACGTACTGGAGATAGAACGGGAGCAGGTAGTTGATTCCGGCAAAGCTGAAGAAGAGCAGGCTTACGATGAGGTTTGTCATCAGGAAATTCCGGTTTTTGAAGAGCCGGAGTTCCAGTAACGGGTCGGCGACTTTGAGTTCGTGCCAGACAAAGTACGCGAGGGTGAGGATGGCAAGTGCAAGGGAGCAAAGAATGACCGGGGATGTCCAGCCGAGAGTCACGCCTTCCGACACGGCAAAGAGTAGGGCCGCAAGGCCGGTGAAGATCAACAAGGCACCGTACTTGTCAAAACCGGCAGGCATATCGTGGTGTGTTGAGGCTGGGATTACTTTTGCGCCCAACAGGATCGCGACAATTCCCACCGGTACATTGATGAAGAAGATCCAGTGCCAGGAGAGGTACTGGGTGAGCACGCCGCCGATGGTCGGCCCGATGGCGGTCCCGAGTGCGGCCACCGTCATGATGATTCCCATGGCTTTTCCTTTCATCTTCATGGGGATGTACGCGGCCACCATCGCGGGCGCTATCGCCGTGATCATGGCACCTCCTATGGCCTGGAAGGCACGTGACCCCACGAGCACGGGAAATGAGGAGAGGAGATCGGGAAGGATACCGCATGAGAGCGATCCTATGGTGAAGATCAGAAATCCCGTGAGGAAGACTTTCTTGAATCCTATGCCATCGGACAATTTGCCGAAGATGAGGACGCAGCCAGCAAGTACGAGGAGGTAGATGGTCGCCATCCAGCTGACCGTAGTCGAAGAGATATCAAAGGCCGCGGATATGGTCGGCAGGGCAATATTGACGATTGTTCCATCCAGTGCCGACATGAAGGTTGCAAGAGAGATGGAGATGATCAGGAGATTTAATCCTGCATTATCCGTTCCCGGTCGGGTAATTTCCATGAAAGGTTATTCGCGGGCAGGCTAAAAAAAGGTGGGTGATCCGCTCCGAATCACGGTATATGCAATGAAGTCGGGGGATTAGCCGGAACAATGTTCAAAGGGGATCTCTGCATTCAGCCGGTCTGGTTTACCGGTCCCTTGTATACCCCGGAACCAAGCCACCAGTCATCATCCACCTGTGCGCCATATCCCAGTTTGGATTCGAGCGTGTTGTTGTGCAGGGGATTGATGTACGTGAACCGGTAGAACCCGCTCCCGTTCCTGACCGCAGCCCCCATCTCCGTGACAAAGACCCCGTTCGCACCCTCGCGGATCTTTCCTACCGATTCCGGGTTGATCGGGTGAGCGAGCGTTGTGCCGTTGAAGCTATAGGCATAGATGTAGAGTTCCCCCTGTATGAAGGACCCGTTTTTGTTGTTGAACTCTGCAAGGGCCACATCCCGGCCATGGGTCTTGGCATAGGCGACCGCCCGGTCAACAAAGGCGACGAGCGTCTCATTGGAGATATACGTTATCGGCTGTATGGTATTCGTACTGATTGGAGTTCCCGGGATATCACCGGCCCGGGTTTGTGTGCAGCCGGCAGTGAACAGAAAAATGCCGAGAGCCAGCAGCACAAGGAATGAGAATAAATATTGTTTCATGGTATTCATTTGGATTCCTCTCAATAAAAACCGGGCGATTCAGTACAAATTAAGGATTGTTACCCAATAGCCGTGAGCACACAAATCGCACTCATTTTTTGCGGATGTATGGTGCCCGCGAGAGAACGGACGATCGTCCTCCGTGGTACCTGAAGAGAGCGGGTACCTGATCACGTGAGGTTGCTTTTGAAACGGTGAACGATACATAACTCTTTCTCCCGATGAGGCAATGGGAGTGTAAGAACGGAGACGGGGATGGGAGGGAGAAGGACAGATTCAACGCGGAGATATGACTGTGCCCGCCTCATCTGTACCTACCTGCTCATGAACCACATCAGCCATGCCGTGGTCACCGCACGGGATATTGCACAATTCCATCACCTGCCGGAACGATCCTCCCAGTCGATCAGCGCCATGCTGAATTTCCTGTACTCCAATCACATCCGGGACACCCGGTTTGGCTTTTTTATCCAGGGGACCGCCCCCTTCAAGAAATGTGATTATCCCCATGCCTATACGATAGAACTGATCGATGAGGCCCGCGGACTGCTGTGACCTGCACCGCGAGATCCACACGGTCGGGAAGAGTACTCCAAGACCGGAACCTGCAGGAGCGTGTCTCCGGCATCATTTTTTCAAAACGGGAGCGTGCATTATGACCCGCACCTGGCTGCAACGGATGATGCAGCAGAACGACACCGATCTGCTCTCGTACGATTTTGCCGACAGCCAGCCCACATGGAAGTCCTGGTGGTTCCGGATCGCAACTGCGATCGTCTGCATCGGCATCATATGGTATTTCGTTGTCTGATCCGGAACCCCCGAGCCCGCAAATCGATAGGATCGATCGGGCGTGTCTGACAGATTATGTGTAGTGCCTGATCGCACAGAACCGGAGATCTCCCGGAATTAAAAAAGAATTATCCCGTGAACCGGATCACGGCGCAATCTCCGGCACATCGGCCGGTACGTTATATGCATCCATCTTATGGGTCATATACGGGGTGAGAATGGTGGAACGGGTCCGGCATTTCCGGCAGCTGGCATCCCGGCTCTCCTTGTAATGATCCCGAGGGGTCTTGGTGATGATGATGTTCTCGGCAGTGCATGCAGGGCAGGTGAACCGGATTACATACCCGGTACGGGTGCCATTAATTTCTGGATTCTTTTTTCGTTCTCTCATTGCGGGATTCCTGGGATGTTGTCATGCGGTGCCAACAGGCGAGTAGCATCACTGCCTACAATGCACCGGTGCAAAAATGGTTTTATTCTGGATATGGTGTGGCCCGCAGGTTTTTTTCTGCGGTGATATGATCAAGAACAGATCCGCGTTTGACAAAACCGTTTAAGATTATGTACTGTATTGGTGCTCCGACCGTATCTAATGATGGGATAGAGATACCCGGTTCAACCATTCAGAATAATAAAAAAACAGGGGGGATGGTATCAGGCCTGTACGCGGCGGGCATCGGTATCGGTGATCTCGTAGATGACGTCCCGCGTCTCCCTTTTCAGCTGCTGGAGATCGGAAAGGATCTTCTGGAGTTCGTACTCGTGATCCCGCCGGGCAATGATATAGGGAGTGTTCGGCTGGGGATTCTCGGGAGTCGTTGCGAGTAGTTCAGAGTCGCTGCGGAGCCGGGATATCCGCAACTGGGTGATCTGACTGAGATCGAGATACTTGAATTCCCCGTTGTTATATTCCCCGGTCATGAGAAATTTTACTTTAACCGTCATGCTGTCACCATTGTTTTTTCTGTTCGTAAATGTATGCACGCATACCTAGTAGTCGCCCATACCCGGCGGCATTCCTCCGGGCGGCATGCCACCCGGGCCCCCGGCAGATCGCGAGGAGGCGATGACATCATCGATACGCAGGATCATCACTGCCGCCTCGGTGGCGCTCGTAATCGCCTGCGTCTTCACCCGCAGGGGTTCAACAACGCCGGCCTTGAGCATGTCGACCGGCTTTCCGGCAAAGACATCGAGACCATAGGTCTTCTTTCCGGCTTCATGGGCTGACCGGATCGCAACAATCATGTCGATGGAGTCAAGCCCGGCATTCTCGGCAAGCGTTCGCGGGATGATCTCGAGGGCTTTTGCAAATGCCTCAATGGCCAGCTGGACGCGGCCGCCGATAGTTGCCGCATAGCGGTGCAGCTGGAGCGAGAGTTCAATCTCGGGTGCCCCGC
The DNA here is from genome assembly GCA_964592875.1 of uncultured Methanoregula sp. GTDB lineage: Archaea > Halobacteriota > Methanomicrobia > Methanomicrobiales > Methanospirillaceae > Methanoregula. The sequence goes on from CAZQGG010000004.1 coordinate 322,074, forward strand.
CACCGGCAACAATCTTCTTGTCCTGCACGACAACACTCACGACCATGAGGGCATCGTGAATCGCCCGTTCAAGATCATCGATGATATGTTCCGAACCGCCACGGATGATCAGCGAGACCGCCCGGGGATTCTTGCACTTCGAGATGAAGAGCATCTCTCCCCCGGAAAGTTTCTTCTCTTCCACAAGACCAGCAGCCCCGAGATCGCCTTTTGCGGCCGAATCGAGACTGTTGACAATGGCTGCACCGGTGGCTCGGGCCAGGTTCTCCATGTCGCTCTTCTTGACCCTGCGGACGGCAAGGATCCCGCCTTTTGCCAAGTAGTGCTGGGCCAGATCGTCGATACCCTTCTGGCAGAAGACCACCGTGGCGCCGGTCGCGATCACTTTGTCGGCCATCTTGTGGATCATCAATTCGTCTTCATCGAGAAATGCCTGAACCTGGTCGGGCCGGGAGATGTTGATCTTTGCCTCGACTTCCGTCTTCTTGTATTCGAGTGCCGCGTTCAGGAGCAGGACTTTCGCATTCTTGACTTCCTTTGGCATGGCGGGATGTGCCCGTTCCTTATCGATGACCATGCCGTCGATCAGTTCCGTATCCCCGATTGCGCCGCCGACTTTCTTCTGCACGTTTACATGCTTGATATCCACGGTTCCGTCCGGGTCGACTACCTTCGTGACAGCCGAGACGACAAGCCCGCAGAGCAGGTCCTTGTATGCCTCTGCACCTTTGCCGCTGACCGCAGTCTCGGCAACACGCTTGAGCATTGCCAGATCGTCAGGTTTTACGGTTACTGCCATTGCGTTTAAGATCTCCAGGGACTTTGTTTGTGCCTGCTGGTATCCGTCAACAATAACGGTCGGGTGGATCTTCTGTGAGAGCAGCTGCTCGGCATTCTTTAAGAGTTCCCCGGCAAGTACCACTGCCGAGGTTGTCCCGTCGCCGACTTCCTTGTCCTGCGTCTTTGCGATCTCCAGCATCATCTTCGCTGCCGGGTGCTCGATGTCCATCTGCTGGAGGATGGTTGCACCATCGTTCGTGATGATGATGTCGCCCATGCCGTCAATGAGCATCTTGTCCATACCCTTGGGCCCGAGTGTTGATCTGACCGAAGTGGCGACTGCTTTCGCCGCTGCAATATTATTTCCCTGAGCTTCCTCTCCCCTTGTGCGGGTTGTTCCCTGCCGGAGAATATAGATCTGCTGTCCGCCGAGTTGTTGTGACATGTCGTTCCTCAATTGATACTATCCCCGGGAACGGTGCTCTTCATGAAAAAAAAGCCTGCCCGGAACTGTTGTTCTATGCTATTGATCAACCCGGGAGTCCGGGGACTCCCGAATTTTTTTGTGTAACAGACTGTTGATCGATCCACCCGTTCGATAGAGAAAGAGATGGGGCCCGGGCATGTGATTCCTAAAAACCCCCGGTTTTTTTAAGGAATGTCGCGGGCGTAATGACTGATATACTGTATCACACTATGTTGTGATGAGGGTCAATTGGTGCGTGGGTTCATAGATGTATCTGTCCGGGAGGGCTTTTTTTGCAGGATCATGCCAGCAAAAACCGGTAAAATTATTTTTTTGGAAATTTCCCGCACAATTCAGCCCGTTTTTTGTTGGTATCAGGTATACATTCAACATGTCAGAGCCCCTACAGATAGCAAACGTAGTTGGTTGAATGAGTGGTTTTCACAGGAAAGACGATACCGGTGCAGCAGATCCGAATGCACTGAACCCGGACGGTACGCCCGTCTGCCGCGTGCGGCTCCCGAAAAAATGGGCCCGCGAACAGTTTGCCATGGCCGAGTCGATGCTCGGAGCAAATCATATCAAGGTCCAGTGTATTGACGGGGTCACCCGCATGGGGCGGATCAAGGGAAAGATGAAGAAACGCCAGTGGATCCGGGAAGGCGACACGGTCATTGTTGTCCCGTGGAGCTTCCAGGACGAGAAGTGCGATATCATTTACCGGTACCTGAAGCCGCAGACCGACTGGCTGCGGAAGAACCGGTATATCTGAACATTCTCTTTTTTTAGGTTTTTGTGAACTTCACGAGTACACAAGCAGGAAGTACGCCATCGCGGTGGTCAGGAAGGCACCGATGACGATGATGACCGCAACGGGAACAAGGAATCCCATCATGCCGTTCACCGTGGATGCGATCTGAGAGATCCGCTGCGAGCCGAAGACCACGATCCCGTGACACCAAGCGGTCGAACCTGCGGTTTTGGCGGGAGCGGCATCCGCAAGGGCAGCCTTCACGGCTTCTTCAACGAGTGGATAAAATGTGTCCACGCTGACCCGGAGCCCCACCTGGTTCCGGCCGGAGACCGTGTTGACCACGTGGGTATCGGTGGTTGTGACCTCGCATTCGTCCACGAGATGAAGCAGCCGCCTTCGTATCTCGTCCCGGGTGCCGGTCTGCATGTTGTTGCCGTCAAAGAGGAGATACGCGGTCTTCTGCCCGCCCGCGTTGATGACAAGGACTTGAACGCCGAGATCCCCAAATCCTTCCGCCCGGGAATATGGGAGCATACGGTGGGCATACCCGGCCGAGAACGAGACCTGTTCGTTCTCTGCGGTCTGTGAAAATGCAGCCTCGGCTGCACCGGTGTACTCCATCGCGAGTTCCGTGCCCGGGTGCACCCCGTCCTCCAAGGCGTCCATGCAGTTGTGGGCATCGACAAAGGCAACGTGCGGGAAAAATTTCTCCCCTGTTTTCATGATCGCAAACCCGACCGAGAATTCGAGATCTTCGGTCACGACCGGGGACCGGGTGGCAATTGCGATGACCGTGTCACCGAATGCCTGAGCAAGCACATCCACCGATCCGCAGCGGTACCGGGCCGACCGCGTGCAGCCGACATTGGCGCAGGTCTGCGGACGGGCGGCGATGACCGCATCCCCGACCTTTCGCACCTCCACCTCATCGACCGGGTTGAAGTCATGCGAGGCCGAGCCGTGGAAGACCATCGATCCTTTGCCGAACATGCCGTGCAGGATCTTGGGCAGGTTGCTGCCCCCGATCTCGCCAAGGGGGCCAGGATGGACGTTTGGGACCGTGACAAAGATCTCTTCCTTTCCATCCCGCCGGATTACGAGCGAGACCTGCGGGACCACCACGCTCTCGCCAATACTCCGGAAGAAGTCGTCGAGCTTGTGGCTTCCTTCGGACAGGTGGGCAAGGAAGGCGTTCGCGAGTTCGAGCGGCCCGACTTTGAAGTTCGCTTTCATCGGGCGTTCGATAACAATAATGAAGGCGTACACAGCCACCGCGAAACTGATATGGAGGAGAACGGAGAGTTGCAGAAACGACAGGCCCAGGAACGGGGTTGCCAGAAGAACGGCAATACCGGAGTGGAGGAGCGCCGGGATTACGACCCTGCGGAGGTGGTAATCGATCACGGCAGCGAGGAGGAGCATCCGGAACGCAAAGACGAGCGCGAGCGAGACGGCAAAGAAGAGCGGGAATGAGAACCGGAAGAGCAGGATGGGCGAGAGGGAGATGAAGAGCGCAATGATGAGGCCGAGTGCGGCGGTGAGCCCGGACCAGCCCAGGTCAAGTTTTCCCGAGAAGCGCCGGGCCATCCAGGGGGTGAAGGCAAGAGCCGCGAGCGCCGGGACGAGGTACGCGGCAACAGGGAAGAGGTTGGGATGCATGAGCCCGCTTCCCGTTCCGAGCATGGTCATGACCTCGACACAGCCGCAGAGAATGAAGATGAGGATAAACGATTTGATCCAGGACGGGCTCGTGACAATATATTTCGAGAGCGCTTCGAGCTTGAGATCCATCTCGCCGCTCATGGGGCATCGTTCCTGTACGGGGTATTGGATCTTCCTAGCGGAATGAGTGTGATGACTCTTATGCGGTTGCTGGTAAGCGGGCGGGGGATCATGCTCTTCAAAGGGTATGTGGACTGTGAAGGGATGTGAATGTTTTGGGACGGGGATCGACATCGGTATCCTGCCGGGCGCTGCGATAAAAAAAACTCTAAAAGATTTTCAAAAATTTCCGGTTCAGAAAAATAATCCGGGCCCTGCGTGGCAGAGGGCAGTCCGGGAAAAAATTATTTTGTAATGCGTTCAGCCATCGACTTTCCGGCTGCAAACGCTGTGTCAAGTTCGGAGGAATCGGGGACGTACAGGACTTCCTGTTCTCCGACAACCGTGAAGCCCGCGGTCTTCAGTTCATCGGCCACCATCTTCACGGCGCCGCCCTTGCCGCCCATGGAGCCGAATGCGAGGGCAAACCGTTCGCCGGTCCGGTCGAAGTGCAGGCCCCGGAGATAATACAGGATATCACCGATACTCGGGTAGGGCATGTCGTTGATGGTGGGGACACCGACCATGATTGCCTTTGAGTCGAGGATGTGCTTGACGATCTCGGAGCGCTCGTCTTCATGCAGGTTGAAGATCTTCACATCACAGCCGCCCGCGATGACGCCTTCGGCAAGACTGTGGGCGAGCATCTTCGTTGACCCGTGCATGGTGTCATAGATGATCGTCACCTTGTTCTTCCGTGACGAGCCGGAGGCCCAGCCCACGTATGCCCCAATAACCTTCATCGGGTTGGTCCAGATCTGCCCGTGGGCAGGAGCGATCATCTTCACCTTCTCAATCAGGCCAAGGCCGGTCAGTTCCTCTGCTTTCTTCAGGAAGCGTGGTGTCAGCGGAACGATCAGGTTGGCGTAAAACTTCTGCGTGGCATCCATCAGCACGTGCTCGGGGATATCGGTGTCAAGTCTCTTTGCGCAGCAGATGTGCTGGCCGAAGGCATCGTTCGGGAAGAGGATGCCCTTCTCCGCGTACAGCGTGAACATAGAGTCGGGCCAGTGCAGGAGCGGGGCCTGGACGAACGCCAGCGTCTTCTTACCAAGGTCGAGTGTCTCGCCCGTTGTTATGTGATGGAATTTCGCGCCTTTGAGATCCGGGAAATGCCGGAGGAGCCCTGCCTCAGCGATCTCGGTACAGTAGATCGGCGCTGCCGGGAATTTCTTGTGGATTTCGACAATTGCGCCTGAGTGATCCTTCTCCACATGGTTCTGGACGATGATGTCGATCTGCTCCTTTCTGCCTTCTTTCTTGAATGCGTCGGCAATGCGTCCCCACATCTGGGCAGAGTGGCCCGGGTAGACATTATCGATGAGCGCAGTCTTCTCGCCAAAGACAAGGTAGCAGTTGTATGACGTTCCATCGAGCGTGTATCCGTGGTAGGTCCGCAGGTCCCAGTCGAGCGACCCGACCCAGTAGACACCATCAGCGATCTTAAAGGATTCTGCTTTCATGGCAATCACATTGTTCGTAATGATACGAATGTTCTATTGTTTGCGAACAATCTTTATGAACCTTGCGATGCACATTGAATATGTGAAAAAACCGCAGGGGCCGGCACCGGGTATGCATGCCGAGGATGTCCGGCTCTTCTCAACAAAGGGTGGCGTAATGGCGGTTGACAGCCCCATCAAGGTCCGGATCCTTGAGCTGGCCGCTGAGGGCCCGGTCCCGTTCGACCAGATCGTGGAACAGACAAAGAAGGCCAAGTCCACCATCTCCGTCCACCTCCGGGATCTCGAACAGGCCGGGCTCATCGTCTCAGAGCCCGATCCCCGCGACAGCCGGAAGCGGACGATCATGCTCTCGTCCGATGCCATCGGCCGGCTCACCAATACCGACCGGGATGTAAAAGTCCCGGCTCACCATCACGGTGCCGGCAAAGACGAGCCTTTTTCCGATGACGACATTGTCTCGTTCTTCCGCTACTGCGTACTGACATTCCGGACGCAGGCGATGGTGATGGGGATCAATGTTGACCCGGTGCTGGGCCGGACCGGCGAACAGGTGGGCCGGGTTCTTGCCCCCCGGGTTGCGGGAAAGACGATTGCGGACGTAGTAACAAAGATGGATGCGTTCTGGCAGGCGCATGGACTTGGGAAGATCGTGCTCGCCGGCACCGACCCGCTCACGCTGGAGGTTCACGGCTGTTTTGAATGCGAGGATCTCCCGGTCACCGGCCACGGCGCCTGCATATTCGATATCGGGGTGCTCACCGCGATCTTCTCCGATCATCTCAACTGCCCGGTCACGGTGGTTGAGGACCACTGTTACTCTTCCGGGGATGACCGGTGCATCTTTGTGATCACGCCTCACCCGGACGCATGAACGGTACGTGAACAATACTTCCGGATAATTCTCCGGAACTTTTTTTGAGAACGAGCGGGTCCGGTGATGAAGAGCGCCGCAAAAAAAATTATGTGAGTCCGCCGGCCCGGAATGTGGCGGAGTACTGCCTGTCGGTCTCTTTGATGTGGTTGTTGACCCAGTCTTTTAGGAAGTTCATCAGTTCAAGCGTGAGCCCGAGCCGGTTCTCTGCAAATTCCTTCTGGAAGTCCGTGACCTTCTTCACGAATGCCGCATGCTCGGCCTTGTGCGAAGGGAGGCGCGGATATTTGAACGGTTCCATGTACTTTTCTTCGGTCTGGAAGTGATAGACCGTGTACGCGGCAAGTTCCTGGAGGGTTCCCTCAAGTGCCTGCTTTCCCTGGCCGGCCCGCATGGCATCGTGGAGCTTGTTGATGAGGGCGATGAGTTTTTTGTGCTGCTCATCGATCTCTCTGACACTGACGCTTAAGTCCGTTGTCCATTCCATGATTGGCATGAGATACCATCATCAGACCGGATATTTAATTCCTGCCACGCAGGCAACGTCTCCGTGGTATGGCATGACAACCGGGAGAGAATCCCGGGTACACCCGTCCTTTTGGATGCCACACAGAATGCAAAAAATCCGGAAAAACCGGGTGCCCATCAACCGGATGATCGGCCGGCAGATTCCCGGCGCAGGATGCGCAACACTCATGTCACCATTTCCCGTATGTACTGGTAGAACTGCGGAATATTTTGCACTCCCATGAACACGGATGATCTGTACAAGATACTGGGTGTCCGGCCCACGGCATCACCGGAGGCGATCAAACGTGCCTATCACCGGCTCGCACGCATAAATCACCCCGATATTAACAGCGCCCCGGATGCCGAAGAGCGGATGAAGGCGCTCAACAGGGCCTATGAGATCTTAAGCGATCCGGAGAGACGCCGGCAGTATGACCGGGATTATAAGATTCTCGAACCGGTCCCGGTCCGGCGGGAGACAAGAGGAACCGGCGCCCGGCCACCCGGGAATTTTTCGCCCGGGCCAAAACCGGCCGCTCCCGGACCGGCCCCGCCGCACGCAAAGCCGCACTGGATGGCATATGCCGCAGGGCTCTGCGGGATTCTCCTCATTCTCGTCTTCATGGGTGCGGGAACTTCTGTGGAGACGCCGGATCTTCCGGTCGCGACCCCCGCGATCACGCCCGTTGTTATGACAACGCCCCTGCCACCGGCACCGGTACAGAGATCCTTTGATGCCTGGAAGACTGAGGGGGACACGTTCATGGCGCAGCACCGGAACGGGGACGCACTCGCGGCGTACGACCAGGCGCTCGCGATCCGGCCGAATGCCTCCGGACTCCTGGTTGCTGAAGGAGACATCTACGAACAGATGGGCGATTTCACGAACGCCATCGCGTGCTATGACCGGGCCACAACGACTGACCCGGCCCTTGGGGCCCAGGTACAGAAGAAGAGCACGGTACTGAAAGATCTGAATGAGCTGATGAAACAGGCCGAAGAACTCACCGGGCAGGGAGATTACCCGGCTGCCATCGCCATCTACGATGATATCCTGGCGTCAGGAATCCGGAATACGGATCTTACGAAACGGGTTCTTTCAGGAAAGATGTATGCACTCATGAAATCTGGACAATCGGATGAGGCGGCGAACGTGAGTAAAGCGATAGAATTATTGTAGTGCTTCAGCCGGTTCCGGGAATGAGATCCAGCCGGTCTGTATCCGGTGATCCGTCAGGTGATGGGAAAGTCCATGATCATCCCGACCGGTACTATGGCGGCTATAGAAGACGGCAGCACTCTCATGCACAGGGCAAATTTTTGAGTGAAATTTTTTTTTCACTCAACGCCAGGTATATCCTGTTTTACTAAAGAACCAGTATTTATCTCATCCAATCGTGGATGACCCGGATAAAAGGAGTGAAGCAATCATGTGTCAGAAACTTGGAGAATCCGTAACCGCGCCTCTCACGGGGGCGACGGGTGTTGTAACGGCAGGTGCTGCGGTCACGAATGCCTTATGCGACCGGACGGACTGTCCTTCCTACGGGAAATGGTATTGCCCCTTCACGGGATGGTAACCGTCATTTTCTGCTTTTACCCTCACCAACCTTTTTTAAAAAAGTTTAACGATCACTCAATTTTGTCACATAGATCCCGTACCGCCAATCCCGCCACTCGTTGGCGGGCACATGGAGTGCGGCCGTTCGTTGTGAACAATATGATCACCACGAGTCCATCATACCATTCGCGGGTGTGTGGAGTGCAGCCTGCTGGATCGGGAGATCGATGGCAAGGTAGTGGATTCCGGCAATAATGCAACCGAGAATCGCCAGGCACACCATCACCAGAACAATGTTCTTAATCGCTTCGTCCATCACGTCCCATATTGGGATATCAGACAAAAAGAATTTCGGCTCTGCTGTGCGGTTGCATCAGCGGGACTTCATGAACATGAGATCATCATAACCCATCACAACTGACCGGGTAAAAGTCCCGACAATGCACCAGAACCCCGCACAACATATTTATCCCCATCGCCCGAGAAGGCGTATCTATGGAACAAAAGCTGCTTATCCGGATCGGAATTGTCCTTGTGATCGGGATTATTATTGGAATTATTATCGGATTTGCACTCTGGCACGGGGGCTCCGTCACCTGCGTGGCATCCCCAATAAATACGGGCTACACGTAAAATAGTGTACCATTAATTATCCGGGGGACTATCCCAACAATCTGTCGCGTTCAATGCCGCGAAAGTTGTTGAAATATACTTCAACGGCCCCTCTGGAATTCCCCGGTGCCAGGGCAGGATACAGATTGCAGGAATAATTTTTAGATGTTGCAGCGGATCAATCTGATTTTAAATTTATCACGGTCACCAGGGTGATATTTAAAAACGGTTTGAGCAGGACGAGAACCAGAGACCGATCCCGTCCCGGTCTCCTGCACAATCCGGCCGGGAAACAAAAATTTCCGTGAGACGATCTACAGCGGCCACCGGCACTTACTGTCCATCTTTTTCAGGGCCGTGCACTTGTTGAAGTAGGTCTCGCCCCAGATCCACGGCTCGTAATGGCAGCACATCTCGGGTTTGACCAAGTGAATCCCGCAGAGGTACCGGTTCTTTGCCACCCGGCGCAGGAACGGGCAGACGGGCATATAGTCCCCGGTCTCGGGGTTCCGCATCTCGAACGAGACGGCGCTCCCGAGATCTTCGGCCGTGAGGCTCGTGCACGGCACCTGCGTCCCGCCTTCCATGAACGCAATGTACCAGCGCAGGATGTCGGTGCGGCCCTGCTCGATCCAGACGTACACGTTCGCGGCGGTCGGCGCAATGCCGGGGCCGAAGATCCGGCAGCAGAGGCCGCACTGTTCGCAGGGTTCGTCAACGGGTGAGGGCATTGTCTCTTTTAGTATTTTGCCGGGGGAGGGATATGGGTTTTGGGGGGAGGAAGGAGTGGTTTTAGGAGGTGCTAGAGATTAACAATATAATTTATAACATATTATACTGAGTTATTTCCATGATTGATCCGAATAAACCTAAAAAAAATCCCAATGATGATGAATTGGGATATAAACTTTTTTCGCAGGATTTCGCTCGCAATATTGTAAAAATGACACCAGAGGATGGATTTGTTATTGGATTGACCGGTCCTTGGGGGAGTGGAAAATCTACCGCACTCTCATTCACTGAATGCTATTTAACAGATAAAAAAGATGAACTCTCATTAAATGATGGAGAAATCCCCCTAATTTTACATTTCAATCCTTGGATGTTTTCAGGACAAACTGATATCGTTGTCCAGTTTTTCTCCCAATTAAAAGAGGAGTTTCCAAAGTCTGGAAATTATGACATCCTTTCAAGAATTCATCCGGAAATTCTCAATAATTTAAATATAATTTTTACAAAATTAACTGAATTGGCAATAGCAACAGGCTATTCAGATCCCATAGTTCAAAAAATTGTGTTATCAACAAAAGTTGCTTCTGATGCAAAAAAAACTATTGGCGATTTCATCTCAAGAAAAGAAAACAGTTCGAAGAATGTACTTTTATTAAAAAAGGAAGTTGAAACTCATTTGTGGAATATCGATTTTAAAATTTTAATCATTGTCGATGATATTGATAGGCTTACTCCTGAAGAAATTAGACAACTGTTTAGAGGCATTAAATCTTTAGCAGATTTCCCAAATGTCATATACTTATTAGCATATGATGAGTCCATAGTAATAGAAGCATTAAAAGATTTATTTTCATATGACTCAAACCAAGATCAAAATCTAGAGAAAAATAGTAAATTCGCTAGAAACTATCTCGAAAAAATAGTACAATTTTCCATTCCCCTCCCCACTCCAGAAAAATGGTCTTTATCTCATTATTTTGAGGCAGAATTATCTATGATTTTCGAGGGAACTGATGAAAATTATTTTGAACGGAAACACTGGGTTCAATCATATAACAATGGAGTGTCCTTTTTCTTAACTAATCCGAGACGAGTGAAAAATCTTACAAATTCTTTAAAATTTTTATATCCAAGTGTAAAAAATGAAGTGAATTTTGTAGACTTTGTGTTGCTCGATTCGATTAGGATTTTCCAACCAAATATTTATTCAATAATTCGAGAAAATCCACGATACTTTTTGTTTGAGCCGGTTAAAGAGTCTTGGGCGGGAGGTATAAAGAATGAAATTTACGTAGCATTTCACGAAAAATGGATGAACGAATTATCGCAAGATGAAAAAATTCCTGTTGAACGAATTGTTTTTAATTTATTTCCGATAGTTGCGTCTAGATTTGGGCAAAAAATCGGGTTAGCTAATGAAATTATAATATATAATGAATCGCATTCATTGAACAAAGGTAGGATATGTAGTGACGAAGACACATTTTCAAGATTTTTTAGGTATACATTGCAACCTTCAGATATTTCCTTAAAGGATTTAAAATTTGAATTAACTTCACAAACCGACCCTCAATATTACGTAAAAAAGTTCGAGAGTTTAATTAAACAAGAAACCGATAACGGATGGACAAAAGCATCTGAATATTTAGAAAAATTGAATGACTATTTGGATGAAACCACACCCAAAGAAACAATTTCCGCAATACTTATCGCTTTTTTTGAAGTTGCGGATCAGTTAATGCTAGTTAAAGATGAGAGGCCCAAAGCGCTGGGCTATAGGAAAAACGATCATTATATAATGGACATTACTGAACTAGGGTTATCCATACTACCTGAAAATGAGAGAATGCAACTATTGAACCGGGAAATCCACCGCAGTAAGTCCATTTCATATGTCTCCCTACTTATTTTAGAATTGGGCACCTTGTCTGGAAAATTTAATGAGTATCGAAAATACTTGTGGCGAGGAAAAATAGTTAATGACCTTCAATATCAAGAATTAGAGAGATTATACTTGTATAATCTACAAAATTGTGCGAAAAAAGATTTTGAAATTCTTCAAAAGCCACACCTTGATGAAATATTATTAGTATGGAGAGAATTGTCTTTACATTCTGAAAAGGATGATGGCTTTATTAACGTTTCAGATTACATTACCAAATTTATACAAAATAAACCTGCAATTATTACCACAATTGCGAATGTGATGGAAAGACGATATTCTGGTGGACTTAACGTATTCTCTCTCAATCCAGATATTTCAAGCGAACAATTTATCAAAATAATAAATGATGAACTAAATCTAGAAATTTTGACAATATCAGTGGGTGATACGAATTGTGTGAAGGAATTTCTTAATAAAAGAGATTAAATTTTGTTATATTCATCCGGTTGTCCATTTAGTCAGGAGTTTAAAATCCCTTTTCGGGAGATTCGAAGATTCTTTTAATCAAATGTTTTCTCCGACAGAAAATTATCCCTCTCTGACAATAGCATTTAGACCAAAACAGCCATTCCTTTCGTTTTCCTCATCCACAGCCCGGTTCCCAATACGATCGGCCCTCCAAATGCTGCTAAATGCTGTCATCAAAATCTCCGGTATGAAAATGAAGAAAAATGTGTGAAACCGTGTCAGTTTTTTGAGAAATAGTGTCGTTAGGATGAAACATGGGGGTTCCTGGACGAAAGCCTCCGTCGGATGGTATGGGGCGGGCGCCCTAATCAAAAACCGGTGATGCAATCTTGGTTTATTAAAAATGTTCCGCGGGAATCTGCCACAAAACGGTGACCGGGCCGCCCCTCCGTTTCATCGTTGGGGGTGCCTCCCGGATCGCGGCTGCATTGGTCTGCGTGTGGGGGATGGCCGGGTTTTTGCGGGGAAGGGGGGGCTGAGGGGATTACGACCGGACCCTGTCCGAAAAGTTTCAACCGGACTTTGCTTGAAAATTTTCCATCGCGATCCGGATCCCGATTGAAAATTGTTTCCGGATCAACCGGATCTTACCTGAAAATTTTCAACCGGACCTTGAACGAAAAATTTTGAGCAGACCTTGCATGAAAAAAATAATCAGACCTTGATTGAAATGTGAGTCCGTGTGTGCCGCTGCGACGTGTGGACGTGCGGGAAAATTGCACTAGACCCTGCATGAAAATTTTCAACCGGACCTTGATTGAAAAGTTTTGAGCAGACCTTGCCTGAAAAAATTTAACCGGACCTTGCATGAAAATTTTCAATCGACCCCTCAGCCCCTGCCTGAAAGCCGTGTACCGATCAACCAGACCTTGCCTGAAAATTTTCAACCGGACTTTGATTGAAAATTTCTGAAACTGTTTTGCAGTTTTGGCAGCCGCGTGGAAGCGGCTTTTTTGAGCAGACAATCCTGCAATAAAAACGCATCATTTCGTTTCCTGAACCTCCCTCAAATTCCCCTATTATATAGTGCAGATCCGGACTCCCTCAAAATACCCGTCACGGGTCAAATACCTGTCACGGGTCAAGTGACCCGCAACTTCGGGAGCCCTAAACTATTTGACCCCAATATGACAATTTCACGTCGTAAAACCCCGACCCCCTCAATTTCGGCCATAGCACCCCCTCATTCCCCGGATCACCTCCCAAAACCTCCTGAACCCTGCGGCAGCCACCGATCCTCAAAAGAAACAGGTTCTAAACAGGCCGGTTTTTCTCCATGCAAAATTGCCCGTTCCCGAATCCGGCGAAGTGTAGCGTTTTTCCGTGAGACTTCCCGCAAAAACCCCCGAAACAGGCCGGTCGGGTCACCTCCAAAAGGGGCGATCCGGGCCTGTTGCGGGCCCGGATGGGTGGGGAAGGGGGTGCAGCCCTCCCATACTACGGGGCAGGTGACAGCACCTAAAGCCCCCCGAGACCTGCGGTCCTGCCCAATCGCAAGATCACGGTGGCTTGGCTCCTGTCTCACAAACCCGTTCTTTCAAAAAAAACCTGCGAAAAAAATCAGCCGCTGAAAAAAAATTTCGCGGCTGACTAAAAAAAAAATATCCGGATAACTATCCTATTCAGCCTGGACCGCGACAAACGTTGCTGATGAATGAGATTTCGGGACCGGCATCCCGTCTTCAATAAGCCCGCGAATATGCATCCCGATGGCTTCGTGCATCCGCTCTTCCGCTTCTTCGCGGGTCTTGCCGGTTGCCACACACCCGGGGAGATCGGGCGAGTATGCAGAATAATTCTTTCCGGCTTTTTCGATTACGATAAGGAACCTGTGCATGTGAATGATCATTCCTTGAATTGTGCCTGCTTAAAGATACTGTTCATGGTGCCGGGTGCAAGATCTTCGGTCAGGTGACCGGCAATGGTGATCCTACCGGCTTTTGCCGGATGTTTGAACTGGCGATGGCTTCCTTTTGTTGCAACAAGGTACCATCCGTCGGCCTCGATCATCTTGATAATCTCACGGACTTTCAGGATGAAACCTCCGGTTCTAAATCATTCTTTGATGTTACTGCACATTAGGTTTCTCTGTCAGATATGCACCACTCCGCTCGCCCCCGCCCATATCCCAAACCCTGCGGCAGCCACCGATCCTCAAAAGAAACAGGTTCTAAACAGGCCGGTTTTTCTCCGTGCAAAACTGCCCGTTTCCCAATCGGGCGGAGTACAGGGTTTTTCCATGAGACTTCCCGCAAAATACCCCGAAACAGGCCGGTCGGGTGACCTCCGGAAGTGACGATCCGGGCCTGATGGGGGCCCGGATGGGCTAGTGAGGGGATGCAGCCCATTTATGGAGATCATGGCACAGCAGTAACCATCGGCAATTCATCCGGTTCAGACCCGTGATTTTTTCCTGATCCGATATTGTTATTGTACTCCGGATGAAACAATCTCCCGGAATTTTTATCTATGCAGCCACATCAGGTAGTCAGGGCCTTTGTTGAGGCATTCAACCGGGCCGATGTCGATGCCCTTGCCAACTTGTATGCAGAAGATGCGATCAATCACCAGGTTGCCGAGTCGCCCGTTGAAGGCCGCGAGGCCATCCGGCAAATGTTTGCCGCATCTTTTGCATCGGCACACATGATCTGTATTGTTGAGAACCTGTTCGAAGATGGCGAATGGGCAATCCTGGAATGGCGTGACCCGCTCGGGCTCCGGGGCTGTGGCTTCTTTCATATCATTGATGATAAAATCGTCTTCCAGCGCGGGTACTGGGACAAGATCTCGTTTCTCCGCGCCCAGGGTATTCCCCTGCCAAAGGATCTCTGAGACATCTTTTTAAAAAAGGGAATCAGGACCGGCAGGTACCGGAAAAGTCCTCCGGCAAATTCCCGTCCGGGCAACCGGTTGTACCGGGCTGTTTTTGGGTAAACCCGGTCACGGATCTTTTTGTCAATAATATCGTACCGTTCAATGGTGATTTTTGGATCTTCATCTGAAAAAAATCTGAATCCCCGATCGAAAATGACAGCAAGCGAAAAATGTACCGCATTTCCGGAATATCTTTTAAAAATGTACAAAAAAGATCCCGTAAGAGCATGAATCCGGACCGACCATAAAAAATTTAATGAAAACTCACAGAATTTTACAGGCTTTGAATACTCAAATCTCCAGATAGAAACTATCTGAATCAATCATTGCTCTCGGGTGCCCGTAACCAAATGACCGCTCACAGGGAATATCCTGTTACCGGGCAGGTACCTGACGAGTAAAACATATGGTGTGTTTAAAAAAAATCTTGAATCTGGAGACTACCATGAATATATCCCGTATTTTAGAGACAACAAAAAAACCAGTACTTTTTGAAAAAGGCAATGCAGGCATGTGGGAGGATGACCATATCTCCCGGCACCTGCTTGAGCTGCACCTTGACCCGGACTGCGATGCAGCGAGCAGGAAACGAGATACGATTGAGAAAACAGTCCAATGGATAGAAACCCATCTGGACAACAACCGGAGATCAATCCTTGATCTCGGGTGCGGACCCGGTCTGTATTGTGAGCTGCTGGCAGGGCACGGACACCGGGTAACCGGTGTAGATTTCTCAGAACGTTCCATAGGTTATGCCCGGCAGCATGCCACAAAAAAAGACCTGACGATCGATTATCTTCAGAAGAATTACCTTGATCTCTCGTTTGAGAACCAGTTCGATCTGGTGATCATGATCTTCTGCGATTTCGACGTACTTGTTCCGGTTGATCGAACGCGGCTGCTGAAAAATATTTACCGGGCATTAAAACCGGGAGGGTTGTTCATCTTTGATACGCTCAACGTAAAAGCACCGGCTGCCATGAAAATTCCCGGTAAATCATGGGAGGTTGCTGATGGCGGATTCTGGAAAAACGGCCCCTATCTTGCCCTTTCGGAGACATTCCATTACGAAGAGGCAAACGTCATACTCCAGCAGCATAGTGTCTTTTCAGAACCTGATCAGCATTCGGTGTACCGTTTCTGGACACATTATTACCCGTGTGAGATCCTGGGGTCCATCCTGAATGAAGAGGGATTTACCATAGAATCTACACGCGAAGATCTGTTACCGGACGATGGGTCAGGAGCGCAGGATATGGTCACCTTCTATGTGACACGTAAAATGTGATCAACGGACCCGATCACAAATTTTTCCCACGTTTGAGATATTCACGTATTTTTCCGGTACCCGTCAGGTACCGGCACGTATCAAATGGGATGCGATCACCGGTCCCCTGGCTGTCCCCGTCCGTGAAGTCCGGACAGCCCCCGGGGTTTTTCAGCGGGGACAGGGGGGCCCGGGCATTCCGGTTCCAGAGTATCTGACCCTTTCCGGAATCGTTCAATTTCCCAGAATATCCGGTAAGTGAATTGCCCGAGCCCCAAAAACGCCGACACTGACTTAATGAGGATTGCATTCATGCTGGAATCCCGCCATTAAAAACCAAAACCCATTGAAGAAAATTGATACGAAAGTTATTCTGGTTTCCCGTAGATCGTGTACTTACTAAACCGGGTCTCTATCCGGGGATAACGATGACCGAACAGGACACTGCAATTGCCAGGAAGTGGATAAAACAGGCACTGCATGATCTGGAGATGGCAGAGAAAAATATCGGCATCGAAGGGTATGACGTTGCGGCGTTTCTTTCGCACCAGTCCGTAGAGAAACTTCTCAAAGGGCTTGTCGCATATTCCGGTCAGCCCGTTCCAAAAACCCATTTTATCGATGAATTAGGAAGGGCACTCCATCTTCCGGATGAAATCCTTGAATGCATCATGGATCTTTCCGCCGATTACCAGTTTTCACGGTACCCGGATATCAGCGACAGTATTCCTTTTGAACAGTACAATGAGACTCTTGCCCGGCAGCGTATTGCAAGCACGAAAAAGATCTTTGACCATGTATCCGCTCGTACCCGGAAAATTATGGGAGGATGCTAAAATGAAAGAGGACTGGTACCTTAAACAGTTTTACCGCGACGTCATCCCCTCGCTTGTACGGATATTCTCTCCGGAAAAAGTCAAAGTCTTTGGATCCCGGGTGAAAGGCACCGCAACGGATGATTCGGATATTGATGTTATTATCGTGGCTGAATCCTTCCGGGAAATCCCGTTCGTAAACCGTATGGCGACAGTAATGAAATCTGTGCGATTTCCTAAACACGTGGACTATCTCTGTTATACACCCGATGAATATGAACGATTGAAAGACCGGTCGAGTATTCTCAAAGACGCTGAGTCCTACGCAGTTGAAGTCATGTTGTGAAGTACTCATCCCGACACACTTTTTTTATCATTGCAGTCTCCAGCCACATTTTGAAGTTCACTCTTCTAAAACTCCGTAATGTGCACGTCCCAGTACCGGTCATGTACCGAAACTTACCAAACGGTAT
This sequence comes from uncultured Methanoregula sp., assembly GCA_964592875.1. Lineage (GTDB taxonomy): Archaea > Halobacteriota > Methanomicrobia > Methanomicrobiales > Methanospirillaceae > Methanoregula. Next base: position 339,489 of record CAZQGG010000004.1, read on the forward strand.
GCGATCACCGGCTCAAAAGCTGGGCCGTTACGCAAAGACCCTGCCAGCCCCCGGGTTTCGGCGGGGATGAGCGGGCATTCTTGTACCGGAGAATCTTGAGCCCGTACCGATACCGCTCACACTCCCAAAAGCCTCCCTCCGCGATCTTCCCGAGCCTAAAAAAACCCGACACCGGCCAGACCCGTACAAAAAAACCTGCGAAATTTCTTTGAGCAACCTTTTTCCCCGCACCAATCGTGATAGGATTTAATGAATAGCCATAAGCAGTATCTTCTCGCATCCGCGATCTTCTTCGCGGTTCTTTTGGTCTTTCTCGCAGGTTGTACCGGGACGGCGCCGGCAGTTTCCGGGCCGGTCAGCACAGGAACAACGCTGAGCAGTGCAACCGGTTCTGTATCCGAACATGCAGTCTTCGTAGAACCCAATGACGGTAGAGCAGAGGTTATCAAAACCATAGCCGGTGCACAACAGAATATCACGCTTACCATCTACCTGCTTGACGACCCCGAGGTTGTTGATGCACTTGCCGCAGCGAGGCTGCGGGGCGTCTCGGTCCGGGTGCTGTACAACAATGCCTCGTACGCTGCCGCGAACCAGACCAACCCGAACTTCTACGCGGTTGCAAACCTCACACCCCTTGGCGTGGAGATGAGGCCTGCCTCGCCCGTATTCGCACTCACCCACCAGAAGACGCTGACCGTAGACCGGTCCCGGGCAATCGTCATGACCTTCAACCTGGACCCTGCGTTCTTCAGCACCACGCGGGATTTCGGTATCGTCACCACGAACCAATCCGAGATCCGGGAGATAGCAGAGGTGTTCGAAGCTGACTGGAACTACCAGGCCGTTACGCCATCGGAGCCCACGCTCGTCTGGGCCCCGGTCAATGCACGGGCAAAGATCCTCGGCCTATTCAATAACGCGACAGCGTCCATTGAGGTCTACAACGACGAGATCACCGATCCGCAGTGTATCGCTGCGCTCGGGGCGGCGGCAAAACGGGGGGTTGTGGTCCGGGTGCTTGCAGCCGACATGCAAGGCCCCAACGGGACGAACATCAATGCACCAGCCCTCGCGACACTGAACGCGAATGGTGCAGAGGCCAGGTCCATCACGTCACTGTACATCCACGCAAAGGTTGCGGTCGCCGATTACGGCACGCCACACCAGGTTGCGTATGTAGGTTCGGAATACTTAGCCCCGGTCTCCCTGGACGAGAGCCGGGAGCTGGCGGTCTTGGTCTCCGAGCAACCGATCCTCGACCGGATCGAATCGGTATTTTCGCAGGACTGGCTTGTCCCCGCAATACCGGAACCGCCCGTGGCCCCCACGGGAAAGACCGGGTCTGCAACCTGAAACCGACGAACGGTCAACTCTGAAACCCATGGACTCCTGATCCGGCGTTCCGCCGGGTCCCGGATCCACCCTTTTTTTGTAAGAACAAAAAATAACTGGCGTGTATCGCCCGACCTCAACCTCATTCTCTCCCACAGGGAGTGCCCCGGGATACGGAGGTTTACCGGCTGATAAGAAACAGTCGGGCTCTTCTACATGCGGACGAGCCGAAAAACCGGGACGTTCGTGTCAGGTTTTTAAAAAAGAAAAAAAATACTCCTAGGCCATGTCCTTCACCACCGGGACCGCCCCGATGTCAAGGTAATGCCCGGTCTTTTGGGAATACTGCGGCCAGGTGACATTCATCCCGCCGTTCGGGTTGCCGGTCTTTGCAAACCGGGTCCAGATGTCGATGAGGTTTTCTGAGACCGTTTCCGTTACCGGATCCGGATTGGGCAGGGCATGGAAGAGCAGGATTGTCTCGCTGCCATGGAACGCCCCGTAGGGTTGCCCGGGCAGGACATAGGAGTACTGGTACCGCCAGGTGCTCGTGTTGGTCTCTGCCATGGACCCCGCCACAAACAAAACAGCGTCGGTGAAATCATAATCGGTCATAATCTGCTCAAGCCGGGTCTGGACCTCTGCGGTTGAATTCGCCGGGTACTTCGCGAGGACCGCATCAGCATCCTTCCCAAACCGGTTTTGGATAAATGTCTGGTACGCCGGAACGGTCATGTTAGCGCCGGCGGCAAGCGTAGTCCCGTCATCGGCATTGTTCCCGATGATGAGGGGAACATGGTTCTCCCGGTGAAGACGGAACAGTTCTTCCGGGGAATCCGTAATGAGCCAGCCGTCGATGGTTGGCTCAAAGTGCCGCATGTTCACCATCTGGAACGGGGCCGCAGGCCAGGGGGTAGCATTGGTCAGGGCCTGGTACGGCAGGTTTCGCATCCGGGTTATCGTGCCCGGGCCGGAATACCCCAGACTCTGTGCGTATGATTCACCAAGCTGCTCGGCATCGGCTTTGGAATTGAGGGCATCAATCTCAGCCCCGTTCGTCCAGAACGTACCGCTCTCGACAATGGCCTGCGAAAAGAGCCCTTTGCTCTGTGGGCTGACCAGGTGGATGAGGATACTCTCCCCCCCGGCGGACTGCCCGAAGATCGTCACGCGTGACGGGTCCCCGCCGAACTGGTCGATGTTCTTCTGGACCCACTGCAGGGCAGCGATCTGGTCAAGGAGACCGTAGTTGCCCGAGACATTGTTCGCTGACTCGCTGTCAAGCTCGGGGTGGGCAAGGAACCCGAGGGCACCAACCCGGTAATTGGGGGTAACGACAACGACTCCTTTCTCTGCAAGGGCCGTGCCGTTATAGATCGGCATGGAGCCGGCAATTTTCCCGAACGCCCCACCGTAGAGGAAGACCATGACCGGCAGTTTCTCATCCGCACCCTGTGCCGGGGTCCAGACATTGAGGTACAGGCAGTCCTCGCTCATATTCAGTGCGGGGTCTGCAGCAGTTGGCTGGGGACATGCCGGTGAAAAGACCTTCGTCTCCTTCACGCCTTCCCATGGCTGTACCGGTGCAGGCGCTTTCCACCGCAGGTCACCAGTCGGGGGCGCTGCGAACGGGATGCCGGTAAAGACCCGGAGATCGCCCTGCTGCGTTCCTGCAACAGAACCGGCATCGGTCTTCACCACGAGTGCGTCCGTTGTTGATGCGCCGGTATCCGGTCCTTTCTGGGCACATCCAGCCAGAATCAAAAATCCTATGAGGACCAGGCAGACTGCCAGGGTCCGATATGTCCATGTAGTGTTGTGCATCATTGTGCTCTCTTATACCAATAATCCTTAAAGGGACCGGTCACCCGCTCCTTACGGACATAGTTTCGTTGATGTCGAGATACTGGCCATTCTGCCGGGTATAGTTCGGCCAGGTCACATTCATCCCGCCGTTCGGGTTCCCCGTCTTCGCAAACCGGCTCCAGAGATCCACGACATTGTCGCGGACGGTTGGATCCGCCGGCTTCGGGACCGGTACACCGAATAACAGGAATGTCTCGCTGCCGTGGAAGGCCCCATTGGACTGCCCGGGCAGGATATAGCTGTACCGGTACACGTACGTGTCCGGACTGATATCGCCCATCGACGCCGCTGCAAACTTCACCGAATCGGAGAAGTCGTAGTCGGTCATGATCTGTGCCAGCTGGAGCTGGACTTCGGCAGGAGAACTTGCGGGATATTTTGCGAGGACCGCATCGGCTTCATTCCCGAACCGGCCCCGTATGAAACTCCCGTACTCCACAACGGTCATGTTGGCGCTGGCAGCAAGCGTGGTCCCGTCATTGGCATTGTTCCCGATCATGAGGGGGACCGGGTTTACCGCGTGGTTACGGTACAGGTTGTCCATGGAATCGGGAAGAATCCACCCGTCGATCGTTGGCTCGAACAGAACGGTGTGGGTGGTCCAGAATCCTCCAGAAGGGGAGGGCGTGGCATTGATCAGGACTGCGGGACTTACCTTGCGCATCTGGGTAATAGCGTCCGGCCCGGAGTACCCGAGGCTTGTCGCATACTCCACACCAAACTCTTCGGCAAAATCTTTCGGGTGCGTGGCATTGATCGTTGCCCCGTACGACCAGAACGGGCCGCTCTCGACAATGGCCTGCGAAAAGAGCCCCTTGCTCGTGGGGCTCGCAACATGCACAAGCACACTCTCGGCCCCGGCCGACTGCCCGAAGATGGTCACCCGGGACGGGTCGCCGCCAAACTTGTCGATATTCTTCTGGACCCATTGCAGGGCAGCCTGCTGGTCCATGATCCCGTAATTGCCCGAAGCATTGTGCGGGGATTCCGCGTCAAGATGGGGATGGGCAAGGAACCCGAGGGCGCCAAGCCGGTAATTCGGTGTGACAACAATGACGCCTTTCTCTGCAAGGGTCGTCCCGTTATAGAGCGGCATGGAACCGGCCACGCTCTTGAAGCCGCCTCCGTAGAAGAAGACCATGACCGGCAGTTTCTCGTCAGCGCTTTTGGCCGGCGTCCAGACATTAAGGTACAGGCAGTCCTCGCTCATCTTCGGGGAATCCGCGGATCCCGGCTGGGGACAGGTTGCGGAATACTGCGTTGCATTCTTCACACCCTCCCAGGGCTGTACCGGTGCGGGGGCTCGCCACCGCAGGTCCCCGGTCGGGGGCGCTGCGAACGGAATCCCGTGGAAGACCCGGAGATTGTCCTGTTGTAATCCGGAAACAGAACCGGAGTCAGTCTTCACAACGATGGCGTTGTTTTTTACACCACCTGCATCAGATCCTGTCTGGCTACATCCCGCCAGGAAAGAAAACCCGATAAGAATCAGGCAGCATACCAGGACACAACTTGTTATTTTACCCGCTTGCATACAATATCATCCCCATTCACCCTGAAGACAAAACGTGCCGGGGTTCCGTTCAATAACAGATTGTTCCGGAACCCCTCTCCACTTTCTTATCTGAATCAGACCAGAGATTATTTTTTGAGATTATTACGCTCCATGCAGTTAACGCTATGTATCCGCCGGTTTGCCAGAGTCCCCTTTTGCGTGCCGGTCGGCACTATGCCCGCCATTACTTCTGAATTGCCAGGAGAGCTTCTGCCGCGTCTTTCATGTACTGGTGGGCATCGTGTACACCCTGGTTATAAAATGCCGGTGCCAGGTTCTCCACAATAAAATCGAGAACCATACCCGCACCAAGGTTGCCGATCTCCTCGTCCCGCTCCTTTGAAAAATAAGTCTGGATATCAGCGATCATCTCGTCCCGTCGCTCTTTCGATAATTTGATCAGATTTTCGCTTTTCACACCTGTCATCTCCAAAAAATTGTTTCAATTAAAAAAATTTCCCGCAGATCCTAAAAAAGATGCCGGCATTGTTTCGCTCACCGTTTTTTTATTGCATAACACACGGTTGACGGGGGTCTGATCGAAAAAGAAAATGTGGCTGGTAAGGTCAAAATCCCCTCATCTGAATCTCTGAAATTGAAATCAGATCAGAGTATCTTCTTCCCGGCATCGGCGCCGGGCTTCACGTGGTAGACCTCGGCAATCTTCATGATAACCGCGGACTTTGGTGCGAGATGGGGCCGGACTTCCTTCATCCACGCCACATCCTGTACGAAGATCTCGTCGTTTGTGTGGAGGGTCACCGGCCCCTTGATCTGGAAGCCGCCCTTCTCTCCCCACCAGGAGAGGGCCACCACCGGGTTCTCGGTCATGTTTTGCAGGGTCTTGTGGAAGAACTGGTCCGATATGAGCAGGGTCTCATCGTCAAGGAGCTTGAAGGCCCCGATCGGTACTACGTTTGGCATGCGGTTCTGCGAGGATGTTGCCAGGAACACGGTCTTTGTCCCGGTCAGCGATTCTCGGATCTCTGGTGTCAGTGCAACCATTGCTCTCTTCTCCGGATTAATTGTATTCAATAAAGAGTATTAAGCGTAGGAGTATCCTTTCTGAAACCGACCGGAACCCGGTGGATACACAGTTCTGCCTTTTTAAAATTCATAAGAATTAAAAAAATTAAAATTTATCCCCGCCCTCGGGATTGTATTTCGACGGAACCGGGGTCTGGGCCGGGGCAGCCGTTCCCACGGGCTGCGGGGTTGCCTGCGATGTGGCGGTCACGATTGGAAGCACGGTGGCCGGACTGGTGATGGCAGTCCCGGCGCCGGTCCCGGTGCTTACCTGGCAGAGACCGTTGATGGATTTGCAGTACGCCTTTGCCAGGTTCTGTGCGCCCGGTTCGGGCGTCCACCGGTTGATATCCGTCTTCTTCCCGAGATACGTGGTGTAGGTGAGTGCATCGGCAAAGGACATGGACGGGTTGGACTTCATGAGGTACCCGAGCACGATCCCACCGGTCCGGTCGGCACCATGGTTGCAGTGGACATAGATGAGGCGCTTCTTGCCGGACGGATCCTTCTCCTGCATCATCACCGAGATGTTGTTCACCGTATCCGCATAACTGCAGAAGCCGTCATCGTTGGTCCAGAGCCGGGCCTGGATGCAGCTCTCGTCATTATTGGGGCAGCCGATCGTGTTCGACCAGATCAGGTTCCCGGTGCCGTTCCGGATCGTGGCCGGGACAAGCGTGTTTCCCGTGCAGGTGCTGAACGAAGTATCCCCGCCATACGCAGTTGTCTCGGTTGCAAAGAGGGCCTTGTTCGAATCCCCGGCATTGAGGAGGCTGATATCGATGAACTGGTAATCCGCGAGATTGAATGTCTGGAGATCCGCAATCAGTGCAGCCTTCCTGCTGTCCGTGAAGTACTCCGGTGCCACATTCTTCTCGTGTTGGATCATCTCATTGAGTTCATCGTAGGCAAACCGCCACTGGTCGGAGGGCAGGCAGCCTTCCGTATTTACGGTCCCGCTCCGGAGGATGATAGGTTCGGGCCCGCGGACGAGAATATTGCCGGTCGCTTCCGAGTAATCGACAACGGTCGGCGCAGCGATCTGGTTCCGGTTCCCTTCCTGGAGATTGTAGATGTTCTTGCAGCATGTGGCTCCATCGGCAGTACAGTCGGAGTGAGACGCCACGAGGTCTGCATCGTTCTCCGGAGCCGGGCCGGGAGGCTGGGTCGGGGCGAGCAGGGGAGCGGCATAGAGGATCCCTGCCACGGCAACAATCACGATCAGCACACCAATCAGGGCCCGTTTCAGGGCAGGTCTCTTTTCGGGAGTCACACTCGTCAATTGAACACCTGAAGAATAATTGTCCTGATGATCTGTTTGGATGAAGGAGTTATAAATGATCTGAAGTTGGAAAAAAATGAATGGAATTTTCCAGGAGGGGTGCCGGTTGATTCTTTTTTAGTCCCGGAGTTCCCGCACCAGCCGGCAGTCCTCGCATTCCCGGCATTCGAACTCTAAAGTGGAGTGCCGGATCCGGTACTCTTCGAGCCGGTGCTTGATCTCGTCCCGGATCGATTCGAGCCGCCGGGCATCGGTCTCGCAGGAGTAGATGTGGGCGTCGAGCACGTTGATGTTCGAGCAGAGGCTCCAGAGATGGACATTGTGCACCCCATCCACCCCCTCCACCGATTCGATGGTGCGGATCACCGCATCGGTATCCACGTCCCGGGGCGCAAACTGGAGGAAGATCCGGGCCGCCTCGCGGAGGAGCGGGACCGATGAGACCAGGATCAATACTGCGATCATCAGGCTGAGCAGGGGATCGATAATCGTCTGCCCGGTGAATGCGATCCAGACCGCAGCGGCAATCACTGCAACGGACGAGAGCGTGTCACCCAGGATATGGAGGAATGCACCCTTCACGTTGAGGTCCGTACTGCCGTGCAGCATCCGGATTGCCACAAGGTTTGCACAAAGGCCGACGATCGCCACCGCCCCCATGAGGGTGCTGTCGATCACCCGGGGCGATGAGAACCGGGCCAGGGCTTCTGCAATGATGATGACGCTTACCGCAACAAGGAAGATCCCGTTCACCAGTGCTGCCCCGATCTCCACCCGGTGGTACCCGAAGGTCCGGGACGGCGTGGGCAACCGCTCGGCAATGATCATGGCACCAAGCGAGAGCAGGAGGGCCGAGATATCTTCGAGCATGTGCAGTGCATCGGACAGGAGCGCAAGCGATCCCGAGAGGAGCCCCCCGGCAATCTCCGCCACAAAGATGATTGCAGTCAGGGCAATGACGATCTTCATGGGTCTTTTGGACCGGTGCCCGTGTTCATGCCCGTGGTGGTGGTCATGCTCATGCCCGGCATCATCGTGATCCGGAGTGGGGTTGTGCATTGGTAGGTAGTATTTATTTAATAGTTAAAAAGCCGAAACGTTCCCGGAACAGTAGGTAGTATTCATGGAGGAACCTGACAACCACGATCTCTGCTTCTGCCCGCTCTTCGGCCTCCCGGATGTGGTGGCAAAGAAGTGGGCGCTCTTGATTATTGCCCTGCTCGGCAACGAAGGTGAGAAGGGATTTAACGAGATCAAGGCAGAACTCAGGCAGATCTCGCCCCGCCCGCTCTCGGAGACGCTGAAGAGTCTTGAGCGGATCGGTCTTGTGACAAAGAAGATCCTGCCCACATCCCCGCCCACGACAAAATATTCGCTCACACCGGACGGCTGGGAGCTCCGCGGCCACTTAATTCCGCTGCTGGTCTGGGTCTCGGAACGCGGCGGCCACGAGATGGAGGGGTGCCCGATCCGGGCCGGGACGCACCATCACCACAACAAGCCAATACCGGTAAAAAATATACGGAGAAGGAAACCCGAATGAGTGCCATGGATCATAAGCAGAAAAGACCGGGGCCGGATATAACCGGCAGAGCCCCGGCATCCCGGACATTCCCGTTTACTATCAACCCGCTCTCGTACGGGAATGCATCTGCTGCCGCCCGGCTCTATACGGAGGTCTTCCTCAGGGATGAACCAACCACCCGGCACCATGCCCCCGACCCGGATCGCTTCCTCCCCCTTGCGGACTTTTACGTGCGGACGCTGATTGAAAAAAAACTCAGTTTTGTTGCGCTAAATGAAGAGGTCGGGGAACTGTCAGGATTCATCTTCGCCTTTGACCTGACCCATGATCCGGCATCGGATGGCGAACCCATGGTCCGGCTCATCGGGAGTTTCCAGAATGCCGTTGCCATGATTGATGAACTGGAAGACCGGCACATCAACCGGGCAGAGATTGAGCCAGGCTCTGTCCTTCATATCTTCCAGATCGGAACGGACGGGAACCACCGGGGGGTTGGGCTTGCTCCGGCACTGATCCGTCACCTGCTGGATCATGCAGGAGTCCGGGGCTACCGGTCCGCGATTGCCGACTGTACCGGCCCGGTCTCAAAGAGCGTCTTTGAGCGCTGCGGATTTCTGGAGCTCGGCCATTCCCCGTATGCGGATTTCCGCCGGAATGGAGTGGTATTCTTCAGCGGACTTCCCGGCGGGATATCCCTCTTAAAAAAAGATCTCTGACCAGCGGGACAAAAAATCTGCAGCGGTACAGGATCCTTAAAAAAAGATCAGAAATGGGAATCCCCGACAGCATCCGGATTGTAATGCCCGGACGGGACCGCAGTCTGAGCCGGTGCCGTGGTGAGGGGGGGCTGCGGAGTCACAAGCGTTGTTGGCACGATTGTCGGGCTCGCGGTTACCGCATTCGTACTCGCAGAGGTCATGCCGGAGATGTGAGCCGGGCAGCTCCCCTTGATCAGCTGGCAGTAGGCGAGCGCAAGGGTCCGGGATGCGGCATTAGGCTGGTGGGCCCTGCCGGCGGGATCGCCCAGGTTTGTGGCGATTGTCTCGGCATCGGCATAACTCAGACCAAAGGCCTTCATCAGGTACCCAATAGTCACTCCACCGGTCCGGTCATTGCCAAGCACGCAGTGGAAGTAGATCAGCCGCTTCTTGCCGGACGCGTCCTTCTCCTTCATCAGGGTATCAATCTGGCTGATCAGGTTCGCGTAACTGCAGAAGCCGTCTGCATCCCGGGTAAGCCGTACCTGGCACTGCGCATCGGCGGGATCGTTGGCATTACAGAATCCCGTGGTTGAGATGACCAGGTTTCCGGACTGTTGATCGATCGTGCCCGGCACGAGCGCCGCTGAGCACTGGCTTGAGGCCCCGCCAAAGTCCCGTTGCTCAATGGCGAGATACTTACTGTCCACATCCCCGTTGTCCACGAGACTCACGACAATCAGCTGGTAATCGGAGATATTGAAATTCTCCAGATTATTTTTCAGGGCAGTGCCTTTTGCCGGCGCAAAGTACGAGGGGACAAATGATTTTTTGGCCGCGATCATCGCATTGAGATTTGCCCTCGCAAACGACCAGTCATCGTGGTTTTTGCATCCCAGTGTCGTGGGAGGATTGCCGGCACCATTGCGGATGGTCAGCGGCATCGGGCCACGGACAAGCAGGTTGCCGGTGGCCTCGTTGATGTCCACTACCGTAGGGGGGACAAGGGTATCCCGGTTCTCTTCCTGGAGATTGAAGCGGTTGTAGCAGCAGGTGCCGTCCGCGGCAAGATCATTGTTTGCGCAGGAGCCGGCACCGGCCGGAAATTCCATATCATTCTCGGGGGGCTGGATGGGGGAATCCTGGTATGAGGACAATACCCCGAGCAGGAAGTAGGCACCCAGGAGCAATCCCGTTGCTATGAGAACCAGCAGGATGGCAAGACCCCATGAGCCGCACCAGTTTTTTATTGTCTCTCCATTGATCATTGTATTTTGCACCTGTTCACAAGAACCATTACCGGGATATAAGCCTGAACGAGTTAAAAAGGTTCGGGATTTGGAAACTAAAAGGGGTTATTTTCCAGGGGCCTCACGGATATATTATCCCGGATATCTGTGCACGGATCACAGAGATTCCTGTGCGTGGTGGGAAACAAATTATCCCTTTCATTTTTTGGATTAAAAATTTATTTTTGTGGGAATAATTTTGGATATGCATTCCTGACCCTCTCATCTTCAGGGAACCATTCCGGATGGGCAAAGATCGTACCGATATTGTTCATACCAATAATTTTTGCCAGATCGCCATTCTTGTATTCGGTTTCACGGTAGGCAAAATCCTTTGTGTCGTCAATTTCAATACCAATCTGGAAGGGAATAAATGCGATAGTTCCCGGATTGATTGCATCGAGTGTTACTTTCTCCAGTTTGTAGGAGTTCAGCAGATAATTGAATTTTGCAAGGACCGGTTCGTTGCTTTTTTGGCAGAATACATGAAGTTCGCTCTCGCTTGGAATCGCTTCATTTTGAGTCTTGCTCAAGCCCACTGCAACGTGAACGGCATAGTTTGATGCCAATTCGATACGATTCCTGATAAGATTTTCTGCTTTTGCATCGTCGATACCAAGAGTTTCGATAAAATCATGCATAGAATTTAATCCGGAGACATCAATCCCATTTGTTCCTGATAATGAGAGTTGATCGATCTTATCCGTAGGTATACCGAGCTTAATGACTCTGCCAATACCACTATCACACAATTTTTCTCCCATAAGTTTTAACTGATTTTCCCGGACGCGGATGTGGTGTGATATGTTTCCAGTACCTAACTCTTTGGATCCGGTGAGATGCTCGAATTTTTTTCCGATCTGTCCATCAATGAACAGTTTCAGTCTCCTGATTTTTATGAATCGATCGTAATGACTCCGAAGCTCGACCAGTTTAATGCCATTCTTAATATTTTGTTCGCTTCGCTTGCCCCGTTCGATAACCCTCGGCAAATTTTTTAAAGAATCGATGAATTTTTTGTTATCTTCAATCCGCTCTTCAACTACCTGCACAATCCGATGGTATTTGGATTCTACATTTTCATCATCGAAATTTTTAATTTTATCATACGCCCAGTCAAGACGTTTGAGTGCTCCCCACAAATTCTCAATTTCATCTCCAAAGTGAGTTTCAATCCGTGCAAATTCTTTATCGAATTCATGTTGGATCTGTCCGATAAAATAACTCAAACCGCGTAATCTTACACTTCCAGCCACGGATAGGCATTCGTTCTCAATACGTGTTTCATTTAAATCGTCTGTCGGCAATTGTGAGAGCATCCCGGCATGTTTTTCAAGATTTTTCTTGATCTCTGCATCCGGGCTTTTTCCCAAGGCATCATTCTCCTGCGCAAATTGCCGCATTTCTACGAGAGGTACGGTTAGCTCGCTCTCACCGAATACTACAAACGGCCGGTTTTTCATATTATGCCAAAGATTCTCGATTCCCCCGGGATATTGAGGAAGATAATGCATCATGTATGCGATCTGGTGATTTGTGTCATCGAGATATTCTTCCGCTTCATCCGATTTTCCATCTCTCAGTCTTACAATGGCATCCTCATTGACCCCAAACATGAAATAACGGTCGAAGGGTCTGCGGGGGATTGTGATCTCTTTTCTGGGATATGAGTTGAATGTCGGAATGGTCAGATTTTCAGGATTGCTCATCTTCTGGATTTCGCAGAGTGCGGCATAGGAATTTGCGGTAAATTTTTTATCAAATTTCGCTGTGCTGATATCATTGATATTTGTGGCTGACGGGAGGATCCCGATACACCAGATGATTGGATCGATATGATGCTCAGCGAGAATACCGTCTGCCAACTCCCTGACTTTCGCGATAAGTGAGGGGAATGTACCACTGCCTGTCCCACCCCCAAGCGTGTGAACAACCCAGATAAGAACACGTTTATTTTGTACATCCCGTTGCTGCTGCCATTTCTGTTTCAGCTTTACCATTCCTGATTCAATAGCGGACGTGATCTTCGCTGAGTTCAGGTCAAATAAAAACCTTGCATAGATGCGGTCCCTGATCGCCCCGCCGCCGGTTGGTGCAACCCCTTCGTAAAGGTAGTTCGCTTTCTGGATCATTTCCCGAATGGCAAAACCACTTTCATCAATGGGAATTGTCTGAATACCCTGTCCTAATGCTATAACGTCGTCAAGATCCTTTCTGTTAGAATCAATTGCAATTAATTCGTAATTCTCACGGTTCGCATCTTTGACAACATCGGCAAAGGTTTGGACAACCTTTATTCCGCCCATTCCGACCCCGATTACAAGTGTAGGAATTGTCATTTTTTCCCCTCCTTACTCAAATCCCCCGGAATGATCGCGGGGTGGCGTTTTTGCATCAGTTCCTCCAGTGGCTTCGATGGAGGGACTGGCTCCTGCACCCATCTCATCACGAAGTCTCTTTTTTAACGAGTCATATTCTGCCGGATTATTTTCAGCAAGTTCGACCTTGCGGTATAATTCCAAGAATAATTTGTTTTTATTTTCCTGAATCCTGACAATTTCCAGTGCGGTTTCACGCTTTTTGAAATATACCAGTACTAATGCAATTATGGCTACAACACCAACAATAACTCCGATGATAAGTCCACTGGAATTTATGAGATTCCCTCCCTGGCTTTTCTCATAATTGTGGAAAGACGAACCTTTGAGATCTACCGTAATTGGTAATATTGGTGTGGCGGTCGACGGTTCAAAACGCTGGCCTAACTGAGTATAACTGAATCCGACATCCGCTAAGGTAATTGTGTCCGGTTGGATCGTTTTCGGATATGCATTGAAGGTTATTGTGACCACAACTCCTTTTGGCAGGCTGTCGATGGAAAATCCGTTTGCAGTAGGAGTAATGTTTACTGAAGCTCCGGCGGGATTGATCTCTTTTTTAAATGAATTGTAATCGATAAAAGCATCGACATTGCGGAAATTGATTGCAAGATCTTTAATGTCATTTTCCCCGGCCGAGATCACCAGTGTTGTAGCAACTTCCTCCCCGAATGCAGATGTCTTCCCATCAGCATCAAAATTTGTTGTAACCGATGGTTGGATGGTTGCAGAAACAGGGATTGCCAACACGGCAAAACATAAAAGAATAATAACTGCTGAAAGCAATATTTTCTTCATAGAGCGCATATAAGCCGATATGAATAATAAAGATATTGAATTTGTTTTCAATTTCTGAATCTCCTTCCCGAATACCGTAGAATTGTCAGATGTAATCGTCTCCATTGTGATCATCTCTTTCTCCAATAAATCATATCTGAAAATAGAATTGTTATCAGGAAAACAGTGGAACGCGGCGAATCTTAACATCAAGCAGATCGATCCCGTGTATCTGGCTTTCTTGCAGGGGTTTAAGCTCTGCCTTAAAATCATTGATAATGAATTCGGCTTTTGCAGCATCCGTCACAAGGAATTCGAAGAGAATGTCGTTCCTGTGATTCCGTTGTCTGATGTATAACCGGATCGTTTCAATTGCCCGCTGACCTTCCCAGTTTCTCCGGGAGATCCTGGCTTTTTCTGCACCACCAGGATCCTGATTCTGGTTCTGTTCTCTGATCACTAGATCCTTGTAGACCTGCGACCAGAGTTGATTTTTATCATTTTTCCGTGCCCGACTCTTGGTCTTGTCCAGTCCATCCGCAATGCGAAGAATTGAACAGAGCAGTTTTTTATGTTCGTCTTCTGGTAGATCCATGCTCTTTCGGTGTCTGAGACATAGTTCGCAAATAACTTCAAAATCGTTATCGGAGATCGGATCCGGCTTTCCATCTTTACCTTTACAAAATCCTTCCGTTCTCCAGTAATTGAGGATCTCTACGGTAAGCTGGTGATGATGGTCCCGTACGGTTTCTGAATCCGATATATATTCCTGTGACAGATTACAATTCTTATAATTCAGTGCCGCGTTACCGAGGTCATGGAAAAGTGCAGACCAGTTCAGGATCTTCTGATCCGATTCACTGCAATTCAACAGGGTCCCAAGCAGTTGCACATTCGCGAATACGGTCTGGATATGGGGCCACCCATGAATCGTAAGCCATTCGGGAATGTGGATCTTGCTCTCAGCGAATGCCTGAATGAGATAGTCGATAACATCCGGATCTGCCGAAATCTTTCCAGACTCTCCAAGTTGTTTCGAGTTCAAAATATCAATATACGCATTCGCTATAGCATGAGCATCATGATCATCACTAACCGGTATGTTGATTCCTGAGTCGTGACCGGCAACATTTCGGAATTTATGCAGATGAAGTGCGACCGGTGTGGACTGCTCTTTCCAGTAGTTTATCACCAGGATATACCGATGCCCGGCAGAATTCGTTCCGATCCCAAGACCATATGGAGTACCTTTGATCCGGCAGGCAGTATCGAGTTCCTTGAAACCTTTCAGGTCTGTCAATTTTTCAATGAATGCCACGTTTTCCCGGACCACAATCCTATCTTCATCGATCTTGAGAGCGGTTTCGGAATTGGATAATTTTTTCCGGTAATCTGCCCGTATGAGGGGCAGCGGATCTTTTGATGGAGATTCAGGCTTTCCAGCAAAAAATTTAGCATGGTCTAGCCAGCCTGCGTATCCTTCGAATGGAGAGAGAAGATAACTCTCATCAGCTTCCATCGGGACCATGGATCCGTCCCGATCACAGATTGCCCCAATGGAACCCCAAAAGAGTGAATAATCATCCGGTATGCCGTAATGAGCGTACCGGACCGGGCCTACCGAGAAAATGAGCTCTGCACCGGCTTCAATCGCTTGGCCATAATCGGTTAGCGCTCTGCTATGATGATCAACAAGTATAACTCGTTTTCCTTCTTTGCACAGATTCTTGATGGTGTGAATACCGGCAGCTGCAGCTGAATATTCCGTTATTTGTTGCTGTACTGGAAGGGGAATATCAACAACCATTACCACATCATCAGGCATTAGGGAGGAATAATCCCATTTTGGAAATGTCCGGCCCCAGAAAAATTCTGCCTGTCCCGTCCCGCAGTCTACCGGGTAATCTTTAGTGCAGGGATCTTTTCTGGTATTAGATTCATACCGGCAAACTGTTGTTACATCATATCCCTTGCAGTTGAGTGCACGTTCTGATATCACGGTCATCGTGATGCCGTGACCGTCAGAACCTCCAAACAAGATTGCCTTTTTCCGTTGTTTTTCTATTGCCATAACTATCCACTCAAATCAATACAATATAGGATCACCATTCAAAACGCACGTTTTATAATAATGAATGTCCGGTTTATCCCCCAGGCAATTCCACCGGCACCATCTCAATCCTCTTCACTTCCAGCAGTCTTGCCCCTGCGGCATCCATCTCGGCCGGCGACATTTCGCGATCCCGCTGGGCCAGTGTGACTTCAGGCATGACCAGCAGGAAGAACCGGCTCCCCTCATCGATGATCCGTTGGATCATCGGGATAGGGAGGACGCCGATGTACGTATTCCCCGGGCCAATCGTTTCCGGCTCCAGGTGCGTGACAACCTCACCGGCATATCCTTTTTCCCTAAGCCATGCGATGGCCCCGGGATGCCGTATAACGATAATGATCATTGATCAACCCTCCGGTGTTACATATATAAAAATAGTCTTTTTTGTCTCCGCAACCCCACCACCCGGCTTGCCCGGTTCCCCGGTATATCCGGGGATTGTGGCAACAGCACCCATTTGTATACCTGCCCGCGGGAGCGTGGACGTATCGGGCCCCGGTCCATGGCCCTGCCCACCGTGATCGCTCCGCTGTAGTTCATAACAGATCCACGGGCAGATTACGTAGGCCAGTAAAAACCCGAGGATGATGAGGTGCAGGATGAGAACTAGGGTGAGAAACATATAGACACGGATCCGTTCTTTCTTTTCAAGACATTGCATGCCAGACCTTCCTGTTAACTTTCAGTTCCCGGTCCATGCAGCATGGGGGGGCCGGTAACCGGGTTTTCTCCTGAGATCCGCTGAGAAGAAGAACGCGGAATACGGCTGTTTTCCCGCATGAAGATGAACCCGGATAATCCGGAACATGTAGGGGAACGACAGTTTCCTCCCGTATCAGATCCGGACCATGCGGAACCCGTCGCAATATAACTGTCCCGAGGAATCAACCCTGAGGTTCGAACTGCTCATGGTGGAATCGCCATTGTAGCGGTACGCCAGCTGATTATTGCCCTTGAGCCGGCCCCATTTTCCGGAGCGGGATACGCCGGTATCATGTTTGGTAGTAAATGTTCCGTCTGCCTTGAACTCGTAGACAAAGGTATTTTTCCCGGTCCAGCCGATGGAGATCGCGTCGCCCCATTTTCCGGCAACATTTTGCAGGTCGCTGCTGGTGGGGGAAAGGATCTGCGCATCATCCTTTACCTTTGCCTCGGCAGCGGCTTGCCTGATGTCCTGCTGGACGCCATGGATCATCGGCGATATGATGAACAGGAAGGTAAATACAGCAAGGACTGCAGCGATAGTCAGCACTCCGATAATCATCAGTGTTTTTTCATCTTTGTTCCATTCTGTCATAATGAAAATCTCCTTTCTGGGTTTCCAATAAATCCTGGATTAGGTATCCAGTAATCACACTATGGTGCACCCGGTACAGATGTGCCGGGATTCTTTTCAACCGGACATACTATCTGGGGTATTCGCATCCGAGGGATGGGTTTTTTTTAAAAGAGGTTGATTACCTGTTCAAACGGATACAACGAATACGGGCAGAAAAAAGATTGAATTCCGCCATTCTTCTATCAGATTTTCTGGTCAGTACAGGATATTGATCTTCGATAACTCCGCGGGCATGGTCCGTGAGATCCGTAGTTCCGATCCATCCGGCGTCTTCAGGATTACCGAGAACCGGGCATTTGCCGTTGCGGTTGTAGGTAGTCCAAAGACGACATTCATCATGGTATTCCCTGAAAGGATCGTTCCTGTGGCATCACCCGAAGGGTTGATCACTTTAGAGATACCCCATTTTGCTGAACCGGCAACACTTGCCTCGCTTACCGCAGTTCCCGGGAGGTAGGTCATGGCCGGCCAATTGGTTGTGCCATCAGAGAAAGAGACCGATATTTGTGAGACATCGACCGGGTTTCCATTCGACACTGCCCCCAGCGTAAACTGGAGATGATCAAGGCGGGAAGGATGCGTGCTGGATCCGATGCCAAAGACATTTCCTACCAGTTCGAGATCGCTGCTCGCAGGGTACGCCGGTGTTGCTGCGGTCCGCACCGGGGTCGGGGTTGGATCCGGGATCTTCTCTGCCCGGACCATTGAGATCCGCTTACCTGCCTGATAGTAGTAGATGGTGGTCTCACCGATTGCCATGTCAAGACACGCCTCATCATGGCAGATGCGGAGTTGGTCCGCTTCAGGACGGGTCCACCGGGCAACCTGCTGGATTGTTCCGTCAACACGGCTGTAAACCGTTCCGTCCCCACGGAATTCCCAGTATTCATCGGGATACTCTTCACTGACATAGATTCCCGAGAATCCTGTCATGGAGGTACATCCGCTGGCAAAGATCAGAGCAAGGAGTGTTGTGAAACAGATAAGAACCGGGATTTTTGGTAAATACACCATATGGCGATCCCCCATCACTCACTGCCTGACATACCGGTCTTTTACTCTACCCTGATTGTCGTAGGAGTAGAGGGTGTTTCCCTGTTTCTCCATCTCCATCGTTATCCCCATCATCTCGGAGTAAAGCCGCAGGACATTGGCCTTCATCTCCCATTTCCCGTGAATACCGGCGTAGGAGGACGAACTGGTCTCCTTTAAGTAAAATGTCCCGTCATTGTTGAGTTCAAGGAACTCCTTCTCATTATCATCATTCACATACGTCCCGGCAACGCCCGGGTTGGCGATGGTTGCATTGGAGCACCCGGCGATTACGACTGCTACAATGATCAATATAACAATACTCACTGGATAGACGATGGTGGTTTTTAGCATTGCTTTCACCTTTTAACGGTTATGACTCCCCGATAGTTCTCGCTGGTCATTATCCGCGTGACGGGGAGTAATCTGCGATTTGCATTTCAGGTTCATCCGGAGCCGGGCGTTGGGATGGCCCTGCACTCCATCATCAAAAAAGGTCCTCTTTCTTGTGATTGGCCAATTGGGTCTTTGGATCAGTACCGGGTTTTTACGTCAGCACCGGGTTCGATGGTGGTATGTTTCAGAATCTCCAGCATCTCACCCAGATGATCTTTATACGCAAATTCCGGGCCTTTGAACGTGAAGATGTAAGGAGTGTTCTGTGCATAGGTATAGACCTGGATCCCGTAATCGTCACCCCGCATGGTTTTTTTGTCGACCATGAAGTCAAGCCGGTAGGAGGGCAGGTTGGATACGTGCATCTGGTAATTGTGTTTGGTGATCTCCCATGCAGACCCGTAATACTCCTGGTGTGCCAGGACGGCATGGTTGAAGTAATCCTCGATCGATGTTGAAGTCGGAGAATCGATATCCACACTGAAGACTGCATACCCCTCATCCGGGGTGTAGAAGTTCACGATGTTGAGCGTTGTTCGCCCATAATCCCGCAGGGCATACTCGAATACTTCCTGTACTTCCCAATTCTCCGGGTACTGGATGGTAAGTCCGTATGCAGGATTCGTGTAGGTGGCATACCGGGCTGGTGTGGGAGCCGCTGTTGGCTGTATTGTCTGCGCGATCGTTTCAGATGCCGGGATTGTGTCCGCCGGCGCAGCCGGTGCCGGAACCGGCGCAACCCCGGACGAGGATGTGCTGGTGCCGGGTGCCGTGCATCCTGCCACCAGGCCGGTGAGCAGGAGAGCGAGTACGGCACATGCTGTACAAAACTGTTGAGAGGATATGTTCATGCAGAATCTCCCTGAAGGAAAAAGGGCTACCGGTCATTTGGCCGGAGCCCCCCCCTTGTCAAAAAACGATACTGGTCTTTCCGGTGTGTGACGGGCGAAACCGTTGTTGGGTTTATGCCCCGATCCAATTGAACATTTTTAAAGAGCCGGAGCTCCGCGTGCAGGAGTTTCCTGTTTTCAGAATGTGCAACCGCAGGAGGGGAATGGGCTGGTATCAGCGGGACCTCTGCAATGGGTGCACGGCCATGTGATGTTCAGGATGCCCGGGTACGTTGGCACCGGCGAAGAGATGCGGGAATGATTACAACCCGGAAAGAAGAGTTCAATAGCCACGGCTCATGCCGTTAGGCATTTTCTCTTTTTGATGTGTGACTATAAATAATTTTTGAAAATTAATCTGTCGGGGTAGTGTTTCAGGAAACCCTGCGTATCGCGGGTGCCGATGAACGGTTCATAATATGCGTAATCGGCAAATCTTCACAATTGGTTTTCATACCCTTCTGATTACGGGTCTAGTTGCAACATCATCTATGTCGACGTGGGTAAAGACTTTAAAGAGTTTTCATACCCTTCTGATTGCGGGTCTAGTTGCAACTCCGGTCGACAAGGAGGATTTTCTCCAGAAATTAGTTTTCATACCCTTCTGATTGCGGGTCTAGTTGCAACACTTATCGTTGATATGTATCCTTTCCGGATATATGTTTTCATACCCTTCTGATAGCGGGTCTAGTTGCAACTTCCCAAAAAAGTTATCGAAAAAGTAGAAAGTAGTTTTCATACCCTTCTGATTGCGGGTCTAGTTGCAACGACTCTTGTTATAGTCGCTTCTAGTGAAGCAAGAGGTTTTCATACCCTTCTGATAGCGGGTCTAGTTGCAACAGGCTGTAAGTTAGGCAAGATCCATGAAATCGAGTTTTCATACCCTTCTGATAGCGGGTCTAGTTGCAACTACCAAATAAGAAAGAAATTATCAGATTTAATCTTGTTTTCATACCCTTCTGATAGCGGGTCTAGTTGCAACATCCAATCGAGAGGTGCTGATTGCTCTCAAGGCCTTGTTTTCATACCCTTCTGATTACTGGTCTAGTTGCAACATGTAGCATGATTTCCACCATTGCTCATTAAGGTCGTTTTCATACCCTTCTGATTGCGGGTCTAGTTGCAACGATAAAAAATGAGTATGAAAGTTGGCGGAAACGGACAGTTTTCATACCCTTCTGATTATGGGTCTAGTTGCAACACGTAGCCTGTGAGTACCGCAAGGGCTTCGCGGATGTTTTCATACCCTTCTGATTACGGGTCTAATTGCAACTTCGGGGGCCGATCGTAATTGTGGCAATCGTTTTGTTTTCATACCCTTCTGATTACGGGTCTAATTGCAACCCTGTCTCTAAGATTATCATGTCCAGCCTGGTCAAGTTTTCATACCCTTCTGATTACGGGTCTAATTGCAACACGAAGAGAACATTGACAAAAGTCCTTTTGCTAAGTTTTCATACCCTTCTGATTACGGGTCTAATTGCAACGGCAGATGAGAGCCTAGCGTTTAGGATTATGCTCAGTTTTCATACCCTTCTGATTACGGGTCTAATTGCAACAGTGCGCTTTTTTGTCCTAAATATCTTTTGCTTTGCAATCCAGCCCCGGATTTTAGAATTTTTCCGCTGGTCTCCCGGGCAACCCGGGGTTTATAAAGACCAGCGGGACTTCGACGGAAAATTTTCAAACGGCGTATATAATCTTTGTTAAATTACGATGAATGATTGCGGTTTTTTTGGCATTGTCCCATGAACCTGAACCAGACGTGAAACGCAATTTTTACACAAGGGAACGATCAAAATTTTATCAGATTCATTTGGAATTCCTGCGATTACGGTACCATCTGTTCACCAGTATTCCGGGATACTGTAATGCCGCCCCTCCTCCCTGCACTTCATCCGCTCCAGGTACACGGCCTGGTCGAGGGGATCATCAGTATTAATCAGGTTCATAAGAAAATCCCGGTCAAGAAACGCATTCAGATCCACTCCGGCCATCTCATGATTTTCGGGTGGCGTGGTGGAAAGAAGATACAATGATTGTGTGCCGGTATGGAACCGGGGGATACTGCTGTCGAACGAAGAGAAGAATCGTCTTTCCAGTACATCCCGGTCTTCTTTTGGGAACCAGTCGCACATCTGCCCGAGGATTTTTTCCCGGATGCAGTTATCCAGTGCAGGGAAAAGATTGTGTACATCCACATTCCGGTGGTAGAACGCATACCCGCACAGGAGCGGATTGAGTTTTTGGATCAGTTCATCCGGCGTCTGGAACAACCTGTCATTAAAAAATCCGGCGAGCACGTGCCGGATGTGATGGACCGATGCATCGGACGGGCGGACCGTGATCTCCGCCACCTCTTTTTGGAACTGCCAGTGAAGGAAATGAAACCCGTCACTGAGGGGGACAATGCGGGTCTTTTCCTCAGAGAGGCTGAGCCCACGCGGTTTAAGGAACGCATTGATCTCGTCAATTGCCTCTTCAGCAACGCTCCGCGAGGATGTGAGCACGAGAAAATCGTCAGCATATCGCACGAACCGGAGGCCCGATCCTGAATCCTGGTACCCTTCACCAGCGGTTTCTTGCAAGCCGAATGCCTTCATGAGCCGCATCTCCAGCCCGTCGAGCGTCATGTTGGCCAGGACCGGTGAGATGATCCCGCCCTGCGGCACTCCCCGGCTGGTGGGGGAATACGTTCCGCAGCAGATGCAGCCGGATTTCAGCACCTGCCGGAGATAGTTCCGGGATATAGGGATGTGATTTTGGAGCCAGTCGTGACGGATATTATCAAAGCAGCCGGTGATATCGGCATCGAGCACCCAGATCTCCTCATTTTGTTTTTCAGTAAGAAAGGACCGGATTGCAGAACCGGCATCCCTGGCCGAGCGGTAGAGACGGTACCCGAATGAGTGGGGATCGCCCCAGGTCTCGGCTACCGGCTGGAGGGCAAAGGTGTAGAGCATCTGCATGGCCCGGTCATGCATTGCCGCAATTCCGATCGGCCGCAGTTTTCCCGATTCCTTGGGAATGAAAAACCGGAGGAGCGGCAGCGATTCATATCCTTCATTATTCAAATGAAGGATGGCAGACATCCACTGGGCCGGTGTTTCCCAGATAACGCCATCAACTCCGGGAGTGTTCCGGCTTTTCCGGTGCATGACCTCCCATACGGCAAGGGCCTTTGCATCGTCCGAGTTCACCAGTTCATCCTGTAATACCGGGATCGTTTCGATCTTCCGTTCAAGAGCCGCCCGGGCGATCCGGCATTGTTGCAAAAAGACGTACTCGCGGATAAATGTCCAGTCGATTGCGTTCCACATTGCACCAAGGTCTTCTTGTGAGTACACCTTGTCGGCAACTATGGGGTTTGGAAACCATGTTCGTTGAGACATATACGATGCTCCTGGACGTTTTCAAGAAATGAGGGAGACCAATGCAGGTTAATCGGGTCCCACGGGGGAGACCGGATTAACCGGCGAAGAAAAGAATCGATCTCCCTTTTAAAAGCGAATAGAGTTTTCTGAATTAAGGTTTTTTTGACCCTTCTGATTACGGGTCTAGTTGCAACAGGTGATTATTGAGGAAGTCAAAAACATAGTGACAGAGTTTTCATACCCTTCTGATTACGGGTCTAATTGCAACATGTCTTATCGGAACACTTTATTTTCCATCTGGATGTTTTCATACCCTTCTGATTACGGGTCTAATTGCAACAAACTACAGAAGTTTCACAGGACACGATGTTGAGGTTTTCATACCCTTCTGATTACGGGTCTAATTGCAACCACGCAGAAAACCCGAAGTTCCCCGCTGAGGAATTGTTTTCATACCCTTCTGATTACGGGTCTAATTGCAACTTCTCAATGACTGTCTCGCTCCAGATGTAGGCCAGGTTTTCATACCCTTCTGATTACGGGTCTAATTGCAACAGTGCGCTTTTTTGTCCTAAATACCTTTTGCTTTGCAATTCAGCCCCGGATTTTCAGGGTCGCTGCGATTAGTGTTAAAGCCATTCGGCGTCAGAAAAGATTTGTAGGTAATTAATTTGAATCCGTGAAAAAAAGCCTCCCATTACTTCTGATTGCAATGGTGTCTTCATTTTCTTTTTTTAGTATGATCTTTCCGTCGTGAATCTCTTTATGGTGATAATCGCATGTCACAATCATATTGTTTGAATGATCCTTCCCTCGATCTGCCAGCCGGATGATATGATGAACCTCAATACTCGAAGGATTTGTTGCGGGATCACCTGCGACACATATCTGGCATCGAAAATTATGACGTGTTTTTACCAAAAACGTTAAAAATTGATTCCTGTAAACAAGAGTTTCCACGGAACGCTGGTTCTCTCCGTCGATGATGTCATCAATACTTTTTCCCTGTGAATAATAATCCTGGATAATATCCAGATAATATTTTTTAAATGGTTCCGGCTCTTTCCTTCGCAAACAATTGAAATCCACATCCGGCGGGAAAAATTCGTCCTTAAACATCGGGAATATATTTGCCAGCCGGATAAGGACGGCGCCATCCAGCCTCTCGATTCGGAAACGGATTTCGTTTTTATTCAGGATTGCATCAAAAACTGACCGGAGTGTTGGGGGATGAAGCCCGCACTGCAGCCAGAATTCAAGGATACTGGAAAGCTCATTGAAATCAGATATGACAAATTTCCAGTGTCCCCTTCCATCTAGGATCATATTTCCTATTGTATGCGCACCGTCTTCGTTCAGATTCTGTCTTAAAGGACTTGAACGCCGGATGATCATCAGGATGATGTGCGAATATTTCATGAAGTATGGTGAATACGGACCCTGGGATTTCATGAAAAGGAATTCAAGGAATGCGCGGAGTCGGGCATCAACGCCGAGAATCTTTTTTGCAGGTCCAAATATTAACGCGAGTCTTTCTTTTATTACATCGTAGGAAACGCGTCCTTCAATAAGGTCATCACTAAGAATCTGTAATTCTGCCTCGTGAGGACGCCAATTCACCCGTTTTCCCATTCAATCACGTCCGAATAAGTTTGTATCTGTCATGATATCCAGATAAGATCAGTGCGGTCCGGATTGACACTGCTTACACGTATTCTCCTGATCATGGACCTCAGGGATATTGCAAGGTCCGTTTTCATACCCTTCTGATTACGAGTCTAATTGCAACGGAGAAAAAGTAAAAGGGTATG
This sequence comes from uncultured Methanoregula sp., assembly GCA_964592875.1. Classification (GTDB taxonomy): domain Archaea; phylum Halobacteriota; class Methanomicrobia; order Methanomicrobiales; family Methanospirillaceae; genus Methanoregula. Next base: position 364,175 of record CAZQGG010000004.1, read on the forward strand.
CTCGAAAAGCAACGTTTTCATACCCTTCTGATTGTGGGTGACATTGCAACGAGAAGTTCTTTCTTATGTTCCTTCTCCAACCGAATATGAGTTTTCATACCCTTCTGATTACGGGTCTCGTTGTAACAATCCTTCCATATCGCAATTTCGAAAAAATCGAAATAGTTTTCATACCCTTCTGATTGCGGGTGACATTGCAACAAAAGAACATTTTCCAGGATGGCAGGATGATATCTTGTTTTCATACCCTTCTGATTGCGGGTCTAATTGCAACCTGTTTCTAATATTCCGCGGTGCAATAGCACACAACCGTTTTCATACCCTTCTGATTGCGGGTGACATTGCAACTTGGAGTGCAGGAGACCAAAACACTTTCGCCCGTGTTTTCATACCCTTTTGATTACAGGTGACATTGCAACAGAGAAGCTTCAACGCAGGTCCAGTTAGAAGCTTGTTTTCATACCTTTCTACTTACGGGTCTAATTGCAACGGAACATTTATGCGCCGGTGTTTGTTTTTTCTTCGTTTTCATACCCTTCTGATCGCGGGTCTAATTGCAACAATCCTCAAACCGTACCGTGGCATCATTATCGCGGTAAAGTTTTCATACCCTCCTGATTACGGGTCAAGTTGCAACGTTATCGTCGTTCAAAAGTTACACAGATGGAGTAGAGTTTTCATACCCTTCTGATTACGGGTATAATTGCAACGAGAGTGATTTTTAAAAAAGGAACCGTAGCCAATCGATTTTCATACCCTTCTGATAGCGGGTCTAGTTGCAACAACAATCTCCTGCTGCCTTCAATGCGTAAAGGGTTTTCATACCCTTCTGATAGCGGGTTTTGTTGCAACAACGAACTCGGCAGGATCGAATATCACCGTCAGAGCGTTTTCATACCCTTCTGGTTACGGGTGACATTGCACCACTTTAATGATGCCAAGGAATTATTTTTCATGATGTTTTCATACCCTTCTGATAGCGGGTCTAAATGCAACAGATCAACGGACGCCGACGGTACTCTTAGGCAGGAACTGATCGGCAACCCTGTCATTGAGTACCGGATCACGTAACCGGTACATTAATGCAAAGTCCCTGAGGGTTTTTCCGTTAATAATGGTGAAATCATACATCTTGCTCCGGTTGATCAGTGCCGGGCGGGTTTCCCCGGTATCATGTTCGATGATATTGGTAGATGTGGTTGCAAGAAATGCCCTGACCCTCAGGGCCCGGAGACCGGCTTTGATCGCTTCAATTTTATAGACAACAGCATCGCCTTTGGGGTCATGTCTCTGCGAACCGGTCTTACATTCAACCATGCAGAGTGATCGTTGGGTCATGAACGAGACATCAAACTCATTGCTCTCACCGGGCCCCGGCTGCCCGGTGGTCAATCCGATCTGGAGGCACCGTACCGATGCGGGTACGAGCGGTTCCAGGAGTCTGTAGACAAAGTACTCCAGCCAACGGCCCGTCAGGAATTCCGCGGCCGGTCGTTCAAGGTGCCCTGTCAGAATTGTCCCTTCCACGGTAAGTCCGAATTCTCGTGCAATCCGGGTCCGTATCTCGTCATTCTCAAGCGAGATGCCGTCATCCGGCGTGAGGATGAGACCCTCGCGATACCACGCCTTTTTGTATTTCTTCTCCTTCTCATCTTTCATCATCTGGAGGGCGCCAAGGCAATTGCGGAGATCCGAATCCCCATGGTGTTCTGTCAGCAATGCTCCAAGGTCCTGCAAGGCAGATGCCCGCAGGTTCAGCCGCTCCAGATCGTTCGTGTTCCGGATCTCGTATCCGTACCCCTCCAGAAATTCAATCGCTGAAACATGCTGATTATCGAGAGGGACAAATTCACCACCGGAGAGATCGACTGCCCTGTACTGGTCGCTCTCAACAATGTAGAGCGCACGGATCCTGTTCGCTTTTGCAAATTCATAGGCCCCGATGCTCATAGGTTTTGTTCCGCCCGTGACATTGATGATCCACTCATCATCAGGTCGTTCTGCATGAGCGACTTTCAGGGCACTCATGGTCTCATCAACCGAATTCTCTTTCTGTATGCCGATGATCTTCGTTCTTTCTGAATAATCAAGCCCCCCGGCAGTAAGGGCCCGGAGGAACCACCCCAGGTTCCGTTTCATGCCGGTGGTCACCAGCAGCACAAGGTTGTCCGGCCTAATCTCCTTCACGGTCAGGAGATTGGGGATGTGCTGGTTGCTGATGAGACAGACCAGGGTTTTCACGATTCTCACCTGCGGAGTTCTCGTGCGGGATACGATGACCGGGTTTGCGGTGAATTGCCCTGCGGCCTTTCTCCCTGCGATTGAGAACGGGAATCGGTTTTTCCGGCAACGGTCATTCGGGTATGTGAAGCCGGTCTTTGTTCTTGCAGTACTCCATCAAGTTTCTTCATTCGCCCGTATCCTGCACTGGTCTTTCCACCAATCCCCCAGTTGATGAGAGCTTCAGACAGGATCTGGAAAGCAAGTTTTTCCCACTCCTTTCCATTGGTGTCCTGGACATCACAGGTAACCGCAATATGGAATGTTCCGCTGATTGAAAGGAACGAGATGGGGTTTGGCTCATCGAAATCTGTTGGGGCATCATCATTTCCGGAGTAATACCCCCCATGGTGAGGAGTCATGATATCGCGCTTGAGCGTTCGTCCCAGACTTTCCGGAGTAATCCATGCATCATGGAAGACGATATGGCCGGAATCGTCATTTGTCCCAAAGAGCAGGTTATGATACTCGTTATTCATCAAAAATTTTGCTTTGCTCTCATCTTCCTCTGCCCCCCAGACCTGGTCGCAGTAGTGCGATGCAAGTCCTTTCAGTGCGCTCCCGGGAATAACGGGTGTGCCATAGGTGTGATGAAGCGTGATTCCGGTCTCAAGGACATTCTCGCTTCCGAGACCGATAACCAGGCGGCCCAGTGTCTCAAATTTTCCCTGGTTACCGAAAGAGCCAAGGCAAGTAATGTACCGCTCGAATGCTGCACCATAGGGTGTGGCAGCCGGCTCCATCGCGTTGTGCATTGCTGCATACAGACCTTTTTTTGCCTCGGCACCATGTGTTTTGTCTTTGTCCTTGTCTTTGTCCTTGACATCATAAAGGAGAAACCGATCACGGATAAGGGATGCATTTGCACCATTGGGCAGGGAATACTCCCGCCACAATTTCTGGATTGCATCCCTGCATGCCTGTGCCATATCAATTCTCCTTCAGCAGCGTCTCGGCATAGCGCTTGAGCCATGCAGCAGAGTCCATGGCGTCACGGGTGAGACGCTGGTATTCCAGCAGGTCTGCGGACCGGCTCTTTTTTGCCAGGATTTCATGATCAAAAGGCATGACTGTCGCGAGGTGTCGTAAATAATCTTCCCCGGTCTCTCTCTCTTTTGCGGTGACAAAGGCAATTGCCTGGACAAGACCGCAGGTATGGACGAGTGCAGGGAAACTCCGGGTTAACTGGCGATAATCTTTCTCGTCACCCTCGCCTACTTTTTCCTCAACACACTTATATGCTTTTTCCGCACGGATCTGGTTCCTTGTAAGGATTTTTCCTTCAGTCATTACCTCAACCTCGTGTGAATCGGCATCGTACCCGGCCTTTCCCGACATTCGCTTTCCCCCCGATCTGGAGATCGAGATCGCTGGTGCAGCACTCGGTAAAAATTTTTTCGGGAGTTATCTCTTTACCGTAATAGATCCGGTCGCACCATGCTATACCGGCAAGGATTGCTTCCGAGGGAAGGGATTCTTCGTACCAAAGTGCACCTTTCTCTACAATCTTTCTTTCATCACTGATCCGTACGCGGGCAGCAACATCGGTGCCATGCTCGGCAAGGAATGTGAAGCAGTTGTCTGAAACAATGACAAATCGTTCCTTGAAAATTGTCTGCCAGGTTGGATCCGCGAACAGGATTTCCGATAATTTATCGGCCCATTTGCCTGTCTGCTCACCATCCGGTATCGCGGCCAGATCAAGATCTTCAAGAAAAATTTTCACTCCATCGTTTATTACTGATTTTACTGGCCGATATGCATCCTTGTCGGAAGGTTTGGGGGTGTCGGGAAGATCCGCGTAACCGGTAACGGCAAGATCGCGTTTCAGGCGCTCAAGAACCATAGGGCTCGTGATATAGGCGAATGTCCCGTACAGGCTGCGGACCGGCATACAGACAATATGCGCATCCGTGAGAACCAGCGCCCCGGCATTTGATTCGGCATCCTTTCCGATCTGACCAAATGCAGCAGTGATCAGGTTCGTTTCTTTCTTCATTACGGTCTTAAAATGATCCCGCAGCACACCTTTCACCGCTGAGCCGGGAACGATCGGCCATGTCGTCACCTTCTCGCGCATGATGGGCATATCGATAAAGCCAACTCCTTTTCCTGCCCCGACATGAAGCGGGGTAATAGCCTGAATCCAGTACATCTTTGCATTTTTCATTGTCGTTTCTGTCATAATTTGAATCTCCGTTCTTATCCGCAAACATTGTTATTCATCTCGTAATCCCATACACCCCAGAGTGCAAGCCCGAACCCGTCGCTCTTTTCCCGGTTATCTTCCGATTCATCGGACATGGGCTTCATCCAGAGATCCATTGCAAGTTTCGGGGCATCTCCTTCAGTGCATTCAAAGAAATACACGGATCCGGCAGGAACGAGTCGCCGCAGGGGTTTTGGACCCGGTGTACGGTTCTCTTTTTTCTCCATGCTCCAGCCGGAGATGGGTTTCCAGCGCTCAACACATGCGGACACCAGTTTCAGGGTAATATGTTCCGGGTCACCCGGAGGGTGACCGGTAAGAGTGGTTTGATCGATCCAGCCGGGCAGCCAGCCGCGTTCAAAATATGCCGGGGTTGCAAGAACCATCCGGATCTTCTTTTTACCTACCAATGCCGTCTTGATTTGATCGGGACAATTCCATCCATTTGGCGGTGCGTCTTTGATCTCCCATGTGGAAACCCGGCGCTCCCCACCAATTGTATTGCATCCGGCAAGGCCTGGAATCAGTTCTGCAAATTCATTCGCTGATTCAACCCGGGCAGCAATCCTGCAACTATTTGTCGACCCACGTGCGGAGAAATCCAGACCAACCGTCTCGAAAAGCATCCCATCTTCGGCAGAACCACTGCTTTCGGCCATCATTACATGAAACCGTGACTCTTTCTGGGGAAACGTGAGGCCGTTTGGCGTGCCATCGTTATCATTTTTCGAGATCACCGGCGCATTGAACGGTTTATCGCCCGGGTTTTCCAGCCATGAGACCATCTGATCAAAGGACCAGAACGGTAACGGGGTTGTAGGTTTGAACTCGCCCAGTACGGTTGATGGCAGCATAGCAGGTTGTAAAGCGGGGTTTGGCAGATTGCATCCATCCCCGGGCTGCAATGCAACCGGCCGTATCGCATACGTCTTCCGATCATTCTCATTGGAACCATCAACCAGAAGATCGCGGGGAGCCGGGAAGTATAACGTATCACCGAGACTCGGAAGTGGTCCGTATACCGACACCTGTTTGAGTGCGTCAACAGTGTTTTTCTCAAAACCCTTCCCGTTAATTTTACCCAGAGCAGTTCTTACCGACCCGGCAAGAACTGAAGGGTACGGCCAGTCCAGCGATTTCATCCGTAGGCCCGCACCGAACGGACGGCTGTCCCGTGCAATGATGGGGTCGTGGGGGGTTATGGAAAGATATTTTTCAGTCATGATTTCACCATCCGGGAATCACGTAACCCGGTCTGCCGGGTAACTTCCGCGATTCTTCGTGTCAGGACCAGTTCTTCCGCACGACGCTTCAGATCCTCATGCTGGTGAATACCGGCAGTGAGATTTTTCAGCTCGTCCACTCCGATTGCCCGGGTCCCGCCCCCTGCTCGTTTCCGTGCAAGGAGCCGGGTAACATCCTTCTCAAGAAGGTTCGAGGGAATCGGTGGTTTCCATGCTTTGTAATCTTCAGCTAACTGCCGGAGATCGTATGCAGCCCCATCGGGGAAGTCGTCGGCAAGGTACAGGCCCACCCAGGTTTCCAGGCGCTTGTCTATGCTCATGGAATTTCCGGAAGCGCTGGTGGGTGACCACTGCTCGCGGATCTTTGTCGGATCTCCTCCGCCCCGTGTGTGAAGGTGAACCGCCAGACCGTCCCGGTCCGGTTTTTTTGCAGCCTTTTCCGCATCGCGCCCGTAGGTAAGAATATCTTCAAGAGGTTCGAGCGAATGAACAATGGCAATCCCGACAGAGAGTGTAGGAGTTTTTTCCGGTTCGTTTTTAGGATCAAGGGGAAAGCCTTTCAATAAATCTGAAAATTTTTCATGGAGTGCCCGGGCGGTTGCAATGCAGGTGTCCACCGGAAGGAACGCAAGGACATCGTCACCTCCGGTATAGACCACGCAACCATGAGCAGATCTCTTCGTTGTACCATCTTCACCCGTGAGTCCGTATGGATCTTCAATGATCTTCTTTGCATCTCTGGCAAATTTGGATAACTGGGTGGAAAACTCCCGGTGCTGTTTTGGGTCATCTATGACAAATATTGCCTTTCCCATCTGGTCACCGTCAGCCACAAGAACCGCGAGATAAGGATTCGGTTCGCCAAACCCGAATCCGATCTCTTTTTTATCATTCGTTCCTTTTCGTTGCAGCCGGGTGAGATGTTCTTTAATGCGATCGAGATCATTTCGATCGCCCTTATCCAGATAATTCAACCAGGATTTCCCTTTCCCCTGCTTTCTTTCAGATGTCTTCTTCATCGCATCCAGTCGGGCTGGGAAGAGGATCTGGCTGTCGTAAGGGAAATCTGGGTACAATTTGCCGGAATATCTGGAGGATATTGTCTTATTCACCTCACAGATCTCACGGATCTTTTTCAGAACATTAATGGCTTCACCATTTTTCGAATTCATGATTCCCCGGATCCAGGGGTCAACCGCAACCCTTACAACGGAGGGGAATGAGACCTCTCCGCTGCCCAGCCGTTTTGTCAGTCCGACAGCACAGAGTTCTTCGCTCTCTTTGAGACGCATCCTTATGATGAGCTTTTTTTGCAGATCTGAATCTTTTTTCAGAACAGTGTCACGGGCACCATCAAGTGATGACTTCTCCTTCCCCCAATGGGATTGTGCAGGTTCGAAATTACGGGTTGATTTCCTTGCGGCGAGAAGTCGCATAAGCCGGATGCGGGCCGATTTATACTGCTTCACATCAGTAAACGGAACCCATGCCGAGTAAAACTCGATGACATCCTCGATCTGTTCATTCCAGATCACGTCATCCACAGCAGTTTCAGCGGCACTCTTCGCGATTTCAGCAAAGTGCATCCAGCGTTCCTGTGCAGCATCTTTTGCTGTTTTGTTGATCTCGTCCGGGTTTTTCCCTTCAGGCAATTCTGCAAGGATGATGTTGGCAACATTGAATGATTTATCCGGATCCAGATCCGGATCTCCCATTTTCAGGGCCGGGAAGATGAGCCTGCCACCATCTTCTGCAATCTGCTTTGCAGCAGCTTTGCTGATCTCGGAAAGGAGATGGGAGCCAAACCAGAGATCCCGGGTTGTCCGGGCAGCCGCGATGAAGTCCTGTACCGGGCCGAGGGCAAGGACATAGAGGTGGGGGGTCATTTCGACACCTCAGTGAATCCCTGTTTTTTTTCCTGTGCATATGCGATGAATGCTTCAAGAGCCGATCCATTTAGAGAACGCGGTTTTTCTTTGGGCCCGAGTGGAGATTCATCATAATCGATCAGAATTTTATTTGTTATTTGATCATTGAGAATTTCTTTTGGAGAGTGTTGATACTCCCCGGTTAATCGAAGCGGCGGGAGACCCGGTCGTGGCAGGATAATGAGGATGGAAAATATACTCTCTTTATCGCCATCCCGGAGTACGATAGGACGTGTGATAACAGGACTTGCCATTCGAGTTCCATCGACTCGTTTTCCGGTTTTTTTATCCAATTTTGTTGGTATCAATGTAACCGTTGGAGGATCACGGTTTGATACAGCGGGATGCCCCTGTCTGGGACCATCAGCGAAATGGAAAATTATTGGAAGGCCCAATTCAGCACGGGGGAAAAATCCTGTAGGTGTTTTCGGTTTCGAATGATCGGTGTCAGGATTTGGTTCCTGTTTTGTTAATGCACATCCTGTGATCTTACGGATAGAATCTGGTTCGGGCCATTTTGATCGACCTTCAGGCACAAAAATTGGATGACAATTTGCTCCGTATCCCACGTTTTTATGATGCGGACCGCCGCTGCGTTGTTGCCGGAAACCCTTGATAGCATCGATTGATTTGGACCATGCTCCAATTGTATCATCAAAACACTTAGTAGAAGATAATATTGTAAATGGAAATTCGGTTCCTAGCGTTTTCAGGGAGTTCAGTGCCAAATCTTTACAAAACAGGGCACCGCATCCACGCCGGGTTCGTGCCCCAATTCCCCCAAAATTTACCCATGCTTTTAAAGAGGTCTCAACGTCAGGACCGATGTCTTCAATGATTTCTGGTAATGGGTCTTTTTTGTTGCGAATCAAGTCGGCATTTTCTTTATCGCGAATCAATTGAAGTTTTTGAGGCAGTAACCACCGGATCCTGAGGGTAAATGTAAAATCTTCTTTGCAGATATCTGCATCTTTGTCTTTTGCCGGAAAAAGGACGTATGATTGAGGTTCTCTGGAGCTAAAACCATAGTTATTTCTCGCAGAAGACCTTGGTTCAAGTTTATCTCTATCTGGTTGTTCAACTTCTATGCTGACCGGACTTGGATTTTCTGGTGTTCCCCAGATCTCCCCCTCTCGTTGTCTACGCTGATTCGCATTTGCATATTTTTTTCCCCGTGTTGCCCGCCACCAGAAACGGAGATGTCCGCGAATGCTTGAAGGCCGGATCGGCATTTCAGGATCGATAACACCTGCATCAACACCCCCACCAAATAGCGGGGTGATGACCATAATTTCATAGGGTTTTTCAATTCTATTCGGGTCATGGTTCGGCGCCTTGAAATCTTCAGGAAAAATTCCCATACTTCGCAGCATTTTACCTCACTCCTTTAATGCAAACAATCAATCTCAATTTACTCGCTCCTTCACAATCCATTCCATCAAACGAACATTTCCCTTCATGCAACTCCCCCGTGCTTCACAACCATCCCGCCAAACCCGTACGTACTGTGCTTACCGATCTGGAGGAACTCCCCCATCTTCAGGACATTCCCGACATCCTGATGAACATCTGAGGTATCGTACGAGATCGAACCCACGATTCCTTCGAGAACGATCCTCTTGTCGAACATGTTCTCGTGCACGATCTTCACGGTCCGGATATCGTAGTCAAGGATCTCCGCATCCATGTCGAGCATCCCTTCAGGGATCCGACAGGGATAATTCTTCTCGTCATAGTACTTCGTGATCCGGTTATAGGACCGGACGCTTGACTTGAGCAGCATCGAAAGTTCCGGCAGGAGTTCCTGCGTGTCGTCTTCACGGATGTGGGTTGGCGACACAAAGACCACCTCGGTCGTGTCTTCGGTCGGCATGGCCGGCATCTCGATGGTGCGCGCTTCCATGTGCTCGATCTTAAACGGCATGGAACCGAAATGCCGGCTCCGGGTATGCTCGTGGATCAGGGTCATGATGCGCGGTGCAAACTTCCGGCGATTGCCGTAGATCTTCACAAAGTTCCTGATGCCCCCGTTATACGGAACCGAGAGAAGCGAGTAAGGCTTTACGTCGGTCGGTTCCTTGAACACCATGTAATAAGGACACTTGGAATGATCGGTACATTCTTCAGAACATTTCGTTGTGGCATCACACCGGAGCGTGTTGCCCAGCCACCCCCGGAACACCGAACCGGGGAACTCTTTTCCCAGATCACGGGGCATGGAAATATCAATGGTAATCAGCGAACATTTCATGGGATACACCATATCGATGATGTGTTAATAAACCCGATATAATCCCGAATCATTTATACGACTTCCGTTTTAATTTTCAGAAATTATCCCGGAAAATTCATGAAAAACGATCACGTTCTTTTAGGAGTGGGAGGTTTCTCCTTCCGTGTAGTTCCCCAAATGATGGCTGTAACAAATTCCCCCCGACAGTTACCGTGGGATATTATTCAGCATTCTGATTTCCAGATGGTTGCCAGAAATACATAACCCGTACTTTTGGGAACCTTTGTGAAGACCGTGGGGTCTGATGATCGGGATAAACCTTCAAAAGACAAAGAACAGAATTCAAAAGCTAATGCTCTTGACAAAAACAATATTGCCGTCAAAGAATAAAAGATTTTTGTATGGCAGATTCCAGCAGGGCAAACTCCGGATGCGATATCGCAGCACTTAATTATCTGCAAATGAAAAATCCCGTCTACCGGAAATTATTATGAAAACCGCAATCATTGCCCCGCTGGGAATGAGTCCCCCGATTGTCACTGCCGGGATGGATGCCGCAGAGTTCAAGGTAAAACATCTCACGATCGTTGCGACAAAACACCCGGTTGTACTGGCCGGGCTCGATCTCATTGAGGTTGCGATGAGCGTCAAAGCACCCAAAGTGAAGATCCATGCCGAGATACTGCCCTTCGATGATGTTACCACCACCCAGGAAAACCTTTTCTTCATGGAGACATCGATCCGGCTGATACGGGAAGCGCGGGTAAAACATCATTGTGAGCGGGTGTTACTGGATGTCGCTGGTGGGAGGAAAAACATGTGCATCACGCTTACGATGATCGGCCAGCTCATGAACGTAGACAGCGTCTTCCATATTGGCAATCCAAATATCAACCTGCTCAACACGCACCTCGAACAGCTCCGGAAAGATATCGATAGAATCCATACGGCGGGAACTCTGGAAGAGAAACAGGCAATATACCGTGAAAAAGAGAACCAGTTCAACCATCTCCTGTTCCCTCCAAAGTCAGAGTATGATGTTATCCGGGTACCGACATTCCCGGTGGATCAGTCGGCGGTACAGCGTCTCCTGGTTGAACTCAAAGGGGATAGAAAGAGTGAAGTGATCGGTCTGCCGCTTGGCGACAAGGTCATTCTCGAACGGCACGGGATCCTCGACAAGGGCAAGAGCCAAAAGCATTACTATGTCTCGGATTACGGGCAGAAATTTCTGGACGCGTTCATCTGAATGCGCATAAAGGAAATCTTTTTTTTAACCGGATTGTCTGGCAATGGGTCCGTCCACGGGCCTCCCAACGATCCACGGGTTACAAGACGACGGGGAAATGCTGATAAGGGTTGTACCTCGTTGGTTCATGCAGCGAAAGGCTCAATGCATTTTGGTCATCACGAGTGAACGTTCTCATACGCTACGAATTGCGAGTCGCAGAATCTCTGGTCGAAAACTCAAAGGAAGAGGCGTGGACCGACACTGTTTTCATACCCTTCTGATTGCGGGTGACATTGCAACTCGAAACCGTGAAGTTTGCCTGTACCGAGATCGGCCAGTTTTCATACCCTTATGATTGCGGGTGACATTGCAACATGACTTACCGATTAACCTTTTCAGAAGAGACTGTTTTCATACCCTTCTGATTGCGGGTGACATTGCAACTGTTGTTAACTACGTCCATTGTCCCGAGAGACAACAAGTTTTCATACCCTTCTGATTGCGGGTGACATTGCAACAACCCATTGGATGGAACGGCATTGTTCAATTTTTGTTTTCATACCCTTCTGATTGCGGGTGACATTGCAACAGGCTATAAGCAATTTAAAAAAACACTACCCAGTTTTCATACCCTTCTGATTGCGGGTGACATTGCAACCCTGTCCCGCTATCGAGACCATTGCCTGAATATCCGTTTTCATACCCTTCTGATTGCGGGTGACATTGCAACAGTGCGCTTTTTTGTCCTAAATAACTTTTGCTTTGTAATCCAGCCCCGGATTTTAGAATTTTTCCGCGGGTCTCCCGGGAAACCCGGGGTTTATAAAGACCAGCGGGACTGCGACGGAAAATTTTCAAACGATGTATATAATCCTTGTGAAATTACGATGAATGATTGCGGGTTTTTTGGCATTGTCCCGTGAACCTGAACCAGACGTGAAACGCAATTTTTACACAAGGGAATGATCAAAATTTTCTCAGTATCTTTCGGAAACTTCTGCGAAATCTGCCGGGCCCTCAACAAAAAAATTGATCTCAACCCGTATTCAGTACCATAGTATCCGGTCAGACTAGGATACATCCGACCCTGAATGTCTGCCGCAACGTGAACATCCGGCCACCATCTCACTAGAAATTTTTGCGAGCATTGCAACTGAAAAAATTTCCAGATGTGTGCACAAAAAAATTTCAAACGATGACGAAAAATTTTCCAAAAGATTTCAAACCATGTTCCAAATCCCGTACAGCTCTGTAAAAAAAATTGATGGGCTCTTCTATGATTCGAATGCTGTCCCTGGGGTTCCCTGGCAGACATGGCCGTAGTGCCGGTAGAATGTGTCCCACGCTCCATTTCATTCGACGTAGGACCCACCATCTCCGACGTACGCATGATCGCCAAAACGGGCCTTTCTTTCGTTTTGACCACCCATAGACCGTTTGTCCCGCGATCGGCCCTCCAAAGAGCGCTATTTAGGTTTTTATCCGGGCACGAAATATGCTGAAATACGCAAAACGGAGCGCATTCTGCAAAGGTATTACATTAATAGTGCCGTGTTTTCCCGGATTAGTCCTGTCTGGGCGGATGGGAGATATTACAGGGGAGAAGTTCTCCGACGGTGAATGCAGGATCGTAACGTGCAGGTCACTCAGGGTAAACAGACACTCAGGTGCCAGGAGTATTTTTCATGCCAGCCCCCCGTAATCTCCCTATTAGATAGTGCGTTTCCGGACTCCTCCAAAAAACCCGTCACAGGTATCTGACCCGTCACAGGTATCTGACCCGTCACAGGTATCTGACCCGTCACGGGTATCTAACCCGTCACGGGTTCGGTGACCCGTATGAGAGTGCCCTAAATCTCCCCACAACGGCTCACGACAACACCCCCGATTCCCGGGAGTACCCATGACCTGCGTTCAGCCTAATGATATCCTCCGTCGTAGCCCATTGCCAAGATCTTCCCTCCACCCCATACAGAAGAGGTAATTCACGGAAATGCCACGGTAATTTCCCTAAATTTACCAGTTTTTACGTCGGAGAGGGCCAACGGTATTTAGCGGCATTTGGTGGGGCGATCGCTTTCCGGATCGATCCATAACATGGGAAACCGAAAAAGATCCCCTTTTTCAAAATCAAAAAAAATTTCGTCAAAACCCCGCCGAGAAGAAGACGAAGTCTTCGGGTTCGGTCTCACGTCGGATACCCGTCATTTCTCGCCGGGGAAAGCAAGGAGATCGGATCCCCCGTATAGTTCACGGGCTTCCTTTCTCTACGTAGTATCACATGGCCTGGGATGGATCCCCGTTTCTGTCAATCCGGGCACGCATCAGCCTCAGATCGTCCCTTTTCATCAATGCCGGACCGGCCTGTTTCGGGGGTTTTCAGAAGAAGTGCTACGGAAAACCCCTGTACGGCGCTCTTTTGGGGAAAAAGACCGATTTCCGTAGAGAAAAACCGGCCTGTAGAGAACCTGTTTCCTTTGAGGACAGGGTGCTGCCGCGATGTTCTGGTCGTGGGAGGGGTGATGATGAAGAAAGCCCGATTTTGAAGATTCCCCCTCAGGGTAGAGGTCCATCAGCAATATCTCCCCCTTCCGCGGCCCTATTAGCATTTCGGAGCAGTATTACCCGCAAATCCTCATTTCTCCGACGAACAATGGAGAATCGTGAACATCTGCCGGACCCCCTGTTTATGAAAAAACTCCAGGAGTTTTGTATCAAACAGGGGGGTGTCGGATCCAAATCGGGGCTCAATTCATGCCCGGTTTGGGAATTTTAGGGGAAAGGGGGCCGTAGCGTGCCCGGAATCAGATAGGTGCAAACTCCGGAAAAAGGTAGTTTTCTAAGGGTAGTTTCAGAGGATAAATCCATGAATTTGGGGGTGGGTGGATGAGCGTCAAAACAAAATTTTTCCGGCCCGGAAAATTTTTCAAAAATCATTTTTGCATTGTAAAAAAAAAGTTTGCCGGTTCAGAAAACTATTTCCGAAAAATATTTTTTAGAAACTCATATGAGATTCTAAAAAATGGGTGACTTTTAAAAAAATCATCCCGACAATACTTCAAGGATTCCCCGGGCCTGCGCGAATCCTTCCGTGACATTGAGGGTTGTACCTGCAAGGGAGACCGCCGGAAGATGGTTTGTGAACTCACTTGAGTGAAACTCCCGGCTCCGTTCAAACGGCAGTTCATAGGACATCACCCTAATATCAAGGAAAGCCGAGCCGTTTACCTTGAGCACGAGGGAGCCTTTTCGCATGAGCGATCCGGTGGCCTGCAATGCCGGGACACTGCCAATCGTTACGGGAATCGTGAACGTGGTATTGCCCTTCTCTTTCACCACAATACCGGTCTGCTCCCCGTGACCCAGGTAGTGTTCGGTGTCGTCCAGAGAGTAGACATCGAACGCAACCTTGCTGAGCGTTGCCCCGACCGGATTGGGGTTGTAGATAGTAACCGTGGTATTGACAGTCAGCGTCTGCAAAGAGACATCCGACAAGGCAATATCGTCAACCGTGATCGTGGGCTCTTTCACCGGCGATTCCATGCACCCGGCGCAAAGAATAAACAACGCAAAGAGGAGGAATACCCCGTACAGGAGATGCGGTTTCATAAGGGAGATCCGGGCGGGGAGCTACATATACCCGCGGTCAAGTGAGTGAACGAAAAAAATCAGGAACCCGGGCTCACGTGCAGTCTCCTGCTTTTCCCCCGGATAGAATTGTCTTTTTTTTAGGATATCAGAAGATCATCCCGGTGTGCAGGATCCGGTACAGGTATTGTACTGTGCCTGGCAGCGCGTATAACAGGACTGGGCCTTACAGATCTCCGTGCACCGGTCCAGGCCTGGCGTACACTGGCTGCATACATACCGGTCCTCCGATACCTGTACCGCGGTACGGGACGGCAGATCGACATTCAGATAATGGAGTCCTCCAACAATACTGCCGGCAACGGCAAGGAAGATTATCACGATGATGAGCCGGAAAAGTGGATTGTCTGTACCTGCTGAGGGGTTCATTCACTCTCATCCTGCCGGCGAGGCCGGCTGATAATTTACTGTAGGACGATCAGGCACATAAAGATACGTCAGGAATAACGGGAATCTCAAAAGGGAGATCGGTGGGTCAGCCCTGTCGGGCACTACGGGAATCATCGTTAAGGAGTTATTCACGCGGGGCGGATTTCGGCAGAACCAGCGTGAATACCGTCCCGGTATCCACAGTACTGGTGACCGTGATATTCCCTTTCAGTCGTTCAGCCATCTGTTTTGCCACCGGCAGGCCGAGCCCGATAAAACCGGATTTCTCCCGGAGTTTTGATTCATCACCAATATAACGGGGTTTGAAAAGGTTCGGAAGGATCTCCTGTGCGATGACTGCACCCCGCGTGCCGATTGTGAAATAATCATTGGTCTCATCGTCATACTGCGCTATCCCGATGATCCCGGGCACCGAAGAGTACCGGATTAAGGTCGAGATCAGGCTCTGGGCAATCAGGTAAAAATATTCGCTGTCGGTAGTAAGTTTCAGGTCTTCGGGAACCTGAATGCTGACTTCAACCGGGCTGGTGCTCCGCAGGACATTGAGGTAGGAGATGAGTACCTGGTGGGGGAATATTTCCCGGAACTGGGGTTTGAACCGGGGAATCTCCTGGTTCGGATCAAATTCCAGACCGTTCAGTCTGATGATATGTTCGATAATCTGCCGTGCGTGTTCAATATATTTTGAGCACTTTCCAAGCAGGATTTTCCCGTCCGCATTCAATCCATAGGAATCCGGATCTTCTAAAATGAGATCAAGGTATCCCACGGCCGGCTGGAGGGGGGTCCGCAGTTCGTGGGCAGCAAGGAGGATGAACTCCCGCTTGCCGGTCAGTTCATTGCGGAGATCCTCTTCGATTGTCCTCAGTTCGGTGATGTCAAGGAAGGAATATACCCGCCGGGGCATATCCGGGACCATATCCACGGTCACGCACACGTACCTAACATTGCCCGTGCGATCCTTGAGCCGCAATTCGTACCGTTTTGGCTGATCTTCTGAATTCTTCCGGACCTGATCGTGGAATTCGGTCACCTTTGCAAGGTCATCCCGGACAACAAAGGATAGCAGGTTCATCACTTCTGCCAGTTCTTCGTTGTTGTACCCTACCATCTTCTCAAATTCATTGTTGGCGAGAAAGATGGTCAGGTCATCGTCAATGATGGCCATGGAGGTCCCGGCATTCCGGAATATCGTACGGTACAGGTTCTCTGATGCCTGGAGGCTCTCTTCGGTTCGCCTTCGTTCCTCCTCAATTTCAAGAGTGGTTGCAATGGCATTCAGAACCCGTTGCTCATTCTTATCAAAGGGAAGATGAGAAAAACTGCCGGATGCAGAGTCTTCAGAATCATAAAAGAGGAAGAGCCGGTCGAATCCTGTCAGGTGGAAGACCTCTTTTACGGGCTGGTTCAGGCAGGCAAGTTTCAGGTCGCCATGTTTCTGTTTTACGGTTCGTAAGGTTGAGATGATCACGCGAAGACCCGAACTGCTGATGTAGTTGAGATCCTGTAAATTGAGAATGATCTGAAGGCAGCCTGATGCAACCAGCCGCTTCAATACGGCATCCACGTCACTTGAAGCATTGGTATCCAGGCGACCGGACAAGTACACGAAAGTAAGGGAATTTATTTTTTTCTCGGAGATCTGCAGGACACCGGACATCTACTGGAAGGTATAACCAGGTACTACATTAACGTGCAGTTTTTGTTTTTGGACTATTCTTCCAACCTCAGGAGGAATTCATACACGTCTGGATTTGTGCAGGGCAAAAAAAATCTTCGGTCTTGAAGCAACCGGGTCTTCCACGGTAAACGAAACGGTTAATGCGTTCCCTGCACAAACACCGGGTATGCCGGATACACAAGAACCGGAGGGGCCGGAAGAGAACGGGAAGGCAATGGCCGGCCAACCGAAAGGATTCATGATCCCGGTCGTGATCCTTCTCTTTGGTATCCTCATTGTCATGGTTGTCTTCATGAACCTGACCGGGCAGAGTACCACCGCGTCGAGCGCGATCACGGAGACCCCGTGGCAGCTTGAATCCATGACCGATTATTACGGAAATACAACACCGGTACTGAACGGGACCGTGCTCACTGCACAGTTCGCCCTGGACGGGAGACTGACCGGTAAGGGTGGCTGCAACGGGTACTCCGGACGGTACCTGGTAAAAGAGACGAAGATGGTGATCTCCCGGGTGGATCACACCTCGCTCGCGTGTCTGGATACTGCTGCAAACCTGCAGGAGAGTTTATACTTCGGGGATCTGGAAGATTCCGCGGCACTCCGGGTGCATGAGCGGACCCTAACATTGTACGACAGTGAAGGAAAACTGCGGCTGACCTTTGGACCGGCACATGCAGTACAGTAATTTTTTTTTAGAGAGTTCTTGCTTTTTTTTAGGAGTTCCGGTGGAACCCCGCCCGGTGTTTCTCTTGTGAATGCCATGCGAAGGAAAAAAATAACGTAGGGAGAAGCGTACACTGTTGCCCATGAAAAATTTCTGCAGCATCTTCATTATTCTGGCAATCCTCTCCCTGCTGCTCGTTACTGCCGGCTGCACACAGGCACCACCAGCAACCCCCGACACTACCGGATCACCGGTGTCTTCCACCATCGCACCATCCCCAACTACAGCCTCCCTGTCCAACGAGACCATGGTTGCCTTTGTCAGGGAAGCGGTTGCCTATGCAAAGACGCATGACAAAAATGCAGCGCTCGCAGTGTTCTCGGATAAAAACGGATCGTTTGTCCGGGGCGCCCTCTATATCTATGCCTATGACTTTGACGGCGTTACCCTTGCCCACCCGTTCAACCCGGAGAAGATTGGCACGAGCCGTCTTGACGAACCGGATGCACTCGGGACGCTCTTCATCACCAACCTCCGCAATGCCGCACAGAACGGCTCGGGATTTGTGGAGTTCTCGTACATCAACCCGGCCCACAACTCCACGGTCGAGAAGAAACTCGGGTACGTAGAGAAGGTCAACGATGACTGGTGGCTTGGCTCCGGGATCTATTTTGGCCCGGTGACCGCGCCAACCAGAAAAGCCCCGGCAACCTCCGCTGAGATCAAGGAGTACGTGGACAATGCTGCTGCGTATGCAACAAAGAACGGGAAAGTGACGGCCCTTGCGGCATTCAATAACCGGACCGGCCCGTTCATCACGGAGGATGTGTACGTATATGCGCTCGATTATAACGGAACTGCACGGGCCCTGCCGTTCCAGCCGGAACAGGTCGGGACCAGTTTCTTAACAAAGACCGATTCGGCGGGTAAACCCTATACCGCAACCGAGATCCAGCTTGCCCGCGAAGGAGGCGGTTACATCCTCTACCATTACCCGGAACCGGCCGACAACACCTCTTCAAATCTCAAAATCAGTTATGTCCGGCCCGTTGACGATACCTACTGGATCGGTGCCGGGATCTATACGACCGAAGATCGGCTCATCGATACCGGACTAAAAGCATTTGTCAATGAAGCAAAGGCCTATGCCAAAACGAACGGGAGAGACAAGGCGGTTGCCGAGTTCAACAACCTCAACGGTTCGTTCATCAAGAGCGATCTCTACATCTTTGCCTATGACAACAACGGCACCGTACTTGCGTGGCCTTACCGCCCCGACCAGATCGGCATCAACCGGATCAACGCCACCGATCCCGCGGGCACTGGTCATGTCAGGGCATTCATTGATACCGCAAAGAATGGCGGTGGTATGGTGGATTACTACTCGGTGAACCCCGCAACCAATACCACCCAGCTCAAGATCAGTTACGTCACGGATATTGACGGCACCTGGATGCTCGGGTCCGGGCGGTACCTGGAGCAGGGCCCGGTAATCCTAAGCCCGTAACTTTTTTTCGCCCTCATATCTTTTCTCACTCGTAATCCCTGCCAGTCATTACCTCTATCCGGCACGGTCGCCCGTTCTGCGATCTTCACGCCAGACCGTGTGATTATTATCGATGAGAAGAAACTCCGGCTCCTCATTTCCGGAGTAATCACAAGCCGTGCAATCGCCGCTCTCAGATCTCCTCCGGTACCTGCCACACTGCTCCCTGTTCCGCATCAAAAAAAACGGTTTTACCACGGCAGCGCCGGTCGGGATCTCATCTTTTAATTCATCATCTGTTAAAAAAGGGGAATTGGTTAAGGATTATTCATCACAGCAGTAACAGGTTGTGTTTTCAAGAAGCTTGGAGTTCTTGATCCACTTGCAGGTACCGAGCCGGTCCCAGTAGTTGATGGTGACTGAGTTCTTGGTGATCTTGCCCAGGTCCACCATGTGGTTCAAATCAGTGATGATCTTCCAGTTGTAATTGATCTGGCCGTATCCTTTCGTCCCGTTCCCCACCGGGTAGATCCCCGGGTCCTCCTCTGTTTTCAGGCTTGCCGGTGTATTCCCGATAAATCCCTTGTTGAGCGTATCGACATAGACATAGTCACGGTGACCGTCAGAGAATACCTTGATGTTGGAGTCCGGGACCTCTTCGTGCACCCGGATACCGACTTGCTCAAGACCTACATCCTCAAAGACCATGAGGGAGACATCATAGCCTTCCCGGGCCAGTAGTTTTGCAAGAAGCTGGCTCTTCTCATCCGAGTCACCTGCCTTGTCATAGATCACCTCAATGGGGTACTTCCGGTCTGGTGATCCATTCTCGGCATTGGGGATCTGCTGGACAAATGCAACGATCATCTCAAGATACTGGTCATCATCCAGGTACCCCCCGTTCTGGTACCGGGCATTGCGGAGCTGGGAGAGCACCGCATCATAGAGTTCATTCATGGACGGGTCTTTTCCATAGGATTCGATATATTCCTGGATCTTTCCCGGGTCAGCGGAGTTTGCCGGCAGATCGACCATGGTCTTCTGGGCTCCGTAGTAGACCGACATATTCACCGGGACCCGGATCGTATATTCATGGGCGTACCCGCCCGGCGCATAATTGAACGTGAAGGTGCGGTGTCCAACACGGTTCAGGTCCCCGACAGGAACAATAAATTTTGACTGGCCCGGTGCAGGAGTTGCCCCGGCCACACTTACCGGACCCGTTGTTATCTCCGCTGACGGGAGATCATCTTCTGTCGCGGGGGTTGCCGCAGGGGATATCACCGGGGTCTGGGTACCTGGTATCGCAGGTACATTGATCGTGACCTGGATGCAGCCGGAACAGGTAATGATGAGTGCAAGCAGGAAAAGTGCGGTTATCCCGGGTAATTTCATGACGATAATACGTTTATTTTCATATCCTATTTGAGTGTTGGCTTTTTTATAAAACCAAAATCGATACCTGTAAAACCATCCGCGCTAAAAAATTTCATAAAAGAGGATAGGATGAAATTTTTTACCGTATGTCTCCTTGGTGCCCTGCTGATGCTGGCTGTTCCGGCCAGCGCAGCCGACCACACGGTCCAGTTCCAGAACCACTGCTCGTACGATGTCTCGGTCGTGATCGTTGGCGGCCAGCAGTATCTCAATCCCAGTGACAACAAGGTCTACGGCGCATGCCAGTGCCTCCCGGATACCACCTGTACCCCCACCACCAGCTGCCCCGCTGTCGCATGCGGCGAGAGCAACAAGAACACCTGTAACAAGGGAACTCCGCTTGTTGACAATGGGGGGTTCCTGCTTGCTGCAAAGACCGGCACGCATACCAGTACTATCGAGAAGTCCTGGCAGGGAACCTTCTGGCCCCGGTCCGGCTCCGGCTGCACGTTGGATGAATCGGGAAACTACAAATGCGACCAGGAACTCCAGAACTGCCGGGCATACAATGACGGGCAGCCGAAACTCGAGTGCGGGGGCCATGGCATTGCACTTGCCACCAAGGGTGAGATCAACTTTGACGAGCACGGGTTCGACACCTACGATGTCAGTGCCGTGGACGGTTTCAACATCCCGATGACCATAGAACTTGTCCCCGGCACCTATGACGCGTCAGGCATCCAGCCTCCGCAGTATGCCTGCACAAAAGCCGGTAATGATCACGATCTCATCGGGGAGTTCCCGACCAGCCTGAGCGCAGACAAACTTGAGATGAAGAACGCAGCCGGTACACCGATTGCCATCCGGAGTGCCTGTGCCTATGCCTCTGCCCTCAACCTCAAGAAAAATAATGGCATGGATATCCTCGATGCTCTCACCAATATGACCTGCTGTATCAATCCGTGGGGATCGGCCCAGGATTACCAGACACACGGGAATATGAAATGCGATCCGAACAACTGGCCCCAGGATATCAATACAGCCCGGTTCTTCAAGCACTACTTCCCCCTGGGATACAGTTATGCCTACGATGACAGCACCTCCACGTATGTCTGTACGAACAAGACGGCCGATATCCTGACCCAGTATATCGTCACGTTCTGCCCGGCAAACGAGGGGGAACGCACGACACTTCCGGGCACAACGGAGCACGTCCATGTGTCGGATGTCGGGGATTCCAGGCCCGTGACACCGGAACCGACTCCGGTGCCGGTTGGTACGGTTGCCCCAACCCAGACCCCGGTCCAGCGGTATAATCCGGCACGTGACGATACCGGACACTTCTGATCCCCTTTTTTCCCGGTTACCGGTCGTGCATGATCCGGGGTGCTTCGGAACATCCCGTTAATTTCTGATGGCAACCTAGAGTGGTTCCAGCGTCCGGGTAAATAACCAGGTAACGATCAAAAAAGATCGAGAGGTTTAGCGTTTCGTTACGGCGTGCCCGGGTCTCCCGAATACCGGTATGCCTCACGGGGGATCTCCATCTCGAACCGTGCCCCCTTCCCCGGTTCCCCGGTCTCCGTGATGCCGATGCCCGTAATCGAGAGGATCTCCCGGACCAGGAAGAGACCCAGGCCGGTATGTTTACCGAATCCTTTCGTAAAGAGATGCGTTTTGTCTTCGGCAGAGATGCCGGTACCATTGTCTTCCATCACAATGATCAGCCGGTCGCCGGATTTTTTGGCAAAGATCCGAATCGTTGTCAGGTGCTCTCCCCCGTACCGCAGGGCATTGTCCAGAAGATTGTAAAAGACCCGCTCCAGCAGGGGATCAGCAAAAACCTCGATCCGATCGAGATCGATCTTCACGGATATGTCCTGGAGGGGGAGTTCACTCACCGCTTTTCCGGTGATCCGGGAGAGATCGTGCCAGAGCGGTGCATCCGTACCCATCTGCTCGTAATCCTGCGTGAAGGTGATCTGTTCGGCAATCACACCGGAGATCTTCTGCATCTTTTCAAGATAACCCGAGGCGGTCGGGTCGGTCACCAGTTTCGAAGACAGGACGAGATAGGATCGTAACGCGGTCAGCTGGTTGACGATATCGTGGCGGGTGATGCTGGAGAGGAGCACCAGTTTCCGGTGGGCCAGTGCCAGGGCATCCGAGGCCTGCCGTAACCGGGAGATGTCCCGGCCCACGGACTGGTATTCGATAACGTTCCCGTCCGCATTAAAGATCGCCCGGTCGCTCCAGAGCACCCAGCGTATGCTGCCATCCGGCAGGACCATCTGCGTGGTATCCGAGATGACCGGTCTTTCGAGGGTCAGGGAGCCGAGCGTCTTATGGATATGCACATTCTGTTCCGGAAGCAGGACCGGGTGGAAGGGCTTTCCCAGAATATCCTCACGGGTCATGCCAAAAAAGCGGCAGTATGCATCATTCACAAAGACATGCGTGCCGTCAGGCCGGAACCGGCTGATCAGTTCGGTCTGGTCTTCCACCACGTTCCGGTACCGCTGTTCGCTCAGCTGCAGGGCACGCTCGTGCAGCTGAATCTCATGGAAGAGCAGATTGAAGGGCCGGGTGATGCCGATCACAACGATCGCCCGGTAGATGAAATAGACCGAGACAAACCGTATGATGAACCCAAGGGAGTTGGTGAACTCGAACCCCGTCGGGGACAGGACAAAGGCGAGTTCCCCTAAAACCAGCAGGACCTGGGAGATGACAAGATCTTTCCATACCACAGGATCCAGGTGTTCGCGCCTCCGGACAAGGAAGAAGAGGCCGATAACGAGGAGGAACGTGATCACACCCTCGCTTGCGATCTTGAAGGGCGTGTATCCTACGAATAATGTGTCGCAGGCGGGAAAGGACCGGGAGATCAGGATGGTGTACAACAAAATGCCGGTGATTGCTGCATAGGGAAGTGCAAGGGCAAACGTATCGTATTTTCCCTCCTTTGTCAGGGTGCGCCCGATCAGGATGAACGCGACCAGCAGGGTAATACACTGGATATACCGGGCTGCAATCCAGGTCTGGAGGGTAAGATCATAGGTGACCCCCTGGAATTGCGATGAATTGATCACAAATAACGTGAAGAGCGCATCGAGGATGCCGGTGAATAATACAGAGAGCCCGATTGCCACGAGAAAGACGTCTTTGACATTCCACCGGGCATTCCATACGAGCGACACAATGGCGATCGCAACCGCGAGGCTCGCAAGTTCGATGATAAGGATCAGGATCTGGAAATTCTGCTGGCTGACAAGAACAAAAAAGGCCAGAACAAAGATCGCAATGGCAGTTCCGGCCAGGATCGGCCAGAGGGACTTCTTGCGGTCGGGCATGTTCATGGGGGTATTCATTGCATTTCACCCCACTCAAGGGTGATCGGGGAAATCAACAGGTATCTTCAGATGTACTGGAACCAATCCAATCCATTATCCAACCACTGGGTAATACCGGGTAATAAATTGAGAGGATGAGTAAAGTATAATATTGAAGGTGCAATACTACCCGTCATACATCAAGCCCGAAAACGATCCAATACAAAAAAGGCCCGCGGGATCCACGACCGGGGATTAAAAAAATTATGAGAAGATGGAGAAGTCATTCTTGGTTGCAATGACTTCGATGATGGGCTTGAGGGTTGCTTCAGAGACACCGAATTTTTCCATGTACATCTGGAGGATCTTCTTCTCTTCAGCAGCCAGGATACCATCGGCCATGGCAATGTCGCAGAGAATTGCCAGGGTTGCCAGCTTCTGCTTCTCATCAAGAACGGCGGCCACCATGTCGATGACCGCGGGGAAGCCATTGGCCTTCATGACCTGCATGGCAGTGTCGATGGACTTTTTGTCGCCACGAACGATCTTTGCAAGGTCGTTGATCTCTGCTTCATCAATAACGCCGTCGGCTGCAATCACGGTGATTGCGGAGAGCACAAGGGCGGATTTGGGCGTAAGCGTTGCAGACTTTCCGGTTAATTTATCAAAGATTCCCATAATCATTCACCATACTAAAATTTCTCTAGTACGTAGTCCGGCATGCTTCATCACCGTTTCGGTTACGGGAAGAAATGCAGGAATGTTCGGGAACAGGACGTCACCGCGCCTTCACCGGGTCCACACGGGTGAAAAAACAGGATTATGTGATGTTATTTCCGGTCCTGGCATACATCTTCCGGCAGGCAACCAGCAGTATCACCAGGAAGACCGGGTACAGCAGATCGAAATACATGACGGTACCGGCATTGTTGGGCGCCGTGTTGCCATTGACCACCAGTTCCCAGACATGGCCAAGGCCGGCACCTATGCTGAAGATTCCTGCACCAATAATCGTGGCAGTCCAGAACTCACCCCGGAATTTTAAGCAGAGCAGGCCCACGATTCCCATGGCCATATCCCATATCCCGACCTCGCGCTGGAACGGGCTGCCGGCAGGCCAGCCAATGGACTCTGCAACTTGGTCGGGAACGAACAGGTGCCCGATTCCCCCGTACAGGAGGGAGAGGCCCAGTCCCACGGCCAGCTGCCACATCAGGACAATTTCCAGTGCTGCAACACCGGTGTATTTCCGTGCGTAGATATGTATCGCGGCAATGATCGCCCCAAGCAGGGGAAAGAAGACCGGCCAGAGGATTTGCATAACACCCATGACAGATGTTGAGAGGGCATTGGCTAAAAGCCTGTATAAATGAAAAACGAACGGATACCCTTCAGGGTTTTACAGTATGCCCCGGGATTGGTACATCCCCGGGCAGGAAAATGTATAATTTAAAATAATTAGAACCGGGGTTTCCGGTGCTTGGGGAGGCAGTCGCGGCAGTAGACCGGGCGGCCTTCGGTCGGCTTGAACGGAACTTCACATTCCTTTCCACAGTCCGAACATGTTGTCTTTGTCATTTCGCGGGGGCCGAAATCTCTGGGGCCCCTGTTCCCGCCAAAATTATTTGATCCGTACATAATTCTTTCTCAAACAGTTCTGTTACAACTGTGCTTGAATATTGATCGTTTGAGCATAATAAATCCCACCTATGCCACGGGGCTGGGATAAGAAAAAAGGTTACAGATAATTATTCTTGCGCAGCCAGTCCGCCTGCGGGGGAAGGTAGCGGTACAGGATATCGCACTTCTCATCCTGGAAACTCCACGGGACGATGATCACGATATCGCCTTCGCGGATCCAGGCCCTCTTCTTGATCTTGCCCTTGATCCTGCCCATGCGCTCAACGCCATCCTCGCAGCGGACGCGGATGTGGTTTGCTCCCATCATCAGTTCCGCGATGGCGAACTGCTCGTTCAAGCGTTTTTTGGGCAGGCGGACACGGACAACCGGGGTTCCGTCAGGATTGAATTCGCCTGGGCCGCCCGGGGTTTCAGGTTTTTTTGCAGGACTCGGAATTGCAACATCTCCGGAGATATAATATATCGACTTCAGGGATGATGAAGGTTTTTCAAAAACATCATGTCTTACGAACAATCATCTCTTCGTTTAACGCCGCAAGGAACCGGGATAACAAGGCATGGCGCTCTTCTGCAATCTCCCGCCCGGTATCGGTATACATCAGACCGGACAGGTCCAGCAATTTCTCGTGGAAATGGCGGATCGCATCGTCCATGGTGCCCTGATGCTCGCCAGCGCGCATGAAGGTCCGGGCAATACCGACCGCTCCCATTGCATCGAGTTTATCGGCATCGGACAGGATCCGGGCTTCGAGCGTTACAGGCGTCTCGGTTGAGCGGAAACGGTGGGCACGGATCGCATGCGCAATTGCCGGAATGCCTCCGGCCGTATACGGGAGAGCAGTAAGAAATACTTCAGCCATCCGCGCTCCTTCCTGCTCGTGGGGAATCCCCTGCTCCTTTTCGAGGGGCCGGGCAATATCGTGGAGCAGGGCCGCCGGGATCAGGACTGCCATATCCGCGTGCTCGATCCTCCCGATACGCTCGCACATGGCAGTGACACGTTCGATATGATCGAGACCATGGGAACCCGCCGGGCCCAGTACTTCCTGCACATAAGCGCGGATCCGGTCGATATCGGTCTCCCCCATGAACTTCTCCTTTTTTAGATCAGTTGCCGGTCTCCCGGCATAAATACTTCGGAGGGGGAGAATATCCCCGGTTATCCGTTCGCAATCAGCCGCGAGATATAGTACCGGGCCCAGAGATAGGCAACCGTACCCCCAATGATATCCCCGGCAACGATACCCCACCAGACTCCGTGCTCGCCAAACCCGAACACGATCCCAAGCAGGTAGGCAAAGACCGCAATAAAGGCGAGGTTCCGCAGGAACGAGATGACGAGTGAGGTCATGCCCTTGCCCGTGGCCTGGAAGATTGATGCCGACATGATACCCGGCGGCACAAACGGGTAAAAGAAGCACATGGTAGCAAGAAACAGGGCGATCTCCGGCGTGAGATGTGCGCTATCGGCAGAATAGGAGAAGATGAGCGCGATCTGCGAAGCAAAGATGAACGTGATGGCGCTGATGACCAGCGAGATCGCAACTCCGAGCGAGATCGAGAAGATATGGATGGTCCGGAGCTTGAGGAACTGCCGGGCCCCGTACGCTGCCCCGGCTACTGATATGACCGAGGTACCGATGGCGATAAGCGGGATGATGGCAAAGAAGACGACACGCCACCCGGCAGTATAGACGGCGACCGCATCCGTTCCTGCGGTTGCAACCAGCAGGCCGTTGATAAAGATCGAGAGGGCTGCCATTAAGAAGAATTCAACGCTGCCCGGCAGGCCGACCCCGAGAATATCGCTGACAGTCTTCTTATTCCACATGAAGGCCTTGAAGGAGATGGTGACGTAGGTGTCCTTCTTCCCAAAGAACCAGTACAGCAACACTACGGTGACAAAGAGAAGGGATATGATCATTCCCCACGCTGCCCCGGCAATGCCCATGCCGGCGGTGTAGATGAGCAGGGGATCGAGGATCAGGTTCAGAATCGAGGACGCACCCATCACGTACATGGCACGCTTGGTATCGCCCTCTGCCCGGAGTATTGCGTACCCGATGTTGGTGAAGAGGATGAGTACAACTCCGAGAAAGATGACCTGCCCGTATTCTGTTGCAAGTCCCACGGTATCCCCGGCCCCAAAGAGCGTGACGATCGGCCCGGTCAGAAGAATGAGCGGGATCGTGAGAATTATTGAGAGCAGAAGCGCGATGAGCAGCCCGTGAACAGCCGCATTGTCCGCACCCACCTTGTCCTTGGCACCGATACGGCGGGAGATGACGGATGCCACACCGGCTCCCAGCCCGGTTCCCATGCCGATGAGGATCATGAAGAGCGGGGTGATGAATCCGACCGCTGCCAGGGCATCGGAACCAAGACCCGCCACCCAGATGGCATTGACGATGTTGTAGGTGGACATTAAGAACATCGCAATGATCATCGGGCCCGAGAGCTTGATGATCGCCTTCTTCGGGTCGCCCATCAGGAGCGAGACGCCGGCGGTTATATCCTTGCCAGCCGGGATCTCCTGGGCCGGTTCTGGGTTATTCGCTGTCATCGGGATGACCTCCTGCTCTTTCCATATACGAAAAACTGTTTTTTGCAACCGTCTGCATCATGATTCGCACTGCCTTTATGTCCTGCGGAAGAAGACCGCGACAGATCCATGCTTCCCATTCCCGGTTTATCGTAAGAATTACCGGAATCGCCCTGTCCCCTTTTTCCGTGAGGAAGAGCCGGACCGCCCTCCCGTTTTTGGGATCCGTGATCCTCCGAATATACCCGGCATCTTCGAGTTTTTTTACCGCACGGGCAATCGTTCCCCGATCAAGGTGATAATGCCGGACAAGGGTCTCCTGCATAATGTTCTGCTCTTTTGCAAGCAGCATCAGGACCGGGACCTGGCCACAGGTAAGGCCAAGCGGTTTCAGCCGGTCATTCACAAACATATCCCTCCCGCGATTGGTGATGGAGATCACGGCACCAAACGGGATCTCTTCAGATGTACAGGAGCCTGTGTGCACCCATTCAGATCTGCGGGATTGGGAATAAATGTTGTCAATGCAACAATTAAAAATTCACATCTTCGAATAAACATCCTGAATACCTGTGGGAATGGGACTGCCAGATGAGAATGAAAACTGTTTTCAGGAGCCAGAAACAAAAATTAAGATATATATTCCTGCAGGGTACAGGTACGGCTGTTACCGGTACATGTGGGGTGGCTGGACCGGAGTTATACCGGAGTTCTGACCGGGCAGATCGTATCTATGACATCATTCAGCATCCTGATATTTTTCTGTCTTCTCTCCTCGTTCACTACCTGTGCACTGGGTTTTTTTGTCCATGGGAGGAACCCGGAATCCCGGATGAACGGTCTCTTTCTCTGTTCCATGATCGGAGCCAGCTACTGGGCTCTGGGGGAGTTCTTCTTCTGGCTGGCACCATCAGTCAGTGATGCAGAATTCTGGCTGAAGTTCAGTTCATTCTGGCCGGTCGTCATTGCGCTCACGGCCCATTTCATCCTTGTGTATATCGATCACCCGCTTGCCCGTCCGGCAAAGATGCGGCTCCTGATCACCGGCCTCTACCTCCCGGCCCTCTTCTTTTCACTGGTGAATCTCTGCACGGACGCAACCTTTTATGTCACCACCCATGCCGGCAACACATTCATCTATGTCCCGAATGTATCCAGTGCCCTGTACCAGCTGGAATGCCTCTTCATCCTCCTGATAATGATGGGCGCCATCTGGGCGGGAGTTACGGCATGGCAGCGGGCCGACAGCCACAGCAAAAGAACCCAGGTACGCTTCATCTGTCTCGCACTGGGAACTGCCATTGGCTTTGGGGCCGTCTCGGGCATCCTCTTCCCCCTGCTCGACATCCAGACCCCCAACCTGGTCTTTATCGGGATATTCCTCTTCTCCATTATCATCACCTATGCGATCAACCGGTACGGGCTTTTTACCCTCACCCCTGAGATGGCCCTGCCCGGGATCCTCAGGACAATGCCCGACGGACTTATACTCATTGACAGAAGCGGGCATATTATTACGGTGAACAGGGCGGCTGCCCGGACATTCAGGACGGACGAATCCCGCATGCAGGACCTCCATGCAACCTGCTTCCTTCCCAAAGTACCCTATCATGAACTAGTCGGGCGGATCAGGGAGCATGAGACCGTTCTGGATTTCGAGGTTACCCTTGACCCACCGTCAGATGCGGTGGTGAGTATTGCAGGTTCGCTAGTGAGGAACCCGGAGGGAGCCCCTGCCGGGGTTGTTCTCATCGTACGTGACATCAGCAGCCGCAAGCGGGAGGAGCAGGCGCTCCGCGTGGCAAAGGATAAGATCTCGCTGCTCACCCACCTCACCCAGCACGATCTCAATAATATGGTGACCGGGCTCTCCGGATACCTGCTCCTTTTAGAGGAGGTCACTACAACCCCGCCGGGAAGTGCCTATCTCAAAACCGCGACCGGACTGGTCGAGAAGATCAGCCACCATCTCCACTTCTCCAGCGAGTTCCTCAACATTGGCATCTACCAGCCGGACTGGCAGCCCCTCCGGCTCCTGATCGCCCGTGCCATAAACGATCTCCCTCATGACGGTATTGAGATCACAACCGATGTCCCCCCCGTCGAGATCTATGCCGATCCACTCACTACCAAGGTCTTCTACAATATCCTGGAGAATGCACTCCGCCACGGGGTAAACACGACCGCCATCTCCATCCTTGCCCGCGAGCAGGAGAAGGGTGGAGGAATCATCCTGGTGGAGGATAACGGGGGAGGTATCCCGGAGCCAGAGAAAGTGCGGATCTTCAATTACGGGGTGGGAAAACATACCGGGTTCGGGCTGGCATTTGCCCGGGATATTCTTGAAGTAACGGGATTTTCAATCCGCGAAACAGGTACTCCGGGCAAGGGAGCCCGGTTTGAGATCCATGTCCCGGCGGGCGCCTGGCGGCAGGCAGAAACGCCAAAAGGGGAGCCGTCAGAATAAAACAGGTGCGGTAAAAGAAAAGGGAGACTCCAGAAAAACAGGTACCGGGGTTATAACCGGAACCCGGGCGCAGAGTCGAAGAGTTTCTGGTACAGGGAACTGAAGAGAGTGACATACTCGGCAGCCTTGGAGGTCGACTGGTAACTGGTCCTCTCTCCATCCCGCATGAGGGTGAGATACTCTCTCGATACAAGGAATTCTAAGTATTCCTGGCCCAGTTTTGAATTGAGATCGCACCGGCTGATGATGGCCGTGAACGAGCGGGGAGTTTTGCAATACACGAGGATCTCCCAGTAGATCTCGTATAAGGTGCGCCTTCCGCTCATTGGTCATCCAGCCCCAGTTTTTCTTTTAATGCGCACTCCGATGCTTCGATCTCTGCGATACGATGGTTCCATGCCATGGCGAACTTCGTAAAATAATGCGAGGAGAGAAGACTTGATACCACGATCGCGAGCGTAAAGACCTGGGCGAGGATAGTAACCCGGTTATTCAGGGTCAGCGAGAACCCGGTACTGGTAAGTGACATGGCTTCAAAGCCCGTCACGACACCAAGGACAAAGACACAGAGGCCGCAGAGAGGGCCAATCAGGATGATCGTGCCAAGCATCTGCCGGGTGTCCCGGTAATA
Source organism: uncultured Methanoregula sp. (assembly GCA_964592875.1). Taxonomy (GTDB): domain Archaea; phylum Halobacteriota; class Methanomicrobia; order Methanomicrobiales; family Methanospirillaceae; genus Methanoregula. The sequence goes on from CAZQGG010000004.1 coordinate 395,162, forward strand.
CGCGATCATCTGTACGATCAGGCAGGTGATGCGGTCATCCGTGACAGCCGGAGCTTCTCTCTCGAGCGTTTTCCTGATGGTCCTGACGCCCCGGGAGATCCTGAGCGTGACGTGGAGGACGCTTACCCCAAGCCCGAGTGAGACCAGGGCGATCGCCCCGGCAATCACCCGTAATTCGGGGGTTACCAGGCTTGCCGTGAGCCCGAGGATTGCCGCAATGATGTACAGTATTCCGGCTGTGCAGGCAATGGCACCGATGATGATGTTTGTTGACACGACAAGCGAGAAGTGCCGGATCTCTTTTTTGAACTGGCTGAGTGCTGGTTTCATGATTCACCGGCTTATCTGTATTTTGGCGCTCTGCAAATAAAGAGCATGAAACTTAGGTACGTATCAGTATTTTGAATTGAAAGATCCGGTCCCGCCGGCCTAAAAAAGACCACAGGTACTTAATTTCCCGGGAGTCAATACAAGTACACAGGTGAACGGATGTCAAAACGGGCAGTCGACATGACCTTCCAGGCAATCTATACTCTCACGGACCTTCGCGCCCTCCTCCGGGAGACGGCGCCCACCCATGAGTTCGATGCAGGCCAGAAGGCGCAGGCAGAGCGCCTGATGGAGAACCTTGAGCGCCAGGTAGGCTCGCTGAAGCAGGAGATCCTGAAATGAAGTGCGGGAGCGGGATCGAGGCACGGCAGGTGGACGAGCTCTTCATCAACATCGACCCGATCCAGGCCGGCGGCCGGCTCACGGCCGACGCAATGAAAGCGGTCGTGGCCTACGGGGACGGGTACTCGGTCTGCGACAACTGCCGCAAACCCAACCGGCTCGATTACATCAGCAAGCCGCCGATTGCGGAGTTCCACAAGGACGTGGCAAAATGGCTGAACATGGATGCGGTCCGCACGGTGCCCGGCGCCCGGCGCGGGTTCCAGGCCGTTGCGCACACGTACGTGAAGAAGGGTGACCCGGTCCTCCTCACCTCGCTCTCGCACTATACCGAATTCCTTGCAGTGGAAGAGGCCGGGGGCGTTGCCCGCGAGATCCCGGTTGGTGACAACAAACTGGTAACACCCGATGCTGCTGCGGAGAAGATCGAGGCCGTGAAACGCGAGTTCGGCAGGGCGCCCGTCCTTGCCTTCATCGATCATGTCGATTACCAGTATGGTAACATGCACGACGTTGCCGGTATCGCGAAGGTTGCGCACCAGTACGATATCCCGGTAGCCTACAACGGAGCCTACACAGTCGGTATCCTGCCGGTTGACGGGAAGGCAATGGGCGTGGACTTCGTTGTCGGCTCCGGTCACAAGAGCATGGCGGCGCCGGCACCATCCGGCATCCTTGCAGCAACTGCCGAGCGGGAGAAAGAGGTGTTCCGGACCACGGCCATTGTAGGTGACGTAACGAACCGGACGTTCGGGATCAAGGAGCCGGAGATGATGGGCTGCACGCTGATGGGCGCAACGCTGGTGGGGATGATGGCCTCGTTCTCGCACGTGAAGGAGCGGACGAAACATTTCGACCGCGAACTCGCGAACCACCAGATCGTGATGGATGCCCTTCTCTCAATTGTTGGAACGAAGTGCCTCTCCGAATATCCAAGAAAGCACACGATGACCCGGATCAATACCATTGACTCGTTTGACAAAGTGGCAGAGACCCACAAGAAACGCGGCTATTATTTCTCGTCAGCGCTTGAAGAGCGCGGGATCACCGGCGTGATTCCCGGTGCAACCAAGGTCTGGAAGTTCAACACTTATGGCACAACAAAGAAGCAGGCTGAGCATCTTGCGGGTGCATTTGTTGAGATTGCTAAAGAGAACGGGTTGAGTATTAAGGGATAATTAGTATTTTTTTGTGCATTGTACGTACAGTACAGGATCTTCATCACGGCGGCCAACATACTATTATCATCATAAAACCGGATAGATTGTACCTGAGCATGAAGACTCTTATCGAAGTCCATAAGGAAGGAAAATATTTCGTGGCCGTCGATCTTCTCACGAATGTTGCCGACCAGGGATTATCCGAAGAGGAGGCGGTACGGAACCTCAAGAAAGGCCTTGAGGAGCACTACCAGCTCTTAATTGAGCTGACGCCCAGCAACCACAAGCTGACCTACCTTGACATTGAAGTGGATAATCTTGTCGAAAATACCCCTGCTGTCAGCTCGTGAAATTATAAAGATTCTCTCCGATTTTGGATTCAAGCCGGTACGGCAGACCGGTAGCCATATCCATCTTTTCCATCACCAGAACCGAAGACTAGTGACCGTTCCTAACCATCCGGAGATTGCCGCAGGCACATTGATCTCGATTCTCAAACAGGCAAATATCGAGAGAGATGAATTTCTGAAACGGGTGAAGTGAATATCGGGATTGGTCTGTCATGGCCAGACATTTCCCGAATAGATTCTCATCTGGACACCGGCACTCCTCCACTTTATCCGGGCACGTAGCAGCCCCGGATGCCCGGTCTTTTCGTACAGGCCGGGAAATTCTTAAAGAGAGAATGGCTGGAAAATTTTTCCGAATATTCTATCCGCATATTTTTTGTTGCAGGAAAAATGCCGCTCCCAAGCGGCAGCTGAAACTGCCTTGCAGTTTCTGTATTTTCAAGCCAGACCCTGCTGAAAAAATTTACGCAAGGTCCGGTTGATCGGCTCGCGCAATTCAAGCAGGGGCTGAGGGGTCGACCGAAAAATTTT
>CAZQGG010000005.1:0-21032 GCA_964592875.1 uncultured Methanoregula sp.
ATCTCGTTCGATGTTGACTCCTCAACATTCAAGCCGGACGAGTACATTGTTACTGAAGATGCTGTCCTCCAGACCGCGACCGGCACTGCACTGTTCAACGTGCTCGAGACCTCTGCAAAGACAGTGGCCCCGACCGCAGTTGTAACTGCAGCCCCGACCGCAGTCCAGACTGCAGTTCAGACTGCAGCCCCGACCGCAGCACCTGTTACAACAACCAAGGCATCACCCGGTTTCGGTGCACTCATTGCACTGATTGGCCTCGGTGCAGTTGCATTCGTTGTTGTGCGCAGGCACTGAACTAAAATCTAATTTTTTTTCATGCCCACGAGGGCTTTCTGTTAAAATTGCATATAATCGACACTTTTCGCATACATCCCCTTTTAATGCCAGTCCATCCGCTCTGAATTACCTGATGTACCATCTTTTTAAACCCGTGGCTATCAACGTAGATCAGGTAACGCCGATTTTAAAAAGAACCGGTATCGGCGGAGGTGTACGGTGAAACTGGCGGCTAAAATTCTTGATATCGCTACCCGGGGTGTCCTTCTCAACCGGCTGGATGCACGAAATATCGGTGTGATGAATGGCGATCGTGTTCAGGTAATTAACCCTAAAGACGGGATGTCGGTCACGGCATTTGTTGAGACTACCTCCACCATCGCACAACAAGGAACCCTTGGTGTGTACCGCATCACGAATGAACGCCTTCATGTTGAAGATGGTGCGGAGATTGAGATCCGTGAAGCCGGCCGGCCCGCCTCGCTGGATTTTATCAAGAAAAAGATGGATGGGATCAAGCTCACCAAGGAAGAGACTCTGACGATCATCAAGGATGTCGTGCGGGATGAAATTTCCGCAGCGGAGCTGACCGCATACATCACAGCGTCGTATATCAATCCGCTCGATATGGATGAGATTGAATATCTTACCCGGGCAATGGTCGAGACCGGCGAACAGATCCGGTTTGCCTCGCGTCCCATTGTTGACAAACACTCCATTGGCGGAGTTCCCGGAAATAAGATCACGTTCCTTGTGGTTCCGATCATCGCGGCAAGCGGCTTGAAAATTCCCAAAACCAGTTCGCGGGCTATCACCGGCGCCGGGGGTACGGCGGATCTGATGGAGGTGCTGGCGTTTGTTGAGTTTACCTCCAGCGAAGTCCAGCAGATGACCGATAAAATCGGGGGATGTATTGTCTGGGGCGGCGCCACGAACATTGCCCCGGCAGATGACCGGATCATTATCCAGGAATATACGTTCAAGATCGATGCCCGGGGCCAGATGCTTGCCAGTGTCATGGCAAAGAAATTCGCTGTTGGGGCTAACCTCGTTGTAATCGATATCCCGGTAGGCCAGAACACGAAAGTCCCGAACATCCAGGATGGCAGAAAGCTCGCCCGGGAGTTCATTGAACTGGGAGAACGACTTGGCATGAACGTCGAGTGTGCCCTGACCTACGGTGATACGCCGGTGGGCCACAGTATCGGCCCGAAACTGGAAGTGATCGAAGCCCTGAGGGTTCTCGAAGGCTCTCCGGAGCCCAACTCATTTATCCAGAAAAGTCTCTCAATCGCCGGTATCGCTCTTGAAATGGCCGGCAAAGCACCCCGGGGTGGGGGAGTTGCAATGGCACAGGAAATCCTCACCAGTGGAAAGGCGCTTGAAAAACTGCGGCAGATCATTGAGATTCAAGGTGGGGATCCGAATGTCAAATCTACGGATATCGTTCCGGGCGAGCACCAGTTTATTGTCCGTGCTCCCACCTCCGGCTATATCGTCGAAATGAACAATAAGTCCCTGATTACGCTTGCCCGGACTGCCGGGGCGCCCCAGGATCGGGGGGCTGGCCTCCTGCTCCATGCCAAGAAGGGGAAACTGGTCAAAGTGGGCGATCCGCTCTTCACGATCTTTGCGGATCGGAGCTGGCGGTTGCAGAATGCAATTGAAGAGGGTAGACGCCTCATGCCCGTGCTGGTGGAAGGCATGCTCCTTGACCGAGTCCCCTCGGCACCCGAGATGTAGACCGATGTGCTGATATATGAGCAGTTGCGATAAATTATCATGTATCGTCATAGAATTCGTTTCCTTTTTGCCGTCCTTCTGGTTTTCCTCCTTCTCCTGACACCGGCACAGGCAACGACAACCCTGCTGATAACCGTGCAGGACAGCATTGATCACTCTCCCCTCACTCATGCAACGGTCTTTGTCAATGGCGCAAACTATGCCCGAACCAATGCTCTCGGGCAGGCATACCTCACTCACACCGGCCTGAACGATCAGTCGGTTATGGTCTCAATGGCCGGGTATGATGACTGGAGTCAGGTTGTCAATAAGAATACCACTACCCTGATGGTTAACCTCAGCCGCAAGACCTTACGATTCACGGTCAACCTCTTTGATTCGGATACCTTATCGCCGATATCGGGTGCAACGGTCAACATATCTGCTGAAAATCTGCCCCAGACAAAACAGACCGACGCCACCGGTTCCGCGATATTTGCGGTGAATGCCACGACCATATATTCCGTTGACATCACCGCCCCGAACTACCAGTCCCGGAGTGAACTCGTTGATATGGGTACGGAAAACCAGGATGTGCAGTACAAACTGCTTTCCGGGAATAGTTTTTCATTTGTTGTCAAAGACAAGGACTCCGGAACGACAATCCCTGGTGCAGAAGTGCGCCTTAATGCCATACTTGCCGGAAAAACCGATGAACGGGGTATTCTTATTACCCCGGTTACCCGGAGTAAATCCTATAATATTGAAATCCGGAAGGATGGATACCTGACCTCTACGGAAACCCGGACAATCAGTTCATCAGATGCGATTTTTTATGCGACACTCTCGAAAGCACCGGTGGGGGCGTTTGTCTACGTCTCAGATGAAACCAAGAAACCTCTCGCCAGTGCCGAGGTCTATGTGAACGGGACCCTTTCAGGAACCACCAACGAATACGGGCGTATGAATCTCCAAAGCATCGTCTCCGGTGATTATCTCATTGAAGTCAGGAAATCCGGGTACGTGACCCAGAACCGTGCACTTAGTATATCCGGCCAGAATTCGGATTATTCGTTTACCCTGCCTTATGAAAGTGCTGCACTCACCGTTACGGTTCAGGATAAAGATAACAAAGTGGTATCTGGTGCTTCAGTAACCGTTGATGGATCCAATGCCGGTACTACCAATGATAACGGGCAACTGGTTACGAATATCCCCTTCAATACCGATCTGAATCTCACCGTGACAAAAGAGGGCTATGCACCGGTATCTGTCAAGAAGCTGGTGTTCCCGGGAAATGCAACTGCCACCACAACGATAATCCTGGAAAAGAATATCGACTGGGGACTGCTCACCATGATTGGTCTTGGTGCACTCGGGATTCTTGTCCTGTTTGGCATCATCAGGATCATCGGAAGCCGGACCCGGCATCATGTCATGCGGAGAAATGAAATATAATCCGTTTTTTCATAATTCCTGAAACTGTGGCGCTCAAAACAGTTACAAGATGACCGATCTGACATACGGATCGTTGCGCGAACGGTAAAAACGGACCCAGCGGGAATCGAACCCGCGTCCTTGGGTTCGAAGCCCAAGAGGATATCCTCTACCCCATGGATCCTTCCCATCTTCTTTACATCAAAAGATATTAAGCGTTTTCTGCTGAAAATCTACACAATGATCCTGTCAGCTTCAGAGATTACCCGCCGCGTTGAATGCGAACCGGGCCTGGGACACCTTGTTATTACCCCCTACCTGCAGGAATGCCAGCAACCGGCATCCTATGATCTCCGCGCTGCATCGGACATGCCAATTCCTCACGGGGCCTGTTCCCTGCTCCCAACGATCGAGTGGGTGGAACTGCCGACGGATCTCGCCGGGACCCTGATGTGCCGGTCATCCTTTGGAAGAAAAGGTATTCTCCTTGGAGCTGGTTACGTTGATCCGGGGTTCCGGGGGCAATTGACGCTATGCCTGACGAATATGGGTGACGATATCGTGATTAAGAAGAACGATCGTATCGTCCAGTTGATCCTGCACGAGGTACGTGGTGACGGCGAGGGGTATTCCGGTCGGTACCAGGACAGCCATGGTGCTGTGGAGGCACGGGAATCATGATCCATACCGAGAGAAAATATGTTGAGATCCTGAGGATCTTAAAAGAGCATCGTGACCCGGTGGGGGCAAAACGCTTGTCGGAGCTGATGTCTGAGCGGGGTTTTGTCCTGAGCGACCGGGCAGTCCAGTATTACCTCAGTTACCTTGACACCATGGGCTTTACGGAAAAGGTGGGTAACCAGGGACGGATACTGACCCCGATTGGACTGGAAGAAACTGATAATGCCCTCGTGGATGACCGGATTGGGTTTATCATCTCCAAACTGGAACGCCTCGCGTACCGGAGTACGTTCGATCCGGTAACCAGCACCGGTGACGTTGCGTATAATCTGTCCATCGTCCCGGTAGAATCTGCTGAGCGAGTGAAGGCAGCCTTTGATGAAGTAGTCCGGGCACAATGCGGTTTTTTCAACACGTATCATATGATCGATAAGGATCCCCGTCTGCCCCCCGGGCATGTCGGGTTCATGACGATCTGCAGCATTACCATGGATGGTGTCTTCCAGCGGCGGGGTATCCCGGTAAAAATGGCGTTTGGCGGGAGACTTGAGATTGAAAACGGGACCCCCCGGCAGTTTCGGGATCTCATTGCATACCGCGGGACAACCATTGATCCTCTTGAGTTGTTCATTTCCTCCGGCCTGACATCAATTTCTGCGTTTGCCCGGTCAAAAACCGGCATTGCCCTGGCCAATGTGCGGGAAGTTCCCTGTGCGGCACAAAAGAATGTCGAAGAAACAATTCGCCAGATGAATGCGTGTGGTTTTGTCTTCCCGGTGATCATGGGAAATAATGTCTTCAATCTCCCCCACAATCCCTACCGGCTCTCGATCGTTGCATTCAGCGGATTGAATTATATCGGGAATACCGTGGAACACGGTGTTAAGATAATGACGGAGATTGGCGCTGGCAATATTCCCTTCTCCAAAATTATGGAAACGAACTGATCATATCCAGGAAAGATCGTCCCGTTTTTTTAGTGGTTTTCGAGGTGTGGATCCATCAGGATCATCCTCCACTGATTTACCCGTATTGTTTTGGATACTGTTTCGGTCTTCCTGAAGTACCCTTTTTTTTGGGTTCAGGCCTGAATCGAGACTGGCTGCATCCTTAACTTTTGGTATTACAGATGTACGAACATCTTTCCCTGAGAATACGCCATCCTTTGCCCGGAAGGGGGATTCTTTTATTGATACTTCCTTCTCAACGGGGGCTGTGTCTGAAGTATATGCGGGGGGTACCGGGGATTCAATATCTCCTGATCGGTTCCCCGATTGTGGCAGAGGCTCATGAGGATTGGGTTCTGAGGCCGTTGGCAGCGGAGCCCTTTTACGAATAATAACGCGTCTTTGTACCGGGGTCTGCGGTATATCTTCCTGTACCGGAACCTGCGTACGGATAACCTCCGTTGGTGGGAGGGGACTCTTTGGAAGTTCATTCGATCGGACCCGGTGTTCTGGTGATGGACTCGTCTGACGATTTGGTGAAACCCCCGGACTCATCGGTCTGGTGCCTGCCCCTGACAGTGCCATCGTTCGCTGCCGCTGCAATTCCTGCTCGATCTTCTGTCGGGAGGATTCGGGGGACTTCACGATCGGAGGGGTCCTTTGAGGTACATAGGGATCAAACGGTTGGGAAGGTTCCCGGGGAAGTGGTTGTTGTGCCGGGCGCTTTTGGTCCTGCCCGTATGGGTTGCTTGATGCTACCTGATGATGTGGAGCCGGTGAGCGTGGTGTCTGAACCGGGGGTTGGTTTGGTCTCTCTTCCGTAATTTGTGCCCTTCGGATCGGTGTGTTTTCCGCAGGACGATAGTGGGGTTGGGCACGCTGACCTGAATCTGGCTTAGATTGATACTGGGGGGGTTGTCTTTCCTGATATTCGGGGCTCTCTCTGGATTCAGGAATCCGGTAATCTGCTCTTATAGGAGTTGCTGTCTCGCCACGGGAGTGCCCGGTATGTTTCTGCATTGCCTTTGGGAGGACAATCATCTCATCTTTGATCAAATCCACTCCCTGTGGTGACTGGGAATCGTACGTGGCCTCCTCCCCGGGCACCGATCGCTGTACCGGGCCGAGACGCGCCTGATCCCGGATCTCTCTGAGTTCATTTACCCGGGGAATATTCTCAAGGCCGGAGAGCATGACGATGATTGCGACGTTATTGGTGTTCATCACCGGATAATCACCGGAACGCATCTCAATTCCCCGGATGCTCCGGTCAATCCATTTTCTCACGGTCATGAAGCCCTGCATCGAGAGTTCATGGGATGGTCCCGCAATAAGCACAAGGGCCTTATGGGCACTGGTCATGTCACAGGGAGTTGAAACCTCGTGGTAGATGGCCTGTTTGGCCAGTTCAACGATCCGTGACGCCTTCTTCTGGTTCTCTTCGTTGAATAATGCAGCCGGCTTCAGTAGCGAGAGGAATGCCAGGGGGTTATTAGGGAGGCGCTCGACAGCATATCCGATGGTGATGAACCCGCCATCCTTCATGGTGTTGAGGACTTCCCCGGAATCCAGGACCACCTCTGCATTATCAATCCCCCCGTCTGCCCGGAACTCTCCTGCTTTCAGGATAAGGCTGATTCTCCGGACAATGACCTCATTGAGCCGCAGGTAGGTTGCCATTATGGGGGTCAATTCCGGCCCCTTCTTTCCAAACCCGAGCATCCCGGCAATTCCCTGGTCCTTTTTTATCGGTGGGGGGTGACTTGCACGGATTTTTTTATACCATGTCTCGTTGTCGAAGAGGATCATGCCATCCAGAAGAGGTGAGAGGATATCGATATCATCTGCGGCTTTGCTGGAGCATTTCACCCCTTCCGCGAGACAGGGCAGTGTGACCAGACCAAATATGGGTTCCACGACCGATGCACGAAGCCCGGCAATTACATGGGGAACGATATCTGCCATGCGCCCGCCCAGGCCGCAGCAGATGATGATGGCGTCGTTCTCCCCCGATTCAAAATTCTGGACCCGTGAGACGATCTCGGCGATATCAATCGTGGCAGTCGGACTGGTCTCACCCGGGGTATTGGGATTTCCCGGGTCAAACGGGGGAAAGTAGATCCTTAACGCCTCGGGAATCGCAGTGAGCTGACGGAGTGTGTTTTCATCCACATCCACAGCAAGGCTCTGGATACAGGCAATCCTGCTGCCCCGGTGGTCAATGGAATACATGGTGTCAGCAATCCTGCACCCTGCCCCCCCCAGTCCAATGGCGATTATCCGCATATTATGAAACCTGTAAAAATGATCGACTCTGCATGCATAGGTTATATGTCGTAAGATGTATTGGCCGGTTGGTGTTCAATATCTTATAGGATCATTGATCAATCCCGGGGAAAATAAGTTTTGCTGGTACTCCTGACAGAGGTTTTTCTTAAGAGTGTCCGGGGAGTGTCCGAAAGGAATCCATAATCGGTGCCTGAATGGGAATTGCCAGATGCGTTTACTTCCGATTCCGGGGAAAATTTCAGGGGATTTTAAAAATAAAACCCACCTAGGGCAGATTTTAAAAAAATTAACCGGGACCTGTCAACGTAAAATGATAATTTATTTAAACGCGTGTACGGTAATACTCAATAAGGTGAACAAACCTTGACATATGGAATTGAATTTGTACCAGGAAATGTCAATGTAAAGCAAGTTGTTAACTTCTGTAAGCTTGCCGAATCCAAAGACATTGATTTCGCATGGATCACCAACCACTACAACAACCGCCACTGCTACCCAGTTCTTGCCGCTATTGCACAGGCAACCACGTCTCTCAAGATGGGCCCGGGTATCATGAACGCCTTCACCGACACTCCGGCTGCAATGGCATCCTTTGCCTGCACGCTGAACGAGATCTCTGACGGTCGTGCAGTTCTCGGTATCGGACCCGGTGACCTCTCAACGCTCCCGAAGCTGGCAATCAACCCCGAGAAGCCGGTTGGCCGCCTCGAAGAAGCCGTTGTGCAGATCCGCAAGCTCACTGCCGGTGAGGAAGTCAAGAAGTCCGGCATGAAGTTCTTTGACTACGATGGTGCCAAGCTGACCGGTGTCACCCTGCCCGGCAAGAAGGGTATCCCGATGTACATCGGTGCGCAGGGCCCCAAGGTTCTTGAGCTTGCCGGAAGAATCGGTGATGGTGCACTCATCAACGCATCCAACCCCAAGGACTTCGCCATTGCAATCCCGATCATCAAGGCAGCCTGCGATAAGGTGGGCAAGAAGAACTTTGACATCGGTGCATACACTGCAATGTCGATCGACCAGAGCGAGAAGAAGGCCCGCAACGCAGCTAAGATCGTTGCTGCATTCATTGCAGCCGGCTCACCGCCCGACCTCCTCACCCGCCACGGACTCGACCTCGCCAATGTTGCCAAGATCAAGGAAGCGCTCGGTAGGTTCGACTTCAAGACTGTCGGAGAGCTTGTCGGAGACAAAGAGATCGATGCATTCACCATTGCAGGAACCCCTGAGATGGTCAAGCAGAAATGTGCAGACCTCACCAAGGCCGGTGTGACCCAGATCATCTTTGGATCCCCACTCGGTCCCGACATGACCAATTCAATCCGCCTGCTCGGCAAATACGTCGTATAAGGCAGAGTAAAATGGCCAGGCCGCGTCCTTCATGGGGCGATAGTGCCTTGGTAATACTTTTTTTAAATTTTCTGAAGAGTAATGGAAATTTTCCTGTCTTTGCAAATGACTATCTGATCCTATTCTCAAAACAGGTATTGTGAAGCGTATGTTCTCGGTGACTGAGATATCGACGCCAAAGGGAATCATACAATACCGGGAGGAACATTACACCGGTTTTCGTTGTCGTATCAGTCCCGACCGCTCAAAACGTCATGTTCTCCAGCCGCTCGCCCCATCGCAGGACGCCTCTGAATGTCCGTTCTGTCCCGACCGGATACTCTCCGTTACGCCTGTTTTTCCCCATGGCAGGCGGATTATCCGGGGAGAAAGCATCACCTTCCCCAACATGTTCCCCTTTGGGCAGGGCCATGTGGTGACGGTGATTACCCGGGAACACCGTGTAGAGACATTCAGCAAGGCCCAGATGACTGACGCTCTGGATAGTCAGAGGGAAGCCCTCTTGCAGTATGAGGGCTATGCCAGCATAAATATGAATTATCTTCCCTCGGCCGGTGCGAGTATGTATCACCCGCATATGCAGGGACTTTCGGATGTGCAGCCTTCGCAGGTTTTGAAAAAGTACCTTGAAGCTGGTGCGAAATACCAAAAACGGTGTGGCAGGAATTACTGGGAATCACTGGTGGAGGAAGAGCGCCGGTCCGGGCGTTACCTGTTCGGAGAAGAGATCATCTGGTCAGCACATGCAGTTCCGTGTGGTGAACGTGAGGTGCGGGGCATCCTGCCGGTGACTTCTATTGAGGAATTGGAGTCGTATACGGATCTTCTGGCTGAAGGTATAGTAGAAATCCTTTCATTCTATCGGAGTCTTGGAACCTATGCGTTCAATCTGTCTGTGTTCTTTGGCAAATCCGGCGTAGATAATGAATTTCGTGCGTTCTGTTCGCTGATCTCCCGGATTAATCCGAATCCTGCCTCCATGAGTGATTCAGCATTCATGGAACGGATGCACTTTGAACCGGTGATCATGACGGTCCCTGAGGAAATGGGCGAACTCTACAGAAACCAAAAAAAGTAAAAAAAATTAAATTTACTCGAATTTTGCAACGAGTTTGGTCTTGCGTACGAGCGTGCCGTCCTTCTTGTGGGCCTGGCGCAGGATGCAGTCGCCTGCCTTCTCAAGCTCGCGTGCCTCGTCACAGAGAACTGCTGCCATCCTCATCATCTCGTGAGCGCTTGCAACGATCGGGATGTATTTCTCCCATTCCTTGGTCATGAAGCAGCCCTTGACGTTCTGGCCTGCAACTGCGATCGCGATCTCGTGGGCAGCGCGTGCCTTTGCCAGTGCGAAGGGGTTGGTGAACTCGCCGTCAACCGCCTTGTCGGTGGTCATGATGATCTTGGGGAGCTCGATTTCAGTGCCCTTCTTTCCTGCCTTAACTTGGTCGATGACCTTGTCGAGTGCGACCTGCATCTTGCGGAATGCACCGGTGAGTGCAAGGACTTTGACGAGGTTGCCGTTGTAGTCGGACATCTCGACGGGGTCGAGGAACTCGCGGCGTGCACCGATCATGGAGTCTGCCTTCATGATGATATAGCCGAACTTGGTGTCAGCCTTGACACCCTCCCATTCCTTCTTCGTGGTTACATCATCAGTGATGATGATAGTCGGGATACCTGCTGCAGCGAGCTGCTCGCGGGCACCGGTTGGGCCGGGGAGAACCCCGTTGGGGGAGACAACAATACAGAAGTCCGGCTGGTATGCCTTCAGGTTGGAAACTACACGGTCGACATCTGCCGGCTCGAGTTTCGTTCCGCTGGTCGCCATGAATGTCTGCATGTCTTCACGGTCTGCTCTCTCGTCGAGAAGCAGCTCTGCCATTACACCGCTTGCAATGTTGCCGAGTTTAGCAACGCCTACTTTAACAACCATCTATTTTCACCTCGATATTTTTTATGACATGGTATTATGACCCGGGATTCTTATAAACATTTTGAAATGTCTTCTCTCGTCTGAAACGGGGAAAAAAGGCTTTTGAACTGCATGCATGGTCATGATCTCACATATTGGCCGCTGTGGTAGATTTGTTCCGGTTCTTCGAAGTTTCAGGTGGTTGGGATGTGATACGAGTTGCTGACTCTCCAATAAATATGCAATGAGGAAATTTTGGAGACGTACCGGGTTCCTACATTTTGTTTGGATTAAGGTATTCTCCAGAGCATATTTTTTCAAGCAGACTCTGCTGAAAAATTTTCAATCGCGATCATGAGGTGTCAGTTAATGAAGCGATAATCGGATAATTATCCGACAAAATGCATGTACAAGCGACAAAAAAATTTGTTTTCCGGCGTGAGGTAATTTGCTGATCAACCAGACCCTGCCTGAAAAAAATTGAGCAGGGGGTGAGGGGGTGGTTGAAAATTTTTTGCCGGAGATCGATTGCGATGCTCATAATGGTGTAACTGTTCACTCAGGTTTTTGGCAGGTTGTGTACACTATCTGTATTCACGGAGGAATAATTAGCAAAGTACTGAAACCGGGTTCGTGAATGGCACACCCACAGAAAAGTTAACGAAAAGTGTTTAAATCCGGGTTGTGAAGGTGTAACTATGAAGGACGGGCTCCTTACCGAACGCCAGATGGAGGTACTGCGATACCGCAAACAGGGACTGACCCAGCAGCAGATTGCCGATATCATCTCAACCTCCAAGGCCAATGTCTGCACTATAGAAAAAAGTGCCATGGAGAATATCCGTCGGGCAAAAGAAACTCTTGAATTCCTTTATACTCTCGATGCAACGCATCTCTGCACCATCCCGTCCGGAACCGATCTCTTCAACGTCCCTGCCATCATCTTCGGGGAAGCGGAGAAGATCAACATCAAGGTCAAATACGATACCATCTCCCTTATCAACCGCCTGAGGGAGTCCCGGGCACAGGCCTGCAAGGCCCGTGTTGTATGCGAAGATATTATCGTCTACATTACCGATCAGGGTGAACTGTATTTCGGGTAAATCAAAAAAGAGTCTAACGCCCGAATCAATATCTGAAAATCTTTCCTTTATTCCCTGAACACCTGGCATATGTTTATATGTTCTTTTATGCAATAGTTATGGAAGCCGATATGAGGTTATCCTATGCAGATCTGCAGGTTCCTTCGTCAGGAACATGCCCGATTCTGTGAACGGCGCAACCATGCCTCCGGACACTGGAGTGCCGGTTGTGCCGTGGGAAAACCCCGATTGGTGGATCCCCCCGTATGGGGGGGTATCCCGAGAAGGAGTTGTGATTCGTCACAACAGGCTGACAGAGTGGGTCTGATCAGGCGCATGGGCCAACGTTCGTGCAACGAGCCCCCTTCACGTGAAAACCACGTGAATGCGCCATTATCAGGATCTTCTTTCGCGAGACAGGAACGCCGGTGCACACTGGCATCGCCATGAGATCACATCTCATGTGCAGCTCCATAACAGGATATACCGTCGAAAGTGCAGTCTTCCCTAAGGGGAATTTTGCATCGCACTGACGGGATACATATCCCTGTCGCGTGTTGGCTTCTGGAACAAGCGAAGTTATCACACAATCTCGGTTTAATCTCACAAACGTGTCGCAATGAGAATAACCTACACGCAAAGATGAGGATGGATTAACACATGCCAAAAATTAACAGACCACGTCGTGGATCTCTTGCATTCAGCCCGAGAAAGCGTGCAAAGAGCCCGATCCCGAAATACCAGTCGTGGCCCTCAAGCGAGGGAGCGCCGATCCTCCAGGGATTTGCCGGATACAAAGTGGGTATGACGCATGTTATCATGGTGGACGACCACAAGAGCAGTCCGACCGAGGGCAAAGAGATTATGGTCCCCGTGACTGTCATCGAAGTTCCCGCCATGAAAGTAGCAGCGATCCGTGCCTACAGCAAGGATACCTATGGCAAACACGCCCTTACAGAACTATGGGCAGAGCAGCTCGACAGCGTTCTTGGGCGCAGGATTACCCTGCCCAAGGAATATGACCGGGAGGCCGCCCTGAAGAAATTCTCCGATGCAGTCGCCGCAGGCACCGTTGCCGAGATCTACGCGGTTACCTACACACAGCCTGCATCGATGAGCGGTGTCCCCAAGAAAGTTCCCGATCTCATGGAGATCAAGGTTGGCGGTGCAGACATCAAGAAACTCTTCGAGTTTGCCCAGGGCCTCCTTGGAAAGGAGGTCACCCTCAATAACGTGATCCAGTCCGGTGCGTATGCAGATATCACTGCCATCACCACCGGTAAGGGAACAAACGGCGCCGTAAAACGCTGGGGTATTGCACTGCGCAAGCGAAAACACGCTGTTGGCGGTAAGAAACGCCACCTTGGTACGCTGGGACCATGGAATCCCCACCACGTCCGCTGGGAAGTCCCGCAGATCGGTCAGCTGGGATTCCAGCAGCGCACCGAGTTCAACAAGCGTATCTTGAAAGTCAGCGAGAACGCAAGCGAGATCACTCCCGCCGGCGGATTCCTTCACTACGGGGTCCTTAAGAACCCGTACGTGCTCATCAAGGGGTCCATTCCCGGCCCGGTAAAGCGGCTTATCCGTATCAGGCCCGCAATCCGTCTGGGTGAACATGTCGTAAGGATGCCGACAATCCAGTTTGTAAGTGTCCAGAGCAAGCAGGGATGATCAGAGATGAAAGCACAGGTTAAATCACTTGATGGCGGTGTCGCAAAGGACATCGAACTTCCGGAGATCTTCTCCGAGGCCTACCGCCCCGATCTGATCAAGAAGGCAGTTATGGCTCTCCAGAGTGTACGGAGACAGCCGCACGGGACCGACCCGTTTGCCGGTATCCGTTCGTCTGCAGTAGGCTGGGGTAGCGGTCGCGGTTCATCGCATGTTCCGCGTCTCAAGAACGGTTCCCGCGCGGCAAAAGTCCCGCAGGCAAAGGGAGGACGTGAGGCACACCCCCCGAAGGTTGCAAAGATCCTGATCAAGGAGATCAACCAGAAGGAAAAGCAGAAGGCGTTCCGGTCAGCGGTTGCTGCAAGCATCAGCGCAGAACTTATCAAGGGCCGCGGGCACGTCTTTGACGGTGCAGTTCCGATTGTCTTCGAGGACAAGTTCGAGACGCTTGGTCAGACCAAGGATGTCATCACCGCGCTCACCACCGCAGGTCTCTACAATGATATCGAGCGGGCAAAGGACAGCAAAAAGGTCAAGGCAGGACGGGGCAAGATGCGCGGGCGCAGGTTCAAACAGCGAAAGAGCCTGCTGATTGTCACCGCGGAGAAACCGCTGCTCGCAGCCCGCAACCTTTCCGGTGTCGATGTCGTTACTGTCGACCAGCTGAATGTCGAGCACCTTGCACCCGGTATGCAGGCCGGTCGCCTGACCGTCTGGACTGAAAGTGCACTCGTACGCCTGGAGGGAAGGTAAATGACCCTTAAGTACCCGTTTGTCACGGAAAAGGCAATGGTCCTCTTAGAGAACCAGAGCAAACTCCAGTTCCTTGTCACCCGTGAGGCGACCAAGAATGACATCAAGCGCGAGATCGAGAAGTCATTCGGCCAGAATGTCAAGAGCGTCCGCACGCTCATGAACATGCACGGCCAGAAGAAGGCCATCGTGAGCTTCGAGAACAACAAGGCCGCCGAGGAGATCCTCAGCCGGCTCGGTATAATGTAGGTGGGGAAACATGGGACATAGAATTACAACACAAGCTCGCGGCAAGGGAGGCCCGACGTACCGTGCACCATCCCACCGTTACAAGGCTGAGCTGAAACACATCGGTGACGACACTCAGAAGATCACCGGGACGGTCATCGACATCGAGCACGACCCTGCACGCAATGCACCAATCGCCCTCGTCAAGCTCGAGAACGGCTCAAAGGTCTACATGCTCGTTACTGAAGGTCTCGGTATCGGAGAAGTAATCATCTGGGCAGCGACCGGCGAAGTCAAGAACGGCAACACGCTGACACTCCAGAATATTCCGACCGGTACCTACATCTGCAATATTGAGGCACGCCCGAACGATGGTGGCAAGTTTGTCCGCTCATCAGGAGTTCAGGCAGTCGTCGTCGACAAGTCCGAGGACCGTGTCGGCGTCAGGATGCCCAGCGGCAAGACGAAATGGTTCAACCACCGCTGCCGTGCAACTATCGGTATTGTAGCCGGTGGCGGTCGCGTTGAGAAGCCGTTCGTGAAAGCAGGTAACAAGTACCACAAGATGGCGAACACGGCATCCAACTGGCCCCGCGTCCGTGGTGTTGCGATGAACGTCATCGACCACCCGTTCGGTGGCGGCGGTCACCAGCACACCGGTCGCCCGAAGACCATTGCCCGGGGTACTTCTCCAGGCAGGACTGTAGGATCTGTGGCAGCACGCAGGACAGGTAAGAGCAGGAAGTGATGGGTAATGGCAGCACCTAAAAAGACACAGAAGAGAATGCCAAGACGGCGTGAGGAGTTCACCTACCGCGGGTATAAGATTGACGAGCTCAAGGCGATGGGGATTTCCGAACTCCTGCCCCTGATGCCCGCCCGTCCCCGCCGCAAGATCACCCGGGGATTCTCCCGCGGTGAAGAGACGCTCCTCGAGAAGGTCCGTGGTGGCGACGAGAAGATTCGGACTCACCTCCGTGAGATGATCGTCATGCCGGAAATGATCGGCAAGACCATCGAGATCTACAATGGCAAAGAATTCTTAAAAGTAGAGTTCCAGCCGGAGTCGGTCTTCCGTTATCTCGGTGAATTCGCACTGACACGCAAGAGGGTTTCTCACGGTAGCGCCGGTATCGGTGCAACGAGAGGAAGCAAGTACGTTCCGCTGAAGTGATGGACATGGCACGAATAGATTATTCCAACAAAATCAAGGGCGACAATATTGCAAGAGCAAAGGCCAACGAGCTGAACATGTCGCCCAAGCATTCGATTGAGATTGCCGGGTTCATCAACCACCAGCGCGTGAACGATGCAATCGCGTATCTCAACGAAGTCGTCAAGCTCAAGAAGGCAGTCCCCTTCCGGCACTTCTGCCGGAATGTCGCGCACAAGCGCGGCCTTCCTGGCAACTGGGATGCAGGCCGGTACCCGGTCAAGGCATCCCGGGAATTCATCCGTCTCCTTGAATCGGTCAAGAAGAATGCCGAATACATTGGTCTTGATGCTGAGAACCTCGAGATTATCCATGCGTCCGCCCAGCGCGGCCGCGCCCAGAAGGCATTCTTCCCCCGTGCAATGGGGCGGGCAACCCCTAAGGTTCGTGAGTCCGTAAGCCTCGAGATCATTGTCCGTGAGGTGGCGTGATGGCAGTAGAAAGAAAGTTCATTGCCGAGGGAGTCAGGAAAGCCCGCGTTGAGAAGTACCTGTCAAAGGAACTCAAGCGCGCCGGCTATGGCGGTATGGATATCGCCCGGACCCCCCTTGGAACCCAGGTTACGATCTTCGCTGAAAAGCCCGGAATTGTTATCGGTAAGGGTGGAAAACTGGTCCACCAGCTCACCTTGGACCTTGCCCAGAATTACGGTGTCGAATCCCCGCAGATCGAGGTCCAGCAGGTCAACAATCCCAGTTTCAACGCCCAGATCATGGCGGAGAGACTGGCCAACGCTCTTGAGCGCGGCTGGTACTTCAGAAAGGCAGGATCCAGTATCATGCGCAGGGTCATGGACTCCGGTGCACTCGGCTGTGAAGTCGTCATTGCCGGAAAACTGACCGGGGCACGTGCCCGTACCCAGAAGTTCACTGAAGGGTACATCAAGCACTGCGGTGAACCGAGCAACACGATTGTCGAGAAAGGCTATGCCGTCGCGATCAAGAAACTCGGTGTCATCGGTGTTCAGGTCAAGCTCGTGCCCGGCGGCGCGAAACTGCCCGACCACTTCGAGATTATCGACCAGGAAAAGAAGCGCCCGGCACCCAAGGCCAGCGTTACGCCCGTTGGCGACGCGGACATTGAAGAACCGGCCCTTCCCGATGAAAACCTAGGGGAGGAACAGTAATGGCAATATTCAGGGCCAAGGATGTCCAGCAGCTCTCCGATGTGGAACTGCAGGAAAATATGGGTAAACTCCGGATGGAGCTCGTCCAGCACTACGGGAAAGTCAGTGCGGGTGGCGCAACCGAGAATCCCGGACACATCCGCGAACTCCGGCGAACTATTGCCCGTATAATGACCGAGCAGACCCGCAGGAGAACTGCATGATCTCTTCCCAGAATGTCCTCCGTCATGAACTGATAGGGCTGGACATTCTGGTATCAGGAGCTGCAAACCCCACGCAGAAAGGAATTTCCGGTCGCGTCATCGATGAGACAAAGAACCTGCTGGTAATCGAGACCCCCTCGGGGGTCCGGCGTATCCCCAAAATGCACAGCATATTCCGGGTATGCCTTCCCAGCAGGGAGAATGTTGAGATTGACGGGTCCGTGATGGTTCTGGCTCCTGAGAAAAGGATCAACCTGCACGAAAAGAAGAGGATACCATAATGGCACAAAACATTGGATTGAACGTTCAGGCACCCCAAGAAGCGTGCAAGGACGTTAATTGTCCGTTTCACGGCACTTTACCGGTGCGCGGCCAGGTGATCACCGGTAAAGTCGTGAGCGACCGTATGATGGGAACGGTCGTAGTTGCACGAAATTTCATGCACTACGTCCGAAAGTACAAGCGGTACGAGAAACGAAGCTCCAAGATCCATGCACATAACCCTCCCTGCATCCAGGCAAAGGTTGGCGACATGGTGAAGATTGCTGAGTGCAGACCGCTCTCGAAGAGCACGACATTCGTCGTTGTGGAGGTGCAGAAGCCATGAAGGCAATGCAGTCCAAGACGCCGAGGGCTCTTGCGACAGGAACGAGGCTTATCTGCGCCGATAATACCGGTGCCAGGACAGTACAGATCATCTCTGTCTTTGGCTACCATGGTGTCAGGCGCCGTCAGCCCAAGTTAGGTCTTGGGGATCTCTGCACGGCGAGTGTCCAGAAAGGCACTCCCGATATGCGCCGCAAGCTGGTGCGAGCAGTGGTCATCCGTGCAAAGAAGGAGATGCGCAGGCCCAGTGGCATGCGGGTTTCCTTTGACGATAACGCGGTTGTTGTCGTGGATGAGAAGAACGAGCCGAAAGGTACCGAGATCAAGGGACCGGTGGCCCGTGAAGTAGCCGAACGCTACCCCAAGCTCGGCTCCATGGCAACGATCATTGTCTGAGGTGTGCACGATGGTAAGAATTGAAAGCGAACAGCCCAGAAAACAGAGAAAGGCACGCTACAACGCACCCTCTCACGTGAGGACCAAGTTCCTCAATGCACCCCTTTCAGAATCCCTGAAGGAGAAATACAATAAGAAGACGCTGCGCGTTGTCAAGGGTGACACCGTTAAAGTAACCCGCGGGGACTTTGTGGGCAGTGAGGGGATTGTCGATGGCGTTGACACCGGCAAGTCAAAGATTATTGTTCACGGGGTCACATCGACAAAGGCCGATGGGACAGAAGTACCGCGGGCGATCGATCCCTCGAATGTTCAGCTCACCAAGCTCAAACTCGATGACAAGCGCCGTGTGGCAAAACTCGGGGAGGCCGAATAATGTCAGACCACCTGAAGCGATTAAATGCCCCGGACTCGTGGCACATTGCAAAGAAGACCACGACGTTCATTACAAAGACTGCACCCGGCCCGCACAATGCAAACGCGATGCCGATTGCGGTCTGGCTCCGTGACCACATGAAGTATGCACGGAACTTAAAAGAGGTCAAGCAGATCCTCGGTCAGAAAGATGTGATCATCAACGGCAGGCCCTGCCGCGACCCCAAGATGGGGATCGGCATCTTCGATATCGTCGCCCTGCCGAAGATGAACAAGTATTTCCGCATCCTGCGGGACAAGTCCGGCCGGCATATCTCCGTTGAGATTGATGCAGAGGCCGCAAAGAGCCGTCTGGTCAAGATCAAGAACAAGACCATCATTACCGGCGGCAAGGTCCAGCTGAACCTCCGTGACGGTGCCAATATCCTTGCAGACAACACCTACAAGGCTGGCGACTCGGTCGAGGTATCCATCGAGCCCGAGACACGGTTCAAGATTCTCAGCCACTTCCCGTTTGCAGTCGGCAACATGGCCATGATCATCGGTGGGAAGCACTCAGGCAACATCGCCCGCATCGTTGAGATCCTCAAGATGCCCGGCAGCGTTCCCAACAAGATCATCCTTGAGGACGAGAAGACCGGAACACAGTTCGACACGATCGCGCCCTATATCTACATGGTTGGGAAGCAGACATCCGCAATTGCAAAATGGGGGCATGAAGAGTGACCTCGATGCGCGATATCTATATCGATAAGGTTGTCGTCCACATGGGAGTCGGCGAGAGCGGCGATAAACTCGTGAAAGGCGAGAACATCATGAAGACGATCTCGAAGCAGACGCCGATCCGGACCATCGCCAAGATGACACAGCCGGCCTTTTCCATCCGTAAGGGTCAACCGATTGGCTGCAAGGTGACACTCCGCGGCAAATCCGCCCGAGATTTCTTTGAGACCTCTCTCAAGATCGTCAACAACACGCTCTTTGAGAGCCAGCTCGACAAGAGCGGGAATTTCTCATTCGGTATCGAGGAACACACGGACTTCCCCGGGATGTCTTACGACCCGCAGATTGGTATCTACGGCATGGATATCAACGTCGTACTTGAACGCAAAGGCATACGGATCACCCGCAGGCGCATGGAGCAGAAGAAGCTTCCCGCAAAGCAGCGCGTCAGCAAACAGGATGCGATCGCGTTCCTCAAGGAGAAGTACCAGGTCGAGGTGCGCTAATGGCAGGAGAAAGGAAGAAGATCTACGGTCGCGGTGCGAACGAATGCAAGATGTGCGGGCGCAAACAGGGGCTCGTGCGCAGATACCATATCATGTTCTGCAGGCAGTGCTTCCGCGAATGGGCCCAGAAGATGGGTTTCAAGAAGATGAGCTGAGGAGTGAGCAAAAATGACACGATCTAATACATTAGCAGACGGAATGTGTTCCCTGAAAAATGCAGGCGACACCGGCAAGTCCGTGTGCGTCATCGAACCCGCAAGCAAGCTCCTCGGCGCAATGCTCCGCATTATGCAGGACGCCGGGTATATCGGCGGCTTCGAGTTCATTGAGGATGGCAGGGGCGGACAGCTCAAGGTCAATCTTACCGGTCGGATCAACCGCTGTGGTGCAATCACCCCCCGGTTCTCCGTGCAACTGGATGAGATGGAATACTGGGAGAAGCAATATCTTCCCGGGAAGAACTTCGGTCTCCTGATGCTTTCGACCTCGCACGGGGTAATGTCCCACGAGCAGGCACGAAAAGAAGGCATCGGTGGCGAACTGCTCGGGTACGTCTACTGAGGTGCAATGATGTCAGCAGTACGTAAAGTAAAAATCCCCGATGGCGTCAAAGCCCAGCTCGATGGAATGCAGCTGAAAGTGACCGGTCCCAAGGGCCAGCTCTCCCGCAACATGCGTTTCCCTCAGGTAATGGTTACCTGTGAAAACAATGAAGTCACCATCGCGACGGAATCCAAGCGAAAGGAGATCACCTCCATGGTGGGAACTCTTGAGGCACACACCAAGAACATGTGCCGGGGTGTAAGCGAAGGTTTCGAGTACCGTATGAAAGTGGTGTACAGCCACTTCCCGATCCAGCTCAAGGTCCAGGGTACCAAACTGGAAATCGCCAACTTCCTTGGTGAGAAGAAGGCCCGGTCCGCACGGATCGAGATCGGCGTGACGGCAAAAGTCGCCAACGATGAAGTCGTTCTTACCGGTATCGACCGCGAACTGGTTGGTAACTCGGCAGCGAACATCGAGCATGCCTGTCACATCCGCAACCGCGACCCGCGCGTGTTCCAGGATGGCATCTATATGGTTCAGAGGGGCTGAAGTCAATGGCAACAGAAGTCAAGAGACTGATCCAGGTCCGCGTTGATAAGGGCGCAAGCTTCAAGCGCGACGGATACGGTAAGAAACGCCAGCTCTCCGACTCGTGGAGAAAGCCCCGCGGACAGCACAACAAGCAGAGGGAGCAGAAGAAGGCAAAGGGAGCACTCCCGAAGCCAGGATATGGCAGCCCCATTGCCGTTCGCGGTATGCACCCGAGTGGTTTCTTCGAGGTGCTCGTCTCCTCGGCAAAGGATCTTGAGGGAATGGACCCCAAGACTCAGGCAGTCAGGATTTCCGGCACTGTTGGCGACCGCAAGCGTGTTGCGCTTCAGGATGCGGCACTTGCAGCGGGTCTTAAGGTACTCAATGCCCGCACCGTGAAAGCCAAGGCAGCTGCACCGGTAAAGAAGGCAGCAACCAAGCCGGCAGCCAAGA
>CAZQGG010000005.1:21132-284069 GCA_964592875.1 uncultured Methanoregula sp.
CCGAAGAGAAGAAGGCCCCGGCAAAGAAGGCAGCAGCCAAGCCGGCAGCCAAGACCGAAGAGAAGAAGGCCCCGGCAAAGAAGGCAGCAGCCAAGCCGGCAGCCAAGACTGAAGAGAAGAAAGCACCGGCAAAGAAGGCCGCAGACAAGCCAAAGGCGGAGAAGACCCCCGAGGCAAAACCTGCAGCAAAGAAGACCGTAAAGTCCGGGGTGAAGAAGAATGAGTGACGTTGCCAACCAGAAACGCATTGCAGCGGCAATCCTCAAGTGCGGTATCAATCGCGTCTGGTTCGATCCGGAACGGATCTCTGATATCGAGAACGCAATCTCGCGTGAGGATCTCCGTGGCCTCGTGACTGAAGGTGTAATCAAGGCGCGCCAGAAGAAAGGTGTCAGCCGCGGCAGGGCACGGGCACGTATTGCCCAGCGCTCGTACGGTCACCGTAAGGGACCCGGAAAGAGAAAGGGTGCGGCAGGTGCCCGTAACCCGAGCAAGACCGCATGGGTCCAGAAGATTCGTGCAATCAGGAAAGTGCTCGTTGAACTCCGTGCGGCGGGAACGATTGACCCGCACTTCTACCGCATCCTTTACCGGAAAGCGGCAGGCGGTCAGTTCAGGAGCGTCGCGCACATGAAGGCGCAGATGGAGATCCTCGCAGGGAGGATGAAGTAACATGGCAACAGGATCACGGTATTTTGTCCCCTTCCGGAGACGGAGGGAAGGCAAAACCGATTACTACCAGCGGACGAGGCTTATCGTCGCTGACGTACCCCGCATGGTCGTCAGAAAGACAAACCGGCACATCATTGTGCAGCTCGTCACGGCTGAGATGGACGGCGACCGTACCCTCGTAGCAGCAAACTCTGCCGAGCTGGAACAATACGGATACAAGGGATCAATGGTCAACACCCCGGCAGCGTACCTCACGGGCATGCTCTTTGCCGTCAAGGCAAAGAAGGCCCAGCAGGACAGCGCGGTCCTCGATATCGGGCTCAACCGTGCAACACCGGGAGCCCGCGTCTTTGCTGCACTCAAGGGTGCAGTCGATGCAGGACTTGACATTCCCTACGGTGAGGAGATCCTCCCATCCGAAGAGCGGCTCAAGGGCGCTCATATCGCGGCATACAACAAGAACGCCGGCGACATTGTCAAGATGGTCGAACAGGTGGCAGCTGCCATAAAGAAGGAGATGGCATAAATGGCATACGAACGAGAAGAATGGCACCCGGTCACCGGTCTTGGCAAGCTTGTAGCTGCAGGCGAGATCAAGAGTATTGATCAGGTTCTCGAAAGCGGCAGGCCGATCAAGGAACCCCAGATCGTCGATGCGTTCCTCCCCGATCTTGAGGATGAAGTCCTCGATATCGCCATGATGCAGCGCATGACCGACTCGGGCCGCCGTGTCCAGTTCCGTGCTGTTGTTATCGTAGGCAACCGCAACGGATACATCGGCTTTGGCCAGGGCAAGGACGTTCAGGTCGGCGATGCAATCAAGAAGGCAATTGTCAAGGCAAAGATGAATCTTATCAAGGTTCGCCGTGGCTGTGGTAGCTGGGAATGCGGATGCAATGTTACGCATTCGATCCCGATGCAGGTCACCGGCATTGCCGGCAGCGTCAAGGTCACACTCAAGCCCGCACCGCAAGGCACAGGACTTGTTACCGGTGACATCAGCAGGAAAGTGCTGGAACTTGCCGGTATCAAGGATGCATGGACGTTCGCGCGGGGACAGACCCGCACGACCATCAACTTTGCCAAGGCAACTTTCAACGCACTCCGTGAAACCAACATGATCCGGACCGGGGGGTCACAGTAAATGTACGCGGTCGTTCAGGTCCGTGGCGTTGTGAAGACCCGTCAGGACATCAAGGACACCTTGAAGATGCTGCGCCTGCACCACATCAACCACTGTGTGCTCATTGCGGATACACCCGAGAACCTCGGTATGATCCGGAAAGTCAAGGACTATGTTGCCTTCGGTGAAGTGGATGCAGCAACCGTTGAGACCCTCCTGCAAACCCGTGGCAGGGTCATCGGTGATGCCCCGCTCACGGATGACTACATCAAGTCCAACTCGAGCTACGGTGGCATTGCAGAATTTGCACAGGCACTTGCCAGCGGTGAGACGAAGCTGCGTGAAATGCCGGGCCTCAAGCCCGTGCTGCGCCTCCACCCCCCGCGCAAGGGATATAAGACCACCAAGCGGACCTTCCCCCAGGGTGGAGCGCTTGGCTATTATGGTCAGGAGATTAATACTCTCCTCATCAAGATGAGGTGATTCGGATGCCAACCAACAAGCGCTCAAAATACCGCGGATCGCGGACATGCGGCGGCGGTACCCATAAGAACCGGCGCGGTGCAGGAAACCGTGGCGGCAGGGGACGTGCCGGTATCAACGCCCACCACTTTGTCAAGTGGTACAAGGAGATGGGCGGGCCGGTATTCGGCAAGAACGGATTCTGTAACCAGATCGCCGTCGATGTAACAACCATCGATGTCGGTGTTCTGGACCAGATCGTGCCCTCGCTCCTTGCGCAGGGTATTGCCAAGAAGGAAGGGGATGCGATTGTGATCGACACTGCAGAACTGGGAATCGAGAAGGTTCTTGGCTGCGGTAAGGTTACCCGGAAGATCAACGTCTCCGCGCAGGCCTTCTCCGAGATTGCAAAGGCAAAGATCGAGAAAATGGGCGGAACGGCCCAGGTTGTCTAATTAGGCAACATTATTTTTTGGTGAAACAATGGGAGACCTGCTGGATCGAATGGAACCCCTGCTCGCTGCGATGCCCGCAGTCAAGAGCCCGGAGGGCCACGTCCATTTCAAGAACAAACTGATATGGACGGCGGGAATTTTAGTTCTGTATTTTATCCTCACGAATATTCCGGTATGGGGATTGTCACCTGACAGCGCAGATATCCTCGCTGCCTACCGTGCACTCCTTGCCGGTGCAAGCGGTTCGATCGTCCATCTTGGTATCGGACCGATCGTTACGGCCTCCATCGTGCTCCAGCTCTTAAAAGGAGCCGATATCCTGCGTATCGACACGAGCGAGACGCGCGGGCAGGTCATGTACATGGGCCTGCAGAAGATGCTCATCATGGTCATGATCGTGGTAGAAGCTGCCCCGAACCTCATTGGAGGGTTCATGCAGCCCGACTCGATCATTGCGAACCAGTTCTTCGGCGGCAACCTCTTTGCAGTATCCCTCCTGATCTTCATCCAGATCTGTATCGGCGGTGTCCTCATCTTCTTCATGGATGAAGTGGTGACAAAATGGGGTATCGGCTCCGGTGTCGGTCTCTTCATCATCGCCGGTATATCGCAGGCACTCATCAACGGGTTTATCAGCTGGGCCAGTATCACGGACCAGTATCCCGTTGGTTTTTTCCCGCGCCTTGTTGCCATCGGTCTTGACGGAGGCAATTATCTCGCGTACTTTGGTACCGACCTCCTTGCATTCATCACGACCATTGCGATCTTCTTAATCATCGTCTACGTGGAATCCACCCGTATCGAGATCCCGCTTGCCCACGCGCAGATACGCGGGGCCCGGGCCCGGTTCCCGGTCAAACTCATCTACGCCAGTGTCCTTCCGATGATTCTCGTGATGGTGCTTCTGGCAAACATCCAGATGCTGGGGATGTTCCTCTCGAATGTCGGGATCACGATCTTCGGGACATTCAGCGGAGCAACACCGCAGAATGGTATCATGTGGTATCTCGCCCCCATCAATGGTCCTTCGGACTGGATGTGGTGGACCACGGATCTTGGCCATGCCGCATGGCAGGTGCTATTACGTCTGGGAATCAATCTATCCATCATGGTGGTCGGTGGTGCGATCTTCGCGCTGTTCTGGATCAAGACTGCCGGTCTCGACAGTAAAGATGTCGCCCGTCAGATCCAGATGTCCGGCATGTCGATTCCCGGCTACCGCAGGAATCCGCAGGTATTGGAAAAATACCTTGACCGGTATATCCCCCGCGTTACCATCATTGGTGGCGTCTTCATTGGTGTACTCAGTGTAGTTGCAAACCTCTTTGGTGTCATCGGGTCGGTGAGCGGGACAGGACTGCTCCTGACGGTGAGTATCACCTACCGGCTTTACGAGGAGATCGCGAGCCAGCAGATCATGGAGATGTACCCGTTCATGCGGACATTCTTTGGAAAAGAGTGATGTTGTAGGAAGGGGACAAGCATGCAGGGAAAAAAGGTCATTATCACCGGGGTACCCGGTGTCGGTAAGACAACCGTCATCAACGAAGCACTGAAGAACCTGAAAACGGAAGGAGTCGAGTACCAGTCGATCAATTTCGGCTCCTTCATGTTTGAGGTTGCAAAAAAGGATAATATTGTCAGGGATCGCGACCAGATGCGCACGCTGGATCGGGCCGTTCAGAAACGGTTGCAGCAGCGGGCGGCACAGGCGATTGCCCAGGTGTCGGGAAATGTCCTGATTGACACTCATGCCTCGGTAAAAACTCCCAAAGGCTATCTTGCGGGACTCCCCGAATGGGTGCTCCGCGAGATCATGCCGGATATTATTGTGCTCGTTGAAACCGATAATGACCAGATTCTTATGCGACGGCTCACCGATGAGACCCGGTCCCGGGACAAGGAAGGGTCGCGTTCAATCGCTGAACATCAGGAGTTCAACCGGTCCATTGCCGCGGCATACGCGATGATGACCGGGTGCACCATCAAGATGATCACCAACGCCGATTTCCTGCTCGACCGCTCTGTGTCCGAGCTCACAGATATTCTCCGGTGACACAATGAATTTTAAAAAGTTCTGGGATGAGTATAGCATCTGGCTTACGTTCGGCTTCATGTTCCTCATGATGTGGGCGTACACGGTTGAGTGGCTGCGGGTTGGTGTCGGGCAGTCAATAGATTCGGTATTTGCCCCCTTAGTTACGGTGTTCGGTATACCCTTCTTTATCCTGATTGTCATTCTCTCTGCGCTCACCGGTCTCTACTCATCAATCGTGCAGAAATACACGATCGATTACGACAAGATGACCGAGTCGCAGGAACGGATGAAGGAGTTCCAGACGGAATACCGTGAGGCCCAGCTCTCCCAGGACGAGAAGAAGATCAAGAAACTGGAGGCAAAGAAAGACCGGGTCATGAAAGAGCAGCTGGAAATGTCCCAGCAGCAGTTCAAGCCTATGGCCTATATCCTCGTCCTCTCCGTCCCGATCTTCTTCTGGCTCCTGTACCGGCTGGCCCAGATCCAGACGACCATCACCATGCCCTATATGGGCACCCACAATCTGAACGATGCCGTCCTCTGGATCATTCCGGCATGGATCCTGTGGTACATGATCTGTTCTATTACCCTGAGCCAGATCATACGGAAGTCCCTCAACATTGGGGGCCTCTGATGCGGATTACCGTGAGCGGGTTGCCCGGGAGCGGGACAACCTCCATCTCACGGTACCTTGCCGAACGCCACGGCTTTGCGATGATCTCTGCTGGTGAGGTATTCCGCCAGCTGGCAAAGGAACACAACATGGAGCTCGCCCGGTTCGGCGATCTTGCGCGGCAGGATCCATCCTATGACAAGATGATCGATGCCCGCCAGAAAGAGATCGCAAAGGAGCGGGACAATATCATTGTTGAAGGAAGGCTCTCCGGCTGGATGGTGGACGATGCCGATCTCCGGATCTGGCTGTATGCCCCGATTGGCTGCCGGATTAAACGTATCGTATTCCGCGACCAGGTGGCTGATGAAGAGACCGCAAAGAACCTGACGCTTGAGCGCGAGCAGTGCGAAGCGGATCGCTACCAGTCATATTACGACATCAATATCGCGGACCTCTCTATCTATCATATCATCCTGAACTCCGAGCATTGGGATGTTGAAGGTCTTGGCGCGATTATCGATACATCCATCGCCCGGCTGAAACAAAACCGCCAGAACCCGTAATTGACGGGTACCTGTAGTGAATTCGTTTTTTAATCTCCCGATCTCGTATGGAACATACAGAGATTTTTTCTTTAGAACCCGGTAACCATTAATGGAAGGTGCAGCGGCAGTGGAAGATGGCGTGGTCATCCGGTTTGCAGATACCTGGAATGAAGACGAGATCGTGCAGCTCTACCACGCGGGGGGCTGGTGGAAAGATGAATATGATCCCCACTCTATTCCCGATCTGTTCCGGGGAAGTTTTGCAGTTGCCATTGCTGTTGATCAAACCACCGGGCATGCAATCGGCATGGGCCGGGTGTTATCCGATGGCATATCTGACGGGTATATTCAGGATCTTGTGGTCCACCCCGCGTTCCGGAAAAAAGGGATAGGAGCCATGATCGTTACTTCTCTTGTCGAGAGGTGTAAAGAAGCGGGGATCTCCTGGATTTGTGCGGTGGCTGAACCGGGTACTGAGTCGTTCTATCGCCCGCTGGGATTCAATGTGATGCAGGGCCATGTTCCCCTGTTATGGAAGAGTGATCCCTGATGCTCTCGCAGGAAGATTTCAAACCGGTAACCCTTGCAGACCGGGCGTTTTTTGAACAGCACTATGCCCGGTACCCGCAGGTCCATTCAGACAATACCTTTACGAATATGGTCTGCTGGAATCATTTTGCCCAGTATACCTACGCCTATGTGGAAAAAAATGTCATCATCGCGAGCACCATCGGCAATGTGACCCGGTTCCGCCCTCCGATCGGTCCCCGCAACACCGGCCTGCTCCGCTCATTGATCCGGCTGGCATCCGATGTCAGCGATGATGAACCGATCGTAGTAATCGATACGGAGACTGCGGCATGGATGCGGGATGTCAGCCCTGGCATCACGATTGTTCCCGATAGAAATCACTTCGAATACGTGTATCGTGCAACAGACCTTGCCGAGCTTCCCGGTAAAAATTATCTCACGATCAGGCGCCAGCTCAATAAGTTCCGGAAAAACTGCATGAATGTTGTTGAACCGATCTCAAGAGAGAACTGGGAGGAAGTGAAACGCTTCCTCATCGAGTGGTGCGAGTGGAAAGGGTGCGAAGGCGATCCCGTCCTTGCCCATGAGAAGGAGGCGGTCTTTTTTGCCATCGACCACTTCAACGAACTCCCGCTCAAGGGTCTTGTTATACGGGTCTTTTCGAAAGTAGGTGCCATCGCCCTGTATGAACCGATGACCAATGATACCGCTCTCGTGCATTTTGAGAAGGGTCTGCCCGACTGCGAGGGGATCTACAAAGCGATCAACAACGAGACTGCGTTACGCCTTGCAAAAAATTTTACCTATATCAACCGCGAGAGCGATCTCGGTGTTGCCGGGCTCCGCGAAGCCAAGATGCGATATCATCCTCACCACATGATTGAAGTCTATGCGATGAAGCGGGACGAATAAAAGGAACTCTCCTTCTTTTCAAAGGCGGTCCGGATGTTATGCAGCCAGTGTCAGGATGCCGGAGACAATGAGGTTCACGGCAATGGCGGCAAGGAGCATCCCGAGCACTTTTCCCATGATATCGGTGACTACTTCACCAAGCACGCGCTGGATGAGTTCTGAATAGTACAGGACAAGCCAGGTGGCAAGCAATGCAAGGGTGATGGCGATGAATGGGATGAGGACGCCATAGTCCTTGGAGAGGAGCATCACGGTGGTGATGGCCCCCGGCCCGCAGAGGAGTGGCGTCCCTATCACAACACCCGCAGCGGTCTTGGTATGTCCTTTGGAATGACCGATCTCAATACCCAGCGCCTCCTGGATGCCGAGGAGGAAGAGCAGGACGCCGCCGGCGATCTGGAAACTGGGAATACTGAGCCCGAGGATATCGAAGATCATCTTGTTGAAGATGAGGAACAGGTACATCAGGCTGCCGGCCACCGCAACGGCGATGAATGCCTGTTTGTGGATCTCTGCCGGTTCCTGCCCCTTTGTCATGGCTGCAAAGATCGGCACGGACAGGAGGGGATCGAGAATGACGAACAGAGTCGCAAACGAGTACGTGATGCCGGGAATGAGGTCCATAGAAGTTCTGATTAGGAATACGCCGTTATTGCGGATAAAAATACACGCTCCTCAGTCCCCGGCAGAAATCCTTACTGATTTGCATTATCCATAATTTATAATAGCCACAACCCTCCATGTTCCAGTAAGGCGGATCCTCCTCTCCGTCATTCGCGAGGGAGACCGCAAGGGTGTGAAGTGTAAATGGCAAAGGCTGTAAAACCATTACCAGGGGCCAGCGTAAAGAAGGCTGCAAAACCTGTTGCAACAAAGAAGAAACCTGTACCTGCGGCAAAGAAAAAGCCGGTTGCATCTGTAAAAACCGCTGCAAAAAAAGCGACCCCACAGAAGGCGATTGTAAAGAAGACCGCAACGATCCCTTCTACAAGGGCCGCCAAAAAACCGGCAGGAAAAAAAGTCTCAAAGGATATGACCCGGTACCGCTGCAAACTCTGCGGATACATCTACTCCCCTCTCCGCGGTGAACCGCATAATGGTATCCCGGAGGGCACATCATTCGATGATCTTCCGGACAGTTATGTCTGTCCTGTCTGTGGTCAGCGGGGTAAGGGCAGGATCGGGAAATGGGGATTTGAAGCATGGCGACCCACCCGGTACCTCTGTTCCCTCTGTAGTTATGTCTATGATGAAAAAAGGGGAGAACCTCATAGAGGGATTAAACCGGGAACAAAATTTGATGATCTGCCTGAAGATTATTCCTGTCCGGTCTGTGCGATGGACCCGAAGATCCGGGTCCAATTCGGGAAGGTTTTTAAAAGCGGTTTTGAACCGCTGAATCTATAACTCCTTTTTTGGGCATTCCGCTATATATCCCAGAGTATTAAACGGGAAAACAAAACCCCCTGACTTATCCTTATTAATGTTTAACATCCATCCTTCATAGTAAACACATGGCTGCATCGCCGGAAAGATGCATTAGCCGGAGGTTATCGGATGCAAGGCATAGAGGATCCCATTGTCTATCAAAAACAACAAGCCCTGGCAGTGTTTCTCCAGGTTGATCCGGACACCCTCCGGGAATCACGGGGAACCTTGTATACCTTCCGGGCATTTTTCAATGGGAACGATGAAGCCTATCTGGTCCTCACGGATGCCGAAGCCACTATTGCTGCAGAACATGCGGTTTCAGAGAAACTCTGGCTGATCAGCCTTGAGACGATCTTTGCTTATTTTGATATTGATGCATATCCCTCCGATGTGCTGGGTAAGATGAAGACAAAAGAGATCCGGCGCGTCAACGAGGAACTTAAAGCCCTCATCTACAACACCACCGGCATGGACAAACTCAAACAGAAGATGCTCTCCTTTGGCAACCGGAAGAACCTGCTTGCCGATTACGATCAGGCAGAACATTTCCAAGATGGGTTCTACATCTACCGGTTGTATTGAACCCCCTCAATTGAACACTGTTTTTTCTGAAATCCCGGCACGTACTGAACGGTCTCTCACGAATATGCCAAATCTATAAACCCCCCGGTAGTTTACCTTATAGAAGGTGAGAATTCTGGCATCTTTTTTGTCATATGTGAACAAACGGTTTTACCGGTTTATGATTGCCGCCTGCCTGTGCGCCGGAGCACTGGTCATATCCGTCTCAGGGTATGGGTACAGTGATGATTACATAGGGTATCTTGGGGAGACCATTGCACTCCATGGGGAAGCTTACAACAGCGATGAGATCTACCTCTTCATGACCGGCCCCGGGCTGCCGGAGAACGGTGTGACCTTAACGGATACGTCACAGCGGGCTGAGCAGGGCCAGTTCACGACCGTTGATGTCGACAGCAACCAGCAGTGGTCGTTCAAATGGGATACATCAAAGCTGGAAAATCAGATCGATCCCGGGACATATATGGTATATGCCGTGAATGCACCTGTCGATAAATCAAATCTTGCCGGCCACAGCTACCAGTCGATGAGGGTTGACCTCAAGGATGGAGCACTCTCCCCGGACCGGGTCAGTTCCGGGACAACGTATTCTGTCAACCTCGATTATGATGATCCTGTTACAACTCTTGTTACAACGACGGTGACGACACTGCCGCCAACCAGCCCCCCTACGACAATCACTGTGGTTACGACCGTGCCAACAACCGCACCAACGCCCACAAAAAAATCACCGGTTCTGCCCTGCACGGCAATTGCGGGAATTACCCTTGCAGTCGGCTTGTATTTTACGTTCGTAGCCCGGAATCAATTGTAATACCTATCCTGCCTCTCAACTCTTTTTTATTCCGGATTCGGTGAACCATCTCCCGTGATCGCAGTATCGCCACCAGCAAGGTATTATCAATCCCTGTGAGAATGGTAATATGAGTGGTATGGACATACCGGCACTGATGGAAAAAGCGCACCACCTGATGAAGGTCGGGCGGTATGACGAGTCGATCTCCCTGTATGACCAGGTACTGGAGATAAACGGGAACAACACGACCGCGCTTGAGAACAAGGGCAAGGGGTATTATTATCTCGGCCGGCACGAGGATGCCATCGCGTGCTATGATAAAGCGGTTGCCATTAACCCGAACCTGATCACGGCGTGGTTCGAGAAGGGGTACACCCTCCGCAAGATACGCCGGCATGAGGAGGCAATCATCTGCTTTGAACGGGCCATTGCCATCGATCCGGAGTATACCTTTGCCATTGCCAATAAAGGGTATTCCCTCAACGAACTGGGCAGGTACAAGGAGGCAATCGCCTGTTTTGACCTGATCCTTGAATCGAGTGCAACCAATATCCGGGCCATGACTGCGAAGGGGATCGCCCTGCGTGAACTGGGTAAAAATGAGGAAGCACTTGCCTGTTTCGATAAGGCGATCGGGCTTAACCCCATCAACTCCTTTGTCTGGTACAACAAGGCAATTGCCCTGAGGAACCTGGGACGGTCAAAAGAGGCTGATGACGCGATCAGGATCGTCAATTACCCCCAAGGTACGGGGAAGATCTGATCGATATTTTTTAAATCTCTATTTTTTGGAATTGTCAGAGATGGGTCGTTGAGGTTCCTTTACGATACAGCTGAAGAATATCAACGAGTGCTTCTCAGATGTGAACTGCATTAGGACCGTCCTTCGCAATTCGAAGAAGTCCGTCAGGATATCGAGATTGAGAACGGAGGCGGAGCCGACATTAGAATGTCGAAAAACTGCGGACAGGTCCTCTCGTCCTCTACCAGCACTTCGCACAAGTGTCGTAAGTCGAAGAAATTTGAGAATTTCTTCTCCTGCTTGAACTGCACTATGTGCAGTTCTTCGCATAAAAAAAAAATTTAAATGAGTTTAAAGATTGGGTGGCTTTCTGATTTGCACTCGATCCCGAGCTGGCGGGTTGCCTCAAGGACGGTGATGTCCGTGTAGGCCTGTGCTGTGATCATTGCTTCTACGTTCTCGATAGGTCCGTACATAATGAGGTCTGCCCCGAGGGTGGATGCAATCATGTTGCAGCCGATATCGGGTGCTGACCATGCGGCCTGCTTTATGCCCTCAATACCGCCGAGGTAGTGGTGGGACATCTGCTTGAGGAGGACATCCTTGCCCTCGTATCCGGCTGCAAGCTGTGATGGAGTCTTTGAGGTTCCCTTCCAGCGCTTGAGCCAGGTCCAGGAGACGGTCATGTTGTGGTATGCACCACCGGTCGGGTAGCCGTGGATTGCCTTGCAGGCAAGGATCTCACGGTACGAGCCGCCGCTTCCGAGGCCGAGGGGGGTTGCTGCAGTGTCGAGGATCGGGCGCTTGATACCGCAGTACTCTGCGATCTCGAGCATACCCTTGGTCTGACCTGCAACGCCGCCTTCTACGAGCACCTTCTCTCTTCCTGCGACCGAGGGGTCTGCAGGGTTGAAGGCGAGGACGATAGCTGCATCCACGTCGCTGTTCTTTAAGGCTTCAATGCTCTCCGGCAGGATTGACCCGTTGATCGAGTTGTAGATCGCACGCTTTGCGAGACCGACTTCGGTCACATAGTTGCATGCATGGGCCAGTGCCGTGGGCACGGATGAGTCCATCAGGAACGCGGTCTTGTTGTCGATCGAGTCGAACCAGTTGAAGTAGCTCTCGAACGCTTCCCCGTATTCCGCGATGATCTGGATGAAGTGCGGAACGCCGGTCATGTCCGAGAGGACCTGACAGCGGTTCCAGAGGGCTTCAGCCTTTGCCTTGTCGATAGTGCCTTTCTTGTCATCAAGCACGCACTCGTGCTTGTTGTAGAAGATTGACGCACCCAGTACTGTTGGGTACTCGCCGGGCTGACCACCAATCTTGGTGCCGTTGAAGTCCCAGACGCTCTGTTCTTTTTCGAATCTGAACATGTTCTTCACACCTCCATTATACCATTGCCATTAATTTCTGGAACAGGAACAGCAGCATAATAAATACAATAACGCCTGCCATCAGGCCGTACAGTATGCCGATATCCCGTCCGATCTTTCTTCCAACACGCTGTGCAACTTCCGCATCCACGAACTCGATCTTCTTCTCGATCTTGTCGAGGCGCTTCTCGATCTCAAGGAACTGGGGGTTGGCACTTGCCGCGCCTACTTCCTGTCCGCCGGCAGCTTCCTTGACTTCGACGACCATTGCATCGGCAGCGAACGCACCCGGGTCTTTAGCCTTGAGTTCGTTGATCTTAGCCTTGACAGCGCCGACGTCTTCGGTTTCCATGATGTTGATGATCTCAACCTGTTCCTGGAACCGCTTGATGTTGGCGTCGTTAAGGTTCTCAATGAAGGGAATAGCTCCCTCAGCGCCGACGACTCGTCCTTCCTTGACACCGCTCTTGTGGAGTGCGATAAGGGTCTGTGCGGAGAGGTGACCTTTCACTTCCGTACCGACGAGGAGGGCGAATCTGATGTTGGGGTTGGCGATAACGTTGGCGATGACCTTCTCAAGCCCGAGATTCTCGGTCTTACAGGATCCGCAGAGTGCCGCACCGGCATCACAGATGCCCTGTTCATCGAGGTGAGAGCCCATGGTGATAACAGCCACCGGGCTGTTAACGTCGCCTGAGTGGAAGTCACCCTTGATGAGTGGCCAGCCACTTGCTGCTGCTTTCTTTTCTGCCATCTTCTTCACCTCAACATTAATGCTGGCAGTACAATCAGGATCAATGCAAGGAGTAACCCTGCCGTGAATCCGACTAAACCGCTTGCGGTGACTGCCGAGTCAATCTTGTTGGTCCTGGCGAGGATCTGGGACTTGTAGCGGATGTTCTCCACCATGTTCTCGATCGCCACCATCCTGACCGGTCCGGTTGATTTAGCTTCTTCTGACATCTTGTTCACCCCAGCATAAGGAATCCAACCAGGGCAAACGAGACGATCAGACCGATCATCAGGCCTTCGATCTTACCTGAATAGACCCCGGCGGCAAACTTGTCCCGGTATCCGATATCCGTCACCATCTTCTCGATGACTTTCATGCGGGCCGTGATGAGTGCCATCTCTCCGGAGAGGGGACGGACTTCTCCGCCAGCTTCTTCGGCTCCACCGGTAGTTTCCTTGACTTCGACGACCATGGCATCGGCAGCGAACGCGCCCGGGTCACGGGCCTTGAGTTCGTTGATCTTTGCCTTGACCGCACCGACATCTTCGGTTTCCATGATGTTGACGATCTCAACCTGTTCCTGGAACCGCTTGATGTTAGCGTCGTTAAGGTTCTCGATGAAGGGAATAGCTCCCTCAGCACCGACGACCCGTCCTTCCTTGACACCGCTCTTGTGGAGGGCGATAAGGGTCTGTGCGGAGAGGTGACCTTTCACTTCCGTACCGACGAGGAGGGCGAATCTGATGTTGGGGTTGGCGATAACGTTGGCAATGACCTTCTCAAGTCCAAGGTTCTCGGTCTTACAGGATCCGCAGAGTGCCGCACCGGCATCGCAGATACCCTGTTCATCGAGGTGAGAACCCATGGTGATCACCGCTACCGGGCTGTTAACGTCGCCGGAGTGGAAGTCACCCTTGATAAGTGGCCAGCCGCTTGCTGCTGCTTTCTTGTCTGCCATTTTAAGCCACCTTGATCAGCTGGAATGCAATGATTCCTGCAATGAGTAGTCCCACAGCCAGACCGTACCAGAATGAGGTGATCGTGCCGCCGATTGCAAGCCCGTTCTCCCTGTTCGGGAATGAAGCGAGCATGTTGCCTTCTCCTGAGAGCATGTTGACGAGATCGTCACTGGTTGCTTCGAGGATGGCGACCTTCTCAATGACCGGTGCGAGCGATTCTCCTGCTGAGGTGATAACACCGTTCATAGGGTCGGCCACAAGGCCGAATTCCGGGAGTACAATAATGTATCCCATGTTAGTGTCCCTCCACTTCAGGAATCGGTTTTGCATCGAGCCATGCTGCTGCGTCGCGCTTCGACAGGACCATGTATTCCTTGTAGGTGTATGCCCAGCCGATAATCGCAATGACGAGCGAGATGATGGCCGATCCGGTGCTGATTAAGGCAAAGGACATAATGGCTGCAACGATCATGGAGAGGAACCCGCACTCAGCCGTGAGCATGAGCATGCGGTCCTGCTGCCAGCCGGGTCCGAGGCACGCGTTGAACGGGTGCTGGATGGCGATTGCTCCGAGCAGGAATGCAACAGCGATAAGACATCCACCAAGGAATGACTGCTGGTGGGTCAACAGGACTATGCCGAGTGAGGTCACGTGCCCTGTGGTCAGGCCGGCAAACGTGAATCCGCCGGTCATCAGTGCTGCAAAGCCCATGAGGGTGAGTGAACCGACAACTGCCATCTCGGTCAGGGACTGTACCATGGCTGGGATCTTCATGTTCAGGATGTTGTTGGAAACATACCCGAGGATGAACCCGATAACGGCTGCAAGGACTGCTGCCACGATGGGTGCGAGGATACCAAACTTGGTGGCCAGCAGCATCGCGATAACACCCGAGCCGAATGCGATCATACCTGCCGAGGGAACACCTGTACCGATACCGTAACTGCAGAGCACCTTGATGGTGTGACTTCCCCAGATCAGCGCTGCGATGACCGCAAGGCCTCCGAAGAATGAGAACATCTCGGTGCTGGTGAGCACATTGAGGTAGGTCAGGTAGAGACAGACGAGCGTGCTGACAATGCCCGCAATCATGATCTTATTGTGCGGGATGCCGCCTTCAATTACTTCAACTTTTACTGTCATCTTCAACACCTCACATTGCAACGATCAGGATCGCTACAAGTCCGCAAAGGGCTGATGCGACAGCTGATGCAACGACCGACCGTGGCCAGCGTTTGAATTTCGGGTCGTGGGGTCCTTCGATGGTTCCCGTGATGTTGTACGCAGTAAGCACTGCATTCACGAGGAACAAACCCACGGCGAACATACCTGCTGCAGAGACTGCAATGGGCATGACCTGTGCTGCGGTGATTCCCATAACTGCGGGAAGT
Source organism: uncultured Methanoregula sp. (assembly GCA_964592875.1). Lineage (GTDB taxonomy): Archaea > Halobacteriota > Methanomicrobia > Methanomicrobiales > Methanospirillaceae > Methanoregula. Next base: position 36,501 of record CAZQGG010000005.1, read on the forward strand.
GCTGCCTGGTAGACATTCAGGAGTTCAAGGTAGATGAGCGTACCGCCGGCCCCTGCAAAGAGACCGCCGATGACACCGCCAACGAACGAGATGAACGGAAGGCCGTGTCCTTCAGTACCCTGGGACTTGTACTCTGCCTGGGTGTCACCGGTGATCGGGTCCTTGGCAACCTTACCGGATGCTGCGGGAATACCCATGCCGAAGACATAGACAAAGTTCACCATCATACAGGTGATTGCCATCATCAGGCCGCCACCAATGCCGCCGGTGATGACGACAACGAGAGCGTCCTGTCCCGCTGCGGCAGCCCATGCGCCACCGAAGAGACCGGCAAGACCGCCACCAGCTGCGAGCATCGCGACACCGGTTGCAATACCGGGAGCCTGTCCCATTGCTGCGGGTGCACCGCCGACCGGGACGAAGTGGACTCCGAACCCGATCAGGACACCGCCGACAATGATGAGAACGAGCGGTATGAGTCCGGCCGGGTAAACGTAGTAAGCGATTCCGAGAAGGATCAGGAGAAGGACAACACCGACTGCCATTGCGGTCGGGTTCATTGCGCTGCCCGCTGTGGGCTTTGCTGCAACTGCGCTCATGAGGATGCCTCCTTGATCTCCGAGTAGGGTCCGTAGTTCTTCCGTGCCCAGACCTCGATATACCGGTCAACGACCGTGAAGACGAGGATCATAAGGACACCGACGATGATTGCACCCCACCCGGCTGCTACCTGTTCAAAGAGAACGGTACGCCAGAGTTCGAGGAACACAATCAGACCAAAACAGATACCGGATGCCGAGCCACCGATCTTTGCGGTGAACCATCCGTTGTCGAGTGAGTTGCGCTCACCTGCTTCAGCGTAGCGTACGATGTTACCGGATGCTGAGATCGGGACACCTGCACCGAACTTCTGGTTCTGGTACTGGCGTTCCTTTCCATAGTACGGGTTGCCTGTTGCAGATCCTGCTGCACCGAGTGCAATACCCCAGATCAGACCGAGCAGCGGCAGCGGGAACGGGTGTCCCAGTGCGCCATTGATCAGCTGACAGATCGCCACGGTGGCGAAGATCGCAATAAATGCGTGTGCCATGGTAACCGTTGTCATGGACTTCAAGATGTCCACATACACCGGCTGCCCGAACTTGGACAGGCTCGCGGTCCTGCCAACGTAAGCGGTTGTTGCATATACGCCCTGTACAAAAACTGCGAGTACAGAACCAAGAACGATAGCAAGAACCGCGTTAAACTGCATCGCCATAAAGGCCCATGCGAGACCAGCGCCCAGTGCACACCAGAGACCGTATGCCGGGGGTTCTCCTGCAACCGCCTTGTTGAAGATGCGGTGAAGGAATCCCATCTGCGGTGCGAGCTGAACCTGTGAGTTCGGGTCACCTTGTGAACCGATGTTGGATTCAGTATCTTCCGCAGAACCGGCTACAGTGGCAAGAGCTCCTGTCAATGCAGTAATTCCAATGCCAAATACAATATGTTCCATTTAGCCTCCTCCCTGCGTGCGAATGCACGAGAGTATTCAAAATGCAATGCCACGCACATCGAGTAGATACTCTTTGTGGTTAGTGTAAATTTGGTCTGGTCTTGATTAAAAGGTTTCGAATTTATTCCGTCGAAATCCGAGTATATAACGCGCAGATTAAAAATCAGAGCCAGATCCCGGGTTTTTCTGCATGTGAATTTGTGTTAATGAAAATTTAGTTGAGTTGAAGGCAAGATTGTTTGTTTAATGGAACATTCTATTTGTGGAATCTCCCCCGGGTAGCCGGGATAACCGGTCACCTTCACTCCGCACACCCGTGTTGTATAAAACAGGAATGACAAATACCTGATCAGGAGCCTTGTGAAATGATCGTTATCGGCATCGACCCGGGGATTGCCCGCGTGGGATATGGTGTCATTGATGTCGTCAACCGGAGTCACGAACCGATATGCTATGGTTGTATTGAGTCTGGTAAGGATCAGCGAACCCCGGAACGGTTGCTCCATATCTATACCGAAACCGCCGCCCTCTTTGATAAATATCCCCCGGCTCATGTCGCAATGGAGAAACTGTTCTTCTCAAAGAACATCACATCCGCGATGAACGTCAGCGAAGCACGGGGCGTTCTTCTTCTTCTTGCTGAACAGCGGCACATACCGGTTACGGAGTACACCCCGAACCAGGTCAAGCAGGCGATCACGGGTTCAGGGCGTGCCGATAAACGCCAGATGCAGGATATGATTACCCGGCTGCTTCATCTCAAGGAGATCCCAAAGCCCGATGATGCTGCCGATGCCCTTTCGATTGCCTTATGTCATATCCATATAATGAGATAGTACCATGATAGCCCTCCTTTCCGGTGAACCGGTCCTCACAGGTGACCGCTGGGTGGTTCTCGACGTCCATGGTGTCGGGTACCACGTACAGGTTACCCAGCCGGCCCTCCAGCAGCTGGCCGGGATGCGGGGAACGGTCAGGCTCCATACCTATATGGCAGTCCGGGAGGATGCGATCACGCTCTATGGCTTCCTCCACCAGAGCGAACTGGAGATGTTCCGGATCCTTATCGGTGTGTCGGGTATCGGTCCGCAGATTGCCATGAACCTCCTCTCCCAGATCGGGATCTCGGAGTTCGCGATGGCGATCCTCAACGAGGACGAGAAGGCCCTGACCCGGATCTCCGGTATCGGGACCAAGAGTGCCAAACGCTTAATTCTGGAACTCCGGGACAAGATGAAGAAGATCAGCGAGACACTCCCCCGGGGAGAGGCTGGTCAGGGTGGCGTGACAGTCCACGATGCAGTCAGCGCCCTTGTCTCGCTCGGGTTTAACGAAAACGAATCCCGTGATGCGGTCAATGCTGCGGCAAGGGATTCGGGTCTCTCCACCGTGCAGAACCTGATCAAGGCGGCGCTCGTAAAACTCAAGGAGCGATAAGATCGTGTCTGAACGGATCATCACACCGGATACACTTACCGAAGATAGCGACGATCTTACCATCCGGCCGGAGCGGCTCGAAGAGTTTATCGGGCAGGAACAAGTCAAAGAGAGCCTGAAGATTGCGGTAGAAGCTGCACAGAAACGGGGCGAACCCCTTGACCACATCCTCTTCTCCGGCCCGCCGGGCCTTGGCAAGACCACGCTCGCCCATATCATCGCCCGCGAGATGGGAGCCGAGATCCGGTCCACGACCGGCCCGGTGCTGGAAAAGCCCGGCGACATTGCTGCGCTTCTCACCCCGCTCCAGCGGGGAGATATCCTGTTCATCGATGAGATTCACCGTATCAACCCGGTTGTTGAGGAGGTGCTGTACCCGGCAATGGAGGATTTTTTCATTGACGTGATGATCGGTGAAGGGCCGAGTGCACGATCCATCAAACTGGATCTCGAACAGTTCACCCTCATCGGGGCAACCACCAAGCAGGGACTTCTCGGAGCACCGTTCCGGGATCGTTTTGGCATCACCTGCCGTCTCGACCTGTACTCCCCGGATGAACTGGTCCGGATTGTGACCCGGAGCGCCCGGATCCTGAAGATCCCCATAACGCCGGATGGTGCGGAGGAGATTGCGAAACGGAGCCGGGGTACCCCCCGGATAGTTAACCGCCTCTTACGCCGGGTGAGGGACTATGCTATTGTCCGGGGTGATGGAACGATCACCCGGGAGATTACGGCAAGCGCCCTTGCCATGATGCGGATCGATGATCTCGGTCTTGACGAACTGGACCGGCGTATTCTCGCTGTTATTGCCAATGATTTCAATGGCGGACCGGTCGGGGTAAAGACGATCGCGATCTCGGTTGGTGAAGAGGTGCGGACGATCGAAGATGTGTATGAACCGTACCTGATCCAGATCGGGTTCGTCAAGCGCACGCCGCAGGGACGGGAAGTCACCTCTGCGGCAAAAAAGCATCTCAATAATCCGGATCCGCAGATGACCCTGGTATGATAATGCACTGTCGATGAAACGGCATCTCGTGCCATTCCATTTTCACGTCACTTCTCCACAATGGATCGCATCAGCACCAGGACACCGGGTTTACCCGGTTTCCTGCCCTTTGGCATGCTAAAGCCCATCCCCGCCACCGGCTCATCGTCGAACATCTCGGTGTTCAGCCGTTCATTCAGTTCATCAAAGATCCGTTTGTAGGCGGTACAGTGGGGATCCACCCCGGCCAGCGATCCGCCCGAGGGAGCGATTGCGTTATACGGGCACCCGCCCCGGCAGTATTTGATGTGCGAACAATCCCTGCAGGCAGTATCCACGTATGCTGCATATGCAGTCATACGGCGGCCTGCTTCTGACTGCATCAGCTGATCCATCGTTGGCCGGTCCCGGACATTTGCCATCACCCATTCGGGCATCCCCACAAACCGGTAGCAGGGATAGATGCTCCCGTCCGGGCCGATGGCAAAGGTGCTCCCCATACAGTCCACGTAGGTGCAGACCGATCCCCGTCGGGTGAAGACACAGCGGCAGAGGTCATTGATGTTCATCACCTCCACTGTGCCGATATTGTCGAGCGCCTTGTCGAGGAGGTACACCAGCAGCTCGCCATACTCCTCCGGTTCGAGCGCCCACTCCTTCGGGTTCCCGGACCGGAGCGATGGCAGGGCCGGGTGAAGTTTCAGGACAAAGCCTCGCTCCTTGAAGAATGTGAAGATCTCGTCCCGGCGTTTCACGGATTTGTTCGTGAAGGTGCAGATGAACCGTACCGAAAGGCCGGCCGCCTTTGCGATATCGTACCCTTTCATGCACTTTTCAAAATACCCGTCGCCCCGTTGCGAATCGGTAATCTCCTCCGGGCCATCGATGCTCGACCCGAGAGGGACATGGTACTCTGCGAGAACACCTGCGATCTCCGGTGTCATCCGCCAGAGGTTCGTCTGCATGGCAAAATCCGGCGTGAGTTCCGGGAGGCCGTTTGCGAGCAGGGGCAGGGCATGCCGGTAAAAATCCGCACCGGCAAGGAGTGGCTCTCCTCCATGAAAGGTGAACGTGACCCGGTCCTTATGGAATTCTTTGAGCCACGCGACGATATCTTTCACCGTATCAATCGACATGACCGGTGACCCCTCCTCCGAACTCCAGCAGTACTTGCACCTGCCGGGGCACCCCAGCGTCGGGATGATCATCACGTGGAAGGGATTCTTCATGGTACTTTTTGTTTCACCTGCGAGGGTAAGAGGATTACGAAAATGGGGTCCCGTCTTCTTTCTCCGGTTATGATCTGAGTGGAGAGCCCGGAAAACTGCTATCTTAAGTACAACACATGACCGGGGCTGGTTGACCCGGACCGTTCCTGATGATCCTTCCCGCGGCAGCAATGAACGGTGATGCAACAACAATCCCGCTCTCTATTAGATTGAACCGGCCGGGATCACGTGAACAGCTGACGCCTTGAACGTTGCACAGACCGTGCTGCCGGGTTCGAGATGCAGTTCAAGACAGCTCTCGCGGGTGAGGAGCGCGGTCAACGGGAACCCTACATCAAGGATCACCCGGACGGTGCTGCCCGCCGGGATAATTTCCGTCACCGTCCCGGAGAGACAGTTGCGGGCGCTGGAGGTAAACGGTGCCGTTGACAGGATCACATCCTCCGCATGAAGAGTGGCAACCACATTCCCGGTGAGTTCGGATGCCGCAAAGAATATCGTCCCGTCACGGGTCATGATCCGGGCGATATCCCCGGAGCGGGATGACGTCCCCCGGATGATGTTGCCGATACCAAGAAATTCTGCAACAAAGGTATCGGACGGGTGCAGGAAGACTTCCGTCGTCTCCCCGGTCTGGATAATTTTTCCTTCGCGCATAATCGCAATCCTGTCGGCAAGCGCAAAGACATCGTCGAAATGATGCGTGATCTGAATGATTGTCTTTCCCGTACATTTCCGGATGCGGGAGAGTTCCCGGCGCATCCGCTCCCGGGTGCGACTATCCAGTGCGCTCAACGGTTCATCGAGCAGCAGGATCTCCGGCTTGAGCACCAGGGCACGGGCAAGGGCGACCCGCTGCTGCTCGCCGCCGGAGAGCGTGCCCGGGTACCGTTTGGCGAGATGCGCAATCTCCAGGAATGCGCACATCTCCGTTACCAGTGCACGCTGTTCTTCCTTCGGGACCTTCCTCTGGCGCAATCCGAAGGCAATATTGTCCTCAACGGTCAGGTGGGGGAAGAGCATGTAGTCCTGGTATACCATGCCGATCTTACGGAGGCGCGGCTCTGTTGCGGTGATCTCCTCATCGCCAAGAATTATCATTCCCGAATCCGGCGTGTGGATACCGGCAATCGTTTCCAGAAGCACGGTCTTTCCCGCCCCGGTCGGGCCAAGGATGATAAAATATTCCCCGGGCCGTATCTCCAGCGACACGTCCCGTACCGAGAATTCACCCAGCGTGATGGAAAGCGATTCAATGCGCAGCACGGAACAGTCACCACCTAAAACACATGCACATCACGGTCAAAGTATTCCACCGCACACAGGGTCGCAAGCGAGATCAGGATCAGGATCGTAGCTGCCGCAACAGCAAGGTCGAGGTCACCACCAGAGATGTTGAGATAGAGCGCGATCGGCAGCGTCTCGGTTCGCATGGTCGTGGCACCGGCAAGCATCAGGACAGCCCCGAACTCCCCCATCGCCTTTGACCACGTGATCACCGTCCCGGCAAGGAGGCCCGACCGGGCCATGGGAAGCGTCACCCGGAGAAATGCCCCGCTCTCGGTACAGCCGAGAGTCTTTGCCACGTACTCGTACCGGGGATTGATGGCAGAGAAGGACGAGCGCAGGATCCGTATCATGTACGGGAGATTCACGAAGACCTCGGCCACGATGATCCCGAGCGGTGTGAAGATCACCGCTAACCCGGCCTGGTCCAGCGCCTTGCCCCACGGGGTCGTGCCAAAGAAGAGGAGGAGGGCGATGCCCGCCACCAGCGGGGGGAGCGTGAGCGGCATGGTCAGCACCAGTTCCACCACCCGCTTGCCAAAGAAACGGTACCGGCTGAGGCTGTAGGCAACCGGTATCGCAATCGCGATGCAGACCAGGGTCGAGACCGTGCTCGTCACAAGGCTGAGCAGGATCGCAAACTGGATCTCGGGACTCGCCAGGCTTGCGGCAAGGGCCGGGAGGGGCGAGTACGTAACGAGCGTGAGAAGGATGACGCTGATGGCGAGAAAAACGATGGCACTTAAGGAGAGGGAGAACCTGCGCATCAGCGACCCGTCCGGGTTATTCCTGCGGTCGCCCGCAACCGGGCGCCTTCTCGCCATGGCTGCACGCCGCGCGAATCCTCCCAATGTGATCGGGGGTGACCCAGCCGGACCGGGCATCGGGAATGCTGTCGAACGCCGGGATATACGGTTTGATGTCGAGGATCGGCGTCCCATCCAGGAGATCGAGGCCCTTAACAGAGAGGATGTGCCCGTCAACACGGGTCAGCGCCACATAGGAGATCCCGATCGGGTTGGGGCGGTTGAAATGGCGGCAGGCAAAGATGCCGTGCGAAGCCTCCCCATCGATCAGGGGCTGCTCGGTGAGCGCCGGCCGCGTGGCCCGGTCGAAACAGGAGATGAGGATGAGGTGGGAGAAGCCTTCGATACTCTTCAGCCCCTCCTGAAAGTTCGGGAATATCTCAATCTTCCCTTCCTCTTCTGAGAACACGCTCTGGAATGGCGGTGCCCCGGCTGAAAAGAGCCGGGAGCGGACGATCCCGATCGGTATGAATTCCATTACCGGTCACTCCATCCTGCTGATACCCTCAGGGAGTAACGCTGGCATAGACCGGGTCCGGGTAGATGGGGAAGCCGTGCTTGGCAAAGAACGCCTTGCCTTCATCCGATGCAACATAGGCAACGAACTTGTCTGCCGCTTGAGCATTCTGCGAGAAGGTGGTTGCACCGATGGGGGTGACGAGGACGTTATTGTCTTTGACCGGGATCACGATTGCATCGACCTTGGTGGGGTCGATCTGGTCAAGGGTCAACAGCGCAGCATCGGCCTGCCCAAGGTTCATGAAGACCGTGAGTTCGTTGATGGTCGGGGTCCGGGTGACCACGTTCTTCTCAACCGCAGCGGTGATGTTGAGTTTCTTGAACATCTTGGCACCGGCTTTCCCGATTGCCGTCGCATTGGCGTCACCAAGGGCGATCTTCAGGCCGGGCTTTGCAAAGTCCGCAAGGGTCGTGATGTTCTTCGGGTTGCCTTTCTGGACAGCGATCACCGGGACGTGATACGCAACAAGCTGGTTTGTTGTCACCAGGCCCTGGTCCTTTGCCGTCTGGAACTCAACGGTTGAACCGGGCATGAACACATCGCCTTTCTTTGTCAGGTTCATCTGGGTGACGAGCGTCCCCGCCCCGCCATAATTGTACTGAACGTCAATGCCATATTTCTGGGCGAAGGCCGTTCCGATCTCATCGAGCGGCGCCTTGAGCCCGGCACCGGCATGCACGAGGATACTCCCGGAAGTGGTTGCCGGAGCGATCGTGGTCGCGGGCTGGGCGGTCGTTGTGGTTCCGGCTGGCGATGAGGACGTGCAGCCGGCTGTGAGCAGGGTGCAGATAAGCAATACGGTAAGAATGACCAAAGGTCGGAGATACTTCATACCGCTCATATGGGACATATTTCGTAATATAGTTAATGAATTGTTATTCACATGTTGTAAAAATCAAATTAAACAAGTAAATTGTGAGATGCGGAACGGTGTTGTTACCATGCCCCGTTACACCGGCAGCCGGGGATGTACCCTCTTCGACAGCGAGCCCCCATCTTCCGGGTCTGCAATCCTCCCAAAAACAAAAACCCATTAAATCGCTTCGTTTTCCGATCAGAGCCCATTTTACAGAACCACTTTTTGGAGAGTCGCACTTTTTGGCGAATTATAGAGTACTTGTTTTAAAATACGGTATTATGGAGGATATTTTGCCTATCTGGGGGTCATTTCAACCTTTAAAAAACGTCTAATTGTTGCCTTTTGGATAAGCACTGAATCGGAATCCTGTGGAAAAGGCTGGCCGGAGAACCGGTGGGGGGTCGGATCCGGGCCCCTTACCCGGACTCGCTGCCCTCTGCCCTGCACCGTACCGGCACAACTGTACGTTGCATCGGGATATGAACCGGATCAGCATGCATATCCTTCCGCTTCACGAGATACCGGCATTTCTGGGGATCGGAGGGGTGGCACCCGGCCACCTGCTCGATCCTGAGAACACGATACGGGAACCGGCCGAATGATCCGAACTCAAGGCGCCGCAAAAAGCCGGAGACCGTGTTGCACTGGTACCGGGTCAGGCCGAAGCAGTCCCGGAGCTCCTGCACCGTGACCCACCGCTCGCGGGCACCCTGCTCTTCCATGAACCGGTCCAGCAGTTCCGGGATCCCATCATATCTTCTCTGGGTCATGGGTTTCGTGCGGTTCAGACCTGGGCCGGATCGGATTCGATCTCCCGTACCAGGTGCTCCATCACGGAGTCCACCGCCCGCCAGGTCGGGGAGTCCGCGTGCCGGAGGATATAGGGCCGGCCCTCGTCGCCGGCCTTCACCATCTCCGGGTCAAGGGGGATGGCCCCGAGGAACGGTACATGAAGATCCTCTGCTGCCTTCTTTCCGCCACCGGCACTAAAGAGATTGATGACTTCCCCGCAGTGGGGGCAGACCATCCCGCTCATGTTCTCGATGACCCCGAGGACCGGCAGCTCCAGCTTCTCGATGAACTTGGCCGCCCGCATCGCGTCCATCACGGCCACATCCTGCGGGGTTGTCACGATGACGGCACCCCGCACGTTCGGGGCCAGCTGGGCGATCGTGAGCGCCTCATCTCCGGTGCCGGGCGGGAGGTCGACCACAAGATAATCGAGGGTGCCCCAGTGCACTTCTGCAAGGAACTGCTGGATCGCGATCATCTTCATCGGCCCGCGCCAGACGACCGGCGAGCTCGTGTCCGGCAAGAGGAACGCCATCGAAATGACCGAGAGATTTCCCGTGATGTGAACCGGTTCAATGGCATCTTCGAGCACCGCCGGCCGCTGGTCCTCGATCCCGAGCATCTTGGGGATGTTGGGGCCGTGGAAATCGAGATCGAGCAGGCCGACTTTTTTCCCCTTGTTCGCGAGAGCGTAAGCGAGATTCACGGAGACCGTGGACTTCCCCACCCCGCCTTTCCCGCTCAGCACGAGGATGACGTGCTTCACATCGATCTTTGCCTTCGGGGGCAGCCCCTTGGGGGCAGCGTGCGGTTGTGCGGACGGGCAGGTATCGCAGTTGTCCGTACAGGTCTCATCGCAGGGCTTCTCTTGTTTTGCGGATTGTTTTGTCATAGTATCGGTATCCAAAAATTTGCAGGGGATTTGTGCCCCGGTTCTCAGTCGTGCTTCTCGTCTTCCGTGACCTGGGCAAGGATTGCAGCGGTCGGTCCGATATCGATGATCTTCCCGCCCCGCATCAGTGCCAGCCGGTCGCAGATGTCCCGGACAAAGTCCATGTCGTGCGAGACCACGATGAAGGTCTCATCCATCTCGTCTCTCGCATGCAGGATCGAGTGCTTCACGTCCTGCTTGGTGATGGGGTCCATCGTGCCGGTCGGCTCGTCAAGGATCACGAGCCGGGGCTCACGGATGAGCACCTGCGCAAGGGCGACCCGGTGCCGCTCGCCATCCGAGAGTTCACCCGGGAACCGGTTCAGAATTTCCCGGGATTTCTCTTCGGTGAACCCGGCCATCCGGAGCGTGATGACCGCCTTCCTGATCGCGAGCTCCTTGGGAAATTCCAGTCCGATCGCGTCGGTCAGGTTGTCGATTACCGTGCGGTGCGGGAAGAGGTCGTACTCCTGGTGCAAAAGGCCGATGTACTCCTTGGCCCGGCCCCGCTGGTCGATACCGGGCTTTGTCATGTCCACCCAGTCGTCCCCGATCAGGACATTCATCTCGCCGCTCGTGGGCTCGATGATACCGGCAATGATTTGGGAGAGCGTGGTCTTGCCCGCCCCGCTCTTCCCGATGATGCCGAAGATCTCCTTCTTGGCCACATCGAAGGTGACCATGTTCACGGCCTTCACCACTCCGCGGTCCACCGAGATGTAACGCTTGGTCACGTCCCGGGCAGAGAGGAGTTGTCCTCCCAGTTCCACGGGCTCCGCTTCCCCGATCTCGTGGTAGTCCTTCGCAAACGATCTGATGACGGACTTCGGCGACCCGATGGAGACGATCTCGCCATCCACGAGCAGCATCGCACGGTTCGCCATATCCTCGATCACCTGCGAGAAGTGCGAGGTGACGACCATGCCCATCGTGTTCTTCTTCGCTGCTTCGGTGAGCATGCCGTGGACCAGCCGGGCGGTCTCGGGATCGAGCGTGCCCGTGGGTTCGTCGGCAAAGAGCATGGCCGGGTTCTTGGCCAGCTGCCGGGCGAGAACGACCCGCTGCTTCTCACCCCCCGAAAGGTCGCGGGCGATGTGCATCATCCGGTGCGAGAGCCGGACCTGGTCGATCAGGTCCGCTGCCCGGCTGACCGCGAGCTCCTGGGGGTAACGGATGTCATCCAGCGCGTGGAGCACGTTCTCGATCACCCGGTCGTCACCGTAGAGCGCAAAGGAGCGCTGGAACATGATGGCGGTCCGGTTCATGACCCGGGACTTCATGCCATCGGTCTTTTTATTCCAGAGATCGACATCCACAGCCACGAGCTCGCCGCCACACTCGGGACATTTCCCGCCAGCCCGGCTCTGGACATCCATGAACGTGCAGCGGTCACACGCGGCCATGTGGTAGACGATCGATCCTTTGGTCGGGGGCTGTTCAACGCCCCGAAGGAGGTGCATGAGCACGCTCTTGCCGGCGCCGCTCCGCCCGATGACTCCCATGATCTCCCCCTCGGGGATCTCGAACGAGACCTTGTTCAGGACCCGGGTATCGTCGAAGTCCATGCAGAGGTCGTGGACACTGATGAATGGTTGTGGCATGATTGCTCGTACGGAATTATTACGCATATGAGCATAAAGATTTAAGGATCGGGATCCAGAGGATTGTATGCGGTGCGGGCGACGTCATGCATCTCCCGGTTGCCATCAGGGTACCGGCATGACGGGCACCCGGCCCGCTTGAAAAAAGAGTACGATTTTAACGCTTGTCCTCAAGCATCACGCGGGCACTTCGGGCACCGGCCTTCCGCTGCCTTTGTACAGCCGGCCATCTCGATACCCTTGCCATTGACCAGCGCATCGGCAATCTTACGCCGGGCTTCATGCAGGTCGCGCCATGCGGTCTTGCGTGAGACCCCGAGTTTCTCTGCCGCCTCTTCCTGTTCGAGGCCTTCGAGATCGATGAGCCGTATCAGCTCGATCTCATCGGGCTGGAGCGAGATCCCCTGCCCCTCGTCCGCGTGGCAGCAGGGCTTGTAACAGCGGGATTCCGATGCGCCGGCGATAATGCGCCTGACACGGGGGCGGCCCCTTCGCGGGCACTCAGGTAACTCTGTGGTCTCATCCGCTGCCATTGCTTTCTCCTGAATATAAGATGTATCCGGAATAGTATAACAGGATTACCGGGTCTGCCGGATGAATTCCCTGGCATCAGGGACCTGATGGCTTCGCGGGGCCGGGCGTTCCCGGACAAGATATCTCCTAATGATCCGGTACGGTGGGACCGTATCCTGGAACTTCTCGATCCGGACCACCTTGTACCGGCAGGCAACGAACGGCCCCTGGTGAATCTTTTTTAAGAAACCGGAGAATGCCGGCCCTGATGATTCGTCCATCTGGAAGAACGAACGGAGTTCACTGACCGTGACCCAGCGCTCGTCTGCACCGGCAGCCTTCATGTACTGCTCCAGCAGGTCAGGAATCTCCGGATGGCGGATCATGGCGGGCACCTTGATCTTCAATAAAAAAAGGCGGGGGCCCTTAATGGCACCGGGGCCCGTGGCCGCAGGGGGTACGTGCAACGTTATCGGTCGTATCGGATCCGCAGCAGCAGGTTTTTCCAAATTTCAGGGGAGATTCGCACTCCTCGCGGTGGCTTTTTCCCTCTTCATGCTGCTCGTGGGTTTCACCGCAGGCGCAGGTGTGGGGGGTAGTGATTTTCTTCTCGTTGTTGGATTGTGTGGTTTCTGGCATCTGTTCACCAACCGTACGGGTGTCGTACGATAATTACTCATATGCGCATAAATCATTTAAACCATCGCACCGTAACACCATACGTTCTGACAGTCTCTTTGCCGGATCCGGACCCCCCACCGGCTTTCTGGACAGTCCGATCTCCGGATTGCAGACCGATCCTCCAACCGGGAGGTCCTATATTGACATTTTTTCAGGGTCGTATGGTGTCCCAAATGTCAAAATACTCCTAATCCGCCCCCCATTCGAAATCACGGTACTGTAATTCGCCAAAAAGTGCGACTATCAAAAAAGCGGTTTTTCAAAATGGGCTCCGATTGGAAAACGGGGCATTTTACGGGGACTTTGTTTTCATGGAGATTGTAAGCCCGGAGCATTCCTGAATATGGCGGGGCATGTCGGAGATAGTACGACCCGGGTTGCCATTGTCAGACGAGTTTTTAGGAAAAAGCGGGTTTCTGCATCAATCTGCGGGAAAAAAGGAAAAAAAATTTGTGGGGATGTGCTTACCTTGCGGGGATGATCAGTGAGCGTTCGCCGGCTGGCATGAACTCACGGATTGCACCACGTGCAAACTCGCGGCGGGGTTCTGAGAAGTCGAACTTGAGCGACGGGTCTGCGAAACAGATCTTGATCAGCGGGGAGAGGACCCATGCGTCCTGGCGTCCGTAGTGGGATGCAGCGGAAATTGCTGCGTATTCTCCCTGGTGCCCGACGTTCATTGCGTAGTTCGGGTAGTTTGGTCCACGGAGTTCGCCAATGCAGCCTTCGTCGGGCCGGACGGACATGGAGTTCGAGGAACCGCACTGGTCCTGCAGGTCGTAGCCGAAGAAGCCGAGACGTGACCAGCCTTCCTTGTGGGCGAGCATGGACATGTACCAGCCGTTCAGGCCAGCATTCGAGTTTGCAGTAGCGAGTGAACAGGAGATACCTGAGGCTGCTGCAAGGACGGATGCACGCTGGGATCCGCCGAAGTGGCTCTCAAGGGTGGTCGGGAACTGTTCGTACTGTTCCATACCGTAGAGAGTGACCTCGGTTGCGATGTCGTTGATGACTTCCTGGGTCTTCTTTGCCTTGCCGAGACCGCCGTGCTTGGAGTTGATGTAGTCAAGTCCATAGTAGCAGTAGTCATCGAGGATGTTGTCGGTGTATGCAGCGGTTGCATACTGGGTGAATCCGACACCACCGGACATGTAGCTGCCGAGCCAGATCTGGTCGAAGAGCATCGCACCTGCACCGACGACTTCAAGGGTTGCCTTGACGGGGTCGTTGGGGTACTTGCGGTCGGCCTGGATCATATCACCGAAGTGACCGAACTTGATGCCACCTGGCTCGTTCGGGCCACGTGCACGGCGTGCGGGCAGGATGTCTGCCATCTGGATAACACCGGCGTGCTTTGCGGCGAATGCAAGGTCAGCGACTGCTGCCTCACCGGCGCACATGTGGTAGGCACCGATGAAGGACATACCGATCTGCATTGCAGACCACCGGGAGGTGGTTCCACCGTCGCAGGTCCTGCTGACGGTTGTCGGGATGTGCACTGCCTGGAACATCGACTTGCCGACGGCTGCCTTCAGGGCTGCTGCGGACTTTGCCGGGAAGAGCTTGTCGAGGTTTAAGAGGAACTGGGGCTCGATGTCGTCTGCGACTTCATCATCACCGGTAAAGATCTTGACGTAACAGTCGTCAACGAGTGACGGGTGGGTCTCGACCATGTGTTCCTGAACGACTGCGCCGCCTGGCATTGCGTGGTTCAGCACGTGGAGGTACTCGTTGATGGTTTCAGGAGTAACTTCCTTGCCGAGACGCTTCTGGAGGGTGTTGTGGGCGAGGTCAAGACCTACGATGATGGTCCTGCGGATGTCGTCCCACATCTGCTGCATGGCAGCGTTGTTGACGAAGTGGAGGTCGTCGCCTTCTACGAAGACGTTGGTACCGCTGACCTCGTAGGTCATCAGCTGGCGCTGACCGAGCGGGATACCACCGAGGTGGCAGCGCTTGGGGTCGTACCCGATGATACCGCGGTCCATCTCGAGTTTCTTACCGGCCTTCATGAACTCGACTTTACGCGGGGACTGCTCGAGACCTTCGCGTCCGAAGACGGTGTGGGTTGCCGAGGGGTCCTCTGCGAACTTCTCCTTCATGGCCTTCAGGAAGAGCTTCTGCGTCCTTTCGATTTTTGCTGCTTTTGCCATAATTATGCCTCCTTGGGCATGAAGCCGTACTTTACACGAAGCGAGTGGATGCGCTGGATGTATTCGATTGCTTCTGCATCGTCACGGTAGGCAGTGCCCACGAGTGAGTGGTAGATGGTGGTGTTGGCCTTGAGCCACTTGTTGTCCATCGGCTTGCCGACCTTGACTTCTGAGTCGAGGGGCTCTCCGATCTGGTTCTTGACGTACTTGACAACGCCTGCCTTCTTGTCGAGGACACAGCGCTGGAGCATGTCGAACATCATTCCGTTCTCATCGAGACGGAGGGAGTGGCCGTGCACGGTTGCACCACGGATACCGCAGAGTGCGGGGTCGAAGAGCTCGGTGTTGACGAGATCCTTGGCGTATTTCTCAAGGTCTCTCTCACGGCATTCGATGATCTGACGGCCGGACAGGGTACCGGGGTCGATACCGCGGAAGCGGTATGCCTCAAGGTAGGACCTGAGGTACGGCTGGCAGGGTGCATTGTACATTGAATCTGCAAACTGGATGTAGCGGACGCGGTCGCCGGCCTTTGCGCCGTCGGTCGGGGTCACGAGCTTGCGGACCGGACATGCTGGCTCCTGCTGCTCAGAGAGCGGGGGGTGTGCACTCTTGTAGGCTGAGCCGGGTGCACGGTGTCCCATGATCAGGACAATGTCCTTGTCGGTGATGTCCCGAAGCTTCGAGAGCTTGTGTGCCGGGTCCATCTGCTTGCGCCTGTTAGCGGCGACAACGGTCTGGCCTGCACAGTACTGGGGTTTGTATGCCATTGTTATATCACTCCAATAATTCCTTCTTTTTCAAGAGTTTCGATACTGACGAAATGACTTCCGCCATCTTTTCGCGCGTGGGGGTCTGACCCCGGGTAACGCCACTCACAATGGACATGACCGTACCTTTGGTACGGATCTTGTCTTCAGGCGGCATCACGACCGATGTCTTCACTCCCTCCTTTGCGAAGTCCTCATAATCGACCGGGGACTGGGAAACAACGATCGCCTTCACATCACAGGCTGAAAGGATAAACCTCACCTTGTGCACCACGTGGGAACGTACGTTCCCGTGGTGGAGGATGGCGACCTTGTGTTTTTCGATCTGCACGATCTCTTTCTGAGTAAGCCCAAAATAAGCGCCGAGGACGGATCCACCGATCTTCGGTGCATCCGGCGGTACGCCACTTCCGGCATTCAGCACCAGCGTACTGATGCTGTATTCCACGCCCTGTTGTCGCAGACCTGAGGTGATATCGCACACCGGTTTGGTCACGTGGCGGCGTCCGGGAGACATCCCGACCACGATCACATCCGGGTACCGGCACTCGGAGATGGTGCCCCTCTGGGCAATTCCGCCTCCTTTACCCATGCCCATCGCCTCGCGGCAGTCAACAACCTGGGTTACTCGTCCTATCGGCATGATCTTATCGTATTCCCTGGAGGATTATCGGCTTGGATTTACTGCTTGGATCAGCAAGCCCGAGGATCGATTTGTCCGCATTCGGGCCGTACTTGCAGTAGTCCACAAGTGACGGCTCGGTCTTCATATATCTGCCCTCCTTGATGCGGAAGGAAAAATCTGTAAAAACCGGTTCGATTGCGGTTTTCAGTGCAGGGATGACATCGCGATTCTCGATCTCGAGAAGAACGGTGCCCACATGAACCTGAAGGGGAACCTCCTGGTCGCCGACATGGATGGTCTTCCTCATCGGGTGAGGATTGGCCTGTCCGCGTGCCGGACCGTAAGGTACTGTTACCGGCAGGCGTTGTCCGTTGAGGACCATACGCCGTACACCGGCAACACTCACGATCTTGTTCAGGAGTTTCTCCGTTGTCTCAGGATTCATCAGACGCTCTGAGTCAATCCTGCACTGGGGGAACGTGGCTTCAGTCATTTGTATTGGAATGGGCTTAGATGCCCTTTGCAATTGCCTGCATTGGCTTCTTGAATGACTCAATCTGGCCGAATGTGTCCTGGTAGACCTTCGAGGTGTGCTCGGGTCCGAACATCTGGGTGCCTGCATCAAGTGCACAGGCTGCCGCGATACAGGGCATACCGACACCGGCTGCGTGCCTGGTTACGACGTGGTTACCGTTGAAGACACCGGGGCCGCCGCCACCGTAGATCGAGTGGCTGAAGAACGAGAAACCGACTGCGACACCCATTGCGCGACCGAAGTCGGAGCCTGGGAGGCCGGTCTCGTGCTCGAGCAGGTCGTTGAAGTAGAGCAGGGTTGCTGAGACTGCCTGGGCGAAACGTCCGGCACCGCAGTTAACCATGGTTGCTGCAAGGGTACCTGCAGATGCGTAGGCATTCCAGAGCATGGGGTCCTTGGTCTCGTAGAAGATGTAACCGCTCTTGCCCTTCTTGCCTGCCTTGATGACCTTGTCCTCAATGGCACGCTCGACGAGGCTCTGCACAACAGTACCGATGGTACCGGTCTTGCCGTTCTTCTTGACAAGGTCGTAGACGATGTTGTTTGCGTTGAGTCCCTGGTATGCGAAGAGAAGGAGCTGGGCGCGTTCGAACGGGCCGACTGCGTTACCCATCTCCCACTGTCCTGCCTGCTCGAAGGTGGACATGAGGGCTGCTGCCTGGACTGCATTCCGGTGGGTCATCATGACCGCGTGGTTTGCGGGGATGTTACGGAGTGCGTAGCCGAGGCCTTCGTTGTTCTGCGGGATGGACATAATCGAGATGACGTTGCCGCCCTGCATGTCCATTGTCTGCGGGTAGGTACCCCAGACTGCTGCCTTGATGTACGAACCGTCGAACATGCCAACCTTGTACTGGTCAATCAGTGCATAGGTAACGGCTGCTGCAACGTTGGTCGATGCGACATCGTAGGTTGCTGCCGCGTTCATACGGGCAGTCGGGATCTCGACGAGGAGCATCTTGCCGCCGCCGACCTTGGTGATCTTGGTGTCGTCGCCTGCTGAGACCTGGATCATGTCCTTGATCTTTGCAGAGAGTGAGTCACAGTCCTTGACACAGCTGCAGCTCATGCTGCGGCCGAGAATCTGGTTCGACTTGCCGCCGACCTTTCCGGTCTTGAGTGCGTCCTCGATACCAGCAAGGTTGACTGCGACAGTCCTCTTGGTCAGGTCGATAACCTGCAGTGCGCCCTTGTTGACAACAGGGCTGATCTTGTCAATGGTGACATTGCTCTTTAAGAGCTTACCCTCATCGTCGTAGAGGTCGATCGAATCTTTGAATTTAGCCATTTGAATTCCTCCAAATTGTCGTTTAACCGCGATACAATACTGTCACTGAACGATGGTGTGTACTATTAAGAACACTGGTGATGAATGAAAGTCGCTATTGCACGTCCCCTAGGATGGGACATTGAATAATTCCCAATTTTGCCATATAAGCGTTCCGATTTTATCTCGAAATGGAATATTATATTCCGACGGCAATCAAAGCGGGAAATCACGCAATATTCAAATACAACCTATATTTCAGGAATTCTTTTTTTACGCAGTACTATGCAATTTCAAAAAAGTACTACAGATTACTATGCCATATATAGAAAAATCAGATTTTCATATGCGCTCTGTATAAAAAATGTAGGGTTGGGGACCTGAGCCCTGATGCGTCGGGGGCTCCCCATTCAACCCGGTGGATTTGCAGTGCTTATTCTTTATTGAATTCTGCGAGGGGGCTGGGGCCAAGCTCGTTGACCGTCTTGACAACGTCAGTGATGACGGCTCCCCATTTTGCACCTTCGGATGCTGATACGAAGGTCATACGGAAGCGGCGGTCGTCAAGGCCGATGCTCTTCATCAGGCGCTTGACCATGAACATCCGCTTTGCTGCCTTGTAGTTGCCCTCAAGGTAGTGGCAGTCACCGAAGTGGCAGCCGGATACGAGCACTCCGTCTGCGCCGTCGGCAAACGCCTTCAGGACAAAGAGTGCGTCAAGCCGTCCGGTACACATGACACGGACGACACGGACATCGGGCGGGTACTGGATACGACCGCCACCGGCAAGGTCTGCGCCGGCGTAGGAACACCAGTTGCAGAGAAGACCGATGATCTTGGGTTGCCAGATGCCGGGCCCGCGTTTGGGGATGACGAAATTTCCTGGTGCAGACATTACTGCTCACCTCCAAGGAGGAATGCATCGATTTGTGCCACGATCTGTGGTGTGGTAAAGTGGTTCATCCAGATTGCACCGCCAGGGCAGAAGCCACCGCAGGTTCCGCAGCCTTTACACTTGGCCTCGGTGACCTGCATGACGGTCCTTCCATCCTTCTCAACGAGCGAGAGAGCGCTGTAGGGGCAGAGGTTGACACACATACCGCAACCTGCGCACTTATCCTCAATACAGGAAGCGAAGTACGGTTCAAGCTCGACTTCACCCATATGAATCGGGATGCTCGCCGCAGATGCTGCGCCTTCGGCAGATGCTACCGTGTCAGGGATATCTTTCGGGCCCTGGCAGACACCGGCAAGGAAGACACCGGCTGTGGTGGTTCCACAGGGGTTCAGCTTGGGGTGGGCTTCGAGAAGCCAGCCGTCCATGGAGCAGGAGACACCGAAGAGTTTGCGGGTCCTGTTGGTATCGGCAGATGGCTGGATTGCAGATGCGAGCACTACGAGATCGACTTCCATGTCAATCGGTCGGTCGAGAAGCGTATCATCGGCCATGACGTGGAGGTTCTTCGTTGCCTTGTCCTCGATGATGTTGGCGACCCGGCCGCGGATGAACTTCGCGCCTTCGTCTTGGATACGGTAGTAGAACTCTTCGTACATCTTACCGAATGACCGGATATCCATGTAGAAGATATAGGGGATGCATCCGGGGATCTTTTCGATGATCTGGTGGGCGTGTTTCAGCGAGTACATGCAGCAGAACCGGCTACAGTACGGCTTACCGGTTCCGGTGTTGTCACGGGAGCCTGCACAGAGTACGAATCCGACTCTCTTGGGCGTCTCGCCATCGCTTGGGCGGACAAGGTGGCCGCCGGTTGGGCCGGATGCACAGATGAGCCGCTCGAATTCGAGGCTGGTGATCACATTCTCGAACCGCTTGTATCCCCACTCTTCTTTCTTCTCTATGGGGAAGATGTCGTAGCCGGTTGCGAGGATTGCCGTTCCGATCTTGACCGTGACAAATTCGTCTTTGGATTCGAGGTCAATTGCGCGCTTCTCGGGACCGCAGGCGGTCACGCAAAGCCCACACTTGACACAGGATGTGAAGTCGATCGTATAGATAAGGGGAACGACCTGCGGGTGGTTGATGTAAATGGCCTTCCGGGGCTTCATGCCCACTTCGAAGTTGTTGGGCTTGACAACCGGGCAGACTGCATCGCAGTCACCGCAACCATTGCAGCCGCCACCGACAATACCGCGTGCTTCCGCTTCCTTGGGGGTGAGGACACCACGGGCCTTCTTACGGATGGTGACATCGAAGTTACCGATGTATCCTTCAACTGCATGGACTTCGGACCAGGTCATCAGTTCGATGTTGGGACTCCTGCCGACATCCACCATCTTCGGTGTAAGGATACACTGAGAACAGTCGAGGGTCGGGAACGTCTTGTCGAGCTGGGACATGCGCCCGCCGATACTGGTGTCGGCTTCGATGAGGTATGTCTTGATACCTGCTGCTGCGAGGTCAAGGGCGGCCTGCATACCGCCAACACCGGCACCGACGACCATTGCGGTCTTTTCGACCGGTACTGACTTCGGGTAGAGGTCCTGGAGGAGTGCTGCCTTGGCAACGGCAATCCGGATTGCATCCTTTGCCTTGTCGGTTGATCCCTCGCGGTCGTGCATGTGCACCCACGAGTTCTGATCACGGATGTTTGCCATCTCGAACCGGAACGGGTTCAGGCCGCCTTCCTTGGTGGCCGTCCTGAATGTTGGCTCATGGAGACGGGGTGTACAGGCTGCGACAACGATACCGGTCAGTTTCTTGTCCTTGATCGCCTTCTCAATCTTACCCTGACCGGGCGTGGAGCACATGTACTGGTAGTTGTCAACAAATGCAACGCCGGGGATGGTCTCTGCGTATTCCTGTACTTCCTTGATATCCATCGAACCGGCGATGTTGGTACCGCAGTGGCAGATGAACACACCGATACGTGCTTTCTGTTCGGTGGTGCTGCCGACAGCCGCGTTTGGAGCAGCTGCTGCCTGCTTCTTGACTTCCTGTTTCACGGGAGCTACCTTCTTAGTGTCCTGTTTCTTGGACTCGGTCTTTTTGGTGGTTGCTTTCTTTTCAGGCATTTTTTACCACCTCACAGCACCTTCTGCAGAAACGGCTCGCAGCTGATCCCATGGAGATCAAGCCCGAGGTCCTGTGGACTCATTCCCTGTGCGAGGCCGAGGAGTTCAGCGAAGTGGAGAACCGGCAGGTTGTAGGTAACGCCGAATTTCTCCTGAATCTCAATCTGGCCGCGGTCGAACTGGAGCTGACAGAACGGGCAGATATCGGTAAGGGCATCCACCTTCTCTTCCTTTAAGTTGATCAGCTTCTCGTTGGTGATATCGAGCGCGTGGACTATATCGTACCCGCGGACACCGCCGCCGGCACCACAGCACTGCATTTTGTTGCGGTACTCGACCGGCGTTGCACCAAGAGCTGCAACGAGTTCTTCCATCCAGACCGGGTGCTCGGTGTTGAGCATGACTTCCTTCTCAAACTCCCGGTCCTTGTGGGGTTTCACCAAGTGGCAGCCGTAGTGGACGGCGATGCGTGCACCCGTGAGCGGATTCGTTACGCTGTCGCGGATCTTGTCGACACCGATGAACTTTTCGTTGTAGAGAAGCTCGGCAGTGTGGTAGACATTGATAGTACCCTTGTACTCCATGTCCACTTCCTTGAGCACTTCATTGACCGCATCACGGAGATCCTTGTTGTGCTTGAGTTTGTGGTTGACTTCCCAGATCGACTTGTAACAGCCATTGCAGACGAGGGCAATGTCCATCTTCATCTGCTCGGCGAGCACGAGGTTCCGTGCTGCCATTGCATAGAAGACAGCGAGGTCAATCGAGCCGAATGCACCGGGGGCCGGGCAGCAGCTTGCACCCTTGAGGGGGACGAGTTCCACGCCGAGTTTTTTCATCGCCTTGATGGAGGCGGATTCGACTCCCGGGTACCGGTTGGGGGCAATGCATCCGAGATAGAATGCGAACTTGTGGTTGATTCCTGATTCAGACATGAGTTAGCCCTCCCGTTCCTTGATAATCCGGTCGGCATTGGCCTTGAGCTTGTAGTGATCAAGGATCTTTCTGATGGCCGGCATATACTCCGGGTACATATGGGTCGTTGGCGGGTCACGGGTGAGTCCGAGCCGCTCGCGGGCTGCACGGTTGACATCGTTGTTTGGGACACCGTGGCCTGAGGCATAGATTGCCGTTACCGTCTTGAGGAAGTTGACGGGAACAATATCCCGCTTGAATGCGAGGTTCCTCATGGACATGATCACATCGGTCGGGATGATATCCCGTGGGCAGCGGTCTGAACAGCTGTAACAGGTTGTGCAGAGCCAGAGATCCGGGTCGGTGAGTGCTTCATTCTCGAGCCCGAGAACCACTCTCCTCATGAACTTACGGATCCGGTAACTGCTACGGGGTGCTGACGGGCAGGAGCCGGTGCAGGTACCACACTGGTAGCACATGTGGGGGATTGTGCGGGAGATTGCCTTGACTTCCTTGGAGAATTCAGGGTTTGAGTCCTCGCGGAAGTATCTCTGCTCCTGGAGTTTCTTCTCCAGCGCTTCTGGGTAACCTTTTGTTCGTGCCATGGTGCTCACGCCTTCTCCATCATCTTGATGCTAACCTGACCGCTGATATCCTCTTTTACCTTTGAGGTCCTCGTGGTGCAGAGTTTTGCCTTGATCTTCTTGAACAGGTCGGTCTCCGTACCCTTCATGCGGATACCGGTCCTCTTCATGACGATGATGTCCTCGCCGGGGCAGGCATTGACACAGGCACCGCAGAGGATACAGTAATCCTTGTTGACCGCGATGGTCGCTTCAATGCTGTTGTGCTTCAGGTCGATTGCTGCCACCATGCTCGGGAGATAGATTGCATTGGCTGGGCAGATGTCTGCACAGGTTGAACAGCCGCCGGGGCACTTCTCTGCGTGGAATTCGATGTCGCCTTCAAAAATCTTCTCCACAGTGATTGCCTCGGTCGGACAGTTCTTCGAGCACCAAGTGCAGGTGCAGCAGTTGTCCTTGACGATGCTGACCTTGCCTTCAACCTTGTCTGAAATGATCTCGCGCTCGACGGTAATGCACTCTTCGGGACACACTTCAGTGCATACCTTGCAGGCATCGCACTTGGTCTCATCCCAGATCACATCGCCTTCAACCTTGCCGGACTCCGCAGAGAACTCCTTGTGCTTAACGACGATTGCTGGGCAGATTGCACCACAGAGGCCGCACAGGGAACACTTCTCTTTATCGACGGTAAAGGTCGTCTTCTTGGTCATTGCGGCGGCCTTGGGCTTTGCGCCGGCAACGGGACCCTTGTAGGTTCCTTCGTACGCAGGGACGTTGCGATCGATTGCATCCCGTGGGCATACCTCTTCACAGATGGTACACCTGACGCACTTCTCGTCGTCGATCTCCGCCTTCATGTCGTACTGCGGGAATCCTTCCTTCTCAATGATCGGGAGTCTCTCTTTGCCATCGACCTTTAGTGTCAATGCATTGAACGGACACATGATGACACAGACGCCACAGTAGGAACACTTGGTCTCGTCCACATCGATCGGGGCTGCGTAGTTGATTGCACCACGCCTTGACGCACCGACCAGCCCGAGGACGATTGCCTCCTCGGGGCAGGCGTCGGCACAGATGCCGCAGCCCGTACAGGTCTCTGCATTGAGGATAAGGTTGTTGACGCTCTGAAGGAGCCTCTGCTCCATCACAACGTTTACCCCATCCTTCTTTTTGGAAAACTTCGGAAACAATGCCATGTATTAACCCTCACGCTGTTTCTTATTGCACAGATGCTGAAAGGATTGGTTTCCCCCAGCCTGCAATTTTGATAACACCGTATGGGCACGCCTGGACACAAACGCCGTACCCGGCGATGGGATTCAAAAAAACATCATGAAGATCGGATGTTCTATTTGGAGAGATCATTTTTCCTGATACCAGATCTCCCCAAAGAATCCCGCATGTGTCAGCAGGACAAGCAACCACACAATTATTACAGCTAGTACAATGTTTCATGTCTATGTGCACTGCAAATGCCATCTTGATTTTCACGCACCAGCTATGATCGATTCTGAAAATCGACTAACAAAAAGTGGTAGAAGAATCTAGATAAATGTTCTGAAATTGGTTGGGCGGATATCCCGTTTTATACTGGTTTTAATTATTTTAGTTTAAATACTATGATAAAGTGTTAATGTATAGATTTGGCTTGTTAATATAATGTTTTTTACTCGCCCTCGATTTTTCCCTGCGCTCATAAATTGTCGTATCCACAAAAATCAAATTAGAAAATTTATTCAACCTCCATCTTGAACCATAGTGGTACCGGAGGTTATTATATGGAAATCAACGGCGTTACTATTGATAATACGTACGCAGAGGCATTCCCTACTTGGGTCTGCCGCATCATTATTACTGCGGTTACGAGGGAATGGGCAAAGAAAGCGGCAACCGAGGCAACAGGTTTTGCCACATCGGCAATCGGATGTCCCTGTGAGGCAGGTATCGAGGGATTTGTTCCCGCAAGCGAGACCCCTGACGGAAGACCCGGTGTTGCTATCCTGATCTGTGCGAGCAAGAAGAAATTAAAAGAGCAGGTTGTCGAGCGTCTCGCGGAATGTGTCCTGACGGCACCGACCACCGCAGTCTTCAACGGTATCACCAACGCGGAAGAGAAGATCCCGGTCAAGCTCCACTTCTTCGGTGACGGTCACGAATACCAGAAAGAAGTCGGCGGTCGCAAATGCTGGGTCATCCCGATCATGAACGGGGAATATATCGGTGAGGAAGAGTTTGGCATCGTCAAGGGTGTTGCCGGTGGTAACTTCTTTGTCATGGGTGAGAACCAGATGGCAGCCCTCATGGGTGCAGAAGCAGCCGTCGAGGCGATCGATGCAGTCCCCGGTGTCATCACCAGTTTCCCCGGTGGGATTGTGGCCAGTGGCTCGAAAGTTGGCAGCCTGAAGTACAAGTTCATGGTGGCATCCACCAACGAGAAGTACTGCCCGACGCTTCGTGAGAAAGTCCCGGATAGCAAGATCCCTGCAGGTATCAAGGCCGTGTACGAGATCGTCATTGACGGTGTTGACGAGAAATCTGTTGCAGCAGCAATGGGAGCAGGTGTCAAGGCCGCAGCAATGGTACCCGGTGTGAAGTTCATCTCGGCCGGTAACTTTGGCGGCACACTTGGACCATTCAAGATCGAGCTCCACAAAGTTCTCTAATCTTTTTTTTTACTGAAAAAATTTGTTCACTTATCGATCTCTATTTATATGGTTATTGCCGATTATCTTGTTAACGGATTTTTCGGCGATAACATGATTACGCTCACACCCGACGATGTGAAAAAGCGGTTCGGCCCGCTATTCTCACAGAAATTCCTAGTGATGGTTGATGAACAGAGTGGACGGGCAGAGATTCTTGAGCAGTGCCGGGCCCGGGGCCCCATTGAATGGGATGCCATGAACCGCCGCAGGGCCGGTGGTGCTGTTGCCGGTTGTTCGGTTGAAGGAACATCCATGGTGATCGATGCGAAGCTCGGCACCTATCCGGTCAATTTTGGTGCAGCGGCCGGGGATATCGGGGGTCAGGCGCTGGAATCGGTTGAAGTTGCCGGTGATGAAGTGATCACCACCTGGGCCGGTATCGCCGGTGCCGGTGTCGGGGTAGCGGCATGTCTTCCTCAGGCACCCGGTGTGATTCGGGCAGAATATCCTACTGAAGAAGATCTTAAGATTGGGGGGGCACGCACCAACCACGTCAGGATCATCTCTCCCCGGTACGAGAAGCTCTGCCTTGGTATCGATGACACCGACACCAAACTGGAAGGCGCAACGTGGGTGATGGCACTGAAGTGTGCGGGAGCATGCACTATCCCGGGAGTAGAGTTCCTGAACATGCGTCTGGTCCAGCTCAATCCTGCTGTCCCCAACAAAACCACGAACTGCGTGGGGTCGGCACTGAACTTTGCGGTCCGACCAGACAAGGTATCGGAACTGCTTGACGTTGTCCGGGCATTTGTCGAGAAGAACACTTTCTCAAAGGACACCGGGATTGCCTGTCACCGGGGGATCGGGTTCCCCCATGATTCCCCGGCATTTGCCGCAGTGAAGACGGAGATCCTGACTGTTGAGCAGGCAGAGGCGGCGGCAAAGGATCTTGGTATCACGTATATCGATACCAACGGACGGAAGGGACGGATCGGTGCACTGGGTGCGGTGCTCTGGGGTAACCGGGGTATCGAGGCGGCAGGACTCTATGGAGAGCATCTCTGACCCGTATGTAATCCATTACCCGCGGATCGTTGCGGTAGCTGACGACTCCGGCAGCTCTTTGGAACTCATCGAGTTCTTTGATTGTATTGGCGGAGCCATGTGGTCGAAGCACCACTATGCTAAGAGCCCGCTCGTAAGAAATGTCCGTTGTGTCGGAGCCACGATGCGCTATTCCCTCAAAACCGGAACCGTTGATCTCGCGCTGGAAGGCTCGCGGTTCCCGGCCGGGATCTCGGCCTGCAGAGTGGAGGGATCCGAGATTGCCGTCAGCTATATTGGCATGGGGGGTGGGGGTGTTGGTGCAGCAGCCTGCCGCTCTGATGCCGCGGGTGTTCTGCGGAGCAGAAGTGATCCGGCCGGTGGGGGAAAAGTTGCCGGTGCCACCCTATGGCTCCCTAAGATGCAACGTGTTCTCATCGGTGTGGATGATACCGACACTCCGGAAGAAGGCGCGACATGGACGCTGGTGCACAACATTGCCCGGGCCGTTGCGGATGAGCGATCCGTCTATCTGTCGCATACCATTGTTCAGCTCTTCCCGGTGCCGTACCGGACCAAGAACTGTGTCGGGCTTGTTGTAGAATTTGCGACCACTGATCCCGAGGGATTGATCGGGCGGTTCCAGCAGCTGCTGGAGAAGTATACCCTGTCGAAGAAGACCGGCATGGCAGTCTATACCGGTTTTTCCGTGTCAGAAGAATTGCTTGCGTACGGGTGGAAGGTCAAGAGAGGTGAGGTTGAAGCCGGCCTGCTGGAGACAATACAGGATCGCCGGCTGCGCATTATCATGAACGGACGGGGAATTGTCGGGGCGGTGGCAGCAATCCCCTTTTACACGAATTACGAGGAGGCGCTGGAACTATGCAGTGGAAAGACGTAAAGGCACGCCTGCTCGCGATCGGGTCTGCGAACCTGACCGGGGAACCCGCGGACCGGTTCATTGCCCGGTCCGCAGCAGGGCCGGGTGCCGGTGGCAGCGGTGCGATCTTCTTTGGCATGGGAAGTCACCGGGTCAAACTTGCCCTGAATCCATCAAGTCCGGTAGAGATCGCACACCGAGGCAATGGAAATGCGGACCTCTATTTTGATGGCAAGCTGATTACGGGCCGGCTCCTTGAGCCCGGGCTCCACTGTCCCGACCAGGCCTTCATCACGGTCACCGGCAGTTGTATCTTCCGGTGCCGGTACTGCTCCGTTCCCCGGATCAGCGGAAAACGGAAAAGCATCGAAGAGATCATGGAGTTGGTGGAATCGGTACGCCATCGCATCCACGCAATCTCCATCACAAGCGGGGTGTTGGGGAGCATTGAAGAGGAGGAGGCCTATGTCCTTGAGGTAATCCGGCACCTCACCTTCTTTGATCTGCCTATCGGGGTATCGATCTATCCTTTGGAGACGACACCGGATCGATTGAAGGAACTCGGTGTTGTGGAAGTGAAGTTCAACATTGAGGCGGCAACACCGGAACTCTTTGCAAAGATGTGCCCGGGACTGGATTACGAACGGATCTGGACCACACTCGACAAGTCGGTCGAACTGTTCGGGAAGAACCAGGTCTTCTCGAATATTATTGTCGGTCTTGGGGAGTCCGATGAAGAACTGGAGACCTGCATACGGAAGCTCACTGCCCACGGTGTGATCCCGGTCCTGCGACCGCTCAACCCGGTTGCTGAACTCGTCGGAACGCCCCGGCCTTCTGCGGAACGGCTGAAAAAGATATTCTCCCTGCATGAACGTGCCCTTGCTGAAGCGGGGCTTGATGCCTGCGTCGCCTTGACTATGTGCACCAACTGTGCCGGATGCGATCTTGTACCCGGGAGGGACGAATGAAAGGTATCGATGTAATAACTGAGGCGCTGCTTGCCTGTACTGACCGGCAGTATACCGTTCCGGGATTCCCGATCACGGATCTTGGTGCACGGGTGAATGCCGAGATGGTGGTGAACGAGAAGACTGCTCTCGAATATGCCCTCGGGGACTCGCTTAACGGGCGCCGGGCCGCGGTGATCATCAAGAACGTTGGCGTCAATGCCTGCGCCGATCCTCTGCTCCAGGCAACCGCACAGGGTCTTATCGGGGGCGTGGTGCTGGTGGCCGGTGATGACCCGGATGCACAGGGATCACAGACCTCGCAGGACTCCCGCTATTACGGGGAACTCGCGGAACTGCCGGTCATCGAGCCCGGTACCGACAGTTGCTATGCCGGTGTTGCAGCGGCAGTGGAAGCCTCCGAACAGTTCTCCCGTGTTGCCATGCTCAGGCTCACCCCCCCCCTGCTGGATGCAGAGGTCGAGTACACCCCCGTGAAACCGAATGTGGGTAAGGGACGACTCTCTGAGCGAACCTGGACCATGAACGGGCGGGTGACTGCTGCGGAGGAACTCTATCGCACCATGTTTGGATGGTCATCGGCGTCCCCTCTGAATCGGTGGGATGGGGAACCCGCAGGCGCCGGTCCCTCCGCCGGGAAGACGCGGATTGTTACCGTGAATCCCCTGCCAGCACAGGCAGCAGCGATCCACGATGCACGGGAATATGGCCGGACCTTCATCCGCGACCATCGGGGGGTACTACCCCCGGTACCGCAGAAGCGGCCCGAGTCACTGGAAGACCGGGGCCACTACAAGACGTTCTGTAGTAACTGCCCGTTCAAAGGCATGATGAAGATCTTAAAAGAGCGGAATACGGCCATGATCTGCGATGCAGGTTGCTCGGTGCTCGGTATGACCCCCCCCTACGAACTTGGGGTGGCCAGTTACGGTATGGGTGCCAGCATCGCAGTGGCCGCACGGAGTACCCAGGTTGCCCTGATCGGGGATTATGCGTTACTCCACTCAGGCCTGAACGCTCTCATCGATGTGTACGAGAAACAGCTTCCGATGCTCTGCATCGTGATGAAGAACGACTGCACAGCGATGACCGGTAAACAGCAGACCTACAACCTGCTCCCGTACCTGCAATGGGCGGAGCCGGTGATCTGCCGGGCAGAGGATGTACCGACACTCGAACGCGAGCTCGTGGTAACGGACAGGCCACGTACTCTCGTTGTAACCGGGACCTGTCCGGAAGGGTGCAGCCATGAAACCGTTGAATATTGAGATCTGCGATGTGACACTGAGGGACGGAGAGCAGACGCCGGGCGTCTCGTTCTCGTGTAAGGAGAAGGTGGAGATTGCGACCATGCTCGATGAGATCGGCATTGAGGTGATCGAGGCCGGTTTTCCTGCTGTGTCGGCCAACGAGAAGCATTGCGTGAAGACGATCGCAAACCTTGGCCTTGACGCCCGTATCTGCGGCTTCTCCCGGGCCCGGGAGCCAGATATTCAGACCGCCATTGAGTGTGGTGTCGACATGGTGAGCATCTTCATCCCAACGTCAGAGCTCCATGTTCGGCTCAAGTTCAAAAAACCCCGGGAACAGGTACTCGAGGACTCCTTAAAGATGATCGACTTTGCCCGTGATCATGGCGTACAGGTCCGGTTTGCTGCTGAGGATGCCTCCCGCACCGATTTCCCCTTCTTAAAAGAAGTCTACCGTCGGGCGGCAGAACATGGGGCTGTCCTGCTCAGTTTTGCCGATACCGTGGGCTGTCTCATCCCTTCCGAGATGAACCGGATCATGACCGATCTTGTTGCTTCAGTTGATCGGCCATTCTGCGCCCACTGCCACAATGATATGGGCTGTGCAGTGGCAAACACGATCACCGCCGCTGAGGCAGGGGCGTTCCAGCTCCACACTACGGTGAACGGGATCGGTGAACGGGCCGGCAACGCATCGCTTGAAGAACTGCTCGTGGCACTGCGAATGAAGAAGGGCATTGACCGGTATGATCTTTCGAAGCTGATGGAACTCTCCCACATGGTTGAGCAATATTCCGGTGTCACGCTGCCCCGCAACAAGCCGGTCACGGGGGAACTAGCGTTCTCGCACGAGAGCGGCATCCACATCGCAGCCATCCTTGAAGACCCGTCAACCTATGAATATTTCCCACCGGATCTTGTGGGAGGTGAACGGCATTTCATCCTCGGGAAGCACACCGGGAAGAAGGCGCTTGAACATGTGGTTGCATCCATTGGCTGCGAACTATCCGACCAACAGATTTGCGCCGTGCTTGATCTTGTCAAGGATCACTCTGAGCATAAGTGCAACATCACGCCGGAAGTCCTGCGGAAACTGATCAAAAAAGTACAGGAGTCCCCTGCATGAGCACCCTCTCCGAACGGATCCTGAACGCCCCTGCGGGGGAATACGTAGACCGGAAGGTCGACCGTGCCTTTGCCTGTGACGGCACCGGAATGCTGGCACTGGAAGCTTGGAAGAACATGGGGGCAAGCCACCTTGCCGATGAAACCGAGTTCTCCATCTTCTTTGACCACATCGCCCCGGCCAACAATACCACTGCCGCCACTCTCCAGCATGAACTCCGTGAATTTGCAAAGAGTTCATTTATGAACTTCTCAGATGTCGGGGGTGGCATCTGCCACCAGCTGATGGGTGAAGGGGTTGTCCTGCCCGGTGAGATCGTGATCGGCGCCGACTCCCACAGCGTCACGCTTGGTGCATTCGGTGCCTTTGCCACCGGTGTCGGGGCAACGGACATGGCGGCGATCTGGCTGACCGGTGAGACCTGGCTCCGTGTCCCGGAGTCGATCGGCATCCATCTCGATGGCCGGTTCACCGGTGCTGCGGAGGCCAAGGATCTTGCCCTCGCGTATGTCGGGGAACTGAAAACAGATGGGGCAACATATCAGGCACTCGAGTTCGTGGGAGACGGTGCAAAGGAACTCTCCATTGACGAGCGCATGGTCCTTTCCAACCTGTCTGTGGAAGCCGGGGCAAAGGCTGGCCTGTTTTATGCAGATGACGTGACGGTACGGTACCTGAAGGAACGGGGACAGTCCGTAAAACCGCAGATCCCGGAGTCCTGCACCTATACCCGGGACTTGGAGTTTGATCTCTCCGATATTGTCCCGCTTATCGCTGTTCCGCACAGGGTGGATACGGTAAAACCCGTTGACGAACTTGCCGGTCTGCCCCTTGATCAGGTCTTTGTCGGCACCTGCACCAACGGGCGTTACTCCGATCTTGCCCGGCTTGCCCGGATCGTCAAGGGAAAGAAAGTGGCCGTGCGCACTATCGTCATTCCTGCATCTGCTGCGGTTCTCACCCAGGCAATACGGACTGGCGTGCTTGCCGATATCGTGGAAGCCGGGTGCACCCTCGGGACACCGGGTTGTGGTCCCTGCCTGGGTGCCCATATGGGAGTGCTTGGCGAAGAAGAGGTCTGCCTCTCAACTGCAAACCGTAATTTCAAAAACCGTATGGGTGTCGGGGGGGAGATCTACCTCTCTTCCGTTGCAACGGCCGCTGCCAGTGCACTTGAAGGAGAGATTACCGTTCCGGAGGTGGCCTGATGCATACCGAGGGTCATGCAGTCTGTCTCCCGGAAGACATTGACACGGATGTTGTGATCGCCGGCAGGTACCTGCGGACAAAGGACCGGAGTATCTGGGCCACCCATGTCTTTGAGGATCTTGACACCAGCCTTGCATCGCGTCTCAAAGGGGCTGTTATCGTGGCCGGCAAGAACTTCGGCTGCGGATCCTCGCGGGAGCAGGCGGCGATCGCGATCCGGGAGGCGGGGGTTGTCGCGGTCATCGCGCCATCGTTTGCCCGGATCTTCTTCCGGAACGCGATCAACATCGGCCTGCCCCTCATTGAGGCGGATATCTCCTGCACTGAAGGCAGTGCCATCACATTCAACCTTGCACAGGGCTGGGTGGATGTAGCAGGAAAACGGCATGTGGTTCCTACGCTCTCGCCCCGGATGCAGGAGATCCTCGCGGCCGGTGGCCTTGTTGCGTACTGGAGAAAACACCAATGATCTTTCCGGAACACTGCAAATACGTGGGCCATGCTTCGACACGACCCTGCGGTGATCGCGTCTACTTCCTGAGCAGGTATCTCATCCGTGACACCGCTGACGGCCCCGAACTAGTTGAGGTGACCCTCGATCCCGCGGGAAAAGGGATGATGCGGGATATCGTCTCCTCCCGGGTGCTCGCCACTCCGGATCAGGTATACTGTTACCCGGATCGGGTGCAGATCCATGACCGGCCGCGTCTTGTCCGATTGGCGGAAGAGAGCGGGTACCGGTGCACGGTCTTCACGAGTCTTGAAGAGAACAGGACATTTGTCCTTGACCCGGATCTCTCTGGTTTTTTGACCATCCATGTGTATGATGTAATTCCACCCCGGGCCACCCTGTCGGCAAGTCTCAAAGAACTTGAAGCAGACGGGCTCTTTGGGGAGCTCAACGTGCAGTTCGATCATCATGTTCGTGACATCTCCACTGTTGCGGCAGATGCGTATCCCTGTCGTGCAGCTGGGTATACCCGCACGCTCGATGCCGATCCTATGCACGGTGGCGAGCGGGTGGCCGGGTGTCTCACAGGCTCGCAGTTCTACACGGAATGTTATGGGAAAAACTTCACGCTCGCGAATATCTGCCCTCTTGAACAGGTAAACGATGAACCGTTCATTGCCCGGTGCTGCCGGTCCGAGCGGGAGGGAATCGGTACCTGGAACGGGAAGTTTGGTGCCATCATCCACTGGGGTGCGAGCCCGGCCATGATCGCCCGGTCGGTGAATGAACTGGTGGCACGTTGGAGGGAACAATGACGAAGATTGCCGTTGTTGAAGGTGACGGGATCGGGCACGAGGTCATCCCGGTCGCCCGCCAGATCCTCGGGATACTTCACCCTGAATACGAGTACTTCACCGTTGACGTTGGATACGGTATGTGGGAGCGAACCGGCTGCCCCTGTGCTGACCGGGAGATTGATGCGCTCAAAACGGCGGATGCAATTCTTTTTGGGGCGATCACCACTCCTCCCATGAAGGACTATCAGAGCGTAGTGCTGCGCATCCGGAAGGCACTCGATCTCTATGCGAACCTGCGCCCGGTCAAGGGTGACGGGTTCGACATCATGATCGTACGGGAGAATACCGAGGGGCTCTACTCCGGCATCGAGGAGATCACCCCCGACCGGGCCACCACAGTCCGCGTGGTATCCCGCACCGGGAGCGAGCGGATCGCACGGGCTGCAATCCGCCTCGTGCAGCAGCGCAAGGGACATCTGACCATCGGGCACAAGGCGAACGTGCTCAAGTCCGATGTTCTCTTCCGTGATGTCTGCACCGCCGAGGCAAAAGCCGCGGGTGTCTCCTTCAATGACAAGTACATCGATGCCCTTGCGCTGGACATCCTCCAGCACCCTGCCTCCTATGACGTAGTGGTCACGACCAACATCTTCGGTGATATTCTCTCCGATATGGCATCGTACCTGGTTGGCGGTCTTGGCCTTATTCCAAGCGCAAATATCGGGAACCGGCATGCCCTGTTCGAACCGGTACACGGGAGCGCCCCGGATATTGCCGGTCAGAACCTCGCAAACCCCATCGCCGCGATCCGGAGTGCAGCAATGCTCCTTGAGTACCTTGGTGACCGGGAGGGAGCTGCCCGCATGGAGTCCGCGGTGGGTCGCGTGCTTGCTCAGGGAATTCGCACCCGCGATCTCGGCGGTTCGGCCGGCACCCGGGAGTTCGGGGATGCCGTAGTCAGTGAGATGAGTCGGGATCCCTGAATGTATATTCCTGGCGATATCTCCCCGCACTCGTTTTAAAAAGACTATCATGGCACCATAGAATCATGATTGCCGTAACCGTTCCGTAAGGTATTCAAACCGATCGGTGTGATTATTCTAATACGGAGTGAATCGCCATCGCATCTGACTTTATTGCAATTCTCATCTCAATTCCGGTTTTGATCCTGCTCGCCCGGATCATTGAAGCCGCCCTTGAAACGATCCGCACGATCTATATCAGCAAAGGCCATGCGAACCTTGCGGCCTGCGTCGGGATTGTCAAGACCGGGATCTGGCTGATCTCAACCGGGCTTGTGATCACGAACCTCACTGACTACTGGAACCTCTTTGCCTATCTTGCCGGGTATGGCATCGGGACGCTCCTCGGCATGCAGATCGAGAACATGATCTCGATTGGCGACGTCATCGTCCGGCTGATCACTCCAAACGATCCCCAGCCGATCATCTCCCATCTCTCCACCCTTGGATATGGCATGACGCGGATCGAAGGGCAGGGCAGTTTCTCCCACACGGTCACCATCATCCTGATGATCGTTCCCCGGACTGAACTGGGCCGTCTACTGGATGTCATCTCAAAAGAGTATCCCGATATCCTGTACACTGTTGAGGATGTACGGAACATCAAGGACGGTGCACGGATCTTCTACAAGGATCCGAGGAGCAGGATCCTTGGATTTTTCGGGATGTAATCCCCTCTTTTTCCCGTATGCCGTAACCCATAGTTCTATGTTCCGGCCCTGTCATGATTCCGGCAGGAGCTAAAATCATTTCTGTGAGTTCTGTACCTGGAGAAGGAGATACCATTCAAATCTTCAATGCACGGACTGGCCATACGGAAGATGTCATTCGGGTCATGAAAAGCGATGAGGAGTGGCGTGCGATCCTTCTCCCTGAACACTATGCGGTTGCCCGAAAGAAGGGAACCGAATACGCATTCACCGGTAAGTATCATGCCTGTAAAGAGCCGGGGATCTATACCTGTACCTGTTGCGGAACCGATCTCTTCAATTCACAAACCAAGTTCGATTCCGGCACCGGCTGGCCGAGTTTTTTTGCACCGGTTTCGGATCTCAATATCACCCTTGAGCCCGATCTCACCGGAGAAATGGCACGAACTGAAGTGCTCTGCGCCCGGTGTGATGCACACCTCGGCCATGTATTCGATGACGGCCCTGCCCCCACCGGCAAACGTTACTGTATGAACTCAGCTGCCCTGCATCTCCAAAAAAAAGAGTAGTCCTGCACGAATCTCTCCAATTATCCCGGAAATAATCCCGTATGCGTATCGGATACCCCTGCATCAACCGCTCGATCGGCTGCACACCCTCCCATACTTTCAGGCTTGCCTCCTATTCCGATGAACGGCTGAGGGCAACGGTGCAGGCCAATCTGTCCTGCCTCAGATCAATTCTGGAATACAATACCCGTCATGGGATGTTATTTCTCCGGATAACCTCGGACATGGTCCCGTTCGCATCACACCCGATCTGCAGATTTCCCTGGCAGGAACATTTCTTTGAGGAGTTCCAGGGACTCGGCGAGTATATTAAAAAACACCGGTTCAGGATATCCATGCATCCCGACCAGTTTGTCCTGCTCAACACGCCAAACGAGGAAGTGCTCCGGCGGAGTATCGATGAACTTGGGTATCATGTCCGTATTCTCGACCTGATGGCGCTTGACCGCTCCGCGAAGATCCAGCTGCATGTCGGAGGGGTGTATGGAAACAAGATCGAAAGTATGGAACGTTTTATCCAGGTCTATGACCGGCTTGATGAATCAATCCGGCAGCGGCTGGTGATTGAGAATGATGAGCGGCTCTATGCAGTGTCTGACTGCATTGAGATCCATCAAAAGACCGGTGTTCCGGTATTGTTCGACAGGTTCCATCATGCCATTAAGAATCAGGGGGAGGTCATGAGGGATTTATTGCCTGTCCTAAAAAAGACCTGGAGATCTGCAGACGGTATTCCCATGATCGATTACAGTTCCCAGCAACCGGGGAAACGGGTTGGTGCGCACACCGAACACATCGATACGGCCGATTTTGCCCGGTTCCTCTCAGCAACCTCACCGGTGGATTGTGACGTCATGCTGGAAATAAAGGATAAAGAGAAGAGTGTCCTTGCGGCTCTTGATGTTGCCCGGGATGATCCGCGTCTTTTTACCGGTGAAACCTGAGCGTTGTGGGGTACCTGCCCCCACCGGACTCACTCCTCCTTCTTATTCCAGACATGGACCACCCAGAGGAGTGATACGAGCGTTGCCACGATGGTCGAAGTGGCGAGCAGAGGGACATACCACCACTGCGCAGCCATCGTTCCCTCCATCACCCCGCTCCCGGCGATCGTGGCAATCGTATTCGGGACAAGGAATGCCGTGCCAAGCACCGTGAGATAGGCAGTGACAAGGGCAAAGCGGTTGTTCATTGTCTGGAGCTGGTTGTTGTAGATGCTTTGCATCACTTCGAGACCGGATGAAAGCACGTTGGACATCTGTTCGGAAAGTTCGATATGGCGATCGATATTATCCGAAAGGATGCCGATCCTGCCCAGCAGTTTCTCATCGTTTGTGATGAGGTCTGCATCACCATAGCGCAGGGAATCGACCACGTCTTTTGAGGCCCAGAGAACATTCAGGTAATCGATCAGGACATGTTTCATCTGGTAGATGTCATGAGCGAGTTGCTTCTTTGCCACACGCTCCTCAATGAGTGATTTGCTGATCGCATCCCCGTGCATCTCGATCTCGCGCAGGTACTCGAAGTTACGGTCATTGTTCTCATCGATGATCCGCTCAAGGGTGAGGGTGATCTTGTCGGGCGTGTTATCAGCGGCAATCCGTTTGAAGAATGGCTGGGCATACCGGGAGAACCGCAACAGCCGGTTGATCTCATCTGAATGGACCGTGAGGACCAGGTTTTCCCGGATCAGGATAAAGAGCGGGTGTACGGTCATCTTTTCGCCCTTGACCGTAGCGGATGGGAGCATGATGCCCAGTTCCGTGTCATAATCTTCGTACGCCGAATAGAATCCGTGCGTGAGCTTGGGGATGGGGACTTTCGTGAACCCGGCACGTTGCGTGAGCTGCTCTATCTCCTTCTCATCATCCCGGATACTACAATCGATCCAGGCAATACTGGCATCCTTTATTGCAGCAAAATACTCGTCAACCGGGTGATCCACCAGCCGTTCGATCCTGCCGTCATGGTACAAGAGGATGCAAAAACTCAAAGGAACGGGTAATGTGGAGGCGGAGGAGATCTGCGGGTCGCTTGGCATTGTCATGATGATACCCTGTTTTGAGTTCGTCCCGGTGAATCCTGCACCGGGACTGTTACGAGCTATTGAAACCGGAAACGTAAATAGGTGACCGCTTGGAAATGAAGGTATGACGGGCGATTACGGTCAGGGTATGTTCCTGGTGCTCTTATATTCCCGACATTTATCAGGGTACCTGCAACAATCCCCATCTGTAGAAAAAAATCGCAAAAACTATCATCCTTCTGACAGACTTAATCCACCATATGAAGCAGATATTATCCTTTGGAATTCTTCTCGGTATCCTGCTGCTGGTCATCGTTCCGGTCTCCGGGGCAGATATCACAGCGGCTGGTAATGCAACAAGTACCCTTCAGGCCTCAACCGGTCAGCCGTTCATCTCGGCGACTGTCTCTCCTGACCCAGCCACGGTGGGAGAACCGGTCACAGTCAGTGGTGTAGCCACCGGTGGAAACCTGACCGCGGGTGTGCAGATCTGGGTGTTTGCCGGGAATTACGTCAATGTGTCCACCACCCCGGTCAACGCTGACGGATCCTATGCAAAAACGTACCAGACAACCAGTCTTCCCCCGGCAACCTATTATGTGATCGTCCAGAGCCCCGGTAATGATGGGGACCTCAGCTTCATCATGGAAACGTCCGGCCAGTATTCCGGCCAGGTTGTCAACGCCAAGACCGGTGCACTGATCTTCAACTTCACCGGAACCGGAAGTGTCCAGGATTTTGCGGCAGCACAGGCCCTTTCAGATGCGTTCAACCTGCCTGGCGTGGATGATATTTACACCAAATGCACCTTGAATCTGATGCCCGCAACTACGGGAACCCCTGCAAATGCTGCAACTCCGTTAACAACCCCTGTTGCCACGGCAACAAAATCTCCCGTCTCGCCGCTGACCCTGATCGGTGGAGTATCCCTTGCGGCGCTGGCAGTTGCCTTCTGTTCACGAAGATAACCCAAATTCCTTTTTTCCCTGCCAGATTACCGTCAGCGGTTTTTTATAAGATTCCCTCAAAGGAACAGTACGGTGATTGTGATGCATAATCTCTCTCGTGTGGGTCTGATCCTGACCCTTATTGTACTCTTCTCTATGTTCCCCGTGACCGCAGATACTGCGACTGATGGCGGTGACCAGGGATGGTATGTGATCCACTGCAATGTCCAGTTGGCCAAGGTATATCTTGATGATAAGTATGTGGGGGAAACACAGGGAGGAGTGCAGGGGGGAACGCTTACTGTCCCGGTATATACTACCGGAACTGCTCCAAAGATCCTTCGCGTGCAGAAGAACGGCTATTCCACCTTTGTCAATTCGATTACAACGGTGCCCGATCAGGGTGGATCGGTTGACTTGTATGCAACCCTGAACCAGATCTCCGGTACCTCCACAACCGCGATTGGGGGGGATGTAGGCTGGTACGTTGTGCAC
Source organism: uncultured Methanoregula sp. (assembly GCA_964592875.1). GTDB lineage: Archaea > Halobacteriota > Methanomicrobia > Methanomicrobiales > Methanospirillaceae > Methanoregula. The sequence goes on from CAZQGG010000005.1 coordinate 75,619, forward strand.
TGCAATATTGACGGTGCCACCGTCATGTTCGATGAGTCAAACCGGGGGGAGATCTCGCAGGGAATGGTGTATGTGCCGGTCTACAGCACCGGAACACCGTACCAGAAATACACGGTGAAAAAGGACGGGTATACCACGTTTGTGGCGAACATCGCCAATGTCCCGGGAAAAGGTGAGACTATCGATCTCTACGCCACCTTAAATCCCGTCGCCACGACTGCGACAACGCAGGCAATAATCGGCGGCGATGTCGGCTGGTATGCAGTGCATTGCAATGTTGAGGGAGCGACCGTGACGTTTGATAATGAGGCCAAGGGGCAGATTGCGGGGGGTCTCCTGAAGGTACGGGTCTATGTGACCGGCACGCCGTATAAGACCTTCACGGTCTATAAGGCCGGGTATGCCCCTTACACCGGTACGATCGACACGTATCCCGGAAAAGGAGAGACGGTTGATCTCACTGCAACCCTCAATGCCCAGCCGGAAACAACAACCCTTCCCGTTTCGACGACCAAGAAGTCTCCTGTGCCGGTATGGATTTCCGGATTGGCGCTGGTTATCGGAATTGTAGTTGCGACAATTAATTCCCGGAAATAATATCTTTTTTTAGAGGACTGTAACCCGTCCCATTTTTTTAGTCCTGCGACATCAAGCATCCCGGTGATCAGGTCTCAAAAGGCTTTATCATCTTCATGGTTGTTCATTATTGCAGACACTATTAAGCACATCCCAAAGGAGGGAAATATCCATGATAACGCTCCGGTTTTATCGGATTTACGATATTGGGAGAGAGATCGATCTCGACTGGCTCGAAAAGGCGCTCGCCCAGAACTATTTTACTGCAAGGACCAGCTTCGTGCGGGTCAAACCAAAATCCATCATGCTCGAAGACCCTCCGCTCATGATCCAGATGAACCCGATACGGGTGGAGCGGGACGGCAGGCCGTTTGAGTTTTCTGTGGTTGCCCGGGTCTACGATATCGGGGTGATCAGTTTCTGTTTTATTTACGAGAGCCCGGAGGCTGCTATTGCCGAACTGGAAGAGATCGCGTTCCTGTTCGCCGGGCAGGAAGGTCTTGCTGAGTTCTATGTCCAGTATCTCAAGACGCTCGGCGAGATCATCCGCCCGCATATCAAGGGTTTCTCCATCAACCCGGACTTCTATGAGGATTATTCGATCTATGTCACCGACCACCGGGATGATTCCATCGACCCGGTGGCACTCCTGATTGGGGAGAAGACCAATCTCTCCCCGCAGATCCGTGAGGAGATCATGAAGAACTCCCTCAGTTACACGACCGATGACCTTGCTATTCTCTCGTGGGATTCGGCCCTCCTCTGCAACCCGGAGAGCCCGACGGATATTATCGATCTCATCGAGTTTGCAAACGTGCAGGTGCTGGAGCTCCGGTACTATGATCGCGAACTGACCCGCGAGATGGAGAAGATGTATGACGACATCGAGCATGCGGATCGCCTGTCCCAGTTCCGCCGGGGGCGCCAGTACCACGCGATCATGGCAAAACTCATGCAGACTTCGGCGGAGATCTCCGAGATCATCGAGAAGGTTGACAACCTGATCAAGGTCACGGAGGATGTCTACTATGCCCGTGTCTATGCGACCGCGCTCAGAGTACTCCGGAGCAGCCAGTGGAGTGAGAGCGTCAGCCGTAAGATCGAGATGATCCAGGAGAACTACTCGATGCTCTCGGACGAAGTGCGCATCCAGCACTCCAACTTCCTCGAATGGGTGGTCATCATCCTGATCGCTCTCGAACTGGTGTTTATGATCCTGGCTGTCCATTCGTAAGGGGTGATCCATCCTGGCCTTCGAATGCTTCCAGTGCGGGGAGTGCTGCGATCAGCTCGGGTACGTCCATGTGATCAGGGAAGAGTACGGGGATTACCGGTTCCTAATTTATAATAATTATACCGGCGAGACGACGCCGGTCACGGTCGATCCCGACAAACGCGAGCTCTTCGATGACAAGAGCATCTTTGAGAAACTGCCCCATACCTGCCCTTTTTTCCGTCACCAGCCCGGAAGTGAAAAAGCCTACTGTACCGTGCACCTGACCCGGCCGGAGATCTGTCGGGATTATGGGTGCTGGCGTCTTTTGATCCTCGACCATACCGGACGGAGGGCGGGACGCATAAAATTTATCCGGACGCTCTGTTCGGATGATGAACTCCTCACAAAAATCTGGGAGAGCTGCATTGAGGAGCACAAGGAACCGGATGACAGGAAATGGGAGGATGAGATGATCCGCATTCTCCGGAATGCCGGGTACTCTGTCCGGAGATAGCCCGGTTCACTTTCTCCCCGCACACTATCCCCCTTAAACGATCTCCCGCTCTCATTCTCCCTATACTATGATCGGAAAAGGGGCCTATCTCCGGCAACTCACGGCATCCACGATGCCGATGAAGTCTGTTGCCCTGGGAAAAGAGATTGAGGGCAGTACTCCCCCGTCCGTGTTTGTCGGGAGCTGGAATTACCCGGATGTCTTTGCCGGCCCCATGATAGCCCCGCTCCATGGTGATACGGCCGAGATGGATATGCCGGAAGCATGGATCCCAAAGAACCGGTCCCAGGAAGAGATCATCGGGTACCGCATGAACCTCATTCGGGGAAAACAGCAGGTGAATGCCACCGATCTCAATAACCGGCTGGTAGAAAAACTCCAGGAGATCTCGCTGTCATCATCATCCCTTGAGAGCGAGATTGCCTTCACCAGCACCCCGCAGGGGCAGTCCTTTTCTGAAGAGCATACCCCGTTTGGTCCAAGTGCGGGAATCGAACGGCTCGATATCGAGTCCGGGCGGTGGAACCGTGACCTGGAGAAGGCATTCTATGATACCGACCTGAAAGCAGCGGAAGCCGTGATGGACCTGCACAGGACCGGGGTCTCCTTCTCCAGTATCCAGAAGGCCTTCTCGGTCGGGACAATGGGTCATGGGAGGGGGAGGCACCTTGTTCCCACGCGGTGGTCTATCACTGCCTGCGACACGATCATCGGCGACCGGCTGCTTGCCGGAGTGAAGAAGAACCCGGTCATCGATACCTGGAGGGTGCACGAGTTCTCTAGCCTCAACAACCATTATGCGGTCATCCTGATGCCGACGGCCTGGCAGTACGAATGGTCGGAGGCGTTCCTCCACGTGCTGGGCAACGAGGAGCTGGTCTTCTCGGATCACGAGGGCACTAAGAAGAAGACCACCTACTCCCCTCTCGGAGGATGCTACTACTCGTGCAAGATGGCGGTGCTCGAAGCGCTTGCCCGCGAACAGCGGCAGGCCGGGGCGATCATCCTTCGTGAGGCGCGGAAGGGTTACGTGCCGATGGGCGTCTTCAATGTCCGGGAGAATGTCCGGAGCGCAATGCAGCAGCCGGCCACCGTGTTTGAAGGAATCCGGCCCGCTCTTCAGCACCTTGCAGAATCGTTCACGCTTCCGGTTTCCCGGTTCATTGAGGAAGGGCCGCTCCTCCAATCGGTCATCCGCGAACGGCAGTGCCGGCTGGGGGATTTCATCCCGTCAGCAGGATGAGGTGTTTCCCATGACGCCTGGTACTGCCCATCCCTTTACAACGCCGGCATACCACAATGCCCTGTTGCCGGAGAGGGATCAGCAGGGAGCGCACCTTCGGATCATCCTCCATCTCGACATGGACAGTTTTTATGCATCCGTTGAGGTGCAGCGCCAGCCGGAACTTGCCGGTAAACCGGTGGTCATAGGTGCCGACCCAAAAGAGGGGAAGGGACGCGGGGTTGTGTCTACCTGCTCGTATGAGGCGCGGGCGTTTGGGATCCGGTCGGCAATGCCGATCTCGCAGGCATATGTTCTCTGCCCCCACGCAGTCTTCCTCCCTCCGGATTTCCCGGCCTATGTGCAGGCATCGGCTGCCGTGATGGAGATCCTCCGGTCGTACGGGTTTCTGATGGAGCAGGTCAGCATCGACGAAGCCTTTCTCGACATCAGTGCCCTTGGTGATTTTTCATCAGCACAAACCCTTGCAGAAGTGATCCAGGGCACAATCCGACATCATCTCGGCCTCTCCTGTTCAATTGGCATTGCCTCCTCGCGGGCTGTTGCCAAGATCGCCTCCGATTTTAAGAAGCCTGATGGACTCACGATTGTCACACCCTCATCCCTGCAGGATTTTCTCGCGCCACTCCCTGTCCGGAAGATCCCCGGTGTGGGAAAGAAAGCCGAGGGACTCCTTTTTGAGATGGGGATCAGGACGATTGGTGATCTTGCCCGGCAGGATGTCCAGAGCCTGATCGGGCGGTTTGGCCGCAGCGCGATCGCCCTGCACCAGCTGGCACATGGCATTGACGAGAGCGGGGTTGTTGATTCTCAGGAGATAAAATCGATCTCCCGGGAGACCACCTTTGATGCGGATACCGATGACGTAGATGTGCTGGTCTCAACGCTCGATGTGCTGATACGGGGCGTCTGCGGGAACCTGGCTGAAGAGCAGCTTCGGTTCAAAACCCTTACGCTCAAGATCCGGTATCCCGGGTTCATCACCCGGAGCAGAAGCCGGAGCCTGTCGCACTTCTCCGGAGATGCCGCGGTGGTCCGGTCGCTTGTTCATGCGCTGTTCCGCGAGGAGTACGATGGCAGGAAGATCCGGCTGATTGGGGTACGGCTGTCATCGTTCGAGAAGCCGGATGCTGCCCAAGCAACACTTCCTGTAGAATAGCATTCAGGCAGCCTTTTCTGCATGCTGTTCCAGCACCCGCTCCACATCTTCGATCTCGACCGTATACGCAGTGATACCTTGAACAAGTGCACGCATCTCCTCACAGGGCAGGGATACCGGGGAATTATCTGATGAGAGGATCGCCTCAGCGAGACGATAGGCCGTTCTCTTGTTTCCCTCGCGGAATGCAGGGTATGCGCAGAGCGACCAGAAGACGGTTGCAGCCTGTTGGATCCGGTCTTTTCGGAGGTTTGCCTGGAACACCACCTCATTCAGGATCCCTTCACAGATAATACAGTCATCCCCCCCATCCCGTGCTAGGATCGAATTATGCATCTCCATGATCGTCTCCACCGTGATCTCCCGCATTTCTATCTTCACCTTTTCCGTTGTTACGAATAGGTTCCGGTATCACATGAACCCGGCCCAAACGATCCTGCTGAACACATGGGATTATTCCGGTTTTTCTTGAAACAGGTTCCTGGATATTCCGGTCGGACTTTGAAGTATTATGATGAATAATAGTGGGTTGGAGAATAATTCTGGCAGACCCTGCATGAAAAATTATACCGGACCTTGCGTACATAAAAACAAACAGCCCCTCAGACCCTGCTTGATTTGTTGATCCGGATCAACCGAACCTTGCCTGAAAAATTTTAACCAGACTTTGATTGAAAAATTTTGAGCAGACCTTACTATCAAAAAGTTAAACGGATCTGTATGAGATCGTAACCTGAAGATCGTGCTCACGTCGTAAGAAAATCCAGATGATCAACCAGACCCTGCGTGAAATTTTTTTGCCGGACCTTGATTAAATTTTTTTGCGCAGACTCTGTATAAAAAATTTCAACCGGACCTTGCTCAAAAAACGCAGGCACCCCCTCAGCCCCTGCTTGAAACCTGCGAGCTGATCAACCGGACCCTGCTTAAAAAAAATTCAGCAGGACCTGAATGAAAATTTTTTCTGGACCTCATTCATTTCACTCCCGGCATCCCTCACGTGAATGTTCAGACCCTGTACCCGGCAACACCAATCCAAATGTTGATATGAGAACCGGCCCGACTCTAACCATTCCTGATGTGATCCCCCATGAGTTACATGGACCTTGCATTCTTTGACCGGATGACCGATGCGGAAAAACACCAGTACCTGGAGTTCCTTCTCTGGCACTACCGGGTCGTGGATGCATTCTGGTTCATCAATATCTCCGACACCTATGGTCAGCCGGTTGCCGAAACGATCAACGAGCAGGTCTGGGGCCGGGTGGCCGGCATGGCGGCAAAGGACATTGTCCGGCGCTTCGGCATCACTGAAAAAGGGCTCACCGGTTTTGTTTTGGCCCTTCGGCATTTCCCGTGGGCGATGATTGTCGGGTATACGATCGAGGAACGCGGGGATGAAGTGATCCTATCCGTTCCCTCATGCCCTACACAGGAGGCCCGGCTCCGCAGAGGGCAGGGTGAATATGTCTGCCGGGAGATGCACCGGGCGGAGTTTACCGGTTTTGCGCGGGAGATCGATCCGGCAATCCGGGTGGAATGCCTCTTTGCGCCCCCCGACCCCCATCCCCCGGATATGTTCTGCAAATGGCGGTTTTACCTTGATGAGACTGCCCCGGTAAACGGCAGCCGCAGCGACCCGTCGGGAGCTGATTGAGATCGATTGGATTCTCGTTCTTATCGCGTTGTATCTCTCGGTAAACCTCATCGCGGCATGCGCATTTGTATGGGACAAGCGCAAAGCAAAGAAGGATACGTGGAGGACAAGTGAGAACACCCTGCTGGTGCTCGCATTTTTGGGGCCGTTCGGGGCGTTTCTTTCCATGAGACTCTTCCGGCATAAGACCCGGAAGATAAAATTCTGGCTGGTCCCGTTCTTCCTGGTGCTCCATCTTGTGGTAATCGGCTACCTGATTGTTACCTACGGGTAATACACGGATCAGCACTGCAAACCCTACCGCTTTAATACCGGGATTTTCCATACACTCTTGAATGCGGACCAACAGGCACCAGTACTTCCTCGACCTTGCCACGCGGTGTGCCAACCAGGGCACCTGCCTCCGGCGTAACTTCGGGGCAATCATTGTCGATGAATTCAATACGATCGTCTCCACCGGCTATACCGGGGCACCCCGCAAGCAGATGGACTGCACGGAGCTGAACCGCTGCTGGAGAAACGATCACAACATCCCCTCGGGCTCGAACTACGAGCGCTGCCGGAGCGTTCATGCGGAGATGAATGCGCTCCTCCAGGCCGGTAAACATGCCCGGGGTTGCACTCTCTACCTGTCGGGGTTCGAAGTCAAGAACGGTGAGATTACCCAGATCTGGCCGTGTTTCCTCTGCTCCAAGATGATCGTCAACAGCGGGATCACAAACGTGATCATGCGCACCGGCACCGATACCTACAAGGAGATGGACCCGATGGTCCTCTACCAGATGCGGAGCCGGGAATCGCTGGGCGACGATACCCCCTCGTAACTTTTTTGATTGAGCACCTGTCCTCTGCCAGCATCCTTGCCCCTCTCACGATGAGGTGGTATTGTGCCGGATCTCGTTATAGAGTGAGACGAGTGAGAGGCTGATCAGGTTCATGGTGGTTGCCGCGTACCAGAGCATTGCCTCCAGCGGATTAAGGGTTGCGATCCACCCGGTCCAGAGCATGGCGCAGATGATCGCAAACGTCAGCAGGGTATCGAATGCCAGGAAGATCAGCGGCCTGCCGAAGATCCGCCCGAGTTGCGCAATCGTGCAGTATTCAAAGCGTGCCGGCCGATGCAGCAGGTCAAGGGCCGATCTGCTGACATTCATGAGGAGATCGGCCATTGCCCAGACCGTGATGACAAGGCCGAGCATCTGTAAGAATCCCCTGTCCGCTTCCCCTGCCCGGAGTGCGGTCAGGCCGAAGAGGATCTTGAAGATGCAGAATGGGATGCCGATGGTGCAACTCAGAAAGAACGGGCGCACAAAAAATTTCTGGACCGCATCCATCCGAATTTTTTCCGCTGCCAATCCACACGTGGTCTCTTCGATCATAATTGCGTGGTCTTTGTCCCTGATGTTATCGTCTCAGTATCGCTGCGAAACCTGCCACAACTGCCATCATCGCGATCATGGGATCCAGTGGCAATCTCTTTGTCGTTGTGGGTATCGGCATTGTGGTGGTGGGAACCATGATTGTGGGCGTCACAGTCTCCGGTGCAGGGGTTGGCACAGGTGTCAGGGATGGCCGTGAGGGGTATGAGGCGATCGTCTGGACCGGTGTGTTGATCATCGGCTTGGAACCCCGGTTGTAGACCGTCTCTTCAACATTGTAATTCTCATTTTCCGGGTTACCGGGGTTTTCGGTTTTTACTGAATAGGACCTTTTTGCAGTATATTGCGAGGTCTGGAACAACACGAGTGCTTTTCCCGTTGAATCGGTCGTGACCTGTGCATAATAATTCGTATTGGACATATTCGCTGTCGAAGGTGCGACATCATCCAGAATCGTGCGGCCGTTACCGTTGTTGTACTGGTATGAACCGATGGTGTAAGGTCCCCCTTCGGGATCCTTAACGAGGTTTTCCGTAGATCCGGTAATGACCGGGGGCTGATCGTAGGGTTCACCGGTCATCGTGAAGGTGCCCGGCAGCCAGACGTAATACGCGGTATTGGGCTGACCAGTGATGGTAACGGTGAACCGGCCCCCCCGGGTCAGGGAGCTGCTGATGGACTGTTCAGATGTGTCTGCGGCAACAACCGGAATAAGGCTCGCGAGAACGCAGGTCAGTACGATGAGACAACAACCCCGGATTATGGTTTTTTTCATGTAGTGCCTCCTTCAGGCAGTTATTATCAGCTGCATAGTGCGTCTGTATTTAAAAGGGGTGCGGTGTTAACCAGTTCAGGCAATTCCGTTCTTATGGCGTCTTAAAATTCTACCGGGAGCCGGCAGGCACCTATCCGACAGTAATATTTATCTGCGTGTCCGGATTTTATTGCAGAACCGGGCTGATTGCGGGGAATAAAATTCCTGCCAAAAAGGCAATTTTTATCAAACCGGTACTATTTGTCAGACATTTAGGAAATCCGACAAATTGATCATCCTTTTATACCCCTTTTCTTCCACTGGAGAAATGGCAGGATGCCTCTGGTTTGTGGATCCGGGTCCGTTCTCCGCAAATAAAAAAACCGCTTTTGGTGCCAGATTTATACAAATCCCGTATGAATCCGGCGCGCAGGGACCCGTCACCGGGTTCGAACGAAGATGAAACCATTATCGTGCACGGCACATGAATATTCCGGTATCGTGACTGGTTGGTACCCGTTTTTGATCTCCATACCTCACGGAGGCACTGAAATACCTGCTGAACTTGAGGGACGTCTCTCCCTCAGCCGGCAGGATATCCGGTATTACAGCGATCCCGACACCCGCAGGCTGTTTGACTTCCGTGCGAACGTCAAGGCCGTCATTGATACGAATATTTCCCGCATGGCTGTCGATCTCAACCGCCCTCCCCTCCCCCTGCCACCCCGCGATCCTGATGGAATTATCAAAGTGCGAACCATCGACGGGACAAGCGTCTATCGTCACGGCCGGCTGCCGGATCTGCCGCTGATCCACCAGCTCATGATGCACTGGTATTTCCCGTATCACCAGCGCATCGATGAACTGATTGACCGGCATGCCGTGCAGATGGCATTTGACTGTCATTCGATGCTGCCCGTGGGATCGGTGGAGCAGAAGGATGTCGGTCGGATCCGGCCCCTGATCTGTCTTGGGAACAACGGGGACCGGAAGGGTCGTGCAAAGAAGAATACGATTGCCACCTGTCCGGCACCCCTCATTGAGGCCCTTGCCAAGGCGTTCCGGGAGGAATTCACCCTTAAACAGGAAGTGGCGATCAATAACCCGTTCTCCGGGGGATTTATCTCCAACGCCCATTACTGGCGCAAGGGAACTCCCTGGATCCAGATCGAGATCAACCGGTCCCTCTACGAACCGGCGTTATCATCCGGGCAGACAGGTACGATCGATGCATTACAGGAACGAATCTGGCGCGTACTGGCGACATTCTGGGATCATCGCGAGAGTGACACACGAGATTGAGTCCTCGGGCTGCATGCTCAAACGTACTGCAGAATGTACCTCGGGTTTGGGTTTCCTGCCCCGCAATACTATACATTGGTGTACTTCCGGGTGCAATTAAACAAGTTTAATAGGAATGCATCAGGATACTCACACGTAGAACGTGAAGATCCATACCCGCACCCTGCTCATTCTCGGCGTGACCGTGTTCGTCCTGATATTTGGCATGAACGTTCTGGCCCAGTACTTCATCCTGTCGTCCCACGCAGGGAGCGAACGGGAAGCGTCGCTGACCGATGTCCAGCGGGTTATTGATCAGATTGAGCACGAACAGTCCGAACTATCGAACAGTGCCCGTGACTGGGCAGTCTGGGATGGCAGTTACCAGTACATACAGGATCGTCAGGAGACATTTTACCGGTCTACGATTGAACCGGTGTCATCGTATGAGAGCCTCCGGATCAATGGTCTCTTCTATTATGATACTTCAGGCAATCAGGTCGCCGGCAAGTGGTATGACCTGCAGAATAAAACCGATGCTGAAGTTCCCCCGGATCTGCTCGTGTTTTTTACGAACAACCCGCACCTCTTCCTGAATGGTACCGGAAGCGGGCGTACCGGTTTTGTCCTCCTTCCCCAGGGGCCGGTACTGGTATCTCTCCACCCGATACTGCCCAGTTCCGGCACAGGTCCCGGCAACGGAACCTTGGTCATGGTCCGGTCTTACGATAAATACCAGATCGCAGCACTGCAGAACCAGTCCAGCCAGCCGGTCCGGCTCACCGTAATAACCGGTCCGGATGCTCATCCGAATCCGGCGTTAGAGAAAATTTCCGATAAAGACCCGGTGGAACAGGGAACAATTCTCAAAAACGACACTACGATCACCGGGTATTCGCTCATTCGGGATATCAACAATGCTCCCACCTTCCTTCTGGAGGTCGACAGCCCCCGTCCGTTATACCGGCAGGCAATGACCGCCCTGACCTTCCTGATCTTCGGGTTCATCATCATTGGGATCATCTATGTCATCGTCACCGAGTTCCTCCTCCGGCGGTATATCGTTACCCCCCTCATGGGCCTTGACGCATCTATGAAAGAGATCGGGCGCAGCTGCAACCTTTCCGAGCGTCTTTCTGTGACAGGTGATGATGAGGTAGCCTCGTTACGGCAGTCCCTCAATACCATGCTTGGGGAACTGCAGGATAAAGAGGTTGAACTGGCCAAGAAGAGAGACCAGCTGGCCGAAGCGAACCGGCGGGCGAACCTCTATCTCAATATATACCTGGATGTCCTTACATATGAGATCCGGAACTCCACCCTGTCCATCAATGGCTATGCGGACCTGATCCGCTCATCTGACGGGGAAAATGGACGGATGTACGCTGAACGGATCATTGAGACCATCCACCGGGATACTGAAGTGATCCGGAAAATCGAGACGATCTCCAAGAACCCTCCCGCACAGGAACCGGTAGACCTCGACAGCGTGATCCGGACTGCGATCAAAGCATATCCCGGTACCAGCATCCAGTATGAACCCGCGGGAATCACCGTCCTCGCCGACCCGATGATCTCAGCTGTCTTCGACAATACGATTGCAAACAGTATCAAGTTCGGAGGGCAGGATGTGAAGATCGCGATCTTCTGTCGGAATGCCGGTGATGATATGATTGAGTGTTCGGTGACCGATACGGGTCCCGGTATTCCGGATGCACAGAAACCGGGAATATTTGACCGGTTCATGCAGGGATCGGAGAAGCGCAGCAGTTATGGCCTCGGACTGCACATCGCAAAGATGCTTATTGAGGCCTATGGTGGTCGCATCCGGGCAGATGACCGGGTCCCGGGGGATCCCGGCAAGGGAACGGCAATCCGGTTCACGCTGAAAAAGGCCCGGAAAGACCGGTGAATCCCCAATCAGCTGTTTTTGATCCAGTGCTCTTCGAACTCCCCGTCGTAATAGACCATGATCCGGATGGGTGAGCCTTTCAAGAACGCCCGCATCTGGTCGTCATAGATCTTCTGCACATGGCGGAGGCCGTTTTGGGAAAACCGTTCATGGATACATTCGAGGAAATGGATCTCCTGCAAAAGGAACGCATTTTCGTACTCTTTTGTTTCACGGGCAAGGGCCATGCTCTCCTCTTCTGAGATCTCTGTATGGTATTCCCCGTGATGGTCAAGTCCGGAGATCTGGCGCCAGTCCACGGTCCCCGTCTCATCCTGTTCGCGGTGGAGCATGTATGGGTAGATACGGCAGATAGAGAACCGCTGGTCGTAGATCCGGCACCGGCCGTCTTGTAAGAACCAGCAGGACCCTGCTTCATCGGGTTGCACCCTCAGGGCGTACCCGGAGACATAATAGGTGCCCTTCTGGTCGCAGAACTCCGGCTCCGGTGCCGGTTCGAGTGCTTCTGGATCGATGGCCTTCACCGCTGTGACATCACGGTCGAGCAGGAAGACATGCCCGTTGAATGAGCGGGTGCAGCACCGGGCGCATCCCGTGCACCCGAACCCGATCTCCCGGATGATACCGGCGAGTTTCTCAACGGGATACTCAAGAAGGCTTTGCTGCTCCCGTGTCAGGGCTGCAATACGGAGGGGAATTGGAAGGAGGGAAACGGTGATCACCACGCACTGGTATAGCAGATCATGCCGGCTGTGCCCTTAATGCTTTTTTGCACCAGCGTGCCGGTATGCCCCATCACAGCACCCGGACCGAGTATTCCTGTTTGTTCAGGGTCCTGAACAATGCCGGCAAGCATTCAAGTTCCCCGGCACAATGCCTGCGGATCTCCGTAGTCGATGGCAGCGGCCTTGTGAGCCGCCCTTCGCGGAGGCACTCCCTGACGAGACCATCTGACTCGTGTCCCTCCATCCGTATGACCTCATCGTACTCCATGATCCCGTCATGGAAGTGCCGTACGACCTGCCGCTTGTACGGGAACGTGGTCTTGCCGGGACTCGTCTTGTACCGGGGCGTGCCCTCGTACTCCACCAGTTTGTAGACCATGTCGAGGTACGGTGCATCCGAGGAGGTGACAAAATGTGTGCCTACACCGAACGAGTCGATCGGCACCTCGATGGAGAGCCACCGGTCGATGTTGTACTCGTCCACGTTCCCGCTTGCAAAGATCCGGATCGCCGGGTAGCCGGCCTGATCGAATCTTCCGCGGAGGGTTCCTGCAAGGGCGGGAATATCGCCGCTGTCGATCCGGATCCCGATCACCGGGACGCCCTCGCGGGCGAGCCGGATGATCGTATCTGCACAGGCAAGGGTGTCGTAGGTATCGATGAGGAAGAGGCAGCGGTCCGGGAATGATGCCTGGTATGCCCTGAACGCCTCATCCTCGCGGTTGAAGAGCATCACATAGGAATGTGCCATCGTACCGAGTACCGGGATCCCAAACCGCCTCCCGGCTTCCAGGTTCGAGGTGCCGGAGAATCCTGCAATCCAGGCCGCCCGGGCCGCGACGATCCCTGCTTCCGTGGTATGGGCCCGGCGGAAGCCGAACTCCACCACATCCCGGCCCCGGCTCACTGCGATGATCCGGGCTGCTTTCGAGGCAGCAAGCGTCCCGAAATGGATACAGTTGAGCGCAAGGGTCTCAAGGATCTGGATGTCGGGGAGCGATCCCTCGATCTGGACGAGCGGTTCGTTGTTGAATACGACCGTGCCTTCCGGTATCGCATACAGGGTCCCGCGAAATCTGTAGCGGCTGAGATAGTTAAGGAAATCCTCACTGAACTGGTTCAGGCCCCGGAGCCAGGTAATATCATCATCCGTGAACCGGAACCGCTCCAGCTGCCGTACCAGTTCTTCAAGCCCGCCGGCGATGAGAAAATTACGCTCTTTCGGGAGCGACCGGGCAAAGATGGAGAAGACAGCCGTTCCGGTCTTCTTGTGTTCGAGAAAACTCTGGGCCATCGTGAGTTCGTACAGGTCCGTGAGCAGGGCGCTGCCGGCATGCTCCTCCCTTCCTGATCCGGTTCTCTCTGTATCCACGCGTATCAATCCGTATGTACCTGTTCTGCGGCACACCACAAAAACAGCTTGCACCGGTTATCGTTCATACGAACTCATATGCCGGGACGTAAATGCAAGCGCTTATGAGTTTTTACAGGAATCATCCTGTAAGGATCGGGTGAATAAAAATGGAAGCGATTTTAAAGGTGATCAGTTGTCTGCTCGGGTTGTATATCGTTGCCAATGGCATCTGGGTTCTCCAGATGCCGCCCACCGGTGATGAGCCGATCGGGTACCTGGTGATTGCTGCCGGACTCTTCATCCCCCTGCTGACTTTCTATGTGGGGCACTTCCATTCACGGTCGTACGACTGACCGGGCGTCTGCTTTTTTTCGCTTCTCTCTTTTTTAAAAAAGGGATGAATTAAAAATCAGTTATACGACCGGAACGGCACGTAGGAATCGTAAATTTTTACCTTCTCGCCATTGGGGGTGACGGCCCAGACTTCAGCACGGTCGGTGTTCTTGGTTGTGCCGGCAAGGGCGATGGATTTGCCGACATAGAGCGGCTGGATCATCCGGTCTTCTTCCACAACGCCATCAGACCGTGTGATCTTCACATCGATCTCCGGGACAACGTTCATACCTTTGCCGCCGCGGAGGGTTGTGGTGATCGTCGGGTTGATCGCTTCACCGTTGCTTGCTACTTGAACTTCGATACTCCAGATCTCCGAGAGCGTCTGGGTGGGCCCGGGGGTTAAGGAATCGGCAGCGGTGGTGGCAACGGCGGTCGGTGCTGCGGTTGCAATGGCGGTCTCAACGACAGTCGGTACTGGGGTGGCGACCGGGGCTGTTGCCGGCTGGGTACATCCTGCAACCAGCGCGAGCACCATGCAGAACCCGAGGGCCAGGACAATGGTAATGGTAGATTTCATGCAGGTAGGATTACTCTTCCCGGGTATTGAGAGTTTTGCCCCAGGCGTAATTCTTTTCATCATTCCTGTATGAACCATCCCGCAGTTTATGAACCAAAACCGGGGCTAGGAATCGTCGGAATAATTAAACCCCCCCGAAGTGAGGGGATAAGGTACTATGCATGAACCACATCCGCTCCGGTGGACGTCGATGATCTGTCTCGGGCTGGTTCTGGCCCTTGTGGGCCTGTTCCTGCTCGTCTTTCCGGGCTATGCGACCGGCCTCTTTGCCGAACTTATCGGGATTATCATCATTGTTATGGCTGCCCTCATCCTTGTCGAAGGGCTGTTCATAGAGAAAGAGGGTGTCTCCCGGTGGGGTGTCTTCTTCCTGGGAATTGTATCGATCCTGCTCGGGATTGTCGTGATCGCGGCACCCTCGCTCCTGGTCATCGCCACCGGCCTGCTGCTCGGCCTCTTCATTCTTATGTTTGGTTTTATCGAGATCGTTGTCGCATGTTCCATCATCGAAGGCCTGATGGTGCGCCTGGTCCTTGCGATGATGGGCGTGTTTGCCCTGATCCTCGGGACCGTCATCGTACTCAACCCGTCTGCTAGTATCGACACGCTTGCGCTGCTCGTTGGGATCTATCTCATTGTGCTCGGGATGATGCGGATTGCGCATGGGATCAACGAGCGGCATGAAGAACAGGCAATTACGGTAAAACACCTGTAATTTTTTCCGCACTTCAGCGGAGACTTGATAAAAATTAAAAAAAAGATTATGCCCGCCGGCCTGATGCCGGTTCGATGCCCGTGGGCTGGTTTCTTATCGTCCGCTCTTTCATGATGGAGTAGACTTCCTGGGCATGCTCTTTTGGTATCTCGACAAACGAGTAGTTGTCCATGATCCGGATGGCGCCAATGTCTTTACCGGGAATCCCGGTCTCACCGGCAATTGCGCCGACAATGTCTTTAGGGGCAACCTTGTGTTGCCGGCCCACGCCTAAGAAGAAGCGGACCATGCCGACCTCTGCACCGGTATCGCCGAAGTCTACGCCCTCCTGCTTTGCTACCGGGGTTTCGAGGCGCTCCTCCATCTGCATCTTCAAGAGTGCAGCAGCGATGTCGATCGTGTTGTGATCCCCTTCGGTCTCCTTCTCGATGAGACGGATGAAGGCCTCGAGACCTCCTGCCTGGATGGTCTCACGCACGGCTTCAAGCACGGCCTTTGTCCGGGTCTCCGCCACATCGCTCTGCGAGGGAACGGGCATGCGGGGAATGGTGACCTTGGCAAAGTGCATGATCTCGCGGAGCTTGTTGAAGTCCTTGGGCGAGACAAACGTTATCGCCTTGCCGCTCTTGCCGGCACGGCCGGTCCTGCCGATGCGGTGGATGTAATACTCCACGTCCTGCGGGACATCGAAGTTGACCACGAGGTCCACGTCATCGACATCAATTCCGCGGGCTGCCACATCGGTGGCGATCAGGATCTCGATGGAACCTTTCCGGAAGCCTCCCATCACGCGGTCGCGTGAGGACTGCTTCATGTCGCCGTGCAGTTCCTCGGCACGGTAGCCCCGGGCCTTGATCTTGCCGGCGAGTTCTTCCGCCCTGCGCTTGGTGTTGCAGAAGATGATCGAGAGGTGCGGGTCGGAGATATCGATGAGCCTGCAGAGGATATCGATCTTTTCGCGCTCCTTGACCTCGATGTAGCTCTGCTCGATCTTCGGGACCGTGAGTTCAGCGTACTGGACCTTGACAAACTCGGGTTTGTTCATGAACCGTTTCGAGATGTCGATGATCGGCTGGGGAAGGGTGGCCGAGAAGAGCAGGGCCTGGCGATCCTGCGGAACCTTCCGTAAGATCAGTTCAATATCGTCCCGGAATCCCATGTCGAGCATCTGGTCGGCTTCGTCGAGTACCACGGTGTGGACATCATCGAGCCTTAAGGTTCTCCGGTCCATGTGGTCCATCACGCGGCCGGGGGTGCCGATCACGATGTGGACGCCGGAATGGAGTGCGCGCAGCTGCCGGTCGATAGGCTGGCCGCCGTAGACCGGGAGAACAATGATCTTCGGGAGATGCGCGAGGAGATTTGAGAACTCTTCTGCGATCTGGATACAAAGTTCACGGGTGGGGCAGAGCACGATGGCCTGGACAACGCGTTTTGTGGGATCGATCTTTCCAATAACGGGGATACCGAATGCGGCGGTCTTGCCGGTACCGGTCTGTGCCTGGGCGGTTACGTCACGCCCGGCCTGGATGAGAGGAATGGCGAGTGCCTGGATCGGCGAGGGCTCTTCAAAGCCCATATCTTCTATTGCTTTTCCGAGTTCCTTGGATAGGTGGAAGTCGGAGAACTGTATACGAGTGTTCATTCGCTCCTCTATTTGGTTTGTGGGGTCTTAACATGGCGCATTGTCCCGGTCGGGATCGCGGGATCACCCGGCTTTTTATGCTGGCAGACGTAAAACCAGATCATGGCGAAAAAAACCCTGAAGGTCGTGGCATTCAGCGGCAGTGCAAGGAAAGACGGCAATACGGCGATCCTTGTCAAGGCGCTCTTTGCTGAGCTGGAGAAGGAAGGGATCAGGACCGAACTCGTGCAGATGGCGGGGAAGAGGATCCATGGCTGCATTGCGTGCGGGAAATGTTTTGAGAAGAAGGATGGCCTCTGCGCGATCAAGGGTGATTTTGCGAACGAGTGTATTGAGAAGATGCAGGGAGCGGACGGGATCATCCTTGCCTCGCCCACGTACTTTGCCGATGTCTCGACCGAGATGAAGGCCCTGATCGACCGGTCCGGCTTCGTGGCAATAGCCAACGACCATATGTTCCGGCGCAAGGTCGGGGCATCGGTGGTGGCGGTCCGGCGCGGCGGTGCGATCCATGCGTTCGACACGATGAACCATTTCTTCTTCATCAGCCAGATGGTGGTGCCCGGTTCCTCCTATTGGAACGTGGGCATTGGTCTTGAACCGGGCGATGTGAATAGTGACGAGGAAGGGCTCGGCACCATGAAGACACTTGGGGAAAATATGGCGTGGGTCCTGAAGCAACTCCACAAGTGACCGGCATTCTCTCTTTTTTTGTTTCCGAAAATACACTTACGGGATGTTTGAGGCAAGGAGCGCCCTGACGATCTCCAGCGGAAGCGTGGTCTTCTTTTCGATTTCATCGTCCGTCATACCTTCCTGCTTCAGCCGTTTCACGAGCGCGTCCATGGGCTCCCCGATCTCGATCACAATGTTGTCCGGGTCATGGAAGCGGAAGACCCGCTGGCCCCACGGCTGTTCGCGGATCTCATGGATAAGGGGGGCACCGGCCGACCGGACTGCGGCATACATCTCATCGATTGTTTCGCTCTCGAAATAGATCTCAAGGTCGTTTCCCCGTTTCAGTTTCACCGGCTTGCCGTGGATCACGTTAAGGGCATAGTCCTGCTGCCAGAGGGCAAGGCCGCTCTTGTATCCCACGTTGAGCCCGTGATCCATGGCCACTTCCTGGCCCAGGAGCTGCTCGTAGAATCTCCGTGAGGTCTCCATGTCTTTGACAAAGATGACGAATGCTCCGAATTTGCATGATGGTGTCATTGTGGACCGGATGTTGAGGGAACGAAACGATAAATGGTGGGTTGTGCGGTGCGAATGTGGCGGGCTGCTAGCCCGTGCCCTGACCCGGAGATTTGAGCGGGGATCCTTTGCCGGCGTATCGTTCGCTTCGCGGACCCGTGTGTGTGATCGTGTTGGCCGTTCTTACATAAATCAACCGGCAGTTTATGGAAAAATTTTCGCGGGATTGTACTTTTTTTAACCGGCCCGGGCCGGAACCGGTTTTGTGGCGGGAAAACGTGAACTCAAAAAAAGATTTTTGTGGAGTCGGTTCGACGGTGTTGTGGATATTGTTACCAACCGGGTCCTTACGTTCGGTTGCCCGGGCGTGACGATTGAAGCCGGGGAAATGGGGATCATTCGGGATTATTTTCGTATTGATGTCGGCCCGGTGTTCCGTGGTCCGAATGGCCCGTATATCCGGCGTCCTCATTCGTGGCAGGGTGGAACGATGGGGAATGTGCAGGAGTTGTATTGTTCCCCATCGCACCGATCCGGTCCCTGCGGTCTGGCAGTTTTTAAAAAAATTCCTGCAGGGCGATCCATTCCCTTCGTCAAAGTTCCTTTGCGGGGATTGACCTGGGGGCGGGGGCTTTGTGTATCAAAACATCCGGAATAGTCCGTCAAATTTCTGCGGATTTACGGCGGCTATTGATCGCTTTGGGAGAATTCTCTTTTGGCAAATCATCGAACCGGGATACAGGAACTTATGCAGGTTCTCCGATGGGAATCTGGAATATTTTGTTGTTAATCCCCAAAGTTTCCCGTTTTGTGAAGTAAACCTGTATTAATAATCGATAATCCGAATGCAATTCTCCGGTGGTTCGAATTGTATCTTGGAATGATGTTCCCCGATTCGAATTTTGTTGGTGGATTGATCTTTCGGTGAAACATTGGATACAAATACGAAATTTTTTTTAACATTCTCTAGTGTAATTCAGGATTATTTTGTTGCAATGATCCAATGTCTCCATTCTATGACGGTGGTATATGCAGTTTGTTGCAAATCCGATTTAATTTCCGTCGTGTTGTATTATTTTCCGGAATACTTGTTCCATAATTCCTTTTCATGCGGGGATTCAGCCGGTTTGATGTATCTTAATTGGATCGGGAGCGCGAATTACAACGGCTCTGATGTGTTGCCCAGAGTAAATTACCGACGGCTTCTGATAATCATATGGGCACACAAATCTGCCGACGGGAAATGGCGATTTAAAAAAATGGGAATGGGAATTATTTCAGGCTGTTGAGGAAGTCCTTCTTCCGGTTCTCGAAGGAGTCCGGCCGGTGGAGCGGCGAGGGGCCCGAGCCCTTCTTCCGCTGGATGATCTCCTTGTCGATCAACAGCTGGATGGCATCCCGGATCGATTTGTTGGAGATCTGGAGGAGGCCCACGTCCCGCCGGGTCTTCAGGTAGGAGATGAGAATCCAGGGATTGCCCTCCGATTTCTTGCCCTTTCCTTCCGTGAAGAAGACCTGGATGGCATCGAAGATCACCTTCCATTCCTTCTTTGAAGGCGGACGGGTCTCGAATCCCTCGTCATCGTCATTCAGATTGGAGCGAACATACGGGACGCCATCAATCGGGATAATTTCGATCTCCAGCTGCTTGTTCTCTGAGACGGACTTGATGAAGTTCCCGAAACTGGAGAACCCGATCTTCTTCTCGGTGAAGGTCGGGTCGATCTGGAGCATCTTTGTCTTGATGCCGGAGTAATCCAGCTTGTTGCCCTCGTCTTCTAACAGCCGGAGGGCGTCTTTCAGCAGATCGATCGCATGCGAGAGATCCTTCTGGAGTGAGGTCTCCTCCTGGTGCTCGCTCTTACGGATGTTTGCGATCAGTTCGTAGGAGATGAACTCGTCGCAGTTCTTGATGATCAGTTTGCTTGTGAATGCCTCCCCGCTGAGGATGATCACGTACTTGCCGTTCTCCCGGAGTTTCTGGATCAAAGAGAGGAAGTCGGAGTCGCCCGAGACGATGGCAAACGTATTGATATTGGGGTTGGTGATGGCGGTCTCGACGGCATCGATGGTGAGCTTGATGTCGGCCCCGTTCTTTCCCTCGGTGTTGAGGCTCGGTTTCTCGATGAGTTCGATACCGTAATTCAGGAGGCTCTCGCGGTAGTCTTTGTTCACGACCCAGTCCGCGTAGGCTTTTCTCACGCGGACCACGCCGAGCTCGGAGAGGGTGTTGATGATCGGTTCGATCTGGAATTTTGTCTTGTGCTGCTTCTGCAACCCGATCTCGATGTTCTCGAAATCAATGTAGAGCGCGATGACCTTGGTGTCGGATGCCATGCTTCAATCTGAATATGGGTGCGGGGGGTTAAGAAAGGTTGGGAGGCGGGGATGCCAAAAAAAGGGCGTCCGGTTTTTAAAAGAGGAATCCGGTCAGCGATGATCAGGAATGACCATCACAACTTTGCGGAGATATGGGTGATACAGTACAGGAACCAGGGGGTCTCTTTTGATCGGGCCGGCTCGTTTCTCATCTCTTCATTACAGTACTGCGGGTAGGTTGCAAGTACGAATTTTTTCAAGAGATCCATATCGGTGCTGACGCTCGTTTTGTAGATCAGGAACATATGATTATACCGGGAGCCGTCCTGTTCGAACAGCTGCAACTGTTTTTTGGGCTGGCCGGTGATGCCGAATTTTAATATTTTTACCCGCTGCTTGTCAACCAGGTACCGGATGCCCTGCGTGACTCCTGTCTTGGCCTGTTCCAGGTTATCTGTAACTCCACTCTCAACGATTGGCATAGTTTCCCTTTTGTCGCACACTACATGTCCCCCCGCGGGTTAATCCTTGCGGGCACCCGGGCGTATTGTTGCCGGAACCCCCGATTTTTCAATAGTTCGATCCCGGTATACGGTTTCGTGTTCCGAATTTGCAGGGCAAGGATACCTGCGCTTTAAAAAAAAAAGTGTTTAGCCCCGTTTCGCGGCCTGCCCTCTGGCAGGGGTATTCTTTGTGGGCGTATGCTTGCGGAGCGGGGTGAGGGGCTTCGAACGCGCTCCTTCGGGTTTTGAACTGGCATGGGATTTCCGGGGAGGCTGCGCCTTGGCCATCTGTGCTGAACTTTTATGCGGGGCGGGTGCTTTTGGTGCTGCCCGCTTTTTTGAGGTCTCCGGTGCCGGGGCATCTTTGCGGGCGGGAGCTGCCGCCTCCGGCATCCTGGGCAGCGCCGGTTCTGCTGCGTTCCCGCGGGCCGGTTTTCCTTTGCGGGCAATGCCGAGCCGGGTCTTGTATTTGCTTAAGTACTGGAAGAGTTTGAGGAAGGTCTCTGCATCCTCCCGGACGGTGCGCTCGATTGGCTTGAACTCCTTTGCTTCATACCACTTGTTGATGCGGCCGGCATCGGATTTTTCATTTGAGAACGCATCGGGACGGGCCCCGGCAAAGCGGCCGTCATTCAACAGGACGAGGACCGGCCCGAGGTCCAGGCGGGGCCGCATCCAGTACAAACGGTGGCTGGAGATCTCGGGCAGGTGGTATTTCCTGGCTTTTGCGAGGATCAGCTCGTAGGCATAATCGAGATCGATTCCCACCGGGATGAAGTGCGTGACCGAGACTTCCGGCCCGAAGAACTGGAGGTAAAACTGCGTTACGATACTTTTTTCGGAGCTCTCCCATTCCTTTAAGATGGTCAATTTCTCCAGCGGTTCACCGGTGGCGAGATCGATCTTCTGGTATTGGATGGTGATGAGGGTATCTGTTGCGGGATCGGGCTTGTCCCTGGCGTGATATCCTTCCATGGCGAAATAGTAAGCCGGCATAGACTGATCTTATAACGTGAGATGAAATTCTTTTGTGTGGGTTTCCGGATTACCCATACCATTTTGCGGGGGTCTGACGCTCAGGCGCCGCGTGGGCTTGGGACTTGGCCCACGAATATTATTTGGAAAACTATTAGGTGATTGTTCATCAATGTCTGAATTGAAATAATGGAAATATTAGGTAAAAAAAATTTAAATGAACGTAATATCTATGCCAAATTCATCACGCCCGCATTAATTGATGTTCTTATGGTGTTGTGCAATGCCCTTGAATCGCGCTTAAAAGAGAGGGCGGGTGTGCAGGGGTGGCTGGCGGGGGCGGTGGTGAAGATGGTGGCGGGAGGATAATAAAATGATTGCAAAATTACGGAGTAGTTACTTATGGCCGATTGGTTGATTTTTGGTATCGATGGTGATCTCATTGTAATCTGGGCCCAGATTGGTGTGGCATTTGGTACCATTGCTCTTGCTTATGTCACGTACCTTACGGTAATAAACTCAAAAGAGACTTTAGATTCACTAAAGAACCAAATTGATATCGCACAAAAAGAATTTGAGAATAAACAAATAGAACTTGAAAAACCCCAAATCATTGATCAATTGCAAGAAATAATTAATCCGCTTTCTGAAGAAATTAATCAAGAGTTAAATCAAATTGATGAAAAATCGCTGTTATGGAAATCCAGGGGGTATCGAGGAGACTCTCTATTTTTTCAATTAAAACCTTCTAGCGATTTTTATACGGATACGGACATTAACACTCGCTTCGGAATAATTATTTATGAAATTAATACCGTTTTTCCAGTTTTCAAAGAATTATGTCAAAAACGTTACATACTTTATCTCTCCCTTTCAGATTTATTCAAAAAAATACATAATGAATATAAAGTAACGCTTATCGATGAAAAAATTGTTCAATTAATTCAAAAAAATAATCCACCACTTGAGCAATACGATTACGAAAATGATTACACCTATTATACAGTCCGAATATCAGAATATGAGGATGGAATTCCCATTGATGATGAAGATTTCCCGGTTGAAGAATTCAAACAATCGATAATTGACATATGCCTCAGCGAATTGCTCTCGCAAAGAATTATTCCACACAATAAGTATGAAAAAATGATTGTGTCCGAATATTCATCGTATGAAAAAGAGCTTAAAATCCTATTAAATAATCAATCATTCGATGAAAACTCAAGATCATTTCATTCAATAATTGAACAATTGCGATTGATTGATACAACATTAAAAAATGAAATACTCAAGATCAAAATGGAATATCGGGAAAAATACCATTTAAATGATAAGGAATATTGGGCAATATTCAAAAATACATCCTAAAACAATCACATTCCCCCGCTCGCCAAATAACACCGCATCGTTGCGAAGGTCGATGTATTAATGAAACTCTGCGATGCCCTTGAATTGCGGCTGAATGAGCGGGCCGGAGTGCAGGGAAGGATCACGGGGGCGGTGGTGAAGCAGGTGGCGGGATGAACCAAACCGAGAAGGCAAAAAAATTGCAGGAAATTATTGGCTACAAATTTAATGATCCGAATGTCCTTGCAGAAGCCACGACCCGCCGGGCATTCCTTAACGAGAATCCTTCTCAGGAAGATGAGTGTATGGACCCGCTCGCAACTCTTGGTGATGCAGTACTTGATGCGATCACTGTCAACCGGTTATATGATCAGGGCGTTCGGACGAAAGGTGAATTGACCATTTTTAAAAGTAAGGAGGTCAAACGGGAACGGACACGGGTTTTTGCAGAGAACCATCATCTCAATGAATACATCCAGTGGGGGAATGGAGAACTGGTGCAAAAGAATTGGATGCTGGGTGACAAGGCACTTGACACAGTGACTGAGGCGTTAATCGGTGCAGTTTTTTTTGACGCTCAGGAACGGGGAATGAATGGGATGACTGTTGTGAAAGATCTTTTAGATCGAATGGATTTCTTTCAAAAATAAAAATTTCTTGAAATTTTTTTATCAATTCATACATCTCAACATTTTTTTTGAGACCGTCCATATCAGGGCTCCTTTTTTTAAATCTCCAACCCACGCGGGCGCCACAAGCGTCAAACCCCCCCCACATCTCCGTAGGAAACGAATAGTTCTCCGTCCGAGAAAAACGCCGCCGTCAGGCCCCCCACAATCTGAAACCCGTTTTACCCTTCGATCGGCCGCTGGAACACGGCTACATATGACCTCATGTCCACCGGCGTGAAAATTACAAAAATCTGCTGAAACCCACCCTCATTTTCGCGATTTGTTCCCTCTTGTATCTCCAAAACAGGGAATCGGAGCCCGTAATATGCCCGGATTACCCCTACCCCAAAAACAGGAGGTTCTCCGATGGTAGTCCTGGTGGGATCCCCCGACGGTTTTTAGGCCTTGTGAGTTCTGACTGATCATCAGATCCCTTCGCGTCAGGCTGGATTTGTCCGGCACAAAAAATAAAAAAACCCGGACTAAAAAAAATTTTCAGAATAAAAATTTCAAAAGAAATTTCCGGCAAAAATTTTTCCGGCTTTTTTAAATCACACAAACCGCCGGCAGCCCCAGCGGTCTGCCGTCCCGGCCCAGTTCGACCAGCCCTGAATTTTCGATGCGGAAGAACCGCCAGGTCCCGTGCTTGGACCGGAGCCAGAGTTCGCGGGAGATGGAAGCAACGTTTGCGATCGGCCGGAGCCGGAGAATGTCATCGCGGAAGACCGCTGCGATCTCGTTCAGCGTTGCAAGGATCCGCTCCGCATATCTCACGCGGACAAATGCAACCGGCAGGGTCTCCGTGATGGTGAAATCATACCGGCTCTCCGGGCCGTACTCTGCAAGCTGCACGGTGCCCCGCAACTCGGCAATCCTGCAGCCATCGTCAAGCGCCCGGAAGGATCGCGGCCCCCGGCTCATCGCCACACCCCGCCAGCTTTCAGTTCGCGCCGGACCGGCCGCGTATGGATACGCACATTGTAATAGTGCCGGCCTCCGCCTCGTGCAACGATCCGGTGGCGGGTCGCCCTGAGGCAGGGGCAGGATGTCTGGGGCAGCATCAGTACATAATTTTTTTAAAAAACCGAATATATACTAATTGGTTGATTTAGAAATCTGCGGCCGCAATTCAAAATCAGCGCTCATTCTGCGGCGGGATTTGTATAACCCGGAGGTTCAATGATTGAACCGCGGGAGAAAAACCGGTGGATTACAGCCGGATGCGACCCGGTGCCCGGGCCCGCGGCCAAAAATCCCCGGTGCGTTCTTTGCCCCCGGTCCACAAAAATAACCGTTTAAAATCGTTTAAATTCCTGCGCAGGGAGAAAGCGTATATCCCGGCACCAAAAGAACATGAATAAGTGGCAAACCACAAAATGAAAATGAACTGAAAAGGAAGTGATAACCACGTCAAACAAAGCAAAGAAGGTAGTCGCCCCCGCATCAAAGGCAGCTCCCGCAGTAGTGCCGACCGAGGGCAAGAAGTCCCACGGAAAGAGGGCATAATCCCATTCACATCTCTCACATTTTTAAAAAATATTCTCTGTTCGCGAAAGGCAGTTTTCACGTCCGGCCGATGGGCTGCCGGATCTGAATGGTTGAGCTCCCCGGGGGACCGGATGTTCTGAACGGTTCGGAGACCGTCGGGCTTCGAAGACGGTTCTGTCTGCTCCCCCTCAACGTTCTGAAGAGGGTTTCAGAACTCGTAGACCGCGTATGCGTTCTCTTCGACCTCAACATTCTGATGAATATTTCGGGACTTGAAGCCTGATGGCTTCTCCCCCTCAACATTCTGATGAATGCTTCAGGTTGGAAAGTTTTCACCATTTTTTTTCCAACTTCCAGCCCCTTATAACCCGGGGGAATCAACCCCGTGATCAGGCCCTGATTACAAGGACTCAATGGAGATCATTCCATGACTCTTACCAGAACAATCCCCTCAGTACACGATACGGCACACCGGTCCGGCAGGATGAATATCTTCCACGTCCTCGCCGCCGCCCTCTTCATCACCTGCCTGTTCGCGGGCGTGGCGCAGGCCGTAAAACCCATGATGGTATCCGGATCCTCAGAGGGGCCCTGGGCCGGTTCATGGAACACCTCGTTTGGTTCCGGTTACGATCCTGTTGGCGGGACACTTACCCTGTACCAGACGGATTCGGTAGTCACGGGAATTCAGGACAACGGCACGGTCATTGCGTCGGCAAATGGAAGCACACTCTACGGCACCTGGTTCGACAGTTCCCGGATCGGTCATGAGATCGGCGTATTCAGGTTGGTGCTGTCTGAGGACACCAGCTCGTTTACCGGCACCTGGGCCCCCATTGCTGAAGGGACAACGGCTCTCGGGAACTCCACGCGGTTCTGGAACGGTGTCAGGGAATAAGTTCCCGAACAGTCCGCATCTTTGATTTTTTTAAAAGAAACTCACCGTAAAATACTATTGAAGCGTCCAGACTCCTTGAGCTGAACACCGGCCAAAAAAATACGGGATCAGAGAATGATCTCGATATCCAGTTTCTCTGCCAGTTCCTTGTACCGGTTCCGGATCGTGACCTCGGTCACGCCCGCAACCACCGCAACTTCGCGCTGGGTGCGCCGCTCCCCGCCCAGGATGCAGGCAACGTAGATCGCTGCTGCCGCGACACCGGTCGGCCCCCTGCCGCTCGTCAGTTCGCGCTCGGCGGCCTGCCGGAGGATCTCAATCGTCCGGCTCTGGATCTCGCCCTGAAGGGTGAGGCCCGAACAGAACCGGGGCACGTAGTCCATCGGTGACGTTGGCAGGAGCCGCAGGCCGAGTTTACGGGCAACGAACCGGTAGGTCCTGCCGATCTCTTTTCGTGAGACCCGGGAGACTTCTGCGATCTCATCGAGCGTGCGGGGCACGCTGCACTGCCGGCAGGCAGCATAGAGCGTTGAGGCTGCCACGCCTTCGATGCTCCGGCCGCGGATCAGGTTCTTGTCAACGGCGTCACGGTAGATCAGGGCGGAGGTCTCGCGGATGTTCCGCGGCAGGCCCAAGGCAGAGGCCATGCGGTCCAGTTCCGAGAGTGCAAACGCCAGGTTCCGCTCGGTTGCGTTGCTGACACGGATCCGGCGCTGCCACTTGCGGAGACGGTAGAGCTGGGCCCGGTTCTTGGACGAGATCGACCGGCCGTACGAATCCTTGTTGCGCCAGTCGATCATGGTGGAGAGACCCTTGTCGTGGATCGTGAGGGTCATCGGGGCGCCGGTACGGGCACGTTTCTGCTGCTGGATGGAATCAAACGCACGCCATTCGGGACCGCGGTCAATGAACTCGTCATCGATCACAAGGCCGCAACTCTGGCAGACCAGCTCTGCCCGCTCACGGTCATGGGTCAGCTGCCGGCCGCCACATTCCGGACAGGTCGTTTCGGTCTGGTTCTCCGCTTTCTTCTCCAGTTCTCTCAGTTTCGTTCGTGATTTGAACGATTCGCGCTGGGTCTGGAGGATCTTTAATTTTTCAATTTCCTGCATGTATGTTTCTCGTTGATCGTTTTGTCTCGGATGGTCATTGCATGGAACCGGCATATCCGCAAAAGGTGGCCGTTACCCGGTGAACAGGTTGTCATGGGGCCGGATCGTGCAGGTTCCCGCGGCATTGGACGGTGTCATGAGCCACCGGGGTTCCCCGGGATTACGGGGATTCTGCCGGCTATCGTCACTTCGGGCAGTTACCTCGTTGTTAAAGAGGTAAACCGGTCCCTGTCGCACGAGATCCTGGGCATCCGTTTACCGGAGGTGCTCAATAGCCCGCGCAACAACGTTCACACAATCTCATGGATACATTGTGAAGGATCGGTTGATAGTTTTTATATGAATGGCAGTTCGGTATTTAATATTATTGGTGTTAACACGACGGCGGTAACCGGCGATAGTGGGATCCGGCGGAATTTTTAAAAAAACGTTTCGGGATTTTTTTGCCGGGCTCATCGCAACATCCCGTCTGCCTTACGTTTGTACCGGGACCGTCCGCTCACGCATTGGTCTTGCGGTGGAGTCTCTCAAGAACCTGCGCCGATGTGACCCGGATGTCCGGGTCGGACGAGTCCGCTGCTGCCACCAGCGGGTCGCGGGCAGACTCCCCGCGGTCAATGAGCGCGTTCATTGCCTTCCGGCGGATCAGCATGCTCTTGTCGCGGAGCGCCTCGATCAACAGTTCGATGGCGCCCGGGCTCTCGATCTTGACGAGCGTGATAACCGCTCCCATCCGCAGGTCTTCCTCGGCACTGGTGAGGGCCAGCCGGCGGAGCGGATCGAGTGCACAGTCGCCGGCCTGGGAGAGTTCGATCCAGGCCTCGCGTGCGATCTGGTAGTGAACGAGTTCCTCGATGGACTCGGGCTCCCAGCCGATCGCATTGAGGCAGGTGACCGCGCCCTTCCGTATGTCGCGGGACGGGTGGCAGAGGGCACCGATCAACGTGGGAACGGCCGCGGTGCCGTGGCCGGTCAGGACCTCAGCTGCCGCTGCCCGGACCGTGTACTCCTCATCGCCCAGGGCCTCGATGAGTACCGCGAAGGCGTCGGGATGGCCGGTCGCCCCGAGGGCCTGGACACCCGCGATCCGGATCCCTTCGGCCGGGTCGCCCAGAAGCAGGGTCAGGTCCGGGATCGTGGCCGGGTCGCCCATCTGCCCGAGCGCCGCAGCCGCCGCGCTCCGCATGCCGGGATCCATCCCGACAAGGAGCGCCTTTAAGGGGGGAACCGCCCGGGGATCATTGATCCGGCCGAGCACCAGCGCGGCCCGGGTCCGGATGAGCGGGGTTGGCGATGCGAGCGCCTCGATGAGCAACCCCGCTGCCGGTTGTCCTATCATGACCAGCGATTCGACAGCGCTCCGCTGGATCTGGGGGCTGTAGTGCGCCAGCGTCTCGATCAGGAAGCGGATCGTCTCCTCATCGGATGTTGCGGATCGCTGCCGTTCAGGTTCGGCAGCCGGTGCCGGCGCTGAAGGTTCAGCAAAATCCGATCGGGGCAAAAATGACGGGGCGATGACACATTCCGCGGGAGCAAGGGCCGTATCCTCGTCGCGCTTCCGGCACAGGGCATTGTACAGGGTTAATGCCCGGTCCCTGACCGCGGCATCCCCGTCTTTACAGGCTGCGACAAGGTACTCTTCTGCGGTCGGGCCGGCATGGTACAGGCCAGTGACTGCGAGCAGCCGGAGGGCCGGGTCGGGCTGGGCGAGGAGATCCGAAAAGACCGGGATTGCAGGTGTACCGAGAGACCCGATGGCCACTGCCGCACGCTCCTGCACAGCGGTATCGGGATCGAAGAAGAGGTAGGAGATGTCCGGTATCGCGTCGGCACCGGCAACCTTGGCAAGGATGGCTGCGGCGCTGCCCCGGACAAACGGGTGCTCGTGGACAAAGAGTTTCCTTAAGGGGCTCGCGGCCTTTTCGCCAAACGTACCCAGCGCCTCTTCAGCGCTGGTGCGGACACCGGCATCCGGATCCATGAGCGCGGAGATCAACGGGACAAAACCGGCAAAATCCCCGACCCTGCCCAGCGACCTGGCGGCCGTTGCCCGGACCTCTTCGTCGGTGTCTTTCAGCGCTTCGATGAGCAGGGCCGTGACCCGTTCGTCCGGGATCCGACCCAGCACATCGGCAGCGGCCTGTCGTACTTCCCATGAGGGATCTGAGAGTGCCCCTGCGAGGGCATCGATGGCCCGGGGTCCGATCCGGCCGAGGGCATCGACCGCGAGGGTCCGCAGGTTCTCATCAGTACTCTTGAGGGTACTGATGAGGGAAGCGATCTCCTCGTCCGAGATCTCGGCTTCGGGCGTCTCTTTTGCCAGGCCGGAGAAGTCCGGTATGCGTTCCCGGCCCGCAGGCTCCGGTGCGGCGGTCGGTTCCGGCGGGACGAACTCCCGTTGCCGGGGGGCTTCCGGCCGGGGCTGCATCGGTGCCGGAGCAGGCCGGGAGAGTGGTTCAGCGGAATGTGCCCCGGTATTCTGTGCGGGTGCCGGGTGGAAGGTGGCGGGAGATGGTGGCGGGGTTCGTGAGGGAGACCCGGGAGAAGCCGGTGCCGGGCTCTTCGTACGGGTTGTTCCGACAGGATGCGGATCCGGTACCCCGGCCGGGGGACGAGGCGGGGCAACAACACTCTCGTTCAGGATCTCAAGCGCCGTGCTGCGGACGAGCGGATCCTTGCTGCGGGTGGCAGCCACGAGCGCTTCACGCCCCGGTGGGCCGATGGCCTTCAGGCACCCGGCAGCGCTGACCCGGAGCGAATACCGCGGGTTTGCAAGCATCTCCACCAGGTACGGGATTGCCGCCCTTCCCATCCGGGTGAGTTCATGCCATTCTTCTGAGGCAAGGTAGAAACGTGCCCTCTCATCGGGTGTGTCCGGCGTCCAGTCAAAGGATGAGAGGGCGGTTGCTGCCACGTGCCGGATATTGTAGGAGTGGTGGGAGAGGGCATCGACCAGTGGCCGGATGGCCTTCTCATTCTGGATCTTCTCCAGGGCCTCGATGGCGCAGATGCACATCTCGTTCTCCTCGTTTGCGAGCAGTCCGCCCAGTGCCGGGATCGCCTTTGGATCGCCAATCGCCCCGAGCGCCTTTGCCGCCTCCATGCGGATTCCGTACTGCCGGTCTGAGAGGAGATCGATGAGGTACGGCACGGCGTTCTTCCTGGCCCGGATCAGGTCGGGCCATTGTTCCTGTGCTATGAGAAAAGAGAGATATTCATCATTGTTTTTCGGGGCCCACTTCTGGCGGACCAGCGCCTCAGCTGCACCGGCGCGGATCCGGTGCGAGCGGTGGGAGAGCGCCCTGACGAGGACCGGCACTCCCGGCTCCCCGACCTCCGCGAGTGCGCCGGTAGCGAGCATGCGCACGCTGTGGTCGGGATCTGCCATCATCTTCAACAGGGGGGAGAGGGCATTGCGGCCCGGCAGGGAGAGGAGTGCGATGATCTCCTTATTCTCCATCCGGCCGTGGGTCTTCATGCAGGTGCAGACCTCGGAAGGAGTGACATCGGAGAGCCCGTACAGGACAAAAAGGAGTTTTATGCGGAGGGCATCGTCTGCACCCTTGGTCTTCTCGACAAGGGGAAGAAGGGCGGGTTTCCCGAAGGCCTGGAGATCTGAGATGGCGGTCTTCCGGCAGTCAGGATCGGAGGAGCGGAGTTTTTCGATCAGGTGATCGATATCCGTGCCGCTGCCCGGCTCATCCTGCCTGAAGAGATCGAATACGCCCATGCTCCGCTCCGTGTGGTGTGGCTTTTTTACGCCTCGGATTACTATTTTTTTCTTATTTCAGTATATATACATTGCTTTTTTGATTTAACCCTAGAATAATGATTTATATTGGAAATAGGTTTTAAAATGCACTCTGATCACCATATACATCCCTGCGGCATGGCAATCGCCTGGAGATAAAAAATAAAAAAAGAGTATCCTGTTCAGATCGTGATGGTCAGATCGTCCGTTGCCACGACAAGCCCGGGAAAGTCCCGGCCAAACTGCGCTGACAGAGCGGTTCGCTCCGCAACCGTCCGGTACACTTCCGCACCGAAATGCGTGAGAGCGAGCCGTTTTGCACCGGCCTCTTTTGCGATCGCGATTGCCATCTCCGGGTTCAGGTGTGGCCAGTCGGGGCTTGTGACACCGGGTGCGAGGCCGCACTCGGTGATCAACATGTCCGCACCTTTGGCCAGCGTCACCGCGTTCTCGCAGGGACCGGTGTCCGTGCAGTACGCGAGCACTTTGCCATCGATCTCGAACCGGTACCCGAAGCACGGCTCCGGGTGGATGAGCGGGAGGCAGGTGACAGGAAACGGGAGCCGGTGGCTTCCCGCTGCAAGTTCCGTTAAGGAATTTTTGAACGGGAGCTGAGCAAATGGCACCGTGTACGGCACGTTCACAAAGCTCTCGAGCTGGTCGCGTGTCCCGCGTTGAGTGTATATTGAGATGCCTTTTTTGAACCGGAACTTGCAGAGCGTATGGAGCCCCGCAATGTGGTCGATGTGCATGTGGCTTAAGAAAAGATATGTGGGCCGGTCCTGCGCGATGTACCGGTCCGCCTTGGCAATCCCGTTGCCGGCATCGAGAATAATATCGTACTCGCTGGTCCGGATGAGGGCCGAGACCGTGTTGCCGGCAGGGCTGTCGTACCAGCCATTGGTCCCGAGGAATGTCACCTGCATGGTAAGTAGTGGGTTGTGCGTCCCGGCACAAAAAAGGCGAGCCCGCAACGCGGCCTTTTAACTATAGGAAACAATTCCCGTTATATACTGTCACGGATATACAGTCATGAAACGGAGTCATAACCGATGAAACAAACCACCATTATCCTCATCCTTGCCGCTCTCTGCCTCATGGTGCTGCCGGCAGCGGCGGTCATTCAGGAAGTCACGGTAAAGGGCACGGTATCCGCGCTCAACCAGGAAGATAACACGTTCACAATTGCCGATCCTCTCCAGTATGGCTGCGACTACCCGGCAAACGGGACACCGGTCTGTACCTACAGTGCCATGACCCAGGCCACTCTCATGGGCACCGTTCCCACGGCAAGTGCATTCACTGTCTTCAAGGTGGGCGACCCGGTCATTGCCACGAGCCTTGGCGGAGCCGGCGGATCATGGATCACGCTTGCAAAACTCTTCGGACCGGAAGCCGCCGATGCGTACGTGATCGATATTGTTGGTGACCCCAGTACCGTTACGGCCCCGCTCACCGGCAACTACGCGCTGGATATTGCGACAACGCCCGACTGCAACACCTGCTCGGGGACCACCTGTAAGGCAACCACCGCGGATGTGAAAATTATGGAGGGCAAAACCGTGCTCAAGGAACAAGCCCTCACACCTCTCCAGACCATGATGTACAATGGCAGGAATGACGGCTCCAGCATCGAGGTATCGTTTGTGAAAGGCGAAGGATCTTCCACAACCTGTGCCGGAAGAACCGGCATGACCGGCCCGCAGCCGATCTCCGTCTTTGTCGTGCATGTGGTGCCACCCATCGGCATGACCACGCATGCCCCGGTCACTGCTACGACCGTTGCCACCGCGGTTCCCACACCGGTTCCGACCACGACGCAGAAGTCTGCCACCCTGCCGTTCGTGGCGCTCGGTGCTGTGGGCTGTATCGCGGCGCTGGCGATCTGCCGGAAGGAATAATCCCAAACGTTTTTTCAACTTTTTCAGATTCCGGCAATCCGCCGGGAATAAAAAAAGAATACAATAGTCTCATGTCCCGCGAGCGGGCCGGGCAATTCACCGCCTGCTGTACTTCCGGAACATGTAATAGACTCCGCCGGCAATCAGCGCAAGCAGGAGCACCCCGAAGACTGCCACCAGTGATTGCTCTTTTACCACCACCCGGAAATCGTCGTTCTTCTCGGTCTGGTCTGAGGTCACTTTCACGGAGATCTTGTACTCGCTTGCAACAATATTGCCCGGGGGCACGATCCGCAGGTTTACGACTGCCGATTCCCCCGATGGGATCCCCGCGATGGTATCAGGCGTGATCTCTGCGCTCCAGCCGTCCGGTGCCGAGATCACGGTCTTCACGTTCGTCAGCGTCCCGGCATTGCCGGCATTGGTCAGCTTGATACTGAAGGTCAGGGGGTCGCCCTTGTTCACCGGGTACTGGTACTTCTCGGCATAGACTCTGAGATCGTAACTCCCCTTGATCTTGGCCGTCAGGTTCTCGGCATAGCTTGCAGCCGATGAATCGATCACGAGCGGGATCCGGTAATCGCCCACCGCCACATCGTGCGGCGGGATCGCCTCAATCACGAGCCCCTTCTCTTCACCGCTCTTCACGTAAATTTCTGAGATGTCGGTGCCGTGTACGGCCTTGGCCTCGTACCGGACATACCAGCCCTGCGGGAGATCTTCTGCGCCGAGCCGGAACGTATCGTCGCTCTTGCCGATGTTGCGCAGGGTCATCTCGTAGCGGGGCTTGCCATCGGCCGTGGTCGTGAGGACCGGCGAGTTGATCGTGACCTCCGCGGCAAACAGCGACTTCTCCAGCATCACGGTTCCCGCGTCGGTGGTGATCCCGCCCTTGATCCGGACATCCTTCTTCTCCACTTCCTTGTACCCGTCGCGGTTGATCCGGAGCATGTACTTCCCAGGTTCGACATCGGCCGAGACCTTGCCGTCGGCCGTACTCATCACCTGGTCGGATGTGACCCGGTCAGTGTTCCGGACAAGCGCAACGGTTGCACCCTTGATCTTCTCGCCGTCCTTGTCGACAACGCTGAGCTGGAGGGTGCCTTTCTCGCCCTTGTGCGTCTTTGAAATGGTCACGTATACCCAGTACCAGCCGTCTCCGATATGGACCCGGACCGAGTACTCGCCCGCCGGCGTATCGGAGCTCGTCTCCACTTCAAGGGTGATCGCCTTCGATCCGTTAGGGCGCAGGCTGAGCTTGTTGATCTCGGTCTCCCCGTCCATGAACCGGACTTCCCAGTCGTTCTTGGCGGAGTCGAACGATTCGTACCAGAGTCTCTTGTTGTTGTCCTGGCCGTAGTTGACCACGTTCAGCGGGAACGTTGCGGTCTCCCCGGCCTCGATGATCTGGCCCGGCAGCTCGCAACTGATCGTGACATAGGTATCCGGCGATTTCGTCAGGTCCGCGGCTGCCGGCTGCGGCAGGAGGATGAAGACTGCGGCACAGGTGAGAAGCGTGAGGATGAAAAGGGGATTCGTCCCTGTTCTCTCCCGCTGGAATGTTCGGGTCATCGCACATCAAGCCGCATGAACCAGAGGTACGCGAGCCCGAAGAAGACGGCGGGGAAGAGCAGGAGGGCGATCAGGTTCGCGGTGATCGTGGCCAGAATCCCGTCGATCCCGGCATCATCTCCCGATGCAACATTGAACGAGGAGACAACGCTGGTACTTCCGCTGCCCCCGAGTACCATTGCAGTACCGGAATACTCTTTTGTGATTGCGGTGGTGACCGACTCGTAGTTCATGGTTGGCGAGAAGAGTGCGAGCGTGTCATGCACCATCTGCCGTTTCTCCCAGTAGGCCTGCATCTTTTCAGTGAACGCATCCCATGCCACGTTGTTCCTGTTGTTCCCTTTGTTGGAGAACGTGACCGTGACTCCCGCCACTTCGCTTGAATTCGCCGATTGCTGCATCTGGTCAACGAGTTCCTGCGGGAGTTCCGGCTGGCTACCGATGACGAACTCGGTCACGGTGTTGTTGGCAAGTGTCGGGACGAGCGCCGAGAGGGCGATGAAGATGATCATCGTGTAGATCAGGGCCGAGCCGCTCTCGTCCAGCGCGGTCGAGAGGAAGAGGGCAACGGCGAAGTACGAGAAGATCAGGAGGAACGAGACAAGTCCGAAGATCAGGATCAGGACCAGTTCGTTGCCATCCGGCACGATCCCGTACACGAGCAGGGTGGCAAGTGCAATGACGAGCACTACCATGAGGGCGCAGCCGACGGCAGCAATCCCGCCCAGTGCCTTACCGTTGATCACTTCGTCACGATATACCGGGTGCGAGAGCAGGATCTTGAGGGACTTGCTCTCCTTTTCCTTGGAGACAAGATCGAATCCCATCGCAATCCCGAGGATCCCGCCCACGAAGACGAGGTAGGTGGCAACCGCAGAGAAGACCGAGAGGATGGAGGGTTTCTCTGCCATGTAACTGGAGAACGGTGAATCGATCGTGGACTGGTGCTTGTTGTAATCGTCAACATTTTTGTTGTAATCGGCAATCCCGCCGATCATGCCTACGATGGCGACAACGAGCAGGATACCGAATATCAGGAGGAACTTGCGGCTCCGGATATGATCGAAGAACTCTTTTTTGGCAATGGTCATGAGTCGTGATGCAGCCATCGTCATCACCCCGCCACCTGGTAATACGAGAGGAACGTTTCTTCAAGCGAGAGTCCTTCGCGGGACAGGCCCCGGAGCCGGATGCCTTCTCCTGCGAGCATGGAGGCAACGGTGTCCCGGATATCGGAACGGGCAATAATCACGGCTTCGCACCGGGCCCGTTCATATTCAACGCTGACAAGGTCGGGATGCGAGAACGCTGGCATCGGGTCGAGCGTCTCCACGCGTATTGTGATGTGTGCTGCGGACCGGGCCGCAAGTCCTCCGGCGAGATCCTGCCACGAGCCCTGCGCCACGAGCCGGCCGGCCGAGAGGATCCCAACCGAGGTGCTGACCTTACTGATCTCTTCAAGGATATGGGAGGAGACAACCACCGTGGTGCCGCTTTCTGCCACCTCGCGGATAATCCGTCGGTAATCGGCCACTCCCTGCGGGTCGAGGTTGGCTGTCGGCTCATCGAGGATGATCACGGACGGATCGTTCAAGAGAGACTTTGCCAGGCCAAGGCGCTGGCGCATGCCTTTGGAGTACCCGCCCACCGGTTTGGTCACACCCTCGAGCCCGACCTGTTCGAGCAGCCCGGCGATTCTTCCCGTGAGGAGGGGGGAGTCCATACCATAGAGCCGGCCAAAGTACGTGAGGTTTTCCGCTGCGGTGAGGGTCGGGTAGAACCCGACATCCTCGGGCATGTACCCGATCTGTTTCCTGACTGCGATCGGGTCGCGGGCTACGTCCAACCCGTTGATCAGGCAGCGGCCTTCGGTCGGTTCGATGAGGCCCACCAGCATCAGGATGGTGGTACTCTTTCCGGCGCCGTTCGGGCCCAGGAGTCCGAAGATCTCCCCGTCCGGGATCGCTGTGGTCAGGTCATCGACCGCACGGACGCCATTGTATTCCTTTGTCAGGTGTTCGAGTTGTATCATGGTTCTGCTCCGGGCCGGACCTCTCAATAAGCCCGGCCACATGGATGCAGGTGAAATCAATGCCCGCTTAAAAAGGAGTTGTCGCACAGTTCTCTACCGGACCGGCAACTGGAAAATGAATGTGCCGGATCATTCAAATAGTCCGGGCCGCCCGCGCCCGGACTGCCCATGGTTTTTGCAGGACCCGACCCTTACCCGCCGCACTGCAATGTGTAGACACTTGTGCCAGATATCTTATTTACCGCCCAGACTGGATAAATACTCATGAATATCCGGGTCATTCTGGGGATGGGACTCATCCTCTCGCTCCTCATCCTGCTGCCCGCATCAGCCGCCCTGCCGGAGGTGGGATATCTCACCACTACCACTAAAACCGGCACCGCTTGGGTCACGTTCGCCAGTACCAACAGTACGAATACGACCGGACCGGTCGAAGTCTCATACATCATAGGGGAGGTCAGCGAGATCCCGGCTCAATTCGTATCGGAGAACATCACCGGTGTGGTCGTGATCCAGTCCATGGAGGGAGGTGCCTCTCAGAACTTCACCTTCAGTGAGTCCCCCTCCGGAGGAAGCGCCTATGCAATCAATACGGTCACGGTGATGGAGGGAAGCCCGGCCCTGCTGGTCAATAATTATTCCTTTGTT
The DNA here is from genome assembly GCA_964592875.1 of uncultured Methanoregula sp. Lineage (GTDB taxonomy): Archaea > Halobacteriota > Methanomicrobia > Methanomicrobiales > Methanospirillaceae > Methanoregula. The sequence continues at coordinate 113,073 of CAZQGG010000005.1, forward strand.
GCCCCTTCCACGGCTGCCAATTATTACAATGATGTTGTTCCCCATGGAAAACAGCACGAGTGGGTAGACCTGGACTGGAAAGACCCGTCAAAAGACCTGATACTGACGATCTTTGCCCCCGATGCGACCCTCGGCCCGTATTCCGATAATGCTGACGGGAAGAATGACGGCCGGATTTTCCTCGATATCGCAAGCCGGTTGAATGTGACCGCCGGCCACTGGTTCTTCCGGGTCCAGAATGAATACCCCGATCCCGCGAACTACCTCCTGAACACCTACTCTGCTTGAGGATTTTATGAAAAACGCCCGGTTCCTGTTCGTTCTGGTTGTCCTTTCCTGTCTTGGTGCTGTGAGCTGTGCGGCGGCACAGGAATACTCTGTTACCTCCGGCTACGACAGCCCGGTGCCGGCGGGGGCGGAGGCCAGGGTCCCGGTGTCCGTCCCGTTCTGGTCGCTGCCCCTCTGGCTGATGCTCACCCAACTGGTGCTGGTCCCGCCGGAGATTTTTCTGGCGATAAAGCTCTGGGTGTACATGGGGATCCGGCGCGTCTCGGGTGGCAACGTGCTCGATCAGGATATGCGGGCCCGGATCTACGAGTACATCCGGCAGAACCCGGGCATCCACCTGCGGGGTCTCTCTTCCGAGATGCAGGTGAAGCTCGGGACCCTGCGCTACCACCTCTCGGTGCTGCAGCACACCCACAAGATCGCCGTCAGCGGTGACACTGCCTCGGTCCGGTTCTACGAGAACAGCGGCACATACTCGACCGCGGAGCAGCAGATCCTCAAGCACCTGAGGAACGAGACCACGAAGAAGATCCTCGCGGTTCTTCTCGACCGGCCCATGGCTACCCGGCAGGATATCGCGGACGCGGTCGGAGTCTCGGGACCATCCGTTTCGTGGCACATGAAACGGCTCGAAGAGGATCATATTCTCCTCTCACGGCGATCCGGCCGGTTAACCACATACGAGATCCCTGGCCCGGTGGCAGGCTACCTCAGCCGGCAGATCCAGCTCCCGACAGTCACCGGCCCGCAGGACTATTCCCGAGCTATTGTGCAGGCATAATTTCCTCTCTTTTGGCCCCTGCCCTGATCACAATCCCCAAATACCCCCGCACCCGATTCCTGATCAGATGATACAGGAGGATCAACGATGGTGAAGGTCGGCGTGCATGTCTCGATCGCCGGGTCGCTCGATCTCGCGGTGGACCGAGCTAAAGACGTCGGCTGCGATGTCTTCCAGATGTTCTCGCGCAATCCCCGGGGATGGGCGTACCAGCCGGTGAGTGCGGATGTGGCTGACGCATTCAAAAAGAAGATCCGGACCACCGGGCTCATCCCCGTGGATCACATGCCCTACCTGCCCAATCTTGCCTCGCCCAAGCCGGAGATCTACGTGAAATCAGTCCCCACTCTCACGGCAGAACTCGACCGGTGCGGCACACTCGGCATCCCGTATCTCGTCACCCATCTCGGTCATCATCTCGGCGACGGCATCGCGGGCGGCCGGGCCCGGGTGATAGCGGCGATCAATACGGCGCTTGCTGCATCCGAAAGTCCCACGATGCTCCTCCTTGAAAATACTGCGGGCGAGAAGAACAGCGTGGGCAGCAGTTTCGAGCACATCCGGGGGATCATGGACGGGATCGAAGAGAAGAAGCGCATCGGCGTCTGCTTCGACACCTGCCATGCCTTTGCTGCCGGCTACGAGCTCCGGACACCGGAGGGTCTTGCAGAGACCCTTCAGCAGCTCGATGAATCGGTGGGCCTCAAAAACCTCCGTCTTATCCATCTTAACGATACGAAAGGCGATCGGGGCAGCGGCCTTGACCGGCACGAGCACATCGGCCTCGGGTTCATCGGGGAAGAGGGATTCCGGCACATCCTCCACAACAAGGTCTTCTCATCGCTCCCGCTCGTCTGCGAGACGCCCGTGGACGACCGGCGCGATGACCGGGGCAACATTGCAAAGGTGCGGGAACTGGCCGGGTAATCTCAGCAATATATTTTTCAGCATCAGGTGCAATTCTCTGTCACCACATGGCACCGGTCTTCTGTCCGAAATGCGGCACCGTCTCTTCTGATCCCTCCCGGAAGTTCTGTACGAACTGCGGTGCTGAACTCCCCTCCCCGCAGGGTCTGGCCCCGGTTGCCGGGCAGGTAACATCCCTGAAATGGCTCGTTGCAGGTATCGGGATTGGTATCATCCTTGTGATCGCACTCGTGCTGATCCTGGTAATCCCGCTGGGGATGCTCTCCGCATCATCCGCCGGTTCTGCGGCAACCGGGCAGGCCCCGGCAGGAACCGGGTCTGCCCTTGCAACCCCGCTCCCCACAACACTGCCTCCCGCAACCACCGCACCGGCGCCACGGGAACGCGCCACGGTCACAACGACTGCTACGACGGTACCGTCAACCCCTGCTCCGGTGACGCTCCAGAGAACCCGCGTCTCCGTCACCCCCAGGGAGACCGTCTCACTGGAGGTGAACCCCACGCTGACCGAACTGGCTGTAGCGTCAACGGGCAGTTCGCAGATCACGCTTGCCACAACGCTGATACCAACGCAGCCCGCCGCAGGTTCATACATCAGTTCGAATCCTGAGGCGCCGGTCATCGAGCCGTCCGCTCTCGAGGCCCGGATCCACGAGTTGATCAATGTCCAGCGGAACCAGAACGGCCTCTCCACACTCACGTACGATTCGTTCCTTGCGTCCATTGCACGCGGGCACAGCTGGGACATGGTGGTCCGGAACTTCTTCGAGCATGAGAACCCCGATGGCCTGAATGCCCGGGCCCGGGGCGAAGCGGTCGGATACCCCTGCAAAAAAGATTACGGGACCTACTACACCGAGGGGCTCTCCGAGAACCTGTACCAGGGATACCGGTACAATAATTACTGGACCGCACCGAACGGGACGATCGTGAAGTACGAGTGGAACTCGCTCGAACAGGTTGCAGAGCAGGCAGTCAACGGCTGGATGAACAGCGAGGGCCATCGCAGGAATATCGTGGACACGCATTTCACGCAGGAAGGCATCGGGGTTGCCTTCTCGACCGACGAGAAGATCTACGTGACCGAGAACTTCTGCTAAAAAAACTCCCGCGCCCTTATTATCATACGGCGACAATAGATCCGGTAGTGTTGGCGACATTTGACGGCACGGCGATCCGTGTGGGAAGGGACGGCCGCTCCCTGTACGAGCAGAGCGGGTATGGCAGACCTGAGGGCGATGGGCTCCGGCTCTCCTCGCAGGAGGCCCTCTACCTTCTCCACCGCCAGAAGATCGACATCGGGGGATACACATTCGACCAGCTCTTCTCGGAATTTGCCGATCAGAAAAATTTCATGCGCAGCTTCCTCGTGTACCGCGATCTGCGGGAACGGGGTTACGTGGTGCAGACCGGGCCGCACGACTTCCGCGTCTTCCGGCGCGGAGAGAAGCCCGGTAGTGGAGAGTCACTCTATCTTGTCCGCGTCCTCTCAGAGCGGGACCCGATCGATTTTGGGAAACTGATCGAGGAGGTCGTGGCCTCCAAGAACATGAGAAAGCAGTATGTGCTTGCAGTCGTGGATGACGAGGAAGAGCTCACGTACTACGAGATCAAGCTCCAGAAACTCACCGATGCCACCTGTGAAGTCAAGGCAATTCCTCCCTGCGATGCGATGCTGACCGGGAAATCCGCCCTGGTCGGGGTGAAGGATGGCTCCTCCCTTGAACAATCCGGTTATGGGAAGCGGCTCGATCCCGAGCGGCTGATGCTCTCCCCTGTGGAGCTCCTCTATCTTATGGGGCAGAACCTGCTCCGGCTGCACAAGGGGGACTCCCCATTGGGAACAGATGAGTATCTTGCCCTTGGGGGGGATCCCGACGCGGAACTCTCCCTCAAGCTGACGGTGTACACCGAACTCCGCAGCCACGGGTACACGCCCCGGACCGGCTATAAGTTCGGGCATCATTTCCGCGTGTACTGCGGAACAAACGTCCACTCCGATCTCCTCGTCCATGCGGTCGAGAAGGAGGCTGCCATTCCCATGAGCGTGATCTCGCGCTCGGTCAGGATGGCGCACAGTGTCAAAAAGAAGATGTTGTTTGGCGCCGTACACTCCTCCGGAATCCAGTTCGTGGAGTTTGCGCGAATCAAACTGTGAGTATCATCATGCCGGAACCGCAGATCAATCCCTGGTCAAGCACGCCGTCGCTTGACATTAATAAGACCTTTGCCGAATTCGGGATCGACCCGATCGAGCCGGTGATTCCACAACTCCCCGACGTCCCGTATTTCATGCGCCGGGGCATCGTGGTCGGTCACCGCGATTACGGCCAGATCGCCCATGCCATTGCCACCAAATCCCCGTTCCACATCCTCACCGGGTTCATGCCGAGCGGCCACCCGCACCTCGGCCACCTGATGGTGATGAAGGAGGTGGTCTGGCACGTGCAGCAGGGTGGCAACGGCTACATCACGATCGCCGACCGGGAGGCCCACGCGGTTCGGGGGCTCTCGTGGGAGAAGTGCAACGAGTACGGGCGCGAATACCTCTCCTGCCTCTACGCACTTGGTTTCGAGGGCGAGACCTATTTCCAGAGCCGGAACAACCGGCTCAAGGATCTCGCCTTTGAAGCGGCAACCAAGGTGAATTTCTCGGAACTTTCGGCCATCTATGGATTCGGGGCCGACACTGATCTCGCCCATGCGGATTCAGTGATCACGCAGGTGGCCGATATCCTCTACCCGCAGATCGACCGTGAACCGGCGCCGACGGTTGTGCCGGTCGGGGTGGACCAGGACCCGCACATCCGGCTCACCCGGGGGATCGCCCACAAGATGCGGATGTTCACGGTGGAGGAACGCGAGGGGCTCATCAGCGTCCGATCGAAGAATGCTCCCGAGGCGGCGATGGAAGCGGTGAAGAAAGCATTCCCGCACGCAAAGAAATACGAGGGGCACATCGATATCAAGGGAGCCGGCTGCGCTGATGTGAAGGCGATCGTGCGGAAGATCGAGCGGGAACACGGCGGGTATGCATTCTTCACCCCTTCGTCCACGTATCACATCTTCATGCCCGGGCTCACCGGTGGCAAGATGTCGAGCAGTATTCCCGAGAGCCTCATCTCCTTCTATGAACCGGAAGCTGTGGTGCGAAAGAAAGTGATGAGCGGGATCACGGGCGGGAGGATGACGCTTGAAGAGCAGAAGCGTCTCGGCGGCGAGCCGGACAAGTGTTCGCTCTATCTCCTGAACCTCTTCCACATGGTAACGGACGATGCGGAGCTGGCAGAGATCCGGAGGAAGTGCATGGCCGGGGAAGTCACCTGCGGGCAGTGTAAGAAGGATACCGCTGAGCGGGTGGTTGCGTTCCTCAAGGATTTCCGGGAGAAGATGGACGCAAGCGCAGACAGGATACAGGTGTGACGATGGCAGATCTGACCCAGAACGAGAAACGGTTGCTCGCAACGCTGGAGAAGGAGAAGAAGGCGGATGCCCCGCATATCGCGGCAGTCATGGGTGCGACCCCGGAAGCCGTGGTGCAGTGGGCACATCTTGCACAGGATAAGGGGCTCGTGTCCGTTGAGCGGATCGCTACAACGGAACTGGCGTACACGGATGAGGGGAAGTCGTATGCACAGGATGGTCTTCCCGAGACGCAGCTGCTCCGTTTCATCCTGCCGGGAACGCAGCTTGCCGATCTCCAGAAACACGCAGCGTTCAAGATCGGGTTCGGGCAACTCCGGAAGAAGGGGCTCGTCAAGGTCGAGGGGACCTCGGTTACGAAAGTTGCGGGTTCATCGACCGATGCGGATGAAGCCGCACTCCGGAATCCGGCCGCTGCTGACCCGAAGACAAATGAACTGATCAAGCGCGGAATTCTGCAGGAATGCGAGACGATCCGGAACGTGATCGCCATCACACCCGAGGGTCTCGCGCTCGCAAAGAAAGGGCTCGACTTGCGGGAAGAGACTGGCACGCTGACCCGCGACCAGATCCTCTCCGGTTCGTGGAAGACCGCGAACCTCCGCAGGTACGATATCACCAAGCTCCCGAAGAAGGCGTATCCCGGCAAGGTCCACCCCTACCAGCGGATCATCGGCGAGATGCGGGAGATCCTTCTCGACATGGGATTTACCGAACTCTACGGCAGCATCATCCAGCAGTCCTACTGGAACTTCGACGCCCTCTTTCAGCCGCAGGACCACCCGGCCCGCGAGATGCAGGACACCTTCTACCTCAAGGAGACGCTCCCGCTTCCGCAAGGCTACGAGAAGGTGAAGGCCATGCATATTTCCGGCGGGGACACGTCATCCACCGGCTGGGGCGGGTCATGGAAGGAGGAGAAGGCGGAGCAATGCGTGCTCCGCACCCATACCACGAGCCTCTCTATCCAGTACCTTGCCCAGAACCCGAACCCGCCTGTCAAGGCGTTCGCTGTCGGCAGGGTATACCGGCGCGAGACGATCGACACCACCCACCTTGCGGAGTTCGAGCAGCTCGAGGGGATCGTGATGGACAAGGATGTGAACTTCGGCAACCTGCTCGGGATCCTCCGTGAGTTCTACAACCGCATGGGCTTTGAGAGCGTGCGGTTCAAGCCCTCGTACTACCCGTACACAGAGCCGAGCCTCGACGCCGAAGTGTACGTGGACGGCATCGGCTGGATCGAGATGGGCGGGGCGGGTGTCTTCCGCGAGGAGGTCACGGCCCCGTTCGGCGTGAAATACCCGGTTCTTGCCTGGGGTCTGGGCGTGAGCCGGATCGCGATGCTCCGGCTGGGCCTCAAGGATCTCCGGCTGCTGCACAAGAGCGATGTCGCGTTCCTCCGGGAGACACCGGCATACCGGAAGTCGCGGGGAGGTGTGTAAATGGCGGTTATCACGCTGCCCTACAAATATCTCGAACGGCTCACCCGTACCGATAAGAAGACGATCCTCGACAAGGTCCCCCTGATCGGATCGGACGTGGAGCGGATCGAGGAGGACCACGCGGACGTGGAGTTCTTCCCGGACCGCCCCGATCTCTTCAGCCCCGAAGGCGTGGCCCGGGCCATGCGGGGTTTTCTCGGCATCGAGACCGGTCTGCCGGCCTACCCGGTAAAGCCGTCCGGCATAAAATTCACGGTGGACCCGGCCCTTGCGGAGATCCGTCCCGTTCTGGGAGCAGCAGTCATCCGGGGCGTCTCGTTCGATGACGAGTCGATCCAGAGCATCATGTCCCTGCAGGAGTCGCTGCACTGGGCCGTGGGTCGGGGCCGGAGCAAGGTCGCGATCGGCATCCACGACATGGACACCGTGAAGCCGCCGTTCCATTACATCGCCTCCCGGCCGAGCCGGGGCTTCATCCCGCTCGACTTCAAAGAAAAGATGACGATGGACGAGATCCTTGAGAAGCACCCGAAGGGTCGGGACTATGCGAAGTTAGTAAAGGACTTCTCCCTCTACCCGCTGATCGTGGACGATGATGACCACGTCCTCTCATTCCCGCCGATCATCAACGGCGAGCGGACCCGCGTGACAATTGACACGAAGAACATCCTCCTCGATACGACCGGCACCGACAAGCGGGCGGTCAGTGTTGCCGTGAACATCATCTGCACGGCGATGGCAGAGGCCGGGGCCCGGATCGAGAGCGTGGAGATTGATGGCGTCCAGACCCCGACGCTCGCCCCGGTGGAGCGGGTTGTGAGTGTGCCGGAATGTGCGAAGATACTCGGCATCCACCTGACTCCGCAATCGATGGCCGCCCTCCTCGAAAAGATGCGCTACGGGGCCGTGCCGGAATGTGCCGACAAGGTGCGGGTGCAGGTTCCCTGCTACCGGGCCGACATCATGCACGATTGGGACATCTTCGAGGATGTCGCAATCGCATACGGGTACGAGAACCTCGAATCCAAACCCCCGGCAACGTTCACGGTGGGAAAACCGAGCCCGGTCCAGTTCTTTGCCCAGGTCACCCGCGAATGTTTCACGGGTCTTGGCTACCTTGAAGTGATGCCGTTCACGCTCACGAGCGAGGATGTCCTGTACACAAAGATGCAGCGCACCGAATCCCCGAGCGTCCTGCACGTGATGCACCCGATCAGCATCGACAATACCGTTGTTCGGACCGAGTTGCTCCCGCTGATGCTGGAGTTCCTTACCCTGAACCGGCACCGTGAGCTGCCGCAGCGCCTCTTCTCGGTCGGTGACGTGGTGAGGGACTGCACAACCCACCAGCAGGCAGCGGGCGTCAGTACGCACCCGGATGCAGACTTCTCGGAAGCCTATGCACTTGCCGATGCCGTGCTGCACGAACTTTCTATTGCTTATACGGTGAAAGAATCCGCCGACCCGGCGTTTATTGACGGGCGGCGTGCGGATATCATCGCGGGCGGGAAGACGATAGGGGTCTTTGGCGAGGTCCACCCCGCCGTCCTGACAGCTTTCGAGCTCGAGCACCCCGTGGCTGCGTTTGAGTTCGACCTCAGAGCCGTACCGGGATATCCCGGCCTCTGAGATACTCTTTTACGTCTTTTACGGTGAACTCGCCGTAGTGGAAGACGCTTGCGGCAAGGCAGGCATCCGCTTTTCCCGAGGTAAACCCGTCATAAAAATGTTCGAGGGTACCAACCCCGCCGCTTGCTATGACGGGGATCCCCGCAGCGTCCGAGATCGCTGCGGTGATCGCGAGGTCGAACCCGTTCTTGGTGCCGTCGGTCTCCATGCTCGTTAAGAGGATCTCCCCGGCGCCCCGCTCCTCTGCCTCCTTTGCCCATGCGATTGCATCGATGCCGGTGGGTTTGCTCCCTCCGTAGATCACAATCTCGTACCAGCAGGTCCGTCCATCTGCAAGTGTTACCGGATTAGCCTTCTCGTTCGGGGTAAAATTCCGGCGCACATCCATGGCACAGACGATGCACTGCGTGCCGAAGGCTTCCGCACCCCGGGTGATGAGCGATGGGTCGTGGACTGCGCTGGTGTTCAGGCTCACCTTGTCGGCCCCGGCCCTGAGAATCTGCTGGATATCCTCGGTGGACTTGAGGCCGCCTCCGACGGTCAAGGGGAGGAAGAGCTGGTCGGCAGCCCGCTGGATCACATCGATGATGATGCCCCGCTTCTCTTTGGAGGCAGTGATATCGAGGAAGACCACTTCGTCGGCACCCTGTTCGTTGTACCGGCTCGCAAGCTCCACGGGGTCCCCGGCATCCCGGAGCCCGAGGAAGTTGGTTCCTTTCACCACCCTGCCGTCCTTCAAGTCAAGGCAGGGGATGATCCGTCGTGTCAACACCATTCGTTACACTCTTTCGTGGCGGATACTATCTATATTTCCACATGAGTCAGGTATCCCGGAGTTTTTATCTAACTTGCCGTGCGTACTGATAGGGTAGTCAGACCTCCGGGCGGTATCGGGCACGTGCGCTCTCCCGTTCCGGATTGCAGAGGATATCCATGAATAATACCGGAAAACTGAAGATTGAATGGGCCGGGCAGTACATGCCTGCACTTGCAGCGATCAAAAAACAGTTCGCGAAGGAGAAACCCTTCGAAGGCATGACCATCGGCATGGCACTCCACGTCGAGGCCAAGACCGCAAACCTCGTCTCCACGCTTGCCGCGGGCGGCGCTGAGGTGCACATCACCGGGTGCAACCCGCTCTCCACGCAGGACGATGTGGCTGAGGCACTGGGGAAGGTCAGGAACGTGCACTGTTATGCCAAGCGTGCCTGCACGACCGATGAGTACTATGCCGCCATCGATCAGGTGCTCGATGCAAAACCGGTCATTACCATCGATGACGGGATGGATCTCATTCACTACATCCACACCAAGCGCCGCGACCTCATCAAGACGGTGATCGGCGGGTGCGAAGAGACCACCACCGGTATCCACCGCCTCCGGGCCATGGCTGCCGAGGGCAAGCTGGAGTTCCCCGTGGTTGCCGTGAACGATACCCCGATGAAACACTTCTTCGACAATGTCCATGGCACCGGGGAGAGCGTGCTCTCCTCGATCATGATCACGACCAACACCCTGATCGCCGGGAAATATTTCGTGGTTGCCGGGTACGGCTACTGCGGCCGGGGTCTTGCACGAAAGGCTCACGGGCTTGGTGCAAAAGTTGTGGTCACCGAGATCGATCCCCGGCGTGCCCTTGAAGCGCACATGGACGGGTTCATGGTCATGACGATGGAAGATGCGGCAAAGGTAGGCGACATCTTCGTCACCACGACCGGTAACATGGGTGTCATTGCTGCAAAGCACTTCAAACTCTTGAAGAACGGTGCAATCCTCGCAAACGCCGGCCACTTCAATGTCGAGATCGATATCGAGAATCTCCGCAAGAACGCCGATAAGGTGATCCCGCGGGACGGTATCGAGACGTTCATGCTCAAGGGAAAAGCAATCCATGTCCTTGCTGAAGGCCGGCTCGTGAACCTTGCCACGCCCAAGGGCATGGGCCACCCGATCGAGGTCATGGACCTGAGTTTTGCCCTGCAGGCACTCTGCACCCTGTACATTGCAAAGAACGGGAAGAAGATGAAAGGCGGTGTGTACGATGTGCCCAATGAGATCGACGAGCAGGTGGCAAACCTCAAGCTCGCCTCACTCGGACTCACCATCGACACCCTCAGCAAGGAACAGAAAAAATACGGTTGCAGCTGGGATATCGGGACGTAAAAGTCCCTTTCGTTATTCTTTTTTATCCTTCCCTTCCTGCGTACAGGTACTCCTGCGCCCACCCGCAGTATTCCCCAAAATGCCCGCGGGCAAAATTACGGATCGTATCGTAGTCACAATTACTGAGCGGGGTGCCTGTTGGCAGGTCCGGCAGGTAGTGTTCCTGCATAATGCGGCGGATCCAGACATCGACCGGGAATGCCTCGTACTTCTGGAAGGCAAAGAGCAGGATGCAGTCCGCGGCCTTCGGGCCGATCCCGTGCAGTTTCATCATCTCCTTCCGCGCTTCCGCATAGGGGAGCCTCCGGATCGTCTCCTCCCAGGCCTTCACATCCGTGACCGTACAGGAGGTGCCATACACGTAGGGCTGGCGGTACCCGAGACGGCACACCGTCAGCCCGTCGTGGCCATCACCGGTAATACAGGATGGCCCGGGAAAGGTGTAGAATGTCGTTTCCCCGGATTCAACCGGCCTGCCGAACCGTTCAGCAAGGGACGCGATCCTCTTGCGGATCGTCGGGATATTGGAATTTGTCGAGCAGATATAGGAGACCGTACACTCCCACGGGGGCTGGCGCACGAGCCGCAGGCCGCAGGTGCGGGTGATCGCATCGTGGATTACGGGGTCGTTATCAATGGATGCAAGAATGGGGAGAAGGTCGATATCCAGGGAAAAGTAGTGCCGGATGAACGGGGCCGGAGCCCCGGAGTATTCCAGCCGGGCCCCCTCCTGGCGGATCCGGATCACGTGGTTCCCGACGACCCCCGTCCACCATCCGTCCGTGGCGCGGTCCCAGCGGAAGACCTGGCCACACGCAAGCGTCTGGTCGAGTGAGAACGGCTGGTTCTTGGGAATGGTCATGACCGGCATAGAAAGAGATCCCGTGTTCTGCTGTGAGTAGTACGCGTTTGCGCTTCACGGTGGATTAACATGGCGGAAGCGGCAGGTGTCTCCCGGAGAGAGTGAATGAGCGGGATCGTTACCTTCGCGATGGAACGGATAGCATTTTAATATATAAATTAAATGTTCTTCTCATGGAATTACCAGAAATACTCAAGACCTTCATTGAAGAAGGACAGGACTGGGAACGCAAGCCGACCACCGTCAAGGGAGTCTCCATCATTCGTCTCCCGGCCACCAAGAATCGCCCGGCATCGCTTGCGATCGATATCAACCCCGTTGGTCCGACCGGCCTCCCGATGAAGAAGAAGGGGATCATGCTGATGAACGGTGCCGAGATCGCGGCGTTCCGCGACACCATCAACAACCCGAAGGTGGACAGCCTTGTTGCCGCCCTTGAAGAAGTGCTGCCGGATCGGAAGAATGCCGGTAAGCCGGCAAAGTCCGACGTGCTTCAGATCTGATACGAACCGCGAATTTTCCTCACACGCAAAAGGAGTGATGTCTATAAGATCGTGGATGGCTGTATTCGTTCTCTGCATCGTTGTTACAACGGTACTATCGGCAGGATGCCTGGGGGAAAAAGCCCCGGCTACGACGGGGACTGCCGCGCCGGGCGTGGTGCTGAATTATCACCGTACCGGGGGCATTGCCGGTGTCGATGATCGCCTTGTCATCTTCGATAACGGGTATGCGGTGCTCTCAACGCGGAGCTCCACCCAGAATTTTCAGGTGAGCAAATCGGAACTGGCGCGGATTCTCCGGCTGTTTGAATCTGCGGATTTCAAGTCCCTTGAAGGCAATTACACCTCGCGGCATACCGGCGCCGATCTCCTGCAGTACCGTATCACCTACTTCGAAAAGACGATCGTCACGGAGGATTCCGTTATCCCCGATTCACTCCAGCCGATCATTACCGAACTCAATACGATCATCAGTACCGGCCGTTCGCCGGATTCCCTGCCAGGGCTCCCGACAGGTTTCACATCCTGAAACTTTTTTTTAAAAATCCCCCCCCGCTTAAGGGGAGGGTCTGGAACGGATTGCTCCCGCTCAAAAAAAGGAATTATTTGTTCTCGTACATGCACGACTGGACATCGTGGCCGAGTTTGCCGATGGCATCGGCACGGCAGCGCTGGCAGTGCCGCATCTGCTTGACATATTTCCCGCACTCGTCCTGCATCTTCTTCTTCATCTCCTGCGTGGGTGGGGTGATATTGGCAAACTTGTACTGGGCAATGAGCGGGATCAGGTTGAAGGTATAGACACCCATCTCGCCGACCTTCTTGGCGATTGCCGGGATGTGATCCTCGTTGATCCCGGGGATGTACACGGTGTTGATCTTGACGATCATGTTGCGCTTCACCGCCTCCTCGATACCCTTCATCTGCTGGGAGAGGAGGAGTTTTGCCGCTTCAAGCCCCTCGTAGCGCTTCCCCTTGTAGTCCACAAACTGGTAGATCTTCGCCCCGATCTCGGGGTCGATCGCATTTAACGTGACAGTGATGTTTCCCACGTCGTACTTCTGGAGGAGGTCGATCTTGTCGGGAAGGAGGAGACCGTTGGTGCTGATGCATTTGATGACGTTCGGGTACTGCTCGTGGAGCCGGCAGAGGGTTTCGAAGGTCTCCTCGTTTGCCAGCGGATCGCCGGGCCCGGCAATGCCGACAACCTTGATGTAATTGTACTTGTCCACGACCTTCTTGACCATGTCCATGGACTCGTCGGGATTCAGGACCCGCGTCGTGACACCGGGTCGGCTCTCGTTGACGCAGTCGAAGTCCCGGATGCAGTAGTTGCACTGGATATTGCACTTGGGAGCAACCGGGATGTGGCACCTGCCAAAATTATGGCATGCCTTCTCGGAAAAACAGGGATGTTCCTGTATCTTACGCATCTGCGCCGGGTCCCACTGGACCTTCTTTCCATTGACCTCAGCAACCCTCACTTCCTCTGCCATGATGAACACCACTACATTCGTTTTCGTGGTATAAATACCGTGCAATTGTGACCCTGTCCGGATGCTCATGCAGGGGTACCGCCCGGTTGTTCGGCTCTCTCCAAAAGAAAGGCAATTGTATTAGGGAACCCGATGTAAGGTACTGGAAGATATCATGAAAAAATCCGAGAAAGTGAAGGGTAAGGAGGCAGTGGCTGCCCGCAGAAAGAAGATGAAACAGTACGCGATTGTGGTCCTCGTGGCTCTCGTGGTGATTGCCGGTATTGCATACTATTTCTTCAACCCGTTTGTTGCACACCAGGGCGATACCGTAGCCATTTATTTTACCGGGACACTGGAAAATGGAACGGTTGTGCAGTCCAATCTGAATTCAACTCCCTTTGTCTTTACTCTCGGGAATGAAGCGACCCTTCCTTACGGTTTATCGGATGTTGTGACCGGGATGCAGCAAAACGAGACAAAGACCGTGACCCTCCCTCCTGAGAAGGCGTTTGGTGTCTATCAGCAATCTCTTGTGCAAACGGTCAACCTCTCGTCATTACCCGGGAATACGACGTTTGTTGTGGGTCAGCCTTATGAGATAACACGAAAGTCCGATAATGCGATTGCACACGTAAGGATCATCAATGTCACGCCATCAACGATCACATGGGATGGAAACCACGAGCTGGCAGGTCAGAACCTGAACCTGAAAGTCACGCTTGTCGACATTGCAAAAAAGTAACCTTTTTTTACTAATGGGCCCGGCCGGATTCGAACCGGCGACCTCCGCCGTGTAAGGGCGACGTCATAACCGACTAGACCACGAGCCCGATAACCTACTAATGTCGCCTTCGGAATTAATAACATTGCTGATTATCTTCTTCTTTTACGCAGATTCCATCCCCGAGGGTGTAAGACCGAGGGGTTAAGAATCAAAGAAAATGATCGTAAAACAGAGATTACAATTCAAAAAGGAATGTTGTTATTCCTTCTTGTTGAGTTTGATATCGAGACCATATTTTTCTGCATTCCTGTCCGCGATGGCCTGGATGGCAGCGATCTCGGCATCCTGCTGCTTTGGCTTGAAGAGGTGGCGGAACCGTTTCTGGGTCTTGAGGTACTCGGTGACCGGTTTCCTGACAACCTTCTTCACCTTGGTTACCTTGCCATCAATCATCTCGAAGTTCGGCCAGAGGCCGGTCTCGATGGCGAGTTTCGCGATGGCGATGGTCTGTTCACCCTCAAATCCCCAGCCTGTACAGCATGGCGCATGGACCTGCACATAGCATGGTCCGGGGGTGTTGATCGCTTTCTCGACTTTCTGCATGAGATCGGCCGGGTAGGCGATGGATGCGGTTGCCACGTAGGGCGCCCCGTGTGCGGCAAGGATCGCCGGCATATCCTTCTTGGGCCGCTTGTTGCCAAACGAATGCGAGCCGGCAGGGCTCGTGGTCGTGCTGGCATCGTACGGTGTGGCCCCGGAGCGCTGGATACCGGTATTCATGTAGGCCTCGTTATCGTAGCAGATGTAGGTGAAATCATGGCCGCGCTCGAAGGCACCGCTGATAGTGATCATCCCGATGTCGAACGTTGCGCCGTCACCGGCCATGATCACGATCTTCTCCTTGCGCCCCTGTTTTTTCAGCGAGGCTTCGATACCCGATGCAACGGCAGCAGCGTTCTCGAAGAGGGAGTGGATCCACGGGACCTTCCACGCGGTCTCCGGGTAGGGCGTGGAGAAGACCTCCATGCACCCGGTTGAAGAGACAACGATGGTCTCCGGACCGGCAGCCTTTGTTACCAGGCGTGCAGCGAGGGATGCGCCGCAACCCCCGCAGGCACGGTGGCCGGAATCGAAGAGCTCACAGGTCTTGCATTTCTCTGCCATGTCAGAGCACCTCCTTTCGCAGGCCGTAGAACTGGTCGCCCTGACCCTTCTCTGCCAATGCAACGATCTCCTTGATGTCCTTCTTCCGTACGTCCCTGCCGCCAAGCCCGAGGATGTAGTTGAAGACCGGTACCGTGGAGCCATAGAGGGCATCTTTTACTTCGAGGGCTGTTGCCCCTTTGGCACCGAGCGAGATGTTCTTATCCAGCACGGCGATGCACTTTGCCCCCTTAAGGGCCTTTGCCACCTCCTCTGAGGGGAACGGGCGGAAGACGCGGATCTTTAAGAGGCCGACTTTCTTCCCGTTGGCTCGCATTTCGTCGATCGCATCCTTGACCGTACCACAGATAGAGCCCATGGCAACGATGACGGTCTCGGCGTCCTCCATGTGGTATCCTTCCACCATCGCGCTGTAGTCCCTGCCAAACAGTGCTTTGAACTCTGCACCGGCCTTTGCGATGATCTCCCGTGCGCCCTTGACGGCCATGTCGTGCTCGTACCGGAACTCAAGATAGTATTCGGGCGTTGCATACATGCCGAAACTGATCGGGTCAGCTGCATCCAGCCGCTCGTACGGGGAGAACTTCGGCAGGTACTTGTCCACATCCTCCTGCGTCAGCATGTCGATCGGTTCGTAGGTATGGGAGAGGATGAACCCGTCAAAGCAGACGAACGCCGGCAGGAGCACCTTGTGATCCTCGCAGACGCGGTACGCGATGTAATGGAGGTCGGTTGCCTCCTGGTTGTCCTCGGCATAGAAGTGGAGCCACCCGGCATCGCGGAGTGAGATCGAGTCCTGCATGTCGTTCCAGATCGAGAGCGGTGCTCCCATGGCACGGTTCGCGATGGACATGACGATGGGGAGGCGCATGCCCGCTGCATTGAAGACAACTTCCGCCATCAGCATGAGGCCCTGTGACGTTGTTGCAGAGTATGTACGGGAACCTGCGGCGCTGGCGCCAACGCAGGCCGAGAGCGCAGAGAGTTCGTTCTCCACGGTGATGTATTCTGCATCGAGTGTGCCGTTGGCAACAAAGTCCGCGAGCGCCTCGACGATATGGGTCTGGGGGGTGATCGGGTAGGCGGAGACCACCTGCGGGCGGCAGAGCCGGACTGCTTCTGCAACGGCAAACGATCCTTCGGTAATATGCATCATCTACTTCTCCTCCAGTTTCATGACAATCGCGTCTTTCGGGCACTCTGCAGCGCAGATCCCGCATCCCTTGCAGTACGCGTAATCGGGGATGAATGTGCCTTCTGCATCCTCGTTGATGCAACCCTCGGGACAGAGGGTCTGGCACATCCCGCACTTCGAGCACTTCTCATGGTCGAAGACGGGCGTAAAGACCCGCCACGATCCGGTCTTGTTGTCCCGGGACTTCCCCGGGTGGGCGCGGCAGCCGACAGCGAGTGCCATTATGCTGCCCCCTTGACGGTATCGAATGCGATCTTTGCTGCGGCGATATTCCTGGTTGCCATGTCGCCGTGGAAGCGGTGCTTCAGTGCGTTCTCCAGGGCGGCAAACTGGATCTCTCCCGTGGCTGCGGCAAACGCGCCCATCAGGGTTGTATTGGTGATGGGCAGACCGAGCGTCTTGAGAGCAATGGAGGTTGCATCGATGGTGATCAGCTTCACGCCTTCCGGTACCTTGTAGTCCGGCTTCTTCTCGGTATTGACGATGACAATGCCACCGGGCTTGACTCCCAGGAACACATTGACATCCTTGATCAGCGTGCTGTCCTGGACGATGATGTAATCGGGTTCGTACACCTGGCTCCGGAGCCGGATTGTTTTGTTATCGAACCGTACGAATGCCTGTACGGGGGCCCCGCGCCGCTCAACACCGAATGCCGGAAATGCCTGGGCATAGACGCCGCCCTCGAATGCAGCGACGGCGATGAGTTCGGCAGCTGTGACAGACCCCTGGCCACCCCTGCCGTGGATACGTAATTCTCTCAAGGAAAAATCCCCAATGCTTTCACATGATAAGGAAACGACCGGCGTGTGTAAATTATCATGACTTTACACCCGGTAATCATCTTTCGCTACCCGCAATTATTGCGCATTACCGTGGTAATTTATCACTATTAATAATGCTGATCTGTACGCAACGACGGTTCATCCGGCAGGTAAAATAATAAATCTGTATCAGATGCCCGGTTATTCTGTCCCTGGGATAGGACTGTTCTGAACTCCATGTGGGGTGGGGTCAAAGATCGACCCCCCCACCCTTTGGAAAAAAAATCGTGTCAACCCCCCTGGTGGGGGGTGGGGGGGTTACCGGTCGACCCCCCCGCCCTGTGCCTGGGGGGGTATGCTCCGACCCCCCCATCAGGGCCGGAAATTGCGTGAAAATGGCTTTACCGGAACAATGCCGGATCGGAATCCTGCGTCGGGAATGATGGTGAAGAGGCTGGTTGGGGCTTATGCCTGATGGTGGGGGGGTTGGCGGTTGACCCCCCCCTTCGCATGGGTTTTGGCACGCGGAACCCCCCATGGCAGGTTCTCCGGTTTTTTTGGAACCAAAAAAGGGAATGACAGGGTTTTTCCCGGTAATCCGGATATGCCTAGAGATCCATATCGAGTCCGAGAATCGTCCGGGTGCCGGAGAAGACGTCTTTTGCAATCCGTGCACAGCCGCGGGATGCGCACCATTCATCGTATACCCTCACCCTTGTGCCCAGAAGCGCCTCCACTTCCGGTGCAAGGGCCGGTGCAAGGCTGCCGGCCAGTGCAATGGCTGCATGGGGGTTGAGGAGCCGCATTGCCGCACATTCCATGGCAGCGAACAGAGCAACCGTGCGCAGGCGCTCGGGTTCCGGTTGGGAGAAGTTCACGCCCGCGTGCTGGAATGCATCGTTTGCTGTGCAGTCCCCGTTGTCGATCCTACGGATCGCGTCCACGTCGAGGGCGCCGTGGAGCATGCCCGGGGCAAAGATGCAGGCATCGAAAGCGCCGACCAGTTTCCCTTGAGAAACGAGGAGCGTGACCGTGTTGGAACTGATGTCCGATACGATCACATCGTCCCCGAGATCATGGCAGGCCTCATACGCGATACCGATCTTCTCGGGGCTGGTCTGGTGGGAGTAGGCCTTGAAGCGGGGATCGGTCGGGGATCCCCGGTGGAGGCCCGGCATGGCAACTGCGGGGATGCCGCTTGCCGCCACTTCGTCAAAGACCCGCGTGCCGCCGCCGATATGCTTGCCGGCCCCTTCGCGGCTGACAAGACCCCGGTTCTGCACCTTTCCGATCCGGGTGATCTTCGAGAAGTTGTCGCCCATCGAATAGCAGACCGCGATGCCTTCGATCTCGTCCAGCGGGCAGATTCTGGCGAGGTCAGCGATGTGGAAGTCCTTTGCAGCTTCCCGCGACACCTTGAACTCGCGGGCTTCCCCGGCAAACCGCATGGCGGTGGTGCCGTGATCGATCCCTATGAACATAGCAGTAATCCTATAGCATTAATGACATATTAGGTATTGATGTTTGATGTGGTGACAGGCGGAGCCGGGTTCATCGGCTCGCATCTGGTGGATACCCTTGTTGCACGCGGAGACCGTGTTGTTGTCATCGACTCCCTTGCCGCAGGACACGAAGAGACGATAGCCGGGCATCTCAAATCGGGCCGGGCACGACTGGTCAAAGCGGATCTCCTTTCTGACGGCTGGCAGGATGCCCTCAAAGGGGCGGACCGGGTGTACCACCTTGCCGCCGATCCGGATGTGCGCCAGAGCGCCATGACCCCGGATCCCACCTTCCAGAACAATATCGTTGCCACGTACCGGGTGCTTGAGGCAATGCGGGTGCATGCCGTGCCGGAACTGGTCTTCACCTCCACATCGACGGTATACGGGAATGCAACGGTCATCCCGACCCCAGAGTATTATGCCCCGTTTGAGCCGGTCTCGGTCTATGGTGCGAGTAAGCTTGCCTGCGAGGCACTCATCTCGGCGTACTGCCACTCGTTTGAGATGCGGTCATGGCAGTTCCGGTTTGCCAATATCATCGGTTCGCGCAGCGGCCACGGCGTTATCACGGATTTTGTCAGGAAACTTAAAAGAAATCCAAAGGAACTGGAGATCCTTGGCAACGGCAAACAGACCAAGTCCTATCTTGAAGTGCGGGAATGTATCCGGGCCGTGGAGTTTGCCATAGCGCATGCGAAGCAGCCGGTGAACACCTTCAATATCGGCTCCGAGGACTGGATCGATGTGGTGGCCATTGCGGACATCGTGACGGAAGCCATGGGATTAAAGAACGTGCACTACCGGTTCACCGGCGGGGAACTGGGCTGGGTTGGCGATGTGCCAAAGATGCAGCTCTCGGTTGAACGGCTCAAGGCACTGGGCTGGAGACCGGAACTGGGGTCCCGCGAGAGCGTACGGATCGCGGCACAGGCTGCTGTCCAGGGGCAGTGAGATGAAGTACATCGTTGTCCTCGGGGATGGCATGGCGGATGAGCCGATTGCGGCACTGGGCAACAAGACTCCGCTTGAATATGCAAAGACCCCGAACATGGACCGGATGGCCCGCGAGGGTTCCTGTGGGATGCTCCGGACCATCCCCGATGGGTACGAGGCCGGCAGCGATATCGCGAACATGGCGGTTCTCGGGTATGCCCCGGAAGAGTACTATACCGGTCGCGGTCCGCTTGAGGCACTGAGCATGGGCGTCGATCTTGCCCCGGATGATATTGCCTACCGCTGCAATCTCGTGACCATCGAGAATGATACGATGGCGGACTTCTCCAGCGGTCACATCTCCAGTGCGGAGGGAAAGGAACTCTTCGCTTCGCTCCAGCCTGCCGTTCCTGACGTAACGGTCCAGGCCGGTGTCAGTTACCGGAACCTGCTGGTCGTCCACGGGGGAAAGGGTACCACCTCCACGCCCCCGCACGACATCGTGGGGCAGGGCATTGCCCCGTATCTTCCGAAGGGCGGCGATGCGGAGCTGCTCCTGCGGTGCATAGAGACGAGTAAACGCGTGTTTGGTAACCACCCGGTCAACTCAGCCCGGGTGGCTGCCGGCAAACGCCCGGCAACGCAGATCTGGCCGTGGAGCGGGGGGAAGAAGCCGGCGTTTCCCTCTTTTGAGAAGAAGTACGGGAAGAAGGGCGGGATGATATCAGCGGTGGATCTCCTCAACGGTATTGCCCGCTGTGCCAAAATGGAGGTCATCACGGTACCGGGGGCCACCGGCTATCTCGATACGGACTACCACGCCAAGGCCCGGTATGCCCTTGAAGCGATCAAGCATCTCGACTTTGTGTATCTCCACATCGAAGCGCCGGACGAGGCCGGGCATCTCGGCAGTATTGAAGAGAAGGTGAAGGCGATCGAGAAGGTTGATGAAGTCGTGGGCATGATCATGGATGGCTTCGACGGGGTTATCGCGGTGCTTCCCGACCACCCGACACCGATCCGTGCAAAGACCCATACCCGGGATCCGGTGCCGTTCGTGGTCCGGGGTAAAGGCACGGACAGTACGTCAGCATTCTCTGAGAAAGCGGCCTGTGAAGGAAAATTCGGGATAAAAAAGGCAACAGAATTCTTAGAATTCCTGTTCAATTGAAGAGTGCGGCATCAGATCCCATGCGTCATCATGAATCAGTGGGGGTAACTTTCATCACGCACCGCAGGTAAGTGGTCGATAACTATCAATTTATTTCTTTTTACAACATCCGCAGGGACTCCAGCCGGGAGCCCGGTCCTGTCAGTGCCCGGCAAACAATACTAATATCACCGATGCCCGGTGAGATCAGGTATATCGGATGCGGAGCAGCTATGGCACCAGGCAAAAACCACCTTTACCATCCCGTTGCGATGGACGAAGGGAAGATTGCAACGAAGGCATATGACCGGTACGGGGAACTCTATCCTGAACTATTCCGGAAATTCAGTGATTACCAGCGATCACACACATTAGAAGATTTCAGGTATCATGTCAGGTACCTGCGTGAATCGCTTGCTGTCGATGACCCTGCAATCTTCCTTGACTATGTCAGCTGGGTGCAGGTGGTTCTTACCTCATACTACCTGCCCGGGGATACGCTTGCAACAAGTCTTGTGGCGTTCAACGAGATATTACTCAAAGAACTCCCGGAAGAAGAGGGCCTGACGGCCAGCGCGTATATTGCACAGGCCCGCGCCCTGCTCGCATCCCCCCCGCAGGAGATTCCATCGTTTATCCATGAGGATAATCCTCTTGCAGCGCAGGCCCGCGCCTATCTTTCTGCACTGTTTGCCACGGACCGGGAAAAGGCACGGGTCCTCATCATGGAGCAGCTTGACAAGAATGTGCCCATACGGGATCTCTACCGGTACATCTTCCAGCCGGCCTTACAGGAGACCGGACGGCTCTGGCAGATCCGGCAGGCAAATGTTGCCCAGGAGCACTATATTACCGGGACCACCGAGCAGTTCATTACACTTTTGTATAACCACGTGATGCAGGAGAGCCGGAAACAGAAACGGAGAGGCCGGTCCCTTGTCGCGACCTGTGTCTCTGACGAGCTCCACGATATCGGTATCCGGATGGTTGCCGATTTTTTTGAGATGGATGGCTGGGATTCCGTGTATATCGGTGCAAATGTACCCGCCACATCGATCATAGCAATGATTCAGGATCGCCATGCCGATGCCATCGCCATCTCATCCACCATGCCCTACCATCTTCCCCAGGTATATGAGCTGGTCCGGGCAATCAGGGCTGATCCAGCGACCGCAGGAACACGTATCGTTATCGGCGGGTACCCGTTCAATCTCATGCCCGATCTCTGGAAGCGAGTCGGGGCAGACGCCGGTGCTCTCAGTGCGGATGAAGCGGTTGAGAAGGTAAACCGGCTTGTCTCCCCATGAGATGATCCTGGCGGTCTGCCCTGATACAGCCCGGTGAATGTAACGTTATGCGCATCGGTATAATCAGACGCAAAAAATTTTGTTTTGCCTGTGGCATGATGTCATGGTATCCCCACCATAAAATCCATTTAACCCCCTCATCTATTCCGGGGATAATAATCAATGCAGTTATTACCGATCGCGTAGAGGTGTAATGAGATGAAAAAGAACCTGCTGATGTGGGACGAGACGCTGTTCCGGGACCCTGAGGTACTGGAGATCGATTACGTTCCCGAGCAGTTCGAATTCAGGGATGACCAGATGCGCGAGCTGGCATTCCAGATCAAGCCCGGCATTCGCGGCGGCAGGCCCATGAACAGTGTCTGCAAGGGGCTCCCCGGTACAGGGAAGACCACGAGTATCCGGAAACTCTTCCAGGAAATTGAAGAGACGACAAAGAAACTCGTGCCGGTCTATATCAACTGCCAGATCGACAATACCAAGTTTGCGATCATCTCCCAGATCTACCGGAAACTTGTCGGGCACCTGCCACCTTCTTCCGGCACGTCGTTCAAGCAGGTCTTCGATGCCGTGGCCCGGCACCTGATAAAAGAAGAGATCGTTCTCCTTGTTGCGCTTGACGATGCGAATTATCTCCTCTACGAGAACGAGATCAACAAGGTGCTCTACACTCTGCTTCGCTCGCACGAGACCTACGAGGGCACGCGGATCGGTGTAATCGTCATCATCAGCGATATGGACGTGGATCTCAGCCGAGCTGTCGATGCCCGGGTCTCATCGGTCTTCCGGCCCACGGAGATCTACTTCCCCCCGTACGGGGATGCAGAAGTGCGGGAGATCATGAAGGCCCGCGTGATGCAGGGTCTCTTCTCCGGCGTCCTGTCCGAGGAACTGCTGGGTCTTGTTGTCGAACAGACCCTGAAGAGCGGGGACCTGCGGGTGGGAGTCGATCTCCTCAAGCGGGCGACACTCTCCGCTGAACGGGCAGCCCGGCGCAGTATCGAACGCGGGGATATCTGCGGAGCCTATGAGGTCTCGAAATACCTCCACCTGGCCTATACGGTGAAGACTCTCAAGGGCGAGGAACGCCAGATCCTGAAGATGATCGCCGAGAGGAGCGACAAGGAGCATGAGATGAATGCCGGGGATGTGTACAAGTCCTTCAAGGAGTCGGTCCCGATCGGGTACACCCGGTTCTACGAGATCATCAAGAAACTCGATGCCATGCGCCTCGTCAATTTGCAATACCGTGAAGGTAAGGGTAGGACCCGGATCATCACGCTCCGTTACGAACCGGCCAGGGTGCTGGAATACCTCTCCTGACGACACCGTCGTATCCCGACCCGATATTTGAAAAATATTATCTATTCCCAGACCCTCTGTAATAATGAAGGGGTTTTCTATAATGCTGAGTGTTAACGAACTGGCACTGGAGATTTTTGATAATCTGGCGGATCTTGCTGAGGAATTTAACTGCGCATACCATGAACTGGACAATGGCGCACGTATCGTCGACTGCGGGGTCAGTGTCCGCGGGGGTTATGCCGCTGGCAGGGCTTTTACCGAGATCTGCATGGGCGGTCTTGGAGAAGTTAACTTCCGGAACGGAGAGATCAAGGGCATCCCGATGCCGTTCATCGATGTGAACACGGACTTCCCATCGATAGCCTGCCTTGGAGCACAGAAAGCCGGCTGGACCGTGAAGGTCGGCAACTACTTCGCGATGGGCAGCGGCCCGGCCCGGGCGCTCTCGCTCAAGCCCAAGCACACCTTTGAGGTTATCGAGTATGAGGACGACTATGACTGTGCCGTCATCTGTCTTGAGAGCGACCACCTCCCGAATGCGGATGTCATGAACAAGATCGCAGAAGAGGCCCATGTCGATGTGGCAAACGTCTGCGCTGTTGTTGCACCGACCTCCTCCATGGTCGGTTCAATCCAGGTCTCGGGACGCTGTGTCGAGACTGCGATCTACAAGCTCAACGAGCTCGGGTTCGATACCCGGAAGGTCATCGCTGCAATGGGAAGCGCACCTGTGCCACCGGTCCGTGGACCCAAACTTGCCATGGGCGTGACGAACGATGCCACTATCTACTACGGCAGGATCTCCCTGACCATGAATGCACCCGAGATCAAGGACTACCTTGACAAGATCCCGAGCAACAAGTCCAAGGGCTACGGCAAACCGTTCAACGACATCTTCAAGGAAGCCGGCTATGACTTCTACAAGATCGACACATCGCTCTTCTCACCGGCTGAAGTCATCATCAATGAACTTTCAGAAGGTGCTGTGTATCATGTCGGTGCGGTCAATCCCGAAGTCACCATGAAGTCATTCGGGTACCAGTAATTTTTTTTCATATCTTTTTTAAAATCCAGTTTATCTCCTTGCAACTCATTCTGTGATTCGCGATCCCGTTTGTTCTTGTTACCAGTTAGGGAACCCTTCCCGGAATATGGCACTTCACGTCTGATGTGACGTGTGTAACGTTGAAAAACCGGGGAGATGTCCTGCATCGCAGACCGGCAGGTATTCCATCCGGCTAGTGTGGATATCAAGACGGAGACCGTTTTTGTGATATCGCATTTTGAATACGGAAATTACCGTACGAAAAAAAGGATTAGATAAGTGCTGCGGTGATACCGATGACACCGGACTGGATGATCCAGGCAACGGCAATGATCACACCGCCCATCTCCAGTGCAACAGCAACGTTACCCTTCTTGAGTTCCTCGAACTCCTCAACGCCCTTTGTCAGCTTGTCAAGGATGTTCAGGGCAAGGTAGATTGCGACGACCGCAAGGACAATCCCGGCGATGAGCTGGAAGAATGAAAGACCGATGGTGATCAGGCCGTCTGCGGAGAAGAGACCTAATGCAAGTGCCTTGCTGATCCCTGCTGAAAGTCCGCTTACACCGGATTCAACCACGAGAGCGATTGCAACAAAGACCGCTGCAACGATGATACCTACCGCTGCATTGCCCTTGGCAAGTTCCTTCTCCTCATCAATACCCTTGGTGATCTTACTGAGCACCGAGAATCCGAGGTAGAGCGCTACGACAGCGAAAATAATCGAGACGATCAACTGGATAATTCCAACTAATGCACTTTCCAAAATCATGAATAAACCTCTTTTTTCTAGCTTGTTGGAGATTGTGCCGTAAATACATTTCTTTCCCGAAGGAATCGGGTGAAAAATGAAGGATTGAAGATGTTGAGAGAAGGATGCCCGGTATCCGTCACTCTGCTTTCTTCATGGACAGGATATAGGGAATGATTACCAAGACGAGTACGAGGATTCCCATGAACTGCAAAAAGAACCAGAGGATCTCTTCGCGGCCGGGATCGTAAAACCGTACATTGAATGTGCTGGTCTTGTTCCACTCCACGGTTGTGGTATTATCGGCATGCCGGGTGACATTTGCACCCTGGCTGATCCCGGCAAGAAGCGGGTTGCGTACATCGAACTCCTGGGGAATGGTCACATGCACGTGATAGGGACGGAGATAGGTATCCTGCAGATTATTGTCATGCAGTGGTGCGAGATATGATACGGTATAATTCCCTTTTTCAAATGTAATCGATGCAGGTGCTCCCCACGGCCTGCTCCAGTTATACCCGGATGGCGAGCCGTTGCCAACGAGCTGCACTTCCGCTACCTGTACCGGGACGCTCTCTCCCATAAATCCGACATCGGCAAATTCATACTTTGATGCATCAGTAATTTCGATCGATGCCCGGTAAGCTGTACCATTCGGTAGGATGACGTAATCTGCTGACAGCGCACCGGCAGCAGGTACAAAAATAAGTGCGATTATAAGCGCAGCGCAGAGAGCAACGAGGGCAGATCCGCGTCGATCTCGGTGGGGGGTTCGCATTGTTTGATCACCGTATCCGGGTCTTTTAAGAGGTGGCCGGTAACAACGCAGACAATCCGTTCATTCCGGTCGATCATACCACGTTCCGCCAGTTTTCTGATGCCGGCTACCGATGCTGCGGATGCCGGTTCTACACCGATGCCCTCTTTACGGGCAAGATCCCGCTGCATCCTGAGGATCTCCTCATCGGTTACGGATTCGGCAAGCCCACCGGTCTTCCGGATGGCTGTCAGGGCCTTCTCCGCGTTGACGGGAGCCCCGATGCGGATTGCGGTTGCAATGGTCTCGGGTTGCTGTTCCGGCACCACTTCGGGGAGGTTCTCGCGCATGGCACGAACCACGGGGCTTGAGCCCTGTGCCTGGATGCCGGTCATCATCGGGAGCCGATCGATGAATCCCAGATCCTGCAGTTCCAGCAGTCCCTTGTAAACCGCAGAGATGTTGCCCGCATTACCCACGGGAAGTACGAACCGATCGGGTACATAGCCGAGCTGATCGACGACTTCAAAGCCGATGGTCTTCTGGCCCTCAAGCCGGTACGGGTTGATGGAGTTGAGCAGGTACAGCCCGTGGGTGAGGCAGAGGTCGTGGACCATCTCAAGAGCCTTGTCGAAGTTGCCGCGTATGGAGATGACTTTTGCACCATGCATCAGTGCCTGTGCGATCTTGCCGACTGCCACCTTGCCGGCAGGGAGCAGGACCACGGCCGGGATCCCGGCCTTTGCTGCATAGACCGCGAGACTCGCCGAGGTGTTACCAGTACTTGCGCATGCAACGCTCTTCTTCCCGAGCTGGAGTGCCATCGAGACCCCAACGGTCATGCCGCGATCCTTGAACGAGCCTGAGGGATTCATTCCCTCGTGCTTTGCGTAGAGATGGGGAATTCCCATCTCTTCACCGAGTTTCTTCAGGTGATACAGAGGGGTACCTCCTTCCTGCAGGGTGACCGGTTCGCCATGCACGGGCAATAACTCCTTGTATCTCCAGACGGAGAGTGGCCGCTTGTCCCACGCAGCCCGGGTGACGTTTATCGTATCAAGCGAATATTTTACGGCAAGGAGGTGGCCGCATTTGGTACAGTTATACAGGATCTCGTCAGCGGGATAGGTGGCTCCACAGTTGACGCATTCGAGATGGTACATGGAATAGTATTGGTTTGCTGATTACATATAGGCGTGCGCTTTTCAGGGTTCCTTCTCCCGTCAGGGAAACCTATCGCAGGACTCTGCCGGATAAGGCAGCGTAGAGATCCTTTCTGCAATCCTTTGCCACCGGAAATGAGGTGCGGGCAGTTCTGACAACGTCCGGATCGAGATCGCAGAAGAGCAACTGTTCCGCTGGCCCGGCCCTGCAGATAACAGACCCTGTGGGATCAGCCGTCATCGAACCCCCGGAATACGTATCCACAGGAGTTGTCCCGGTGGTGTTGATCCCGGTCACATACATCTGGTTTTCACAGGCTCGTGCTGAAATGAAGAGATCCCAGTGACTCATGCGGGCTGCTGGCCAGGCTGATGGAACGAACATTGCATCAACCCCGGCATTTGCGTAGAGACGGAAGAGTTCAGGAAACCGCAGATCGTAACAGATGGCAATACCGCACGTAAGGGATCCAAGCCTGAATACACCCAGTTCGGAACCGGGGGAAAAACAGGTGTTCTCACCCCCCGGACTGAAAAGGTGGATCTTGGAATACGAGGTAAGGTTCCTGCCGTTTTCATCGATTACCACTGCGGTATTATTCGGAGGTGTCGCAGGATTACGTCTCTCGCGGAATGAGCCGAGAATTGCGATATGATTCTCCTTTGCCAGATCCCTGAGACGTGAAATGATATGTCCAGTTATCTCTTCAGAATGGCTCGTGGAACCGGGATCCCAGCCGGTGGCAAATTGTTCGGGAAAACAGATCAGCGCGGCACCGGATTGCGCTGCATGACGAATGAAAATGTCAGTTTTCTTCAACGTTCTGTCAGGATCATCCCAAGCACTCGTAATCTGGGCACTGCATATCCTGACTGTATGCATATCATCCATGTTGACCTGATCAGATTGGGGGCTGACTTCGCGGCGTGCTGAATATGACGAGAATGGCGCTCATCACGATAATCACGGTGGTAGTTATAAGAAGGAAAGGAGCTCCGTTAACTGTAATCCCCATGAGCAGCGCTGCAATGATGATACCGGCAACAGTAATGCTGCTACCAATCAGTACCAGTCCGACCGATGTAAAATCCCACTCCATTATTCCAGTTCTCCCGATTGCAGAGAAATGCCGCGTTTCCATTCCTGTGGATATTCAAGAACGGCCATTTCAATGAGCTCCCTGCTTCAATGGGAGTCGTCAATGTCTGTTACGGTTATCCGATTTGCCTTATATACAATCTGAATGTTGCATTACATAATAAATGATCACGATTGGAACGAAAAAAATATCGTCATTTCCCGTAATCCCCTTCTCCAATTATGGGAAAAACTGCATAGAACTAATATGAGTTGAAAAAAGGAAAAAATCAGTATTCGTATACCACGGATTCGTCAATCCGCGTGTAATCGAATACTTCGTTGTTTTTGAAGTGGATGCCGATCTCACGCGCTGCACTCTCTGGCGAATCAGAGGCATGGATCACATTCCTGCCAATATCGATGCCAAAGTCGCCACGGATTGTACCGGGTGCTGCTTCCTGGGGGTTTGTGGAACCGACCATCGTGCGGACG
Source organism: uncultured Methanoregula sp. (assembly GCA_964592875.1). GTDB lineage: Archaea > Halobacteriota > Methanomicrobia > Methanomicrobiales > Methanospirillaceae > Methanoregula. The sequence goes on from CAZQGG010000005.1 coordinate 141,908, forward strand.
ATCGCGGCCACGTTTTTGCCTTCCCAGACCATGAGGAAGCACGGGCTTCCCATGATATACGTCTTCATTGACGGGAAGAACGGTTTTGAACTGTGTTCCTTGTAGTGTTCTGTCACCCGCGATTCCGGTAACTTCTCAAACCGTGCTGCCACGAGTTTGAGGCCTTTTGCCTCGAGACGGGAAACAATATCGCCCACAAGACCGCGCTGGACCCCGTCGGGTTTGACCATCACAAAGGTGCGGTCCATGGCAGGATCACTCCTTCTTGCTCGCCGCTTTCCTGCCGGCGTTTGTCCACTCAACACGGCGCGGAACACGGCCGAGTTTGTGGTTGTTCTCGCACTTCGAGCTGCAGAAGAAGAAGATTGATCCATCCTTCTTCACGAACATCTTGCCTGTGCCGGGCTCGAGCTGGTGACCGCAGAAATTGCAGACGTGTTGTTCAACCATGCTCTTCACCGCCTCGACATCTTCTTCGCTTCACGCTCAGTTTCAAGGAGCATGAGGACATCCCCTTCACGGATCGGCCCGACTGTGTTGCGGGTGATGATCCGTCCTTTATTGCTGCCATCAAGGATCCGGCACTTGACCTGCATTGCCTCTCCGTGCATGCCGGTCGAACCGACGACCTCGATTACTTCCGCTGGCGTTGCATCGTCTGCCATGTTGGACTCCTCACGCCTTCAGCGCGGTAAGCTGCTTGGCAAGGTCATCGATCGTCTCTTTTGCCTTACCGGGCTTGACGATTGCTGCTGCGGCGGAACCTACGTCGAGACCGCTTGCGGCACCGATGTCATTCTGCTTGTTGATGAAGATGTAAGGGATCTTCTTCTCGTCGCAGAGGGGGGCAAGGTGCATCACGATCTCTTCGGGCTCAACATCCGCACCAATCAGCACAAGCGCTGCAATGCTGCGCTCGATAGCTTTGGTTGCTTCGTTTGATCCCTTCTTGATCTTACCCGTATCTCGTGCAACTTCAAGGGCTTCAAGCGCCTTGTTCTGGAGCTCCTCGGGAGCTTCTGTCTTAACGTAACCTTTTGCCATAACTCACCTCATTCAGGAGTTTTTTGCTCCTTCATTACTCATCAGTAAATAATGATGTAGCCATATCAGTTCGACAGGAACGGAAATAAAGGTTTGTGCCACGACGTGACTGGATCATGTCGGTCTTCGGGTCACTGGGTGGCAGCCGCGAACAAATCATACCGAGAGTCGGTAAATATCCGTGTTCTCCGCTGAATATACTTTTATGAGTCCGGTGACCGGGAGGTTGACCGTGTACCTCTCACGCTCCGAATCCCCGACATATAACAGAGTAGCGTTGTATTTTTTCATGAGCGGGACGGTCAGGTCTGGTTGTTCATAGATGTCCCGGATATCCGTTTTTCTTTCAGTAAACCAGCCGGTTTTATCGACTCTCCACATGAATTCGTGGAACGGTTGTCCGATGATTGCGGGGATCCCGGTGAAGGACGAGACCCGGGAATAGTAGGAGTAGTCCCCGTTCTCTGCTTCAACAAGAATCTCATTACCCGTGAGTGTCCGAAGGTACGCAACTCCCCCGGCATCGCCCGGGTGGGTGGTGGTGAGATAGGCAAGGCCGTCAAGTGTCCCGGTGCCGTATCCTGAGTTGTACTGGACTAAAAATGGTGCAGCAAACAGCAGGCAGATGACAATCGCGGAGATGACAATCGTATTGCGGACCGACATGGTAGGAATCCGGTTCCATGACGAGAGCCATTGTCCGACCATTACGAATGCAGCGGTGCCGAGCATCAGCCAGGCAGGGAGATAACACTTGAATATCGTGTTCATCCGGAAATAGGTCTCTCCCATATTGTCTTTCATGTAGAATAGTTCGCAAACGACAAGGATTGCAAGGCCGAAGACCGCGAGGATCTCCGCTGGGGTTCGGTCTCTTTTTACTGCGAAATACACCAGCGGGATGATGGCGATTGCCGCCGCAACATATCCTGCAATTGCAAACGGCAGAGCGGCAAGTAGGAGCCATGGCCTCTTTCGGATCTCCGGTATCAGCAGGGCAAAGAAGATGGCAATAAAGATCCCGTTGACCATGAGGAATTCTAATGGATCTGAAGGTGTCTGGACAAGGGCAATGGCTCCGGTATTGGTCTGCAGTTGGAGGTAAAACGGCAGGTAGCAGAGGATCGACACCGGAGGGACGGCGAACAGGAATGCCCATGTGGACCGGTCGATATTTGTACGATTCCGCCAGAGAATAAGAAACGCGATAACGAGAACAACGGGGGCGTAGATGAGCACGTCCCATGTGTTGAAGAGCGGCATCGAACCAAGGCTGATGGCGATGAGGGCCATCACCAACCCTTTTGCATAACGATCAAGGCTCTCCCACCGCCGGTATACAAAGAGAAGGAGGAAGATCAGGAAGACTTGGTTAAAGATCGATACGACGTGGGCATGGACATCGCCCCAGACAAATGAGAAGAGCGGGTATTCATTGATGGTATTTGTGATGGTCCGTGTGCCGAGCCATGACAGGGACGCATCATAGGCTGGGTTCACTGCAGTTCCCGTGATGAGTTGGAAGATGAGTGCAGGATTGGGCAGCACGAGAACAATCAATGGAAGCCAGCGGAAGCGATCGAGAAGGAGTGTCCCGATTGCGTACAGGCAAACCGCCGAAAGAGCAAAGACCGTAGGCAGGGAGAGGTTGAACGCAATAGTAGACGGCACGCCGCTGACGATAGCAAGGCATCCGAGCATCCAGTACCCGAGATAGTAATAGACATTCAGGGAACCCCCTGCAAACCATGGATCAAGCGGCGGGATAACGGGATTCCGAATTACTGAGGCAAGGAACCCATGGTCCATGAATTTTTCAGCGTATGAGATGGTAGGGTTGACAAACCGGACATCCAGCATGAGAAAGAAGCAGATGAGGAAGAGTGCTTCCCAGTGCCATTCTGCTTTTAGATCGTCGATCCGGTAGGCCTGATGGTACAGGTGCCACGCAGCAAGACCGAGAAATGGAATAAACGCTGCCTGGATTGGGAGGTGGGCAAGGCCGCAGTACCAGGAAATGAGGGTAAACAGGAGCAATGACGCAGGAAATGCGACCGGAAAGGCAAATCTGCCAAAGGCCTTTTTCAGGGATGGATATACCGAGAGCTGCAGGATGGTGAGGACAACAAGCCAGCTGAGTACGGCAATTACCTGCTCTTCAGGTGTTATCAGGCTTCTTCCCTCCTCCGAATTTTGTATTGAATGCCTCTTTGATGCTGGGGATCACCCAGTCCCCAAAGTAGTAGATCGAAATGATGCCCCCGGCAACGGTGACAAGGTTCTTGATCAGGTGATCGATGATTGCTATGAGAAGTGCAACTGCGGGGTCGATACCGGCAAGCCCGAATGTCACCGTCAGAGCCGCTTCATAGGTGCCCATTCCCCCGGGTGTAAGCGGAACCGCTTTCACAAGATTGCCGATTACTACCGCAAGCACCACAATGGCAAAGGGAATCTGTTGTTCAAACATCAGCACAACGGAGAAACAGACAAGGATGTCTAAAAGCCAGATGACAACGGATGATACCCCAAGGACAATAATGGAACGAAGGGTGAGGGAAGCGCGCCGGATCTCGTGAAGCATATTGAGGATGATAACGATGTATTTGTTCTCTGATGAGGACTTCCTGACAAAGAGCAGGAGGACAAAGAAAAGCATGCCGGCAGCGAGAGGCACGATGATAATGGTTGTGAACCATGCCGGCACATCGAGGACAAAGAAGACTGCAATTGCTCCAAGGAGGGCGACTGTGAAGATGTCAAAGACACGCTCCACGACAATTGAAGAAACTCCCTCTGAATACGTTGTGTTGTATTCGTGTTTCAGAATAAAGACACGGACAAAATCTCCCAGTCGGGCAGGGACAATGACGTTTACGGTCTGGCTGACAAAGATGCATGCGGTTGAAACTGTAACCGTAACGGAATAGTTCAGGCTTTTAAGAATTGTGTGATATCTCCACCCTCTGAGCCACCATGCCATGAGGCAGATTGCAATTGCCGGGAGGATGTATAGTGGTATGATATGCTGGAGTGCAAGGAGGAGATTGTCCCAGACGCTATAGAGCATATACCCCATGATGCCGATAGCGATGAGGGTTGGTATGACAATTGCGCTAATTTTTCGATACATGGATCTGCCACCATAACCGGAGAATGGATCTTCCCATTATAAATACATCTTTGGCTTTTACCGTTGTCCCGCGTCCTGCTCTCCAGTGCACGGCAAATTCTTTTACCCGGTACCCTTTCCGTTGGGCACGGGCAAGGATCTCGGTATCCCAGAACCAGTGTCCGTCACGGATTGATGGAATAATTGTAAGAATCCGTTTCCTGCTGAACGCCTTAAAACCGCACTGGTGATCATATACTCTGCTCGAAAGAAACAACCTCACGAGGAAATTATATGACCGGCTCGCGATTTCGCGACCGTTGGTACGGACTATGTTGCTGTCGGGAAGGAGTCTGGAGCCGGTGGCAATATCATACCCGTCATGAATTGCTCCGATCAGTGTCGGGAGGTGTTGCATATCCGTTGCGAGGTCAACATCATAATAACAGACGACCGATCCCCGTGACTCCTGTATTGCCCGGTTCAGTGCCCGACCTCTCCCCTGCCGTGCATCGTTGTGAAGGAGACGTACCCTGGGATCTTTTTTGCAATAATCCTGTACAAATTCAGTGCTCCCGTCAGTACTTCCATCCTCTGCAACAAGAATCTCAAATGCAGGAGTGATTGCGGAAAGTGATTCCACTGAGATGGGGAGTGTTGTCTCCAACGAAGTTCTATCGTTGTATACCGGAATGATCGCGGTGACCTCAGGGTTTGTCATGCACTCCTCAATGCCTTCCCCGCTGTCCTGACACATTCCGCAACTTCGTTCCCTGCTCGGATGGATCCTTCCATGCTGCGCTCGGGATAATTCACCTTTGAAAACATTCCTGCCATATAGAGGCCGTTCCGTTCATATTCCGGAATAAGGCTTCGATAACCCGTTGCGTATACCGGGCCGGCGCATGGATCTATTGCCATACGGTGCCAGTGAATTTCGCGTTCGGGTACGGAGAATCTGTTGCAGAAGTCCGCGATCATCCGTTCATCCAGATGAGATGGAACCGTACCTGAAAAATAGGATGCTAGATAGATGATATGTTCACCGTATCTTGAATGCGGGATAAAATTGGTATGGGTGACCACGGCGCCATAGGATGCGGATTCTTTCATATTCAGCCAGTAAATCCCATTTGTCACCTGGCGATCCATTGCAAGGGTAAGACATGCCGCACCCTGATAGGGAATATGGGATAGTGAAGGTCCTCCAAGCCGTTCCAGATCTTGAGGGGGGATGGTGGAGATCACGGTATCAAACCGGGTGCCATTGAGAGTCCATACATTTCCCTCCTGTGAAAGTGATGATACCGGGGTCTGTTTCTTAATACTCCCACCTTTTTTGATAACTGCAGATTCCAGCGCCCCGATGATCTGGTGGAATCCCCCGTTAAGATATCCCAGCCTTTCCCCGGATACACCCCGGTTTGACCTGATTGCGATGCGGCTGATCAACCATGCCGCGGAAACTTCATTTCTCCGGTCTCCAAATTTACTTTTCAGCAGTGGCTCAAAAAACGATGAATAAATATTGGTCCCGAGGTTTTCAATGATATATTGATCCGCAGGGATATCATCGAGTGCGGTGAGATCGATCTTTTTTGCACTCATAGTGAGCCATGCTAGTTTTGCCTTGTCGATAAGACTGATCTCAGGATAGGCAAGGATCTCCCTCGGTGTGTTCAACGGGAAGATACGATTTCGGGCAAAATACCCGGTGGTTCCGTTCAGCCACTCTAGCTTATCTGAGAGCCCCAGTTTGTTCAGAAGTGCAAAAAGGGAGATATCCGATGAAAAACAGTGATGGTAATACCGCTCTATCCAGTAATCATTCATATTGTAGGAAGAAAGACAGCCCCCAAGATAGGGCATCTTCTCGAAGAGTTCGACCTCGTGCTCATCCGCGAGAGCATGTGCGGCAACGAGCCCGGTTAATCCTCCCCCGATAATTCCTATTCTCATGCAGATAATCTATAGTACTTTTCGGGCCGAAATGAAAAAGGCTCCGGAAAACCCGCCGGAATCCTGTTGTCCACCTCTGAAATATTATAAGAAGGTTTTTGAACTGCTGAAATAAACGGTCATACGAGCAAAAGGACTTAAAAGAATTAAGAGAAAATAGATATCAGTAGCCCATTGGATGGTGTCACCGGATGCGGGTATTTTTTATTGGATTTGGCCAGGCGGGCGGCAAAATTGTTGATATGTTCATCGAGCAGGATAAAAAGCTCGGGACGAACAGCTTCAGAGGCATTGCCGTCAATACCGCGCGAACGGACCTGATGGGACTGAAAAATATCGAGTTGAAGGATCGGATTCTCATAGGCCAGACGATGGTCAAGGGTCACGGGGTTGGCACCGACAATGTGACCGGGGCCCGGGTTACTGCCGATGAAATCGACAGCATCATCAGTGCGATTGATATGCGGGGCACTCACGATGTGGATGCGTTCGTCGTGGTGGCAGGGCTTGGAGGGGGTACGGGCTCCGGGGGTTCACCGGTGCTTTGCCGACATCTCAAGCGTATCTATCGGGAACCGGTATATGCCCTTGGAATTATCCCTGCACCAGAAGAAGGAAGGCTTTACTCGTATAATGCAGCACGAAGTCTGACTACTCTTGTCAATGAAGCAGATAATACATTTATTTTCGATAACAGTGCTTGGAAAAATGAGGGTGAAAGTGTAAAGTCGGCGTTCCAGCGCCTGAATAATGAGGTTGTGCGGCGTTTCGCGGTTCTTTTCCGTGCCGGTGAAGTGAACCGGAGTATGGGCGTTGGTGAGATGGTGGTCGACTCCAGTGAGATCATCAATACACTCCGCGGAGGAGGCATCACGTCTGTCGGGTATGCGGTCAGTGAAGTGATGAGCAAGCAGACAAAAGAAAAGCGGGGGCTTTTTGGAGATTTAAAGGATAAATTTGGCGGCAAGAAAGATGCAAACGAGGAGGTATTGATGGGTGAGGACCGGTCTGCAAAGATCGTTGCCCTTGTACGCAGGGCAATGCTTGGGCGTCTGACCCTTCCCTGTGATTACTCAACGGCAGAGCGTGCACTGGTCCTCCTTGCAGGGCCTCCGAATGAGATGGATCGTAAGGGAATTGACAAGGCAAAGAGCTGGGTAGAAGAAAATATTGCCGGTGTGGAAGTTAGGGGAGGAGATTATCCGGTCAACAGTGAGTATGTGGCCGCAGTAGTTATGTTGGCTACCGTGGGTAATGCCCCCAGAATCAAGGAACTCCTTGATATCGCAAAAGAAACAAAAGAAGATGTTATAAAGTCTAAAGAGAAAAAATCGAGTATGTTTGAAGAAGGGATTGATCCCTTGTTTGAGTGAGGTTAATGATGAAGGTAATGAAACTGGCAGCCCTTGTAACAATGATGCTCTTTTTTTGCATTCCCGCGGTGTCGGCATTTACGGTAGAGGGATATTCAATTGATCAGACCGGGTCGTTAACACCAAATACTCCTGTTACGATCTCTTTCAAGGTAGGGTTTTCGGCATCATCGGATCTGACATTCCCTGCAGGGAGTGATCTTGTACTGACGACGGATCTGTCAAATCCCAAATGGACATATACCCTTATTCTTGATGGAGTTGAAAATTCCCGAAATCCTGAAGGTTCAAAAACCCTTGAACTGAGTGGCTTTGAGCTCTCATATCCCTCAAGTGTAGATGAATCAATCCGTGTAACTCTCGAAGGTACAACTCCTACCGTTGATACAACAACTGAAAAAACCCTGCTTAATGTCTACGAAATTGACACACACGGTTCAAAAATTGAGAGTACAATGATTAGTAAAACTGCTCTCGTCATTAATACCGGTGATGTGACTAAGATTGTCTCGGAGAAAAATACCAATCTCCAGACTCTCCGATCTCATATCGATGAGAAGAGCGCAATCGGGGTTGACACCTCTTCAGCAGAATCCTATTATAATGATGCCCAGTCAAAAATATCAACGGCCACATCCCGTCCTGCAACCCAGTATACTGATGCACTGAATGATCTGACCGCTGCGCAGACTGCTATTGATGAAGGAGAGACTGCTATTGACCGTGCTTGGGCAGAAAATGAAGTTGCAATTGCACAGGTTCCGATAAGTAATGTTGATACTGTCATTGCTTGGTTCAAAGGTAATCAGAGTACCGCAAGTGATACGCAACTATCAGCGATTGTTGCTAAAAGAGAATCCGCAGTGAATTATCTCTCAACTGCAACTGATGATATATCAAGTGGGAATTATGAGCAGGCCAGAACCAAAGCTGCGGAAGCTTTCTCCAAAGGAAATGAATCTTACACAGATGCGCTGGCACGCCAGAAGCAGTTGTCTTCCGGCTGGCAACTCCCTGGTCTTCCCTCTCTCCCCAAACTACCCGGAGGGATTTTCCTGATTATCGGTGTAATAATTGTCATTCTTGCAGTAGTTGGTGTAATTATTTACCGGAAACGCTCCCGTTGGGATGAACTCGGATAACACTTAATGAAGTAAAATCTTTTTTTGGCATTATTTTTCCAAATTAGTAACTTATTCAGCAGTCAATCTCACGTATGTTGGATCAAATATCTAATAGAACACTAATCGTTGGATTCAGTACTTCACTAAATTTAAGCCCGAACTAAAGAAAAGCGTAATATCCAACTTGGCAGCGGGCGCCGGATATGGTTACTGTATGGCAAAAAAGCCAGCTGAATACTAAGACATCATTCAGAAACGTTGCGATCCGGTACCTGCGGATCATCTTTCCTGCCCGGGAATATCCGGGTGTCTCTTCAATGGATTTTCCTGACCCGTGTTCTACGTGATCCCAGAATTATTAACGAAGATTTGTTCCGGTTCTTCGAAGTTTCGGGTGGATGGGATGTGATACGAGTTGCTGACTATCCACTATGTACGGAAGAAATTTTAGAGATGTACCGGGTTCGTACAATTTGTTTGGATTAAGGTATTCTCCAGAGCATTTTTTTCAAGCCGACTCTGATAAAAAAATTTTCAATCGCGATCATGAGGTGTCAGTTGATGAGGCGATAATCGGATAATTATCCGACAATCGGTATGTACATGCTACAAAATTTTTGGTTTGCCGACGTAAGATGGTTTGGCGATCAACCAGACCATACCTGAAAAAATTTGAGCAGGGGGTGAGGGGGTGGTTGAAAATTTTTTACGGAGATCGATTGCGATGCTAGTAATGGTGTAGCTATTCATTCAGATTTTTGGCAGGTAGTGTACAGTAATGGGATTGTAATTATCGTTATCATTCCCGGAATTATACAGAAAAAGGAAGTATGGGATCTGTCTAAATTGTAGTTACGATTGTTTTATGTCGGGTGTACTGTAAAAACATCGATATTTATACTGCCCATCTTCCCGTCCCGGTGGAGGTAGTAGTCAGGCAACCGGTTATTATTGTCATAATAGGAGAACCAGTACGCCAGTTTGTAGGTCTTTTTGTCATAATTCGTTATGGACGCGAGACTTTCAGTGTCATGGAAAATAATGACATCGGGATTGTTTTCTGTAAGTTCCTTCTCTTCAGGCACTGTGCTATAAAGTTTGATCTTATCCCAACGGTCCCCACGGAAATACCAGGGAAGGGGCCAGTAATCCTTTGAAGCAATAACAATCATGTCCGATGTATTCATTATCTGCATGACTTCGCGCATATCCTCGGAATTCTGGACCTGCACTATCGGCTCATTGATATCTGCGGGGATGAATGCGACATGCCATGCCATGACAATAAGAAAAATACAACCCACAAGCGCCAGAATAATTTTCTGCCAGTTCAGGTTGTAGGCCGCAACAAAGCACATCGGGAGCAGCTGGGCGATAATGAGCCAAGGAACTTTCTCACCCACATAGGCATAGAATGCCATGGTGAGAATCATCCAGTACACACAGAACCGGAAAAATAACTCGGATCTGGGATTTGTCTGTTGTGTGGTTTTAAGCTGCTGAGTGCTCACGGTCGCCAAATCGCCCGCGGAGAGCTGGAAACAACGGTGGGAAAATCCATTTCTTAATCGCCGATAGAATACTGAAAAACCTGATCCGGAAAACAGGATTTGAATTGTACCAATAATTGCGAGAATAAAAATGGGCAGCTCATAGAGAAGATTGAGAGGAATGTAATAAAACCATGGCCCTCCCAAGCGTTGCTGGTTATGCATTGAGGTCCAGTGATCGATTGCCTCGTACCATCCGGTCGTTGTGGCATCGAAATGAACCCCTTCTGACGTCACTCCGAAATTTTCCCCAACGATTGTTTCAGGATGTCCTCCGAATCCTGTGTATAGTACACAGCAGAGTGCAATGACAAGGAGCAGTCCAATGCATAGATCCTTCTTCCATCCTGAGGGAAGTGTATATCGACCCTGCCAGAGTGCGATCAGGAAAAATGAGCCGATGATGAGTAACAGTATTGGCATCTCTTCTTTACAACAGAGAGCTCCCGCCGTCGCAATTGCTGCTATTAGCAAGAAGCGTGACTGGCTACGCTCAAAGTAATAAAACAAAGCGACAATGAGAAGCAATGTGAAGAAGAGCATGAAGATGTCATGTCGGAGGAACCTGGAGAAGTATACCATGTCGGGAGAGATGGCAATAAAGAGACTAACCAGCAGGGTTTGGTTCTGGCTGATGTACCCGATGCGGTAAATGCAGTACACAAGGGGGATCAGAAGGATTCCGAAGAGGGCAGGAAGCAGCCGTGCCACGAGATCCGAATCCCCAAACGCAGAGAACATTCCTGCAGTGACGAAATACAGGAAGGGTCCGTGGTAACTCGGGTCATATGCCCATGTGCTTTTTGTCAATAACTGGTAGGAGAACCAGGAATGAATTGCCTCATCATGGTGGAGCAGTTTAAGATCAAGCTGCCAGAATCGTATTATGATTGCAATGAGGAGAACGAGAAAAAAAATTCTTTCGAATGTAAAAAATTGACGGATCTTATTGGAAAAAAGAGCGGCCTGCTGCACGCCGCACCTTCAACTCTCTAAGACGATCTCAATGCCGATATCTTTTGGCACCTGAATGCGCATCAGCTGGCGAAGTGCACGCTCGTCTGCATCAATATCGATGAGGCGCTTGTGAACACGCAGCTGCCAGCGGTCCCATGTTGCGGTTCCCTCTCCGTCTGGACTCTTGCGGATTGGTACAACCAGGCGTTTGGTTGGAAGCGGTATGGGTCCGGCCAGATTTACACCTGTGCGCTCTGCTATCTCTCTGATTCTGTCACAGACCATCTCAACTTTCTGGAAGTCTGTCCCTGTCAGGCGAATTCTGGCTTTCTGCATGTTTTTTCACATCCAAAAAATTATTTAAGCATCTGTTTCGGCTGGATGGCGATACACATGCCGGCAGCGATCGTTGAACCCATATCACGGACGGCAAACCTGCCGAGCTGCGGGAGTTCCTTGACATTCTCGATAACCATCGGCTTTGTCGGCTTGATGACGACAATAGCTGCATCACCGGACTTGAGGAATGTCGGGTTCTCTTCCTTGGTTTCACCAGTGCGGGGATCGAGTTTCTTCTTGAGCTCGATGAATGTGCATGCTGTCTGGGTTGTGTGACAGTGGAAGACCGGGGTGTATCCAACGGTCAGTGCACTCGGGTGCTGGAGCACGACAATCTGCGCGGTGAACTCATCAGCAACTGTCGGTGGTGCTTCAGCGGGTCCACAGACATCGCCGCGGCGGATATCGCCCTTACCGATACCGCGGACGTTGAATCCAACGTTATCTCCGGGAACTGCCTGCGGGATTTCCTCGTGGTGCATCTCAATGGACTTGATTTCTCCGTCCTTGTTGGCAGGCATGAAGGAGACTTTCATTCCCTTCTTCATGATGCCGGTCTCGACACGGCCAACAGGCACGGTGCCGATACCACTGATACTGTAACTGTCCTGAATTGGTAGGCGCAGGGGTTTGTCGGTTGGTTTTGCTGGCTCTTTGAAAGTGTCGAGTGCCGCGATAAGTGGCAGGCCCTTATACCATGGTGTCTCTGGGCTGTTGACCTTGATGTTGACACCTGTCATGGAGCTGATCGGGATGAACGGGGTCTCTTCCGGTTTGAATCCGACCATCTTGATGAGATTCGACATTTCGGTCTTGACTTCGTTGAACCGTTTCTCATCATATTTTACAACATCCATCTTGTTGATGGCAATGATGATCTGTGTGATACCAAGGGTCCTTGCAAGGAATACGTGCTCCTTGGTCTGTTCCATGGGGCCATCAGGGGCTGCGACAACAAGCACTGCTGCATCCGCTTGGGATGCACCGGTGATCATGTTCTTGACGAAGTCTCTGTGTCCGGGGCAGTCCACGACCGTGAAGTAAAACTTGGCGGTGTCGAACCTCTTGTGAGCGATATCGATGGTAATACCTCTCTCACGCTCTTCCTTGAGGCTGTCCATAACCCATGCAAATTCAAAGGTGGCCTTTCCCTTGGATTCAGCCTCCTTACGGTACCCTTCGATGATGTGTGCCGGTACAGCGCCGGTCTCGAACATCATTCGTCCGACGGTTGTTGACTTTCCGTGGTCGATGTGGCCAATTACGGCCAGATTCATGTGGGGCTTGTCAGATGCCATTTACGTGATCCTCCAAAACATAGAGACTGTCCGCTTACAGTCAGTTTATGCGAGTATTACTTATATGAGACCCAACTATTTAAAATATTTCGATTAACAGGACTGATTTTCCGGTGAGAATAATTATATCGGCAGCATCATATTGGATCCCAAAAAACATCACTGTATGAAATCATTGGTATTCCAGCGCGATGAGAAGAAAAATAAGGTTGTCGTAACCTGTGCCGATGGAGATGTGTCGGTTTACAGTCACTGCGCGTATTGCAGGCAATGTAAAGGTGTGCGGGTTGGGAACCGGGTTGTGTCGACTCCCCAGATGCAGGCACTCAATGATGTCCGGAAGGGTGTTGCAGGGGATGATAACCTGATGAATGCCGCGATGATGTTCAATACGCTCATCCGTGATGGTACAGCGATTGAATGTGCCGATGATAACAATAATGGGTATATCGGCCTCTACTAAATTCTCCAATCACCCTCTTTCTTCTGCTTTGGCTAATTGGAATTATTTCGCGCAACTGAATTTTTTTGTCTTTTTTATTATGAAATCTCTTAAGTGTAATGAAATTTAAAGTGACCGGCACTCGGATTATCCCCCGGAAAAAATTTATGCCCCTTGTTCGTTTTGCCTGTAATAATCGAACAAATCAGTGGAGTTTATTCACTTTCCTATGATGAATGGGGATGTTTTGTTCTGCAGTCAAATAGTGTGTATAAAAATGATAAAAATTCAGAGAAGTGCAACTCCAACAATCACCAGTGCTCTTGTGATCTCATTGGATGCGCCGGTAACATCCCCGTTAACTCCGCCAAAGAGTCGTTTTGAAATCACCAAAAGCACCAGTGGACAGAGTATCATGAGGGTTAAAGCGATGAATATTTTTATCGGTGCAACCGGAAGGAAAAACAGGGGGAGACAGAGCAGAAACGAAATCAATGAAAAACCGGGTTTTGTGAACTGGTGAAGAAAACTATGCATCCCCTCATGGAATGGAGATCCATATTCAGTCAGGAACGACATGGAAAATTTTGCACAGACTTCTCCGATAATTATCGCACAGATTAACGATGCGGCCTCCTGTAATCCTGTAAACAGAAGGATTGTTGTGGCAATCCCGATGGCGATTGCCCCCGCACCAACATTCCTGTCGGTGAGTGCCCGGATACGTTTTTCTTTATCCCCGTGTGCCATCAGCCCGTCACCAAAATCTAAAAGGCCATCAAAATGGTGAGCACCGGTGATCAGGATGAGGAGTACAATTGCAACCGCTGCAGCAATGGTCTGGTTTGCGATAAAATAAACCAGTAATGCAACAAGACCTCCGACCGCATATCCTGCAAGAGGGTAGAGATACGATCTTCTGGCGAAATATTCGAGATCCTCCGATTTCCCGAGGGGTAGAATTGTGGTAAATTGTAACAATGAAAGAATTGACTTCATAAGGATTCGCTGTAGAGTCGTGATGTACAGCCCGCGATCAGACCTGCAACTGCATCATCAAGGAACGGTCCGAGACTGGCTAGTATGCCGGGCTTTTTCTGGTCATACCGGGTAAATTCGAACCGGGCATAGGTTCCCCCGATACATTCCGCAATTGCCATGCCGAGAATCTCATCACTGAGGAGGAAGATGGGATCATCTGCGATCTCGGAGTTTTTTCGTTTTGTGTATAACTCTTCTTCCAAAAGGATGGCTCCGAGAAGCAGCGATGCCACGTTGGGATCATCAAGGAATTTTTTTATTTTTTTCCGAATTTCAGCTGCTGCTTGGTCGTCCGGTATGCCATGGGAAACATAGAGTCCCATAGCGGCAGTGACTATGTCATCAATGGTGATACCGTGACCTAAAAGCCGCTGTTCTATCTCAAACATATCGTAGAAGTTGTTGGGTTTGGTGTATTATATCATTGTGGATTTTCTGTAGCGATAACTTCAATCTTTCACAGCAAGAAATTATATGTTGATAGTTATGGGATTTCTCTCTGAAACACCCGCATTCTCCTTTAAAAAACCGGTTTTTTGCGGTATTCTGGCAAATACTCTGCTGTCCACAGTTCCCGGAATATCCGGCGCCGGTCCGACTCCTGAAAAAACCCTGCTCACACCAATACTGGATGCCGAACTGATCGCAACCGGGGCTGTAACCAGTCACCCGTTCAAGCCCAACACGCCAACGGGGTGTCCTACCCCCTCATCGATCACCCGGGCAATGGTCTCTCTCATGGGCTTGGAACCCCTTTTTGTGAATGCCGGGCTCCGTCATAGACCTACCGTTCCCTGTTATGATCTTTATGGTTCTGTTGGTGAAGATCCGCGAGTCAGGGATGCCGTCCCTAATGCACGCACTCTTTTCAACCATGGTGAAAAACTGGGGAAATTCCTCTCCCTGCATTGTGATCTTCTTGTCATCGCGGAATGCGTGCCGGGCGGAACTACTACAGCCCTCTGTATTTTGCGTGCTCTGGGATATGAGGCCTCTGTGAGCAGCAGTTTTATCGAGAATCCGGTCTCTATTAAGGAAGATATCTGCTCAAAGGTACTTGAACGAATAACCGCTGACCATATTACTGACCCCCTTGATATTATCCGCTACACCGGTGATCCGATGATGCCGGTGGCTGTCGGGATGATCAAATCCTATACGGGGAATATCCTTCTTGCCGGTGGCACACAGATGTTATCGGTTGCGGCACTGTCTAAGTCGATGGGCATGACCCCGCCATCTATCGTTACAACATCCTATGTACGGGATGATCCTACCGCCAATGTAGGTCATATTGCCAGCCGGATTGGTGCACACATGTATTATGTAAATCCCGGATTCGGGACGCTTGGCCATGCCGGTCTTGCACGGTATTGTATCGGGGAGGTTAAAGAGGGGTTCGGCGCAGGAGGTGCAATGTGTCTTGCACACCTCATGGGGCATTCCGAGGAAACGATCCGGGAACGGATACTATCCACTGCAAATTCCTGCAGCTGAACAGTCTTATAGGATTCCAGAAGAAACTGATAAAGTAATGCTTCCAATTTACGTTGTCAATAATTTCGGGCAGTTCAACCATCTCATCCACCGGGCACTGCGGGATCTTGACATTGATGCGGCCTTGATCTCCAATACAACGTCTTCTGATACAGTCAGGGAAAACTGCCGCGGGATCATCCTTGGTGGGGGCCCCGCCATTGAGCGGGCCGGGAACTGCAGCCAGTATCTTGATCTGGGATTACCGGTTCTTGGTATCTGCCTTGGTCTTCATATTATCGCCAAACGCTTTGGTGGGGATGTTCATCCCGGTCAGAGCGGAGGGTATGGCCCGGTCGATGTTGAGATCTGTGAACCCAATGAAATTCTTGCAGGATATCCAAAGAAAATGAATGTTTGGGCATCGCATGCCGATGAAGTGTCCCGGATACCTGATGGATTTACACGCATTGTGAGGTCATCCATCTGTAATAACGAGGCAATTGCCCTTCCTGAAAAACATATTTACGGTCTCCAGTGGCACCCGGAAGTCAGCCATACATTTGAGGGAAAACGTGTTCTTGAAAATTTCAACAGGATTACTTTAGAAAACCCATAAACACTTTATTCTTCTCTGTCAATCCTGTTTATCATAATACAAATTCACAGAAATAACTGTGATGGTAATTGGGTGGTGAACAAATTGATTAATCGAGAAAAAATAATGGTATTTGCTCTTATCTTTATCCTCGGGGCCTCTGTTTTGATGTATCCGGTTGCTGCTGCATCTGCAATCAGTACAATTCAACGTGGCAATACCGTATTTATTGGGGAACAGGGCCTGGACATTACTGCTGCGATGGATGGTGACAAAATTCTGGGATGGTGGGCATCCGGAAGTACATCAACAAACCCCGATTATACAATTCCGTTGTCAGCAACTGGAAGTTTCACTGTCTCGTCTTCGGATTTTGCATCACGTACCGGCAACTGGTATCATTTGTCGTCATTGGACAAAGCTAACGGTACAGCATTTTTGGTCGCCGATCCCACTCTTGGCCTGCGTGTGTGGGATACAACGGTAAATGTTGATGTAACGGATAAATGGGTTTCAACGGATGATGATCTTCAGTTCCAGATTGATACCAATCTTGTCCAGATGACCCAGAGATCCGGGGTTTCCTCAGTACCTGTTACAATTAAAGTCCAGAGCCCCAATGGCGCGATTTTCACTTCATTGATCGATAAGAATGGTGTATCAACATCTATTGATCCTTATCAAATTAGCACAACTCCCAAATACACGGGTTCAATCTGGAGTACAAAGAACCGGGCTACATACCCTACAGGAACCTATTCCATTTGGGTAGAGTGCAATGTCAATTCCATGAAAGATAATTATGCCCAGACTGGAAAAACCATTAGTAATACTGCAAGCCTGCTCAATCAGGACCAGAATCCTTTGATTGGCAACAAAGGTTATGTGACCAACCCGACTACGGCAGTCACCACCGTCACAACCAGAATCCCTACAATCGTGACCGCAAAAGCAACTACCGTCGTTCCAACAACTGCCTTGCCGACAACCCCTCCTGCAACGGAGATCCCCACTTCTGTTGAAACACTTCCCGTATCCCCAGTAATAATAGAATCAACGACCGTACCTACAACCCACACCCCGGGTTTTGGAGCCGGACTTGCGATTGCAGCTGCAATATTCGGACTGGTTCTCTGCCTGAGGAAAAAATAATTCTTTTTCAATTCGCAATCTTTTTATTACTGGAATCGCCCAGTACGGTGTATGAACATTGTAACCACAATTATCAAATCCCGTCATAGCGTCCGTAAATTCAAACCGGATCGTATTGACGATTCCATCATCAGAGATGCAATTGAATGTGCGACACTGGCACCAACCGCGGCCAATATCCAGCCTTGGCTTTTTGTTATTCTTCAGGATAAAAACACCTTAAAAACCATTGCAGGACTAACCGATAACGGAAAATTCATTGCAGAATGTCCGGTCTGTTTTGCAATTTTTGGAAAGAAGGATGCAGTATATTATCTTGAAGATTGTTGTGCGTCCACCGAAAACCTGATCCTTGCATTGCAGGGACATGGCGTGGCCTCATGCTGGGTTGCCGGGGATAAGAAATCCTATGCGGATGCGGTGAGAACCCTGCTGAAGGTTCCTGATTCATATACTCTTGTCTCTCTCGTTGCTGCGGGAAACCCGGCTGAGATTACCATACCTCCAAAAAAGGATCAGAGAAAAACTGTGTTTTTTGAACGGTATGAAGAAAAATAGTTTTTTTGTATTGTAAAATACTCGCGATAATTCCTATTTTTTTAATTTACATTCAGAATTCCCGGTATCGAATGTCTCATTCAAATATTATTTTCATTTTTAAAAAGCCACATCTCGCAATTATTAAGCATCGGGCACTTCAGATCAATACACATGAACCCAGCGATCCTTCAGGTGGCCTTGGATCTCCTTGATCTGGATCGTGCAATCCAGATTGCACGTGAAGCAGCAGATGGTGGTGCTGAATGGATCGAAGTCGGTACACCTTTAATCAAGAGCGAAGGCATGCACGCAATACGATCCCTGCGGAAAGACTTTCCGGATCGGGTTATTGTTGCGGATATGAAGATCGCTGATACCGGCGCACTTGAGGTGGAGATGGCTGCAAAAGCCGGTGCAGATGTCATCTGCATTCTCGCGGATGCTGATGATTCCGTTATCCGTGATGCGCTTCTCTCTGCGCAGGTCTATGGGGTGAAGATCATGGCGGACCTGATCAATGTCAGTGATCCCGTTTCACGGGCAAAACATCTGGAATCCCTTGGTGTTCATATCATCTGTGCCCATGTTGGTATTGATCAACAGATGACAGGAAAAAAATCCTTTGACCTTCTGGTAACATTATCCGGCCAGATCCAGATCCCTCTCGCTGTTGCCGGCGGAATTGATGCAGATTCTGCCGGGGCCGCAGTGGATAGTGGCGCAGGAATTGTGATTGTCGGGGGAAATATCACCCGATCCGCGGATGTCATAGGATCAACGAAAAAAATCCGCACCCGAATGAATACCCCCTCAAAGATACCGGATTCACGAAAATCCCCGGATGATGAGATCCGTGATATCCTCATGCAGGTCTCAACTCCGAATATTTCGGATGCAATGCACCGGAAAGGTGCGATGGCGGGCATTCTTTCGCTCTGCGGTGATGTGAAGATGGTTGGACAAGCCGTTACGGTCCAGACTTTTTCCGGGGACTGGGCCAAACCGGTTGAAGCAATCGACAAAGCGAAGAAAGGGCAGGTTCTTGTCATCAATAGTGACGGGGCAACCAACATCGCCCCTTGGGGTGAACTGGCCACGATGAGCTGTGTGAAAAGAGGGATTGCCGGTGTTGTGATCGATGGGGCAGCCCGTGATATCGATGATATCAGGAAGATGAAATTTCCGCTTTTTGCAAAGGCTATTGTTCCGAATGCAGGTGAACCAAAGGGAATGGGAGAGATCAATACAGAAATTCATTGTTGCGGGCAATATGTACGGCCCGGAGACTGGATTGTTGGCGATGAAAGTGGAGTTGTCGTGCTTCCTTTTGAGCGGGCGTATGAAATTGCACGTCGGGCTCTCGAAGTGAGAAAAAATGAAGAGCGTATACGGGAAGAGATCAATCGGGGGAACACGCTATCCGAAGTTGCGCATCTGATAAAATGGGAAAAATCCTAAAAAAGGTTAGTGAAATAATGATCTTTCCAGCAGGGTTGCACCGGATGCCTGGATCTTTTTAATCGCGTCATCTACCTGATCGACTCGCAGGATGAGGACGGCCCCTCCTTTTCCGGAATAGGCATAGGAGTACTCGATGTTAATGCCGGCATCACCGAGGATTTTTGCCACTTCAAATAATCCCCCCGGTGTATCTTTCATCTTAACCGCAATTACGTCCGTGAACGCAATATTAAATCCAAGGGACTGGAGTTTGTCGTGGGCTTTCTGCGGGTGGTCCACCAGCGCTCTGACAACGCCAAAACCATTTGCTTCAGCGATACTGAATGCGAGAATGTTGACCTTCTCCTCTCCCAGTGCTTGGGCGATTGCTGCAAGGCGGCCGGGCCGGTTTTCTGAAAATACCGAGATCTGCTTGATCACAAATTTTTTCGTGTCCATTTACATCGACCTCTTATCTATGACTTTCTTCGATTTTCCCTCGAACCGTGGAAGTGATCCCGGTTCGACAAGTTCCACATCAACGTTCACGTTCAGGGAATTCCTGAGCCGGTGTTCTACATTCTGGCGTATCTTCATCAGATCATTGATCTTGTCACTGAACGATTCCTTGTTCAGTTCAACCCGGACAAGCATGTCGTCAAGAGCGCCTTTCCGCTCAACAACAATCTGGAAATGCTGGCCAACTTCCGGAATAGTCATCAGTGTATGCTCGATCTGCGAGGGGAAGACATTGATCCCCCTGATGATCAGCATGTCGTCAACCCGACCCTGAATCCGGTGGATTCTTGGGGCCGTCCTGCCACAGGTACAGACTTCGTCATCCATGGTGGCGATATCCCCAATACGGTACCGTATCATGGGGAGGGCCTCTTTCTGGAGAATTGTGATGGTTACTTCTCCCTTCTCTCCCGGCTCCAGTGGTTCCTCGGTTTTGGGATCAATAATCTCGGTGAGTGCAATGTCAGACCAGACATGGAATCCGTTCTGTTCAGCACATTCTGTGAACATCGGACCGGATAACTCGCTGGTACCGTAGATATCGTAGGCTTTGATGCCCAGCCAGTCCTCTATCCTTACCCGCATCTTATCTGTCCACGGTTCAGCACCAAGGATTCCCGTACGAAGTTGTGTATCCTTTCCGAGGTTCACACCCATTTTTTCTGCAACTTCACCAATATGAAGGAGATATGAGGGTGTGCAACAGATCGCGGTGGCACCGAGATCCTGCATAAGCTCAATCTGTCGTTCGGTGTTACCGACACTCGTGGGAAGGACCGTTGCACCAATCCGTTCGGCTCCATAGTGCAGGCCAAGTCCCCCGGTAAAAAGACCATATCCGTAACTCACCTGAATGACATCCCCTCGTCCCAACCCAATAGAGGTCATCCCACGGGCAAGGGATGTTGTCCAGAGGTCAAGATCATTCTGAGTGTATCCGACAACGGTTGGCTTCCCGGTTGTCCCGCTCGAGACATGGTACCGGACCAGTTCCTCTTTGGTTGCGGTAAAGATCTTATTAGGATAATTGTCACGCAGATCGCGTTTGAACATGAACGGCAGTTTCCTGACATCAGAAAGCTCGCGAATATCATCGGGATGGACATTCTGCTCCTTCATGCGGTCGTGATAGAACGGGGAAAAACTGTACAGCCGGTATACAAGACTCTTGAGCAGTTTATACTGCATTCTCTGGAGGTCCGCTTTCGGCATCTCTTCAATCCGGGGATCCCATAACGCCATTATATTGCCTCTCTTCGATCAATTACTCTCTTTGCCTTTCCTTCGAACCTCGGCAGTGATCCGGGTTCAACAAGTTTTACCGTGGTTCTCAGTTCCAGTGCATCCCGGAGTTCCTTGACCACTTTCTTCTGGAGCCGGGCAAGATCTTCAAGTTCGCCGCTGAAGAACTCCCTGTTGATCTCAACTTCGACCGTCATCTCATCCAGATGATTGATTCTGTCAATATAGACCATAAACTGATTGCCCACTTCCGGGATCTTCAGGAGTACGTGTTCAATCTGTGAGGGAAATACATTGATTCCCCTGATCACGAGCATATCATCACTTCTTCCGGTGATCCGTGCAATTTTTTTGCCTCTCCTGCACAGGCACCCGTCCTCCATGAGCATGGTAACATCACCTATCCGGTACCTGAGCAACGGCATGGCCTCTTTGACGAGTGGTGTCACAACCAGTTCACCGCGTTCGCCATCTGATACGGTCTCTCCTGTCCTTGGATCGATGATCTCGACAAGATAACTGTCGTGCCATATATGGAGTCCGTCCCTCTCTTGGCATTCAAAGGCAACCCCAGGTCCGAAAAGCTCGCTCATACCATAGGAGTCATATGCGGTTACCCCGAGCCGGTCTTCGAGTGTTTTCCGCGTACTCTCTGACCAGGCTTCCGCACCAAATATTCCCGTTTTCAAG
Organism: uncultured Methanoregula sp.; assembly: GCA_964592875.1. Lineage (GTDB taxonomy): Archaea > Halobacteriota > Methanomicrobia > Methanomicrobiales > Methanospirillaceae > Methanoregula. The sequence goes on from CAZQGG010000005.1 coordinate 163,804, forward strand.
TGGTCAAGAGATGTCCCCATCTCTTCAGCAACTTCTGAAAGGTGCATGGCATAACTGGGTGTGCAGTGGATAGTAGTTACGCCAAAATCATCGATCATCTCAATCTGGCGTTTGGTATTTCCTGTTGCACTGGGAATGACGGTCATCCCGATTTTTTCCGCCCCATAGTGAAAACCGAGACCCCCGGTGAACATCCCATAATTCACCATATTCTGAAAAACGTCTTCATCCGTAATTCCCACCATTGTCATATTACGGGCAATCAGATCCGACCACGTATCCAGATCTTTCCTCGTATACCCGACAACGGTGGGCTTACCCGTTGTACCGGATGTTGTGTGAATTCGTATGACTTCTTTTAAGGGAACTGCAAAGAAACCAAACGGGTAACCGTTACGGAGATCCTGCTTTTTGGTGAAGGGGATTTTCGTAATGTCATCAAGGGTTTTTATCGAATTTGGTGTAATCCCTGCTTCCTTGAACAGGTTCCGGTAAAACGGTACCTGTTGTACCTGGCGAATCGTTTTTTTCAAGCGTTTGAGCTGAAGTTCTTTAAGGTCAACAGGTTTTATCGTCTCTATTTTTTTATCCCAGAACATTTCGGGCACCCTGTTATGCTATCGCATGACGCATGTACATATTTTGTCTGCTACAGTTTATAATCACCGAAATGGTGGAATGTTCACGTAAAAACCATTTTACAGATATGATCCTGGAGAAGTTCATTCATCTCTCGCAACAAAACGATGAGTTAATCCGTAGACTGATGGTAGTATCTAGACAAACCCAAGTGCCCGGTTCCGGTGTTGATTGTTGTGGATTATCCATGGTTGTCGGTGAGCGGTTTTGGCACACATATCAAATCGACCCAGAGTCACCTGATTATCCAGAAGAAACAGAGTACTGAACGATATTCACTTGAAAAGATCAAGCATCTTCTCATTGTGGGTGGTCACACGATCAATTCGATGACCATTTCACATCTGGTGAAAAACGGCTGTTTCATTACTTTTTTTGACTCGGATGGAACACCCGTCGGTGTAATAAAACCCTATTGTGATCCGGCTACAGAACAACTGGACAAACCCATAGAATTTTCTTCCCACCAACGCTATGCCATCGCCATCGCTCAAGCATCGGTGAAATCACGATTATTTGCTATCGAACGAATCCAGGAAACCCGGAATGTCAATCTCTTTTATGAAGGGGAGCATGATGTCCTTTGGAAATCCTTAGAAGAGCTTGAATATCTTATTAAACTGGATGAGATCCGCCGATTGCATAAACTGACTTCCGACATGTATTATGAAATTATGTCGCGGAGCATCCCCGCGAATTTTGAATTTAAACGGCGGACAATGCGACCCCAGCGTGATCCGATCAATGCGATGCTGTCATTTGGGTATGCGCTCCTTTTTGGAAATTGTTCTGTTGCTGCAATCGGTGCACACCTCAACCCGGATTCAGGAGTAATGCATGCCGGTAAAGGAAGTCTCATATACGATTTAATTGATCCCTTGAAAGCAAAGATGGTTGACAGTATTGTGTTCCAGATTGCACGAGAATCGCTTACACAACCAGATTATGAAGTGACTGACAGCCGTTGTCTCCTTTCCGATGAGTTTTTGAAAAATCTGATGGATGTATTCTATACTGCGTTTACTACTGAACATCTCAATGAGCAGGTATATAATTTTTATAACGCGGTAAATCACGGTGAGGATTTTAAAAGTCTGTACTGATCTGGTGTTCATTTTTTACAATCGAGAATCCTTCGAATGAACGCAGAGGCTGGGGAATAATCTGGACATCACGGATTACCGCACGGGGGCACCCATATATCATTGATATAAATTTTTCAAGAATCATCGCTTCTCCCGTTGCAATGATCTGGACCCTGCCATCCTGGAGATTTGTTACGATTCCCGTTACATGAAGATCTGATGCAATCTTGCGGATGCATGCCCGGAATCCCACTTTCTGAACTCTGCCGCTGATAAATACCTCAATGCTCTTCATCATTCAATTCTCTGCATAATTTTTATGGCCAGTCCCAGTTCATCGAACACGGTATCCCGCAGTGAAGACTGGCGGATGTTTGTTGCTGCATCAATTGCATAGTCGAGAATCTCCTGAGCCGATCGCTCACACCCGGCCATAAAAAATTTTAATGCAATATCGCACATGACAAACGACCGGCGGGAAAGCGGGCGGATGATTCGTGCCTCCTCAATGGAGTTCTGAAGCATTTTACGGGATATTTTTTCATACCCTGCTTTTTTGAAGAATATGGACAGATGACAGAAAAAGATCGCTTCTTTTCCCCGGTCAGCGATACACCGGACCCCTCGTTCGAGGCTGGTCACCTGATTTGACTGAACGCTGTCATGGGGCACTCGTTCCGCAAGGGTTTTAATCTTCAGGTAGGTTGGAGTGATCTCATCGGTTTCAGTATATCCGATTTTTTTAAGATACTCAATACGGATCTCATCGTCATCCAATGTTTGTATTATCAGAATTGCGTGGGAACGCATCTCTTTGTCATGGCTTGTCTGATATATCTTGGTATAAAAATCGGCAATGGAAATCCGGATAGAATCCGCAACGGTAGGAATATTAATTTTTTTGGTTAACAGTTCAGCCTTTTTTACAAGACGGAGTGCATGAGCTGCATCGGTGCTTTGCATTGCCCGGGGAACAATGCTCAGAAGTACTGATGATCGTTCATACGGGGAGGCAATTTTTTCTGAGGCCGCCTCCATGCAGTACAGCAATTCCTGGGAGATTTCAGAATCTTGCGGAACCATTGAATGTACGAAAATCATGGTGTTGACATAATCCACCGGATCAGAAATTTTCCCGGCAATATCAAGTGCGATACGATGCCATTTTGTATCCGGATGTATCGTGTTCAATTGCACTATCGCACGGACAATCATATGCCGGACATCTGCATCTTTATCGGGTTCGACTTCTGCCAATTGATGGATACCTTGCATGAGATACTGTTCTGCAATTGCCTCGTCTATCTGGCAATATGTGGAAGCAAGATGTGACAGTATCAATCCCTTTTGATATCCAAGAACAAGATCGTCAAGATGGCCTGCAACAATATCGAGTATCGTTTGGGAGTACGAAGTTTTTCTTAGTTTGGTAAATATTTCTGCCAGATTGCATAAGCCGCTCAGCCGGATATATGGGTCGCCAATCATCTGAATGACACGATATAACAACCGAAGTATCATCGGGTTTTCCATAGCACGATCATTTTGCCTGATAAGGATGACCATGGATTCATAGGGGTCTGTCGAGTTTGGGTGCAGAACCTCGGTGTTCAGGTTTGAGATGATCCGGGACATCATTGCATCCCGCTCGTAGGGATTCTCAATCTCTACTGCGAACATGGCAAGTGGGATGATACAGTCCAGATTGGGGCGGGAGCGTGAATGCGAGATGATGATATCAATTATCCCGGCGATCTTGAGGGAGATCTGTGGAGAATTGATATGATCCTTAATTATTTCCAGACTTCTCTTGAAAGGCAAAAACTGACGGATATAATCATGAGAATTGGAAAGTTCTGGTGATTTATTGATCGTTATGCAGCCGATTTTTACAAAACATTCAGCGATTCGTTCAAATAACTGCACTTTCAGCGAGGGATCATCAATGTCATCGGCGATAGTGCAGGCGGCCTCCAGTGCATCGGGAGATTGCCTGTCCAAAGCATATTTTATCACCCCGTCGATAATATTTGCCATTGCATAAGCAACCAGTTTTTTTTCAAGAAGTGAATCACTCCAGACTTTCATCCGTAAAAGAAGGTCGAGATCTCCCTGTTGGGCCGCGAGTGTTGAAGCTTCATCGATAATACTGCTCAAGGCCGCAGAACGGCTGATCTGACCATCGATTTCGCAGGTCAAACCCACTGCTCTCTGAAGGAAATCGCGGTTTTTATTTTTCACCGCGATCTTTGCAATTTTTATGACAATGCCGGAGATCGCCCGCTCCTTGAGTTGTTGTTCGTGAATGGACTCTGCAAATTTGATGAGGATTCCCGGATCATGAGAATCGAGAAAGCCCCGATCTGCTAGGATTGTTATGCTCTCAAGAATAAGGTGATCCTGTTTTGGATGAAGGAGGATGAGGTTTCTTATTGACAGGATATGGGTATTCAAATCCTCGAATGAACACCCTTTATTCATCTCAATAACGGTCCGGTAAATTGCAGCATTTACAATATCCGGATGAATTTTTTTCAGGATGTTGGTGTAAATCAAAGGAATAGAATCGTTCCGTATCCCACATTTTAATAATTCTATCAGGCATTCGGTATAGGCGGCAGGGTTTTCCCGATCCGGATCAATTTTTCCAAAGATTTCCAAAGCATTACTGAAACTACCTGAAGATAGCATGATTTGGGAAAACTGGAGATAAATCCGGGAAAGTGAAGCCGAGGAACAATGCCTGTTAATTATGGGCAGAAGACTGGAAAGCACCTGCATATCGTCTGTTTTTTTCGCAACAGATATTCCGGCACGGACCAGCTCTCGTAAGGGAAACGGTTGTTTGCTGGAGATATGTTCTTGGAGATCCATTGCGGTGACTAAAAACCAGCGATCTCCGGATCGTTCCGCTTTTTTGAGCAGATCGATGATGATGGTTTCTGTAACCTCCTGATCGTTACTGCATAAGCGATCGAGGATTGTCTTTATCTGGTCTTTATCGTTCAGTCGCTCAAGTAATTGTCCCGTGACTGCACCGACAATTTCCAGATACGCTTCGTGAGAGCAATCGGAGAAGATCGCTAAAAAATGGGGGATATCCTCCATCTCTTTTCCAAAACCGGTTTTTGCCCCTTTTTCAATAATTTCTGTGATACAATCCTGTCGTCGTATCTTCTGGTGTACTGTAGTGGCATGCTTGATACTGTCATAGTATACAACCAGATCTTTATCCAGAATGGCCACGGTGGCCAGTGCTTTTACCAGTTCTGCATGTAATACGGATCGTTTTGAGATATCCCCGATCTCTTCGATCAGGTGGAGCGATGAATAAATAAGATCTTTATCGCGTTGCGTTATCGCCCATACAATCAGAAGTGGGATGATATCGATCATCATTTCAGAACGGTATTTTCTGAAACTGATCCGCTCTAATATCACCAGTCCCTGTTGAATCAGTTCCGGATCTGATTCCGTCACTCCCGCTTCAATAAGATCTTTGGCAATTTTTGCAAATATTCGCGACTGGCTGCTCTTCTTTTCAATATTTTCAGACAGGGTGAAGAGTGTCTCAAGCCATTGATTATCTTTCGTTACAATATATTGGCGGATGATGAGCGGACAGGATTCATCGATCTCATCGTTCTGGATCTCCTGAAGTGCCCGGAGAATGGTCGGTTTATTGGTCGTAAGTGAGGTATCTATAATGATCCTGTTAATGTCAAGGAGCATATTCTTCCGGACACGTCGGCTTCCCTGTTCATTATCGATCTCTTCTATCTTTGATTTGAGTAAGATCCAGTCATCCTGAGAAAGGACTTTCTGAATTTTTTTACAGATTTCAAGAGATCGGGCCATGGGCATCACAAATATGGGAGTTGTTGAGTTTATCTGAATTTGACTGAAATATCTAATAAAAGTATCTATGTATTATTCCTAAAATTTCTTTGTATTTGTGTATAATCGACAAAATTTACGGTCATTTTGGCAAAATTACCTAAATAATTGAAGTTCTCCCTCAAAAACGGGTAATTTGGAAAGAACCCAGTGGTGTTAAAACATTTTAGTGAGTTAATGATCCGAGCGATACTCATTTTTTTCCGGAAGGTGGGAAATGTGATTGTTGATCTCTTTCTGAAGTTCACACGCTTCATCATGACTGTCAGAATCGATAATGATCCTGACAATCGGTTCTGTCCCAGAAGCTCTGACAAGAATCCATGAATTGTGCTTGTGAATTTTCACACCATCAGTTTCATCAAGGATGTCCTGAGGATATCTCGTTTTGATAAAATCGATAATACGGTCGCCGTCTGGAGTTGTGATTTTATCCTTGAGAATAATACGGTGGGGGAGCTCGACAATCAATTCTGAAAGCGATTTTCCCGTTGTAGCGAGGATACTAACCATCATTGCCGCAGTCATCCCGCCATCCCGGCAGAACTGATGATCCGGATAGATTAACCCGCCGTTTCCTTCGCCACCGAAAATGACCGGTTTTCCACATGCCAGAAGTGCTCTCATAGTACGGGCAACATAGATGCTTCCGACTGGCGTATACTCTATCGAACAATTCTCATTTTTTACCACGGTCTCGACAATGTATCCGGTACTGACTGGTGTAACAACCACGCCTTTTTTGTTACGACATATATGGCGGGCAATCAGGGCAAATTGCTGGTTCTCTTCAACAAACTGCCCTTTTTCATCAATGAATACCGCACGATCCGCGTCCCCGTCATGGGCGACTCCGAATGCTGCGCCACTACTGGTGACCAGTGCTGCACAATTTTTCAGGCCCTCAGCCGAGGGTTCCGGCAGCCTCCCGGGAAATGTTCCATCCATTATTCCGTTGATGGTCAGCACCCGGCAACCCAGACTGGTAAGAATTCGCGGTGTTGTAAGGCATGCAGGGCCCGATCCCGGATCAGCGACCACGGTCATATCTTTCCCCGGGGTGTTGGGGAACTGGCGGGTTATTCCTTCAATATACTGCTCAATGAGTTCCGGCGACTGGATTTCCGATCCCGTCTGATCCCATGGGACCGGTGAGAATGAACGATCAAATATCCGTTGTTCCAGCAGAATGGTCTCTTCATCTCCCATCTCGGTCCCATCCGGCTCAATAATTTTCACACCATTGTATTCCGGAGGATTGTGCGATGCAGTGATCATTGCTCCGCCATCGAAGGTGTCTTTGATAATGTACTGGAGTGCCGGTGTGGGGAGAATGCCACAGTCAACAACCGTACAACCCGTGGACATGAGCCCTGCTTTCAGAGCTTTTGCCAGCATCTCCCCGGAGGTGCGAGTATCCCGCCCGACAGCAATCCGCCCTTTTCGCATGGATCCCAGTGCCTCACCGATGGCAAGCACGAGTTCCGGTGTGAGATCCTTCCCGGCGATCCCCCGGACACCGTTTGTTCCAAACAACCGCTTCTGCATTTTTTTAACTGTCATATTCTGACCACGCACCGGACTCTAGATTGGATACTCATCAAATTGGTTGAGGGATTGAATAACTTCCTCGATGCTGGGATTGGAGAGGATACATCGATCGATTTCAAGGTTTCCGATGACAATTTTTGCAAATGATCTCTGTTTGTATCCTTCAATGACCGCAAAGTGGATCCCGATTGTTACGTAATAATCCAGAATTTTATCGAGATCGGTATTGTGTAGTGTAGATACCGTTTTGTGTGCATCGATTCCCGTAGAAATATCGGCACCTGCCTCATAAAAAAGGGTGGTATCTTTACCTTCATCCAGATGGAATTCATGATCCCCAAGGTGTTTAATCACGCCAACAGGACCGATCTTTTTTAGTTCGGGAATGAGTTTCCGGATAAATGTTGTTTTTCCCGAGTTCGATCGGCCTGATACCTGAATTATTTTCATAGAATTGATTCACCTTCATGGATTTTTTCGTTAGTTCTCTGATCCGGACTGGGGATTTCATCTGGTGATTTCAAAGGTGTGGTGGTTACGAGCGCTATGTGCGATAATTCCCTTTCCTGAGACGTTTCTGGCGCAATAATTGTTACCGTGCCTGAATGTAGCGGGGGATCCTGAAGTACGTCATCTGATTCAGGTTGTACGTTACTTGAAACAAGCGGATGATCCATATCTTCAATACGGGATTGAAGAATTGTTTTGGCAGCTTCCCCGACACTTCGCATAACCGTGGTGATGCGATCTTCGATATCGATCTCTTCATCGATATCGAGCGTGGTTCCTTCAACTTCAAGAAGAAATCGCGAGACTTCACTTGCCTCAAAAAGTAGATCATCGAGTTCGTCCGTGGTAAAAAATCCGCACATGGCGCCATAAAAAAATGTTGCACTGGCTTTACGCACTTTTCGTTTGAACGAGTTTCGTGCCTGGTTGACTGCTTGGGGGGAGTATGTCTCTTCCATAAACGGAACGAGTTCCGGAAGATGTTTCCCGATAAATGTCATTTCAGCACCACCGGATGTACGGAAATCCGTGCAGAGGCGGGCCAGTGCCCATTCGCGAGCGGTGATGTAGGTCCTCTTCCGCAGGAACTGGTTCACTTTCCTGTAGGTGGCCCCATCGACTTTTTTGAATTTTTTATACTTGTTGATCTCCTGTTGGATGTCTGCATCGTCCACGGGTATTCCTCCGATTACTCCGGTATTGTTGATTGATCTTGTTATCAGGCAGGATTCATTTTTCGATTTACGTATAGCAGTATGTGGTTTATTATTTAAAAAATAACGATGAATCTCGTTGATTTGGGATTTTTACGTGAGAAATAATGGGTATTGTCCGGATGATTTAACGATCACTTGAAAAAAACCGTAAATGAAAATAAGTTGGATCCACGGGTCTTATTCCCTAGATGTGCGTTCACCCATAATATCGCGGATATAGTGCTTCATACGGGATTGAGGGGAAAGTGGTTGCGGGGGGGTATCGCCATCATATTCCAGAGTTTTTTGTTCTTTGGTGGATTCGTTGGGTGATAGGTTCTGTTTTTTTGTTGGCACTTTTTTTTGTGGCGCAGAACACGAGTTGCTGTTATTGGTAATGAAGGAATCAAGTGCAGTGCGAGGTATTCTCCAGGCACGATAGGAAATTTTTGTTCCCTGTAATTTGCCCGTTCGAAGCCAGAGATGGACCGTTTTCTGGTGCACTCCCAGTATTTCAGCAACCTGCCGTGGGTTCAGCATCTGGGTATTTTCGTCCATGTTCTAATATTACCAATGGTTCCCTTTGCTTATATCTTTCGTCCCGTAGTCATGGGGTTTGACAGGACAGATTTTTGATGTAGTTGATACAGTAGTCTCCGGGTATTCGAATAATCTCCGTTTTGGCAATCGTAACACGGTTTTTTCTTTAGATACACTTCGGGGGGTCTCCATAGATTGGGATACCCATGCTTGAGAGTTCATTTGATTTCCGTGGATGTTGTGTCATAAAAGATCATTGTTTTGTATAGCATCATATGGTTTATTGTGGCGTGAGTTGTAAAAAAAGGTTTTACAGATATCTCGCCAAATTGCAGTTGGTTTCAAAAGATTCGCGTGAATTGGTGAGATTCGTTCCTAAATTTTTGAATTCGAAATGATGTTAAAAAATGGACATGTGGATTATCTGTGGTATTTAGATCATCCAATTGATGTGATTTTATGATGATTTTTCAATCCTGAATAGTGTGGTGTGGATCGACCCGGAGATTCTTTTGGGAGAAATCAGGCAATTAAACAGTATCTGGCATTCTGTTGAAATCGCCTATATCCGTCACTAGCTGTATCCGGATTACCTGCCTCGTAAATCTCCCGGAATCCGCCATAATCTCTGGATTTCTATCATTTCCAAAAAATGTGGCCAGATATTTTCTCAAAACTTAAATTACGTTTAACGAAAAACCTGCAAGGTTCCTCCCAAATTCCGTGTTTCCCGAATGAGTGATTCAATTTGATCGACGGAATTCGTATCGGTTTTACTCGAATGTCCAAGGAAAAGGTATCTCGATTGAATTTTTTGGTTTTCGCAGTCACGAGTATTTCAATGCAGAATGTAAAAAAAATAGTTCGGTCATGGGGGATAGTTTCAGATCAACTTCATTTGTCAGATTCCTTGGATCTGGAATGATCTCCCTAAAAATCTCCGACGTAAGGGGGCAATAGCGGGCTCCGGTTCAACTTTTTTATTAAAAGTAGGTAATTCTTCACAATCTTTGAAAAAAAACTGTTTTGGATCCCTGATGGATTTTGATTGATTCGCTACATTCTTCATTTGAATCATTGAGGTCTCATTTTCCCACGGTTAATGCCTCATACGATGAGGGGGAATTGGATCATCAGGTCCTTTCCAGGTAATGCCCGACACCCCGGATTATATCGTGAGACATTGGAATTTGGAATGAATTGGAAATCTGGTGTAGATTCATGATTATTCGCTTATAACTTCCGTTTTTCATTCGAGGTGTAGCGAAATACCCTTCAGAGTTCTCATTTAAATTGCCTGATCCGGGCGGTCACGTTCAGCATTATTAGATCAAAATTTTACCTTGAATTGCCATTTCGTCAAAGAATCTTCGAATTAGTTTCAATAATTTTATAGTGTTCTCTCCCTGGTTACTGGGCACTGCTTGGAGCGCGTGCACAGGTCTCCTGAAATTCGGGTATCTGATCTCCCTCGTGGAATTGTTGAATGTATAAGCACTGATGTTTTGAGAGGCTTGTCTGTGCCAAAATTCCACGGATGGCGTTTTTTGATCGCGCTGTTTTCCACGCCCTGATCGAAAATCGGAGACTTCGCAGAATATGTATTCTACGAAAACCTTTATTTATTTGAGATATGATAGAATAGAGCATGGAAAGCGGGTATTTCTCGGAGTGGCTGAAAAGTTACCGAACTTACCTTCGCATGCGCAACTATTCGCCTCTGACGCTCGATAGCTATGAGCAGGTGATCAAACATTTCGGGTATTATGTCTGGCTGAGGCGCAATACCGATATAACAAAACTGGTTTTTTACTGGAAGGATTTTGAAAAAGCCCGTCTCGACACTTCCGTTGAGGTAACACCGGTCATCATCAATGATTTTCTCTCGTTTGTATCAACAACGCAGACCTACAAACCCAAGACCTTTCATCGCATTATCTCGACGCTCAGCTCGTTTTACCGGTACCTGTATACGCAGGATGCCGTACCTGCGAATCCGGTGATGGGTATCGATCGCCCGCGGATCAAACAACAGGAGATAAAATACCTAAAGCACAACCAGGTGCTCCGTCTCATCGATTCCATCGAGGAGCCGCGGGACAAACTCATTGTCAGGACCATTTATTCAACCGGTGTCCGGGTCTCCGAGCTCTGCAACATGAACCTGGAAGATATCGATTTTGACGAGCACACGATAAAAATACGGGGAAAAGGAGACAAGACCCGGCTTGTTTTTGTTGATCAGGAAACGCTGGATGATATCCTGAAATTTGTCGGCAATCGCATTGTCGGGCCGCTCTTTATCGGGCAGCAGGGCAAGCATATCTCACCGCGGGCAATCCAGCATATCTTCAAACATTATGCCCCTGCGGGCATCACCCCGCATAAGATCCGCCACAGCTACGCCAGTGAGTTATACCGTCGGTCGAAGAACCTGAGGGTGGTTCAGGAAAATCTCGGTCACACTTCCATCAAAACCACGGAAATCTACCTCCATACGGACATTGACGAACGGCGGCAGGTTTACCAGCAGTTTTTCCCCTTATCCGAGTCTCACGACGGAGGATAATTTTTTTGTACCTTATCATAAACCATATGATGCTATATCTAAAACACAAGTTTCAGATCCATTTTTTTACATGATGAGGGCAGATCCCGGGTCGTGTTGGTTTTACGGTCTTCTCTGAGAGTTCCCTCGGCACCGTGAACGATTCAATTTCCGTTGTCCGCCCGACAATAATTATTTCCACGAGGCCCCGGTGCGATGATCCCGTTCTTGTTACGATCTGCGTGAATTCTCCTGCTCGATCCAGGAGAACCCGGGGAACTTTGATCGACGGCAAAAGTGCGCATCATTCCCCATGGGGCGTAACCATTTCGAAGACCGGTGGGTAATGGGAAGGATGGGGTGTTGCTGATGGGGAACTGAGGGGTCATGAGCTTTCGCGTGTAAGTTCCGGAAAATCATCTGGCATATGGTTTTATTTTAAATTTTTTCATTCTACAACAAATTACGAATGAAAAATTAATGATTGGGCATTTTTTGATTTCAAATTACAATCGTAAATTTTTAATTTTGATTTTTTTAATTTTGAATTTCCTGATAATTCCCGCGTCTCGTGGATTGCTGTGCGAATCCTGATATTTTCAATTTTTAAAAAATTACGAATGAGAATTGTTTTTAACAAATTTCTAGATTTCCAAATTAATCTCATAGTTTTAAAAAATTAAATTAATTTCAAATTTTTGATTACTGCTGTTGTCGGCGTGTACCTGAATTTCCTCTGATATTTTATTTCAAATTCACACGAATATTTTCGCTTTTTATGCCGTGTAGTTATCTGCATTATGGACTTTTGGAAAATTGTGGATTTCCAATCTTTCATCATACGAGTGAGTGACCTATTTTGATCTAAATGCTTTCACAATCGTGGGAATTCGTATCGCAATCCGGGTTTTCACCCGTGTCGTCCTCAGGTTTCAGCACGCATTAGTGTTGCCTCTGTGTGGCACATCCGACTCTTCCAGTTAACTGTTTTCTTGGTGAATGAAAGTACCTGAATGGGTGCAGTAATCGAATGTATGAATGGAATTGTATTCTGCCCTCACCTGTCAGGATCGGATGCTCTCTGTATTTATTCAGAAAATCATAATTAAAAATCGAAATTTTTGAAATTCAGAAGAAAAAATTGATGGGTGAAATAAATGGAAATCTAATCTCTGATGTAATTTTCTCTAAATCAATATTTGTAAGTGGACATGCAATTCCGAAATAACCTCCACGGGATATTTTAATAATTCCCTGCATATTCTCACATTGGATTTGAAACAATTGTGATCACCACAATTCTTTTTTGGTAGCCCCACCGACATACTCCGGGATTACCATGCCCCGGGTACAGAAACGCAAATACGAAAAGATTGATGAGGCGGAGATCGATCTCGTCATCCAGTGCAATGACAGCCACGAATTCTATGAAAAATACCGCGAGGCATTTCCTACCCGGAAGAAAGGCATCGACAGTATCAGCAAGATCTGGAAACGGCGGAGCGAGTTCATCAAGAAGCAGCAGGGGACTCAGCCCGACCAGGAACCGGGCACCGTATCAAACCAGGAACTGGTTGCAATGCTCTCTTCCCAGAACAAGATCCTGTCTGACATGTCCGGGCTCATGAAGGAACAGCTCAAAGTGAGTAAAGAGATCCTGGCAAGTCTCCAGAGACCGGATGTAAAACCCGCATCCCTCCCCATCCCCGAATCCAAACACGAATCGGTAAAACACGAGCCGCCAAAGTCACCGGAACCGAAAGAACCGGTGAAAAAATCCCATGAAAAACCCCCGGCCGATATTATGATCGGATCATAAACCGGCCAAAAATACCAACCCGGTTTTTCTTTTTTTCCAGCAAGGGTCCGTGACAAAAATCCCGCGGCAAAACTCTTGCACAAATTTTTTTGTTAGGGAACGTGCGATCGTTTGGTATAATATTCTGCAATCTGGCGATAGACCCAGAGGATCGCAAGTCCGATGACCAGAATCCCGAAGAAGAACCCGATATAATCGCTGACAACGTTTCTCCGGATCATCTCAAACGATGCCGCGAGAATGGTCAGGATCACGGATATCCCGAAGACGCAATATACTCCGTTCATAATAAAAAGACGGATTAAAAGATCAAATCTTTTTTGGATGTGCCGGGACCTTCAGGTACTTATGCGACAAAAACCCGGGCTGCACAACCGAAGCACCACGCCACCACTGTCAAAATGAATTGTGCGACCCAGACAGAATGAAGATCATCAATGCTTTTTTGAGTTCAAAGATTGAAATAAATGAGATACGATCACGGTGATCTGATAATCGATTCGTGGTCTGATCAATGAGAACCCCCGTAGTGTAGCGGTCAATCATGCCGGATTTTGGATCCGGCGACACCAGTCCGAATCTGGTCGGGGGTATAACCCGCTGAACGCTAAAATTCCCTCTCCCTTTTTCCTGGTTAGATCGTTCCTCCCCAGCCAGCCCCGGGTATCCGGATCATACAATTGCTGACTGTCAACGGTTGTTTACAAAAAATGGAAAGTACCACGACCCTTTATTGCAATCCCGGAGAAGACTGGGGAATGGTGGCCCATTGCTCGTTAGTCCGGTTTTATTATGATCTCTGTTCTCTGCGTTGACGATGATGCGGCATATCTTGACATAACCAAAAAATATCTTGAAGAACCTGGTGTACTTGCGGTCACGACCGCGCTCTCAGTACCGGAAGCACTGAAAAAGATGGAAACGAGCCGGTTCGATGCCGTTGTCACCGATTACCAGATGCCTGTTATGAATGGCATTGAGTTCATCAGGGCCGTTCGCGCAGAAAACCCTCACCTCCCGCTGATACTCTTCACCGGAAAGGGTCGGGAAGACGTAGTAATTGAGGCATTCAACTGCGGTGCGGATTTTTATCTCCGGAAATCGGGTGACCCGAAGATCCAGTTTGCCCTGCTGAAAGATACGATCGGGAAAGCAGTGAAGATCCAGGCCGGGAAACGGGAGATTCATCGTTCAGAGACCCGGTACCGGAGACTATTTGAAACTGCCCGGGATGGCATCCTGATCCTGGATGCCGAGTCCGGGACGATTACCGATGCCAACCCGCTGGTCTTAACCCTGCTGGGATATACCCGCGATGAGATTCTGGGAAAAAATATCTGGGAACTCGGGGTCATAAGGGAGCGATCCCTTGCCGATCAGGCTGCTGCTGAACTAAAAAAGACCGGGTATACCCGGTACGATGACCTGCCGTTAAAGACAAAAGACGGACGGGATATTGCCGTCGAGTTCGTCAGCAATGCCTATGATGCGGAAACCCAGAAAGTCATTCAGATCAACATCCGTGAAATCTCCGAGCGTAAACGACTGGAAGTCGCACTGCGCCAGAGTGAACTGCGGTACCGGACCCTGGCAGAAGCGTCCCCGGATCAGATCTTTATCGATGGCAGGGATGGGACCATACAGTATGTCAATGCAACGGCGCTGAAGTTACTCCGCCTTTCGTACGATCAGGTTGTCGGAAGACCAAGAAAAGATTTTTTTCCTCCAGAAATTTTCAAAGCGCAGCAGGCCTCACTGAACAGGGTATTCGAAAACGGGGAGAGTGTCCGCACGGAGGACAAGATTCAGTTCGGTACGAACGAATTATGGATTGACACCCGTCTCGTGCCGCTCAAGGATGAATCGGGCATTGTCACTTCGGTTCTCGGTATAGCGCGGGACATCTCCGAGCGCAAAGCGGCTGAAGATGCCATCCGAACGTTCAGCAAGGATCTTGAATCCAAAGTTACCGAACGAACGTCCGATCTTAAAGATGTGAACCTGAAACTGGTGACGGAGATTGGCATCCGTCTCGATGCTGAAAAACTCCTCACCCGGTCCGTGGGTGAGAAAGAAGCCCTGCTCCGCGAAGTCCACCACCGGGTGAAGAACAATCTCCAGATCATCATCTCACTGTTGAACCTCCAGTCACGGTATATGACGGACGAGGCAACCCTCTCCGCATTCCGGGAGAGCCAGAACCGGATCAAGGTGATGGCAATCGTCCATGAGAAACTGTACCAATCCGATAACCTCTCGCAGATCGAACTTGGCGAGTATCTCCGGTTCCTCGCAAACAGTCTCTTCCAGTTCTTCGGTATGAGCGGGAAAGGGCTCACCTTCACAAGTGACATCCATGATATCTTCCTTGCCATCGACTCCGCAATTCCCGTCGGCCTGATCGTCAACGAACTGATCTCAAACTCCTTGAAATATGCATTCCCGGATGGGAAAACCGGTGAGATCTCCCTTGCGATCCAGAGAGTGGATCGCACGCTCACCATCTTGTTTAAGGACAATGGCGTTGGGATTCCCAAGGATTTTGACTGGCGCAATGCCACGTCGCTTGGGCTCCGGCTCGTGATCACGCTCGTAGATCAGCTGGACGGGACGATTGAACTGGACCGGAGTTCCGGGACAGCGTTTACGATCATTGTGAAGGAGAAGGAGTGAGCCGTTCTCAGGTTCATGGGGAATGCCCCGGATTATCGAACAATCCTCGTGTTCTGTCAACAATCCGGTTGACTCCATTCACTGTCTATTTATAGCACCGGAAGAGAGAATCAGTGTATGGCGGAAGGGATCGGGTTTCGTGTCCGGGTATATTTCGCAATTCTTGCAACGGTTGTGGCCTGCGGGACCATCGGCCTTGTCCTGACCGAAGGGCTCCACCCGTTCGATGCGTTTTATTTTGTGATCGTAACGATTGCGACCGTGGGATTCGGTGACATCTCTCCCCACACGATCCCCGGGAAACTGATCACGCTCGTCATCATCCTGGCCGGTGTCGGGTGTTTTGTTGCGGTTGCGGCAACGATTGTTGAAACCTTTATCGAAAAGCGCGAACGCACCGAGCGCCTGCGCAAGATCAATATGCTGATCGGGGTCTTTTATTCCGAGGTCGGCACGGCCCTGCTCCGGAAATTTTCCGCAGCCGACAAAGAGAGCGATCGGATCCGCGAGGCGCTGGTCGTGTCCGGTTCGTGGACTGATGAGGATTTTGCAAAAGCCGGTGCGATCCTTGCGCAGTACACCCCGGCGATCCGGAGCCGGGATCTCGATCTGCCGGCACTGAACCGGTTCTTATCGGAGAACAAGCCCCTCATGCTCACCCTGCTGGAGAACCCGTACCTGATCGAGCACGACACCTTCACGGAACTGATGCAGGCACTCTTCCATGCAACCGAGGAACTCCGGGTCCGGGAAACTCTGGTGAATCTTCCGGATACGGATTATGCGCACCTGTCCGGAGATATGAACCGGGTGTACGGGCTGCTCGTCCGCGAATGGCTGAGTTACATGCAGCATCTCAAGGGCACCTACCCGTACCTCTTCTCGCTTGCCATGCGGACCAACCCGTTCGATAGTCAGGCCTCGCCCATTGTGCGGTGATTCCTGGATCCGGAGAATTTTTCCGGAGAGTGGTTGGGCCGGATTTTTTTTTATTTTTTTGTACGGAAAATTATCTAAAGAAATTATTCATCGAAGACCTTTGAGGAATACCGGGTAAACGCATGGAAGACCGCAGATGGTCACCTGCGCAATTCGTTTTCAAATCACTCGTACGGGATAACAACTGGCTATTCTGTGATTCATTGAAAGCCTCACGGCAATTATGAGAAAATTGGGCCCGAAGAATCTAAACGGGATGGCAGCCGACAGAGTTACAAACCCCACGGTATTTTGATTATATGATTACTTGGAAAAAGGTGCCCATATAAAAGTACAAATTACCTTTTAGGTATAAAAGGTAATTTTAAATATAGATATTGCCTATTATACAAACAGTGAGTAAGTCCTTCCCGAAAAGGATGAGGCCTTAGACTGAGTGTCTGACGAAGTAGGGGATGGCTTCACTATTCTTTTAATTAATCTCTTCTACCGAAAAAATCTAATCTCACTGTTGATCTATAATAAAAATCTGGAAAAAAGTTGTATTCGTGAGAGGGGTTCTCGTTAAATCGTTCATAATGTTGAAAAACACTTCCTGCAACAACATCAGCTATTTGAATTCCACATTCAGTTTTAGAATTTCTTGGGTATATTTGCACTTCTAAATTCTCTAAATGCGGGAATCTATTATGTCCTCGATTTAAAACAGTTTGATTAAATTCATATTGGCGAATTCCTTTGAATGCTCTATCTATTATTAAATTTACATCCGCACGAAAACCATAGTAAAGAATTATATTTTCCAATAGATTTGCTGCTAACCAATTATATAATCCAAATGGGACATTTTTTAAAGTATCATCCACTTGGCTTTTTCTCAATAAAAGATAAGCAAAATCATATTCACCCTCTAAAATCTCATTAACTACAAGTTTTCTATTATTTTCTCGAAGTTTTGTACTTTTCAATTCATCTTCCTTGTATGTTTTGTATATTTTTTTCATCGCTCGTCTTACTTGTGTTTTACAATCAAGCTCATCCCGAATATTCTTTGCAACAACACCACCAAAAACAAAAAACTCAGATCCTCCGTCAAAACCCAAATCTCCCGATTCATCTATGTATATATTTGCTCCAACTGATGATGGGCAAGGGTGTCTATCAGATTGTGTATGTCTGTGGGTAGTTCGTCGCTTGATTTTAACCACACGTGTTTCCCTATTTTCTCTATTCTGTGTTATAATATTTGAATAACTTAAATGGATACGATTTCACTTTCACTATTATGATCAACCCCCCTAAAACCTCCTCCCGGGAACATCTCTCCTTATGATCCCATTCTCCGTCGGAGGCTGGGATGTCGCAACCAGTGTCCGGGACCAATTATATGTAAAAATGGGGTAATTACAGCACATGATTTTCAGGGCTCCTCAAAATGGCCCCCGTTCGGCCTGAATTGCGAGGTAGTGCCTTGAAAAAAAACCTTAATAGTGCCTTTTGGATGGCCGATCTCATGATGGATCGACCAATATTGCCGCCAAGTGAAAGGAACCCCTGTTTTGACCTGTCAGTTTTCGTCGGATGAGCGATATTTCACGTCGGAGAATCCTTGAGGGGGCTTCTCCTCCTATATGTCTGATGACCCGTCACGGGTATCTGACCCGTGACAGGTATTTGACCCGTGACGGGTTTCCAGTGGAAGCCCGGATCTGCACTAATATATAGGGGGATTCCGGGGCGGGAGAATTCCTCGGGTACCGTCGAATATGGATCTGGATCTCTGACGCTCTCGGGGGACTCATCCTCATGGTCCTGATGGACCATTCGGATTCTGCCCCCGCCGCGTGGGCACCCCCCGGTTGCGATTCCTCAGAATTACCGGAATAATTACACGATTGGAAGAGTTGATCAGCTTTAACTGAGGTATCGCTAGCAGGAGTAACCGATTTGGAAAAACGATTTCAAATCTAATTTTTTCCAATTCAAGCTCCCGGAAAATTTTTCCGGTTCACGAAATAATTCCGCCCGGAAATAAAAAAAATCCCGACGCGAAAAAAATTAAAATTTTTTACTGCCGGACACACTCCCAAAATTCCCGGAAAAAATCTAAAATTTTTCGGAATTTCTAAAAAAGTTAAAAAAATTTTTAGCGTGAAGTTGTAATGGTGCATCTTGTTGGATCTTCCGGGCTAATCAAACTCCCGGGCCAGCGGCTGGATCTGTTTTTTCAGCACGGGAAGTTCTTCCCGGATGCTTGTCCAGAGCAGGTGCCAGTCAACACGGAAATACCGGTGCGTGATGATGTCACGCATACCGGCGATACCGCTCCAGTCGATATCCGGGTGCCGGGCAATAAGTTCCTGCGGAATGTGTTTGGATGCTTCACCAATGATCTGGATATTGCGGAGGATCGCATCTTTGGTCCGTTCATCCTCCATCAGCTGGTCGTACGTCCTGTCCCGGGTGTAGTTCTCGATCTTCTCGATGGATTCAATGATATCAAAAAGAAGGAGTCGGGCCGGGCGTTTTTCAGACATAGACCGCCTCACGAAGAACCTGATCGCGGATGAGCGGATGAAGTCCGTCCGGAGTGACGAGATCAACGGGAAGTCCGAGGCCTTCGGCAATCCGGTTCCTGAGGTGGACAAACGCCATCATCCCGATGGGACGATCGAACTCCACAAGCAGGTCCACATCGCTCGTTGTGGTCTGCCGGCCTGAGGAATAGGAACCAAAGATGCCGATCTTCGTTACATGATACTGCCCGCTCAGTTCAGCCATCATGTTGCGCAACTGGATCGAAATCTCGCGTTTATCCCGCATTGTCTTATCGGAAATATTGGCAGTCCTGATATATGAGGAATGTGCAAAAAAATCACAAGACCGGGGAAACCGAAGGCTCACTTCTTCCGGTATGGGCAGGGCCCGGTCTTTTCCGAACCGGAAATTTCCTAAAAAAAAATTTTAAAAATTTAACGCGGCCTGTCCGCGAAAAAATATTCCGGTCCCCGCTAAAAAAAATTACAGCAGCACCGCCAGCATGTTCTCGTCCGCCACCACGCTCGTGATCGCAGGCGCCGTTACCGGTGTCCGGGTCTTCATTGCCCGGTTCATTCTCCGGAGCTGCTTCTTGGTAAACCGCATCTCTTCAGCAGAGAGTTCGGTCAGTTGTTCCGTTACAGAATATCTGAGCGGGGTTGTTGCAATGTTGAACGCCGCGTTCACATCCGCATGTGCCACATACCCGCAGTGCGGGCACTCGAAATGTTTCCGCGACCGCCGGCCAAAGTGGCCGCACCGGCTGCACCGCTTGGACGTGTACGCCGGGTTCACGTAGATCACCTCGATCCCGCGGTCGTGCGCCTTCTTCTCCACGAGCCGCTGGAGGCTGAAGAACGATCCGTTCTCAAACGAGAACGTAAACGGGTTGGAAGCATTGTCGGGACGCGAATACCGGGCCGAGAAGAGACGTTCGAATTTGATGCCGGTACCCGCATGTTCTGCAAACGATACGATCTGCCGGCAGATCGCGTGCAGGGCGGACCTGAACTCTTTTTGTTCGCGGGTCTTGGTCTTTTTTAGTTTCCAGAGTTTTCCTTCCCTGAATAATTTCGTGCAGTTTTTGATCGAATGCGCGTGAAGATGGTGGATGTTCTTTCCCAGTTTCAGTACTTTTCCGCTTTCCGGGTCGGCGGCAACGGCCACATGGCCGGTCGTGTTTAAGTCAACGCCGATCCAGCGGGTTGTCAGGATAATGGACGGATGAAATCTGATCACCTGTGCCTCATCGATAGTTCAACCGCTGTACATGCATACGGAATCGTCGTGGTAGTTCTGGTTTAGCGTATCCTCCGTTCCTGATTGAGAATACTCCCGTGTTTACGAATATACGTTGTGGTCGTAAGGGCGGAGCGTCAAAAAAAGATGCAGAAAAAAAGATGCAGAACAGCGGCCGGGAAAATTTCCCGGTCACAAAAAGATGGCGTACGCAACAAACGAGAGGAGGAACGCGAGGAGGAGCATCGCGAGCGAGAGCGGCGCAACAAAGACGAGCATCGCGTTCACAGTGCTCGCGAGCTGGGAGATCCGGTTCGAGCCGAAGACCACGATGTGTTCGCACTGCGAAGTCCCGGCGGCAACGGTGGCGGATTCGAGATCGTCAGAAGCGGCCCGGACTGCCTGCATGATATAAGGAAGGAACTCTGATACCGGCACGTTCAGGCCGACCGGGTTCTTGCCGGTGATCGTGTTGACCACATGCGAATCCGTTGTCATCACATCTGCCGCATCCGCGAGCGTGAGCACCTGTTCGAGAATTATTTCCCGGACGCCGGCCGCCATGTTGTTGCCGTCAATCAGGATGTAGGCGGTCTTCTGGCCGTCCGCCTCGACCAGCAGCACCTGGATCCCGAGGTCGCCGAATCCCTGCTCGCGGGTGTACGGCAGCGTGATGTGCGCAACGCCGACGCGGAACGGGTGCACGGGAAGTGCCCGGCAGGTCTCCATCGCGTTGAGCGACGCGTTCTGGTATTCATTTGCCGTGAGCGTGGCGAGATGGATCGGTGACGAGAGATCGGTCATGCAGTTGTGGGCATCCACCACGGCCACGTGCGGGAACCAGCGGTGGCCTTCTGCCATGATGGTTGAACCGATTGAGAAGTCAAGGTCCTCGGTCCACTCCGGTGAGCGGGTCGTGACAAGCAGCACGGAGTCGCCGAACTTCTGGTACCGGGCCTTGACCGAACCAGCCTCAACAATGCCGGACCGGCTTGCCCCGGGCATGTAACTCAGGTCCGACCGGGTCTTCTTGAGCGCATCGATCACTTTGGAAATTTCTGATTCCGAGACCAGGTTGAAGTCGTGCGTGGCGCAGCCGTGGGCAACCAGCGTCTCCTCCTCGAAACTGTCATGGAGCACCTTGGGCAGGTTGCCGCCCCCGATCTCGCCCATGGGGCCGGGGTGCAGGTTCGGGACGGTGAAGATCACGGGTTTTTTTGTGGAACGCCTGAAGAAGAAACTCACCTGCGGGACAAAGATCTCCTCGCCGATCTCCCGGAAGAAGTCCTCCATGCCTTTCGAGCCGTCGGTCATGTGGGCGATGAAGGCGTTGATGAACGCGAGCCCCCGGATCCTGAACGCTTTCTTCAGCGGCCGCTCGATCATCCAGATGAGGATCGCAAACCCGAGCCCGAAGACGAGGTGGAGCACGAGCGCAAAGATGGCAAACGAGGGCGAGAAGAGGAACATGCCGGCCAGGATCCCGACCCCGCTCTGGGTGAGGGCCGGGAGGATCATCCGGGGCACCCGGTAATCCGCAATCGCCACGAGCACGAAGAGCCGGAGCCCGAAGATGAACCCGAGCGAGATGGCGTAGAAGAGCGGGATCAACGCAACCGAGACCAACATCGAGGCGAGCGTGATGATGACGCCGAAGACCGTGCATGCGAGGGCGAGCAGGGCCGAGCGGTTCCAGGTCATGGTCTTGCCGGTGTACTCGATGAGTGGCTTGGTCAGGACAAGGGCCGCAATCGCGGGAATGGTGAACGCGATGGTGCCGGAGAAGAGGAAGTTTGCCGGGATGGAGAGGGCGTCACTCAAAAATGCCGGCAGGGGAAACGCGATGATGCCCGAGGAGGGCAGGCTCAGCCAGGCCCGGGCATTGGCCCCGTCAATGACGAGGCCGAGGAGGATCAGGATGATGAGCGATCGTTTCCAGGTCGGGGCCGTGAAGATATATTTGCTGAGCTGGCCCAGCTTGACATCGCCGCCCTGCGCCATTTACGCAAACCCTCCAAGAATGAGTTCGTGCCGGTCCGTGGTGGACCGGATCTCGGATGTGGCAAACGTGATCGGGCGCGAGTAGAACGGGGCGTTCAAAGTGATGCTCTCGTACTCGCCACCTTCACCGGCAAGATTGATCCGGCGGGTCTTCGCGACGCTCTTGAGCCGGGAGATGAGCGTGTCGTCAAATCTGGCCCCAAGGAAACTCTCGTCCAGTCCTTCTGCGGCCGTGACAATGATCCGGGCATCCATCCGCAGCGCCACTTCCCGCAGGAGCGCTTCGGTGTCCATGTGCCAGAGCGGGGTGAAGAGTTCAAGGCCCAGTTTGTCGGTGATTGCCCGCACGCGGTCGGCCTGGTACTGCGAGGCGACCGCTCCTGCGATCACGCCTTCGATATCGAGCGCTGCAAGTCCGGTTTCAAGGTCGGCGAGCTCCGCCTCCTTCTCGCCATCGGTCAGGATCTCAATGTATTCACGACCGGAAACTTCTGCAATCACCGGCACAACATCAAGGTTGGCCGAGTGGAACATGTAGGAGTCGCGGTTCTTTGGTCGGGCGGTGACGAGATAGCGGACGTCCTTTCCGCTGTCGATCGCTTTCTGGCACGAGAGGATCGAGTCCTTTCCTCCTGAGGTCAGCGCCGCCCAGCTCATGCGTTACGCTCCCTGTGGCGGCGGAAGTTCGCCAAACTGTTTCCGGTACCGGAGGAGCATCGCGTTCCAGTCCGGGAGATGGGTCTGGCACCCGACATGCTCTACGACATACGACGCGGTGACCGTGCCGATCCGGCAGCAGGTCTCGGGAGTGTAGCGCCGCACAAAGGCCGAGAGGAACCCGGCCCGGTAGGCATCGCCGGCCCCGGTGGGATCGGCGAGCGTGACCGGGACCGCCGGGATGAAATACTCGCGGCCCTTGGTGTAGAGCGTGCTCCCGTCGCCGCTCATCGTGAAGATCGCCATCTCCACTTGGGCGATCAGCGCCTCGCGGGTGATCCCGAGCGTGACGCACATCTGTTTCACCTCGTGCTGGTTGGCGAACAAAATGTCTGAATTGGCGATGATCGACTCCAGCAGTTCCTTGTTGTACAGGAAGACATCCTGCCCGGGATCGAACGATACGAACTCGCTCTTCTCCGCCACCCGGCAGTTGAACTCCGGGTCTGCGGTGGCCATGTGCACGAGCGGCAGGGCCGGGGCCTCGGCGTCTTTGAACGCCCGGGATGCTCCCCATTCGAAGAAGGTCATCTGGTCGCCGGCCTCGTCCGTGAACATGAACGCGGTGGGCGTGTGGGTATCGGGGACCACGAAGAACTGCTGGCCGATCTTAAGGTTCGTCATCCAGCGGTCGTAGTCGCTTCCCTTAAAATCGCTGCCAACGCAGGAGTGCAGCGTGACCGCTTCGCCCAGCGTGGCGATACCGGCTGCAATGTTTGCCGCCCCGCCGCCAAAGTAGATCTGGCGGTCCGTGATGTGGGTGGAGCAGTTCTTCTCGGGCAGGCGGGAGACTTTCGAGATATGGTCGACCGCGGTGTGGCCCACGATATGGATCATTCTGCCAGCACCTGTATATCCATGATTTTTAAGGGGACGTCCCTGAGAGCCTTGCCGATCACGGACTTGGCGATCCGGCCTGCATGCTCATCCGATTCGGCACGGAATACTTTCATCTCAAGTACGAGGCCCACGAGTGCGGTGTCGGCAACGACAATCGCGCTCGACAAGGTCTCTTCGCAGTACGGGCAGGTCAGGTACCCGGCCTCGACCTCCACGTACTTTGCCGCCGGGTTGAGGCGCTTGCCGGCCTCGCTGATCGCGATCCCGATCGCATCGTCAAGGGTCTTTGCATCCCGGATCAGCCAGGCGGATTCGATTGTTACGGTATAATCTGGCATTATCTCTCCCTCACCAGCTCTCCTGGTGTACATGTTCCCCGATATCCCTGCGCTCGGCAGCCGACCCGGCCCTTGGGCCGTTACCCACCGCAAGCAGGGCAACGGGGCGGGCGTGCTGCGGGAGGTCAAGGATCTCCCGCACGGCATCGTCATCGAATGCCCCGGTCCAGCAGGTCTGGAGGTTTTTGGCATGGGCGGCGAGCATCATGTAGGTGCAGGCGATCGTGGCATCTTCCAGCGCGTACAGGATGCCCCGCTCCCCGTACCGGGACATCGAGCGGACGTAGTTCGAACAGACCGCGAGGATGAGCGGTGCCTGTTCGATATGCTTCTGGTCAAATGCGGCTTCGGCAAGGGCTTCCCGGATCTCCCGGTCCGTCACCACGACCACATCCCATGCCTCAAGGTTCCCGGCACTCGGGGCGGTGCGGGCGCAGTTCAGGATATATTCAATGTGTTCTTTAGGCAGGGGCTCGCCGTCGTACTCGCGGACCGATGAACGCCCCGTGACAAAGGAGAGGAAATCAGAGGATTCCATGTTCACTGAGTACCTGCCAGGCTTCCTGTGCCGGCGTTGTTGCTGCACTGATGGCAATCGCAATCTTCTTTGATGCCTGTTCGGGCTGGTTGCTCTCAACAAGCGAGATCGCTTCCGTGAGGGCGTTCTCCGCTTTTTTGAATTCGCTATGCCCGGTCGTCTGGGCCGCGAACTGGAGTTCGGTCCTGAAGGTCTCCATCATCAGAAGAAGCATCCGGCGCCCGCCGGGGCGTTCCTGTTCTGGAAAGCCCGCAAGGGCAAGCGAGAGCTGGGAGATGCTGATAAGTCCGGTCTTTGCGCGTTCGCCCAACTGGTAATTTTTTACTGCAGCAGGAAGATCCATAGTCACCATATGTATTGGGGTAAAAGATAGTTATCCTTGACGGCTTGAATCGCGGGATCAGACTACAGAAAATCCTGCTTAAAAAAATGGTTATGGGTCTCTTTTGTACCCATTCCGGGCGAAAAAATTCTAAAATTCTGGTATTACCGGGAAGACTTGGCCTTGGTGCCGAGTGCGGAGATCTTTGCCCGCTTCATCTGCCTGCGGATCATCGGGTTTGCCGTGGACTCGTTCATGCCGGATCCACCGGACCGGTCGCCGCCGCGCCTGCCGCCACGCTTGCCGCCGGGGCGGCCGCCCTGTGCTTCTGCGATCTGGTCGAGTTGCTGTACTTTGGCTCCGGCCTTGAAGCGCTGGTTCGGACCCGGTGTCTTTGCTTCGCCCTCGCTCTTCGGGACGAGCCGGATCTTGCCTTTCACGCCTTTGACCTGTGCCCAGATGGTGGTGCCTGTCTTTCCCATGATTAAACTCCTTATCTAATTCTTCCGTGCGGGTGATAAATGTTAGCCCATCACGTTGTTTTCAGCGCTCTGTCGAGTTCTGTCCGCAGGACTTCGCTCACCAGTTTCCCGTCCACCGAGCCCCGCACCTCTGCCATCACGACGCCCATCAGGGGGCCGAGGGCTCCTTTACCCTTCTGCGCGATGAAGTCGGCGCGGTCCGTGAGGATCTTCCGGACAATCTTTTCGAGTTCTTCCCGCGAGACACTGGGTGCCAGTTTTTTCATGGCATCCGCAACCGAACTCCCCTCGGCAATGCTCCGGAAGAGATCCGGGATCGCTTCCTTTGCTGCCTGTCCCTTCTCAACGGCCTGGAGCGTGGCAAGGTAGGCGTCGTCCGCGATCTTCTTGGTGTCCACGCCGTCCCTCCTCAGTTCCGTAAGGGTCGAGAGGATGGTAAACGCAGCGAGCTTGGGCTTGATCCCTACTCTCACTGCCCGTTCGAATAACGGGAGTTTCTCGGAGCCGGCCAGTTGCAGGGCGTACGGCCGGTCAATGGCATACTCCTGTGCGTACCGGTCGGCCCGGGCCGTGAGCAGTTCGGGGATCGTGACGGCTGCCCAGCGGGCATCATCGATCTCCACCGGCAGGACATCGGTCTCGGGATACATCCGTGCTGCACCCGGCAGCGGGCGCATGTAGGCCGTGCTCCCGCTCTCGAGCATCTTTCTCGTCTCTTCGGGTACGGGCTTGTCCGAGAGTGCGATCTGCGCCCGGACAATGACCTGTTTGATCGCACAGGTGGCCTGCTTCTCGCTTACACCTGAGACGATGATCACGCAGTCTGCCGGTTGTGCCTTCATGTGCGTACGCAGGAGCGCCACTTCTTCAGCGGTGACACCATAGGCCGGGAGTTCATCGGTGTGGAAGATCCCGCCGACCCCGCACTTCTTGGCGTAGTCCGACATCTCGCTGCCGAGCCTCCGTTCCGGCTGGATCTCGCGGCCGACAAGGCCGGCAAATCCCGGGAGGAGGATGGCGTGGATCTTCTTTGCCTTCTTCAGGACCGTGGATTTTGTGTCTTTGAAGAGGGCAGTGATGTCCGTTGCGCTCTCCTTTGCGATTGATGCACCGCGGGTCTTAAGTTCATCGCGGAGGGCAAGGAGGTTCTGCTGCCGCTGGACTTCGCGCCGGACCACTTCGGCAATGAGATCGAGTTCCTGAACGCCCTTGATCTCCACGCGGGCCCCGGCCGCGATCGAGATGTTGACATCCTGGCGGATCGTCCCGATCCCCCGTTTCACTTTGCCGGTGGAACGGAGCACCATGCCGATATACTCGGCGGTCTTCTGCACGTCCTCGGGGGTGTGCATGCAGGGGGTGGTGGTGATCTCAACGAGCGGGATCCCGAGCCGGTCGAGGCTGAAGACCTCGTCCTTTACCCGCTGGGCTGCCTCCTCCTCAAGGCAGATCGTCTCGATCTTCCCGCCGTTCGGGAGATCCCCATTGAACGCAATGAGCGCCGTGCGCTGGAACCCGCTCGTGTTCGATCCATCGATGACGAGCTTGCGCATGATGTGGACCTGCGGGACCGGGGTCATATTGAACATCTTGCCGATCGTGAGGCAGACATCCAGCGCTTCATTGTTCATCGGCGCCGGTGGCTCTTCATCGTTCTCGACCAGGCAGGTGGTGTCGTAGGTATAGTAGTGGAAGAGCCGGTCCTGCTTCATCTCCTCCTTTGCAGCCCGGTCAATCTCTCCCATCTCGGAGACGGTGGCCCGCAGGAAGCGGGAGAACTCTCCCGAATGCTCGGTGTTCTCCCGGATCGTTGTCGGGCAGTGGCAGAAGAGTTTCTCGGCGGTATCCAGCTGCTGGTGGATCTCGATCCCGGCGACAAGGCCGGCCTTCTTATAATCCATGGGCGCTCCTCCGCGTGCACTCGCCTTTGAGATTCTCCTGCATCATGCCCCTCGCTTTCTCCGGGTTCTTCTCGTTGCCGAGCACCCACATCAGTTTCACGAGCGCAGCTTCCGGCAGCATGTCGCCGCCTTCCACAACGCCCGCTGCGAGCAGGTCGCGACCGGTGTCGTAGACCCGGTCGCAGACCCGGCCGTTCATGCACTGCGAGGTCATGACCACAAGCGTGCCGTCATCGGTGAGTTTACGGAGCCCGGGAATAAGCGCCGTGCTCGTGTGGCCAAGACCGGTGCCCGCGATGATGAGGCCTTTGTAGCCGGCATATGCTTTGAGAATGTCGGGAGACATACCCGGGAAGAACTGGATGAGGGCGCAGTGCGGTTCAAGCTTATCGTGAAGCGCAAGTGTCGTGGTCCCGCGCCGGGCTGCATCCGGTGCGAGCGTGACCGCTCGTGACGGGTACGCGACATATCCAAGCGGTTCGGTCCCGAGGCTCCGGAACGCATCCCTGCGGGAGGTGTGCATCTTCCGAACCCTCGTACCCCGGTGGATGGCACAACGGTCATCGTTGGTGGAGTCGTGCATCACGACCGCCACCTCGCCGAGATCGCTTGTGGCGGCAGCGGCGGCCGAGACCGCGTTCATGGCATTGTCGCTTGACGGCCGGTCGGCCGAGCGCTGGGAGCCGACAAAGACGATCGGCACCGGGGTATCGATCATGAAACTGAGTGCCGCGGCACTGTAGCCCATCGTGTCGGTCCCGTGGGTGACGATGATCCCTTTCGCCCCTCCCTTGATCTCGTCATGGACTGCCCGGGCCAGTTCCTGCCAGATGGCCGGGGTCATGTTCTCGGAGAGGATCGTGGCAAGAGGAATGGCCCGGTAATGGGCGATCTCCGCAAGTTCGGGAATAGCCACGAGAATATCGTTGGCATCGAACTGGCTCGTGACGGAGCCGGTCCGGTAATCGATCCGGCTCGCAATCGTTCCCCCGGTAGAGACGATCGAGAGTGCGGGAAGTGTTGTGTCCTGCGCTGCGGCCGCCGGTTTTGCCGGGGATGGGCTTGCGTGTTCCACGAATGTGCAGGCCGTTTGCGGGACTCCGATATTATACCCGGAGTCCAGTTTTACTACTGCCATGCCGTCGCGGTCCGTGATGTAGATGCCGTTCCGGCTCTTCCCGCCCACATTGCACTGGACGAGATCGCCCGAGACAAACTGTGCTGTTATGCTACCAGCCTCCGTGCCGAGGTAATGAGGATCTTCTCTGCAAGGTCAAGGGATGCCTGAGTCTTCTCGATGCCTGCGGTATCTGCATTGAGCTGCCGCTTCCGCTGGGCAACGGCCTTCTTTGTTGCCACCGGTGCCGGCCCGCCCGGTGCCGTGCGGAGCGAGAGGGAATACTGCACATCGAGCATCCGGCTGATCTCTTCGTCAGTCAGGCCTAGTTTTTTGAGTGAGATTGTCTTGTCCACCTCGCGTGCAGCGGTTTCAAGCGTGGCAAGGGAGAGGTCGCCCTTCTGCACCGCCCGTCCTACGATGTTGTGGGCGGTCCGGAATGGGAGGCCATAGGTCCGGACCAGTGAATCGGCCAGTTCGGTGGCTGTTGAGTTGCCTTTCCCGGCCTCTTCCGCCATCCGCTCTGTATTGAACGTGGCCCCGGCAAGCATGTCCGAAAGGATCACGATGCTCTCGTGGGCATCCTGCACCCCGCGCCAGAGGTGGGGGGTGAGGTCCTGCAGGTCGCGGTTGTAACTCATGGGGAGCCCTTTGACCGTGACAAACGCTCCCGTGAACGCCCCGAAGACCGCGCCGGACTTTGCCCGCATGATCTCGGCGATGTCCGGGTTCTTCTTCTGGGGCATGATGGAGGAGGTGGAGCAGACCGCATCGTCAAGTGTTATGAACCTGACAAAGGAGGAACTCCAGAGGATCAGTTCCTCGCAGAGCCGGCTCACATTCGCCATCATGATGCTTACGTCCGCGAGGGTTTCGAGCGCGAAATCCCGGGTCGCCACCGCGTCCATCGTATTGTTCACGAGCCCGTCAAAGCCGAGGAGATGCGCTGTGAGGTTCCGGTCGATCGGGTATCCTGTGGAGGCAAACGCGGCAGCGCCGAGGGGCGAGAGGTTGACCCGCGTATAGGCGGACTGGAGCCGGTCAAAGTCCCGGGCAAATGCCTGCTCGTAGGCCAGGAGATGGTGGGCGAGCGTTGTCGGCTGGGCATGCTGGAGGTGCGTGAAGCCGGGCATGGCGCTTTCGGTATGCTTGTCTGCAATCGCCAAGAGGGCAGCCCGGACGTTCAGGAGCGCCGTCATCTGGGCCAGCAGGTCCTCGCGGAGCCGGAGCCGGAGGCAGGTTGCCACCTCGTCGTTCCGTGAACGGCCGACATGCATCCTGCCGCCGGCCTCAGGCCCGATCGATTCGATCAGGAGCGACTCGATCCCGGCGTGCACGTCCTCGAACTGTTCATCGAAGACCTCCTCAGGGATCCCGTTATCATAGTATCCGAGCAGTGCCTCAACAATGGGCTTTGTTGTGGCCCTTTTATTGATCTTCTGCTTATCCAGCATCAGCACATGGGCTATATCGACGAGCACATCAGCACGGGCAATCTGCCGGTCCGCCTGCATGGAAGAGAGAAAACGGACCATCTCTGCTGACCGTGTGCCGGAAAGACGCCCCTGCCGTACAACGTCCTTACGCATCCTGTCACCTGCTAATAACTTGGCGGTCATGGGATTAAAGCCACGCCTTACGCGCTGCGAGCTCGATCGCCCTCTGGACGGATTCCTTCGGGATGATGGTTGCCACCGGGATCGTGACCAGCTGTTCGATGACACTGGATACAATGGGGGCGCAGACGATCGCGACCGCATTTTCCCGCTCGGCCCGGACCGCCGCCACGATCGCATCCTCCATGGTATGCACGGGATATTCCCGTACCCGGATCTTCTTTTCGCCGATCTCCATGGTCCGGTCTTCGATGGTATCAAGAACGGATCGTGCTGCTATTAACCCGATAAACTCCCCCTCGCTGGGTGAATAGAATGTCCGGAGGGCGCGGATGATATCCCTGAGTGTGGAGAGATTGGGGGAGCGCTTCCCGTGCAGGATCTTGTACAGCGAACTCTGGGCGATCCCGCTCTTCTCAGAGAGTTCCCGCACGCTGATCCGCAGGTCATGTTTGAGGAGCATGTCAAGGGATGTGACGAACTCCTCATCCGATATAAGGGCTGCGCGCATCAGCCGGTCGATAGGGTCGGATTGTATCATATTGTTATCACATGCGGGCAAGTTACTAAAAAACTTTCTATTATTGTCCATTTTTTTGAAAATTCCAGCATTGATTTTATGACAATAATGCAGTTTTCATTATTGTTCTGTCCCATTTATCAGTCGAATTGTTACATTAGGAAACTATTTTTGCTCTAATGGGGCACTTTTTTAATATTGACAAGGTAACATTTCCCCATGAGATCCCGTATGATCCCGGCAATCGCCCTTCTCGCGGTTGTCCTTCTCCTGATAGCAGCCGGCTGCACCCAGCCGTCCGGCACTGCAAGCACATCGACCGCAACACCCCAGAAGGAGCTCCGCATGGGGTACCAGCCCAGCACCCACCAGATGGCGGCAATCACTGCCCTGGAAAAAGGCTGGTTCAAGGATGACCTCGCGCCACTCGGTGTCGTGAATGTCTCTGACAAGGTCTTCCCGAGCGGACCGCCCGAGATGCAGGCCATGATGGCCGGCGAACTCGATGTTGCCTACGTAGGTGCAGCCCCGGTCCTCACCGCACTCGCCACCGGGCTTGACGCCAAGATCGTTGCCGGGGTCAACACCCAGGGCTCGGACCTTGTCGTAAGGACGGATCTCGATTACAAGGATCCGCAGAGTCTCAAGGGCCTGACCATTGCCACCTTCCCGGTGGGCAGCATCCAGGACACTGTCCTGCGCGACTGGCTGGCAAAGAACAACCTCACACCGGACAAGGATGTCTTCATCAAGGGCATGAGCCCGGGTGACGCTGTCACGGCAATCACGGCCGGTAAGGTCGACGCCGTCTTCCTGCCAACTCCCTCGCCGAGCACGATCGTGAACCAGGGTAAGGGTAAGGTTGCTGTCCAATCCGGTACAATGTACCCCAACCACACCTGCTGTGTTCTGGTTGTTTCCGGCAAGCTGATCCGCGAGCACCCGGAGATTGTCCGGCAGATCATTGCCACCAACGACAAAGCCGTTCTCTGGAACGAGCAGAACCCCGCCGAAGCAGCAGTGATCTATTCAACCAAGACCGGCGCCAAAATGGAGGATGTCACCGCATCGCTCGCGGAATGGGACGGCAGCTGGGCATCCGACCCCAACATCATCGTCAACCCGGTCCTTGATTACGCAACAATGCAGTACAATCTCGGGTACATCAAGAAGCCGCTCACCAAGGATGAGATCTTCGATCTCACGTTCTACACCAAGAACTAAATCCCCCCCAACCAACCTTTTTCACCCTTAAAGTCCATTAGAATACAGAATATTTGTGTGCTCCAGCCCGGGAAATCCGGGGGGAAGGCACATGAGGAATAACCATCATGGGCAGACGTGCAGGGAAGGATGGCAAAGACTGGCGGCTTGGTGTGGTGGCGATCCTGCTGGCACTGGCTCTCTGGCAGTTCGTTGCGGCCGTGATCATAAAGTATCCCTTCATCCTCCCTGCACCTACGGATGTGTACGCCGCATTTGTCAGCCTCCTCCATAGCGGCGATCTCTTTCTTGATATCGAGGCAAGTCTCATCCACTTCGCCATCGGTATTGGCCTCGCACTCCTCGTCGGGATCCCGATCGGGATCATCATGGGCTGGAGCCGCCGGATCGAGTCGTTCATGGACCCCCTGATTGAACTCCTTCGCCCGATTCCGCCCCTTGCCTGGATCCCGTTTGCCATCATCTGGTTCGGGCTGACCTCTTTCTCCGCGGGGTTCATCATCTTTGCCGGGGCAGTCTTTCCCATTATCATCAACACCTACAGCGGTTTCCGCAGTGTCCCCCGCGTCTTTGTCGAGGCCGGAAGGATGCTCGGGTGCACGAAGGACCGGGACCTGATCCGGTATATCGCGTTTCCCGCGGCCCTCCCCTCAGTAGCCTCGGGAATACGGATCGCGACCGGTGTCGGCTGGATGTGCCTTGTTGCGGCGGAACTCTTCGGGGTCTCGAACTACGGTCTTGGCCAGAAGTTATGGTTCTATTATTCCCTCCACCAGATGGACAGCGTTGTCGTGTACATGATCCTCCTTGGCTTGATAGGGCTCGCATTCGACATGGTATTCCGGTATTATGTTGAACGGCATTTCTTGAAATGGCGTACCGGGGAGGTGGCATAACCAATGGCAAACCTGGAAATCCGCGACCTGACCCAGTCCTTCCCTCGGGATGACAAGTCGACCTTAACCGTGCTCGATCATGTCTCGTTCGACGTGAAGGACAAGGAATTTGTCTGTATCCTCGGTGCATCCGGTTGCGGCAAGACGACCCTGCTGCGCATGATCGCGGGCCTTGATACCGCGGAGTCCGGCACGATCGTCCTCGATGGGGAGAAGATCACGGGAACCGACCCGAAGGTGGGTTTTGTCTTCCAGGAATACTCCCTCTTCCCGTGGCGGACGGTGATCGACAACATCGCCTTCGGTCTCGAGATGCGGGGGGTGTCAGAGGAAGACCGCTATATGGTGGCTGAATGGTTTATTGATCTCGTCAACCTCACGCAGTTCAGGGATAGTTACCCGTCGGAACTTTCGGGCGGGATGCGCCAGCGGGTGGCCGTTGCCCGTGCGCTCACGCTCGACCCGGTCCTGCTCCTGATGGACGAGCCGTTCGGGGCCCTTGATGCCCAGACCCGGAACATGCTCCAGAAGGAGTTGCTCCAGATCTGGCAGAAGACAAAGAAGATGATCATCTTCATCACCCACAGCGTGGACGAGGCAGTCTACCTGGCGGACCGGATCATTGTCATGACCCCCCGGCCGGGGCGGATCTGCCGGAATTTCGAGGTCCCGCTCCCCCGTCCTCGCGATCGTACGAGCGTGGAGTTCGCACAGGTCCGGCGCGATGTCCTTGACCTTATAAATCAGAACAGCCCAACCCAGTAAGGTTTAATACGCCCCGTAGCCATTTTATTAAAGCAGTTTGTGAAGCGTACTGGCATCAATATCCTATGATATATCGATATTCCTGCCCGCTTTTGACACGATACTACAGGAGTAGGACGCGATGGTTAGAAAACCGGCAAAGATGTACAGGAACGTCGCCAAGAAAGCCTATACACGGCGAAAATATATGGGCGGTGTTCCCGGGAGCAAGATTGTGCAGTTCGAGATGGGGAACCTCTCGCAGGAATTCCCGACCGAGGTTGATCTTATTGTTGAAGAGGCCTGCCAGATCCGGCACTCCGCTCTTGAAGCAGCCCGTATCACTGCCAACCGCCGGTTGATGAAGGATGTCGGCAGATCCAACTTCCACTTCAAGGTACGCGTCTTCCCCCACCACGTCCTGCGCGAGAACAAGCAGGCAACCGGCGCCGGTGCGGACCGTGTCTCTGAAGGGATGCGTCTTGCATTCGGCAAGGCTGTCGGAACTGCCGCGCGTGTCGAGCCGGGCCAGAAGATCATGACGGTCTTCTCCACCCCCCAGTACTTAGAGAAGATCAAGGACGCTCTCCGCCACAGCGGCCACAAGCTCCCCACCCCCTCCCACCTGAAGGTTTCCACGATCAAGGTCAGCGGCAGGATCATCGCGGCACCGAAGCTTGTTGGTGAGAAGGTTGTTGCAGCACCGGTTGTGACCGAAGAGGCAGCAGCGGCAACCGCAGCAGCAGCTGAGCCCGCAAAGGGTGCAGCCCCGGCAAAGGGTGCCAAGGGTGCAGCAGCCCCGGCAAAGGGCGGTAAGGATGCCGCACCGGCCAAGGCCGATGAGAAGAAAGGCGCGGCCCCGGCAAAGGGCGGCAAGAAGTAATTTTTTTCCTTCTCTCACGTTTTTTATTCTTTTTTTCGTTCCAGCATGATTGCTTCCAACCGGCGGTTTTTCCTGTACTCACGTCAGAGCTCCGTTGGCACGGTCTGAAACTATTAATAAACGATAAGCCAAAGGTTGCCTTACAGGCACCCCCTCTGATGCCGGTGCCGGGAGTTGCAGCACCATGCAGGAAGTAATCAAAAAGATGATCACGGAAGCGATGGCTGCCCAGCACGCCGACGTGAACCAGGTAAAGAAGAAACGCGGTGAAAAATTTGTCATCGATGATGCAAAGGCATACGTCGATGCGGTCAAGGGGATGAAGCCTGTCGGGGGCCAGAGCAAGGCGGTCTTTGCCCTCCACACCGATTCGGTTAATGCCCACTATACGATTCTGAAGGGCCTGACCACCACCATCCGTCCCGAGGACGATCCCTTTGTCGAGCATTACCAGACCCCGGTTATCCTGGAGATGCTCTACGATGCCGACCCGAAGTTCCGGAAGAGTGCGGAGACGTTCATCAAGGCGGTTGGCAAGGCAGAAGCCCTGATTGGGAAGGAATCGGCCCGGCGGTACGCCGGATTCTATGGGCCCACCTGCGTGGTGGACTTTGCCCTTATCCCGGGCAGCAGCAGCAATATTGTCAACCAGATCCTCAAGACCACCGATATTCCGGTGGCCCACAAGCAGGCGATCCTTGCGGCAAAGTCGTGGGGTATGAACACCTCGTACGGTTTCGGGGATGTCTTTGCCCACGCAGTTGAAGGAGGGGCCACGCTCGCTGATGCCGTGAAACAGGAAATCTCCATGATCCAGTCCATCTACGATACGCCGGTGGATGCACAGGCAAAACTGATGGATTCCGTGGGCCAGAACTCGTTCGACTGCCGGAAGTACATGAAGGAGTACCGCACGAAGATGCAGGGTGCGGTAAAAGCCTCGCTTGATGAAGGCGTCCACTACGCCAACATCGTGACCGTTCCGGCCTACTGTGTCGGGGATATCGCCCACCACATCTCCCAGTCCACGTACAACATGTGCAAGGACGACGTGATCATGGCCGTGATCGAGTCCGTAACCGAGGTGATGGACAAGACCCTGAAGGCGGCGGCACCGAAGATGAAGACCCCGCAGGAGGCGCTGTCCGTGGCAACCGGTGCATCGGCAAGCGCGGCCGAGTATATCCTCGAACTCGACGGGTTCAATGCGATCATGGTCGTGGACATGTTAACGAAACGCTACCACAACTATGTCCAGCTCTACCCGAAGCGGAGTGCAGCAATCGAACTCCACAACTGCGACTTCATGGACATGATCTACCGGGGCTGGAAGATGGTGGACAAGGCCCGGAGGATGCAGGCGGCAGAGCCGGGCATGATCAAACCAAAGGTCGGCGGATTCGAAGTCGATCTCTCGCCGATCCTGAAGAACGAGGTGATGGCTAACCCGCAGCGGTACGCGTACCCTGCCTGTGCCATGACCGTGCGGTTCTCGGCGATGATGCGTCTCTCCGATTACCCGTGTCTCTTAACGAGCGAACCGGTCACGGCGACCCTGATGACCAACATCATTGCCTTAAGCAAGGATGTCCCGGCAGCACCGGCCCGGATCTGCAAGGACTGTGCATCCGCTGCCCTGATGGATTTCCGGCACTGCTCGTGCCAGTGGAAGGAAGCGGTCTGATCCCGGTGCCGGGATGAGGTGAGAATCATGAAGTGTTATATCTGTGCAAAAGAGGGAATCAGCAGTGATGCCGTGGCGGTCTGCGCTGCCTGTGGCATGGGAACGTGCATGAAGCATACGATCAAAAAAGAGGTCGAGGTCTGGGAGGGGAGTTACCCCCTGCCTTCCCGCAAGCTGCCAAAGAAGATGCCCCGGATGCTCTGCCCTGACTGCAATGCGGCGTATGGGGATGGTAAGTAATGGCATCGCTCGCGAAGCGCAGTATCGCGGAAGGCGTTGGCACACTGCTCCTCGTGTACTTCGGTGCCGGGGCAGCGGCGATCACGCTGATGCTCGCACACGGCACTGAACCGGCAACCCCGTTCAACATCGGGATCGGCCAGCTTGGCGGGC
The DNA here is from genome assembly GCA_964592875.1 of uncultured Methanoregula sp. GTDB lineage: Archaea > Halobacteriota > Methanomicrobia > Methanomicrobiales > Methanospirillaceae > Methanoregula. The sequence continues at coordinate 200,693 of CAZQGG010000005.1, forward strand.
TCGGGGACTGGTTTGCGATCGGGATCACGTTCGGTATCGTGATTGCGGCGGTCATCTATGCGCTCGGCCGGGTTTCGGGAGCACACATCAACCCGGCAGTGACCATTGCGCTCTGGGCCACGAAGCGGTTTCCTTCCGGTGACGCAGTTGCGTACATCATCGCCCAGTGCATCGGGGCGGCGGCCGGCAGCCTGCTCTTCTTCCTGAGCGTGGGGATGGATGCAGTGACCATCGGAGGTCTTGGGGCAACCGCACCGTTTCCCGGCATCGGGTACGGGCAGGCGATCCTCATCGAAGCGATTACAACCTTTGTGCTGATGCTCGTGATCATGGGTGTTGCCCTGGACAAGCGTGCCCCGCCGGGATTTGCCGGGCTGATCATTGGCCTGACGGTCGCCGGTATGATCACGATGGCCGGCAACATCTCAGGGGCCTCGCTCAACCCGGCCCGTACCTTCGGGCCGTACGTGATGGACTTCCTGCTTGGCGGCTCGAACCTCTGGGCGTTCTTCCCCATCTACATCATCGGGCCGGTCATCGGGGCGGTAGTTGCAGCAGTCTTCTACGATCGGATCACCGCCGAGTGAGTGCGGACCCCGGATCTTTTTTTAACAACAGACTACGGGTTCCCTGGAATCCTGCAGGGTCTGATGGCTCATCGGGATTGCAGTACCGGTTGATTGTCCCGGTCGGGATCCCGTTTGCGTTCTCCAAAACTACCGGGTGCAACGATCTCCATGGGGGTGATGGATTAAACAAAGATCTCCTCAAAGTTCCTCTCAATATCGAAAGGGATATACTGCAAGGAAAATATCAATATGATATGGCGGATGGTTTGCGGGTTCTCTATGTTGACGATGAACCCGACCTCCTTGCAATAGCAAAGATCTATCTTGAACGCTCCGGAGAATTCTCCGTTGCAACCTCCGACTCTGCCCAACGGGTCATGGATTCCTCAGTAATTCCCTCATACGATGCCATCATCTCCGATTACCAGATGCCGGAGATGGACGGGATCGAATTTTTAAAAGAGGTTCGGGAACGGTACGGGGACATCCCGTTTCTTCTTTTTACCGGACGTGGCCGCGAGGAGGTGGTGATCGATGCGATCAACAACGGGGCCGATTTCTATATCCAGAAAGGCGGGGATCCCAAGGCGCAGTTTGCCGAGCTGGCGCACAAGCTCCGCCATGCCATCACCCGGAAGCGGGCACAGGTTGAGCTCAGGACGGCGTACGATAAGATCAGCACCACTGAAAAGGAGCTTCGCGGGCAGTATCTGGACCTGGCACGAAACGAACAGATGGTACGGGAGAGCGAGGCCCGGTTCCGCGAGTTTGCCGAACTCCTGCCACAGATCATCTTTGAAGTGGATCGCCGGTTCCATGTCACCTTCGTAAATAACCAGGGATACCTCCAGACCGGCTATACTCCCAATGATGTGGCATCAGGATTTTTTGCCCTCACAATCATCGATCCCTCTCAGCATGCCCGGCTCAAGGAACATACGGAGAGGATCATCCGCGGGGAACACTACGAACACGGAGAGTATTCCGTTATCCGTAAGGATGGCAGTACATTCCCGGCCCTCGTGTATGGAGATGTGGTCTACAAACAGGGGGAACCGGCAGGGTTCCGGGGCATTATCATCGATATCTCCGAGCTGAAACAGGCGGAAGCTGCGCTGCGCGAGAGCGAGGAGAAATACCGGATGCTGGTTGAGGTGAACCAGGATATCTTCTATTCCCTTGATCACAACGGAACGATCCTTTATGTGGGCCCGCAGGTGACCGACCAGCTCGGCTTTGAGCCCGGTGAGATGACAGGGCATAATTTCACGGAGTTCATCCACCCGGATGATGCCGGCACCCTGGTGCGGAGTATGCAGGAGTATGTTAAGAAAAATTCGCATGACGGATCCCCAATCATCTCCGACCAGTTCCGGGTGCGCACAGAGAATGGCCTGTACCGGTGGTACGAGGACAAGACCATCGATACCACTGACCGGCAGGGCCGGCGGGTGGTGATCGGGACAATCCGGGATATTACCGATCGGAAACGTGCCGAAGATGCCGTGTTTGACTCCCGGCAGATGCTCCGGACTGTACTGGATACCATCCCGCAGAGAGTCTTCTGGAAAGACAAAAACCTGACGTTCCTGGGCTGCAACAAGACTCTTGCACAGGATATCGGGTATGCAGATCCCGCTGCCGTTGTCGGGAAGACCGATTATGATCATTCCTCTGCTGCAATTGCGGAGCACTTCCGGGCAGATGACCGTGCCGTGATGGAGAGCGGCCAGCCGAAGATCAATTTTGAAGAACCGCAGATACGGCTCGATGGCAGTACCGCCTGGCTCCGTACCAGCAAGGTGCCCCTCCGCAACCGGGAGGGCGCGATCATCGGGGTGCTGGGAACCTATGAGGATATCACGGCCTCCAAACGGGAGCAGGAGGCACTGTCCGAGAGCGAGCGGAAGTACCGTGAGCTTGCCGACTCACTCCCCCAGATGATCTTCGAGACGGACCGGGATCTCCGGATCACGTATGCAAACCGGCATGCCATCTCCGTGCTCGGGTTTCCCGGTGAGGAAGAGTGCCATGGCAGTAGCATCCTCGCCCTCATCGATCCCGTCCAGCACGCAGAAGTGAAAGATAGTGTCCGGAAACTCCTGGAGGGAGTACCGTTCGAACCAAAGGAATATACCGGTCTCAAATGTGACGGCAGCAGGTTTCCGGTCAACATCTATTCATCACCCATTTACCGCAACAAGACGCTGGTTGGATTCCGTGGTATCGTTGTCGATATCTCTGCGCAGAAGAAACGAGAAGCCGTGCTCCAGGCAAGCGAGGAGAAGTTCCGGGCTCTTGTCGATCACTCACTTGACGGAATCGTCATCACCGACTTTTCAGGAAACTTCCTGTTTGCAAACCGGACCGTTGGCAGTATCATCGGTGCGACGGATTACGCATCGCTGATTGGTACAAGGAACGTGATGGAGTACATCGCCCCGGAATCCCGTGCCGATGTACGAAGAGATTTCGGTCAGGTAGCACAGGGTACCGACGCATACCTTGTCCACTATAAGATCCTCACGGCATTACAGCGCGAGGCCTGGATCGAGTGCATCGGAAAGAAGATCCCGTACGGGGACTCATCAGCCATGCTCGTCTCCATACGCGACATCACCGAACGCAAGCGGGTGGAGGACGCCCTGCGGCAGGCGAACAGGAAACTTACCCTCCTCTCCGGTATCAACCGTCATGACATCAACAACCAGCTCGGGGTGCTCAATGGTTTTGTCGAACTGCTCAAAAGAAAAGTTTCCGATCCGTCTTATAGCGATTACATTTCCCGTATCGCGACGGCAAGCACCCAGATCTCGAACATGATCCAGTTCACCCGGGAATACGAGCAGATCGGCGTGCAGGCCCCGTCATGGCAGGATCTTCCGGCGCTGGTGATGGCTGCCGGGAAGAGTCTTGAACCGGGACATGTTACGCTCATCAACGATCTGCCGGCCAAGACAGAAGTGTTTGCCGACCCTCTGATCGCCAAGGTCTTCTTCAACTTAATCGACAATGCGGTGCGGCACGGTGGCCCGATCACGACCATCCGGTTCTCGCTTGTGGAGCAGAACGGGAACCGGATCGTAGTTTGCGAAGATGACGGGGCGGGCGTTGTGCCTTCAGAGAAAGAGCAGATCTTCGATCTGGGATTCGGGAAGAACACCGGTTTTGGCCTGGCCCTTTCAAAGGAGATCCTGGACATCACCGGTATCCGGATCAGCGAGACCGGTGAGTCGGGCAGAGGAGCACGCTTTGAGATGACGGTGCCGGACGGTGCGTACCGGCTTGCCGGTGAGAAGCCGGGCCCGGCGTAGTCCTGTCAGGGATTAAATCCGGCCGGGGATTTTTAGTGAACATACAACCGGATTTTTTTAAAACTCCAAAAAAGAGAGAGTTCTTTACGTTCACCTTATGCGGGGGATCTCATTGCCCGGCATCGTGGCTGCCTGGTCCTTGGTGAAGTAGGCAAACGATGCAACGATCGTCTCGAAATCCTCGCGCTCGAAGGGGATGGACGTATCTGCTGTATAGACCAGTACGCTGGAAAAACCGATATCGCTGGCACTGGCCTTCTGGGCCACATACCCGACATGCGTTTTTCCATGCCGTGTGGACTCGAACCGGTCAAAGGTGATACCGTTTATGGTGACCGTGGTCTGGACCGGGGTCGGGTCCCAGGCCCGGAACGTATCGCGGTAGGCCTGGTCGTCGTTGAGGCTGATGGGGAATGTCCGGATATAGAAGATGTCATTCGCGATGAGATCGGTCTGGTACTTGAGACCCTGCGATCCCTCAGGCTGGGGAATCAGATGGGTCGTAACGGCCAGGTTCTGTGGCGCACTGAAGGTGATATGGAGTTCTGAATCCTTCCACTGCGTTGTTGGCACGATGTTGTGGATCACGGTGACAACCACAACAACAGGGGCTTGCATGGCGACGGTAGTTACGGGAGTTATCACCGGGGTTGCGGTCGTGGCCGCCGTTGCGACCGGCTGTGGCAGGGGGGCAGGCGCCGACTGGGTGCACCCGGCTGACAAAAGGAGAGCGATGAGGAGGACCATGAGAATGGTTCCAAAGTGTTTCATATTTTGCCTAATACGCGGGTGAGTGGTTATACATTGGGATAGGGGCACCAGGTTCCTGAAGAGAATCGGTCTGAATTTGCTGATGTATGCGTTTTAATTTTTAGTAAGGTTCCGGATTATCTGTCATTTTTTGATTTGAGAACAAACTCTTATTATGTCAATAGCCCCATGAACGCACCATTGTGGAACTGTTTCACATTCCCCAGGCAGGGTACGCGGGAGTGTCAGCGATTTTAAAAATCTTAAGCCCGGGCAGGAGAATGCTCGTCTCTCTGGTCCGGGCCGGTCTCCTGCCTCTTCAACAATCCCGGTAAATTCGTAGCGCAAAAGTTGCGAGACTTTTTGCGCGTTGGGCCTCGCAAAATTTTCAATGGGATTTCTGAAAATTATTTCAAAAAAGTTTTCTGAAAAGTTTTCTTAAAAAAATTTCCAGCTCACGAAAAAATTTCCTCCCCACACCCCAACAGGTACAGGAATCCCCCCTATCTCTCTACGAAATACACATCTTCACCGACGTGAAATACCCCATCTCCGTTGGAGGCCAACACTCAAAACAGGCCTTCTTTTCATTTTCCGCTCCCATGGTTCGATCCGGCAACCGATCGCCCCTCCAAATGCTGCTAAAAGCTGTCATCCTTCTACGACGTGAAAAAAAGGAAAAATGTATGAAACAGTGTCGGTTTTTCGTGAAATAGTGCTGGTATTGTGCATACGGGGCCTGCCGGCAGATCGCATCACCGTCGGAGGATGAATGTCGCAGGAGTGTATCTCCTCCAGGTTACTCGTCCGGCATGATCCGGAAAACAGGCCGTCCTTTCATTTCCCCCTTCCCCCGGTCCGTACGGCCCTCCGTTTCGCCCCTGTATTAGCGCTATTTACGTCCGCAATTCTCCGACGTGAAGATGAGGGTAAAACGGGGACTTAGTCCCTCATTTTAGCGAATTAGTACCTCATTTTGGGGTACTTAGTCCGGATGGGGCTCCGGGGACCGGGAGGCTACGTCGGAGAATTGTTATGCCAGACTCTTCCTCAGGGGTCCCATCGGATATCGATCCAGGATGCGATCGTCCGGGTGAAGAATGCCGGTAACCGCATCACCCTATCACCTGATTCTTTGGTACGTTCGGTTGTTTTATCACCTCAGGAATGAAGAGGCATCCTTTGAAGGGAATGAGATGAGTGTTTTCCGGTTCGAGAGAGACTCTGCCCCAACCGCAGATCAGCGTGAGCGGTACATGATAGGGGAGGTCAATGAGAAGTACTTCGGGCCCGCAGGACAGATCGTACTGATCGAATACCCCGAGGCCATATACCTCCGGGACGACCTGGAACATATCCGGATCCTCTACACCGGGTCCAAGGATAAAAAGAAGGCCTATGCTGAGGTGACGCGGCTGATCAGCCGGCACGAGTACGGATGTCATACTTCAACAGGAAATGCATGAAACACGACGGTTCAGCTCATCCCGGATACCCGCCAGCCACTGGCACGTTCCTACAGAATAAATCATCACTCGTACCAGAGTCCACATCAGGTCTGATGAATTCTCAGGAGACGTAGATGAGCAGTTATCATTTTTGCAGAAATTGTGAATATATCAAAACCAGGATGGTCCCGGGACTCCATGGAGTGGCAGTGAAAGAGATGTCATGCCCGGCCCGGTTCAACCCGCGGGAAGGGAAGTGGCTTTTAGCGAATGGTGAAAATCCGCACGAATGTCCGCGGAATGAAAATTTCATGCGACTTCAGAAGCAGAGTGATGAATGCAGATTCCATTGAATGGACATGAGCAAAAGGATCGTAGTGATGTCCGCACGGGAAGAATAACCCCTACGTGTGATAACCATTTTTCACTCTTCACCGGATCGTGGCACCACTCTCAGGGTACCAGGGCCTGCGATACCGGCATGTAACCGGTCAATACGAGGTGTACCCTGGCCGTTCATGCCCGCATGATGGACATGATATCAGATTCGCCGGGATCGATGATGGCGAGGGTGCTGACAACAAACGGTTTTCTGCATACGTTTCCAAGGGCTGAACTGGAACCTCCGAACGTGTGAATGAAGGTTTTCTCGCTCCCGGTAATTTTTGTTTTAAAGGCCGCAGGGCAATTACCTGCAACAATGATCATCCGGGCTCGGCCCTCTCTGATACTTTTCTCGGTTTTTACCGGGCCAAGAACGACAGTTCCGGTTTTTAATGCTCGTAAGAGCGAAGTATTGAAATCCATCTGAAATTCTCCATATTTATGCCAGATTCGGGATATCCGGCGTACGGTGTTCATGCGGTCAGAACCCGGGGTCCTTGCGACAATACACAGGGCTTTTTTAAAAATCCATTCTGATTACAACACAATCAATGTAAAAATAATTACCAACAAAATTTGCCGGACTCCGAAGGGGACTCCCCGTAATTTAAGGCCAGGCTACAGGAATCAGATCCGATCCGGTGGTTGTGCGTACCGTCAGAAATATGAACATCACATTCAGTGAGATGCGGGCATTTCGAACAGTCCAGAAGGGTTTTTTTGGTCATCATGTCTCCTGTTATCCAATGAAACGGGTGCAGCCCTGATAACGTTTTTTGCCATTTGCAATTTTTGCGAGGTCTTCAGAACAGCGGTTTAATTTCTGTGTTTTTTAAAAATGCATTCCGGATTCTTCCGGCAATTTTCTCTTTTTTCGTGCCGGATTTTCGTAACGATCCCTCCCCCACCATACCTTCCGGCGAGAAATTGAGAGTCCGGTAATAAAAAATCCTGATCGCGAGGGGGGTCTGATCGTTTTAAAAAAAAGTTGGAGGGTGGGTGGGTTTGAGCCAATGGTGGTGAGGGGTCGGCCGGTGACCCCCCCTATGGTGGTGAGGGTCTGATCGAATTTGAAAAAAATGGAAGGGGGGTATGCGGGAGATCCCCGGGCCTTCCCGTACACTACCGGACCTGTATCCCGGTCGTTAACGATGTTGAATGATATTTCAATGATCTCCCGAAATGTTCACGTTCGCGGGAGCTGATGATCCAGGGTTATCTAAAAAAAATATTTTTAGCAAACGATTGCGGGGTGTAGCCCACGCATCTCCTGATGCGTCACCACCTCTAAAAAAAATCTCTCACCCATTCTCCCGCAGTGCCAGGATCACGTAGCCGCCGTCCGCGGTCTGGATCACCTTTTTGATCGTGCCGGCCAACCCGTTTGCGATAACCCGGTCCCACGCCTTTGTGCCGTTCGCGGAAAGCTTCATCGCGTGGAGTTCGTTCTTGGGGTCTGTCCCGGACAGACCGTCAAGATACCCGGGAGCGCCGTTGCCAACCGGGATGCCGGCCGAGAAGAATCCGCCATCCGTGGTCGGGGTGATGAGTCGGCTCGCGTTGATGGCCGTTCTCGCAATCACTTGTCCGTCGGGTCCGAGTTCCACCAGTTCAGGCCGGATGCTGGAGGAGTTGTTCCCGATCGAATACTCCATGGGCACAATCACCCGGAGCTTGTCGGGACGGATATCCCACACGGAGGGGAAATACTGGTTTGCTGTCCCGAGATCTGTTATCCATGAGATGGTGCTATCGGCCCGGAGGTTCACCGCGTAGCGGTGATTCTCTGTATTGCTATCAGATCCAACTGCCGCCCCGAACGCGCTCAGGTAATACCCTCCGCCATCCACAGCCGCAAGGGACCAGAAGCTCTCAAGGCTGGAGGCGCCGTACCCTATCTTTCGAACAACCATTCCGTTCCGGTCAAGGATCACAACCGCTGCCTGCCGCGCGGACCTGGTCGGCGCAACACATTCGGTTACCGGGATCTCCCGCTCCCCCGCCATCAGGATCGTCTCGCGGCACCCGGGCGTCACTACCGTCTCGTTGCCGAACGGCGCCCGGGTAGTGAGTGTCCCATTGGCATCGTACACCGCCACCGACCCGGCTGGGTACTGCTCCCATGATTGCCCGGCCACCGCCACGCCCCCGTCCGGTGTTGCCGCGATCGCCCAGACTCCGGAGAGGCCGGTTGCGGTCGTGGAGAGGAGCCGGCCTTCCGGATCGAACCGGCTCACCTCCCCGTCATAGGTGGATGTCGCGAGCGTGCCGTCACGGCTTACGATCACGGATGTGAGATCCCCAAAGAGACCGGGACAGGGAGTCTCCGCGAGGATCGTACCGTTGCCGGAGAGCCGGATCAGTTTGGGTGTGGGAGATCCGTAGCGCCGGCTCGCGTTACCCCCGGCAACGATGAGATCGCCCGCAGCGGTCTCGACAATGTCGCCCGCCACATCGTCAAACCCGGTATTGAGCGTCCGGGTCCATGCGGTCGAGCCGTCCGGGTGCAGCTTGATCACGATCACGTCATGGTTCGGCACGTAATCGCCGCAGCCTGATGAGAGTACCAGAAGAGAAAGAAGTGCACATGCAGCCGCTGTGCCAAAGAACCGGGAGCCGGACATCTGGTATCAGATGATACTATGCAGCCCGGATTATGTATGCATTATTATTGTTACTTCGGTACAAAGGAACGCGTGCACGATCCTTATATTACCCCCCGTTCCTCACCTATACCTGTATGCAGACATCGGACCCCGCCCGGATCCGCACGGCGCTTGCCGATGCAACGTTCCGGGCCTACCGCGAAGCCGTCGTCCGTCTCCCGCTGGACGTGCTGAAGGTGATCGGAGATGCCGCCCGCACCGAGACGAATGAGGTGGCCCGTGGCGAGTTTGCCAATATTTTAAGGAACATCAAGACCGCGGGAGAGCTCGGCGTACCGATGTGCCAGGATACCGGTGTCCCGGTCATCTACCTCACGATCCCGCCGGAGATCCCGTTCACGGATGCGTTGTATGATGCGGTGGCTGAAGGTGTCCGCAGGGCCACAAAGGAAGTTCCCCTCCGTCCGAACGTGGTGGATCCGCTCACCCGGCACAACAGCGGCGATAATACGGGCGAGGGGATGCCCGCGATCCACGTGAAGCCCGGCGCAACATTCACCGTCACCGTGCTCCCCAAGGGTGCGGGTGCCGAGAATATGTCGCGGATTGCGATGCTCCTCCCCTCCCAGAGCGATCAGATCGAGAAGTTCGTGGTCGAGACCGTGTACCTTGCCGGCTCCCGGCCCTGCCCCCCGGTGATCATCGGGGTCGGCATCGGTGGCATGTTCGATGGCGCCGCAGCGCTGGCAAAGGAAGCTCTCCTGGAGCCGGTCGATGAGATGACCGCGTACGAAGAGGAGTTGCTCGCTGCTGTGAACCGGCTCGGGATCGGTGTCATGGGACTCGGCGGGGATCACACGGCTCTGGCTGTGAAGGTGAAGACCGCCGGCTGCCACACCGCATCGCTGCCGGTGGCCGTCAACATCCAGTGCTGGGCCAACCGGCATGCGACCGTGGAGGTGCAGTTGTGACCGGCACGGTTGTCCAGCTCAAGACCCCGCTCGGGCCGGAGGTGCTGGAGCTCCGTGCGGGCGATCGCGTGGAACTCTCGGGCATCGTGTACACCGCCCGCGACGAGGCGCACCTGCAGATGCAAAAAGAAGGCATCCCGTTCGATCCCAAGGGGGCGGTAATCTACCACTGCGGCCCCGTGATCCAGGATAAAAAAGTCATCGCCGCCGGCCCGACCACCTCGGCCCGGATGAACGAACTTTCCGGATTTTTGTTCGAGAAAGGCGTGCGGGGACTGATTGGGAAAGGTGGCATGGGTTCAACCGTACGGGAGCAGCTCAAAGGAAGGGGCGTGTACTTCGCGTTCACCGGGGGATGTGCCGCTCTTGCTTCCTCCCACATGACCTTAATGGATGTCTTCTTTGAAGACCTTGGGATGGCAGAAGCGGTCTGGGCGATCAATCTTGACCGGCTGCCGCTCGTGGTCGGGATCGACTCGAAAGGAAACGACATCTTTGGTGCAGCCCGCACCCATGCCGAGGCGGCGTTTAAAAAATACCAGCGGCCGTAAGAGCAGGTGTGGTCCTTGAGAAGAGGTTTTTTGTAAAGGTTGCCCGAATATATACTAACGATTCTGGACCACCGATTCCATGAAACTTGCCATTGACGAGACCCGGTGCAAAGGGTGCAATCTCTGTACGAAAGTCTGCCCGTATAAGATCTTCCGCGAGGGAAAGAAGCTGAACCGGAAAGGCGTTGCCATCCCTGAGCTCGACCGGCCCGAACGCTGCACCAACTGCCGGCTCCGTCATCTCTACGGCCGGCAGCTCTGCGGGGTCTGCCAGCTCACCTGCCCCGACCAGGCGATCCACTGGGTTGAGGAAGCGCCCTACGAACCCCACAAGGTGGCGATTGAATATTGACGAGAGTAGAATTCTGGCAGGGAAACACGGCCTGCGCCGAGGGCGCTCTTGCGGCCGGCTGCAACTTCTTCGGGGGCTACCCGATCACCCCCTCGACCGAAGTAGCGGAGCACATGGCGGCAAAACTTCCGAAGCGGGGCGGGGTCTTCATCCAGATGGAGGACGAGATCGCGAGCATGGCATCGATCATCGGCGCCTCGTGGACCGGTGCCCGGGCCATGACGGCGACAAGCGGCCCCGGGTTCTCCTTAATGATGGAGAATATCGGCTTCGCCGCGATGACCGAGACGCCCTGCGTGGTCGTGAACGTGCAGCGGGGCGGCCCCTCGACCGGCCAGCCCACGATGGCGGCACAGGGTGACATGATGCAGTGCCGCTTCGGTTCGCACGGCGATTATGCGGTGATAGCACTCTGCCCGGCAAGCGTGCAGGAGATGTTCGAGCTCACGGCGAAAGCGTTCAACCTCGCGGACCAGTACCGTGTGCCGGTATTCCTGATGGCCGATGAGACGGTCGGCCACATGCGGGAGAAGATCCTTGTTCCCGACAGCGTGGAACGCATTGGTCGGAAACCCCTGAAAGCGGATGCCCTGCCGTTCCATGCGGATGCCGATCTCATCCCCGGCTTCGGGCAGTTTGGCACCGGTCATCACGTCCACGTGACCGGTCTCACCCACGATGAGCGGGGCTACCCGGCAGCAACGAACCCTCCCCTCCATGCAGCGCTCGTGCAGCGGCTGGTGGACAAGATCGAGAATGCCCGCGACGCGATGGCGGACTACGATGTCATCAACCCGGATGCCGAGCAGGTCTTTGTTGCCTACGGCGGACCGGTCCGGGCCGTGCAGCAGGTGCTCCACGATCATCCCGACAAAAATATCGGCTTCCTCCGGATCCGCACGGTCTGGCCGTTCCCCGAGAAGGCGCTGGCGAAATTCAAAAACGCACAGCGATTCCTCGTTCCCGAGATGAACCTCGGCCAGATCGCCCGTGAGATCGAGCGGCACGTAAAGGTGCCGGTCGTAAGCCTCCCGAAACTCGGTGGGGAACTCCATACACCCCGGGAACTTGCCGCTGCGCTGGAGGCGAAGCAATGAGTTTTGACGAATGGTTCCGCCAGGACCGGCTTCCCCATATCTACTGCGCCGGCTGCGGCAACGGCACCATCATCAACTGCACGCTCGCCGCTGTCGACCAGATGGGCTGGAAGAAGGAGGATACGGTCTTTGTCTCCGGCATCGGCTGCTCTTCAAGGGCGCCGGGCTACATCCTCACTGACTCGCTCCACACCACCCACGGCCGGGCCCTCCCGTTTGCAACGGGTGTCAAGATGGCAAACCCCAACCTGCATGTAGTGGTTTTTACGGGCGACGGCGACCTTGCAGCCATCGGCGGCAACCATTTCATCCATGCCTGCCGGCGGAACATCGATCTCACCGTCATCTGCATGAACAACCAGATCTACGGGATGACCGGCGGGCAGGGAAGCCCGACCACCCCGAAGGGCTGCCTCTCGTCCACCACGCCGTACGGGTGTGCGGAGATCCCGTTCGATCTCTGCGAGCTGGCAACCGCCGCAGGAGCGAACTACGTCTCCCGCTGGACCTCGTATCATGTCAAGGAACTGGAGAAGGCGGTGAAGGTCGGCCTCGAAACACCGGGATTCTCCTTCATCGAGGCCCTCGTCCAGTGCCCCACGGCCTTTGGCCGGCGCAACAAGTTCCGGCAGGTGGCCGATCACGTGGAATACTTGAAGGTCCATTCCCTCTTAAAGGCAAAACGGGACCGGATGCTGGATGCGGGTGAAGCGATCCCCGAGGATATGTTCGTGGTCGGGGAACTCACGAAGAGGAGCCGGCCGGCCATGGGGGTGAAGCCATGAGACACGAGGTCAGGTTCTCGGGATTTGGCGGGCAGGGGATCATCCTTTCCGCCGTGATTCTCGGCCGGGCGGCCGTGATGTACGATGCCAAGTTCGCCATCCAGACGCAGGTGTACGGGCCCGAGGCCCGGGGCGGTGCCTCGATGAGCCAGGTTGTCATCGATGACGAGGAGATCCTGTACCCGAAAGTCTCCAACCCCGACATCTATGTGATCATGTCGCAGGAAGGGTTCGAGAAGTACGGGGCAAAGGCGGTATCCCCCGCCGTGATGATCCTGGACTCCACGCTCGTCCACTCGCGGCCGGCGTGTCGGTTCATTGAGATTGCGGCAACGCAGCAGGCAAAAGAGACCTTAAAGAAGGATATCGTGGCCAACATCGTGATGCTCGGGGCTGTCGTGGCGAGTACGCACGTGGTTAGCGAGCCGGCACTGGAAAAAGCGATCCTTGACTCCGTGCCCAAAGGCACCGAGGAACTGAACCGGAAGGCGATGCAGCTTGGCCTTTCCCTGGGGAAACAATCATGAAGTTACGCGAATACGAGGCAAAGAACGTGCTGAAGGCAGCCGGGATCCCCGTCCCGACAGGATTCCTGATACGGTCCGCGGATGAACTGGATGCCCATCTCGATGCGCTGGGTAATGCCTTTGTCTTAAAGGCACAGGTGGATGTCGGAGGCCGGGGAAAGGCCGGCGGTATCCTGATGGCCGACAAGGCCACCGGTAAAAAAGTGGCACAGGAACTTTTTGGCAAGTCGATCAAGGGGTTACCCGTCAGGGAGATCCTTGCTGAACAGCGGCTTGATATCAAACATGAATATTATCTCTCCATCACGATCGACCGGTCGAGCCGGCGCCCGCTCATCCTCTTCACGGAAGCCGGCGGGATCGAGATCGAGATCACGGCGCAGGAGCACCCGGAGCTGATCCGGAAAGTGACGGCTAATCCCCTGATGCGCGATCTCCCCCCGTTCCTGATCCGCGAACTGATTGGGACTGCCCCAAAAGAGATCGGCCCGGTCATCAACAAGCTCTACCGGATCTTCATCGAGAAGGATGCCCTCCTTGCCGAGATCAACCCACTGGTAGCCACCCCCAACGGGATCTTTGCTGCGGATGCCAAGATCATTGTGGACGATAATGCCCTCGGTCGGCAGGGCATCACAGTCAACCGCGACCTCTCGGACCGCGAACGGGAGGCAGAGAAACACGGGTTCTCGTACGTGGAACTGGACGGTGCCATCGGTGTGATCGGCAACGGTGCCGGCCTCACGATGGCAACCCTTGACCTGATCGAGCATTACGGCGGGAAGGCGGCAAACTTCCTGGATGTCGGTGGAGGGGCCGAGAGCGAGCGGGTGATGCACGCGGTCCGGCTGGTGGCAAGCGTGCCGGCGGTAAAAGTCATTGTCGTGAATCTCCTTGGCGGGATCACGAAGTGCGATGAGGTGGCGAAGGGCATCATAGCAGCCGGCATCTCCCAGAAGGTTATCGTTCGGCTCGCCGGCACAAATGAGGCTGAGGGTCGCAGGCTCCTGACCGAGAAGGGCTATGAGATGCTGGACACGATGGATCTCGTGGTGAAGAAGGCGGTTGAGGTGACCTCATGATCTACGGTGACAAGAAGACCGGCATCCTCGTGCAGGGTGCAACCGGCAAACAGGGCGAGTTCCATATCGGCCTGATGAATGCCTATGCCCGGCAGGTGGGTGGGCGCGGCGTCGTTGCCGGTGTCACGCCCGGTAAGGCCGGCCAGACCGTGCACGATGTCCCGGTGTACAATACCGTGAAAGACGCGATGAAGGAGCACGATATCGGTGCTGCGGTGATCTTCGTCCCCGCTGCGGCTGCGGCCGACGCGATCATGGAGGAGGCCAGTGCCGGTATCGAGACCATCGTCTGCATCACCGAGCACATCCCGGTGCAGGACACGATGAAGGCGCTTGCGTATGCAGAGATGGAGGGCGCCAGCGTGATCGGCCCGAACTGCCCCGGGTTCCTCTCGCCCGGCGAACTGAAACTGGGGATAATGCCGTCGAATCTTTTCCTGCACGGGAACGTCGGCGTTATCTCCCGGTCGGGCACGCTTACGTATGAGGTCGTGGACGAGCTCACCCGGGCCGGTATCGGCCAGAGCACGGTGGTCGGGATCGGAGGCGACCCGGTGATCGGCCAGACCTTCGTGGATGTGCTGGAGCGGTTCGAACACGATCCACAGACAAAAGCCGTGGTTCTGATCGGGGAAGTGGGCGGCAACCTCGAAGAGGAAGGGGCAAAAACAACCGATCTCCCGATCGTCTCCTATATTGCCGGAATCTCGGCACCCCCGGACAAGCGGATGGGCCATGCCGGCGCCATTGTCGAAGGCGGCGAGGGCGATGCCCGTTCCAAGATCGCCCGGCTCAAAAAACATGGTGTCCCGGTGGCAGCCCGGGTCTCCGAGATCCCGGAGATGGTCCGGAACCTGTTCCGGGACCACTGTTAAAAAAATCCCTGACTCTTTTTTGCTGCACACATTGTTACATCGTCTCTTGTCAGATCCAATGCCTGATCTCCCTGACCTTTGGCACCATATGGGGGGATTTATGAACCATAAACGATGAAGATCTTGAATACGACAGATCTCCGGTAACGCCTCTTCCGGTATCCCGATTTCCAATCATTCATGACGTGAGGTAACCATTGCCCGTAACGCAGAAGGTACATGCATGATCCTCCAGTTCACCCTTCCTATCCTCATTATGTTCATATCCGGAATGGTATCCGTTGGTCTCACCATTCTTGCCTGGAACAACCGTTCCCTGCCCATGGCAAAACTGTTTATCGTGCTGATGGCAGCCGAAACGGTCTGGATCTTCGGGTCTGCGTTCGAACTGATGAGTACCGATCTCTCTATGGTCCTCTTCTTCAATAATATCGAATACCCGGCCATGATGACTGTTGTGGTCTCGTGGATCTTCGTTGCGCTTGCTCATACCGGCCGGGAACACTACCTCACAAAAAAGACCATCCCGCTCTTTTTCATCGTCCCTGCACTGGTCTGCCTCCTTGTCTTTACCAACCCCTGGCACCACCTCTATTATACGGGGTTCCACTCCGTGATTGTCGGAGGTGCCGTAGTCTGGGTCTACGAACACGGGCCGCTCTTCTGGATCATGTTCGCTTACAACTACGTTGTCGGCATTGCTGCACTTGTCCTGACTGCAAGCCGGCTCTTGTCCCCGAATGATTTTTACCGTCGCCAGACACTTCTTCTCCTCTGTGCGGCCTCTATTCCCGTCCTCTTCAACCTGGCCTATGTCTTCCGCATCAACCCTTTCCCGGAATACGACCTGACCCAGATCGCCTTCCTCCTGACGGGTCTCGTGCTCGGTGTCGGCCTGCTCCGGTACCAGCTCTTCTCGGCAGCTCCGGTAGCCTACTCCCGGGTCTTTGCCACTATCCGTGATGGGGTGATCGTCATCAACAGCCAGTTCAGGGTGATCGATCTCAACCCTGCGGCGGAACGGATCACCGGAACGAAAGTCCGCCATGTTGTTGGCCGCGAACTGACCGGACTCGTTCCGGAGGTTGCAGCGATCCTGAACCTTCCCGTTCCCGATCATGAGGTATGGCAGGGCGAACTGCTGCTTACGCCGGGTGACCAGCCCCATTACTATGATGTCCAGTTAATCCCTCTTGATGAAGAAGGGTCCGGCTCACGGGGGTACCTCTGTATCCTGAGGGATGTGACCGCGAGGAAGCAGGCAGAACTGGGGCTCATGACCGCCAACAAGAAGATCAACCTCTTAACGAAGATCACCCGCCACGATCTCGAAAACAAGCTGATGATCATGCATGGTACATCCCCCTGTTGAGAAAGGCGTCCCTGACGCCCGCCCAGCAGGATTACCTGAATAAGCAGGAGGCTGCGGTGAACGTGATGAGGGAACATGTCGAGTTTACCCGGAAATACCAGCAGCTCGGGGCCCAGGCACCGGTCTGGCAACATGCGGAGACCCTGATACGGCGGGCAAAAACGCAGGTATTCATGGGCCGGGTCCGTTTCACCTGCGATGTCGGACCGGTGGAGATCCTTGCCGATGCGATGCTTGAGCGGGTCTTTTACAACCTGCTGGACAATGCCATGAGATATGGCGGCGATCATCTGAAGGAAATTACCATCACTTCCCGTAAAGATGGTGCCGCACTGGTAATTGTCGTTGAGGATGACGGGAGCGGTATTTCCCCGGAGGTAATGGACCATCTCTTCGAACAGGGTGCCGGGAAGAATACCGGCCTCGGTCTCTTCCTCTCGCGTGAGATCCTCGGGATAACCAATATCACGATCGAACAGACCGGAGTTTCTGGCAGCGGGGCTCGGTTCGAGATCCGCGTGCCCCCTGGCATGTTCCGGTACGCTCTATAGCGCCGGCTCTTTTGTATGCTCGACATATTCCACGATCAGCCCGTCGGGATGACGGACGGTCATGTTGATCCCGGTCGGGACCTCCCGGGGGGAGCGCAGGATCGTTCCGCCGTTTGCGATCAAAAACTGGAGGTACTCCTCCACCGAGTCCACGAGAAATGTTGCGTTCGTTGCCCGGACCGGCTGGAGGGCCGCATCCTTACCGGCGATGATCAGCACATCCCCCACCTGTGCCAGCTCAAGGCCCGCGGCCGGCATCGAAAACCGGAGCGCAGCCGCTTTTCCCATGAGGCGTTCGTAAAACCGCAGGGTATTGTCAAGGTCATTGACGCAGACACGGGTCAAAGTCCTGAGGATCATAATGGTCAGGAATGTTGGATGAGATCGGATTAAAATCCAGCGGCAAAATGGCGCTCACCCCCCATGAAGGCGGGCCCCCGGCGCATGAACGGTAAAATTATATGCGGTATTTATGATGCATGGAACTGACTTACATGAAAGGATCCCACTGATGCTCGTATCTGTGCAACAGATTGCAGGGATCTTCGAATACCAAGGTTGTCCGGGACAAGTCGCCGGGAGATGAAGATGATCGTCACGTACTCCGCTATCGTTCTCTATATGCTGCTCGCAGGTGTAGTCTCAGCCCTGCTCACGGTTGTTGCGTGGCGCCACCGGTCCGTTCCGATCATCCAGCCGTTCCTCCTGCTGATGGCCGCCGTCACCATCTGGATCTTCGGGTATGCCGGCGAGCTGATGAGCTCCAGCCTCTCCACGGTCCTCCTCCTCAACGATATCGAGTACCTGGCCGTTCCGGTGGTACCGGTTGCGTGGCTCTTTTTAGTCCTTGTCTACACCGGGCGGGGACACTATCTCACGCGCCGTACGGTTCCCCTCTTCTTTGTCATTCCCGCCCTCGTCTGGCTTCTTGTCATCACCAACATGCTCCATTACCTCTTTTATGCCGGGTTCTACCCGATCTCCCTTGATGACACCACCATCTGGATCTACGAACACGGCCCCCTCTTCTGGCTCCATATCGGTTACTCCTACCTGCTTACGTTCACCGCCCTTGTTCTTGCGGCGGGCAGGCTCTTCAGCTCCACCAAACTCTACCGGCGCCAGAGTGCGATCCTGGTACTTGCCGCATCAATTCCTGTGTTCACCAACATCGCCTATGTCTCACCGTCCATCCCCTTCCCCGAATACGATCTGACTCCGATCTCGTTTCTTCTCACCGGTATCATCCTTGCCATAGGTATCCTCCGGTACCAGCTCTTCTCGGCAGTCCCTGTGGCCTATTCACGCGTCTTCTCCGCAATGGGGGACGGGGTGGTTGTGGTTAACCGGAAGAACCGCGTGCTGGATCTCAACCCCGTTGCCGAAGAGATCGCAGGGTTCACCTCCATGGACGCCATCGGCCATGATCTCGGGGCAGTCATCCCTGAACTCGTCCCGGTAACGGAAGCGAGTTTCTCAAAAAAGGATCAGTGCCGCATCGAGATACGGCGCACTACCCACGGTCCCCGCTACTTCGATGTCCTGATTACCCCCATGAGTGAGGGCCTGGTCGCAGATGGCGCGTATCTCTGCCTGCTCCGCGACATCACGGACCGGAAACAGGCTGAGCTTGCACTTTTTGAAGCCAACAAGAAGATCAGCCTCCTGACAAACATCACCCGCCACGACATCACGAATAAGATCGTGGCCGTGCACAGTTATCTCGAACTGATCCGCGAACTGGCAACCGACCCCGTCCAGATTGATTACCTGGGAAAACAGGAGCAGGGGCTCATGGCGATGAACGAACAGATCGCCTTCACCCGGGAATACCAGCAGCTCGGCACCGAGGCGCCGGTCTGGCAGGATGCCGGAGCGGTTATCCGGGGTGCACAAGCACATGTGGATCTCGGGAAGGTATCGCTCGTAAGTACCATCGGGTCATGGGAGATCCTTGCCGACCCGATGCTTGACAAGGTCTTCTACAATCTCTTTGACAATGCGGTAACATATGGTGGGCCGGGTATTACCACGATTCGCATCTCCTCCCACCGCGACGGCAAGGATCTGGTGATCGCGGTGGAAGACGATGGGGCCGGTATTTCTGCACAGGATTTGCCCCGCATGTTTGAACGGGGATACGGGAAACATACCGGTCTTGGTCTCTTCCTCTCAAAAGAGATCCTTGCCATCACGGAGATTGCGATCCTTGTTACGAGCCTTCCGGGTCAGGGAGCACGTTTCGAGATCCGTGTACCGCCGGGAAAATTCCGGGGCACGGCCTGACCGCGACCGGAAAAACTGGTCCGGGATCTCTCCCGTATGCAGGTTTTATGAACTCCTGTTATTTCCGGTACCTGACTGCATCGTTTACCCGGCAGGCATCGGTGCACCGGCCACAGAGGTAACATTCCCTCTTTGAATCGTGTTCACCGGCAGCATGGACCGGGCACGCCTTCTCGCATTTTTTGCAGCTGAGACACGACTCGTTGCGCTGCAGCCGGAATCTGCTGAATTGAGCCATCAGGGAGAAGAGCACCCCGAAAGGACAGATGATCCGGCAGACCGGGCGGTAGCAGAAGACCGAGACGAGAACAAGCCCGAGCCCGACAAAGAATCCTGCGGTCAGGGTGAGGGAGAAGAGCTGGTACAGCCCGGTATACTCCATCAGGTCCACGAGGAAGAATGTGGCGATAATCGCGATGGCAAAGACGGCCAGCCGAATATACTCAGGCCACTTTGTGCGGCCGTACTCAATCTTCTTTCCCGGTATGGCATGGGCGAGTTCCTGCAGCGATCCCACCGGACAGAGATGGCCGCAGAACGTTCTCCCGAATACGATGGCCAGCAGGACGAGTACACCGATACCACAGACCGCACCGGTCAGGGCTGATGCACCCGAGAGGGTGCTCGCGAGCACGGCAAATTCCAGGGGCATGAGAGGGGCAAGGAGGACAAAGCCGGTAAAGGTGCTGAGTGCAGCGACCGTAAGCACGATCTTCCGGGACATTGCCCCTGCATGCCACAGGTATGCAGTGAGCAGGGTACCTGCCCCAGCATAGAGAAGGGCACAGGACATGGCCGGAATCGTATCCGGGGCAAGGGTGCAGGCAGCCATCAGGGAAACTCCAAGGGAGATGAGTATGGAGAGTGCACCTGCCGGACCGGCCTGTTTCACCTGCACTCCGAGGATTCCCCGCCGGAATACAAAGTACAATACTCCTGAGAGAATGACGAAGAGGAGTATGCCGACCAGCACGGCCGATGACGAAAGCAGATCAGCGATGCCCGTGCCTGTTGCCGGGTCCGGGGTCGCTGACGAGGTGACCGGTGCGGTTGTTGAAGGGACCTCGTTACCGGGTGCTGACGGTGTTGTGGACTGGAATGGATCGGATCCTGTTGTTGTGGATGACCCGGATCGTGTAGTATAATCGCAGAGCGAGTTCCCGTCAGCATCCGCAAAGAGGGAGCACCTCCCCGGTGATGTGCAGCCCCCGATGCCTTTGGGGCAGACGGCGGCGCAGGCCGGGTAGGCGAGTCCCGCCGTGAGGAGGACTGTTGCGAGGGATCGCCTGATTTTTGTCGTGATGTGCATAATGCTGACCTCTGTTATAGATCAGCGTGAGTAATTTTAGTATAATAAACTTTACATTATGTATACTACTATTAACTTCAATATAGGGCCGCAGCGGTGCATTCCTGATCCGCGATGGATATACACATTTATTATACACCTTTCTGGCTATGGTGCCCGGTTTTTAGGATCCGGGGGCATACGAACCGTTATACGGATCGCCGGTCAATGGATCAGGCGCTGATACCTCCATGGCCCAACCCCAGTACTTACCCATCGCCCCCGAACTGTTTGCACATGCCTGCGATACGGTGACAAAACGCGTCTCGCAGCTCCCGTTCCTGAGAGGCGGCGTGCATGTGACCGGGGAACTCGTTGGGGTTGTCATGGAGTGCCTGAACGCCGAGCCGACCCGGGCCCTTTCCCTCACCACGCCCAAGGGTGTCGATGCAACGGTTGCCCGGGGGCTCGACCTCATTCTTGAGGAGCGACTGAATCTATCGGGAAAGACCGTTGTTCCGGTGATTACCGAAGTCTTGTGCAGTGCCGGCATCACGGAGATGACGGACATTGCTGACCGCCAGATACGCAAAACAAGGAGAGCCGTTCACCTGCTTCCTGCGTGGACATGGCATATCGCTTCAACGATGGCCCCGTCTGTCCGGCTCGGAGGCGTTGGCGCGGATGCCGGTGCATCGCTCTCATGGCTCGACACATGCCCCATCTGCCGGACCGGGATCCTTGAACGGGTGACGGGAAAACAGCTCTTCGGCATCCCCCACACGGATTTTATCATCGAATGTTCCCACTGCGGTGCAAAGTTCATCCCGGTAGGGCCCGCATTCCGGCTGGTCTCGATTGCAAAGATCCGCGACCCGCTATGGAAGAGGTACCTGGACAAGACGAATACCCCGGAGATCTGGGCAACCATTGCACGGGGACCCGGCAGCGGTACTATACGGAGCAGCACCCGCAGCAGTGCCCCCAAACAGGGTGCGGCCCTGGGAAAACCCGCCGGCCATGAACCAACCCCGCATGTTCTGCCCCCCGCCTCTGTCACGGTCACTGCATTAAAGGATGGATCCCTTGCCATCCCGCTTCCCGGAAAAAACCTGTACTTCCGGCCGATCCCCCTGAAATTTACCGGGGGGGCAAAGGAGGATACGTTCACCCGGATCCAGAAATCGCTGGAAGAGGTACTACAGGAACCGGCCTTTGAGCACCTGCGTGACCCGGTGAATGCAAAGTACTCCCGGTATCTGCCCATGAAGATTGGCCTGTTCTTAGGCCACCTCAAGGAGCGGTTCGACCCGTTCTACCGCGAATTCCTCAACCCGTTCGGGGATGAGAAGTTCGGGTCCTTCCGTACAGGGGATTCGGGGGAGACCGAAAAGAGGGGAGTTCTGATCGTGGCCGTGAACCGGGGTCTCTATCACGTCGCAGACTCATCTGAACCCCTCTATCAAACCATCAACAACCATTTCGGGAGAGTCGGGCCGGATGACTGTCTTCTCACCGGGGACCCGGCCCGGTGCCGCGTCAATGCCCTCTTGTCCAACAACCAGAAAGAGGCAGGGCTCTTCTTTTACTCATCAGAACGGGAAGCGGATCGCCTCACTCTTGTACAGTCTGTGGAAACGTTCATCCGGCCCAACGCCTGAACCGGACCGGATTGCGGATCGATGCTGATCAGAGTATTTTTCATATCTGATGAGAACATTATAGTTATAAAGTCCGGATACCGTAATAACGGAGTTCACCCATGAAATGCCCTCACTGCGGGATGAATATACGCGATGAAGTTACCGAATGCGGCTACTGCGGCGGTAAGATTACAAGGCACCCGAAGCGTGCAGAGGCCGGGCCCGTCCGGTTTACTGACAGCACCGGTGCCGCAGCGCAGAATGGGGGCCAGCGCTCAAAGGAGCCCGATAGTGAACCCGGGTCAGAAGATGAGGGTGAAGAAGGGGGTCTCTCGGCAATCCTCCAGCAGGGGGAGCAGGTGCTGATTGGCGCCCTCAACGTCTCGGTCAAGAAGTTCTTCTTCCATGCCTACCTGACCAACAAACGCATCTTCCTGATCGATACGCAGGAGAAGAAACTCAAAGTCACGGCAAAGGATGTGGCCCGGGATACGATCGTCGGCAGTATCGTGGAATTTTCCGAGAGCTCGGACCCGGTCCTTGTTCTCTCCATCAAATCCGGTGACGACGATACCAAGACCATGAAACTGGTCTTTGCCCAGAACGGGATGGACCGGTCCAAGGAGATCGATGAGTGGATCACCCTGCTCAGCGGTGAGGATATAAAAAAGGCTGCCCGGAAACCTGCACGGGAATCCCGCGAGCCTGCACCGGAACCAGAGCCCGAGCCGGAATACGAACCTGAAGAAGAACCGGCTCCCGTCCTGCCGGAGAAACCCCGGCACCAGCAGGAAATTCGGCCTGCACGAAAACCGCTCAAGGATCACGAGCGCCAGCCCCCGGTAAAACGCCTGCTCTCCACGTACACGGTACCGGAAGAAGAGGTGCCGGAACCCGAAGAGGAAGCCCCGCTTCCCCCGCGGAAGGCTCCGGTCCGGCACATTGTGAAGACCGGGTATGACCAGGAGATCCCGCCCACAGACGAGTCCGAGGGCATTCCCGTACGCAAACCCGAAGTACAGTCTGCCATGAAGGTCGCGATGAAGGGTGCGATCCGGCAGACTGCCCCCCAGCCCCTCCAGACGGTCAAGAAGACGGTTATCGAAACACCAAGTCGCCCTGTAGTGGAATATGAATCGGAGGCCGAGCATGTCCCGCAGCGGCGCCCGATCGTGCAGGAGAAGATCACGGAGACTCCCGTTCACGAGGAGGTGGCTGAGGCTGCTGACAACTCCCCCCAGTTCTGCCACAACTGCGGCAAGAAACTGCCGCATTCCGCCAACTTCTGCCCGGGCTGTGGCACCAAACTGAACATGAACCGGACCAACCCGCATGCCCGGACCACCCCGACAAAAAAAGCCACGAGAACGGATCCCCCGGGCCAGGAGCACCGGCCTGTTGTGGATAAGCGGGATGAGGTTGAAGCGGAGCGATCTGTCACCCCGGCACGGCCTCCGGTCCGGAAGGCCCCGAAAGGCAGTGAGATGACTATCCTGCATAAATTTTTACGCAGGTAATATCCCGCCTGCAGTGTCTGTCATTTTTTCGCAGATACTTCTGAATCAGTACTCTCTTCGGCGATCACCCGGTTCATTATCCCTCGTGTATCCGGCGTTCCGTTACAGCCCGTTTATTACCTTAAGTAATAATTGGTGCAGTAACAATTGCATTATTAGAAATCGTTATATGACTCCCGGACCTTTGTACTACTACAAGTGTCACGAGGATCCCCATGAAGAGAAATATCCAGATCGAAGCACTGAACCAGATTCCTTTGGAAAAACAGAAAATTGAGCTTGTCGAACGCAAATGCCTCGGCCACCCCGACAGCCTTGCCGATGGGATTGCCGAGTCTATCAGCCACTCGCTGTGCAAGGCCTACCTCGACGAGTTCGGTGTGGTCCTGCACCACAACACCGACCAGGGAGAAGTTGTTGCCGGGGAATCCTGCCCCGAGTTCGGTGGCGGCAGGATCATCCGCCCCATGTTCGTTCTGCTCGACGGCCGTGCCACCAAGCAGTTCAACGGGATCACCATGCCCACCGATGCAATTGCGGTTGAAGCTGCCCACAATTACCTCCACAAGATCCTTCCAGAACTCAACCTCAACCGGGATGTCATAATTGACTCCCGTCTCGGCACTGGTTCCACCGACCTGCGTGATGTCTTCAAGCCAAGCTCAGGCAAGGCCCCGCGCTCGAACGACACCTCGTTTGGTGTCGGCCACGCCCCCTTCTCGGATGTCGAGAATATCATCCTGAACGCATCGAACTTCATCGACACCAAGCTTCGGAAGAAGTACCCTGCAATCGGCCAGGACATCAAGATCATGGGTCTCCGCGACAAGGACACCATCACTCTCACCATCGCCTGTGCTATCGTTGACAAGTACTGTGCGGATATCAAGGAATACCAGGAATATATGGGAATCCTGCAGGAACAAATCACCGCTGTCGCCAAGAAGAGCACGAAGCGGAAAGTCTTCGTCCACGTCAACACCGCAGATGACATCAAGAAGAAAAGTGTCTTTTTGACCGTTACCGGTACTTCAGCCGAGATGGGCGATGACGGTTCGGTCGGCCGGGGCAACCGTTGCAACGGGCTCATCACCCCCAACCGCCCGATGTCCATGGAGGCAACGAGCGGCAAGAACCCGATCAACCACATCGGCAAGATCTACAACCTGCTCTCTACGCATATCGCCCGCGAGTGCGTGACCAAGGTTGACGGCATCGAAGAGATGTACGTCCGGCTCCTCTCCCAGATCGGAAAACCGATCGATTACCCGCTCGTGGCAAGTGTCCAGCTCCTGCCCAAGGCCGGTGTCTCGTTCAAGGAAGTCAATGCCGAGGTTCTTGAGATCGTGGATGACCAGCTGGCAAATGTGACCAGCATTACCGAAAAGGTAATTGAAGGCAAGCTCAAGACCTTCTGATGCGCAATATGGCAAAACCCGCCAAGACCCCAAAAAAATCCTCAGGCACCCCCTCTTTTTCTGAAGTAGTACGGCTGGCAATCCCGAACAAGGGCCGTATTGCCGCCCCGATCACGGAGCTCGTGGAGAAGAGCGGGCTCCATCTGGCCGAGACCAGCGAACGGCGCCTGATCACCAAGACGCTCGATCCCCACGTGGAGATCCTCTTTGCCCGCCCGGTGGATATCCCGGAGTACGTGGCTACGGGCGCAGCAGACCTTGGCATCACCGGCCATGACATGGTGGTGGAGCGGGAGTCCGATGTTGAGGAACTCCTCGACCTCCAGTTCGGCAAGGCAAAACTTGTCCTTGCCGTGCACGAAGACTCCGGTATCACTTCGGTAAAGCAGCTGGCCGGTAAGAAGGTTGCCACCGAATTCCCGGTGATCACCCGTTCCTTTTTTGCCCGGCACAAGGTGAAGGTCGAGATCGTTCAGGTCGGAGGTGCCTGCGAGGCAACGCCCCAGCTCGGCATCGCCGATGCGATCATCGATCTCTCCAGTTCGGGAACGACCTTAAAGACGAACCGGCTCCGGGTGCTGGAGGACGTGCTCACCACCTCCACCCACCTGATTGCAAACCGCAAATCACTCAACAGCAAGAAGGACAAGATCGAGGAGATCCACCTTGCGCTGGAGAGCGTGATCCGGGCAAAGGGCCAGTGCTACCTGATGATGAACGTGAAGCGCTCATCGCTCGAAACGGTGAAGAAGGTGCTGCCCGGGCTCTCCGGCCCGACCGTGATGGACGTGGCCTCGTCCGAGGGTCTTGTCGCTGTCCATGCGGTGGTCAGCGAGGAGCGGGTCTATACCCTCATCAACCAGCTCCGGCGGGCCGGGGCCAAGGACATCCTGGTCATGGCCATCCAGCGGATGATCCGCTGATAGGGAGTGGGCATGAAGATCTTTCCCGCCGTTGACATCCTTGGGGGCCGGTGTGTCCAGCTGGTGCAGGGAAAGCGGGAGAGTGCGACCGCGTATGGCGATCCCCTTGCCTGCGCCACCCGCTGGCTGGATGAGGGTGCAGAAGCACTCCATATCATCAACCTCGACGGTGCGTTCGGCAGTTCCGGCAGGAATGCGGAACTGATCGATGTGCTGGTGAAAAAGACCGGAGTTGAGATCGAACTGGGCGGGGGCATCCGTTCGGTGGAGGATGCGGCCCGCTGGCTGGAGACCGGTGTGTCCCGGGTGATCATCTCCACGCTTGCGACCCAGCAGCCGGACTGTATACGGCAGCTTGCCGAGGAGTTCGGGAGCGAACGGGTGATGGCCGGCGTGGATGCCAAAGGCGGCCAGATCGCGGTCCACGGCTGGCAGGAGACGGCCGGCGATTATATCGGCTGGGCACGGAAGTTCGAGGAGCTGGGAGCCGGTTCGCTCCTGTACACGAATGTCGATGTCGAGGGGCTCCAGCAGGGTGTCCGGTTTGCGCCGGTCAAACACCTGATCGAGAGCGTGAAGATCCCAGTCGTGGTGGCTGGTGGCGTCTCGTCCCGGTCCGATGTGGCCGGCCTGAATGATGCCGGCGCATGGGGAGCGGTGCTCGGTTCTGCCCTGTACAGTGGGAAGATTTCAATAAAGGATGCATTGGAGGAATGTGTATGAGATCTGCGGAAGTGAAACGGGAGACAAAAGAGACGAAGATTGCACTCCGGATCAGCCCGGACGGAACCGGGAAGGTAACGGTTGAGAGTGGGGTACCGTTCTTTGATCACATGCTGACGGCGCTTGCAAAGCACGGGGGATTTGACTTCACCTTAACAGCGAAGGGAGATCTTGAGGTGGACTGTCACCACACGATTGAGGACATTGGCATCGTGCTCGGCGAAGCACTCCGCCAGGTGATCGGTGACGGCAAGGGCATCAAACGGTTCTCCCATGCGATCATCCCGATGGACGAGTCCCTGGCACAGGTGGCGCTCGACTGCGGGGGCCGGGGGTACCTGGTCTGGCACGGCACGTTCGGCAACAAGGCTGTGGGCTCGATCCCCTCCGACATCTTCGAGCACTTCTTCTACTCGGTCTGCACCCGGGCCGGGATCACGGCGCATATCACGTTCACCGGTAAAAACGATCACCACCAGTGCGAGGCCGCGTTCAAGGCATTCGGGATCGCTCTTGGGGATGCCCTGAACATCAGCGGCGACAAAAAAGCAGTCCGCAGCACCAAAGGGAAGTTCTGATTTTATTTCAGGTCTTTTCTGATTCCAATTTTCTTTTTGTTATTTTCCGGTTAATACCCGGTTGCGTAATAATACCCGTCCTCTTCTTTCACGTGCACGGGCACCTCAAAGAGCCGGCCAATGTGCCGGTCGGTGAGGAGATCTTCCTTTCTCCCGTCCTCAACAAATTTCCCGTTCTTCATGAGAATGACCCGGCCGATCTCCGGGATAATATCCGGCAGGCTGTGGGTGACAAGGATGATACCGGTGCCGGACCGGGCGATCTTCCGGATGGTCTGGCGGAACGTGTGGAGGGCGTGGAGATCGAGGCTGTTGGTTGGCTCGTCAAGGATCAGGACCTTCGGGTCATGCACCATTGCCCTCCCGATCAAAAATTTCCGGGATTCACCGGACGACATCTCGTTCATTGACCGGTCAGCGATATGGCCGATCTCAAGGAATGCAATGATCTCATCGGCCTTCCGGTTCATCGCCGGGGTGATCTCGCGGTTGAAGAGCCCGATGCTGGAGAAGAACCCGGAGAGGACGACTTCCCGGCCGGTAATCCCGCGGGTGAAGGTGTACTGGAGGTCGTTGGAGACGATCCCGAACGCTGACCGTAAGGAAAAGACATCCCAGACATCCTTGCCGCAGATCCGGAAGGTGACGTTGCCGCAGTCGAGCCGGGGATAGAACTCCCGCATGATGGTCTTGATGAATGAGGATTTTCCCGCCCCGTTCGGCCCGAGAATCGCGACATGCTCGCCCTCATGAATGGTGACCGAGATGGTATCGAGTACCAGTTTCTCCCCGTTGTATACGGTGACGTTTTCGAACTCTAAAAACGGGGCCGCCGGATTTTTAGGCGCCGATGCGGGGGGATACTGTTGATCGGGCATGGGAACACACATCGTTTTAGATCGCCCGGCTGACCTGGATCGTATACATTGTCGCCCCGGACTCGTCCCGGCCCTGTGTGAGCGATCCTCCGGCGCGTTCAGACAGACCGTGCAGGAATCGCATGGCCCGGCCGGTCTCCGTATCCGCGGTTACGACGTTACCGGTGATCGTGAGCATTGCCGCGGTGTCGGTTGTCCTTACCTCTGCCCGTATGGTGTCGGAGCCGATACCAACTAGGTCTTCGAGCACATACGTGATGAGGTCGGTGAAGAGATCCCGGTCAATGACTACCGGCAGGTGCTCCGGTTTTCCCTCCATCGAGAAATCCACGTCTTCCAGGAGAGGCCGTGCCCCGATCCGGGCCATCAGGATCGCTGCAAAGGCAGAATCGTCATCCGTTGATGAGAGCACGTCCTCATCGGAACAGGAGGGAATAGTGAATCCCGCCACCAGCGCATCCAGCAGCGATGACAGGTCAACCGGGGCAATCTCCCGTGGGGGGGTATACCCCCTAAACATCGTGGTATAATCCGAGAGCAGCCGTTCCGCCCGCCGGATCATACTCGGGTCGATGATCCGTGCCAGGTCGGACTTGTTGAAGGAATGCTCCAGTTTCCCGATCACCTGCCCGGCCTTTAATGCCAGGTGAACCGAGAGGTTCTGTCCCCGGTGGTGCTCTTCGGCAAAGGCCCGGAACGCGTCCAGCAGTTCGTCAACCTTGTCGCCGTTCATCAGGGCACTGGCATTCTCTGCGATCCCGGCCTCCCCCAGTTCTGAGAGGACATACGCAACATAATCCAGGCGGCCTGCCATGATCGTGAAGAGTTCATTCACCACCTCCATGCAGTCTTCGGCATATGCCGCGGCCTCGGTGGCACGCTCCCGGTTGAACTCGGCAATGTCGGAGAGGGCAAGGGCATCGTTCTTTACCCTCGTCATCATGGATGCTGCATCCTTTGGCGTTATCGTCCTGCCGTGACCCGGGCAGATGATAGCAATATCCTCTTTGGAAAGGAGCGGTTCCATGGTCGAAAGCGAACGGACGAGCCCCTCCTGTGACCAGCCCGAGAGCCCGGCAACCCCGGGATTCGCGGCAAAGAGGAGGTCCCCGATAAAGAACAGGCTGCCGATCCGGATGCAGATCGAATCCGGGCTATGGCCGGGCGTGTGGTAACAATCCATTACCAGCGAGGCCCCGACCCTGATGCGTTCATGGTTGGCATGTTGCCCCATCGGATCTTCCGGCGAGCGGGTGATTACCAGGCGGCCCCTGTTTGCCGGGTGAAGTTCAACCGGGGTGTCGGCCTGATCCTTCCGCGTGGGGGAGAAGAGGTGGACCCCGACATGTATCGGGGGAATTGATAGGTTGAACATATCGGCCTGCGTCAGGAAGCGATCGCCGCGTTCGAGTGCCCGTGCACCCTCTTCCTGCACCATCAGGATTGCGGTATTCGCATACGCAAAGGCCGGGACATCCCGCACGCCGTTGAAATGGTCGACATGGGCATGGGTGAGGATGACAAAGACCGGGCGATCCCGTTCAGCATGGCATCCGGCAATGAGCTCTGCCAGCATCTCTGCCTGATCCGTAAGGCCGCCCGGGTCAATCAAGAGGATGGCGTCCGGTGTCCGGATCAAAAACGAGTTAGAAGAGATGACATCGACTTTCCGGATATAGGGAAAAATCTCTGCCCCGGCAGCACCCGGTAATGGCTGCCAAATGGAGGGAACCAGCTGGACATTACCAGCCGGCAAGCGCCTCTCCCTCAGACGTATATATCGAGAAGATTGAGGTGAATCCCGCAAGTTTGAGGATCTTATGGACTTCGGGCGAGAGCCCGCAGAGGGCGAACTTGTCTTCAGGGCTTTTGAGTTTCTTGGCGGTGGCAAGGAGCACCCGGAGCCCGCCGCTGCTGATATACGAGACGCCGGCAAAGTTCAGCAGGACTTTCCGGTGGCCCTGTTCGATCTCCTTATTGATGGTCTGTTCCAGTTCCGGTGCGGTGGCCGTGTCGATCCTTCCATTGATCGCCAAGGTCGTTGCGTCGTTATTATTTGCTGATGAAATCTCCACGATGTTCCCCCATACAATCCTTTGTGTATGATGTTACGTCCAATGTCAGTGTTTAAAAAAGATAAGCATATCTCCCCATGATTTTAAGGGTGTGGCAGCCTTTTATGTGCCCCGGGGAGCAATGCGTACAGTAGGATCCTATGGATAATACCCTCCTTGTTTCCCTGATCACGCTTCTTTCGATGATATGCGTCATCATCGTGGTTGCGTACCTGCTCAAGAGGAGCCGGATCGTTCCGGAGATCGCTCGCGGCCACCCAACCTTAAGTGTCCAGATCCTGATGATCGTCAAGGTGATGTAAGATGCCCGGACCATCGTTTTCGTACAGGATTCCCGCAGACCTCCAGGAGATTGCGATACTCTCGGAAAGACTCGAAGCCGCGATGATTGCCGGGCGATTTTCTGATGGGGATATTCTCGACACCCAGCTGGCCGTTGAAGAGTCGGTGACCAATATTATCCTGCACGGGTACGGTGATGCAGGAGGGGAGATCGCTATTGGTATCCAGGTGGATCCGGATCAGATCACGATCGAGCTTGCGGACCAGGCCTCCCCGTTCGATCCGCTCTCGCTGCCGGAACCCGATCTTGAAGCGGATATCGATGACCGGCAGATCGGCGGTCTTGGGATCTTCTTAACAAGGAAACTCATGAACGCGGTCACGTACCGGTTTGAGGACGGGAAGAATATCCTCACCATGGTAAAAAAGAGATCTGCGTAACCGTGCTTCACGGTTCGCGGATGATATTCTGGATGTATGCAATGCCGATCTTGGCCCGGCGCACGCGTGTTGCATCGAGCAGGTGGCGCATATCGACAAATTCCCCGTCCGTAACAATCTTTTTTATCTGCGAATTCAAGTCGAGCAGGGGATCGTAGGGGACATTCCGGAAGACCACGCCATGGTTGTGGAGATACTGCTCTTTTCCTGCTCCCGTGTTCAGCGGGTTTGCATAGTAGATTGAGGAGATGATCTCCTCCGGTACGGAGGAGCGGTCCCCGGCAAGGTCGATGCCCACGCCAAAACTTACCAGCGTATCGCCCTTGTAGGAGGTGCCTTTGTCGGATTCGATCCATTCGTGAGACCGGGCCGGTGACATGATCGATTCACCGGGTGCAAGGCCCGAACCGGCCACCGGGGATCTCTTGATCCCGGAACTGGCGAATGAGGAGATGACACCCCACAGCGCAATGGCAATGACACCTTTGTACGAGGGGATGCGTTCCCTTGCGGAGGTGAAGATGATCCGGTAGATGTCGGCAATACTCACGCCGCTTGTATCCGTTGCATCGAGCGTTACGTATTCGCTGAAGGGGCCGTCGAGCGTGATGTTGTAGCCGGTGTAGACCGGCAGATCTCCCGTGGACGTGTCGGAAGGGGTCATGAAGTCGGGTGAGCTGTTGCCGTCCGTGGGAAGCCAGACCATTGAACCGTGCAGTGTGATCATCTCGCCCAGCACGGGAAGGGCGTCCGTTGCATCTGCCCCGAGTGCGCCAAGACCCAGGGAATAGGTGACTTCAGAGAATTTTTTTGTCCGTATGTCGGCGGGGGTGATCGTTGCGTGGAGCACTTTTTCGAGTTCTCCCGTGACCCGGAGGACCGGTGCCGCGGTCTTTAGCCCGGGCTCGATCGTCATAGTGACACCGTCCCCGATGATCTTCTTGTGGAAGATCTCGTTGAAGAGCGAGGGGTTCTTCCGCTTCTTACCAAGGTCCACAACTGCCTCGTCCGTTGTCGCGTAGATCGAAAAGACCGAGAGGAACCCCGCCATGTCGAGGACTTTCATCGGGTATTCCCCGACCGAGGAGAGGACAAATTTTCCATTCCTGCGCTTGAACTCCCTTAACAGACTGTTGAAGAGCCGGATGCCGCCGCTGCTCAGGTAGTTTGTTTCGGTCATGTCGATGACGAGTTCCTTGTCATCGTCATGGAGTGCGTCCTTCACCCACGTGTCAAGCTGCTGCGCCCCGAAGGCGTCGAGCCTCCCGTTGATAAAAAATACGAGTACGCCCTCTCTTCTCTCGCTTCTGGCTTCCATAGTTGATCGTTCCCGTTTGAATTATTGCATCCGTCGGGTTTTAAGGTTGGGGTCATTGTTTTTGCGACCGCCGTCCGGGGGCATTGCATTTGTCATCTTTATATCTCTCAAACCCACACCGGATCCATGGATCTTTCATCTGTGAAGCGGGGCGTGACGCTGATCCTCGTGCTCCTCTGCGCCATCCTCGTTGCCAACTGGATCTCGAATGTGCTGATGAGCGTGCTCGGGCTCACGGGTATTCCCGGGTTCATTGCCGGGTTTGTTATCTATGCGGCCCTCTTCTTTGGTATACTGTACCTCTTCGAGCGGTTCGGTGGTATCAAAGTCTTCAATTTCTTCAGTACGCGATGAGTTTTCTTCTGGTGCCGGTGCTGTGCGAGAAGATACGGCAGCGGCACCTGAATGATTACATACTATTTATCCGGTGCATCGCACGATGTGGTTCCAGCATCCTGTATTGTTGCCCGGTAACTCTGCATGGCTCCGGTAATTCCGGATAGATGGGGTGCCTGATACCAGCAGATTTTTCCGTTACCATACGGTACACGGCACATCGTATTCGGGACCGGGTCGGGTTTACGTTTTGATCCACCGGCATAAACCCCCTTTTGGAACTGATGAGTATACCCCAGCGGGACGTGTCGATTCGGCTCATGTAAATAAATAATCAAGACACATTTATGTGAAAATATTTGCAATTTCTAGAGCACGAAGGTATCAATATCATGGACTTCTCGATTCTCACCCAGCTCAATGTTCTCCTTCAATTGATGTGCGTCATCATTGTCGCCGCCTACCTCCTGACACGGAGCCGGATCTTTCCGGAGATCCTGGACGGCCACCCGACCATCACGACCCAGATCATCCTCGTCATTCTCTTTGGCGCCCTCTCTGTGTATGGCACGGTCAGCGGCATCGACTTCCTGGGTTCGGTTGTGAATGTCCGCGACCTTGGCCCCATGCTTGCCGGCCTGCTCGCTGGCCCGTGGGTGGGCGTCGGTGCGGGCCTGATAGGCGCTGCCTACCGGTTCAGCATGGGTGGGCTCACCGTCTACTCCTGCTCGGTCACTGCGATCTTTGCCGGTCTCTTTGGGGGTCTCATCTGGCTGTACTGCAAAAAGAAATTTGCCGGCTGGAAGATTGCCGTGATCTTTGCCATCCTGATGGAAGTGTTCCACATGGTGCTTACGCTCCTCATTGCCCGTCCGTTCGATCAGGCCCTTGCGGTTGTCGAGCGGGTGTACATCCCGATGATCCTTGCCAATGCCATTGGCATGTACGTCTTCTGCGTGATGGTCGAGAATATCCGGCATGAGCGGAAGCTGCAGGCCGAGCGCGATACGCTGATGAGTGAGAAAGAGAACTACTGACCGTCCCGGAATTTTTTTGAATTTAAAAAAAAAATTGCCAACCGCCACGCCTCATTGCAATTCCCCCACTCACCGGACTCCCTTATATCCACTGCATCAGTTTCCGACGGTGGCGGGACGCTCCGACGGGAAATGGGCCATGTAACATGCCCCGATCCCCAAACGGACGTTAAAATGGGGTGAATATAATGCCCTCCGGAGCCCCATAGCAGCGTTTGGCGGGACATTTTTTTAGGCCCGCCCCAATTCCCTTTATGCACCGTCCCGGACCGGAAACTCACCCAGATCCTGAAATCTCCATTTTAGCCCACTCTGGCGGAACAGGCACCATATATGCCCCCGATTGAATCCGGGCGTTTTGTGTGATTTTCCAAAAATGCCCCTTTTGGCAAACCGGGCATTTTCCGCGGAGATCGGGATCGCAGGGGTCCGATAATTGCAGGCCCCGCTCAACTAAAACCGGGTTCCTGTCGGATGAAGAATCGTTATAATCTGCCGGGCACCCTGTTCATACAAAAACTCCAGGAGTTTTGTATCAAACAGGGGGTCGTTCGATCCCAATCGGGGCTCAATCCGGGCCCTGTTTGGAAATTTTTGGTAAACGGGGGTCGTGGAGGGCCCGGATTCGGGAGGTTGTCAACTCTGGAAAATGGTGACTCCGGGGGGTGGTTGCCGGGGGTAGTTTCCGGCGTAGGGATGGCTTGTCCGTGCCCGGGTTTTTTTGATCCGGGCCGGAAAAAATTTCGGGAAAAATTTTTGAAATGATGAGAGTCAGCAAACCCGAAGCACGAGACGCCACCATGCTTCGAAAAAAATTCCGGAATTTTTTTGAAATTTTTCCGGGAAATTTTCA
Organism: uncultured Methanoregula sp.; assembly: GCA_964592875.1. GTDB lineage: Archaea > Halobacteriota > Methanomicrobia > Methanomicrobiales > Methanospirillaceae > Methanoregula. The sequence continues at coordinate 235,523 of CAZQGG010000005.1, forward strand.
GCACGAAAAAATTTAAAAAAATTTGGTGGCAAGGACCGTAAAAATTTTGAAAACATGCTGGAGAATTTAGATTTTTTTCAAATTTTTTATTTTATTGTGATGCCCCACGCGCAAAAGGTCTATCGACTTTTGCGCTACGCACTTACCGGTTTCATGGTCACGTACAGAACCTTGCCCAGACGCGACCCGACGAGGCGTCGCGTCGACTCCCTGCGAAGCAGGGAGGGGGTGGCATCGCAACGGAGATACAAATGAATTAATCATCGGTAATCCCAATCCAGATCACGAACTTACAATCCAGATCAAAAACAAATACCGCTCAAATCGTTTTTTAAAAATTATGATCAGATGAGATTTAAACTTGTAACGTTCTCATCTCAATGTTGGTACCAATGTATGGCGTAATAGTGATGCTTGATGTATTGGGCGTGAGGCAGTTCTCGATTACCGAATGTTCAATTTTTTTAGAGAAAATCAGAAATGATTTGGAAACGGGATTAGCTCAACATGCAAATCTGTTCAATGATAGCAGACAAATTGCAATATTTGGAGATACAATTGTTATTTGTTATCCATTAAATGATGCAGTTACATCTGATTTTAGGAAAATTTCTGATCTATCAGATGAATTGCCTTATATTGTCCATTGGGGAATTCAAAATGGATATTTATTCCGCGGATGTGTTTCTGTCGGGGATTACCTGTTTGAACGTTTAAAGTACGGTAATAGTGTACTTGGCCCTGCAATGTTTGAGGCGAATGATTGGTATGAAAAAGCAGATTGGTTTGGAATAATTCTAACTCCGACTGCAGAAAAATGGTTGAAACAAATTATGAATGCGGAAGAGCAAGTAGGAAATAATCTAACTGAAATAAAGAAGAGAATTTTTCAATGCGATGTTCCCATTAAACGAAATTCACATGAAAACGATATGATACAGGAAACTCCGTTATGGACTATTGCGTGGCCGTACTGGTATTTTACCCATAATCAAAATAGTGAGATTGCCCCTCGTGATATTTTTTTAATGGATCTTGAAAAAATCAGACGACCTCTTAAAGCAGAACGAAAATACGATAACAGTACAAGCTATTTTGATTCGTATTCGAATGCACTAAAATAGATATGAAGCGAGGCACAAAATTTTTGCAATATTTTTCGGATATTAACATCCGATTTCAAAAAGGTAAATTTTTTAGAGTCACTTCGGTTTGTAGTGTCCCCACTTCCCGAGCGCTTCCGCGAGTTCCGGTGCCTTCTTCGCCTTCTCTTCGAGCGTCACGTGCTCCTGCCATGCCTCGATCGCCTGCATCGTTGCCTTGGCGCCGGCCCGGGTACCTTTCGGGTGCCCGTGGATGCCGCCCGACACAAGGAGCACCATCTCGTTACCGTAGATATCCATCACATCGGGAACAAGGCCGGGGTGCAGGCCGCCCGATGAGACCGGGAACGCCGTCTTGATCTTCCCCCAGTCCTGTTCGAGCAGCATGCCCGGCACGGCTTTTGTCTTCTTCTCGCGCAGGAGATCGGAGAGTGCAACCGATTCGCGCCGGGAGCCGGTCAGCTTCCCGACTGCTGTCCCGGTATGGATCTGCGAGACGCCGATGAGTCTCATCAGTTTTGCCAGGAACTGCATCGAGATGCCGTGCTTCTTGTTCCGGGTGAAGGTCGAGTGCATGGCCCGGTGTGCGTGGATGGCGAGACCGAGATCCGAGCAGTAATCCCGCATGGTCATGACACTCGCGGTTCCCGCAACCACCACATCGATCATGCAGTAGTTCCAGCCGTTTGCTGCAAGCAGGTCGGCCCGCTTCTTCATGGTCTCCACATCGGCCGTGATGTTGAGGAACGCGGACTTCACCTCACCCGTCTCCTTCTCCGCCTTATCGCGGAGTTTTGTCATGTACTTCACCCGGTCATCGAAGCGGTTGAACGAGGTCGAGGTCAGGTTCTCGTCATCTTTCACGAAATCGAAGCCGCCCATCCAGGTCTCGTACCCGACCTCCGCGTGCTCCTTTGCGGTAAATCCGATCTTGGGCTTGGGCACAGCGCCCGTGAGGGGGCGCTTAGTGACCTTCATCATCTTGCGGATCCCGGCGTTGCCGAAGTGCGGGCCCTTGAAATGTTTCAGGTACGCGAGCGGCAAAGCCGCATCGATCAGCCGCAGGTTCTTCACCGCTTTCATGCCAAATATGTTGCCCGCGATCCCGGAGAGGAGCTGGACGGCATTGCCCTCCTCCCAGAGTTCGAGGGGATATGCGATCTTTGCCACGTGGCCCTCGATCTCAAACGCGGTGGCCTGCAGTTTCTTCATCCGCGGTGGCATCGTAAAGAGCGTGGTCCACGTCCCGGTCGAACTCTCCGATGCAATGCGGCCGACCGCTTCCTTCCCGCTGATCCCGGCAGCCGGTTCAAAGTAGTAAAGGCAGACGATGTCGTCCTTTGCCGGCTCGTAGTTCAGGTTGATAAATTCCTTGTACCAGTCAATTGCCATAATGTCCCTGTACCTTACAAGGAGATGCCGGGTAAAAAAGGTACACACCGTTCCATGACGCGCCATGTTTATGCTGGACATTCTCCCATATATGCAGGTAGAACCGGGCCGGCCTGACAAGGGCTGCCCGCAATTATTTCCCGGCCATGAACGCACACGATCAGCACGAACGTCTCCCGGTGGTTCTTGTCCACGGCTGGAACAGCCATCCCGGCATCTGGAACAAACTCTCTCCCCTGCTGGTGAAAGAGGGAGTACCGGTCTGGAGATTTGATTTTTCCACGCTGGAACGCCCCACCATCCCGGCCGTGGCACAGGCACTGGACACGTACATCATCTCCATGCGGGAAGAGAGCGGACATACCGGGGACATTGATCTCGTCTGCCATTCTCTTGGGACGTGTGCGGCCCGGTATTATCTGGAAGTGATGGATGGGCAGTGTGGGGAGGGGACAGTGCGGCGGCTCGTCGGGCTGGGTGCGCCCAACACCGGCTCGGCCTTAGCGGAACTCTTCTTTGATGCAGAGAGGGGACGGGAGATAAAGAGGCAGCTCTCCGGCATCTTCGTGCCCGTGGGATTCGATCCCGCAGCCGACCCGCTGGTCTGCGATGTGCTCTTTGAAAGTAACGTAATGCAGGATCTCAAAGAGGCCGGCCTGAGAACCGATATCGAATACCATGCCATTGTAACGAAAAATACCGGGCAGGATCCGGCCTTCTTCCCGTGGTTTCGCGGCCAGACATGGGAATGCGATGACGATGGTATCTTCCGGGCAACCTTCTGCGGGGACGGGATCGTCTCGAACCGGGAGTCTGCCCTGCCCGGCATTACGCCGGATGTCATCCCGTCAACCGGCCCGGGTGCATTGCCGCCCGTGCAGTACTGCCACATCCATATGCCAAGGAACCCGGTGGTCATGGACCATGTGCTCCGGACCCTCCGCGAGCCCTAAGTGATGCTATACGGGCATGGCCCCACGGGTCCGGCACCCGGGGGAGAATGCGGGAACCAACGGGCAATTACTTTTTTTTCGAGAATATGCCTTTGATGACTGCCAGGATCCGGGCAAAGAACCCCTGAGGCTCCGCCTCTGAAAGGGGCGCTGAGGGTTTGTGCATCAGGGGCACGCCCGGCCCGGTTGCGGATGCAGGCACCGAGACCACCACGGGTTTTGGAATGCGTCTCCCCAGGGGTTTGACGGCACCATCCGGCGCGGTGCGCTGATCAACGCCCGACGAATAGTCCCGGGCCGTGGGATCGGCATGGGACGGGATGGGAATCCATGCAACCTGTTCTGGCTCAGCAGGCGCAGGATTGGCCTGCGTGGCACCGGCCGGCTCCGGGACATAGTGAACGGAAACCGGGGGAAGATCGCGGAGTACCGGTGAGGGCGCATCATGCAGAGGAGAGGGTGCCGGGATTGTCCGGACCGGTCCGACAGTCTCTGTGTCCGGCACCGGTGGTGGGGATGCCACGGGATGGGGAATTTCGGTAGCGTGGGGTGTTGCAGGAACAGGTACAGGGTTTTGCACGCCCACAACGGGAATATCGCCGGATCCTGAGGACGGGAGTGCCGGCAGGGTATTGAGGAATTCCACCGTGAGACCGGTCCCTTTCAGGAGCTCGTCAAGCATTGCCCGACCGTTCTGGATCCGGTCTTCCAGTACGGTACCCGATATCGCCGGGCTGTGCGGGAGATTTTTCTGCAGGGTGGCAAGCAGGCTCCGGTCAACCTCAAGATTCGCAGACCGGGTCACATAGGCATCAATCGTGACCCGGGGAAGACCGGCCTGCTCAAGATAGCGGACGATCTCCTTGTTCCGCCGGTCGCGTTCGAGAAGTGTCTCTATCGCGGTGATCAGCTCTTTCGGGCTCACGGGTTTGATGAGAACCCCGTCAATCAGAGTCCGGTGTGCCTCGGTCTCCTCGGGCGTGATCTTCTTTGCGGTGAACATCAGGACCGGGATGTTCCGCGTGGCGGGGTTCTCCTTGATCCGGGAGAGCGTCTCCCACCCGTCCATGGGCTCCATCATGATATCGAGGACGATGACATCGGGCTTCTCGGTTTCGAGAATGGTGAGGCACTCCTCGCCCCCGAATGAGGGAATGGCCCGGTAATGCCGTTGCAGAATAGCGACCAGCCCTTCGACAATGAAGGTGCTGTCGTCCACGATAAGAATGGTTGCTGTCACGGATGGTCCGACCCCGGCCCGGCGGGTATCCGGGAGTGGGGGCGCATCAGGGTCAATGAGCGCTCCAGCGATTCCCGCCCGGCCACTTTCGTGTATATCGTTATGCAGTAAAAGGGGATTAAGGATACTCTCTGTGTCGGGCACCGGATACATCAGGATACACCGGTTCACCGGTTGTTCTCGTCCCTGCATCGTTCAACCGGGCCGGATCTGCAGTTTGGCGGCCTGAATGTGCGGCTTTTGAAAATCTTCAAATATGATGATACCGTTTTATGACTTGTAACAGTGGGGGAAGACATGACCGGAGATCGTTTTGAACTCAGGAAATTTGTTGCCCCGGAGTTTGTGATTGGGGCGGATGCCCGGCTCCTGGCCGGGCGGTACGCAAAAAATTTTGGTGCACGGCACGTGCTGGTTGCGACCGGCCCCCACATCATCCAGGCCGGCTGGGTGAAGGACGTGACCGCCAGTCTTGACGAGGAAGGAATCGATCATACGATCTTCTCTTCGATCACCCCCAACCCGCGGGATCACGAGGTCATGGCGGGGGCAAAAGTCTACACGGATGCGGGATGCGATGCGATCGTCGCGGTCGGGGGTGGCAGCCCGATGGACTGCGCCAAGGGGATCGGGATCGTCTCTTCCAGCGGCAGGAACATCTTGGAGTTTGAAGGCGTGGATCAGATCGTTGTTCCCCCACCCCCCATGATCTGTATCCCCACTACGGCAGGGACCGGGGCAGATGTCTCGCAGTTTGCCATCATCAACGATACTGCACGGAAGGTGAAGATTGCGATCATCAGCAAGAAGATCGTGCCGGACATTGCTCTCATCGATCCCCTGCCGCTCACCACCCTGTCCCCGGAACTGACCGCCCACACCGGCATGGACGCGATCACCCACAGCGTGGAGGCATATGTCTCCAATGCCAGTTCACCGGTAACGGACATTCATGCCCTCGAATCCATACGGCTGATGCAGGCCCATCTCCCCCCGGCCTGCCAGAGCCTGAAGGATACCGGGCACCGGTACCAGACCATGCTCGGGAGCCTCTGTGCCGGCCTTGCATTCTCCAATGCGAGCCTCGGGGCGGTCCATGCGATGGCTCACAGTCTTGGCGGCCTGTCGGACCTCCCGCACGGGGAGTGCAATGCCCTGCTGCTCGAACATGTCATGGCATATAATTACCCGGCCTGCCCGAAGCGGTACGAGACGATCGGGGTGGCCATGGGCCTGGACCTCTCTGCCACCAGCCATGCAGACCGGAGAGAGACGATCATTGCCGGGATCAGAAGCCTGCGTGAAACACTCCATGTGACCGACACCCTCGGGGATCTGGGTGTAACGAAAGAGGACATCCCGGCCCTTGCAAGGAACGCGCTCAACGATCCCTGCATGGCAACCAATCCCCGTCAACCGACACAGAAGGACATCGAACGAATCTATGAACAAGCACTCTGAGGAGAAGCCCGACTGGCAGGAACAGCGGAACCGGATCATCGGTCTTGGAGAGTCCTCCCTCCGTAAGAGTTACTACCCCGAGCTCCAGCAGAAGATGGCGGAGCTGCAGAAGACCAACGAGGAACTGCACGCGGCCTACGAGCAACTGTCATCAAGCGAGGAGGAACTGAGAGAGAATTACGAAGAACTCAGCGCAAGAGAGCAGGAACTGCGGGAGAGCGGGGAGAAATACCGGAACCTGATCGAGAACTCCTTTGACGGCATCGTTATCCACCGGGACACAAAGATTGTGTTTCTGAACCGGACCGCGCTCCGGCTGTTCGGGATCAGCGATATCAGTGACTACATAGGCCGGTCGATCTTTACGTTCATTCATCCCGATTATCAGAACGTTGTTGCTGAACGGGCAGACGGCGGGCGGACCTCCGTCCAGCAGCCTCTTGCAGAAAAGTTTGTGCGGGTCAATGGGGAGGTATTCGATGTCGAGGCAGTGGCAGTCCCGATAACCTGGGAGGGCACGATGGCAGTGCAGGTGGCCTTCCGCGACATCACGGCCCAGAAAGCGGCCGAGGCGGCATTGCGGGAGAGCGAACAGTTTTACCGGACGGTGTTCAACACAACCGGTTCGGCCTCCTTCATCATCAACGAGGATAACTCGATCCAACGGGCCAATGAAGGACTCGCCCAGCTGACCGGGTATTCGGTTGAAGAACTGGAGCGGGATCATTCCTGGATGGAGTTTATCGTTCCGGAAGATCTGGAGCGGCTCAAATCCTACCATGTCCGGAGGATGCAGGAGTCAGATGCCCCGAAGACCTATGAATTCCGGCTCGTGGATCGGTCTGGCACGATGCGGTACTGCATCAACCATGTCTCGATCATCCCCGGTACAAAGAAGAGCATCTCATCAACTGTGGATATTACGGACCGTGTTGTAGCCGAACACGCGCTTGAAGAGAAGAACCGTGAACTTGACGCCGCGTACCAGGACCTGTCGCAGAAGGAGGAAGAACTGCGCCAGAATTACGAGGAACTCATCGCCCGGGAGCGGGAACTCCGGGAGAGCGAGCACCGGAATGCAACCCTGCTCCACGCCATACCGGACATGATGTTTGTCATCTCACAAGACGGCGTGTATCGTGATTTCAGTGTACCGGACACGAGCGTCCTTTCCGTACCTGCCGATAAACTCATCGGAAGTAATATCCGGGACAGTGGCTTTGGGAACGAGTCTACAGAGATCATGATGCGCCATATCGGGCTGGCACTGGAGACCGGGGCACTCCAACAGTTTGAGTATGAGCTCGATCTTCCTCAGGGAAAATGCCAGTATGAATCACGGCTGGTGGCACTCAACGACGATGAAGTCCTGGGAATTGTCCGGGATATCACCGAACGGAAGCGGAGTGAGGCGGCGCTCCGGGAACTCTCCAGCGAACTGCAGCAGATCCTGAAAAGCATGATCAACGCGTTCGTTATCTTCGAATCGGTTTTCGATGAGAACGGGGACTATGTCAGTTTCCGGTTCGGGTATTTCAATGACAGTTACGCACGCATGGCAAACGTGAATCTGGACGATGTGCAGGGAAAGGATGTCTTTACCGTCTGGCCCAAAACCGAGAAGAGCTGGCTGGAGGTGTACAGGGACGTTGCGCTGACCGGTGAGCCCAGGACCTTTGAGATGTACCACGATCCGACAAAAGGTTTCTACCACTGCAATGCCTACCGTCCGCGGGATACCCCGGACCGGATCTGCGTCATATTTGAGGATATCACCGAGAGGAAGCGGGCCGAACAGGCACTCCGTAGTGCCAAGACCCACCTTGAAGCGATCTACGAGGGGTCACCGGACCTGATCTATGTCCATGGTGCCGATGGCCGCATCATCGATGTGAATGCAAATGTCCTTACCGTATCCGGCTTCTCCCGCGAGGAGTTCATCACTGCCCAGGCCCATGAGATGAGTGGGGAGGGGTATACTTCTGAGATGGCGAAGGGGTACATGCAGGCTGCCCTCAAGGAGGGCAAAGTGGATTTCGAGTGGGTCAGCAAAAAGAAGAACGGCGAGGAGTTCCCCTTAGAGATGCGCTTGCGCAGGCTTGAGATGGTGAAAGAAGACGGGACCATTGAGCCCCGCATCCTTGCCATTGGCCGGGATATTACCGAGCGCCGGATGGCGGAGCAGGCGCTCGCACAGGGCCGTAAAAAACTCGGGCTTCTGAACACAATCATCTTCCAGGACATCCAGAGTACCATCTTTGCCCTCTCGGCATATCTCCAGCTGGCGAACAATACCCCGGATACGGGGAAGATAAAGTCCTTTACAGAAAAACAGAATGTGCTCATCCAGAAGATCGTCAGCTCGCTGGAGTTTGCAAAGAACTACCAGGACATGGGGATTCACCCGCCACGCTGGCAGAATGTGACCCGGGTCTTCCTGTATGCCCTCTCGCATGTCGATTCCTTGAAAATTTCCCGGAACGTGGATGTCGGCACGCTCGAAGTGTATGCCGATATGCTCCTGGAAAAAGCACTCTTCAACCTGCTGGAGAATGCGCTCATACACGGGGAACGGGTGACTGAGATCTCCCTGACCTGTGAGGAACGGGATGGGAACCTGATCCTTGTGTTGCAGGACAATGGCGTGGGGATTGTAAAGGCCGAGAAGGAGAAGATCTTCGAACGCGGGTACGGGAAGAATGCCGGCCTGGGTCTCTTTCTGGTACGCGAGATCCTGTCGATCACCGGCATGACCATCCGGGAGTGCGGGGAGGAAGGATGCGGTGCCCGGTTCGAGATACTCATCCCCAAAGGCGTCGGGCGATTCCCCGGCAAATCCACTTAATGCATTTTTTTCTGTCCGGAGGGGTCGGCAGCAAAAAATACATCAGCCCCTTGCGCTTTTTACTAGCTGATCCATTATGAAAATTCCCTCCTCCAGATCACTGGGACTCCTCGTCCTCTGTATTGCCATCCCCCTCATCATCGGCATCATTGGTTCCGTATTCACTATGCCGGAAGTCGGCAGCTGGTATGCAGGACTTCAGAAACCCTCCTTCAACCCGCCGGCGTGGCTCTTCGGGCCTGTCTGGACGCTCCTCTGTATCCTGATGGGGGTCTCGCTCTGGCTTGTTATCAGGGACGGTATGAGCAGCCGACCAGTCCAGCAGGCAGTTGCGTTGTTCGCGGTCCAGCTCGGCCTGAACCTTGCCTGGTCCATCATCTTCTTTGGCATGCACCTGATCGCAGTGGCCTTTATCGAGATCCTGATCCTCTTCGTCTTCATTGTGGCGACGACCCTTGCCTTCAGACGGATCAATCCCACCGCGGGCTGGCTCTTCATCCCCTATCTCTGCTGGACTGCCTTTGCCTCAGTCCTCACCGGGACCCTCTGGCTCCTCAACTGATCCAAAGGGCAACTCCCGATTTTTTTCACCAAGGGTTTTTCCGGGAACGCGGAGGATCACGGGGCATTGTCCCGGCAGGCCGGGCAGTTCAGGGCATAGTCGCGGATGCCCTCGTTCCAGGGGGTGAACCCGATGCAGACGGCCGGCTTGGTATCATGGATCCGGCAGTACACCTTGCCATCGGCCCTGAGATCGAAGAAGGGGCAGGACGTGCGCTTTTTGCCGGTGGACTCAACCCAGTAATAGATCCGTGCGACCCGGGGCAGGTCAGATGGGGTGAGGTCCTGCCCGGTTGAACGCTTCCCATCTGAGAACCGGATGCCAACATGCCGGAGGATATCGGTGCGGTTGTTCTCGATCCACGGGGCGAGATCCTCCGGTATCCCGTACTGGTCCCACCCCCACTTCTCGCAGCACTTCCCGCACTGCCGGCAATCCTGCACATCCGGCATGAACAATCCTGAATGGTATGGGGTGTTTCTGGTTTTTAGGCATTGGTTTTTTTATGGGTCCATTGCGATACATCCGGGACACGATAGTATCCCCGTGAAATAGTATTATAAACAAAAAATCCAAGAAAGGCATATCAGGCTTCGGAGATATTTTCGGCACTCCCTCTCCTTGCAAGAACACGGGCGGGGCAGGGTTGCTCACCTCGCCAAAAAAGAGCTCGGTGTATTCCCGGGATCGCACGATCCCTCTGGAACCATGATCCTGCAAGGGAACGATCTGATCAGGGACGTATTGCATGACTACCTCACATTCTGCCGCGGAAGGATCCGGTATCTCACTTACGGAGAGGGCCTGGCAGGCACTCATCCTTACGAGTACCGCTGTCGTCCTGATCGTCTCCTTCTACTGCCTGTCCCACGGCATCACGATCATCTTCATGCACCTCTTTTACTTCCCGCTCATTCTTGTCGCCTACCACTACCGCTACAACGGGTTCCTCTTCGCAATGCTCCTCTCCCTTGCCTATGTCTGGCTCGTGTATCTCTTCTTAGGTGGCGAGGCGGATGTCGTCATCGGGGCATGGCTCCGGTTCTTTGTCTTTGCCGGGGTCGCGGCAGTGGTTGCCTATCTCTCGGAGCACCTGTCGGCAGACAAAATTGCCCTGCAGGAGAGCGAGAGGAAGTACCGCACGCTCTTTGAGAACATGCTGGAGGGGTTTGCCTACTGCCGGATGATCTACGACAAGGACGGCAGACCCGCGGACTGGGTGTACCTGGATGTGAATGCCGCGTTCGAACGGCTCACCGGTCTCTCCGGGATCCGGGGGAAGCGGGTACTGGAGGCGATCCCCGATATCCGCACACTCACACCCGACCTCTTTGACACGTACGGGCGCGTGGCATCGACCGGCAGGCCGGAGACCTTCGAGATCGATTTCAAACCTTTGAAGATGTGGATGAGGGTCTCGGTCTTTTCCCCGGAGAAGGGCGATTTCGTTGCGGTCTTTGAGGACATCACCGGGCAGAAACGGGCTTTAGAAGAACACCTTCGTCTTGCAGCCATCGTGGAGTTCTCCAATGATGCGATCATCGGAAAGACCCTTGACGGGATCATCACCTCATGGAATGCCGGTGCGGAGAAACTCTACGGGTACACGGCAGGAGAAGCGATCGGCAAACCGATCTCACTACTCATTCCACAGGGCGAGCGTGACGAAACCCCGGGGATCCTGGAGAAGATCCGGGCGGGGGATCAGATCAACTACCTGGAGACGAAGCGCAGGGCAAAAGATGGCCGGATCATCGATGTCTTCATGACCATCTCCCCGATCAAGAATGAAGCAGGGCAGATCCTGGGAGCGTCGAGCATCACCCACGACATCACCCATCGCAAACGGTCGGAGGAAGCGATTTTTGAGAGCGAGAAGCGGTACCGCGACATGTTCGAACTCAATAATGCGGTCATGCTCATCGTCAACCCGACAACCGGCAGCATCATGGATGCAAACTCCGCAGCCAGCCGCTACTATGGGTATACTCACGAGGAGTTCTGCCGGATGCCGATCACGGAGATCAATATCGCGGACCCGGCCATCACGAGGCAGAACATGTCCCGGGCAGCAGAAGACCAGGGGCTGGTATTCAACTTCCGGCACCGGAAGAAGAGCGGGGAGATCCGGGATGTCGAGGTCTTCAGCGCACCGATCACCTCGGGGGGACAAAAACTGCTCCACTCGATCGTCCAGGACGTGACCGAACGCCGGCGGTCGGAAGAGGCCCTGCAACAGGTCAACAAGAAACTGAACCTGCTCTCCAGTATCACCCGCCACGATATCAACAACCAGCTCTTCTCCATACTGGCGTTCCTTGAACTCTCGAAGGAGTCCCCCCGGGAAGTCGGGCTGGCCACCGAGTATCTCCTCAAGATCGAGCAGGCGGCAAAAGCGATCGAGCGCCAGATTGCCTTTACCAAGGAGTACGAGAACCTTGGTGTCACAGCGCCGTCCTGGCAGCCGGTTGCGGACTGCGTGACACGGGCAGCTGCGGCCCTGCCCATGCGGGATGTGCAAATCGATCTCCGGATACCGGATCTTGAGGTGTACGCCGATCCCCTCTTTGAGAAGGTGTTCTACAACCTGATCGACAATGCCCTCCGGTACGGGGGACCGGCAATGACCCTGATCCGGATCTCCCCTCATGAATCGGAGAAGGGGCTTGTGATCGTGGTCGAGGATGACGGGACGGGGATTGCAGCAGAGGATAAGGTACGCCTCTTCTCGAAAGGTTTTGGTAAACACACCGGTCTCGGCCTCTTCCTCTCCCGCGAGATCCTTGCGATCACCGGCATCACGATCACGGAGAATGGTGAACCGGGGAAAGGGGCACGGTTTGAGATCCTGGTGCCTGAAGGGATGTACCGGTCCACCCGGTGAAAATGCAAGAGGCAGTCACCAGAGAGATCCGACTGCAAGAGCCGTTTTTTACAAAGATCTTACCAGATGTATCCTGGCGGTTGTTGAATAGTATCCCGCAATGTACGGTTGAAACCAGAGAGATCTCCCCCTACCAGATCATTGGAATGAGGTGTGTACCCCGGGAATGCAGTATCCGTAAGAGGTCAAAGCAATCCAAACCCAATACATTAAACAATCCCGAAAAATATACCTAGTACCTAACCGGAGTATCGACGGCATGGAATTTTTATTCTTCGATGATGTGTGGAAAAAACCATACCTGATTCCTGCACTTATCCTCGTGAGTTCCATCGTCTTCATTATCCTGAACATTTACGGGATCGTACATGGAATCACGTATGTGCTCCCGCACCTGCTGTATATCCCCCTCATCCTGACTGCCTATTATTACCCGAAACGGGGAGTACCTTTTGCCATCGGTCTCTCGATCTGCTATTGTATCGTCTCATATGCGGTTGTTACCCCGACAACCGTTGAGATGTTTTCTGCGATCGCCCGGAGTGCGGTTTTCATCGCGATCGCAGCGGTGGTATCCTCCTTAAGCGGACGGATGCATCACGATACCCAGATGTGCCGCCGGCTGGTATCGGTGGTCAGATCCTCCGGAGATGCTATCGTGGGGGAGACTCCCGAAGGGGTTATCACGGACTGGAATGCCGGGGCGGAACGCCTGTACGGGTATGGGTCCCGCGAAATGGTGGGAGGTTCGATCTTCCGTATCATCCCTCCCGGGAAGCAGGAGGAAGGACTCCAGCTCCTGAAGAGAATCCGCGAGGGTGAAACGATCATGTGCGATACCGAACGGATCAGAAAAGACGGGTCACGCATTCAGGTCACTCTCTCCCTCTCCCCCATTCTCAATAACACAGACGAAATAGTCGGGATATCCTCGGTTACGCACGATATCACCGACCGGAAACATGCGGAGACGGCACTCGCGCTTGCCAGCCGGAAGATGAGCCTGCTGTCGAGTATTACCCGGCATGACATCCTGAACCAGCTCTCGGCACTCAAATCCTATATCGAACTCTCCCGGGAAATTACCGACAGGCAGACCATTGAGAAATATACCGGCATTGAGGAAAAAATTGTTGAAACACTCGAACGACAGATCAATTTCACCCGTGAGTACCAGGACCTTGGGGTGACGGCACCGGTGTGGCAGAATGTTTCTGCAATCATTGAAAAATCAACTGCCGCACTCCCCATGCGGAATGTGACCGTGGAACAGAATTGTGCCGGAATTGAGGTGTTCGCCGATCTCCTCTTTGAAAAAGTATTTTACAACCTCATCGATAATGCCCTCAAATATGGCGGGGAGAAGATGACTGTGATACGCTTTTCATGCAGTGAAACGGACGGGCAGCTCACCCTTGTCTGCGAGGATGACGGGGAGGGAATTTCTCGTGAGGATAAATCCCGCCTCTTCACGCAGGGCTTTGGCAAACATACCGGTCTTGGCCTCTTTCTCACCCGCGAGATCCTCTCCATCACCGGCATCACGATCACCGAGACCGGTGAACCGGGGAAAGGGGCCCGGTTTGAGATTACGGTACCGGCAGGGGCGTGGCGTCACGCAGGACAAATCTGAACCGGGCCATCGCCCTTACCGGGAATCATTCAGGAAGGACTCCGAAGGCTTCACTACTACCCACCATTGTTCATCAAAAATTTCCGATCCGGACCCTGCCGATCCGGTCTGCACTCTGATTTTGGAGGCGATCGGCCGCTGTAACCCTGCCAGACTCTGTCTCTCCCCTCCGGCGTAAAAATGGGCAGATCTGCATCTAACCCTGTCTCTTTTTTAAGGAACCCTGTCTCTGGTGCTGGAAAAGAGGTCAATCGGAGCCCGTAAAAGGCCCGGATTACCATATCCTCAAAATGAGGAGCATCTCCGACGGAGATGTGGGATTGGGGAGACATCCCGGGAGCAGCGGGAGCTGAGAGACCGGGCCGGAGTGCCGGCGATCTTCCGGAACATTTCTGACAACAGAGGCCGCTCAATTTTTTCCGGAGTCCCGTACAGTTTTTTTAAATTCCGACATCTGAAAAAATTTAAAAATATTTTTTGGGATTCAGATTTTTTTACATCTCCACCCGCGACACAACGCCATGAATCTTATCGGAGGGCAACTTGTAGAACTGCACAACGGAAGGTGAGAGACGCCGGATCGCCCCGAAGATACGCCAGATCACATGCGTTGTCACAATATCTTCCATGCCGTAAAAGATGGTCTGCTCATCGATCCCCGCCTCCTCCAGGATATTCCCCAGATCAACAATTTCCATATACCCGAGATATACTTCAAAGATAGAGAAGCCCTTTGTGACCTCGCGGGTGACACCCCAGGTTACCCCGAACGGCTGTTCAGTCCGTATGATCGAGACGATGATATTGTCGTCATAGATGATCTTGTTGTTGAACATGATCCGGGGAACATATTGCGGCAGGTTCCGGAAGTCCCGGGCAAAGAACAGTGCTGTTCCGGAGATCCGGTTCGCTGAACGATAGGTCTCATCAAATCTGGCGAGGAACTGTTCAAGGGGAATCGGGCTCAATGCAGCGGCGAGTTTCTTCTGGCCGTTCACGTAGATCAGAATGATGCAGAGCGGGATGGCTGCAATCACGAGCGACCAGTAGCCCCCATCCGGAATCTTGTGGAAGTTCGCGAGCAGGAACATGAGCGTGATCGCGAGCGTGAAGATGGCGATGAGTGATTTCACGATATGCCCGCGAATCATGAGAATCCACGTGACCAGGATCGCGGTGATCACCATGGTACCACAGACCGCGAGACCGTAGGCATGCGTAAGGTTGTTGGAGGATTTGAAGATCAGGATCACGAACAGGACCGCAAGGAGCAGTCCCCAGTTCACAATATCGATATAGATCTGGGACCGGAGTTGCGGTGAGGTGTAATCGATGCGCAACAGGGGCATGATCCGTGTCGTTATACCCTGGTACACAATAGAAAATATTCCCGAGATCATGGCCTGTGATGCAATGATCGTTGCGGCGATGCTGAGGACGAGGAAGGGAATGTACAGGATACCGAACTGGGAGACGATCATCTCAAAGAGGATGTTGTGGGCACCGGGGTGGTTCATGAGGAATGCACCTTGGCCGAGGTAGTTCACCGCAAGCGCACCAAAGACAATGTACCATGCCGTGACGATTGGCTTCCTTCCCATATGACCCATGTCCGCGTATAGCGCTTCGCCCCCTGTTGCAACAAGGATCACCGAGGACAAAATTAAAAATCCTTCAAGCCCGTGCGAGGTCAGGTAATGAATGCCGTACAGGGGATTTATTGCAAGCAGTACCTGCGGGGCCGACCAGATGGCAACGAGGCCTGCACCGGCAAGGGCAATAAACCAGATGACCATGACCGGCCCAAACGCCCATGCGACCCGTTCGCTGCCCCGGGCCTGGAAGGAGAAGAGACCGATCGCAATGAGACCCGCGATCACCATGAGCGTTGCCTGGGATGTCTGTTCAAGACCCGGGATGAGGGTGATGCCCTCCACCGCAGAAAGCATACTGATCGCCGGTGTGATGACCCCGTCACCGATAAACAGCGCAATACCTACAATGGCAAGCAGGGAGACCAATGCGATCTGGTTGCCGGACTTCAGCAGCGGGAGCAGGATCTCCTTGAGCACAATCGTCCCGCCTTCACCTTTCTTACCGAGATGCATGGCAAGCCAGGTGTACTGGACGGTGACAAGTATCGTCAGGGTCCAGAGGATCAGCGAGAGAATCCCCATGATATTCAGTGGCGTTGGCGGAATGAGGAGAAATATGGCAGTGAGTGCATAGAGGGGACTGGTACCGATATCGCCAAAGACAAGTCCCATAGATTTGACAACGCCATGCAGTGAAGAGGTGGAGGACATTCAGTAGTAGAGCTATTCCGATGGCCTGGTAATATGCTTTTTCATCACTCCTGCCGGACGTTTTTCTGATCTGCCCGTCAAAGGATGCCCGGAATTTCCGGATTATTTTTAACATCTCTTCATTCGATCTTCAGCAGTCCGTCCCGCCCTTTTGGGCAAGCGGCAATCCGTCCCGGCCCAGCTCGATGAGCCGGTCCGCGGCAATACGGAAGAACCGCCAGGTCCCGTGCCGGGAGCGGAGCCAGAGCTCGCACGAGACTGCCTTGTCCCGGATCATGGTCCGGAACAGGAGAATGTCTTCATTGAACTCCGCGGCAATCTCCCGGGCCGGGGCAAGGATCCGCGGAGCCGTCTTTACGCTGACCAATGCAAACGGGACGGTTGTGGCGAGGGTGAGATCGTACAACCGTTCGTGTAATGTCCCGTTCATCTGGACCCTGCCGCGGAGCTGGCCGATGGCAATCGCTTCATCGATTGCCTGGTAGGGAAGGGGTCCATGGCTCACGCTGCAAACCTCCGCGGTCCGGTTGCCGGCCCGGACTTTTCGGGAGCAGGGAACGGGCTCGGGAATGGAACGGTTATGTGCGGACAGCGATCGGGAATCATGTGTGAATAAAAATCGATTGTGTTTTATAATATATTCTGTTGATGCCGCCAGATCAATCCTGTAACCATCAGGTTATGCGTAAACGATCCCTGAACAATAAAAAAACAGAAGAGGGAACCGGCTCTTCCGGCAGGAGCCCGGTTCCTCCCGCTCACATGTTTATATAATATCCCGGGATATATCCCCACTATCCGGTGATATCACCATGGATGGGGAAGACGATGACGAACAGAGATGAACCGGGATGCATCGAGGCAGGCATCTTAGAGAATGCGCTGGTGATGATCGCGGTGATGGAGAAGTCCGGGACGATCCTTGCCTGGAACCAGGCCGCGGAGAAGATCACCGGGTACTCCAAGGAGGAGGTGATCGGAAAGACCACGATCTGGAAGAAACTCTATCCTAAAAAAGAGTACCGTGACACGGTGACGCAGCAGATTGCCACCATCCTTACCAAAAAAAAATATTTCGAGAATTTTGAGACGATCATCACGACCCGTTCGGGAACTTCCCGTGTCATTCTCTGGAACACCAAGGAGTCAACCCATGCGTCCGGGCCCATTGTCGTAACTGTTGGGCAGGACATCACCCGGCTCCGGGAACTGGATGCGTTCCGCGACAGTGTCATTGAGAATGCCAATGTCCTGATCACGGTCATGGAATCCGAAGGAAAGATTGCGGTCTGGAACAAAGCGGCTGAGGAGATCACCGGCTATTCCCGTGCCGAGGCAGTTGGCAACCGTGATATCTGGAAAAAGTTGTATCCGGATTCTGAATACCGCAGGACCGTGACCCGGCAGATCACGGAGATCATCAGTACAAAGAGTTATTTCGCGAACTTTGAGACAAGGATCCGGACCAAGGCCGGGGAAACCCGGGTCATATCGTGGAACACCCGGCAGATCGGGGGGGAGACGCAGTACGCGATCGCCATAGGCCGCGATATCACGGAGCAGAAGAAGGCCGAGGAGGCACTGCTCGCGTACATGACCGAGATGGCCATGCGGATCAAACAGCCGGTGGGGATCGTCCGGGACAATCTTCAGGATATTACCCAGCTGATCCGCGACGGGAAGCTGTCCAAAGACGAGATCGCGATGCTGCTCGATGCCCAGGTTCGCAATGCCGCACAGATCGCAACCAATGTCCAGGAGTTCCAGAAAGCAATTCTCGATAAGAACAGCGAGATCCCCGAGGCGTACCGGAAATTCCTTGAGGGGTGACCACGTGACACTGATTGTCAGCCCGGACGAGCTTGCCCGGAAACGGCTCTTCCTTATTCTTGCAACCCCGGGGAATATCCGGCAGTGTAACACCGACCTGATCAAGGAGGTATCCGATCTCGGGTATCACACGGTCGTCATCACCACCAACTTCCCCTACAGCATTCTCTCGAAACTGTACGGCGAGCAGGGAGTTGACCTGACAAAAGTCTCGTTCATCGATGCCGTGACACGCAATTCGATCGGCTCTGCTGAAGAGGTTCCCGGGATTGTCCGGTTCATCAATAATCCTGCCAACCTTACGGACATGGGCATTGCCGTGACGGAGATCTTAAAGGAGCGGTCGGGGCAGAAGGTCTGCATCCTCTTTGATTCCATCAGTACGCTGCTCATCTACCTCTCGTCGCCGAACATCTCCAAGTTCATCCATTTTGTAACGAACAAGCTACGGCTCATGGATATCTCCGGTATCTTTCTTGCCACCGAGAAGGGGCTCGACCCGATGCTGATGAATCAGCTGACCACGTTTGTGGATACCGTGATCGATACCGGATAACCCGTAGCGGTACCGGGTACCGTCCGGTCAGGTACGATCGATCCGGATTTTTCTGTACTGAACGCAGATGATGGCCGTGCTGCCGACGGTCTCTCCCGCTGTTGTTGCATTCTTTTTAAAAAACCCCTGTTTATTTTCAGCAAGTTATATAAACAGTCCGTGATAAGGGAAGACTATGCCGCCCACGGGTGAATCGCCGGAACTTACGCTGCCAGATGTCACTGGGGTAAGTGCAGGCCATCATGGGCAGGAGTACGCTACCCCATGACGGCCGAGATCCTTCCGTCAATCTCGTTACGGGCTGCCCGCATCTGCGGGATCAGCTCTGCCTGCATCGGGGGTCTGGGTCTTGCCGGCTGGATTCTGGATTCACGTGTCCTGACGGGTGTGCGGATGGAGTATATTCCGATAGCGCCCAACACGGCCCTTATCATTATCCTCCTCGGGATCGCTCTCTTTTCCGTGACCCGGTGGCCCGGCCATCGCGGGATCCGCATGGCCATTACGGGTCTCGTAAGTTTCTGCGTTCTTCTGGCAGGCCTTACACTCGCGGGCATTCTGACCGGTCTTGACCTGAAGATCGATGATCTCTTCATCAGTACCCGCGGGATCCTTGGCTCAAGCCCTGTCGGACACATGTCACCGGTAACCGCAGCATGTTTCCTCGTGGGATGTGCTGCCATCCTGCTGCTCCTCAAAAAGAAGAACGATCCGGCTGCGATCCTGGGCACGGTAATCACCCTTATTGCTGGCGTGATACTCATCGGATACTGGTATGGTGCTCCCTTACTCTATGGGGGGTCGTTTATCCCGGTCGCTCTTCCCACTGCCATTGCACTCGGGATACTGGGGACCGGGCTGATAGCAGCTGCCGGTCCTGCCAGCTGGCCCCTGTCTGGTATATCCGATGGGTCGACACGGTCAAAACTCCTTCGCGGACTTTTGCCGGTCATCTTCATCGTTATTCTGATAGTGAACTGGATCACGGTCTTCATCCTGGGAACTGCCAGCAGTACGGTTGTTCTGGCAGCGACAGTCATGGTCCTCGTCTCCCTGCTTGTCATGTATCTGGTTGTCTCCTACCTGTCCCGGGAGATCGGCGATACCATTGACAATGCCGAGCGGGAACGGAAACGGGCGGACGAAGCGCTGCAGCTGAAGACGACCGATCTCGAAGCTGCCTTTGAAGAGATCACGGCAACGGAAGAGGAGCTGCGGGCGAATTACGAGGAACTTGCAACAATCCAGCGGTCACTCAAAGAGAACGAACGGAAATACCGGAACCTGTACACCTACGCACAGGTGGGACTCTTTGAGACGAGCTTCCGGGATGCTACCGTGATTACCTGCAATGAGCGGTATGCCCTGCTTGCAGGGTATTCGTCCGTTGAAGAGGCGATCGGTTCGGACATTCTCCCCCACTATGTAAACCCTGAGGATCGCACCGAAGTGGGCCGGATCCTGCGGGAGCAGGGACATATCGACAACTATGTCCTGAAACTCAGGAACCATACTACCGGGAAGATCTTCTGGACGCAGTTCTCTGCACGGTTCAACTATGAGCGGGAGGTTGCGGAAGGATCGATCATCGATATCACGGCCCAGAAAGTGGCAGAATCAGCACTCCAGAAGAGCGAGGATGCGTTCCGGTCCCTGGCCGAGAATGCCAATGACGGGTTCTTGGTTGGTGCGGTGAATGGCATGCATGTCTTTGCCAACAAACGTGCGGCGGACATTACCGGATACAGTATCGATGAACTGGTTCATACGAGTATCCGGGACCTGGTCCGTCCCGATGAGTTCGAACGAGTAGTTCAGGATCGGTTCAGGAAACGGATGGCAGGAGAGCCGGCCCCGAACCAGTACGAGACGATCCTTGTCGGGAAAGACGGACTGGACGTCCCCATCGAACTGTCGTCATCGAAGATCGCATGGTATGGCGCACCCGCGGATCTCATCGTCTTCCGTGACATCACGGAACGAAGACGGATCATGGATACGCTGCGGGAGAACGAACAGAGACTGCATGAGGCCCAGGAGATGGCGCACCTGGGGTACTGGTCTTGGGACATCCGGTCCGGTGCGGTTACATGGTCTGATGAAGTGTTTAAGATCTTCGGCCTCGATCCGGCCACGTTCACGCCGCAGATCGATTCTATCCTTGCCCTTTCGCCCTGGCCTGCGGACCACGAGCGCAACCATGAACTGATCCGCCGGGCCATGGAATCCCGCGAACCGGGTACGTATGAACAGCGGTTCCTCCGGCCAGATAAGAGCACCGGCTATTATCACTCGACCTTCCAGGGTAGGTATGATGAATCCGGCGATCTCATCACCATTGTCGGGACCGTGCTGGACATCACCGATCACAAAAAGGCTGAGGAGCAGACAAGAATCTCCGAGTTGCGGTACCGGCGCCTGTTTGAATCGGCAAAGGACGGGATCCTGATCCTGAACCGGGATACGGGTGCTATCATCGATGCCAACCCGTTCATTGAGACTCTGCTCGGGTATTCTCCCAATGACCTCGTTGGAAAACATCTCTGGGAGATCGGCCTTTTCAAGGACCAGATCTTATCAAAAATTGCCTTTGATGAGTTGCAGACAAAGGAATATCTCAGGTACGAAGATCTCCCGCTTGAGACAAAGGATGGGCAGAAAAAAGAAGTTGAGTTTGTCAGCAATGTCTATCCTGTCGATCCCGACACCTCAGTTATCCAGTGCAATATACGGGACATCACCGAACGCAAGCGGGCCGAGCAGCAACGCGAGGCGATGATTAAGGAACTCGAACAGAAGAATGCCGAACTCGAACAGTTCACCTACACGGTCTCCCATGACTTGAAGAGCCCGCTCATCACCATCAAGGGGTTTGCCGGGTTGCTTGAGGAAGATGCCCGGAGCGGCAACCCGGAGCAGCTGACGCGGGACATCCTCCGTATCAGTACGGCTGCTGACACGATGCAGGCCCTGCTGAACGACGTCCTTGAACTTTCCCGGGTTGGCCGGGTTATCAGTCCCCCCTCAAGAACGCCGTTTGGCACGATCGCAAAGGAGGCCGTGGAGCTCCTAGCCGGCCCGCTCGCTGAACGCGGGGTTGCCGTGGAGATTGCGCCGGATCTTCCCGTGGTGAATGTGGACCGTGCCCGGATCCGCGAGGTCATGGTCAACATAATCGAGAATGCGGTCAAGTTCATGGGTGACGAGCCTCACCCGCACATCCGCATCAGTGCCGAGACCGGGGGGGAGATGCCGGTCTTCTCGGTCCGGGACAATGGTATCGGCATCGACCCAAAGTACCTCAACCGGATCTTCAACCTCTTCGAGAAACTCACTCCCTCAATGCCCGGGACCGGTATCGGCCTTCCGATCATCAGGCGAATCATCGAAGTTCATGGCGGGAAGATCTGGGCTGAGTCGGAAGGGCCTGGGATGGGGACGACGATCAGGTTCACGCTGCCGGCCGCCCACGGCGATCCTGACAAGCACGACTGATTCCCGGGGAACGGTAGTGCCGGAATCCGATCCTGTGTGCGCCGGCCATACACCGCGTATGGTCCCACGTAAAAATCCGAAACGTTAACAGGTACGGGGAATAATAACGAATTACCCGATTGATATCAGGAGACTACGACCACCATGACCCGCATCCTCATTGCCGACGACAACCCGCAGAACCTGTACCTGCTGGAATCGATCCTCAGGGGTCACCGCTTTGAGGTGGTCTCAGCAAAGAACGGTGCCGAAGCACTGGATGCGGCATTACAGAATCCACCGGACCTGATCGTAACCGATATCCTGATGCCGGTGATGGACGGCTTTGAGCTCTGTCGCCGGTGGAAGGCTGATAAGCAACTGCAGCAGATCCCGTTCATCTTCTATACCGCAACCTATACCGATCCCAAGGACGAACAGTTTGCCATGAACCTTGGGGCAGACCGGTTCGTCATCAAACCGCAGAAACCTGAAGTTCTTGGGCAGATCATCTGTGACCTTCTCGCGGAATCCAGACAGGACCGGTCAACTGCTGAACCAACTCTCGATGAGATGGAGAGCCTGCGGCAGCATAACGAGGTGCTGTTCCGCAAGCTTGAGCGGAAGGTGAAGCAGCTCGAAGCAGAGATTGCCGGGCACCAGGAGGCAGAAGAGCGAATCCTCCTTGCGAACCGCAAACTCACCCTCATGACCGAGGTCACCTACCAGGATATCCAGAACAAGATCACCGCACTCAGAGGATATACCGCACTGTCCCGGGCCCCGAAAAGCGAGGGGGAACGGATTGCCTTCCTCGATAAACAGACAGAGATCCTTGAGACGATACAGAACCTGATCAAAAAGACCAAGGATTACCAGCAGATGGGCATGGGACAGTCCCGCTGGATTGCACTCGACGATATCATCCGTATGCAGATGTCGCTCCAGAGCCAGAAGCACACGATCACCCTCACCTGCAACCTGCCCGGTCTTGAGATCTATACCGATCCCCTGATCGGCCGTGTCTTCTACAGTCTCATCCATAATACCATCCGGCACGGGGGAGCCGTTACGGGTATCACCGTCTCCTGCCGGGAGGAACCCGATGGACTGCTCATTGTTTTTGAAGATGACGGGGCCGGCATTCCAGCGGGCGTGAAGCCTGCGATCTTTGAACGCATTGTCGGGGGAGATGGAAAATTCGGGCTCTTCTTTGTCCGGGAATTCCTCTCCCTCTCCGGCATGAGTATCCGGGAGACGGGTATACCGGGCCGGGGTGCCCGGTTTGAGATCTCTGTTCCTCCCGGTGCATACCGGTTTTCAGAAACACCGTGACCGGGTCAGCCCCGTCTTTCCCGCCAAAGCGGATACAAATCCTTATTATCCCAGAATATGCATTGCCCATTACTGCTGCTCTGGTTGCAGGATCGGGCCTGCAATATGGGAGATGACCGATGGCAAGAATCCTGATCGCTGATGACCTGCCGGCCAATCTCTACCTGTTGGAGTCGATCCTGAAAGGGAACGGATTCGAGGTGACACCTGTAACGAACGGGGCCTTGGCACTTGATGCGGCACAAAAAAATCCTCCCGACCTGATCATATCCGATATCATGATGCCGGTGATGGACGGCTTCGAGCTCTGCCGCCGGGTGAAGGCAGATGAACACATACGGCATATCCCGGTGGTCTTCTACACGTCCACGTATACCGAGACACGGGACGAAACGTTTGCCAGGAACCTGGGAGCGGAGCGGTTCGTGGTAAAGCCGCAGAAACCCGAGGAGATTGTACGGATCATCCGCGAGATCCTGGAAAAATCCCCTGCCGGAGCCGTCATTGCAAGGGCGAAGCCTCTCGGGGACGAGATGGAGATCCTCCGCGAGTACAACGAGGTGCTCTTCCACAAACTGGAGCGGAAGGTGATGCAGCTCGAAGAAGAGATTGCCGAGCGCAAACGGGCACAGGAGCACCTGCTGCGGTTCAACGAGGAGCTGGAGGCGGGCGTTGCCGAACGGACCATGCAGCTCAACAAGTCCCTTCACGAGAAGGAACTGCTGTTAAAAGAGATCCACCACCGGGTGAAGAACAATCTCCAGATCGTGGCAAGTCTCCTCAACATCCAGTCCCGGCAGATCAGCGATCCCGCAACGCTTGCCATGATCGCCGAGAGCCAGAACCGGGTAAAGGCGATGGCGCTTGTCCACGAGCGGCTGTACCGATCCGATGACATCTCATCCATTGACATCTCCGACTACGTGAAGTTCATGGGCACAAGCCTGATAAAATTCTACGGAGCCTCGGCAGCACGGGTGCGGTTCGAGGTGAACATGGCCGGCATCCGGTTCGATATCAACCGGGCGATCCCCCTTGGCCTGATCATCAACGAACTCCTCTCCAATGCGCTCAAGCACGCGTTTCCGGAGGGTAGGCGCGGAACGATCACGGTGACCGGGGAGAAGGATGAGACGGAGATCCGGATCCGTGTAGCGGATGATGGGGCCGGCATTCCCGAATCATTTGACTGGAGGAATACCAGCTCGCTCGGGCTCCACCTGGTGACAAGTCTCACCGACCAGCTCTCGGGAACCATAGACCTTGACCGGTCATCCGGTACGAAGTTCACGATCACGGTACCGGTACTGGAGCAGCACCCGTCCTGAAGTACACCCGCTAGCGCTCAGGGAATCAGGTGCTTTGTTTAAAACACAATGGACCCTCGGGACGGTCCGCCTCCCCATATCACCCATCGGGCCGCAGCGGGATCACCTTGCAAGCCCAAAGAATCCTAATCAGGTAGCCGGCTCTCGTTCCACCGGATGTCGGTACAATCTTCAGGTACGCATGGACTCACCGGCGGGCAGATACACTTATATCGGTTTAAAAGAATTCAGGAATACCTATGAAACTCCAGTCCCGGGTCCTGATCCTGTACCTGTGTATTGCGATCCTGGTACTGGTGCTGATGGGCGTAGTCCTGCCATCGACCCTGCATAAGCAGAACCTCGATACCATCTCAGGAGATTCCATCAACCAGCTCAGGCACATCGATTTTGCCCTCTCCAACTTCATCGGGGAGGCGAAGTACGATGTCCTTGAACTGTCACTCAATGACGATATCCAGACACGGGATGATGCTCATTTCACGAATTTCCTGAATACCGATGAAAGAACGTTCCAGTATTCCATCAGCGATGATGAACAGCAGATCGTCACTATCCTGAAAGACTACCAGACCTCGCACCCGTTTGTCAGTTCGGTGTACATGGGCCGGGAGAACGGGGCGTTTGTCCGGTCGTATCCACGGGCCCGGCCCACTGCGTACGATCCCCGCGAGCGACCGTGGTACACCCTTGCAAAGGAACACCCGGGTATTGTCTCCGTAACCGATCCCTACAAGGCCGTTACCACGGACGATGTGAACATCGGGATCGTCACCCCCCTGCTTGACCGGAACGGGACCATGATAGGCGTTGTTGGCGCCGATATCACACTCGTCAACCTGACCAGTTACATCGCCACGCGGGGCAGCGTTGACGGCAGTGAGATGATCCTCGTGGACCAGCATGGCATGATCCTTGCAAGCCGTGATTCGTCCCTCCTCTACCAGAACGTCAACGGGATTCTCGGGGACCAGACCCCGGTCTTCCTCGCTTCAACGGAGGGTGTTCTGGTCCTCAACGGGACCTACCTGATGTATTACACCTCCCCGGAACTGGGGTGGAAGATCGGTACCTTTGTCCCGTTCGTTACGATTGAGGAGAAGATCAATGAATCCATCCAGCGGATCCTCATGTTTGTCCTCCTGGCCCTCGTACTGCTCAGTGTCATCACCCTCATCGCCCTCAACCTCACGGTCATCCGTCCCCTTGCCAGCCTGACGGACGTGAGCCGGAAGATTGCGGAAACGGGCGATCTCAACCAGACCATTGAGACCGGAGGGGCCGGGGAGATCGGGAGCCTTGCCCGTTCGTTCAAGGCAATGGTCGAGAAGATCCATACCGAAAAACAGGGCCGGGAACAGGCGCTCGCGGAATTAAAAGACCACCGCGACCACTTGGAGGAGATCGTCACTGAGCGTACCCGCGAACTTGAGCAGGCAAAAGAGGCTGCCGAGTCCGCCGACCGGCTCAAGTCAGCGTTCCTTGCAACGATGTCGCACGAGCTGAGAACGCCGCTCAACTCCATCATCGGGTTCTCGGGCATCCTCCTCCAGGAACTGGCCGGGCCCTTGAATGAGGAGCAGAAGAAGCAGCTCACGATGGTCTCGGACAGTTCCGAGCACCTGCTTGCCCTGATCAACGATGTGCTGGACCTCTCGAAGATCGAGGCCGGCCAGCTGAAGATCGCAAACGAACCGTTCGCGATCCGGCCCGTGCTTGACAAGGTGGTCCGCACGGTCAGGCCGATGGTGGAAGCCCGGCATCTCGCGCTCGAACTTGACGTTGCCGGGGACGTGGGGATCGTCCGGGCAGACGGCCGCAGGGTCGAGCAGGTCCTTCTCAATCTCCTCTCCAATGCCATCAAGTTCACCGAGCAGGGTCATATCCGGATCACCTGCTCCCAGAATGGAGATGAGGTACGGATCAGCGTGGCCGATACCGGTATCGGGATCACACCGGAGGACCTGGAGAAACTGTTCCGGCCGTTCACGCAGGTGGAGACCGGCCTGACACGGCAGTACGAAGGAACCGGTCTTGGCCTCTCGATCTCAAAAAGGCTCGTTACCCTGATGGGGGGCGAGATCACCGTGGAGAGCGAACCGGGCCGGGGCAGCACATTCAGTTTCACCATTCCCGTTGAAAGGAGCGTATCATGACGACGAGAGTACTGTATATCGAGGACAATGACCAGAACTTCTACCTGGTCAGTTTTATCATGAGTGCAAAGGGCTATGCGGTGACACGGGCGCATGACGGGCAGGAGGGGCTCGATCTGGTAACAAGGGAGCGGCCGGACCTGATCCTGCTCGACATCCAGCTGCCGGTGATGGACGGGTACACCACCGCCCGGGAACTGAGGAAGATCCCCGAGGTACATGCCACGCCCATCATTGCGCTCACGTCCTATGCCATGGCAGGCGACCGGGAGAAGGCGCTGGAAGCGGGATGCACCGGGTATATCGAGAAGCCCATCAATCCCCGGACCTTCACCGAACAGATCGCCCAGTACCTGGAGGCCCGGGGCGAGCAGGGTGAGGGTGGATGACCGGTGAGCATGGATGACCAGTATCCTCATCGCGGATGACAACCCGAATAATCTCTACCTTCTGGAATCGATCCTGAAAGGGAACGGGTACGAGGTGATCTCAGCGAAGAATGGTGCGGAAGCCCTTGCTGCGGCAAAGAGAACGCTGCCGGACCTCATCATCACCGATATCCTGATGCCGGTGATGGACGGGTTCGAGCTCTGCCGGCTGTGGAAGGCGGATGACACGTTGCATACGATCCCGTTCATCTTCTATACCGCAACCTATACCGATCCCAAGGATGAGAAGTTTGCCCGAAGTCTTGGGGCAGAGCGGTTCATCATCAAACCCCAGAAGCCGGAGGTTCTGGTAAAGGAAGTACGGGAAGTCTTAAATGAATCATTCAGTAAAAAGAACGGCTCCCCCACCACAGCACGACCTCTTGGCGACGAGATGGAAGTGCTGCGCCAGTATAACGAGGTATTGTTCCGGAAACTCGAGAAGAAGGTACTGCAACTAGAAGGAGAGATAGCCGAACGGAAGACCGCCGAACAGCAACGGGAGGCGGTGATCCGGGAGCTCGAACAGAAGAATGCAGAGCTCGCCCGGTTCACTTATACTGTATCCCATGAACTCAGAAGCCCGCTCATCACCATCAAGGGATTCTCCGGCATGATCGAGGAAGACGTGTCAGCCGGGGCCGACGTGGCCGAACTTAAAAACCACATTCACCGCATCACCGGTGCCGTGGACCGGATGGAGATACTCCTCTCCGATCTGCTGAAACTCTCCCGGGCCGGCCAGAGTACCGGTGTGCGGGAGCCCATCGGCCTTGGTATCATCGCACGGGAGGTGGCAGATCTCCTCGACGGTCCCCTTGCAGAACATAAGGTCCGCGTGGAGATCGCCCCGGATCTCCCGGTGGTTTTTGTCGATCGTGCCCGGGTCCGGGAGGTTTTTACCAATCTTTTGGAAAATTCCCTCAAGTTCTTTGGCAGCCAGCCCGAGCCGGTGATCAGCATCGGTATGACGGCCGGGGAGGATGGCCCGGTCTTCTTTGTCCGGGACAATGGCATGGGCATCGATCCCCGGTACCTTACACGGATCTTCAACCTCTTCGAGCGGCTGGACGGGAACCTGCCGGGTACCGGTGTCGGCCTGCCCATTGTCCAGCGAATCATCGAAGCCCATGGTGGAACGATCTGGGCCGAATCGGAAGGGCCCGGGACGGGAACTGCATTCCGGTTCACGCTGCCGGTGGCCGATGTGGCCTCCACCGATACCAATAATACCCGTTAAATAAAAGAGAGACATCTATGGTTGAACTGACCGGGGAACCCCTGCACATCCTGCTCGTCGAAGATAATGAGGATCATGCCGAACTGGTGATCCGTGGCATGCGGGACCAGCAGGTGGCAAACACGATCCACCATGTGTCGGACGGCGAGAAGGCCTTGGATTACCTCTTCAGCCGGGGTGCCTATGCCGATACGGTGCAGAATCCCCGTCCCAATCTCGTACTTCTCGATCTCAGGCTCCCCCGGGTGGACGGGCTTGAGGTCTTACGGACCATAAAGACCACCCCCGACCTCCTGCGTATTCCGGTGGTGGTGCTCACGAGCTCGGAGGCCGAGAGCGATATCGCCCAGTCCTATGACTATCATGCCAACAGTTACATCGTAAAACCGCTGGACTTCAAGACCTTCACCCGGCTGATGAAGGATCTCGGGTTCTACTGGCTGGGCTGGAATGCAAAACCGCTAAAGGACTAGTTCTGGGGGCATGCGGGTACGGCATCTCCAGAATCATCGAAAACTCAAGACGTGGCCCTCCATATCCTGGTAATCGAGGATGACCGGGACCACCTGGATCTCATTCTCCGGGCATTCAGAAGTGATCCGGAACCGTTCCGGATCTCGGTTGCAGGCACTATCCACCAGGCACAGGAGATCATAGGGCGCGATCCGCCCGACCTGGTAATCTCCGACTGGAACCTGCCGGACGGCAAAGGGATCGATATCCTTGCCCGCGTTGACGGGAAGGTGACAACGCCCCTGATCGTCATGACCGGCTTTGGCGACGAACGCCTTGCTGTTGAGATCATGAAGTCCGGGGCCGTTGATTACGTTGTCAAGTCTGCAACGGTGTTTGAAGATCTGCCGAATATCTCCCGCAAGGCACTCCGTTTCTGGGAGAATATCCACGAGAGAATGCGGGCAGAACAGGCGGTACAGGATTCACAGAAACGCTTAGCCGACATTCTTGGTTTCATGCCGGATCCTGTCCTTGCCATCGATAACCATGGGACGGTGATCGCGTGGAACAATGCCATGGAGGGGCTGACCGGCGTCCCTGCGGCAGATATGCTGGGAAAGGGTGACCATGAGTACAGCATCCCATTTTACGGAGAACGGAGGCCAATCCTCGTCGATCTTGTCCTTGCAGACGATGCCGGGATCCAGAAAAAGTATGATTATGTCCGGCGGGACGGGGACCGGATCACCTCCGAGACATTTATTGCCGGTCTCTCTGGTGGCAGGGGAGCCTACCTGTGGGGTACCGCCGTACCCCTGTACGATACGGCCGGAACCCGTGTCGGTGCCATTGAAGTGATCCGGGATATCACCGACCGTAAACGGACGGAACAGGCGATCCAGGCAAGCGAGGAGAAGTTCCGCTCGCTGGTGGAAGACGTTCCCGACTTCATCATTGTCCATCGCAACGGCAACCTCCTCTTTGTCAACCATGCCGCCGCGGAGGCTACCGGACTCTCGACTGGCGATCTCCTTGGGAGATCCATGCTGGATTTTGTCATCCCCGAAGACCGGGCGATGGTCGGTTCCGCAATGCGCAGGCGCATGGAAGGGGAAGCGGTGGAGCCGTATGAGATCCGGATACAGACCCGATCGGGTGAGTTACGGCAGGTCATCGTCCGCGGGAGCCGGATCGTATTCGATGGTGCCCCGGCCTCCTTAAACGTTATGACTGATGTGACGGAGATCCGTAATGGAGAGGTGGCCCTGAAACTGAGTGAGGTGCGGTTCCGCGATCTTTTCAACAATATGAGTGCCGGTGTGATCATCTACGAAGCAACTCCCGATGGCACGGATTTCCTGATCCGGGATCTGAACCATGCTGTTGAAACGATAGAACAGGTCAACAAGGCGGAGATCCTGAACCGGGGTGTGCTTGAGGTATTTCCCGGGGTTCGGGATTTCGGGCTGTTCGAGGTCTTCCTCCGGGTTGTAAAGACCGGTATCGCTGAATCGCACCCGGTCTCGATGTACCGGGACAACCGGATATCCGGCTGGCGTGAGAATTATGTGTACCGGCTCCCGTCCGGTGAGATCGTTGCCATCTATGAGGATGTGACGGCGAAGAAACAGGCCGAAGAGGAACGGCAGCGGCTGCTCGGTACCGTGCAGGAAGAGAAGGAGAAGTTGTCTGTCCTGGTCAACAGTATTGCAGACGAGGTATGGTTCACCGATATGAACCACCGGTTCACCCTTGCAAATCCCCGGGCCGTAAAGGAGTTCAACCTCGATCCTGGCCAGTGTCCCGGTGTGGAAGCCCTTGCAGAGAGTCTTGAAATCCTGCGCCCGGATGGAACGCCCCGCCCAGTTGAAGAATCACCCGCGTTACGGGCCCTTACCGGGGAGATCATCACGGGGATGGAGGAGATCGTCCGGACACCCTGCACCGGGGAGCTCCGCTACCGACAGGTCAGTTCTGCACCGGTCCGGGACAGCAGGGGCGCAATCATGGGGTCGGTCTCTGTTGTGCGGGACATCACCGAACAAAAGACTGTCGAACGGGCACTCAACGATGCTGCGACACGCCGCCGTATCCTTATCGACCAGTCGCGGGATGGTATCGTTACCCTCGATCATACCGGGAAGGTCTTCGAGGCCAACCAGCGTTTTGCCGATATGCTCGGTTATCCGGTTGAGGAGATGAAGGATCTCCATGTCTGGGACTGGGATGCCAGCATCGAACCGGACCAGTTACAGGAAATGGTCCGGAGTGTGGACGCAAAGGGAGACCATTTCGAGACCCGCCACCACCGAAAAGACGGGAGCGTTCTGGAGGTGGAGATCAGCACGAATGCGGCAGACTTCGCCGGGGAGAAACTGATATTCTGTGTTGTACGTGACATCACAGAAAAGAAAGCGGCCAGGCGGGCGCTGGAGGAGAGCGAGACGCGGTTCCGTGCCCTGATCCAGAACTCATCGGATATCATACGGATCCTTGATCCGGATGGCCGGATTATCTATGAATCGCCGTCCTCAGAAAGGATACTCGGCTATCCTCCGGGGCACCAGATTGGCCGGGATCCCATGGAGGATATCCATCCCGATGATCTCGAAAGCGTAAAAAATGATCTGAGGGAAGTCTTTGACAAGACCAATCTCGGGATACCCACGGAGTTCCGGATCCGGAAGGCCGATGGCGCGTATATCTGGGTTGACTCCCTTGCATCCAACCTGCTCGATGTGCCCGGGATCAATGGGATCGTGGTGACCACCCGCCCGATCCAGCAGAGAAAAGAGGCGGAAGCCGCACTGCAGGAGAGCGAAGAACGGCTCCGGCTGGCTCTTGATGGTGCCGGTGCAGCCTTCTGGGAGTGGCATCTCCCCAGCGGAAAAGCGGTATTCAGCGACCGGTTTTATACCATGCTCGGGTACTCCCCCGGCGAATTTCCTGCCACCTATGAAGGGTGGACTGCGCTCATGCACCCGGATGACCGTGAGCGGGTCCTTTTGAATCTCCAGCAGCAGATCCAGAAGAGACAGTCTCAGCTCGAGATCGAGTACCGCATCCGGGCCAAAGACGGCCCCTGGCTCTGGATTCTCGGGAGGGGAAAGATCGTTGAATCGGATAAACGGGGAGATCCCATCCGCATCACCGGTGTCAACCTCGATATCACCAACCGCCGGCTGATGGAGTCGGAGATCCGGTCCCTGAACGCCGTTCTTGAACAGCGGGTGAACGACCGGACCGAAGCGCTCTCAAAGGCAAACGAGGCGCTTGAGGAGGAGAATGCCCAGCGGCTCGAAGCCGAGGCAAAACTCCAGTCCTCCCTTGACGAGAAGACCATGCTCTTAAAAGAGATCCACCACCGGGTGAAGAACAACCTCCAGATCATTGCCAGTCTCCTCAATCTCCAGTCACGGTATATCAAGGATGAATCCACGCTCGCCGCAATCCGTGAGAGCCAGAACCGGGTCAAGGCAATGGCCCTGGTCCATGAGAAACTGTACCGGTCGGAGGATCTCGCCCATATCGATCTCAACGAATACATAAAATTCCTCGGGACCGGCCTCTTCCAGTTCTATGGAGCAAAGGGCCGGGGGATCCGGTTCAGGCTGGACATGCACGATGTGGATGTGGATATCAATACCGCCATCCCACTGGGTCTTATCATCAACGAACTGATCTCAAATTCCCTCAAGTATGCATTCCCCGATGGGCGGGAAGGGGAAGTCTCCCTTAACATCAAAAAGGAGGGAAACACCCTGACCGTCATTTTCCATGACAATGGAATCGGGATGCCTGAGAGCCTGGACTGGAGAAATACCCATTCGCTGGGGCTCCAGCTGGTCAATACCCTCACCGACCAGATGGACGGGACGATCGAGCTCGACGGGACGGCCGGGACACAGTTTACCCTGGTGCTGCATGAGAAGAAGTGAGCAGCGGTTCCGGGAACGATCCGTTGTCGGATCCGGGGCGGGGAGCTGCTGATGACGACAAAACCGGGTTGTCTGATGACCGGGACCGGGTGGAAAATGGCCATCATCTCCTCGTCTCTTGCCGTGATTGCCCTCTCGGTCTGGTGCCTGTCGCAGGGCATCACTACCGTCTTCATGCACCTGTACTATATTCCCCTTGTCCTCATCGCATACCACTACCGGAAACGAGGCCTGATCCTGTGTGCCCTGCTGTGCCTGCTGTACCTCACGCTCGTCATACTCTTTGATCCGTACAATCCCGCCACCATAGAAGGTGCATTCATCCGGGTCCTCGTCTTTATCGCCATCTCTGTGCTTGTTGCATACCTTGCAGAGACCCTTGTTATGGCACGGGATCGCCTGGAGTCTGTGGCAGATATCCAGCAGGGCATTGTCCAGAATGCCAATGTCTGGCTGATGGTGCTCGATAAAGCGGGCAGGATCCTTGAATGGAACCGGGCCGCAGAAGCGATCAGCGGGTATCCGTCTGATGAGGTGATGGGGAAGAACACCATCTGGAAAGTCCTCTACCCGAAAGCGGAATACCGGAAAGAGATCACCGGAAAGATAGCTTGGATCATCTCCCAGCACAAGTACCTGGAGAATCTCACGACAACGATCACCGCAAAAGACGGGATGGAGAAGATCATCCTGTGGAATACCCGGGAACTGCCCGGGACTAACGACGAATCGCCACGGTATATTGCAATTGGGATCGACATCACAGAACGCACGTCCGCAGAAAAGGCGTTGCGTGCAAGCGAGGCAAAATACCGTTCGCTCTTTGAGAATATGCTTGAGGGAATGGCCTATTGCCGCATGATCTATGACGACCAGGGCAGGCCGGTGGACTGGGTATATCTTACCGTGAACCTCTCCTTTGAACGGCTGACCGGGCTTGTAGGTGTCGAGGGAAAGCGGGTTCTTGAAGTGATACCGGATATCCGCACGCTGACCCCCGAGATCTTTGATACGTACGGGCGCGTGGCGAAAACGGGAACTCCCGAGACATTCGAGATCGACTTCAAGCCCCTCAAAACATGGATGAGGATATCAGCATTCTGCCCGGAGAAAGGATATTTCGTTGCGGTTTTTGATGATATTACCGAACACAAACATACAGAAGATGACGTGAGGAACGCCCGGGATTTCTACCTCCGGATCCTCAATGATTTCCCGAACCCGGTCTGGCGGGCGGATGTGCATGGCAAATGCGATTATTTCAACAAAGACTGGCTTGCCTTTACCGGCCGTACTCTTGAACAGGAACTTGGTGACGGGTGGGCAGAAGGAGTCCATCCGGATGATCTCGAACGATGCCTGAAAATATACCTCGAACATTTCAACGTCCGTGCCCCGTTCGAGATGGAATACCGGCTTCGGTACCATGACGGCACCTACCGGTGGCTCTCTGACAGCGGGAAACCCCTGTTTACCCCGAACGGGGAATTTATCGGCTATATTGGCTCCTGTTATGATCTCCATGACCGCAGGCAGGCTGAAGACGCCTTGCGGGAGAGCGAGGAAAAGTACCGCACCTTAATCGAAAAGGCACATGAAGCGATCATCATCGCGCAGGACGGGAACTTTGCCTTTGCCAATCCGAGTATGTCTACACTGCTGGGAGTGCCGGCGGATGAACTGACCGGAAAACCGTTTGTTGATTTTGTCTGGCCCGATGACCGCGATCTTGTGGCAACCCGCTACCGGAAGCGGATGGCCGGTGA
Organism: uncultured Methanoregula sp.; assembly: GCA_964592875.1. Classification (GTDB taxonomy): domain Archaea; phylum Halobacteriota; class Methanomicrobia; order Methanomicrobiales; family Methanospirillaceae; genus Methanoregula. The sequence goes on from CAZQGG010000005.1 coordinate 270,409, forward strand.
GAATATTCCCGATACCTACGATTTCCGAGTCATTGGGGCGGGGGGCAGGATGAAATGGGTATTCATTTCAGCGGCACAGATCCTCTGGCAGGGGAGGCCGGCAACCCTTAACCTTCTCACCGATATCACTGAACGCAAGCGGGTGGAGGAGTCCTTGGCCCTGGAGAAGCAGCGCATGGAATCCCTGCTCTCGCTCACCCAGAGAGGCCAGATGGCAGATAAGGAGATAATCTCCACGGTAGTTGAGGACGCAATACGATTGACGGGGAGTACGATTGGGTACTTAGCCACCATGAATGATGATGAATCTGTCATGACCATGCAGTACTGGTCAAAAACTGCCCACGAATCCTGCAAGATCATCACTAAACCTATCGTGTATCCCCTGGAAAAGACCGGGTTATGGGGGGAAGCTGTCCGCCAGCGAAAACCGATCGTCACCAACGATTATGCAGCCGAAAGCCCGTTCAAACGGGGCACTCCGGAGGGTCATGTTCCCCTTATACGGCATATGAATGTACCTGTCTTTGATCGCGATCGTATCGTTGCCATTGCCGGTGTGGGTAACAAAGGAGTGGATTATAACGAGGGGGATATCCGCCAGCTGCAGCTCCTGATGCAGGGCTGGTGGCAGATTGCGGTCCGCAGGCAGGCAGAGGCAGCGTTGCAGGAGTCCCGGCAGCTCTTCTCGGATATCATCAGTTTCCTGCCCGACCCCACCTATGTCATTGACCGGGAGGGAAAGGTCATTGCATGGAACCGGGCACTCGAAGAGCTCAGTGGTATTCCGGCAGAAGCTATGCTGGGGAAGGGTGATTTTGAGTACAGCATATGGCAGTACGGGAAACGCCGCCCCGTCCTCATCAATCTTGTCCAGGATCCGGATCAGGATGCAGCCCGGATGAATTATCTCAATATCCGCCACGAAGGAACCTCGGTGATGGCCGAGACGCAGGTGACCTTACCGTCCGGAAGGAATGTCGTGCTGTCGTTAGTAGCCTCGCCCCTCATTGATGGAAAGGGCACGATTACCGGCGCCATTGAATCCATGCGGGATATCACCCAGATAAAGGAGACCGAAGCGGAACTTGCCCGGCTCAATGAAAACCTTGAGACCATTATCCATGAACGGACACGGGCTCTCCAGGAGGAGGTTGCCCAGCGCATCCAGGCGGAAAAGGATGTGCAGGCTGCACTCGACTATACCCGATCCGTGATCGAGGCAAACCCGGATCTGATGGTGATCCTTGACGTTGAAGGGAAGATTCTTGACACCAATACGGCCGGTGAATCCCTGACCGGCATGCCCAAGGATCAGCTCATCGGGACACCGTATTTCAGGTATCTTGAAGATGACGGCACGCTCTATACTGCATTCTCCCAACATTTAGAGACCGGATGGACTGAGAATGTTATCCGGATCCGGAGAATCGACGGGTACCTCACGCCGTTATCCGTCCATGCTACGATGATAAAGGGGACCGGCACAACACCGGACCGGATCATCGTCTCCGGCCATGACATCACCCGCCAGAAATCGGACGAAGCCGCAATCCAGGCCTCGCTGGATGAGAAGGTGCTGCTCCTGCGGGAGATCCACCACCGGGTGAAGAACAATCTCCAGATCATCATCAGCCTGACCAATCTCCAGATGCGCACGATTGAAAATCCAGAGATGAAACAGATCCTGGCCGAGACCAGAAACCGCGTGCGGGCCATGTCCCTTGTCCACGAAAAACTCTACACGTCCGAGAATCTCTCCTCAATAGATCTGGCGGATTACACGAAGTTCCTCGCATCCCAGCTCTTCTCCTTTTACGGGGTCGATCACCTGCGGGTAGCGCTCCAGATGGATATTGAGAAAATTCCGTTGGATATCGACACTGCCATTCCGCTCGGGCTCATCCTGAACGAGCTCATCTCAAATTCGCTCAAGCACGCCTTCCCGCATGGCGGGAGAGGTACCCTCAGCATCAGCGGTCACGTTGAACGCGATATGCTCACCCTTACGGTCAAAGACGACGGGGTGGGCATGCCGGAAACTTACAACTGGAAGGAGAGCGACTCACTCGGCCTTCGCCTGATCAACAGTCTTGTTGACCAGGTGGGGGGGTCTATTGAGAAGGGAACCGGAGAAGGAACAATGTTTATCATCACACTCCACCGAAAAACTATCAGAGAGCATACCCCATGACCGGACCTGCAATTTTTATTGTTGAAGATGAGGCCATCGTTGCAAGCGATATCAAGGAGACCCTGATCAGTCTGGGTTACACTGCGGCAGGCATTGCAAAATCCGGTGAGATTGCCCTTGAGAAGATTAAGGATCTCCACCCGGATCTCATCCTCATGGATATCCATCTTGCCGGGGAGCTGGACGGGGTCGATACCGCCGGAAAGGTCCATGCACTCTACGATATACCGGTCATCTATCTCACGGCATATGCCGATAAGATCCTGCTTGACCGGGCCAAGGTAACCGAACCCTACGGATATGTGGTGAAACCCTATGATGAGCGGGAGCTTCATTCCGTCATCGAGATGGCGCTCTACAAACACCATGTTGAGCGTGAGATCAAAAAACGGGATGCGATCCTCTTTGCGGTGAGCTCAGCCGTCGAATGGCTGCTTCGGATCTCGCGCGAAAAGACGCCGGCCCCCACCGAACCCCGGGATTTTAAGTCAGCAGATATCCGGGATATACTCGAACCCATCGGCCTTGCACTGGATGCCGGGGCAATATCGATCTTCAGATCCCAGCCGGATCCGAAAGGAGAATCAGCCGTCCTGAGCATGATCTACGAATGGGGCTGCCCCGAATACAATTCCTGCCTCTATAAACCGGAACTCAAAGCGTTTACCTGGGCCTCGCTGGGTCTCTCGAAATGGGAACACCAGATTGCAACCGGCGAGGTGGTCTCTGCAACGATGGCAACCCTTCCCAAAGAAGAACAAACGCTGTTCGCCCTGCTTGGCGTGAAATCCGGGGTCATGCTTCCCATCTATATCCGGGACAGCCTCTGGGGGATCATCGGATTCTTCGATCTGGTGGAGCGGTCACGATCTCCCGATGAGATCGAGGCATTGCGGATCACCGCGAACCTGCTCGGGGCCGCGATGGGATAGGACTTCCTTATGGATGCTCCTCAACCCCGCATTTTTATTGTTGAAGACGAGGCCATTGTTGCCGCCGATATACGGGAGACGGTCACGAGCCTGGGATACCAGGTTGCAGGTTCTGCAAAATCCGGGGAAGCTGCGCTGGAACAGATCCCAGAGGCCAATCCCGATCTGGTGCTCATGGACATCCACCTTGCCGGGCTTAAGGATGGCATCGATACGGCCGGCGAGATCCATACTACATACGATATCCCGGTGGTCTTCCTGACCGCATATGCTGACGCGGACCTGCTCAACCGGGCAAAGAAGACCGAGCCTTACGGGTACGTGCTCAAGCCTTATGATGAGAGAACACTTCAGTCTGCCATCGAGGTGGCGGTCTACAAGCACCGGATGGAGCGGCGCCTTCGTGAGAGCGAGGCCACAACGCGCCTGATGGTGAATGCTTCCCAGGATCTCCTGTACCTCATCAGCGTTGACGGAAAAATTCTCGTGGCCAATGAGGTACTGGCGAACCGTGCCGGATCAACACCCGACGAGCTGAAAGGCACCAGCGCATATGAACTGGTGGGACGGAAGATCCTCACCCCCCGCATGGCCTGCTGGCAGCTCGTGACCTCGGGAGAGAAACGCCTCAATTTTGAGGAGCAGCTGCACCACACCTGGTACGACGTGACCATCTACCCGGTCTATGATCCCAAAGGGACGCCTGAAAAATATGCCATCAGCGTTCGGGACATCACGGCAAAAAAGCAGGCCGAAGAGCAGATCAAAAACAATGCCGACTATTTCCGGGCCCTGATCGAAGAAGCCTCAGAGGTGGTAGTCCTCCTGAATCCTGATGGCTCGTTCTCGCAGCAGAGCCCGTCATTCCGGCGGGCCCTTGGGTACCGTGACAAGGATGATGAATTGAAGAAGAGTTTCTTCAACCATCTCTCGCTGGATGACTGGCAGCAGGCAAAACAGGTCTTCTCTGAGGTTCTCGTCCACCCGGGCATGGCAAAACCGGTACAGCTGAAATTTGAGATGAACGAGGGGGGAACCTGCCGTATCCGGGGCATCATGAGTAACCTCTCCGACAACCCGTTTGTGGGACGAATTGTGCTGAACGGATGGGTGGAGTAAGGCAGACATCCACGCATTTTTTTAGTGAACCGGGTGCTGCACAAGAAAGAGTTCCTGCCATAGCGTGCCCGGGCACAAAATTACCGGACACTGGCGTCCGATAAAAAAAGAGAATTACTTCTTTTTAAGGCTGACGAGCCCGCCCACAAGGATGAGCCCGAGGATCACCGGCAGGACCGTCAGCGGGGTTTTTGCCGCTGTGGTTGTTGTTGCTTCGATAAGCCCGAGGGCAACCGGTGTGGTCTGGCCACCGGTCACGGTGATTGTCTGGGTTGCTTGTGCGTACCCTCCCATTTGTGCGCTCACCACATGCGAGCCCTGCGGGATATCGGACAGGGTCAGGGGGGTGATTCCCCTGAAGACATTATCGAGGTACAGGTTAGCACCCGGGGGTGAGGAGACCACCGTGATCTGGCCGGTGGTATCCGCGACCGGCCCGGGCGTCACCGGGACCAGCTGGGCATTGATGGTCTCAACGGTGCCTCCGCGGATGTACACGGTCTGGGTATACTCCTGGTAACCGGTCATGCGGAGCGTGATGGTATGGGTCCCCGGTACCAGGCTCGTGAGATCGAAATAATCCCCGGGCTGCGTCTGACCCATGTAGTTCCCGTCAAGGAAGAGGGTTGCACCCGCCGGAGTGGATGCCACTTCAATCGATCCGAATGACGATGTCTGGGGAGTGAGTGTGTAGTCTACCGTTGTTTTCTGGCCTGCCGTGATCACAAATGTCCGGAGATATTCATCATACCCGGCCTTGTGCATGCGAAGCGTGTGGGTTCCCGGTGCAAGGTTTGTGATCGTATTCGGGCTCGCACCCATGTACCTGCCGTCAACATAGATATCTGCCCCGGCGGGAGAGGTCGCAACACCCAGGGATCCGGTTGAGGGATACGGGGTCACTGGAACAAGGGTTGCACTTGCATAGGCAGTCTCTCCGGCAGAGACATAGACGGTTGCTGCATAGGTCTCGTACCCGTTCAGGCTGATCTGCACGTTATGATTCGTTCCCGCAGATACCGATGTGAACTGGGCAGGTGTGTACTGCCAGTTCCCCCCGTCGAGGGTGGCAACGGCACCGGAGGGGTACGAGGAGACCTGGAGGGTGCCGGTAGATGTCACCGGGTTCAGGGTCGCGTACACGTCAACGGTTTCGCCTTCTTTGGGCCACGTGGTGATCGGGCCGGCATATTCAGAATAGCCGGACTTCTGGACGGTGAAGGTCTTGACCGGGGTGGTGGTCGTTCCTACCATGATCGAACAGGAGCCACTGGTGATCGTGCAGCCTACGCCCCCCAGAGCAGCACTCGCGCCGTCAATGTTTGCGTTGATCCGGATCCAGCCCTTACCCCCGCCAATCGGGCCCTGGGTTGCGGTGGGTGTCGGGGTCGGTGACTTTGTGGGGGTGACGATCTCAGTCAGGGTCGCGTCAACGGCACTCTGCTCCCCGCTGCTGACACTGACACTCTTCTCGAAGGGCTCATATCCATCTTTGGTGATCCGTATCGTGTGGGCGATACCGGCACCTACTTCCGTCCCGGTGATGGGTGTGAACCCCACGGTCTTTCCATCCAGGGAGACCGACGCACCCGAGGGTGTTGATACGATAGTGATCCATCCGACCTTTGGCGCTGATGATGTTGTGGGGATGGTGGAGGGGATCTTTGTCACTTCGGTTGTCGGTGACTTCGTTGGTTCTGCCGTAGGTTCTTTTGTCGGGACGGTGGTCGCTATCTTTGTAGGTTCCGTTGTGGGCACCGCCGTCGTGACCGTGGTCGCCTCGCGGGTGACACCGTGGATGATGGCCGGTTCCGTGGTAACAGTCCCGGTCGGTTCGGCTGCAAGCACCGGCAGCACGCACACGGTAAGGAGCAGGATACATATCAGGTAGGGGGAAAATTTCATTTCTTAGCCTCTTTTGTTCTGGTAAAATACTTACCTGCTCTATCTATCTGAATATTCTGAATGGTTGAAACACCGGGACAGGATTGTTGCATGCGGAGTGCACACCCCGTAATTATCAGGAGACCCGCTTGATATCCGCCGGGCCATCAGGTACCATGCGATGGGATATGGGACCCCAACGAGAAAGCATATAAAACAAAATGTCAAACATACATTACATATACCAGTGCGTAACAGCACAGGTATTGTTGTATAGAAGTGAGACCAAGAAACGAAGAAGCGAGAACACGATCAGCAAGAACACCTGTAAATGTTGTGGACGGGCGGCACACCCGTTACCATGGCACAATAAACCTCTCCCTCCGAAGTGAATCGCAGGGTCAATCATCATCTCCGTTTTGACCGGCCCCCCGGTAACCCGGGGCAGGCCGGTTTTCTCTATCAGATTTTTCTGTAACGCCGGTTCCCGTTTTTATTCGAATCGACAATCCGGCAGATGTCGTGCACGGTTTACCCGCTGTTCCGGTCACCGGGCTCGCGATCCGGTTCACCGTCCCGTGCAGGCAGGAGAGGAAGCTTTGTATGATCGTCCATCCGATACAGAAGTAACCATGGCTTTACCAGAATCGACCCATGCCGAGCGCATCCTTTTCGTTATCGGCCTCGTCCTGATCATCATTCTCGCCATCAAGATGACGTCATACTTAATCAGCCTCATCCTCATGGCGATCATCTTAACCCTGCTTCTTCTCCCTTCCATTGCCTGGCTGAAAGAGCGGGGCTTCTCGGATCTCACGGCAATCTGTCTCGTGACGCTGGCAGCGCTGCTGGTCCTTGTTGCATTCGTATTCGTGACAATCCTCTCCTTTAACTCGCTGGTCTCGGATCTCCCGCTCTTCCAGGCAGAGTTCGATGCCCGTCTTGCCGAGATCTCAACGCTCCTTGCCAGTTTCGGTTTTTCCGCCAATCTTAAAGACACGCTGGCGATCGATTTCAAGAGTCTGATGTCGATCGTACTGTCCGGCGCCACAAGTTTTGCCGAAGGACTGATGTTCATCTTCTTTGCGGCCGTGACCACGTTTTTTATGTTGATCGAGGTCCCGAAGATCTTGATCCGCGGTGAAAAAATTTTCGGGAAAGATACGGATACCCTGCGTAAAATATCCCAGATGACCCAGTATATCATCGATTTCCTGGTGGTGAGGACTGAGACCAATGCCATCCACGGGTTATTGTTCGGGAGTTTCCTCACGATCATGGGTGTGCATGGCGCCATCCTGTGGGGACTTTTGACATTCCTGCTGGGGTACATCCCGTACTTCGGGCTCATCATCGCCGCAATCCCCGCCATCTTCTTTGCCTGGCTCCAGTTCGGCCTGCCCGGTGCCGCCGCCGTCATTGTCGCCATCTGTATCCTGAATCTCGTGGTGGAGAACCCGGTCTATTCATTCCTTGCAGCGAAGAAGTTTGACATCCCGGCCATTATTGTGGTCCTCTCCGTGATCATCTGGGGATGGCTGCTGGGACTCGTTGGCATGTTCTTTGCCATACCGCTTACGCTGCTGCTCATCATGATGATCGAATCAAGCGAAGATCTCCGCTGGATCAATACCCTGATGGGAGTGAACCGGCTGTTTGAAGATCCCAGAACAGAGAAAAAGAGTGGGAATTCAGAGACGTGATCCTTTTCTATTTTTGTACGATCACGGTATAATTGCCATCCCATGCAAGCGTTACGGCCGATGATCCCCACACGGCACCGGACTCCGGGTCTTTTGCCGTGACGGTGATGATGACCGGTTCTTCTGTGCCCGCGGGTTTATCGATAAACGTCCAGTAGAGTTTCTTGCCCGGACCCGTGGCTGACGCCCCGAATTGATCCATCGTATAGCCGGGGGCATCCCACGAGAGGAACTGCCCGTAACTGGCATTCCAGGTGAAGGTTGCGTCCGTTGCATTGAAACCCGTGGCAACGGGTTCAAGACCGATCCCCGGGGTTGAGGACATGATGGGAGAGTAGCGCAGGGGAGACGGATCGATACGGAGCGATCGGGCCGATGAAGCCGGCGAGGTTGCCGGGATAAACCTGCATACATCCTCGGAACAGGTGGTATTGGAGATCGCGGAGGGGGATGCTGAGACGGCGGTGGGAGAAACTGCCGAAGCGGTTGTCGGTATGGGAGTAGTTGCAGCGGGAGATGTACCCGTACACCCGGCTGCAATCACAAGTACTATGCAGACCATTGCCAGGAGACCGTATCTGAAATCCATGTCATAGTGAACGCTTTTGGGGGTATTAAATCCGGTGAATACTGCGAATATTCCCGCAGTCAAAGGTATGATAATAAGATCCTGCTCGGTAATGTTGTATACATGACATCCTCCACGCGTTCACCCTGGCACGTGCCGGCAGTCCTTGCACTGCTTGCCATGGCAGCAGTCCTTGTGCTCTTTTCCGGATGCACCCAGCAGGCATCCCCGGCACAAGGGAGTATCGCAACCGTACAGACAACACCGGCAACCGGAACATCCGTTCCGGTTACAATCGCACAGGACACAAAGAAAATGGTCACCTTTACGGAACAAGAAAATGGAACCACCGGTACCATCGCCGCGAACACCCGGTTTGCCGTCACGCTTGCGGAAAACCCCACAACGGGCTATTTATGGAACGCCAGTACCAGTAACGGCCTGACGATCCTCTCGTCGGATTTCCAGGAGAACAAGCATGCCGAAGGCATGCTCGGTGTCGGGGGAACCCGGACCTGGGTGATCCTTGCCAGCGGCACCGGTAACCAGACGTTCTCCGCAACCTACCTGCGATCCTGGGAACCGGTCACGGGCAACGAGACGGGCTACTCTCTCGGAATCCACATCGAACCGCAGTAACACTGAAACCAAAACTGAAATCAAAATCTTTTTTATTTTTTATCCCTGCCCGTAATCCGGAAAAAATTGTGGCAGCCAACGGGATTTCAGGAAGGAGGATTCCTCTTTGTCTTTTTTGAGGCAGCCGTTCCCGGGATGGCTGTTTTCTTGCGCAGGAGCCGGTTGTAGGCGATGGCAAAGCGGTGCGCCTCGTCGCGGATCTCCTGGAGGTAGTGCAGGGCCATCCCGTGCTTGTCCAGCAGCCGGGGCAGAACCTCTCCCGGGAGGTACACCTCCTCCTCCCGCTTGGCCAGCGCGATGACGGGTATCGTGAGGTCCAGATCCTTCAGCGAATCGCCGGCTGCGGAGAGCTGCCCCTTCCCGCCATCGATGATGATCAGGTCGGGCATCTCGGCATCCTCCCGGATGAGCCGGTCGTACCGCCGCTTCACCACTTCGGCGATGGACGCAAAGTCGTCGATGCCTTCAACGGTCTTGATCTTGTACCTGCGGTAATTCTTCTTGTCCGCGATCCCGTTCCTGAACTGGACCATGGACCCGACCATGGCCGTGCCGGAGAGGTGCGAGATGTCGAAACACTCAATCACATCCGGGGAGTCCGTAAGTCCGAGGCTTGCCTGGAGATCTTTCACCTTCAGCTCATGCTTCAGGAAGGCGTGCTCCAGGTTCTTCTCTACGAGGTCGAGCAGTTTCTTCTTCTCGCCAATCTTCGGCACGGTCAGTTGTACGGCTTTTCCCTTGCGTTCCGAGAGGAACCCGGCCAGCGCCTCATCAACCTCGTGGGGCAAGATCAGTTCCGATGGCGGCGTACGGTCCGCATAATACTGGACCAGGAATTCTTCCAGGAACTCTTCGCGGTTTTCAAACGAATATTCCTGTTTGCCGGTGAGGAGACCTTTCTCCACCGAGAAGACCATCAGGTACACCGTGTTGTCGGATATCGCATAACCGATGACGTCCTGGTCGGTCTCTTTGGGGCGCTCGACATGCTGGCGCTCGGCAAGGCGGGTGACGGCATCGATCTGGTTGCGCAGCACGAGCGCCTTCTCGTACTCCTCGCGCCCTGAATATTCTGCCATCTCTTCGCGGAGGGAGAGGAGGAGTTCGCTGCTCTTTCCTTTCAGGATGGCTGCTGCCCGGTCAACCTGGCGCTGGTACTCCTCCTGGCTGATCGCACCTACACAGGGAGCGCTGCAGGTATGCATGTGGTGCCGCAGGCATGCCCGTTTGGGGAGTCTCCGGCAGGATCGCAGGAGAAAAATTCTCCTCACCATATGGATCAGGGCATCGCGTTCAGCGGCAGAGACGAACGGCCCGAAGCAGGTGGACTCTCCCAGAACGGTGTGGCGGGCGATGCCGATCCGGGGGAAGGGTTCCCTGGTGATCTCGATGTAGGCATACCTTTTCGCATCCTTGAGATCGATATTGTATTTCGGCTGGTGTTTTTTTATTAAGTTGTTTTCCAGAAGGAAGGCCTCGGTCTCGGTGTTGGTGACCATGACACTGACCCGGGCGATTACGGCAACGAGCCGCGTTGTCTTGGGGTCGTGATCCTTCTTCTGGAAGTAACTGCTCACCCGTTTCTTGAGATGCTTCGCCTTGCCGACATAGATGACCGTCCCGTCCTTGTCAAAGAAGAGGTAACAGCCGGGGGTGCCGGGCAGCGTGGCAGTATCGAACATTTCCAGTACCAGTGTGTCTCTCTTCACAGTATTAAGAAATAGGGAGATCCTCCGGGTTACATGATAGTAAAAAAGTGTGGCCGAAAGCCAGCCGGGTGTGGTACCGTGTTACTACCCGGTCTTTTTGGATGCAGGCTTCTGGTTAAGTAGCTCTTTTAGGAACGCCCCGGTATAACTCGCCTTCACTGCGGCCACCTGCTCCGGTGTCCCGGTTGCCACGATCTCCCCGCCGGCATCGCCGCCATCCGGCCCGATATCGATGATATGGTCGGCGGACTTGATCACGTCCAGGTTGTGCTCGATCACGACCACGGTGTTGCCCTTGGCCACCAGATCGTCCAGCACCTTGATCAGTTTCTTCGTATCATCGAAGTGGAGCCCGGTGGTCGGCTCGTCCAGCAGGTAGAGCGTCCGGCCCGTGGCCCTCTTCGCCAGCTCGCGGGTCAGCTTGATCCGCTGGGCCTCGCCGCCCGAGAGCGTGGTGGAGCTCTGGCCGAGCTTGATGTAATCGAGGCCCACCCTTGACAAGGTCTCCAGTTTGCTGCTGATGGAGGGAATATTCTCGAAGAGTTTCAGCGCCTCCTCCACGCTCATGTCCAGCACATCGGCGATCGACTTGCCCTTGTACGTTACTTCGAGCGTCTCGCGGTTGTAGCGTTTCCCCTTGCACTCTTCGCACTCGATGTAGACATCGGGCAGGAAGTTCATCTCGATCCGGATCAGGCCGTCGCCTTCGCAGGCCTCGCATCGCCCGCCCCGGATGTTGAACGAGAACCGGCCCGGCTTGAAGCCCCGCATCTTCGCTTCCTTGGTCTCGGCAAAGATCGTGCGGATCTCATCGAAGACCTTGGTGTAAGTGGCCGGGTTGGACCGGGGGGTCTTTCCGATCGGCGACTGGTCGATCACGATCACCTTGTCGATATCGGAGTCGAAGATGATCTTGTCGTGCTTACCGGCCTGGTCACGCGAGTGATGGAGGATCTGCATCATGCCCTTGTACAGCGTCTCCTCGACCAGCGTGGATTTGCCAGAGCCGGAGACTCCGGTGACCACGGTCAGAAGGCCGATGGGGAACTTCGCATCGATCTTCTTCAGATTATTTTCCCGGCACCCCTTGACCGTGATGTAATGTTTTGGTTTCCGGCGGGTCTTTGGGATCCCGATCTCTTTCGCACCGGAAAGATACTGGCCCGTGAGCGACTTCTTGTTCTTCTCGATCTGCTTCGGGTTGCCTTCCGCAACAACAAAGCCGCCATGCACGCCGGCGCCCGGTCCCATGTCGATGACGTGCTCTGCGGACCGGATCATGTCCTCGTCGTGCTCCACCACGAGCACCGTGTTGCCGAGATCGCGGAGCGTCCGCAGGGTCTCGATCAGCTTCCGGTTGTCGCGCTGGTGCAGGCCGATGGAGGGTTCGTCCAGCACGTAGAGCACGCCCATCAGGGTCGAGCCGATCTGGGTGGCGAGCCGGATTCTTTGCGCTTCCCCGCCCGAGAGCGTGCCCGCGTTCCGGGAGAGCGTGAGGTACCCGAGGCCGACTTTTTCCAGAAAGTCCAGCCGGGACCGGATCTCTTTGAGGATCTGCTTTGAGATCTCCCGCTCCTTGTCGGTCAGCTTCAGGCCGTCAAAGAACTTCAGGCTCGCGGAGACGGAGAGATCCGTGACATCGATGATGGACTTGCCGTTGATCCGGACCGCGAGGATCTTGTCCTTGAGCCGCTTGCCCTTGCAGGACGGGCAGTCGGAGACCCGCATGTAGCCTTCGAGCTCGCGCTTCCGCCAGTCGGACTTGGTCTGGGCATAGAGCCGGGCGGTCTGCGGGAGCAGCCCCTCCCACTCGCCGTTGTGCGACCACTGGGCATCGCCGTTCTTTGCGCTCATCGAGAAGTGCATCTTCTCGGTTGAGCCGAACATCAGGCCATTGTACTGCTCACGGGTCAGGTCTTTGATGGGCGTTAAGACGGAGAAGCCGAAATGTTTTGCAACCGTGGCAAGGTACTGGCCCCGGAAGCCGTCCATCGGGTTGCGGTACGGGGCAACGGCCCCGTCCGCAATGCACCGCTCTTTGTCCGGGATGATGAGGTCGGGGTCGAACTCCATCTTGACCCCGAGACCGTGGCACTCCTCGCAGGCGCCGAACGGGCTGTTGAACGAGAACATCCGTGGCTGGAGCTCCTCGAATGCGATCCCGCAGATCGGGCAGGCGAGGAGCGAGGAGTAGGTGAACTCTTTCTCCTGCTCGTCGAGCACGATGATGAGCCCTTCGGATTTCTTTAAGGCATTCTCGATCGCTTCCGTGAGCCGTGACCGGTCGCTTGTCTCCAGCCGGTCGATCACGATCTCGATGTCGTGTTTCTTGTACCGGTCGAGCGTGATCTCTTCATCGGTCCGGATTATTTTTCCGTTGACCCGGACCCGGGCATAGCCTTCCTTGTCCAGATCTTTTAAGAGCTGCTGGTAGGTTCCCTTCTTCTGTCGGACAATGGGGGAGAGGATGGTGACCTGGCCGGGATGTTCGGCAAGGATCTGGTCGGCGATCCGGTCCGGGGTCTGGGAGGCGATGGGAATATTGTGCTCGGGGCAGAACGGGGTGCCGATGCGGGCATAGAGGAGCCGGAAGTAATCGTAGATCTCGGTGGTGGTCCCGACCGTTGACCGGGGATTCTTGGAGGTGGTCTTCTGCTCGATGGCAATCGCTGGCGAGAGGCCTTCGATATGGTCCACGTCGGGCTTCTGCATCATGCCCAGGAACTGCCGGGCATAGGAGGAGAGCGATTCCATGTACCGGCGCTGGCCTTCCGCATAGAGCGTATCGAACGCGAGCGTGGATTTGCCGGAGCCGGAGACGCCGGTGATGACGACCAGCTGATCCCGGGGGATGGTGACGCTGATATTTTTGAGGTTGTGCTGGCGGGCACCTTTGATGATGATATCTTTCAT
>CAZQGG010000006.1:0-259585 GCA_964592875.1 uncultured Methanoregula sp.
TTTTGGTCGATCAGACCCTGTATTTTCTCGGAAAAAAGGTTTTCTACAGAGCAAATTTTTTTAAATTTCATAAGTCTGACCGAAGGGTCCATGCCGAAATTAAAAAAAATACAGTTCCACGCAGGCTGACGGTCCCGGGATTGCATCCCTCCGGAAACCCGTTGCTGAATGTCCTCATATCCGGCTCCCGTAACCCGACCCGAATATCATTTTCCCGTACCGGAGTCCGATCCAGGAGCCGATCAGCCCTCCAAATAGTGCTAAATGCTGCTAAGGTTCTACGAAGTGAAAATAAGTGATTATTCACGAAACAGTGTCGGTTTTTGGAAAAACAGTGTCATACGGGAGGCAGGGTACTGCCCGGGCAGCGTGATGCTCCGACGGTGAACCTGGGTGGGGAGAGATGCCCCCGTACTGTCATCTCCCCTACGGGCTCCTCCCTCAGGGGGTCATTTTTAGGAGGTCAGGCAAACAGTCTTCGAAGGAAGGAACCGTTCTCAGGTGTGAAACCTCTCATTTTTTGGGTGTCCTGGACTTACAAACCTCCTGAGAATAAAGTCCTTTTAAAACGCTCTGTTTTCCAATCGGAGCCCATTTCAAAGAACCACTTTTTTGATAGTCGCGTTTTTTGGCGAATTTTAGAGTACTGGTTTTGAAAGAAGGCTACATTAGCATTATTTTGCCCATATGAGGGGTATTTCAGGCTCTGAAAAACGTCTAATTGTTGCCTTTTGGATGATGGGTGAGCTGATATTCTGTGGAAAAGGCTGGCCGGGGAAATGGCGGGGGGAATTCCTGGCTGAACTGGATGGAGATAATCTCAAGGGTGGCGTTTTTAGATTCCCGGGGATTTCTGGCAGGTCTCGCCTTTAAGGGAGATTGCCGGTTTTGTCAAGCAGATCTTTTACTTCGCGCGTGAGCACCGGAAGGTTGGTCTCGATCACGCCCCAGACCACTTCATCCGATACGGTTGCGTATCGGTGGATCAGCCGGTTGCGGAAGGAAATGATCCGCGAGGTATTGCTGATCGATGCTGCAAGTCCCGGATCGTAACGGAGCGCTTGGTTCAGTGCCTCGCCAATGATCTCGAACTGACGCTCGACACCGGACCGGAGGAGCGGATCGTTTGTGTAATCGGAAAAATTTTTGCCGGCAACGAACCGGGTGATGAGGCCGCAGGATTCTGCGATATCGAAAAGATATTTACGGGTATCATGCGGCTGCATAGAGTTCGACCCTTGTCTCGTCCAGTGATTTGCGGAAGTACGGGTTCCTGATAGGTCCTGGCTCCACGAGATCGACCGGGCGGGAGAAGAGGCGTTCGAGGTCTTCGGCCAGCCCGAAGTACTGCCCGGCATGGTCCGCGGGGGTCATGGGGAAAAATTCCACCAGGAGATCGAGATCGCTCTTCTCCGGATCGAACCGGTTGCCGGCAGCCGAGCCAAAGACCGCGAGCTTCAAAACCTTCCGGTCCTTGCAGATCCGGATGATCTCCTGAAGATTTTTTGTGATGATCTCCTGCATGACGCTGGCCCCACGACTCGTTCTTGTGTACCTGAATTGTGATCGTGCTTGGAGATAGTGCTTGTGATGGAGGGAGGAAAAGTCAAGTACAAAAATCAATTAGCAACCAAAACAATTCACTCTTCTGGAGTTGGCCAGTTGACGGATAAGAAATGGGATGCGTTCATCTGTCATGCTAGTGAAGACAAAGCTGCTGTGGCGCAACCACTTGCTGAAAGGTTACAGAATCACGGGTACAAAATCTGGTATGATGATCTCACTTTAAAAATCGGAGACAGTCTGAGTAGATCTATTAATCATGGCTTGGCAAATTCGCAATATGGTATTGTAATTATCAGTCACAATTTTTTCTCGAAAGACTGGCCTCAGAAAGAACTCGAAGGTCTTGTTGCCAGAGAGATCAATGGAAAAAAGGTAATTCTGCCTGTTTGGCATGAAATATCCAGAGAAGAAATTTTAGAATATTGTCCAATTATTGCAGATAAGCTTGCAGCAAATACCAAAAATGGACTTGGTAGTGTCGTAAGTGGAATAATCGAAGTAATTGGTCAAGACATTATTCCCTTATCTCCTCTCACTCCTCTCGACCCACCAACAATACAACCTAAACCGGACCTTCGTTCCCAATTAATTCAAACACTTCGCAATGGCTATGATCGCGAAAGGAATCAAGCAGCTCGCAGATTGAGGGAATTTAATCAGCCCCAAGCAGTTGATGCATTACTTGATGCAGTGAAATATGATAGTAAAGTCAGATACGAAGCACTTCTATCATTGTATGAATTGAGAAGTATAGAGGCAAAGGAAGCATTTGTCGAGCGACTCGAAGATCCTTCACCTAGAATTCGTCATACCTCAATACTGGCACTTGGAGAAATTGGCGATGCAACCGAAATTGAATATCTTCAAAAAATTGTTGATACCCATGATTTTTCTTTTATAAATACGCGGCGTGATGGCGGAAAAGGACAAAGGAAAAATTGGGGTCAATCTCAAAATGTTTTGGTTGCAAAAAAAGCAATTGAGTCAATCCAAAAAAGAAATGGAACTTAACAATTTTGAAAATGAAAGATCCTGATGAAACCCGCCTTATCCGGTCCAAGAGGTGGGATTTCAACAGTTCAATAGAATAGTTTTGTAAGGAAAATCGGTCGTATTGAACAATCGAAAAAGAGGTTATTCCACCGGCACGAACTTTGTGCCATAGTGGATGATACCGCTCTCGCCATCAGTGGCGATCCGGCGGAAGACGCTCTTTACCTTCATGCCAATCTTCGCCTCTTTCGGGTCGCAGATGATCTGGGTGGTCATCTGGGGACCTTCGTCAAGCTTGATGATGGCAAGCACATACGGTCCGTGGGACGCGAACTGGTCAGGTGCGGTCTGGATCACCGTGTAGGTGACAATGGTTCCCCTGCCCGAGAACTTGTGGTCAACGATCTTGCCCTCCCTGCGGCAGTCCGGGCAGAAGGTCCGCGGGGGGAAGAAATGCCGTCCGCAGGTCTCGCACTTCGTGCCGATCAGGTTATAGCGCTGGGGGATCTTTCTCCAGAATCGTGCTACGGTCATTTCAGACCCTCCCGAGGATGTGGACAGCCACCGTGGCACCGGTGCCGCCAACGTTCTGCGTCATGCCGATCTTTGCGTTATCGACCTGGCGTTTGCCCGCGGTGCCGCGGAGCTGCTGGACGATCTCGTACACCTGCTTGATGCCGGTCGCCCCGACCGGGTGGCCGCAGGACTTGAGACCGCCGCTCGTGTTGACCGGTATGCTGCCGCCGAGCGCAGTCTCGCCGTCTGCGGTGAACTTGCCGGCCGTGCCCTTCTTGCAGAACCCGAGGTCCTCGATCGCACAGATCTCGGCAATCGAGAAGCAGTCATGCACTTCCACCATGTTGATGTCCTTGTGGGTGAGTTTCGCCATCTTGAACGCCCGCTGCCCTGCGGCAACGGTTGCATCCATGGTCGAGATGTCGCGCCGGTCGTGGAGGGCGATCGAGTCGCTTGCCTGCGCGGTTGCCAGCACCTTGATCGGTGTGTCGGTGAACTCGCGTGCCCGTTCGAGTGGGGCAACGATGACGGCTGCTGCACCGTCGGTGATGGGCGAGCAGTCGAAGAGCCGGAGGGGTTCTGCGACCATCGCGGATCTCAGGACGGTGTCGATCGTAATCTCCTGCGGGAACTGGGCGATAGGGTTGCGTGCACCGTTGTAGTGGTTCTTCACAGCTACCTGTGCCAGCTGCTCGCGGGTCATGGAGTACTTGTGCATGTAGTCCTTTGCGATCATCGCATAGAGGCCGGGGAATGTCGCGCCGACAAATCCTTCCCACTCGCGGTCCGCAGCGCCGGTCAGGGCATCGGTGCTTGCACCGGGCTCGACATCGGTCATCTTCTCGACACCGGCTGCGACAACGATATCTTCCATGCCGCTCGCAACTGCGATAACGGCCTGCCGGAAGGCAAGGCCACCCGAGGCACACGCGGCCTCGACACGGGTCGAGGGAATGTGGCGGGTTGCCATGCCGGCGTAGTCCGCGATAAGCGCCCCGATGTGCTCCTGCTCAACGAACCGGCCGGCGCTCATGTTCCCGACGTACATGGCATCGATCTTCTCGCCCGAGAGCTGGGCGTCTTCAAGGGCAAGCGCCCCTGCCTCGACAAATATGTCGCGGAACGACCGGTCCCAGTGCTCGCCGAACTTCGTGCATCCGATCCCGATTACAGCTACGTCTCTCATGATTGCATCACCAGTTTTCCCTTGTGCTGGGCATATCGTGCATAATCCAGGTAGATGGGATTCTTTAGCAGTTTCTCTACCCCGGGTGCTGCATCGCGGTTGATCTTGGTCTTGATTGCATCGGTCACTTCAATGTCGAAGGCATCGCTGCCGGCACCGGAACCGAACGAGCAGACAAAGATCGTGTCGCCAGGCTTTGCAATGTCCAGCGTTGCGGCAAGACCGATCGGGGATGCGCCCGAGTAGGTGTTGCCAAGGTGCGGGACAACAAGGCCCGGTGTGATCTGCTCTTTTGTGAAGCCGAGATCCTTTGCCACTTTCTGCGGGAACTTCGCGTTGGGCTGGTGGAAGACCGCGTAGGTGAAGTCCTTGGGGGTCTTCTTGGTCTGCTCAAAGAGGAGGTTGCTTGCGCCCTTCACGTGCTTGAAGTAGCCGGGGTCACCGGTGAACCTGCCGCCGTGGCGGGGATAGTTCTGCCCTTCGCGGCGCCAGAAGTCGGGCGTGTCGGTCGTGAACGAGCAGGTGTGGTGGATGGTTGCGATCGGGTCATCGTTCCCGATGATGAATGCCGCTCCGCCCGCTGCTGCCGTGTACTCGAGCGCATCGCCCGGTGCACCCTGCGAGACATCGGATCCGATGGCAAGACCATACTTGATCATCCCGCTCGCGACCATACCCATGCAGGTCTGGATTGCCGCGGTGCCTGCCTTGCAGGCAAACTCGTAATCCGCCGCGGTCATGTTCGGGGTGGCCCCGATCGCTTCACCCACCGTGCAGGCCGTTGGTTTCACGGCATAGGGATGGGACTCGCTGCCTACGTAGACAGCGCCGATCTCCTTGGGGTCGACCTTCCGGCGCAGCAGCGCATTGCGTGCCGCTTCGACAGCAATGGTTGCAGCGTCTTCGTCCATGTCGGGAACGGACTTCTCAAAAACGCCCAGACCGCCCGTGATATCGGATGCGTTGCCGCCCCATACCCGTGCGATCTCCTCGACCTTGATCCGGTATCTCGGTATGTATGTACCGTAGGTAATGATGCCTACCATTTTTTCTCCCTCAGGGTACTCACGATTTTGTCCACATCCATGCTCGTGCAGAATACGGTGATGCGGTCCTTCTCCGCCATCTTTGCCACGATGGGGTGGACGTCAGGGGCATCGATCCCCTGCAGTACCACGCACCGCGGCTTGAACGGCGTGACGCGGATCGCAACCATCGGCGATTTGCCGGTCGAGACGTTGGTGAAGACCAGCGCCCGCTCGGTGCTCCAGCCATAAATGCGGTTGAACTCCTCGCTTGAGAGCTGCATGATCGCGTTTAAGCTGTTGACCACCGTGTAACCGAAGATGTGTTTGTCCGTCGCCCCGCAGAGCAGCGTGCACCCGATCGCATCGGTAAATTCCGTCAGCGAAACCGGGTTCTCGTACTCGTGGAGATCGTAGATCACGTCATCCTCGACATTCGAAAAGAGCATGGTTGCAAATTTGTGAATGTGGGTGCCGCCTGCCTCCTCGTCAATTGCAAGGATCGCGTCGACTATCTTGCCGACCACAGCGGTGCCGGGACTCTTCCGCCTGCCACTCTCGTAATCACTGATGACCGACGGGGAGACCCCGAGACGATCCGAGAGAACTCCCGGCGCAATCTCGAAGTTCATGCGCC
Source organism: uncultured Methanoregula sp. (assembly GCA_964592875.1). GTDB lineage: Archaea > Halobacteriota > Methanomicrobia > Methanomicrobiales > Methanospirillaceae > Methanoregula. Next base: position 5,924 of record CAZQGG010000006.1, read on the forward strand.
ACTTCTTCAGCGCATGTCCCGGTGAGTCCGACAGCGTAATTTCGCCTGCCATCTTCTCGGCAAGCTGGTTTCGCAGACCGGATTTCATGCTCATAACCAAGGAGCCCGGGCGTTATATAATTAACGAACCCGATTTCGACACAAAGCGAACCACGACGGGGACAATCTCCAGAAGCAACTCATAAATAAGAAGCAACTCAATTCTGATTATCATGATACCAGCGGAAGATCTCCAGTGCCTCAAGGCGATCGCGGTGCGGGGTGGCTGCCGCGGCCCGGTCTTTGTCTCCACCTTAAGTATCGGCGAGATGCTCGGGATCAGCCAGCAGACGGCCTCGCGCCGGCTCAAAGGTCTTGAGACCGGGGGGTTCATTACCCGGGCCCTTTCAGCGGACGGCCAGCACGTGACCGTGACGAAAGCCGGCGAGGAGGTGCTCCGTAAGGAACACCAGGATTACAATCGGATCTTTGCCGAAGGCGGCAAGAGCTACCAGCTGAGCGGTGCCGTGGTGAGCGGGATCGGTGAAGGAAAATACTATATGAGTCTCGGGCCGTACAAGGAGCAGTTCGGTGCGGCACTCGGCTTTGAGCCCTACCCGGGTACCCTCAATATCCGCCTTGCACAGTCGAGCCTGCCGGTCAGGAAGAAGATCGACAGCCTTGACTGGACCCGGATCAAGGGTTTCTCAACCGATGGCCGGACGTTCGGCGATGCCCGGTGTATCCCGTGCCGGATTGGTACCATCAAGTGCGGGATCGTGGTGCCCGGCAGGACCCATTACCCGGACGATCTCATTGAAGTGATCGCACCCCTTGCCCTGCGCCGGAAGCTCGGTGTCGAGGACAATGACAGCATCAATGTTGAGGTGGGCTAACGTGATGGATGCGGCGCTGCAGGCGCTCAAAGACGGGAAGTTCATCCTGCTCTACGACTTCGATGACCGGGAGAAGGAGACGGACTTTGCGATCCGGTCCGATGCGGTCACGTACAAGCATATCCTCCAGATGCGCAAGGATGGCGGCGGTCTGATCTGCACGGCCGTCCACCCGGTGGCAGCGCAGCGGCTCGGCCTCCCGTTTGCGAGCGATGCCCTCCGGGCGATCGCGGTTGCCGAGCGCGAAGGCGATATCCCGTACGACCGGAAGAACCATTCCTCGTTCTCGCTCTGGGTGAACCACCGGAACACCTTCACCGGCATCACCGACCGGGACCGGGCGCTCACGGTGAACGCGATTGCCGAGCAGGTGAAGCAGGCGCTCAATGGCGGTACCGTGAACTTCCACGAGACCTTCCGGACCCCGGGCCACATGGCGCTTTTGCGTGCCGCGGACGGGCTGCTCGATGTCAGGCACGGCCAGACCGAGCTCTCGATTGCAATGGCCGAGATGGCGGGGATCACCCCCTCGGTTACGATCTGCGAGATGCTGGACGATGAGAGCGGCTTTGCCCTCTCCAAAGAGGATGCCATGCGGTACGGCAAAAAGCACAACATGGTCTTTGTCGAAGGCAGCGAAGTGCTGGAACGCTGGGACCAGGAAAAGAGTACCCGATAATTAACCGGATCTTTTTTTATTTTTTTCGCCAGCGGATCAGGATTTACGTACCGTTAATTAGCAGGATTTCCCACTATTATTGATAACCATGAAGGTCCCGCTCACCGAACTCGACAACCGGCTGAACCGCTTCCGGGCCCGGATGGATCGCGACCGCCCGGACTGGGAGGCTGCGGCCATCACCTCCCCCATCAATCTCTATTATTTCACCGGCACCATCCAGGACGGCCTGCTGCTCGTTCCCCGGAACGGCGATGCGGTCTTCTGGGTCCGGAAGAGTTACGAACGGGCCTGTAATGAATCGCAGTTTCCGGATATCCGGAAGATGACGAGTTTCCGGGACGCAGCGGCTGCCATGGGCCCGCTGAAAAAACAGGTATACCTTGAACTTGATTCCGTGACGCTTGCGCAGTACGGGCGGATGCAGAAACACTTCGCCTTCACCGGCGTCCAGCCGCTCGATATGCAGGTGCTCATGACCCGGGCGGTAAAGAGCCCGTACGAACTCGCGCTCATGGAGAAGGCGGGCGCGATCCACCGGCACGTGCTCGAAGACTGCGTGCCGGACCTGTTACGGGAGGGAATTGACGAGGCAACGCTGATCGCGGACCTCTATTCCGTCATGGTGCGGGAAGGCCACCACGGGATCATCCGCTTCGGGATGTTCAACGAGATGCTGATCGGCCAGGTCGGGTTCGGAACGAGTTCGATCTATCCCATCTGCGTGGATACGCCCGGGGGGATCTCCGGTCTCCACCCCGCGGTCCCGCTGATGGGAAGCCGGACAAAAAAACTGGCGAAGGGCGATCTTGTGGTGATCGATATCGGGTGCGGGGTCGAGGGCTATCAGACCGACAAGACGCAGACCTACATGTTCCAGAAAGCTATCCCGGAGGAGGCGATCCGGGTGCACGAGCAGTGCGTGGCGGTGATCGATGAGGTGTCGTCGCTCCTGAAGCCGGGCGCAATCCCGTCAGAGATCTATGCGACCGTGATGGACGGTCTTGACCCGGCGTTCCGCGAGGGGTTCATGGGGTACGGGAATCATACGGTGAAGTTCCTCGGTCACGGGATCGGGTTGTGGATCGATGAACTCCCGGTCATTGCGAAGGGTTTTGACGAACCATTGCAGGAAGGCATGGTGTTTGCGGTCGAGCCGAAGAAAGGGATCAAGGGTGTCGGCCTTGTCGGGATCGAGAATACGTTTATCGTGACCCCGCAGGGTGGCCGGTCGATCACCGGGTCGCATCCCGGGTTGATGCTGGTAGTGTGATCCCCGGGAGAATCTCCCTGCCCCTTTATCGGGCACGAGCGAGACTCGTTCCGGGACCCGGTATTCAGATCCTACCTATTTTCGCGATCTCTTTTGAGGGAGTTGCCGGGGACTAGGAAATTCCTCATTTGTGATGAACCGTTTCAGGTTGAGCTGGCTCATCATTTTCATCTGGAGGATTGCTCCCTTATTCCGGGTGTTGAGGACTGAAACGCTGCCGGAAATAAATGGCGGAACCATGAGAAGTTCCTCATCGTCAACGATCAGCTCAAGCATGTGTTCGACTTTCATCAGGTTATGGATCTCCTCGAATTCCGGCGGGATAAATGGTGGCGGGATTTTAAATTGTTCGGAGGAGGTGACATGGATGACTGCATTTTTCCCCGGAAATAATTTCTTCAGTCTGTTCTCAAGATCCGGATCATCCGAGATCACCATGAGTTGCAGTGAAACATCCCTAATTTTGATATTCTGGATGAACGGGAGGTACCGTTCACCAATCATGCAGCTGATTTGCTGTTTTGCTTTCCCGAAGAGTTCCCGGATTTTATACTCGATGTTGGCGTCCCCGTAAATGGTCCAGAGGGCATCCTCCTTGTCGGTACGTACCTTCTCTTTCTCCAGCATACGGAGTGCTTCCAGTGCCAGGTCAGCTGCCTTCCTGTGCCTGTCCATGAGGAGGCTGATTGCCATCTCCGGGGAGATCGGGCTGTACCGGGCCGGCTTTGAGATTCTCTTCACCGCGAGTCCCATCTCTGCAAGACGATCCAATGCCTCGTACACGCTGGGTTTGGAGATGGAGAGGAAATCAATGATCTCCTTGGCCTCTGCGTTGTCATACAGGACCAGCGCAGCATACACGCTCGCTTCATAGGTAGTCAAACCGAGATCGTTGAGCGATTTTACAAGTCCGGCCGGGATGCTCTCCATAGTGATAGCATGATCATTTTGTTGTTAAAAATTTTACTACACCTTGCGTAACCTTTTTATCAATGTACGGTTAACTTAACATTCCAAGTAGTAAAAAAAATTACTACAACATAACATTCTGATTGAGGAAACGCATGTTCGGATTACAACGATTCGAAGGAATAGTCTGTGGAATGAAACACTCCGACAGCACAGGATCTGTATCGATGCACGCGGTAAATCCGCGCAGGAACAATCGTATCCCGGCAAGGATCCTGCTATATATGGGGATCTTTTTAGCCATTGCAACTCTTGTGGGAACAGTCAGTGCCTATACAACCGATGCGTCTATTGCTGCCGCAGGGAGAGTGTATGTCTCGGGTGCGACCATCGATCCCGGGGTTTTTTTCACCGGCGAAAAAGGTACAGCCACATTTTCCGTGACCAATGGAAATGCAAATGAAAGTATTATGGTCAACCACGCCACGTTTGGTGACAAGGATATCCGTCTCACCGGCGGTACGTACGACACCTCAGCAAATATCGGCCCGCTCCAGACGAGGACGTTTGTCTTTTCCATTGAGACTGATGCCAAAGAGGGATGGTATTATCCGTCGTTCTCGGTAAGCCTCCGTGATGCAAACAACTTGTATTACCGTACTCCCGTCAGGGTGGAAAATACTCCCGTTGTGGTGACGGTCATTGATCAACCTGACACATTTGCCCAAAACAATAAAGATTCGATTACCGTGCAGATTTCCAATCCCCGCGAAAATGACGTGAAGAATGTCGTCCTTGACGTATCCGGTGAGGGAATGACTGCACTTCCTGCGAAGGTATACATCGGAGATCTGCCATCCGGCTCCTCGGTGAATAAGACCATCTCGGTAACCCCGGGCAAGGAGACGGACCTCAAAGTAACCGTGAACTATGATAACGGGGACAATGCCCACACGGCCAGCGCCACCCTTCCGATCACGTTCGGCACGGACAAGAAACAGGCCGATCCCATAATCAGCAACATCAAGGTGACCACGGAGGGCTCGGTCTACCACGTAACCGGCGATGTAACCAACGCAGGTCTTGAGACGGCCAATGCCGTAACGGTCACATCGGCATCTCCGGCAGTCCCGGCGGATCCCTACAAGAACTATGTTGTGGGTGTCCTGAAACCTGACGATTTTGGGAGTTTTGAGATCTCCTTCACGTCAGAAAGCAATACCGTGCCGCTCCAGATGTCCTACAAGGATGCCGATGGTAATGTGATCACCTCACAAAAGACCATCAGCCTTGCAACGACTACTTCGAGCGACCAGAATGCCAGCCAGCCGTCACTGCTCCCCGTGATCGGAGTGATTCTCGTCATCGCGCTGGTCTTCGGCGGATACCTCTACATGAAGAGAAAGAAGAACCAGTGAGGCTGTAAGCCATGGAACCGGTAATACAGTTTGAGGACGTGGTCAAGATCTACCCGCTCAAGTCGGGAGATGTGACCGCGCTCAACCATATCTCCTTTGCCGTGGAGCGGGGAGAGTTCATCTCCATCATGGGGCCGTCGGGCTCGGGAAAATCCACCCTGCTGACCCTGATGGGGTGCCTTGACAAGCCCACCTTCGGGACTATCTCCATGAGCGGGATCCCGATCCGGGATATGTCCGATGTGGAACTGACAAGTCTCCGCAGGGACCGGATCGGGTTCATCTTCCAGTACTTCAACCTCTTCCCGCTCCTGAATATCATCGAGAACGTCAGTTTTCCCCAGATGCTCAAGGGAGGCGTAAATGTGGAGAAGGCAAAAGAAGTGCTCCGGGCGGTCCAGCTGGACGAACATCTCTATACGCACACACCCCTGGAACTCTCTGGTGGCCAGCAGCAGCGGGTAGCAGTTGCCCGTTCCCTCATCAACGACCCGGATATCCTCCTGTGCGATGAACCAACGGGAAATCTCGATTCAAAGACCGGGGCGAGTATCATGGAACTCATGACACAACTCAATAAAAAAGGTGCTACGATCATCGTTGTGACCCACGACCCCAATGTTGCCAATTATACGAACCGGACCATACGGATCATAGACGGGAGAATTGCGGCATGACCGCAATTTTCTGGGAGATTGCCAAGCGGAATATCCGCCTTCACATGCTCCGCTCAACCCTCGCGATGCTCGGCATCGTGATCGGTGTCGTTGCCATTGCATCCATGGGGATCCTGGGCAACAGCATGGTCGCCTCGGTCTCCGAGAGCCTCAATTCTGTCGGTGACAGCGTGATCGTAAGCCCGTACTCCGGTGCGAGCGAGGGCGGACCGGGTGGAGGAGCACCGGGAGGCAGTACCCAGGACCAGTACATCTCTGACTCGAACTACCAGAAGATCAAGCAGGCGGTTGCCCCGAACATTGCCATCCCGGTACACCAGACCTCTCAGCGCATGAGTGTGGGTGTGGGCAGTGATGACATCGTGGCAACCATCTACGGGGTGGACCCGGCGCGCATCCCCGATTTCAACCTGGTACTGACTGCCGGGGATTACAACAACGGGAACTCCGGTTGCCTCGTGGGATCCGAGTTTGCAAAGGACAATAATATCCGGGTCGGATCGCGGATAACGATCGGCTCCGAAGGCCAGTACGGAACGCTCCGCGTCACCGGCATCATCGAGGAACGGGGCATGAGTTTCGATCTTAGTACGGACAATGCCCTCGTCGTGACCCAGGACTGGTATGAGTCCAACTTCGGGGATATCGATCAGTACGACCAGGTCGTCGTCAAGGTGAAAGAAGGGCAGGACACAGCCGAAGTCAAGACGATCGTCGAGAAGCAGCTGAATCGCAGGGACAAGATCGTCAGCGTAACGGACAGCAAGGCAACGCTCGACTCGCTCTATGCGACGTTCGGTACTATCACGACGTTCGTCACCGCGATCGGCGGGATATCCATGATCGTTGCCGGGGTCTCGATCTTCAACATCATGATGATGTCCGTGAACGAGCGGATCAAGGAGATCGGTATCATGCGGAGCATCGGGACGCAGAAGAAAGAGGTGATGAGCATGTTCATCTACGAGGCTGCCATCATCGGGGTTATCGGAAGCATTGTTGGAGGTATCCTGAGCATTCTTGCGGGGTATGCCGTCAGCGCCCTGATGCTGGGAACGACCGAGTACCTGTGGACGATCTCAACTGCGCTATCAGTTGCCGAAGGTGTCGGGTTCGGGATCGTAATCTGTCTGGCCTGTGGTATCTACCCGGCGTGGCAGGCAGCGAACCTCAACCCGATCGATGCACTGCGGCACGAGTGAAGTGTGTGGGACAATGAAACTTTTTTCTTTTGCCGATCAAAAAAATGCCTGTTCCCCTGGAGAAACCCAGGGTGTTACAATCCTGACCGGTGATCCGAAAAAAGCAATCATCTCCTTATCAGGGCCGATGATCATCGCCATGCTCCTGATGTCCAGTTATAATGTCGTGAACGCGATCTGGGTTGTAGGCCTTGGCTCTGATGCTCTGGCTGCCATCGGGTTCATGTCACCCCTGTTTATGGTTCTCATCGGTCTGGGAAGTGGCATTGGAGCAGGGGCGACATCAGCTATCGCCCGGATGATCGGCGCAGGCGACCGTAACGGTGCAAGCAACGGTGCAGTGCATGCACTTCTCATCGCTCTCATCCTGTCAGCAATCATTACCGTGCCGCTTGTCGTCTTTGCAGAACCGATAGCCCTCCTTTTTGGTGCCGGTGAAACTGCCGGTCTTGCGGTGGCATACGGGCAGGTTCTCTTCGCCGGTTCATTCTTCATCATTTTTGTCAATATTGCGTATGGTATCCTCAGAGCGGAAGGTGATGTAAAAAGAACGATGTATGCCATGGTGGCTGCAACTCTCCTGAATATGGTCCTTGACCCTCTCCTGATCTATGGTCTGGGCCTCGGTATTGCAGGAGCCGCGTGGGGCACGATCATCTCCCTTGCAGCGGTAACGGTTGTCCTTTGTTACTGGTTTTTTATCAAAAAGAATTTGTACGTTTGCTTTTCCCGGCAGGTCTTCACCCCGTGCCGGAGCGTGGTCTCAGATATCCTGAACGTGGGAATCCCGGCCAGTGTTGAGTACGTGCTGATGTCGGTACTGAGTATCATTCTCAACCTGATCCTCGTTATTGTAGCTACCACTGATGCTGTAGCGGTCTTTTCCGTTGGATTCAGGGTTGTGTCATATGGGATCGTACCCATTGTTGCAATCGGCACAACCGTGGTATCGGTTGTCGGTGCGGCATATGGGGCCCGGCATTATGAGAAGATCCGGGTTGCACACACGTTCTCTATACTTTTCGGGATTGCTCTTGCCCTCTGTGTCAGTCTCCTGACCTGGGTCTTTGCATACCCGATTGCCTCTATATTCTCCTATTCACAGGAAAGTGCCCATCTCTATCCGGCCATTGCCGCATTCATCGGTGTCATGTGTCTGTTTTATCCTTTTGTACCGTTGGGCCTCCTGTCGTCCTCCGTATTCCAGGGGGTAGGTAAAGGACCGACCTCCCTGTTTCTCACGTTCATGAGGAGCCTTGCATTTGCCGCAGTCTTTGCGTACCTGTTTGCAATCCCACTGGGCATGGGAGAACAGGGTGTCTGGTGGGGACTGGTTGCCGGGGAAGTTGCCGGGGGTCTGCTGGCATTCGTCTGGGCCCGGTTATACTTGTCAAAGCTGTGGAGGTCGGGGGTCTGCGAGATCAGGAAAAGCGAGGCAGAACCATGATACCGGCCTTGGGAAAACGTTCATGATGAGGAGTTGTATGGGAATGCCTCATGAGAATCCGTGGTTTCTTATCACGCTGGACGAAATTGCCGAAATAAGACGGCAACTTGAAATTCTTGAGGAAAACGAATCGGAAATAAGTCGGGAGAATACCGGCACCATTACGGAAATCCTTACAACCGTTGAATGGCGCCTGGGATAACCGGAGGACGACAAAAAATGCGATGTATCAGATTATCCAAAACGGGGGGATGCGCATGAACCATCGTTAAAAGGAACAAGTCCAGGAACGTCAAACCCGGTACTACCAGTTGGAATAGCGAGTCGTCACCCGGAAAGCGCATGTGATCGAAAACACCAAAAAATGAATTCAGGAATAAAAAAAGATGAAGGATGCGGGCCAGGCACACAGCACAAGAACACCCAATATCGTCCCCCTTTGTTCAGAGATCCGCTCCCTTGGTGAATCAGAGAGATCAACAGGTTGTAATGTCAGACCATCTGGATCAGTGTGAGATACCCTCTCCCCTGCCAACACCAACCGGTGCCGGGGACGAAATTCCTGTACTTTCGCAACAACTGTATACGCAGGATCCCCCATTGAGATTCCTGTTTTTATGAGTGAGCTGAACCAAGAATAATTTTTACCGAGGAAAAATGAAACGGGAAATATTCGTCGATTTTATTCTTCTCATTGCGGGGATTGTATTAACCATCATACTGATGGGGATAATTCTTTACTCCTCCTGAGGCACAACATCTACCCCGGTTTTCTTCCCCAGACCAGATAGCCGGTATATCCCGATGAGAACGTCCCCTGCTGCACCCGGCGCACCAGTTCGTCCCATACACCGGTTGCCTCGGCGGGTGTCAGCGCCCCGGCCTGTGTCATCCGGTCGAGCAGCATCCGGATATCGAAGACCTTCTCTGCGAGTGAGAGCCCGACAATCGTGAGTGTCTTTGGCTCCGCGTGAACCTCCGTGAACCCGGCGTCACGGAAGAGTCCGGCAAGATCCTTTCCCACCCGGCCTGAAGCAAAACTGTCGCGCCAGAACCGGGTCAGCCGGGCCGAGGTCTCCCGGTTACTCAGGGAGATGGAGAGCGTGTCCCAGTCGTTGTCGAACGCAACGAGCGTTCCCCCGGGCGCCGTGACCCGTGCCAGTTCCCGGATTACCTGTTCCGGGTCAGGAATGTGCTGGAGCACCCGGTCGATCCGGCTGCATGAGAATGCCCCGTCCCGGCAGGGGATTCGTGTGAGATCGCCGCGGATGAGCAGGCACCGGTTGCGGTGGGCGGCCGTCCGCTCCGCTGCGGTGGCAAGGAGCGCGGCACTCGCATCGAGACCGACCATTCGTGTCGCGGGCGGCAGGATTGACGCGAGGGCAGAGAGATCGGTTCCCGCACCGCAGCCGGCATCGAGCACCCACTCCGGTTTTGTCTGGGCAATGATCCGGAAGCTCTCCTCCTTCACGTCCCGGAAGAACGGGATATCGGAGAGCAGGTCGAGACACCGGGTGTAGGCCGTGGTGTCGCCCGAAGTGTCCACATCACGGAAGCCGGCGGCGAGATATTGTTGCGGGGGTCTGGCGGGATCTGTCATGAGATTTTGCCCTGTCTCATTCCGGTTGGCGTGCGGGAGATGTAAGGTTTTTTTGTACGGTAATCCCCCGGCTCGTTGGCCCGTGGGGGGGTCTGATGGTGTACAAGTAGTTGTAACCCGACCCAGTGCAGCACGATCCTTCTGTCGTAAAATTATGGATTTTGGCTGCGGGAACGTAAGGCTTACATCAGAAGTACACTGCCAGACCCCCCTCAGGCCCTATGAATATTTGGGCAAAATTTCGGATGTTTTACGAAGTGAATCTGTTGAAATACCGCGACTTGATGAGACAAGGGGTCGGGCAGTATACTTTCAATGTTGAGATTATCCACCCCTTTGACGCCTCGTTAAGTAAGGGATTAGATGATTGAATTTATTGAAAAATGGAATTAGATATCTTTTAGTCTTTGAATAATGTCTGGTGATAATCTCGTTACGAAATCATACTGCTCATTTGAGATGGGTCTATTATGAACAGCTTGATTACAGACACTGCTTACTTCAAGAATTAAGCGATAGAAGTTAAAATCGATTAATTCGTTATTCTCTAATATCCTAATCATTTGACCAATTCCAAGAGGTTTTTTGTTCCAATCTCCGTCAACTCTTTCTTTTAAAATTCTTAGTAATTCTGATTCAATGGTTCCTCGAATTTTAAACAAGACAACGTTTCTTTCTGGTATCTCGATAAGCGTTTCCAAATCACCATGTGTGTCATCAGATCCTTTTTTAGAGGACTCTAAATATCGTAAAAATTCTGTTTGAAGTTGTTTCAGTTTGGGATCTGGTGCGGGTAGCGGATACCCTACTAAATTTATATTTTGAAAGTTTGCTGTATTCTGGATCTCACTTCTTAATGTGAGTATTTGATCTTTTAAATCAGTCCGGAGTATTTCAATCTCCTTTTTTAATTTAAATCCAGCAATGTCAATTTCTGAAAATAATGGATATAACAGTAAAATCAGCCACAAAATAACGATAACAAAGTCCAATGAAGTCGGGATCTCGCTCAAAATTCGATGCTGATTTAGAAAGAGATACATTGAAAATAGGAATAGTAAAAAGACCCACCAAATCTGCTTTTTCCATTGAGCAATCCATATGGTTAATTTTGAAATCAAGTCAGGTCTCCATGTAGGGAGTTAATAGTTGAATCAAGGTGTATTTATTATAAAAATTTTACATCTTGATCTGCGCCAGCGCATCGAACGCAATCTTCCGGAAGAGCGAGGGATCGATGGTCGGGTACTGCTCCTTTGCCTTCAGGATGTCCGGTGTCGGCTCCTTTGCATAGGCCTCGACCCGGTCGAGCGTGTGCTTCGCGGTGTCCAGCACCCAGAGATCGCGGGTCTCTTTGTCCACAACATTGATCGATTCGATCCGGACTGATACAAGAGGTGCACTTGCGGGGTCCTTCTGGTAGATGGAGGCCTTCCCGATCACGGCCACGAACTGCGGCGGCTCGATCTTCGCCAGCTGCTGCATCGCCTCGGGCTGGTAACTGCCGGCCATGATAAAGAACGTGCCGGTCGGGTCCACGACCCGGCCCCGGTAGAACATGTTCTGCTCGCCCTGCCGGGTCTTCTCGGTCAGGGTGCCGACAATGAAGATCCGGTTCGAGCGCTCGCCGCTCGGGAGGAGTACGAAGGTGGGGCTCTTCTCGTCCTCGCCATCCTTGAACTGGTACCGGCACTCGCGGAGTTCCGCTGCAAAGACCCGGCGTGCGGGTTCGCGTTCGAACTGGCCCTCGCGGCGGGGTGGCATACTGGCGGGGTTCGCGCTCATGATGGTGCCCCCCCGGCCCGGTTCAGCAGGGCAGTATGATCGCTCGAATTGAATGTCACGATATCGCATTTGTTCACGAGCACACGGTTGTCGATCTCCCGGCCATGGCAGGTGATGTACCGCCCGAGCACCTTGTCCCGCATCTGGAGGAATACCTCATCCATGCCGAGGGGGTTGTTCTCGGCGATCTCCTGTGCCTGGGCAAGGGTGATTCCGGTTAATGTCTCCACAACCTCGCGCTGGAGCAGGACATTATGGGTCTTCTCCCCGTCATCCAGCCAGCCCTTGATCCGGAGATCGTAGGTGAAACCCTGCTGGATCTCGTGAACCGGGCAGTAGTTCTGGCGTGAGAGGGCACGGTTGCACCCCTCCACCGGGCAGCGCTTGATGATGCCCGAGCCTGGGGCAATATGGACGATTGCGCCGGTCACGGATGCGTCGCCACCGCTGACCGCAATCTCACCTTCTTCCTGCAGGATCGTTGCCCCGTTCAGGTTCAGGGAGAGTCGGCCGTTGAACTCGTCCACCTGTGCGTAAAAGATACTGTAGACCGCACCGGGTACCAGCTTCTCCCGGCCGGGCTCCTTCCAGATGACAAACTTGATCGTGCCGGTCTCATCGCCCAGGAGGCCGGACTGGAGCATCCGCTCGTGGCTGGCATCCCACTCCTGCACGAACTTCGCCCGGATACCTCCGATACCGGTATGGAGATCCTTGATCGGCACCGGTGTGGGAATGAGGGACCGGTCATCCTCTATCTCCTTGATCGTTGTCCCGGAATGGATCTTCAGGTTTGGGATGCCCTTGAACTCATCCACGACCGCGGATTCGATCCGGTACCAGGAGCCCTCGGCCATCTTCGGGGCATTCGCCTTTGCCCAGACCACGAACCGCAGTGCACCGGATTCGTCGGCAATGATGCCGTTCTGGGCAATCGAGGGAGAGGGGGGGGTCGACAATGCGACAATCTTTCCCTCGATTGTTACCCAGTCCCCGGGCACACCCTCTGCGATCTTCTTCTCCTCGGTACCGCCACCTTTCCCGGCGGTTCCGGCACCCGGCACGGGGAGGTTGTACTCCTTGGCCAGTTCGCTCGTCACGCTGCGTTCCGCCTCACTCGGCTGAACATTGAATTCATCCACGAGTCTCTTGAGCTTGCCCTCGATCTTCTTCACATCGGGGGTCTCGCCGCCGCTTGCAAATTTTCGGGAGATTCTGTTTGCTGCTTCGGAATAATCCATCTTCGTACATCTCCAGTGTTATTACCCAAATGGTTCAAGGGATAAGTGTGTCACCATGCGTTGTGAAAGTATTGTTTTGCATTCCGGGACGCCCTTAAACCAGCCTGCCATTATCGTGAAGTTTATCACACCCCACAGCTGACATAGAGATACTATGTCTGAAATCACCGCTGATAGCACAATCTACGATCTCCTCAAGGCAAAGCCCGAGGCAACCGAGGCACTCTTCAAGTTTGGCATGGGCTGTGTCGGGTGTGCGATCGCCCGTGGCGAGACCATCCGCGAAGCAGCCGAGGCTCACGGTATCCCCCTCCCCGAGCTCCTCAAGGCACTCGACATCAAGGAATAAATTTTATTTTTCCTCCCGTTGCACTCCGGGATTTAGTGCACCATCCGGGTGTGAGCCGGCTTGCACTGGTTGTCGTGCAGTAACACGGCCCGGGTATCAGGGAATAATCATACTCTTTTTGAAAATTTTCTTTGTTAAAAAGGTCAGTCTTTTCGTTTCGATCGTTCCGAGACCTGCAGGAGTTCCTGGTGTGAAGCCCCGGGGAACTTCCTGAAATACGCTGCCACCGCCGGCTCGTGGATCATCGTGCAGGACGCACAGTTCCAGATACGTCCCCCGTGTGCGCTCTCCACCCACTGGCCGAGATGCTCATCCTTACAGGGATAGAACGGACAGTAGCAGAAGTCGCAGGCCTGCCCCTTGAAGTGACAAGGATAATACGGGCACTCTTGCCCGGGCGTCCACTCCACCCAGTGCCCGCCTTCGAACCGGCTGTAGGCAAAGAAGGCAAACCGGCTGGACTGCGCCCCTGCATCATGGCGCCTGAGCGCCTCGGGAATCCCGCGGAGAACTGCATCGCGGACCCGCTTCCCGATCTCCGTTGCCCGGCCGGCAGAACGGTGCCGGGTCTCGCCCTCAGAGGCCGCGATCACGGCATCGGTGGGAGTCCCGGTCAGCGGAAGTCCCAGACCGACCAGTGCCTCGGCCTTGGCCTCGGTGGCCACCATGATCGTCTCCAAGAGGGCTGCATCCTCCATGCCCTCGCTGCTGGTAACGATGATGTTGATGGTACCCGCGGTCTCCGGGGGTTCGCGCCGGATGCCGGCGGTGATAAAGACCGTGACACAATCATACTGGAGCACGCAGGCTTGCCGCATGGGGACGGCGGTCAGGAGCCCGAAGGCTTCGGGATCAATCCCGGCGGCAGTGGTCACGAGATCGAATTCCTTTCCGGGATCTTCGTGATTCCATCCCGGGAATACGGTGTGGTTGAAGAGGGTGGAGATCGTCCGGATGCCCCCGGAGAAGCCGGTACTGGCTGCGCGGAACGATCCGCGGATGAAAAGAGTTGGACCTTCGAGATAATATCTCATGCAACAGAATAGCGCGTGCGGTCTTTGAGTTCCTGCTGCTTGCCGGCATTCCAGCCGGAGACGTCCTGCAGGTATCCCGTGACCCTGCTGATCTGGGTGACATCGTGGGAACCGCACTCGGGGCAGATTGCCTGGCCGCAAAGCGGGCAGTATTCAATCCCCGAGATCACTTCGTGGTTGCAGTGGCAGTGATCGAGGGGGCACATGATCTCCAAGTGGACCTCGCCGCAGTTCGGGCACGGGTTCTCGTCAACGATGAGGTGGCAGGTGTGGCACTTGAATTTGCGCTCCGTTTCGGGAATATCGGTTAATCTCTTGTATTTTTCTGCCATTCTCCGTTGATCAGCGGTCCATTCCATACTATAACATCTCACATGTTCTTAATAAATTTTTAGAACCTGCAGGTTCTGCCAATTCGCGATCTCTCGTTTATAAATTGGGGATATCCGGATCTGGCCTGAATCTGGAGGTTGTTAATAAATCTTCACCCGTTACCGTACGGATGAAAATGCTGTTATCGCGGTTACCGGGTCGTTTGCCTCATAGATTGCCCGCCCCACAATAATGCCGTCCACGATCTTTGCGATGGTACCCGCATCCCCTCCCTGTGCTCCGACGCCGGGCGAGAGGATCTTCCGGTCCCCCACGATGGTGCGCAGGATCTTCACGCGCTCCGGCCGGGTGGCCGGGGCGATGATCCCGTCAGCCCCGCAGGTGACCGCCATCTCCGCGATCTTCTCCGCTGTTCCGCCGTGGAAGAAGGCCGTGGCTCCCGGGTGGCTCATCTCAGCCACAACAAAGCATGCGCCTCCGTAATCGGCTGCCACGTCCACGCAGGCCTGCACCGCGTCGCTCCCGGTAAAACCGTGGCAGATGATGGCGGCAAAGCCGGCATCGAAGACCGCTTCCGCGATCAGCCGGTTGGTGTTTGGGATGTCGGCGACCTTGAAGTCTGCGATCAGCGGCTTGTCGAGTTCCTCAAGTTCTCCTGCAATGGAGAGACCTGAAGCGAGGATGAGCGGGTAGCCGAGCTTGATGGCATCGAGGTGCGGGGCGCAGGCCTCCGCAATGGCAAGCGCCTTCTTCTTCTCTGTCACATCCAGCGCTAAGATCAGTTCGGTCATTTCGCCAGCCGCTCCATCACGGCTGCGGTGAGCATCGGCAGGGTGATCGTGGCGTCCCCGTACACGGTGACCGCCTGCGCCTCTTCTGTGATCTTGCCCCAGGACCGGGCCTCGTCCAACGTTGCCCCTGAGAGCCCGCCGAGGTCCGGCCGGTCGCCGGTCAGCTGCACGGCGTAACTGAACCCGTTCGGGGTCATCAGCATACTCTGGAGAATAAAGTTCTTAGGCACACCGCCCCCGACCAGCAGCGCCCCGGCCTTCTTGACCGAGAAGCAGAGGTCGAGGAGGGCCGGCATATCGGCGAAGGCATCGACCGTCACCTTGTTCGTCTGGGAGAAGAGCCAGTACTGGAGGCCGATCATCGAGTCCTGCACGGCCGGGCAGTAGACTGGGATGTTGTTGTGTGCCGCGGTGTGGAGGATACCGGATTTTGCGTGCTTCCCGATATGGGTCAGGAGCCCGGAGATGGAGATCGTGCTCTTTGGTTCGAGGTCCCCGAAGACGCCCTGCATGAACTCCTCGAAGTGCTCGAAGGCTTCATTCGGCAGGTAGATGTCGTAGATCCGGTTGATCTCGTCGTGCCGGAGTTCGATGTCGTTGCAGAAGGCGGTGCCGTGGAAGTGGTGGCACCCGATCGCCTCGATGATGTCGTGAGTCAGGTTCGCGCCGGTCGAGACGAGCACATCGATGTGCTTTGCCCGGATCAGGTCCGAGACGATTCCGCCCATGCCGGCCGGGACCATCGCGCCGGCGAGTCCGAAGAACTTCGTTGTCTCGGGGTCGCGGAGCATCTGTTCGTAGATATTGGCTGCGTGGGCGAGTGATCCGCCGTTGTACGCCCCGGCCCTTTCCATTGCCTCTACCAGTTCGTTGACCGTCATGCCCGGCTTCACATGCAGCTGGGTGACCGGTTCATCACAGGGTCGTGTCATGATCTCCACGTCTTGCTGTACATATTGGCGCTCCGGGCACATAACAGTGTTTCAGGCCCCTAAAAGAACACTCAAGGGAACTCTTCGGAAACATCCGCGGGATGAACGGAGATCTGTAAAAATATGGAAAAATTTTCCCCGGAAATCAGGAAGATATATACCCTTTCCCGACGGTCTATCCTCTATGCAGGAAGTCCGGTTAACTCTCAAGAAGCGGGCATTTCCACCCCAGGGACGTGTGCGTATCAATGTCGCACACCTGTCTGATTTGGGAATCCATGATGGGGATAAGGTAGATCTTATCAACGAATCAACTAAAAAATCCGTTACAACCACCGTTGGCGCAGATACCATGGTACGGCAGGGACAGGTCCGGGTGAGTGAGGAGGACCTCAAGGCGCTGGGTCTCCATGATGACGAGGAAGTCCTCGTAAAAAAGACGCCCCCCATGGGCGAGAAGCTCAAGAAGGCGGCAGCCGATGCCAACGCGGCGCTCACGAAAGAAGCAAAGAAACTGGACGTTGCTGCAAAGAAGACCGCCGGGGATGTGAAAGCCGGCGCAGCAAAAGCAACGGACGTTGTAAAGAAAGAGACGAAGAAGGCATCGGACAGCATCGGCAAGGCAGCTGCAAAGACCGCTGATACCGTGAAAAAGACGGTGAAGAAGGCCAAGGGGCCCAAAGATACTCTCTGATAAACCCGTGATGTGGTGAAGCACCAATGGCAGCAGAAACTGTAATCGCACAGGCTCCCCTGTTCAACGATACCATTGTCCTGGGAATGGTGGTGGTTGCCGGTATGGCAATCGTCTATTTCATGATCCGCGAGATCCGGATCATGAAGACCTCCAACCGGGCAATCGAACTGGATCTGGAGAAGGACAAACTCAAACTCCTCCAGCAGCACGAGGCATCGAAGGCGATCCCGTTCACCCGGCTCTCGCAGGAGCAGGTCGGGGAGATCAGGAAGGTTGAGGACGAGATTTCGATCCTTGAAACGAATATCTACGCAAAAGAGAAACTCCTCGAGACCCGGCTGACACGACTTGAAGATCTCGTGAAAGCGAGAAAACTGGACAACCTCCTCGCCAATACCGATGAACAGGAGAAGAAGGTGAAATAAATTATGTACCCGGTTGTTAACCAGAATCCAAACCAGCAGGTGACCGGCGATTCGCTCTGGGACCGGTTCTCCCATATTCCCGGGACGATCGAATCCCGTGTCCCCACGCTCGATAAGTCGCTCGACGTGTACTTCGACCAGCACTTTGCTGCGATCATCGAGGAGTGGGACCTTGTAACTGAGAGCGATCTCTCGCACCTGGAATCCCGGCTGACCCGCGTGAGCGATGAGATCAGCCGTCTCTATGCAGGAAAGATGGCAATCGAGACGCGGGCAAAGAAACTGGACGCGCTGATCTCCTCCATGGAGAAGTCATTATGATCGGCATGGACACGTATCTCAATGCCTACGTGGACCGCCGGATGAAGTACATTGTCGAGGAATGGGACCTCTCGACCGGCAACGATCTCGCGGATTTCACGGAACGGCTGTATGCACTGGAACAGGAGATCCCACGGATGCAGGCATTTGAACATGCAGCCGGGGACAAACTGACCGAACTCGAAACACGGGCACAAAAACTGAAAGGGAGGATTTGAGATGGATCTCTTCACCTTCATCCTCCTCGTCCTCATCCTCTGTGCGGTCATATTCCTGGTGTATTACTTCTTCAGAGGTGCCAAGGGGAATCTCTCGCTTGCCCGGCCGGTGGAGAGCCGGGTGGACGAGTACCTTGACCGCAGGTTCCAGAGCATTGTCGAGGAATGGGAACTGGTCTCCCGCCCGCGACTCCAGACGTTCAAGGAACAGGGCACACGGCAGATCGAGCAGGATGAAGTACGTCTTTCTGAACTGAAGAACTACGAGTCCGGCATGCAGACCACGCTGGTATCGCTGGAGGCACGACTTGACACTCTGGAAAAAGACCTTGCCACAAAAGGAAGCGCAAAAAAGTAATGGTCCCGATCGCTTCCGCGAGCTGAAGAAAGAGATCGTGGTGATGAGAAAGCAGGGGGAACCCCCCTTAAAGGATCCCCACAGTTTCGCGCAGTACATGTGCGATCTCTGCAACACGCCCCACCCGATCTCCGGCCTTCGCCAGTGCGTGCTCTGCGGGCGCTGGGCATGCGATGCCTGCTGGAAGGACGAGTATTATTCCTGCAAGTCCTGTGCGGGCTTAATAAAAATTCATGCGCTGATGGGCAGGGAATAACCCCGTTCTTTTTTTTATTGAAGTCCCTGAATCTGTTTCCTGAGGACAATTACCAGTTACCCGGCGCCGTTATCCAAGATTTGTGACCGGGGTAATTTTCGGCGGAACCATGTAGGCCAGGGGCAGGATCTCCCCGTTTGCCGGGACAATGGTCATGGTGAACTTCTGGTAGGGAGCAGTATTCACCGAAGGACAGATGAGGAGCGTGAACTGCTCGGAATTTTCCAGCAGGAGATCCTGATCGGCGCCTTTCAGGGGAATAAAGTTCGCCTTATGGGTGATCGTCCAGTTCGGGCAGACCAGCACTGGCGTCTGCACCAGCGCGAGTCGCTCCTGGTTATTCCCGCTCGACCAGATAATGGTGGTATGACCCATGTCGATCGCACCCGTGGTCATCATGAACGGCTGGATGGTGATCTCATAGGCTCCGAGCGCCCGGGGATTCTGGGTCTTAAACCGGACCGGCACACCATCGATCGGGCCGTCAACCGCGGGAAACCCGAAGGTTCCCCCGGTGCTGGTGATCAGGTTGCTCGTTGCCACGATCTCGTTCTGGATCATACCCTGTCTCTTTGGCGTGCCGGTACCCGGGAATAACTCCCCGTACCCGATAAAGCCGACAACCAGTACGAGGATTACCAGAAGTATGACGATCTCAAGGCCGGTGAGGGCCGGCTCGTTTCGTGGTGAAGGCCGGGTCTGCATGATCGCTTCCTGTTCCCCGGGATCAGTTCATCCTCTTGAGAGAGAGACACCGGGATACGGCTCCGTAACCAATGATGGAGAGGAGAGGTAAAATACCCTCCCTCTCCCTAACAACAGGTGTCCGGATACAGAATTTTAAAAAACCATACCCATTAATAATCAAAAACAAAAGGCACACTAGGGAAAACGGGAGAATCCTCGGAGCACCTGAGGCACAGGTTATGGTATTCACGAACCCGTAAGTCAAAAAAATTTATTTTTTTACCTGAACGAGATCTCACGAGGAACAGGAATACAATGGCAGAGAATCCAGCACAACCGGCACCGGCAATCGTCCCGGCACCATCCCGCTATGACCGGATCAAGGCCCGGGTCCACACGATACTCGAAGGCACGCCCCGGCAGGATCCCACGGCTCTCATCGTCCAGGCATTCCTCGCCTTCATCATCCTCGCGAACACCCTATCCGTGGTTCTCATCACGCTACCGGATCTCCCGGTCCTGGTGAGAAACCTGCTCTACATAATCATCACGATCTGTCTCTTTATTTTTGCGATAGAATACATCCTGCGCATCTGGTCCTGCACCCATACCCTCTCTCTTCGGGGCAGGGTGATGGATCGCCTGCGGTATGCAACCCAGATCTACATGGTGATCGACCTGATCTCGATCATCCCCATCTTCTTCCCCTTCGTATTCCCGCGGGATAATGCCCTGCTCCACGTGATCCGGCTCCTCTCGATCTTCAAGCTGGTGCGCTATGCCCGCAACTCAGAAGCACTCAAACTCCTTCACCGGGTCATCTCAAAGAAACAGGAGATCATCTCCATCCTGGTACTGTTTCTGGTCTTTGAGATCCTCTTCTCATCAACGATCATGTACCTTGTTGAGAACGCCGCACAGCCGGAGAAGTTCTCCAGTATCCCGGCTGCCATGTGGTGGGCGGTCATGACCGTAACAACGGTGGGGTATGGGGACATCATTCCCATCACACCCCTGGGCCAGACCATTGCCGGCCTCGTCACCATCGGGGGTGTCCTGCTCCTTGCCCTTCCCTCCGCCATCCTCGCTGCCGGGTTTATGGAGGAACGGCAGAGAGATCAGGCGTCTCTTGAACTCGCCGATACAGAATCATGGATCGCGATGCTTGAGCGGCTGGGCGCCTTAAACGAACGCGGGCTGATCCTGAAAGAGGAGTTCGATGAGTATAAGGCCCTGATCCTGCCGCGATTGCACGAGCGGGAGAAGAACCGGGGAAAATAAAAAAGAGTGTTGTTCAGACCGAGACGATCGTCTCGCCCTTTCTCATGAGCAGGCCGGTGATGATGCTGATGATGCCAAGGATGAGGCAGTAGATACCCACGAGCAGGATCAGGATGACCGAGCCTGTTGTGGAGATCGGGGCAAAGCCGATGATGATACCGAACAGTACCGCGATGAACCCGCTGATGCCGAGCAGGACCCGGAAGGGCAGGTCTTTTAACGAGAAGGCAATGGCCAGTTCCGCGATACCCGTGATGATGGCCCATGCAGCGATCAGGATGGTTAAGGCAACGAACATCATGAACGGCGACATGAACATCAGGAGCGCAATGATCACGCCAAGGATCGAGAGGATGAGCACGCCCCAGTGCACTTTGCCGGCCTCTGCAAGAGAGATCGCGCCGGTGACAATCGAGATGATCAAGAGGAATATGCCGATAATATAGGCGAAGAGTGCTTCCATCCCCACCGGGATCATAAAACAGAGTACCCCGACGATCAGGGCAAAGATACCGCGGGCTAACAGGCCGCCTTTTGTCAGAATTTCAACTTCCATAATGGATCATCTTCGATTAGCAATGGCATGGGATTTATGCATTTCCCGGTCTGTTTACGGACCCTCGGTTGTCCCGCACCGGCAGTTACCGGATAAATTTGATACCGGAATATACGGCGCCACGGATGTCAAGGTTGGCAACCACTATGCCGAACCTGTCCGTGATGGCATTGCGGAACTCTTTTTCACGGATCAGTTTCGGGAATCCGGATGCCCGGGACCTGAAAGACCGGATCCATTCACTCCAGAGCAGCATGCACTGGACATCGCAGATCCCGTTCGCCTGCACATGGCGCTCCAGAAACTCGTCAAAGATCGTGAGTTCGTGGGACTCTTCAGGGCCAAAATCGATCCCGTTCACCCGGAACTTTTCCCCAAACCGGTTCACCACGTCGCGGCTTACCTCATTCATAAAGGCCGGGATGAGTGAGTCTTCAGCGCTCACGGGTCTGCCCATGTTCTGGCCGGGTTGACCCGTGAGGGGTGTCCTGAACGCGGTACTGGTTGCTGAATGTTGTGTGCTGGCCATGAATATCTCCTACACACCCTATGAAGAGGGGGTTTATAGGGAGTTACCTGAAAATCAAAAATTGGAACATCCGGTACTACGCCTGAATGCGCTCTCTTGACCGGGAACAATTGCGGGAGGTCAGCCCGTCACAATCCCGGTTATGCCGCCCGCACACTGATCTCCATACCCGCGATCTGCCGGTAGACTTTTGCCTTCACCGACTGCGTCCACCGGTCGAAGACAATGGACTGGAATGGCTGCCAGATCGTCACCCAGCAGAAGATGACGAGCACGTTCTCGATCACCTCAACGAGGGGATCGCCTTTGAACGGGGCGCACAGGGCAATGCCGGCAAACGAGGGGATACAGACGGCAATAGTTAGTCGGAACTCCCGGAGCCCGACCCGCTGGGTCAGCCTCGTGCTCCGTTGCACCTCCTCCGCCCGGATCCGGAAATGGGAATGGATAGCTGAAACGATGGCAGCCTTCCGGTCCGGTGTCAGGTCGGATGCGGGAAGCGTGATCTCGATCCGGTCACTGATCTCCTTGGACCCCTTCCGGGAATCCAGCACCGTATGGAAGATCTGCTCCTCGGCCCGGTCCGACAACTCCCGGCTGTTCTCGGGTGTTGGATCGTCCGGGTCATATAAATGGGCAATGGTCCTGAACGGCACCTGTGCCGTTGCGTTAGCAGTCTTTTGGTGTTCCGGCATGGCTGATCACGGATACGTTTTGTATCGCAAGAGGTGATTTTGCGGTGAGGCGGATAACCGTTTCCCCGATGCTGCCGCATGAGTCAGACGTATCGGGAAATTTTAATCCGAGAGTTCTTATGGTAAAAAACCGTTTTTTCCTTTATTGTGTGCTGATATCATGAGTGAAATTGCCAGTACCCCGAAGATGACTCCAAAGGAACTGATGATTGTTATCGTAATCGCGCTCGGCTCGTTCATGGCCGGTCTCGATGCAACGATCGTGAATATCGCACTCCCCGCGATTGCGAAATCCTTTGATGTCTCGACTGTCGCAGTCTCGTGGGTGCTGAACGCGTACCTCATCATCCTCGTCAGCCTCCTGCTCGCGGCCTCCCGGCTTGGCGACATGAAAGGCTACCGGAATATCTTCCTTGGTGGTTTTGCCCTCTTCACGGCCGGGTCAGCGCTCTGCGGGCTCTCCCCCACGCTTGACTTCCTGATCGTGGCACGGATGATCCAGGCCATCGGCGGAGCGGTCATCTCGGCGCTCGGGGCCGTGATGGTCACGTCCTACCTCTCCACCTCCCTGCGGGGCCAGGCGCTCGGGATCGTTGCCATGTTCACCATGCTCGGGGCGGCCC
The DNA here is from genome assembly GCA_964592875.1 of uncultured Methanoregula sp. Lineage (GTDB taxonomy): Archaea > Halobacteriota > Methanomicrobia > Methanomicrobiales > Methanospirillaceae > Methanoregula. The sequence continues at coordinate 29,115 of CAZQGG010000006.1, forward strand.
TCGGCCCGGTTGTCGGGGGATTTTTGACCAGCGCCTTATCGTGGCAGTACATCTTCTTTGTGAACCTGCCGGTGGGAATTGTTGCCATCATTCTCGGCATGCACATACTCCCGAATCTCGCGCCGGTTGCCCCGAAGGCGAAGCTTGACATCCCCGGTGTCCTGCTCGTCTTCATTGCGCTCGGCACGCTGATTGTCGGCCTCACCACCGTGCAGGGCAGCAATGCCCTGCTCGGGATGATCGCGCTCGTCATCTCGGCAATCTTCTGGATTCTGTTCATTGTCCAGGAGCGCCGGTCCGGCGAGCCGCTCGTGAATATCAGTCTCTTTAAAAACCGGGCCTACTCGCTCCAGAACGTGAACGTGATGCTGATCCAGATGGCGATGGCCGGCGTCATGGTCATCATGCCGTTCTACTTAGAAGTGGTCAAGAAGATCCCGACCGACAATGCCGGCACGATCCTGCTTGCCCTGCCCATCGGCATGATCCTGACCGCCCCGATTGCAGGAAAGATCTCGGACGTGATCGGGACGAAGAAGCCGATCATCACCGGCTTTGTCATCTGCGCAGTTGCCCTCTTCCTCCTCTCGACCCTCACCGTCCACACGAGCGTGGGGCACATCTGCATCTACCTCTTCTTACTGGGTGCGGGAACGGGCGTGGCCTTCTCCCCGCTGAACAGCGCCGTGATGAGCGAGTGTTCGGCCAAAGATCGCGGCTCCACGAGCGGTCTCGTCAAGATGATGACAAATCTCGGCTCATCGCTCGGGGTCGCGACCGTGATGCTCGTTGCAACGATAGCCGCGGGACCAAGACTTGCCGAGTTTACGGCACACTCGATAGAAGGCGCCAGCCTGGCGTCGGCATTCGATGCCGCGTTCCTCTTCTGCATGGCGCTCGAAGTGATCGGGGTCCTGCTGATGCTCGCAGTAAAAGAGAAGGAGCCGTCAAAGAGCGGTGACGGCGAAGTGGCGATGGGGTTCTGAACTTTTTTTAAGAAGCCCACTCACCTGAATTGTCGAGCGCCACACCATTATCGCCACAGAGATCAATGAGTATCTGAATGCGGGCACCGATTGGATCCGATACCGGCACATCCCCGAACCTATCCGGCCAGGAAAGCATCCTTCTCTCCACGCTGGAGTCCTCCCGGGATCTCATCGCCCGCCGGCTTGTCCATGAATATCACACCGTCTCCGATCCGGACCTGAATTATAGCGCCGTCTCCCCCCTTCTCCAGATCCTCTTTCTCAAAACTGGCCAGGAATACGGGTTTGTTGAACCCGGCACGCTCGCAGCTCTTGCGGGATGTGACGGGATCCCGAAACGTATGGGGCGGGCCTGCTCGGATGCCGGGCTCAATCCGGATCTTTTTTTTGAACGCGGGCCAGAAGGTTCCCGCACGTTTCCCGCACTTCCCGATGAACCCCTGCGGGAGATTATCCGGCGGCTGGACCAGCCGGATGTCGCGGTGCCCGGCCCCCGGCTCACTGGTGAAGAACTTGCTGCGGTCTTTGACCGGTTTCTCGGGACACGCATGGAGACCGCGGAAGGCTGCCGTGTGAACCGTGTCGGCAAATCCGCCCTGCTCTACACCGGGTCGGTGGATGTTCCCCCCCGGGACGTTGTAGAGTACCTGGTACGTGAAGCGATCGGTGGAATCGACCGATCCCTGAATCGCGGGAAGAGGATCCGGGTGCTCGACCCGGCCTGCGGCTCGGGACTCTTCCTGCTTGCTGCCTACCGGTACCTTGTCCGCAAAAACACCCGGGATTCTGTTCGACCAGAAGAGATACAGATCGTTCTGAAGGACCTGGCAGGCAGTTCCCTGTTCGGTACCGACATCGATCCCGAATCCGTGAGTGCGGCCCGGCTCATCCTGCTGTTTGCGTACCTTGAAGAGAGCCGGCGTTCGGGTGCCGGGGTTGTTCTGCCTGATCAGGTCAGCGAGATCTGTGCGAATCTTGTAAAGACCATCCGGTGCGGCAACTCCCTGATTGCGCCGGATTATTTCTCCGGAAAACCGGTCTTCCCGTTCAACGCGGACGAGCGCCGGAGAGTCAACCCGTTCGACTGGACAAGAACATTTCCGGAAATTATTGCGGAGGGCGGGTTCGATGCGGTGATCGGCGCCCCGCCGCCGTACCGGCCGTTTGCAATCAAGGCCAGGGAAGAGTATTTCCAGACCCACTACGATGCCTATGCTGTCTCGGCCGGCCTGTACGGGTACTTCATCGAGCGGGGGCTCTCGCTCGTAAAGCCCGGCGGAATAATTTCTGTTCTGGTTCCCGGCACGTTCCTGCGTTCCCAATACGGAAAGTCACTCCGCCGCCTTCTCCTCTCCTGCCAGATCGAAACGATCACGAACACCGGCCGGACCCGGATGTTGCCGGAAGGTACAGCGCCGGTCTATATCCTGATGCTCCGGAACCAGCCGCCCGACCGGCCGTTTGTGGTCTCACCGGTCTGGAAAAAAGATAGGGCCCGGCAGGGCAGCGGTGCGCAGGATTTTTCGCTCGACCAGCGCTCGTTCGATGACGGGGGATGGAGGCTGGAGGATACCCGCACGGTAAAAATTTTAGAAAAAATTCTTGCTGCAGGCACTCCGCTTGAGGAGTACGCGATGGGGGAGATCGCTCCCGGAACCTGCCGGACGCGGAACAACCCGCTGGTCGTGGACGATACGACAAAGTACCGGCTGACAAAGAACACCTGGTGGTGCCGGCACTTCTTTGTCCCGCTGCTCCGCCCGGCCGATATCCGGCGCTATGTGCCGGAGCGGCCGGAACGATTTGTGCTGGCGATCGACGATCTCCGGAAGCTGCGGAAGTGCCGGGCGCTGGCTGAGTTCCTGGAAAACTCTGCAAAGGATCCGGCATCGGAATCCGGTGTTCGTGACCGCGAAGATGATCCGGCATCCGGTGCGGAAAATTATACAGTGTTTGCGGAACCGGAAAAGAACCGGCCAAAAATTATTTTCTCACCGTTCCAGCACAGCCCGGCATTCTGTATCGATCCGGACGGGGCGTACGCGATCGCGGGCACACTCTTTGCGATTCCCCGGAACGATCCGTTCCTTCTCGCGATCCTGAACTCCGGCCTTGGCCGGTTTGTCCTCACCCACACCTGTTCGCGGACGGATCGCGGGTATCATGTCAGCCCGGCAATCCTGGGGAAATTTCCGGTGTACGTCCCGGACTTCGACAAGCTAGCGGACAGGAACCGGCACGACCGGATGGTCTCGCTTGTTACGCACATATTGGAACTAAACAAATATCTTCCCCAAGCCAAGACCGACCAGGAGCGCCGGTTCATCCGGCAGGACATTGATGCAACGGATGTCCGGATCGATGCGCTGGTGTACGAGCTGTACGGGTTGACGCCGGAGGAGATTGGGGTAATAGAATCCGGCACGTCGGAGAGCGCCCCGGGATGCTGACCCCCCTTGTAAAACGGTCATAGAGGCCGCCGGACAGCCTCTTTTTTTACGCGTCCCGAAACCTGTGGAAAAATAGAGGCTGCTGGACGCCCGCTATTTTGCAGGTTGAAGTGGGGTCAAAATCGTTTGTTTTTAAAAATAAACCCCATTCTACCCGATTTTCCAGGGGCGTGGACACAGGATCCACTCCGACCAAAAATGCGAATCGTCTATTTGGCAAACGGAGCCCATTATGGGCTTATCTGACTTCATCCCTCCGGACCCCCTTCCTTATGGAGGGGAATATCGATCCGGCCCGGGGCCTTCTTCCAGTACATCTCGCGGTAATGGGAGTTGCGGTACCCCTCTTTCGTGTTCTCCTCGATCTCCGCGGTCGTCCCTGGCAGGATGTAGAACCGCCGGTACGCCCGCTCGTTCTGCGTACGGAGCCAGAGCTCGCGGATCACGTACGGCGGGACCGGGAGCAACCGGATCTCCGCGACCATATCCGGGAATTTCTCTTCAATGATGCAGTCATCGCCCGGCCCGTACCGCACTTTCATGAGCTTCACGGCCGCAATCGCATTCTCGTGGTACATGAACCCGTCAAAGGGGAGGCCGGGATCGGTGTTGTTCGTCCAGTGGTATCCCATGCGTTCTGCCTGTTGTTTTCCCTCTCCTTTCAGATCGGCCGGGGGTCGTCCTTTCACCAGCGCTCACTCCAAAAATTTCCCAAATTTTTTATTCATTGTCCTATCCATACCGGGGAACCGGGATCTCAAACGCTTTCCGGTTAAAAAAACGCGGGAAGTTCCTGGCACCTGTGAACCGGGTGTACAGCTTATCCGGTATCTTGATTGCCTGCCGCGTTCCGGAACGCATCCCTGGGCACCGTGATCTCGAACCGGGCGCCGACTCCTGCATATCCCGTCTCCCGGATCGTGATACAGGTGATCGCAAGGATCTCCCGGGCAAGGAAGAGACCAAAGCCGGTATTCTTTCCGTACCCCTTCTCAAAGATCCTCTCCTTCTCTTCCGGGGCAATCCCCACACCGTTATCCTCGACAATGATCACCAGCTCATCCGAAGCATGTTCGCAGCGGACCGCGATCTCCGTCACATGCCCGCCGTGTTGCAGGGCGTTGTTGCAGAGATTGTAGAAGACCCGTTCGATCATCGGGTCCGAAAAGATCTCGGTGTTCATGCAGGTATTGGAAAGATTGATCTCCTTGCTGCATCCCGTTCTGATCACATCATCAAGCCGGAACCATCCCGGGAGCTGGACGCCCAGTTCCTGGTAGGCTTTCGTGAACTCGACATAGTGGGTGATGGCATCGGCCGATTGCTCGATCTTGGACAGGAAGTCGGAAACCACCGGATCGGCGTTCTGTATTGCGGCGAGCTGGACGTACCCCTGCAGCATGGTGAGCTGGTTTGCCACATCGTGACGGGTGATGCTGGAGAGCAGGTTGAGTTTTTTGTTTGCTTCCCGGATCGCCTGCTCTATGATCTTCCGCCCGGTGATATCCCGGACAAAGGCAAAACTGTATTCGCGATTGTCCTTGGTGACATAGACCGCCACGATCTCGACATCGATGATGGTGCCGTTCTTGCACCGGTGCCGGGTCGTGATGAACCGGGTCTTCTGCTCGCGGAGAACAGCAGCGGACGCTTCCCATACCTCCGGTGAAACGTTCGGGTCCAGCCCGGAGATTTTCATGGAGAGAAGTTCATCACGCGAATACCCGGTGGTCTGGCAGGCCGCATCGTTCACGTACGTGATCGAGCCATCGAAATCCATCCAGAAGACTTCATCGGATGACCGGTCCACCGATATCTTCAGGAGCCGGAGCTGGTCTTCCATCTGCCTGCGCTCGGTCATATTCCTGGATGAAGACAGGAAGACCTGCTTTCCGTCAAGTTCAAATGCCGAGAGCAGGACATCCGCAAGGAACGTAGAACCGTTTTTTCTCTGGTGGAGCCACTCGAAGTGATCGACCCCATTCAGGAAGACGGTCTGGATATGGGCATCTGCTGCACTTCGTGAGTCCTGTCCGTCCGGCTGGTACGGGGGCGAGAGATCGACCGGCACCAGGCCCCGCATCTCCTCTTTGGTTGAAAACCCGTACAGGTCCAGCGCCTGCTGGTTGCAGTCAATGCACCCGTCTTTGGTAAACAGGACAAGGGCATCATGGATCTTCTCAAAGATCCCCCGGAACTTCCCCTCGCTCTCGCGAATCTTCTGCCCGTTCAGTGCCAGTTCTTCGAACTGGCCCCGCATCTCCTCGTCCGATGCGGTGATCTCTTCATACGATGCGTTGAGTTCCTCGTTCTTCCTCTTCAGTTCGTCTTCTGCCCGGATCCGGTCAGTGACATCGCGCCCGTGGAACAGGATCCCCTGGATGCCCTTCACGCCGGGTAAGTAGGTGTTCGTGCCCTCAATGAAGCGCGTCTCCCCCGTGGAGTCACGTATCCGGAACGGTGGCACCGGAATGGCTTCCCCCGGTGTCTGTATCGCGATCCGGCCGCTCTTTAAGAGGATCTCTTTATCGTCGGGGAAGATCCCGAAGACAGAATCGATGTTGGCAAACTTCTTTCCCACGAGGTCATTTGCACGCCACCCGGTGATCCGCTGGATGGACGGGCTGACATAAGTGTACACCCCGGTCATATCAACGATGGTCGTAAGATCCGGAATATTCTCCGTGAATGCCCGGAACTTTTCCTCGGAGTGTTTGAGGGCATCCTGTTTTTCCGAGAGTTCATCCAGCTGCTGCCGGAGTTCCTCTTCGTTGGCAGCGATCTGCTCATAGGAAGCATTGAGCTCATCGTTCTTTCTCTGCAGTTCGGTTTCGGCCTGTTTCCGTGCCACGGCATACCGGATCTTGTTCGAGAGCTCGGCGAACTGGGCGGTCGGCTCCCCCCCTTTCTGGAGGTAAAAGTCCGCACCATTGTTGAGCGCTTCAATGACCACCTCTTCGCGCCCCCGGCCGGTGAAGAGGATGAACGGGACCTTCCCGAACCGCTCCCGGACAATCTTTAAAAAAGCAATGCCATCCATCTCCGGCATCTGGTAATCGGAGACGATGGCATCGTAGGACGGGACTTTCGGGGAGTCTAATACGTGGCTTGCCGAGGTTGAGATTTCTACCTGGAACTCTCCTGAGTCCTCAAGGAAAATTTTTGCCAGATCCAGAAGTCCCTGCTCATCATCGACATAGAGAACAGAGATCATGTGTGGCATCACCGGGATATGGATGATCTTAAGAAGAATATAATAATATAAATAAGATCCGCGCTGCCTTGCATTTCACGGGTTGCATTCCTGTCAGCGGGAACTGCCGGATGCTGAATTGCCGGCATGGGCATGGTGTGATGAATACCGGCACGAAGAACCATTCCGGTTTTGGAAATAATTATTAACGCTCGCATCACCGGATCGCTATGAAGAAGTGTCCTTTCTGCGGGACAATCAATCATCATAATGGAAATTATTGCCGCTCGTGCCGGCGGACCTTTGACGGGTCCGTGCCTGAAGACACGACCGCCGAACCGACCCGGCTCGACCTCTCAAAGGATGAGTGGCGAAAACCCCTGGCTGCCGCAGGGCTTTCGTTTGTGGGCATCGGGCTCGGGCAGTTCTATAATGGCGAGACTGTAAAAGGCATGCTCGCTCTTGCAGGAGTACTGGGACTCCCGTTGCTCCTGCCTCTCTGGACCACGATCGATCCGTTCATTCCCGTGATCCTGGTCTGGACCCTGGCGATCCTCGACGCGTACCTGAGCGCCCGGAAGATCAACCGGTTGCAGAAACCATTCCGGCACAAGAGCCTCCTCTTCTGGCCCGAGACCGCGTGCCTCATCCTCATTGCCGCGTTTATCCTGGCCGCGGCCGCGGCTCCGCATGTTGCCGCAAAGAGTGTATCGGTTGCAGCGGGCGTTGTCGCGGATACGAAATATCCGGCCTATGCTGTTCCGCTGTACGAATCGGCCATCCTGCTCTCCCCTAATGATACCGCCATCCGGATGGAGAAAGTCAGAGTCCTGCATTACATCGGCAGGGATACCGAGGCCCGTTCCGATCTGAGTTATGCGATTGCCACAGACCCGAACGATACCGCCCCGCTGATGATGACGGGGAATCTCCTGTACGACAACGGGGAGTACCAGGCATCCATCAATTATTTTGAGAAAGCGCTCGAGCTCAAACCGAAGGAAGCGGCGATCTGGATGCGGAAGGGGGATGCCCAGCTGATGATCGCGGTATCTGAGATGAAGAAGATGCGGGAGCAGTACAAGACTCTCACGACAGGATCCTACACTACCGACTCAGCGAATACTGCACCGGCAAACATCGACGCCTTCGAGTCCATGCAGTCGTACCGCGATGCGATGACGGCCTACAACGAGGCGATCAAACTCGATCCGCTCATGAGCGTGGAGATCTCCGCCCACGTGCTGGCCTCCACCCAGACGATGGTGGAGATGTACAACGGCATCCTGACCGATATGGGATCCCCGGCCGCCACCACAACGACCGCTGCCTGATCTGCCGGTGGTCATCGGGTGGTGATATGCGTTCCTGATGCAATCAACCCGCATAAGAACCGGGCAGAACCCTGTTCGGGGTTATTGTTCCGAATGTTCCGCAGTGAACTCGTACGCACCCTGCGGCACCACGATCTCGAACCGGGCACCCTTGAGCGGCTCTCCCGTCTCCCGGATCGTAATGCCCGTCAGGGACAGAATCTCACGGACAAGGAAGAGCCCGAGACCGGTGTTCTTCCCAAAACCCCGGTCAAAGATCTGTCCCTTGTCCTCCGGTGCAATGCCGATACCGTTGTCCTCCCAGACCACAACCAGATCGCTGCCTGCCTGATGGGATGACACGTGAATCTCGCTCACCGTCTCCCCGTGACGGATGGAGTTGTCGAGGAGGTTGAAAAAGACTCTCTCCAGCATCGGATCGGCATGGATCTGGATCCCCCTGACATCTGCATGCAGGGACATGGTGTCCGGGACATGGGAGCGGGGCATCATGGAGTCCAGGTTGAGCCACTGCGGCTCATTCGTCCCGAGGTTCTGGTAGATCCGGGTAAACTCGATCTGGGCCTTGATGGCACTGGTTGCATACCGGATCTTCTTTAAGTACTCTTCCTGCCCGGGGTCAGAACATTTTCTCTCGGCGAGTTTCAGGTTCCCGAGAATGACGGTGATCTTGTTGAGCAGGTCGTGCCTTGTGATACTGCTCATCAGGGTGAGCTGGCGGTTTGCCCGCTTGAGTGCCTCTTCTGCCTTTTTGCGTTCGGTGGTGTCATAGGCCACTCCCCGGAAGCCGATCAGCCTCCCCTGGGGGTCGGTTACCCGCGAAGGACGGATCTCCATCACCAGGTCATGACCATCGCGGTGACGGGCAATGATCTCAAATGGATGCAGCGGCACTTCGGGCGACGAGACGAAGTTTTCAAGGATCTTCATCACGGTCGGTTGTAACCGCTCGATCACCAGTACCGTGATCGATTCTCCGGCGAGTTCGTCCGGTTCATATCCCAGGATGGTCTTCACGATGGGACTGATATACTGGAACCTTCCCCGTGCATCGACCTCCCAGATCACTCCCGGGGAGGTCTCCACAAGAGAACGGTATCTCCCTTCGGTCTCACGAACGGTTGCCTCTGCCCTCTTGATGTCGGTGATATCCTGGTTTGCACCGTACGTCGTGATGGTCCGGCCTTCTGCATCTTTCCTGATACGGACACTCACCACGATCGTCCTGACCTCACCGTCCCTGCGGATGATGCGGTGCTCGATCTGGGAGGTATAGTCAGGATCCGTTGTCTCAATCGCTTTTCTGGTCTCCTCTGCAACAAGACCGGCCTCATTCGGGTGGACGAATTCACGGGCATACACCTGAGCCGGCATCCGGGTGCCCCCTTCGCGCTCCGCTGTTGTGCCATACAGGGCATAGAACCGGTCATCGAACGTGAACATGCCCGATGCGACATCATACTCCCAGTTCGCCAGATGTGCAATGTCCATCGCCGTTGCGAGCATCTGCCGGTGTTCCGTGAGCGTCCGTTCCATCTGCATGCGCTCCAGCTCAGCGGCTGCCTTCACGGCAATGATATCCATGATATCCTGTACTGCCGGGACCGGCGAGAGGGGGGTACGGGACAGCGCACAGAGGATCCCAAAGACCTGTCCCGTGGAATTCCTCATGGGTGTGCCGATGTATCCACGGATGTTGAGATCGATCAGATCCTTGCTGTGAGGGAAGAGTTGCCTGACATTGTCCTCGTACAGGCAGAACCCCTTCTCTGCAACATCATCACAGGGAGTCCCTTTGAGGGTGTAGGAATAATCGGAAACCTCCTTTCCGTCAAGGAGCATGGACAGGACTTTTACCATCTGGTTGTCCGGCTGGATCTCGCCGATCATGACGCAGGGAACATCCAGCCAGGAACTGACACTCTTTGTGATCTGATGGAGAGCGGTGATCCCCGTTGTACCCACCATGCTCCTGACAATGGTCTGGAATGCCGACTGGGTTGCCGTGCGTTCCGTGATGTTCTCATCGACCCCGCAGTACCCCGAGAACTCTCCGGTCTCATCGAACATGGGTGTGCCGCTCGTGCTGAGGAGAACCGGCGTTCCGTTCTTGTGGCGGTTGAGGTTTACGAAATTCCGGAAGGGCTCCCGGCTGTTGAATGCTGCAAATGCGGATGTTTTAAACTCTTCCCGCACGGAAGGATCGAACAGGTCGTAGAAATACATCTTTCCCACGAGCTCGTCCGGTGCATAGCCGAGGATATGCCGGATTGCGGGGCTTGAGTACCGTAAAACCCCGTCCGGATCGATCTCCCAGATCCAGAACCCGCTATTCTCGCTCACGGCAAGAGAACGCAGCTCGTTTCTTTTCAGTTCACGTTCGATCTCCTTCTGCCGGGTGATATCGGTGGCAATTCCCTCAAGTGCCACCATCTGCCCCTGCTCGTTTCTGACGATCATGTTCCTCTGGTTGATCCAGTGGGTAGTTCCGGCCCGGTCAATGATCTGGTACTCGTAGGCCGGTGGGATCTCTCCTTTAAGGATGTTTGTCCATTGCCGGTGGAAATATTCCTGCCAGGCAGGATGAATCAGGGTCGTGATAATGGAGGGGTCAGCATAGAATTCTTCCGGCGTGTAACCGGTCAATGCCCGTGATGCGGGGCTGATGTACTCGTACGTTCCGCTCGGGATTGACATACGGTAGATCATATCCGGTGCATTCTCTGCAAGACGGCGGAACTTCTCCTCGCTCTCTTTGAGCGCCTCTTCGGTCTTCCTGCGCCCGGTGATGTCTTCGATCGTAGAGAGGATATGGGGAGACTCCCCCATCAGGATCATGCGCGATGAGAAGAGGCAGGCCCGAATCTCGCCGTTCCGGATCCGGCACGAGAGATCCATCCCCTGGATCTCCTGACGGCTCCTGAGCGCGGCGATCAATGCCCCCCGCTCGCCGGGTTCAGGGAACAAGCCCAGCTGCTCAGCGGTTTTTCCAATCACCTCGTCGCGGGAGTACCCAGTATCTCTCACAAAGGCCTCGTTGACATCTGCGAAGGTTCCGTCTGCTGCCGATACGAGCGTGAGGGCGATCGGGCTGCCTTGGAAGACGGTTGAGAATTTTTGTTCCGATTCGCGCAGCACCTGCTCGTTCTTCTGGAGCTCTTCATAATTCTGGCGCAGTTCTTCTTCGCTCGCGGTCAGTTGTTCGAATGCTGCATGGAGATCCTCGTTTCTCTGTAGCAGTTCCTCTTCCATCTTCTTCCGTGCAGAGATATCGACAACCGCGCCCCGGAACCCGGTAAGTAGATTATCCTTAACGATCGGGGATGAGTAGACGATCACCGGGAATGTGCTGCCATCCTTATGAACGGCGGTGTACTCCTGGGGTTCAAAGGAGACGCCGGTAAGTTGTTTCTGCGCGATCCCCCTCACGGTTGTATGCTGGGAGGGTACGATGAAGGAGAGGGCATTGATCCCGGTCTCAATATCTTCGTCCGTGAATCCGAAGACCTCAAAGGTACGCCGGTTGGCATACGTGATCCGGAGTTCCGTATCCAGCTCGAAGATCATCTGGGGGAGGAGTTCGGCAAGGTCGCGGTACTTAGCCTCGCTCTCTTTGAGGGCAGCATCCGCCTTCCTGCGTGCGGTGATATCCTCAAAGATTGTGGCAAAACTCCCTTTGGCCGGGCAGTATGCCGAGATGGAGAAGTACCGGTCCAGCGGCGGGAAGTAAGTCTCAAAGATCTCCGGCTCACCGGTCAGGGCTACCCGGGCATAGCGATCAAGGTAGGGAGGTTCGGCAACCCCGTACGCCTCACAGCTGGTTTTTCCGATCACGCGGTTTCGGGGAATGCCGAGATGTCTCTCGAATGCCGGGTTGGCCTCAACAATGACATAATCCACCGGAATCCCTGTCTCATCATAGGTGAGGGTATGGAGGGCGGCACCTTCATTCATATTGGTATAAAGCCTGGAGAACTTGGCTTCGCTCTCCCTAGTTTTTTCTTCGGCCTCTCTTCTCCCGGTGACATTCATTGCAATGCCAATAAACCGGTTGGGAGTGCCCGTTGAACGCGGGTGAATGAGCTGCCCTCTGGTATGGATCCATGCCCAGCTCCCTGCCCTGGTGCGGATCCGGTGCTCGCTCTCGTACATGGCACTGTTGCCATGCAGATAGGCATCAGCCTTGGCCTTCCATACCGGTACATCTTCAGGATGGTGATAGGATAACCATGCCTGCAGGGAGGTTGGCAGCTCGCCCGGGGCGTAGCCCAGCAATGCATGGAACCGGTCATCAAAGGTCACCTCATCTGTTGCGAGATTCCATTCCCATATTCCGGCATTACCCACATCCAATGCCATAAAAAGCCGGTTCTCGCTCTCCCTCAGCGCGGCCTCAGCCTGTTTGCGCTCACCAATATCCCGGAAGTACCAGACCCGCCCGAAATATCTCCCCCCCTCCCCCAGCATCGGGGCCGAGAACCGCTCCAGTACCCTCCCGTCTTTCAACGGGAGCTCCTCAAAACTTTTCTCCTCCGTGTGATCGTAGAGATATTTGACCCGGGAGAGGAACGCATCCGGATCGGCAAGCTGTTCATTGACATAGTGCAGCACCGGGGCATCTTCCCGGGTGGCGATGAGACTGTCCGGAACACCCCAGATCCGAATAAAATTCTGGTTGTAATTGAGGATTTTACCGTTCTCATCCACGATGAGGATCGCATCAAGGGTGGTCTCCTGCTGGGTGGAGAGGATGATATTCTTGAATGCAATCTCATCTTCACCCTGTTTGCGGGCGGTGATGTCCTGAATAACTCCCCGGATCTTGAGTGGGTTGCCCCCGGCATCTTTCTCAAGCCGGGCAATGGAATGGATCACGCGGGGAGAGGATCCGTCTGCGGGATTGATCCCGTACTCAAGGTTATACTCATCTCCCTTGGTGATCAGATCAACAAGTGCCTGGTGGACCCGCTCACGATCCGGGATACGGGCTTCAATCTCCGTGATAGGGAAATCACCTGCCACTGGCGGGAAGCCGAAGATCCGCAGTCCTTCGGCAGACCCCCAGATCGTATCTGTATTGAGTTTGTATTCCCAGCTGCCGACGCAACCGATCTCCTGCGCCATCACCAGGCGCTCTTCATTGATCCGGAGCGTACGTTCACTCTCGGCAAGCTGCTCGCAGGATGCCTGCAGTTCGTCATGTTCCCGTGAGAGATCCGCTTCGAGGCGCTTCATCTCGGTGATGTCGATGATCGTGCCTTCAGCCACATCCTTTTCCCGGTTGAGCCGGGCAGAGAACTGTGCCCAGAACACCTGTCCTGTCTGCCGGTTCCTGAACCGGACTACATGATTGGTGACAGATCCCTCGGTATGAAGAAGGCGGGTCACCTCTTTACGGTCTTCCGGATTGTCATAGAGCCCGATGACATCGTTTCCGAGAGCGTCTTCAACGGACGCGAATCCGAACAGATTGCAATACCTCTGGTTACAGGCAACAATCTTCCCATCAACCAGACTCGTCTCAAAGAGCCCGACCAGCGCATACTGGTAGAGGCTGCGGTACCTGCGCTCACTCTCCCGCAGGGCCTCTTCCGCCTGTCTGCGTTCGGTGATGTCCCGGATCGACTCGATCGCCCCCACAATGGCGCCTTCATTATTATAGAGGGGAGCTGCCATTCCCCAGAGGATGCAGGTCTTTCCTTTCGGTGTTGCATCGAGAGACTCCCCGGTCAGGATCTCCCTGTCTCTATGGACCGAGGAATATCTCTTCCTGATCTCATCCGGTGACGAAAAGACCAGATCGATCAGGATCGGCCGGCGCATACCATAGAACGGGATTGCGTACTCGTACTCTCCTTTCCCCAGCATCTCTCCTGCCACACGGCCGGTCATCTCTTCCATGGCCCGGTTCCACGAGATCACATGCCCTGACTTGTCAACGGCAAATGTGGCATCGGGAAGAAAGTTGATGATGTCAAGGAGCCGTTTCTCGGATTCCGTGCGCTGGTGCTCAGCCCTCCTCCGGGCCACCGCCTGCCGTATCTTGTGCGCCAGCTCGGCAAACTGGGCCTCCGGGTCACCTCCTTTCTGGAGATAAAAATCTGCACCATTGTTGATGGCATCGATCACGACCTCTTCGCGACCCCGGCCGGTGAAGAGGATGAACGGGATGTCACCAAATCGTCGCCGGACCTCTTTCAAGAATTCGATCCCGTTCATGCCCGGCATCTGGTAATCAGAGACGATGGCATCGTACGATGTGATCGATGTGGAGGCCAGCGCATCCTTTGCTGACGCTGATATCCCTACTTTGAATTCGCCGGACTCTTCCAGGAAGAGCTGTGCTACTTCAAGGAGGTCCTGTTCATCATCAACACAGAGGATGGAGATCATCGTGCAGGCCGAATAATATTAATGATATAGACAAGATGACGAAGATAGAAAAAGATTGCCGTATTGTACTCTCTCTTGCCCAACCGGAATCTCACCCGGGTGTATTTATTCCGGTTTGCCCCGGCACAATGGTTTAGCTAAATGCCGCCGTGCCGTTGGGGGGACTTCGAACCACCCGGGTTTCAGTGTGCGGGAGATCTCGTGCACCTCTGGCGCATCCGCCCGGGCCCCGCACTTTTTACACTTCCAGCCCTTCCCCTTGCCATCGCTCGTCATCCTCTTGCTGCAGGAAGTGCAGACCGGTGGGCGGATGATCTTTACGTCAGCGAGAGTGATGATCTGGATCTTTTCCAGGTTGATGCTCTCTCTCTTGTAACTCCCGCACACCCTCACGTCATCGCCCGGCACGAGTTGGCGGATCATCTGCCGGAAATTCTTTGTGGGTTCGTACGCCATGCACCGGACCGTATGATCGCCGTCGCGGAGCGTGAACGAGACATGCCCCCCGGTGCCGGTCTCCGGTGCGGTATCGACCATCCCCTGGACCCTGTAGGAGAGCCCTTCGCGCAGTTCGCTGATCTTTGCGTCGAGCAGGTGGGCATCGGTGCTCTGGTTCGTCACCCAAATTTGTTCGATACCGGGGGGTTCCGATCGGATCATCTGCCGGGCAGTCATCACCCAGCGCGGACTCTCGCCCCGGATACCGAACAGGACCGGGTCTGGCGTGTGCGGCACGCAGACCACGACATCGTTTGCCAGATCCACCGTGTCCCACGTATGCGGGAAGGTTACAGCCTCCGCATCGAACAGGCTCTGCCGCTCTACGGTGCGGGGCGTACCGAATCTTCCCGGCTCACGGTATACGAGTATCTCGGAAGTTTTGTCCGCAAGTTCGCTTGCCACGGCTGCCGTGGCACCGATCAGTCCGCGCCGGTTCTTCCAGCCCCGGTACCGGGCGCTGGCAGAATCGAGAATTGCCACGGCTTCATCGATCTCGCAGAAGTTCGTCACCGCTTGTTCGTAGAATGCCGGATCCAGCGGTGCATCAACAATAACAACTCCGGGGTTGGTATTCTCGCAGGAAAAATCCGCGAGTTCCTCCACCAGCGTGCATGCGATTGCAAACGCACGGCCGGGATCTCCGTTCACATCGAGCATGATCGCGGCATTCCCCCGGGTCTTGAATGTGACATTGGGGTTGAGCCGGACGAGACGCGCCTCGCGGACCTGCATATGCTCATGAATCAGCCTGCGGGCAAGTAGTGCCCCGAGGTACGTGGTACACATTCCCTGGGGCGAATCCGTGTCATCAATGCCGATCAGCATGTCTATATTAATATATGGGAGCGCTTAATCCATTTGTATTCACATGTCCCAGGACCGCCAGCTCCAGCTGGTTACGAGTGTCATGATCACGGCAGGCTTCGATGTCTCCGAGCGCTTCACCCTGCGCCCACGGAGTTTCGACCTTATCGCGCGGAATGACGGGACGTTGCTCGTGATCAAGGTGGTCTCCCACATCGACTCGGTGAGTGAGGAGGTTTCCTTTGACCTTGAGTTGATCTCCCGGCTGCTCGGGGGCATCCCGCTCATTGTCGGGGAGAGAGCACGTGACGCGGAGCTGGAGCGGGGAGCGGTCTACATCCGGTATGGGATCTATGCCATCAGCCCATCGACATTATACGATTATTTCGTGGAGAAGATTCCGCCGCTTGTCTATGCATCGCCCGGCGGGTTGTACGTCAACATCAACGGCGATGCCCTCAAGGATCTTCGCGAGAAGCGCAATATGTCGCTCGGCGATCTCGGGCATGTGCTCGGGGTATCAAGGCGCACGATCAGCAAGTACGAGAGCGGCATGGGAACAACGCTCGAAGTGGCGATCCGCATTGAGGAGTTCTTCGATACCGGGGTGGTGGAATCGATCGACCTTATCCGGGACGAGCTCCCGAAAGTGATGGAAGCCGAAAAGAAGGAGACCGGCTCGTACCTGCAGAGCCCGATGGACTTCCTGCAGCAGATCGGCGTCTCGCTGCATACGCTCCACGGCGCACCGTTCCAGGCGCTCCTCACCTTCGACCGGCATACGATCCTCACGGGCTACGGCCCTGCGCAGAAAGTGGTGAAGCGGGCTGCGCTTATCGGCAACCTCTCCCAGATAGCAAAGAAACATGCGATGTGTGTCATCACCGATCACCAGAAAGAGCAGAAGATCGGCCGGACGCTCGTGATCAGCGAGAAGCGCCTGCATAAAATCGAAGACGGATTTGAACTTCTCGACCTGCTGGGCGAATGATTTTTCAATAATGTATATATAGAACCACAAACCACTTTTAGTGCTAAAAGTGGTGATTTTAAATGTCACAACAACTTGGAGGACAGCAGATTCTTATTCTTAAGGAAGGCAGCACCCGTACCCGCGGCCGCGACGCCCAGGGTATGAACATCACCGCCGCAAAGGCAGTGGCAGCTGCAGTCAGGACCACCCTCGGTCCCAAAGGCATGGACAAGATGCTCGTCGACACCATTGGCGATGTAGTCATCACGAACGATGGTGTCACCATCCTTAAGGAAATGGACATTGAGCACCCGGCCGCAAAGATGATGGTCGAGGTTGCAAAGACCCAGGATGATGAGGTCGGCGATGGAACCACCACCGCAGTCGTCATTGCCGGGGAACTCTTAAAGAAGGCAGAGGATCTTCTCGAACAGGATGTTCACCCGACGGTGATCACCCACGGTTACCGCATGGCAGCCGAGAAGGCCCAGGAATTCTTGAAGGACCTCGCATTCGATGTGAAGGCAACTGACAAGGTAATCCTCAAGAACATTGCCGGGACCGCGATGACCGGCAAGAGCGCAGAGGCCAGCAAGGACAAGCTCTGTGACCTCGTTGTCAGGGCAGTCGTCATGGTCACTGACGATGACGGCAAAGTCGACATCGAGAATATCAAGGTTGAGAAGAAGACCGGCGGATCGATCGAGGACTCCGAGATCGTTGAGGGTGTACTCATCGACAAGGAACGCGTCCACCCCGCGATGCCCAAGAAGGTCACGAATGCCAAGATCCTTCTCCTGAACGCAGCAGTCGAGTTCAAGAAGACCGAAGTCGATGCCGAGATCAACATCACGTCCCCCGACCAGCTCCAGGCATTCCTCGATGAGGAAGAGCGCATGGTAAAGGGCATCGTTGACAAGATTGTTGCAAGCGGTGCAAATGTCCTCTTTTGCCAGAAAGGCATTGACGACATTGCACAGCACTACCTCTCAAAGGCCGGTATCTTTGCAACCCGCCGTGTCAAGAAGAGCGACATGGAGAAACTTGCCCGGGCAACCGGTGCAAGCCTCGTCTCCTCCATCGATGCGATCAGCAAGGAAGAACTCGGAAAGGCCGGGATTGTTGAGGAGCGCAAGGTTGGCGGCGAAGAGATGACCTTTGTCGAGCAGTGCAAGAACCCCAAGGCAGTCTCCATTATCATCAAGGGCGGAACCGAGCACGTTGTCGATGAACTCGAACGGGCAATCCACGATGCACTCCGCGTTGTCGGTGTCGTTGTCGAGGACAAGAAGGTCGTTGCCGGTGGCGGTGCACCTGAGACCGAGCTCTCGCTCCGTCTCCGCGAGTATGCAGCAACCGTTGGCGGCAAGGAACAGCTCGCCATCGAAGCGTTTGCATCTGCTCTTGAGATCATCCCGCGCACCCTTGCCGAGAATGCAGGGCTCGACCCCATTGACATGCTTGTCGAGATCCGTGCAACCCACGAGAAGGGCAAGAAGACCTTCGGTCTCAATGTCTTTGAGGGCAAGGCAGTCGACATGAAGGCAGCCGGCGTTGTTGAGCCGCTCCGGGTCAAGACCCAGGCGATCTCTTCAGCCGCAGAAGCAGCCGTTATGATCCTGCGCATTGACGATGTCATCGCCTCTTCCAAGAGCCCGATGCCCGAAGGCGGCGGAATGCCCCCCGGCATGGGTGGAATGGGCGGAATGCCCCCCGGCATGGGTGGCGACTTCTAATCCTATCTTTTTTTGATGAATCGTTCTTCAGTACGTATCTGATATTTGAATCCACACCGGTGTGGGACTATTTATTGTCGTGTTGTATTGTCATGAGTGTACGCTGCTTCCAGACTGCGGTCTCGCTGGCAGCGCCGTTTGTAACTTGGCCCTTTTTAGGATCCCTGTCGTCAGAGAAAATCCCTCAGGGAAATAAATCAGGAAAAAAAGAGATGGATGTGATTACCAGGTTGCATTGCTGGTCATGTACGTGGTGGGTGTTCCCATGCCCGCGAATGAATCGCCTTTCTTGACGATAATTACACCGGTGACATTCAGGTTATACCCGTCCGTATATTCGATGGTTCCCTCTTTCTCGCTGAATGTGTAACTCCAGCGTCCTGTTTTTGCAGCAATATCCCCGGAATTGAACTTTGGCGAGTTATCTCCTATCGTCTTGATCGAGTGGACGGTGCTGTCATCATTGACCCAGGAGATGCCGGTTCCCGGGAGAACCATCAGGGTGGCCGGGCTGAACGAGTTGTTCACGATATGGATGACGGTCACCTTGGTGGAGGGGGTCATCGCTGCGGTAATTGCCGGAGCAGTAATCGTTGCAGTTACATTCTCCTCAACGGGGGCGGTGACATTGGCGACAATCGTGCTTGTCTCAACAGGAGTTTCGATGATCGTTGCCTCTTCAGTCGGGGCAACCGTGATCTCCTCCGTTGTCTCAACAACGGTGGGGACTTCCGTGGTCGCAACCGTGGTCGCGGGCGTTGTGGTTGTCGGCTGGGTACATCCGCTGACCAGGGCAAGGGCAATGATCAGAATAAAAAGACCGATAATCTTCTTCATATTCAATACGTTGTCTTCCCGCACATTAAATTTACTCCCCCGTTCACCAGCCGTTTTACCCGAAGGGCCAGATATCACTCTAAAAAAATGCCAGATACGTTTTCATATGTCGCTGGTATCCCCTCATCCTCGTCTGGTATGGGTAATGGTACGACATGGGGAAACAGAAATCTACCGTTGGTAAAAAAAGGGATGAATGGTTACGGCCTGTTATTTTTCTTCGCGGATCATTGCTATTGCCTTCTTCGGGCACTCGTTGGCACAGATGCCACAGCCCTTGCAGAACTCAAGGTCCACAACAAGGTCCTCATCGATTGCGGCATCCGGGCAATAGGTGCTGCAGAGTCCGCAGGCATTGCACTTCTCTTTGTCCACAATTGGGCGGAAGACCCGCCAGGTTCCGGTTTTTCCGGCTGCGCCTTCAATCGGTCTGCTGATCGCAAGGCGTTCGTGTATCGTTCGGCTGCTCATGCGCTCATCTCCTTATAGGCAGCTTCCGCAGCCTTGACATTCCGCTCATCGGTAAACATCTCCCGTATTGCTTTCTTTGCTGAATCAACAGAGACGATTTCCATCTTTGCAAGGGCACCGATGACCGGTGTGTTGAGAATCGGACTGCCGGAGACCACAAGGTTCTCCTTCAGTGCGATCCCGGTCAGGTCGACATGGCCTGAAGTGTAGCCTTTGAACTCCCGCGGGTTTGCGCTGTTGACCAGCACCTTGCCACCGGATTTAAGTCCCTGCAGGACGTCGACCACATCCATGACACTTGCGTCGAGAACGATCACCATGTCGGGCTTCTTGATCTGGCTGTAGATCCGGATCGGCTTGTCATCGATCCGGACAAACGAGACGATCGGCGCCCCCCGGCGCTCGGCCCCGTAGAATGGTGCTGCGGTAGCGTACTTACCATCATGCATTGCTGCAA
Source organism: uncultured Methanoregula sp. (assembly GCA_964592875.1). Lineage (GTDB taxonomy): Archaea > Halobacteriota > Methanomicrobia > Methanomicrobiales > Methanospirillaceae > Methanoregula. The sequence goes on from CAZQGG010000006.1 coordinate 49,253, forward strand.
GGGCAAGAAGCCGGGCTGCGGTAACGCCACCCTGTCCGCCCCGGGAGTGGATGCGGATCTCAAACATTGTTCGTCACCCCGAACCAGAACTCTTCACCCATACGACGGTTCCGCACAAAGTCAGCCACGTCCTCGTAGGTGAGCTCCTGCCCGCCAAGACCGGCGATGACACTGAAGACCTCTTCCTTTGTCTGTGCCATGATCTCGGTTGCGAGGATGCCCCCGCGGCCGAATGAATAATCGCGGTCAATGACAACCACCTGTTTTCCTTTGAGATCGAGTTTCGGGAACGGCCGCAGCCAGCGCAGGCGCATGGAGCCTGCCTTTATTCCCTCCTTCCGGAGGAGATCGACTGCGACCTCTGCTTCCTTACCGAGGGTGCCCATCGCAACGATGATGACATCGGCATCCGCACACTGGTAGTCTTCAGTAAATCCGTACTTCCGGCCAAAACGTTTCGCGAACTCCTTCTCGGTTGCTTCGATGACTTTCACAGAGTCCCGTATTGACCGTTCAATGTCCCAGCGGAATTTGAACTGCTGGTCCGGGCCGGTGAGCCCGCCATACCCCTTCGGGTTCTTCACGTCGATTGCGTGCGGGAGGTGACAGGGCGGGATAAAGTCGCCGACATCGATGGTGTCGAGCGGCTGCATGAGATGGGAGAGCAAAAACCCGTCAAGGTTCACCATCACCGGCAGGAGGACATCGTTGTGTTCCGCTATCCGGAATGCCATAATGGTGGCATCGTAGGCTTCCTGCACGGTGCTGACATAGACCTGAAGCCATCCGGTGTCCCGTTCCTGCAGGGCATCGGTGTGCTCCGCCCAGATGTTCCAGCCGGGCCCGAGCGAGCGGTTGACATTCGCCATGACGATGGGCAGCCGTGCTCCCGCCGCCCAGTTGGTCATCTCGTGCATGTAGAGGAGGCCGTGGGAGCTCGTTGCCGTGAAGGTGCGGATACCGGTGACACTCGCGCCGATGCAGGCTGCCATCGCGGAGTGCTCGCTCTCGACCGCAATATACCGGCTTTTCAGTTCCCCGCTTGAGACAAACTCTGCGATCTGCTCCACGATCTCCGTCTGCGGGGTGATCGGGTATGCGGCAACGACTGCGGGAATGACCTGTTTCACTGCTTCGGCCACGGCCTTGTTCCCGGTTGAGATCTTCTTCATGATGCCGCCTCCTCAGCGGTGAGTTTTGCCAGGTTCTTTGCAATGCGCTGTTTCAGGATATCGACGGTCTTGGAATCGATCCCCTTGAACCGGCCCTGTGGCGCAAGGTAATCTTCGAGCTGGATGGGCTTCTTGATAGCAGCCTTTGACTGCGCCCCGATGGTGAGTTTCCCGTATTCGCGTTCGTACAGCACCCACATGCCGGACTTCACGGCGAGCTTGCCCATCTCTACGCTCTTCTCGGTGGAGTAGCGCCACCCGGGCGGGCAGGGTGCAAGGATGTGGATGAATGTCGGCCCGCGGAACGTGAGAGCCTTGGTGACTTTCTTGAAGAGGTCCTGCGGGTAGGCTGCACAGGCCGTTGCCTGGTACGGCGGATCGTGGGCGGCGATGATCGCATCGATGTCCTTCTTGTTATCGGTCTTGCCGGTCGGCGTGGTTGTGGTCCGTGCACCGAGCGGAGTACCGCCCGAGCGCTGCATCCCGGTGTTGCCGTACGCCTCGTTATCGTAACAGATATAGAGGAAGTCCGTACCCCTCTCGAAGGCCCCCGACATCGCCTGGATGCCGATATCGAGTGTCCCTCCGTCACCGGCATATGCGATCACGTTTGTCTTCTTCCCGGCAGCCCGGAATGCATTGCTCATACCTGAAGCACAGGCCGCAGCGGAGGCAAAGGCGATATTGTATACGGGGACATTGAAGGCCGTATTCGGGTAGATGCCCTGGATCACGCTCGTGCAGCATGCCGGCACGACCAGCACGGTATCCGGGCCTGCCGCCTTGAGCACGTACCGGAGGGCGAGCGAGTCGCTGCACCCGGCACAGGCTGACGTGCACTTCAGGATATATTCTTCCTTGGGGATTTCTGGGATGGTATCCAACTCCTGCAGGTAATGGTGAATGATCAAAGAGCGCTAGGTCGCGATCAGGGATCTATCATTATTTATCATCGCGACTGGTGAAAAAAGTATCATAATTGAGCTGAGGCCGCTTGCTTCTTCATGAGGAATGGTGTCTCCTTTGGTGGGGGGTGGAAGCGGGGAACGGAGATCATTCTCCTCGGGAAAGAGGCCAATAACCTTGATTGCGAGCCGTTAGACGGTGGGAACATTCAGGAGTTCGGGAATCCGGAGAAAGAGATGGAGAGAATTAGAAATATGGGGCAATGTGATGTTGAACGAGAAGGGATCAACTGGGGAACGAGATGGTGGATGAAAAATAAAAGTAATAATTAATGTTCATTTTTCTTCTTTTCTGAATCCAACATGACAAATAACTCATCAATTTGCAATTTAATGTCAGAAATATACTTAGGGATCTTGACAAAATCAGCATTTGGGGACATTGCACTTGCTATTATTCCGTGACGGTAGGTTATTGTCGTATCAAATAAAAGATCATCGACTAGGTTAATTTTTGAATACACATCTAAAATTTTCTCTAAAAGTGGCGTGTCTAATTCAAAAACCTCTTTTCTTAATACAAAAAATAGGCCATCCTTTGAGTATATTTTAATTTTATTTCCAATTAGATACCTATAACATTCCATTGAATTACCCGTGGGGATGGGCTTTAGTTTTTCTTGCAATTCCTCCACTTCATAAAAAAAACCGATTATTAGATTCTGTCTTTCTTTAGCGCTTTCTAATTCAATCGTCGATATTGAACTAAAATATCCTGTAATCATTGCAATCATAGCACCGATAAACAATAATAAAATCGGAGTAATTCCTTGGTTTAACCCGGTTGCAATGATAATGGCTAGTTGATTAGTCTGATTTTGAAATGCGTAGACTTGTGCAGCAATATCTATTACAACGAGAATTAGAAAATATATAGCTAACCCGATAATGGCGTTTTTTACTTTTTTTGATGTTTCTGTATATCTCATGAATGAGATTCATGGCTTAAATATATTAAACATTTCAAATACGGGAGTAGTTTTTGTTATAGTTCACATTAAAACAAAATCTGGATCACCCATATAATCTAGCGCCCCTCTTTTGAAAAGTGAAATCAGAAACGACATCAATTGTGAGGGGGTTGCACAATGCGAGATAACTAGTACCAAAGTAAAAGTGCGGGGAATATGGATTCTGACTTGGATCACGGGCACGATCGGTCAACCATACCCGGGGTAAAGAACAAAGAAATGCGATACATGGTTTTTCTCATTTTATGTAGACTGCGATGAACGCCGCCTCCCCCGAAGGGACGCCCCCGCGGCGGTTCAACGACTAAAAATAAAACCTCCTTGCCCCACCGTGCCTCGGAGAGGCCCTGAGGAGGGGAACTATCCTGATATTTGCCATTTTAATAATTTTTATGATCTGATTATAACTCAAATTGTGTACACATTGGATCAAATTCTGGCAAGCCCTTTTACAAAAAATTCCCGACCCGGCTCGCAAAAAGAATTCGCAATCGCTCTTGCGCCAAAAAAATTTTCAATCACCCCCTTACCCCCTGCTCATTTTTTTTCAACCGGACCTTGCTTGCATGTTCCGGATCATCACGCCGGAGAACCAGAAATTTTGTAGCATGTACATGCATTTTGTAGCATAATTATCCAATTGTAGCCTCACCAACTAACACCTCATGATCGCGATTGAAAAAGATGAACGTGAAAGTCCGCTGGTCTTTCATGTGAGGTGGCTTGAAAATGTGAAACATTTTCATGCTTTTTCAGCAGGGTCCTGCCAACAAAAATTCCGGAAAAAAAGAAAAATCCGCCAGAAAATTGTACACTAAAAATGTACAAAAAATGATCCTGAGTATCTGCTCAGGAACTCTCCAGCATGTTCCTGACCAGCGAACCAGTGGCAGGATCGGAAAAGAACCGGAACGCTGTCTCTCCCGCTTCAGTAATCCGGTAGCTCTTCTCTTTCAGGCTGTCCGGAGAATATTCCTCATCAATGAGTCCGGCATCGCGGAGTGTGCGGATGAACCCGGAGAAGGTGGCGTGGGACAATTCCGCTACCGGCTTCTCACCCTTTTTGTAGTGTATGACCGGCTTTTTGGGATCACCGGGTTTTTCCTTCTTTGTCCGTGACGGAACATAGACTGGCCAGAGCTGCTGGTACAGGTACTGCCGGGGCACCCACAACTCTGGGACTGCGGGAACCGCCCCCTTTGCTGCGTCCTTTTTCATATCACTCCGGTTGAGAAGGATCGCGAGGATCATCTGGTGATTGGGACTGGAAAGCAGGGAACCGGCGGTGCGATCCGGCAGCGGGACGTGGCGTGTGGTCTTCTCATCAAAGGATGCATAGACCTCCCCGCCAAGCCAGGGCGCAAAAGCAAAGAGCGCCAGGCAGAGTTCTTTTGAACCGCCGGAGAGATCGAAAGTGAACCGTGCCTCCGGGTACTCCCGCCGTATCTTTGCAAGCGCTGACCGGACGGAATCATAAGCCGGTGGAGCGATCAGCTCCCGGGTGAAGGGTATCGAGAGCGATGCAGCGATCTCCTGCACCGCCGCGACCGCATTACGGACCGCGAGCCGGTACTTCTCCGTCACCGGATCCGTTGATCCCTCATGCACGATGCTGTCGGTAAACACGATGGTCCGGGAGATGGTCGGGAGTGCGCGGAACATGGCAGGATAGGCTATGTGTATTCGCTCACCGGCGCTGATGATATGGACATGCTCTGTCCGATCCATGGATCAGTGTCCGGTATGGTGGGTTAAATGGTTGTTAGTCCTCCCGCAGCTATCCCCGGGTAAACCGGTTTACGGGCATAGCAATCACTTTCACTCCACCCGCTCCCGGGTTTAAACCCCGGTTGTTTCAACAGAGTATGTGGGGAGGACGACAAAACCCCTCTCAGAAGTCAGATGCCAGTAACATTTTCCGCATCGCTCCTCCCGACCTCTCAAGACCAAAAACCCCACTTTTCTTTTTTCGTGCATCGCACACCGGCGGTAATCCGCCTTTCAGCATGAATGATGCAGGTTATTTTTTGTCGGCACGGAACTCATTGTATTCCCTCCCTCTTGTCCGAACGAGGAACGTGTAGTGAAAAAAACAATATATTTAGGGATCATTTCTCTAATGTCTGCTATGGCGCTTCGATCCCTGAATCTTCCCGGTGTAGGAACGAAATACGAGTTTGAGACCGACAAGGGTGATACCGTTGCGATCTTTTTCACGAGAACCGGGACCATCCAGATGTACACGCTCCAGAAAGGCTGCAAGACACCCAGTGCCGCTGAGATGACCCCGGTTGAGGCCCGGCGCCTGGGCAACATCCTCACCGGGGCGATCATCGAGGCGGAACAGGAGAGCGTGGAGATCGCGTTCTCGGCGCTCGCCGATCTGCGGGTCACCATCCACACATTTTACATCCCGAAAGGTGTCGTAGGGAAGAGCATCGAAGATCTCCAGATCCGGGCCAAGACCGGTGCGACCGTGATTGCGGTCTGCCGCCACGACCGGAACATCATCAACCCCGCGCCCTCATTTGTTTTCGAAGACGGGGACGCGGCACTGGTCATTGGGGAGAGCGACCAGATTAAAAAATTTGAGCGCGAAATTATGGTGGAGTAATGGAAGGCTTCATCATCGCGCTCTTCGTCTGTCTGGTGCTTGCACTTATTTCCAAATATCTCTCAATTCCCGCTATTCCCTTCTATATCCTTGCCGGTATCGTGCTCGGCAAGGCCGGTCTCGGTATTGTGCAGTCGACCGAGATCAGCCAGTTCTTCTCGGAGATCGGCCTGCTCTTCCTGCTGTTCTTCATGGGTCTTGAGCTGAAACTGGACCGGATGATTGCCGAGCCCTCGAAATTACTGACCGCCGGTCTTATCGGTCTCGTCGTGGATATGGGGATCGGATTTACTGCCGCGTACCTCCTCGGCTTCCCGCTCATCCAGGCCTTCATTATCGGGACCGCCTTCTACATCACCAGCTCGGCGATTGTCATCACCGCGCTCATCGAGAACCGGAAACTGATGATGAAGGAGGCTGAGCTGATCATCTGGATTGAGGTCTTTGAGGATCTCGTCCTGATCGTTATCATCGCCCTGCTGTCAGCGGGGGACAAGGACCTCCTGTTCTTCTTCCTCAAGATCGCACTGGCCCTTGGTATCATGTATGCCATTGCGCATTACGGGAAGGAGTTCCTCGTCTCGATCCTTGACCGCGACGATGAGACGCCGATCCTCTTCACCTTCGCCGCGGTGCTCACCACTGCCTCCATGGCCATCATGTTCGGCATTCCGGACACGATGATGGTGATTGCTCTTGGCGCCGCTCTCGCAACAACCGATCCCGAGGCATTCGAGCAGCACGCACGGCCGTTCAAGGATGTCTTCCTTGTCATGTTCTTTGTCTTCTTCGGGGTCACGATCGATTTCGCGAGCGGTGTGGATCTGTATACGATAGGAATACTCTGTATCCTGGCCGTCTTGAGCAAGCTGATCTCCGGTATGCTCATCGGGCTGACAATCTTCGGGTCTGCACTTTCAGGACTTGAGATCTGGGCAAACACGATCAGCCGGGGAGAGTTTTCGATTGCCCTCGCTGTGCTCTATGGTTCACCGGTGGTGGGAACCGTGATTGCTGCGCTCGTCATCGTGACAACCCTTGTCGGCGCGTTCACGTCAAAATACAGTACCTGGATGAGGCGGGGCATCGTCAGCCACAGCCGGAGAAGGGCCCTTGTCCACCGGCCCCATACGAACCGTTAGGGTATATTCCATCAATAATCAGGCTTCTTTTTTAGGATCGTGCTGGTCGTGGCACCGTTTGTCGAGGATACGCTTCACAACCAGCCGCGAACTGCAGAGTTCCCCATCATCATATTTGCTGATACGCACGATTCGGGAGGTGATGGTGCGATCCCGCAGCTGCTCCTCCAGTTTTGCCTCGTTGAACATCTGGTTGAACCCGATCGTGATGATCTCCGGGCGGATCTCTTCAATGGGCCGGAACATGTCCGTCCTGTCCCCGAGGATCGCATGGTCCACCGGCTTTAAGGCAGCGACCATGGCGAGGCGGTGTTCCTCGGGTATCACCGGGCGGGGCTTGTGCTTCACGTTGGAGTCCCGTGCCACGATGACCCAGAGTTCATCCCCGAGTTTCCGGGATTCTTCGAGATAATAGAGGTGGCCCGGGTGAAGGATGTCGAAGGTCCCCGTGGCGACGATGCGGCGAACGGTCATTCGATCACCTCAAGGTTGCAGGGCTGCCCGTCAGCGGTGAAACAGCGCCAGTCGTTCTTCCGGTAAGGATACCCGATGATCAGGTGATACCGGCCGGTCCGGGGAAAGAAACTGAGATCGGCATCCGATGGCATGATCACGCCGTTCGGGTGGCTGTGGGCACTGCCGGCAACATGGGTGTCGAGGGGCATCATATCGTAGAAGAGGGATGCGGAGTCCTCGCGCCCGATGGTCCCGGGGAGCAGGTTCAGTTCCTCCATGACGCCATCGCTCTCGCGGATCACCCCCGCAAACTCGTTGGGATGGTTCTCACGCCCCATCTGGAGGAGAAGGGAGAGGAGGTCCTGCCGGATACCGAGGATTTTCATACTGCCGTCCTTGCCAGCACGTGCCGTACTGTACCGATCCTCTTGGACGCGATCACAAAAAAACTCTCCTTATTAAAAAGGTGACCGGGGGAATCCCCCGATTCAACAATGCAGCTGACCGGAGGTGGAAATCATCCTCATGAACGTGGAGATCTCTGATTAAAAAAAGGGATTATTGTTCGATCTTCGCAAGATCTGCGCTCAGGTCCTTCGAGAGATCGACCCCGGTGAAGTCACCGCTTGTGGGCAGGGCCATGGTAAATCCCGGTGTGATGTCATACTGGACCGAGGTATTTGCCGGTACGGAAAAGTCGAGGATATGACCCCCGGTAGTATGGTCATCGCTGATGTAGTGGAGGTGGTACCCCGCGACATTGATTCCCTTGAAAAAGACCGGGGTATAGAACCCGATAATGGTACCGGTCGTATCGGTATATGTGTAGACCGACTGGTTCTTCGCCGCTTCGGTCAGGGTGGGATAGGGTTTCTGCTGTGCCGGTATTGCCCGGACTTTCATGGTGGGGAACGTCCCGTGCATCCGTACTGCATAGACCATGTTCCCGGTGGGGAGTCGTTTTTCCATGACGGTTGAGAAGACGGACAGGTTCATGGGAGTTTCTGTAGTAACCGCCTGGTCGTTGTCGAAATAGGTCACCGTTGCAAACGGCGTGGTCCGGTTGTCCTCAACCACGTAGATATGGCCGTCAGCCTTTGCCTGGTACACGACGCCATCCAGTACGATCATCTCGCCATCCAGGGCATCGAACGTGCCGATACCGAAGTCCCCGTGCTTTTTCAGCTCTGCGACCGGCTGAACGCCTTCGAAGACACCCTGCATCAGGGCATCGATGGTCGAGACCTGGTAGAGCGTCTCACGGTCAGCGGAAGTCGGTACGGTCTTGACATAATGAGTATATACCGATGCCCCGCAGAAGACGATCACGATGGCAAGCCCGATGCCAAGAAAAAATTTTTGATCCATAGTGATGACCAGAAAGACCGGGTTACTTCTTCCCGGTCACTTTGATGACATGGAACCCGAACTGGGTCTTGACCGGTCCGACAACCTTGCCAACCTCTTCCTCGAACGCGATCTTCTCGAACTCAGGGACCATCATGCCCTTCCCGAACCAGCCAAGGTCGCCGCCCTGCTTCCCGGAAGGACAGGATGAGAACCTGCGGGCGACCTTGTCGAACTCTTCTCCGTCGGCAAGGCGCTTCATGATCTGGTTTGCCTGGTCTTCGGTCTTTACAAGGATATGGGATGCGCGTGCCTGTGTGGTCATGGAGTACAGATCTTTTTTTCCCGCAATAAAAGGTTGGTCTCAGAACTCCCCGTCTACTTGTCGCATCTATTCTTATGGTGGAGAAATGACTCTTTCGAATTGGATGATATAATTTTTTCTTTGGCTGTTTCTAATCTTATCAGATTTTGGATTTATCGACAAATTCGTTTCCTATTTCTGAATTACTTTTACCAATATTACATTCCTCACATAACGTCTGAAGATTCTCATATGAATTTGTTCCACCCTTTGAAAAAGGAATAATATGATCAACATGCAGTTTAGTCCCAATATCCGTTGCGGGACTTTTACCGCAAAAAGCACAACGGAAATTGTCTCTGCTAAGGACTTTTAGTCTAACATTGAGGGGGATTGTTCTTGTTTTTTCGATATTTTTCTTAGTCCCATGCTCGTTTATTTTTTCGTAAGTATTGATGGAGGAGATCTGATCTTTTTCATCTAATCTTGTATCCCCCTCCGTAGTTATACCGCCCCCAGATTTATATTCGATGAACTGTTGACAGGCCTTTGCCCATCCTCCAAAACGGCGTTGAACAGTATCGTAACTCATTTTTGGTTTAAGTGCAGTCCATTCGTTTCGAGATGGTCTATGGCCAAGTTGTACCCAAATTTTTTCCATCTCATCGAACATTTCCTGTATAGAATACTGACTTCGGCGATTAGTTATCTGAAAATTAATTGCTTTAGTTTCAAGATGCTCAGCGAGAAATTGCAATGCTTTTTCCCAAGAGCCAAACTCTCTATACACTTTGTAATAACTTATGTCCGCGACTTTATCGAAATCATCTTGCGTGAAATCTAAATAATTGAAATGCTTCGCTACTTTTTCAAGCTCGGTAATTACCTTCTCACGAGGGATTTTACTAATTTGGGAACGTTCAAATTCAAATTTAAAGTCGCTCATAGTTATCCCGTTAAGTTTTCAATACAACTCCCGGTTGTTGGTATCCGAAATCAGAACTCCCCGTCCTGCTCGAAGCTCCGCCCGTACCGGATCGCCAGCTCCGCTTTGTAGAGTTCCCGGCCCAGGTAACCGGCATGATCGAGAAGGGAGATGTCCCCCTGGGAGAGGAGCGTGTACAGGACCTCGTGCCAGCGGGTTCCCGTAACCGCTCTCCCATGGATCACCGCAACGATCTGATCCCCCTCGATACCGATCCGGAAGTTGCCCTTCGGATCGTACTCAAGTTCGTCCGGCATCTCCTTTGCAGCGACAACGGTTTCGTATTCGAGTGGCGGCTCGCACCGTCTTCGCTTCTCCTTCAGGACAAGGAGATCGATCCCGAGATCTTTCGGGTAGGGCCGGTCGCGGGCAAGCGCCATCATCTCCGTTGCCCGCCGCATCTCGCGGACAGATCCTTGCGTCTTGTCGGAATGCTCGCTTGTGAAGATCACGGCTGCCCCCAACTCCATTGCCATGCCTGCAAGGAGGGCATTGGCGCCAATGGAGTCCGCGTCGAGGAGTTCAACAACATTGCCGGCACCAAAGAAGAGCGGGTAGCGGGTCGTCTTAACATTTTTCAGGGATGCAACGAGACCGGATCCTGCTGGCCGGAGGAGTGGATCGGCGATGATGCACCGGATCCCGGCCTGTTTTGCGAGGGCAATATTTTTCGCAAGCGTGTTTGCGCCCGGGACAATGACCGCAGCAACACCGGCTTGTGCTACTTCCTCTCCTACAAGGGGGATGTTCTCTTCCTGCAGGCTGAGGATGATGTCGGCCCTGACAAGTGCCGCCCGGATCAGGGCCGGGTTCTGGGTGTCTGCCGCAAGCGGCCGGTCGATCCCGTTCAGTTCCGAGAAGACGCGGGTTACGTCAGCAGGGGTCGCATCGAACCCGAACCCGAGGTCAACGATATCTGCCCCTGAAGAGAAGAACGACTCCACCCGCTCGCGGAGGTTCTCGCACCGGTGGGCGTCCATGATCTCCGCGAGCACCTTCATCCGCGATCCGCCGCCGATCTTTGTGCTGCGGATGATGCAGTCGCACTCCGCCTCCTGTTCCCGTCCTTCAACCCGGGCCATCGCGTCTGCTGCCCGCTGTGAGGTGAGGAACTCGTCCGCGGGTACGGTGCGTGAGAGGGGGATCTTCCCGATGAGGGGGAGGATCATGGCGAGATCCGCTGCGTGTCGCGGCCCGCGATACACCGGTACGCCGGTCTCGCGCTCCACATGTTCAAATGACGCGGTGCTCATCCCGGAGACGATCACCATATCATATGGCTCTTTTTTCAGGATCTCACCGAGCCGGTAGGGGGTCAGAAAGGATGCAATCTCCCCGGTTACGACAACATCCGCGTCAAACCCGGCGGCAGCTTTTTTGACCATCTCTTCGGTGGCAGTGCCGGTGGGGAGGAGGATGCGCATAAGTTCCCTTAATACCAGAGAGATAAAAACACTATGATCAGATGCTTGCCTGCGATCTTCACGTGCATACGAATTATTCCAAGGACGGTGAGAGCAGTGTCGAGGAGATCCTTTTGCAGGCCGAGGCAGAGGGACTTGACGTAATCGCCATCACCGACCACGACTGCGTGGACGGGGCAAAAGAAGCGCTTTTACGCCCTTCAACCGTTCTCGTGATCCCGGGAATCGAGGTCTCGACAAAGCAGGGGCACCTCTTGGTGCTCGGTGTCACAGAGATCATACCCGCAGGTCTCGATGTGGTGACAACCGTTGATATTGCCCGGAGGATGGGTGCCCTTGCGATCCTCCCCCACCCATACCATGTCTGGCGGCATGGCGTTGCCCGCCGGAAGAAGGCCGGCATGAACGTAGTGGACGCGGTCGAAGCGTTCAACAGCCGGTATATTGTCGGCTCGGCAAACCAGAAAGCGGCCCGGATCGCAAAACGGCTGGGCAAGCCCTGCGTTGGCGGGAGCGATGCCCATAATGCGAAGTTCGTAGGCTTTGGCCGGACCTACGTTGAAGCGGAGAAGAATGTTCCCGCGATCCTTGAGGCGATCCGGGCAGGGAGAGTATCCTGTGGCGGCAGGAAGACACCGTTGCGCACCTACACGCGCCAGTCCATCAACAACACATGGAGAAAGATCAAGCGGATCAGCCGGCACATACAGCTCCGGTGAGACTCGCGTTCCGGGTCTCGTACTTAGGCAGCAGGTTCTTCGGATCGCAGATGCAGGCGTCCCACCGGACGGTGGAAGGGGAGTTCATTGCCGCATGCCAGCGGCTGAGTCTCTTCGAAGACTGGCGGAAGGCCGGGTTCCTGTTCGCCGGCAGGACCGACCGCGGGGTCCATGCGATTGGGCAGGTTATGGCTCTCACAACTTCTGCCCCGGACCGGGCGATCCGGACCATCAACACCCAGCTCCCGCCGGACTGCTGGTGCACAGCCTATGCGGAAGTACCGTCCCAGTTCCACCCGCGATACGATGCGAAGATGCGGACGTACCGGTATTACTTTACAGAACGTCCTTCCTATCTTGCATCAATGGCGCGGGCGGCAGGCCAGTTTGTCGGGAACCACAATTTTACCAACTTTGCCCGGCTTGAAGGTAAAAATCCCTACCGGGTGGTCCTTGCTGCAACGGTTGCCGAAGAGGATGGTTTTGTGTACCTTGAAGTGACCGCAGAGAGTTTCTTATGGCACCAGGTCCGCAGCATGGCGACCGCCCTCCTGCGTGTCGGAGATGGGGAAGCAGAGGAGGAGAGTATCAATGAGCTCCTGACAGCTGACGCAGAAAAGCCCCTCCAGCCGGCACCTGCCGAGGGTCTGATCCTCTGGGATACGGACTGCGGACTCAACTGGATCCCGTTGCCAGCGGGGGAGCGCAGTACCCTGCTTCTCGAACAACTGTTCCGGCATCATGCACTGATGGGGAACGTGTGCCGTGTCATAAAACCCTGAAAAAACCCGGGGAAACGTCAGCGTCAAATCCCGTTCAGCGGTATCAGGCAATCGTGCGGGCACATCCGCTCTCAACAGCGGCTTTCCGGACCGCAGCAGCCACTGCGGTCACTACCTTCCGGTTGAGGATGGCAGGCAGGATCCTGTCTTTACGAGGTTGTTTGACAAAATCTGCAATGGCGTGAGCAGCGGCGACTTTCATCTCATCGGAGATCCGCGTGGCATGGGCATCGAGCGCACCGCGGAAGATGCCGGGAAATGCGAGGGCATAGTTGATCTGGTTGGGGAAATCGCTCCTCCCGGTGCCGATGATGGCCGCCCCCGCCTGCCGGGCATCGGCAGGCAGGATCTCAGGCATCGGGTGGGCAAGGGCAAAGATGATGGGATCCTTGTTCATCGATCGGACCATGGAGGGGGTGATGATCCCCGGTACCGAGACCCCGATACAGACATCCGCCCCTTTCATGGCATCGGCAAGCGTTCCGGTCCTTCCGGTCCTGTTGGTCTCTTCAGCGATGATGAACTTGTATTTGTTGGCATACAGGCCGTCACGGTGGCGGTGGATGATCCCTTGTGTGTCACAGACGATGATATCATTGACACTGCTGCAGAGGCCGGGCTTGTAACCGATGCACTTGAGCATCCTTGTGATCGCAAAGCCGGCGGCCCCCGCACCGCTTACGACGATGTTCAGGTCTTCGAATTTCTTGTGGGTTACCCGGCAGGCATTAATAAGGGCGGCGAGGACTACGATCGCCGTCCCATGCTGGTCGTCGTGCATCACCGGGATGCCGATTCCCTGCAGTGACTCTTCGAGTTCAAAACACCGGGGCGCTGCAATATCTTCGAGCGCGATCCCGCCAAAGACCGGGGCAATATTCCTGATGTCCTCGGCAAACTCCATGTGGTACCGTTCAAAACAGAGGGGAAACGCATCGATCCCGGCGAGTTTCTTAAAAAGAAGGGCTTTTCCCTCCATCACGGGGATTGCCGCATATCCCCCGATGTTTCCGAGCGAGAGTACCCGTGAACCGTCGGTCACGATGGCGATGGTGTTGGCCTTGAGCGTATATTTGTACGCGAGATCCTTGTCCTTGTGGATCTCCCGGCAGACTTCAGCCACCCCCGGGGTATATGCCAGGGAGAGATCGTGACGGTTGGCGATGGGGACTTTGGAATAGACCTCGATCTTTCCCCGGTGTTTACGGTGAAGCTCAAGGGATTCCGCGTACACGTTTCTCTGTTTTGCCCGTGCCATGGTCGGTCAGTCTTGATTCAATGAACGCGATGGCATCTCATCAATGTTATTACCGGAACCCTGCCAACCTGATGGAGTTTTATCCTGCCCTGAAGGTAGCATCGATCCAGACCGCGATCTCATCCCGGATCCGGCGGTACACTGCAAGAACATCCTCTTCGCTTCCCGTGGTGACATGGGGATCGGCAAATCCCTTGTGGATTGTCTTCTTTGCATTGGGCACTATCGGGCAGACGGCATGGGCATTATCGCAGAGCGTTACCGCGAGATCAAAGGGAATACCGGATACGTCATCCAGGGTTTTTGACCGGTGACCGGATATATCGATGCCGATCTCCTGCATCACGGTAATTGCCCGCAGGCTCACCTTTGACTGGCGCGTGCCGGCACTGTATACTTCATACCGATCCCCGTACCGTGCCCTGAGTAATCCCTCGGCCATCTGGGACCGTGCAGCATTGGCCGTGCAGACGAAGATGACTTTTGTTTTCATCATCCAGATCAGGTTCCGGCTGCATTTAGCAATTCCGCAAAGAAATCTGCTCGCAGGCCCACGATCGGGAAACCGTTTGAACCGGCTATCCCAGGTTCCGATTTAAAAAAGGGGTTTGAATTATTTTGCTACAGTGGTTGTGGCTGCTGCCGTCACACCTGAAACATTCGTTGCGGGAGATGCGGCTGTCGTGTTTGCAGTGACGGTTGATACACTGGTGTTTGTTGTAACCGCCGCAGTCACGCCGGCTTTGCATCCCTCGTTACGGAAGAGTGCCCACTCCTCGCAGCTGGTACCGTTGGCAAAGGTGCACATGCCGTATTCCCCGCCGTCAGTGTTCTTCTTGATATCGAGTGTTCCGTTAAGGGCAACGCAGTTCACCGATGCCTGGTTTGCAAGGCCGACCGTTGCTGCAGCGGCCGGGGTGGTTTCGGCTGCTGACGGTGTTGCCTGTGCCGGTGCTACGGTGGTCTGGACCGCGACCGGTGTCTGGGGCTGCGTACATCCTGCGATGAGAAGTCCTGCGATGATACAGGCTCCCATAATTACAAAAATACCTTTTCTGGACATCATGATAAATCCTCACTACCGTTCGCAGGTATTGGATAAAAAAGATGGGTTTTTTACGGCGGTTATGTCCGCCCTGCGGAGACGGTTGCCTGTTTCATCTGCACAACGTAATCCCTGAGTCTCTGTTCCATGATTTCCGGCTCATTGAGATGCTGCCCGATGATATCCACAATCGCGCTGCCGACAATCACGCCATCGGCACCGGCTGCAGCACATGTTGTTGCATGGTCGGGTGTTGATATGCCAAAACCGAGCGCCAGTGGCAGTTTCGTATGCCGGCGGACCCGGTGCAGGAGATCAATGGCCCCGGAAGAGACCTCTGCACGCACCCCCGTCACGCCGAGCACGGAGACAAGGTAGAGATACCCGCGTGCCTGGGCGGCGATCTTCCGGATCCGTTCGTCACTGGTTGTCTGGGTGATGAGGAAGATGGGATCGATCTCGTACCGTGCAGCAATTGCCGTGACCTCTTCGGACTCTTCAACCGGCATGTCGGCAACGAGAATACCGTCAACGCCGGCGTCGCGGGCGTCGCGGTAGAACCGCTCGATTCCCCGCTTGTGAACGATGTTGTAGTAGGTGAGAAAGACGATGGGGATGTCGGAGTACGCCCGGATCTCTTGTACCAGCCGGAAGATTGTATCCGGGGTCGTCCCGGCGGCCAGTGCCCGGTCATCAGCCCGCTGGATGGTGGGCCCGTCGGCAACCGGGTCTGAGAACGGCACACCTAGCTCGAGGATATCGGTTCCCCCGTCAATGAGCGCTTTTGCAATACGGAATGATGTTGCCTCGTTGGGATCCCCGGCGACCGTAAACCCGATGAACGCCGTCTTTCCGGGTGTCTTAAACACCCTCTCGATCCGGCTCATACCTCACACCCCTGCATTCGTGCCACTTCAGCCACGTCCTTGTCTCCCCGGCCGGAGAGGTTAATGACCACAATGTCGTCCCGGTCGAACCGGTCCCGGTTCGTCATGACGTACGCAAGTGCATGGGCCGATTCGAGCGCCGGGATGATCCCTTCGGTCCTTGAGAGGAACCTGAACGCATCGAGCACCTCCGGGTCATTGGCCGCAGCATACGTCACCCGGTGGCTGTCTTTCAGCATGGAGTGCTCGGGGCCAACGCCCGGATAGTCAAGTCCTGCTGAGATGCTGTGGGTGGGCAGTACCTGACCGTTCTGATCCTGCAAGAGATACGAAAGGGCACCATGCAGCACGCCGGGTTCACCTGCGCTCAGGGTGGCCGAATGCTCCCCGGTCTCGATTCCTTTCCCCCCGGCCTCAACGCCGATCAGTTCCACATCGTCGTTGACGAACGGGTAGAAGATGCCCATGGCATTCGATCCGCCACCCACACAGGCAACGATCGTATCCGGCAACCGCCCCTCTTTTTTCATCACCTGTTCACGGGTCTCTTCTCCGATGACGGACTGGAAATCCCGCACCATCATGGGGTACGGGTGCGGGCCGACGACCGAGCCGATCAGGTAATAGGTGTCCTGTACATTCGCCGCCCAGTCGCGGAGCGCCTCGTTGGTTGCATCCTTGAGGGTGCGTGTCCCGGACGTGACCGGTATCACTTTTGCACCCATCAGTTCCATCCGGAAAACATTGAGCGCCTGCCGCTTCGTATCGACCTCCCCCATGTAGACCTCGACCGGCATACCGAAGGCTGCCCCGATGATCGCGGTGGCGACGCCATGCTGGCCGGCACCGGTCTCGGCGATCAGCCTTTTTTTGCCCATGCGTTTTGCGAGGAGCGCCTGCCCGAGCGTGTTGTTCAGTTTGTGCGAACCGCCATGCACGAGATCCTCCCGCTTGAGGTAGATTCTGCACCCGAGATCCCGTGAAGCGTTCGGGCAGAACGTGAGGGGGGTCTCCCTCCCGGCATATTCCTTCTGGAGTGCGGTGAGATCGGTAGCGAATGCTAAATCTCCCTTGGTCTTTTCATACGCGTCTTCGAGTTCAATAAGCGCGTTCATCAGTGTCTCCGAGACGTATTGTCCGCCGTAGTCGCCGAATCGTCCTTTCTTTGTCATGTCAAACACTCCTGCTTGCGGCGATGAACGCCCGAATTTTCTCATGGTCCTTGATCCCCGGGGAGATCTCGACCCCGCTTGCCACGTCCACCGCGTACGGTTGGACCTCAAGGATCGCCCCGCCGACATTCTCCGGTGTCAACCCCCCGGCGAGGATGACCGGTACGCGCGACCGCTTTACGGCCTCCTTCGCATAATCTGTGTCAAACAGTTTCCCTCCCCCGTGACTTTCGTCCACGATCACGGCAGCGCAGTCCTCCGGCAGCGGATCGCCCCGGGCGATCACGCGGATAATTTTTGGCCTGGGTGGCCTGTCGAAGACGAACGGGTGGAAG
The DNA here is from genome assembly GCA_964592875.1 of uncultured Methanoregula sp. Taxonomy (GTDB): domain Archaea; phylum Halobacteriota; class Methanomicrobia; order Methanomicrobiales; family Methanospirillaceae; genus Methanoregula. The sequence goes on from CAZQGG010000006.1 coordinate 66,831, forward strand.
ATCTGTATTGCGGAAGGATGCAGTGCAATGATCTCTTCCAGTTCCGACCGTGATTGTGTGTGGGTCACGGCAACCGTTGCGGTGAACGGCCCGACCGCCCCGAAGATTTCCTGTGCACGTTCCGGCGTTACCGATCGCTTCGAGGCGCTGAAGAGCACAACACCGATTGCGTCTGCCCCTGCCTCTTCCGCATACCGTGCATCTTCCGGCCTTGTGATCCCGCAGATCTTTATGCGCATACGAACTCCTCCAGTTTCTCTCTTGGTTGTTTATGTGCCATGATCGATGAACCGATCAGGAACGCATCGCAGTAGTTCCGCATCTCCCGTACATCGTCGGCGGACCTCATACCGCTTTCGGAGACGATCAGACGGCCTTTCGGGCGGATCTGTTCTGAGAGCCGCCGCGTGTTCGACCGATCGATCGTCATGGTGGAGAGGTCGCGGTTGTTGATGCCGATGAGTGCCGTTTGTGTGTCAAGTGCCGCTTCTGCTTCGGCAGCAGTATGGACCTCGACCAGCGGTTCGAGATGGTAGTCCATGGCCAGATCGACAAAATCTGGTAACCGTTCTTTGAGCACGGCTGCGATCAGAAGCACGGCATCTGCGCCAAGGGCCCGTGATTCCGCGATCTGCCTCTCATCGATGATGAAATCCTTGCGGAGCACCGGGATGTCCACGGCAGATTTCACCCGTGCGATATCCTGTCCGGTCCCGCCAAAGAAGTACGGTTCGGTCAGCACTGAGAAGGCTACACATCCGGCGCCTGCGAGGACACCTGCCATCTGGGCCATGTCCACGTTGCGACGGATCACTCCCCGGCTGGGGGACGCACACTTGATCTCGGCAATAACCGCGTTCTTCCCGTTATTTCCCCGGATCGCTGCTGAAAGGCTTACGGGTTTCCGGGGCACGGGCTCTGGAAATGATGTCGGGAGCTGAGCAACCCGTTTTTCCGTCCGTTGGACAATGTCATCGAGAATCATGCTGCACTTCCTGTTGCATCCACGAGCGCATCCAGCCGTGCAAGGGCATTTCCTGAATCAATGGAAACCGCTGCCTTGGCTATCCCGGTATGCAGGTCTTGTGCCCCGCCTCCGATATAAATCGCCGCTCCTGCATTCATCAGCACGATATCCCGGCCTGCCCCCCGTTCCCCACCGAGGATCTCCCGGATGATGCGGGCATTGGTTACCGCATCGCCTCCCGCAAGATCGGGGAGTTGTGCCGGGGCGATCCCGTACGTCCTGCAATCCAGGGAGTAGGTGCGAATAGCATCTCCTGAAAGTTCCGAGACTATTGTTTCCCCGGTTGTTGTGATCTCGTCGAGCCCGCTCCCGTGGACCACCATGGCTCGCGAGATGCCGAGCAGCCGGAGGACTTCTGCTATCGTAACGGTCAGGTTACGGTTGTAGACCCCGAGTACCTGGGCCTGTGCTCCCGCCGGGTTTGCGAGCGGGCCAAGGATATTGAAGACGGTCCGGCAGCCGATCTCCTGCCGGGCTGCCATCACGTGGCGCGTGGCCGGGTGGTAAAGCGGCGCAAACAAAAACGCGATACCTACCTCTTCGACGTTACGGGCCTGGGTCTGCGGATCAGCAGTGATATTCACTCCTAGCGCTGAGAGGACATCTGCTGAACCACACGTACTGCTCACGCTCCGGTTGCCATGCTTCACGACCGGTATGCCGGCACCCGCAGCAACGAACGCTGCGGTCGTACTGATGTTGAACGTATGCGTGCCATCGCCACCGGTACCACAGGTATCGACCAGCATACCTTTTGTTATCGGCCTGACTGCGACCGCATGTCGGCGCATGATCCGGGCGAATGCCGCGATCTCCTGCGGGCTCTCGCCTTTCATCTGAAGTGCAACAAGGAATGCTCCTATCTGGGCTTGGGTTGCTTCCCCCTCCATGATCGAATTCATGATCCCGGCCGCTTCGTCACTGTTCAGGTCCTCGTGGTTCGAGACCCGTCGGATCGCGTCCCTGAATATCATGCTGCCACTCCCGGTCTCTCAAGGAAATTCCTGATGATGCGGTCGCCTTCCTGTGACAGGATGCTCTCCGGGTGGAATTGCACGCCCTCGATTGGGTATGTGCGGTGCCGGACTCCCATGATATACCCGTCATCCACGCTTGTTGCGGTCACTTCGAGTTCGTCGGGTAATGACTCCCTGCGGGCGATGAGGGAATGGTATCGTGTGGCGGTAAACGGGGATGGAACCCCGGTAAAGATATGGGTTCCGTCATGGTGGATGCCGGATGTCTTCCCGTGCATAAGGTGGGATGCCCGGATCACCTCGCCTCCGAATGCAGTACAGATGACCTGGTGACCAAGACAGACCCCGAGAGTGGGAATATTCCGGCTCAGCGTTTCCAGTACATTGAGACAGACGCCGGCATCCTGCGGTGTCCCGGGGCCGGGCGAAAGAATGATCCGGTCACAGTTGGTTTTCTGAATCATATCAAGCGGGGTATCGCAGGGAAGGACGAGCGTTTCAGCACCCAGCTTACCAACCTGCTGGTACAGGTTGAACGTGAAACTGTCGTAACAGTCGATGATCAGCACCTTCATAGACAAGCTCCCGACTGCTCGATCGCCCGGATCATCGCTGCCGCCTTGTTCTCCGTCTCGATCCACTCGTTCTCCGGCACGGAATCCGCCACGATTCCCGCCCCGACCTGAACCGATGCCCGGCCATTCCGTACCAAAATTGTCCTGATGGCAATGGCAAAATCGAGGTTCCGGTCAAAACCGATGTACCCGACGGCACCGGCATACAACCCCCTCCGCTGGGGTTCCTGCTCACCTATAATTTGCATGGCGCGGATCTTGGGTGCCCCGGAGACGGTTCCTGCCGGGAAACAGGACTTGAACGCATCATAGCAGTCAAGGTTGTCCCGCAGGGTTCCGTTTACCGTTGAGACAATATGCTGGACATGGGAAAACTTCTCGATGCCCATGAACTCGCTGACCTCCACAGAACCAAACCTGCATACCCGGCCGAGATCGTTTCGCGCAAGGTCGACGAGCATGGTGTGCTCGGCCCGCTCTTTCTCGTCCCGGAGCAGATCCTCTGCCAGATGGTGGTCATCCTCATCGGTATGGCCCCGTGGGCGTGTGCCGGCAATAGGTACTGTAGTAACACGACGCTTCTCGACCCGGACCAGCATCTCCGGGCTTGCCCCGATCACCTGTTCCTCCCCGAAATCAAGGAAATACATGTAGGGGCTCGGGTTGATCTCCCGGAGCGTGGCATAGATGGCGAACGGATCATTGCTCACGGGGTATTCAAGGCGCCGTGAGATCACAGCCTGGAAGATATCCCCGGCAATAATATGTTCCCTGACGTTCCTGACCGCCTGCTGGAATGCCTGTTGTGATGCTACTGATGGCGCTTCAGCCCGTGGCGGAGTTGCTCTCACCTGGCGGGGACTGTTCCTGTCGGTTCGGTTCAGTGCAGCGATGCGGGTAGCAAGGGCGTGAATTTTCTCTGCACTCGCCCGGTACTCCTCTGCCGGATCGGAATCATACGTCAGGAACGGACTTGAAAAGATGTACAGCTTCCCATCCCGGTGATCCATGACAATACAATCCTTGGAGAGCATGAAACAGGCATCGTGCCCGCCAGCATCATGAGATTCCGGAATCTTTGTGGGGTCTTCCGTGATCTTGCCAAACAGGGAATAGACACAATCGTAGGCGAAATATCCGACCATCCCCCCGAAAAAACGCGGGGCCCTGACATTGACATAATGGAAGCGGGAGAGAATCGACTTGATCTGATCGACAGGATTGGAACCTTCGGGATCTCTGGCAATGGAGACGTAGGGTTCGCGGCCCCGTGCCTCAACGGTCTTGCCGATGGAAACAATCAGATCCGGTTCGATCCCGATAAACGAGTACCGGGCGAGCTTCTCACTTCCCTCCATCGATTCCAGCAGAAATCCGCATCCCGTTCTCAGTGCCTGATACACATCAAGTGGGGAAAGATTCGGAAGCGGCAGCTCAGCGCACAGCGGCAGGATAAGGGGTTTTGGCTGGGTTGCAGCCATTGTGATGAACTCGTCTTGTCCAAGGTTGAGATTTGGTGTGGGTGTCATAGTGTTGTAATTTGATCACTGGCAGGGCGCCACTGCCACTGCCGGAATTCACGTGATGACTGACTCCTGCCCGAATCTTGTTGCAGGAGCAGCGATGAGCATCTGGTATACAGGTTAATTTTGTACATATTTATACATTATTGTACTAAATTGATGATTAATGCTTTGAGTAGTACCTCTGGTACCGGACAATCCTGTCGCGATACCCAGACCGCACACATTGTCAAACACTCAAATAGCACGCCCGACAATACTCATACAGCATCTTAAAAGAGGCAGGAATCAGTATGCACTGTCGTAACAGATCCTTTGGATGGGTATTTGCCACACGGATGATCGGGATCATCTCTCTTTTGATCGCGATCGTTCTTGCAAATATCCTGACACATTATATAGCGAATGGGGTCTTCCAGTCGGGAGTAACCTTCATCAACGAAAACTTCTGGCTCCTGATGCTGATTGCCATCATCATGTTCATCGGGGCAATCTTTGCAGTATTTCCGTTTCCCTTTAACCTGCCGGCACCCATTATCCGGGCATTTGGCAGTGTCTTCTGTATCGCATTTATTCTGGAGGTATTCACGTGGGTGGATGGGATTGCGTCAACACACCTGTACTCTATGTTCTGGCTCCTCTCGTTCATTCTCGTCCCGCTGGTTTTCCTGGTCGTACTTGCAAGCGGGTACTTCGAGATTATGCGTGAGATCTGGTGGCATCCGCCCACGGACCCTCAGGGAGAACCGCAGGAGCCGGAAGGTGCAAAAACAGGATCTGGTGCACCGTCCGGACCTCCCGAAGGCGATGCGAAATCCTGGGAAGAGATCGGGAGTGAGTTCCGCCTGATGTTGTACGATCTCATCCACCGGTTCCGCCAGGAAATTAAAAGAAAACCCTGATGCCCTAAGTACCGGGCGTACTACCAGTCCGGGTTTTCGGACCGGAACTTCCGCTCTTTTTCTTCGAGTTCTTCCGCACTCAGGTGCGCGGGCATACAGATGCAGCGATGTTCGATGAATACCCCTCCTTTAAACGAACCCTGCGATTCTCCGTCCCTGCACGCCCCGAATGTGTTGGTGTCGCAGTCATGGTAAACCCGGGGAAGATTCTCCCGTAATGCACATTCCTTTGCCTCGCTCCACGATATTGCCATATGCGAAGAATGGGTGGGTGGGTTCATGATGCTATCGGAACTTCACCTGTGCCGCATAGAATGATCTTGTTACGGGATGATCTCGCACCCGTTGAACTTCTCATGCGTAAAATCCTGCATCGTTACGGTGCCTGCCTCGATCAGGGACCGGATCCGGGGAAGTGCCCCGGTGAGTGCATCATGGAGATTCTCAACCGTCTTACAGACAAGGTCACGTTCATGATCGCTCCAGGGCTGGGTGATGTTGGAGTACAGGCACCGGCCTCCGCAGAATGATCGGATCCGGCATGTCGTGCATTCTCCATGGACATCGATGGAATCGAGTTTCGTGGGATCAGCGGTCCGGATATGCCCGACATAGTACTTTTTCATACCGATCATCACCGGGCAGGGAGCGATATTCCCGTCGGTCATGATACTGTAGTTCGCATATCCCGACCCGCACCGGAGCCGGCTTGGCCGTCCCAGCAGCAGGTCCTCCATCGGGTCAAGAAACGGGTACCACCGGAGTACTTCTCCTGTCGACTCCATGTGATCCACCCAGTCCCGAACAAGTGTGCGGATACCGGGATTGTACTGATTTTTTGTCCAGTCTGCAAAGGCCCGCTTTGAAAAATCGCCGGCAAAATTTGCGTCCAGTTGCCAGTGGATGGATGAGAACGGGTAATCCGGATTCTCGCCAAGCCAGTGAACCGCATCCACGATATCGGTCTTTTCCGTTACGGTCATGCGGGCGATCAGTTCCCCAGTATACTCGTTTTTCCGGATTCTCCTCACCTGTGTCATCACCCGGTCGTATACCCCTGCCCCCCGGGAACTGTCCGTCAGTTCCCGTCTCCCGTCAATGGAAACAAGGATTGTTGTGAAGCGGCTGACCGTGTCGGGAGATAATTTGTCTAACAACAGGCCGTTGGTCTGCATCATGAACCGCGGCACGGGTGCATCCTGCACAATTCGTTCAACCAGATCTGCCCGCAGGAGTGGCTCTCCCCCGTAAAACGTGAGAGTGGGTGCGGGATCTTTTTTCAGGAACGCGTAGAGGTCTGGAAGATTGATCGTAAGTTCAACCGGTATTTGCTCATCGATCTCCACAGCCCGTTCCGCTTCGCTCTCCTCAAGGTCGAGAAACGCCTTGGCCCGGCAGTAACTGCAGCAGAGGTTACAGTCATCGGTGAGGATGAGGTGGAAGTACATACAAATGCCAGTACCTATGTGAGAAGGATGACGATAAAATTAAGGCCTCCGTGTTTTTCCCACCTCTTGCAGGTTTCCTGTCGCAACCTATATTATCGTCCTCCAGTAATTCTCTCTCATGCCCGCGGGACCGCTTTTTTCACCGGAGATTGAGACAATGGGTCGGGGAGACCTTGATGCCCTCATTGATGAACGGGTCCGGTACACGGTGCAGTATGCTGTTGAACACTCACCGTTTTACCGGCACTGGTTCCGGGAGAATCGGATTGATCCCGCTACAATCCGCGTCCATGAAGACCTGCTTGAACTCCCACTCATCTCAGGGAAAACTATCCGGGAGCACCAGCCTCCTGTAACCCCGGAATTTGAGTTCTTGTCCGCAGACTGGAGTAACATCTTCTCGATCCAGGAGACCAGCGGCACGAGCGGCACCCCCAAAGGGTTCTTCCTGACATGGGATGACTGGAAGCGGTACGCTGAGAAGTATGCCCGCAGTTTTATGTCACAGGGGTTTTCTGCACGCGACCGCATCGTGGTCTGCGCATCGTATGGGATGAACGTGGGTGCGAACACGATGACGATCGCTGCCCGGAATATCGGTATGGGCATCATCCCGATGGGCAAGTGCTCGTTCGATTCCCGGATCCTGAAGAATTACCGGCCTACTGCCATCGTGGGAAGCGTCTTCAAACTGCTCCGGTTGTGGCGGAGGCTGAAAGCAGAAGGTGTCAGGCCGGACGAGATCGCCATTGACAAGCTGGTGGCCGGGGGTGAGAGTTTTGCCGATGCGTCCCGCCGTTATCTTGCAGAACAATGGGGGTGCCCGGTGTACAATACCTATGGTAGTACTGAGGGTACTATGTGCGGTGAATGTACGGAGTTCGCCGGATTACATGTACCGGAAGATCTGGTGCACCTGGATGTATATGATCCTCGATTGCAGGGATTCGTGCCCGATGGCGAGTGTGGCCGGGGGATCCTGACTACCCTGCTCCCCGTGGGGGGCAGGGGCGGGATGGTGCTCATCAACTACGATACGGAGGATACTACGGTCGTGCTCTCCCGGGAGCGATGCGGGTGCGGGAGAACGCACATGCGGATCATCAATCCCCAGCGGGAGGCTGAGACGGCATGGATTGCCGGGTGGGCCCTGAACCGGGTCGATATTGAGGCTGCGGTCTTCCAGCCCGAACACATGGAGTACCTGACCGGTGAGTATGAAGCTTCAATCCATCCGGGGGTATCGCGTGATGAGACCCATCTCAGTATCCGTGTGGAATCCCTGGATCCGGACCATTGCGACCGAAAGCTGGTGGAAGAGGGTATCACGGAGCGGTTCTTATACTTCAAGCCCGGTCTTGTCGGATCCCATGCGGATGGCAGTTTCCGGATCGCGGTCAGTATCGCAGAACCGGGCGGTCTGGAACTCTTCCGGCTCAAAGGACGGCCGAAACGATTGGTGGATCACCGGGATACGACTTGATCACGCCCGGCAATATCGTTTTTGGATCCCTGCAGGGTACCCGTACGGATCCAGTTTTTTGTACTTTGGTTGATCGTGCCGCACCCCCGGCGAAATGGCCATCCAATCCCCATCCAAGCCGCGCTTTCTTATCCGGTGCTTCCGGGTCCTCCGGCAGCAATTCAGGCTCTGTTTGGGGTAAATGGGCCTAAATGGGGTGATTTGCGGGGGATTTGAAACGGAGTGAATAGAGCGCCACAATGACCAAAAAAGCCTTAAATATGTGTCAAAAATCCGTACTTCGACGGGCTTTCGACGGAAACTTTTTATATTATCAGGCGTCTACTCTCATTATCAAAACCCGATTGAGGTTTTGAGGTGTTTAAATGGGAACCAAAATTGGAAAGGAAAAGATCCAGCGCGAAAAGGGATACCTTTACTTCATTGGTAAGGATGGGTATGTCTGGGCAGCCCCGATGAAGCACAACAAGACCGGCAAGAAGAAGAAAGTCGGTGCTGAAAAGATTGCTAAAGAAAAGGGCTACATGTACTACATTGGCAAGGACGGATTCGTCGCAAAAGCCAAGATGAAGAACGCATAATCTTATTTTTCCTATTGCACGCATGACCGCCGGAATCCCGGCGGTTCTGCCTATAGTTTTTCCCCCGTGGGGGAGTTTCTCGTTTTCAACAGATCACACTCCCGTTCACAACGTTGTGACAGGTTGACTCCTGTGCAGGATTTATCATCATGGAACGGTTACGGATAGTGCACAGGAACGGTTATGATATCGCGTTTCGATCAGGCATTTGAAGAGTGGACCTGCGGACTCGACCCCCTCACGTCCCGGATCTCCATATTCGAACACATCCGCGATATGCCCTACTCGATCCAGATCTCCATGTCCGATCCCAAGACCGCACCGGAACAGATTCTTTCCTGCGGGAAAGGGTACTGCGGGCCCAAACATTACTTGCTGGCAGCGATGTTCCGCAGGCTGGATCTTGAGGTGGTATATGCCTCGTTCCCCTTCCTGTGGGATGATCCGGCGATCCGGTATCCCCCGGAACTCCGCCGCCTTGCAGCCGGGATGCCCATGGCGTACCACCTCGCGTGCCGGGTCCGGCTCAACGGGCGCTGGGTGCTGGTGGATGCCACCTGGGATCCACCCCTTGCCCGGGGAGGTTATCCGGTCAATGCATCATGGGACGGGATCTCCGATACTACCTGTGCGGTTACACCCCTCCCATCTCCGGTCCGGACCGCATATTGCCGCTCCCTGACCAATGAGCCCTGCCATGAAAGTCCGGGTATCGGGTTCACGTCCCGCGATGGTGAGGAGAATCACTTGGATGAAGACGGGCATGCCCGGTACTATCACCGGAAGACCGGCAGGCGCACATCTGAAGAAATTGAGGGGATTGCACGATTTTATTCAGCGTTTGAGGCATGGCTTGAGAGCCTGAGAGAATAGTCTGGAATTCTCCTGCATATTCCCGATTTAATGTACTATTGTTATCTCGTACCCTGACCCGTATGCCTCAATCTTCCCGGGTATGAGATGTACATCCCCGTCAGGTGCAGGTTAACAAACCGTCAGTGCTCCAGAATGTTCTTCCGGTCCAAAATCCGCAGGTTTGCCTCAAATGTGCGGGTGAGCAGGGGATTTACTGCCTGTGGGGGCAAACCAAGGGCGGCGGCGGTTTTTCTTGTAAACTCCACGTGGTCCGGAGAATCGGCGCCTGCACTGGCAAGCACAACCTCGTGTATCTTCTGGAGATATGCAAGAGCCTGGTCCATCTGCCGGTATGCCTCCTCACCGCTCCTTGGGTCATCCCATGCTGAGAGAAGGACTTTGGTGCCGGTAAGGCCACGGAGCTGTTTTACCGACTTCACCGACGCAAGGGCATCGTCATAGATGGGCAGGTCCCCTGTAACCGGTATCACGTCGCCGGAGAAGAGCGCTCCTTCACTGTGCAGGAAGAGCGAGATGGAGCCTGCCGAGTGGCCCGGTGTGTGGAACACCTGCAGCTCCCCGCTGTGGGTTGCATCGATCTCTATTGAATCCCCGTCAACGAGTTCGAAATCCAGCTGCACCGGTCCGCCAACCAGTGAGGCAAATCCCGGCACCGGCCGCTCGCGGTTCTGGCGTTCCACATCCTCGATCCATGCCCGCTCGGCCGGGTGTGCAGCAATACTGCACCCGGTTGCACCCTGTATTGCCCGGGCTGCCCCGATATGATCCGGGTGTGCATGGGTCAGGATAATGAGGGCAATCTCTGACGGGTCGCGGCCGGTGGACCGGATATAATCAAAGATCTGCGTTTCGCATCCCGCCACCCCCGTGTCGATGAGAATTATCGTCTCGCCATAGACGAGGTACGAGTACACGAACCGGTCGAGTGTGACTTCGGGCGCTATCGGGACTTTAAACGGGTGCCTGAGCGCATGGATGGAGGGTGTGATCCGCATACGATCTCCGTAATGCAGGAATGTTGGGTCGGAAAGGGTATATTGGTGAGGGAGGGGGCGGGCAGGAAAGGATGCTGAAGTCTCGCATTCCGGAACACCCCTCCCGCACCCAGAGATGCATTCTGGTGTGGAGGAGATCCTCCGCGATCCGTCTGCGATGTTCCGCCTTGGGGGATTTTGATCCGCGGAGATCCATAATGGGGCACTAAATATTTTACGGCAGGGAACGACCAGAGATTCCCTTAAGCCTGTCTCTGCAAAAAATATCCGGAATCGTTATAATCGGGATCACAGGTCCATTTTTTTAATCGGGGTCCGGTTGAAAAATTCCGATCAAAGTCTGATTGTTCCGGATCATCATTTCAGTTGCGGTCCTGATCGCGACGAAAATTTTCAAATCATGGTTTGATTGAAAAAATTCAAGCAAGGTCTGCTTGAAAAAAAATATTCAGGGTCTGGTTGCAAAAAGTTAATCACATCTGTCATCATCGCTGTGCACAGGCTTCGACGGGTGGATGCATAAACTTCCGGTTTTTCAATCAAGGTGTGGTTGAAATTTTTTCATCAAAGTCTGTTTGAAAATTATTCACCAGGGTTTAATTGAAAAATAAAAATCAGGGTTTGATTAATCCGGATCACCATTTCAATCACGATCACGGTCGCGATGAAAAAAATTCAAGGCTTGATTGATCCGCGCCATCCTTTTTTCATACTGTGGCAGGGGATGGCCCCTATTTGTGCCGCCCGGGATCTTCACGCAGAAGCCCCGGTGACGATTCATGATTGCACGTGCAATGCACAGGCAACCTATAGTGAGATAATACCCCTCTATAGTGACCCCTTTGTTTCCAGTGGAGACTGCATGTATCGGGCCCGGATTGTCATGGCTCGTGCTGGAACAGGAGATTTGGAAAAACAGAGATGGGCCCGTCGTGATTCGAACACGAGATCTTCGCCGTGTGAAGGCGACGTCATAGCCAACTAGACCACGAGCCCAAAATGCATCGACCGGGAATCGAACCCGGGCTATAGGCTTGGAAGGCCTAAGTCATACCTCTAGACCATCGATGCACTGTGCTTTACAATTTTAGCGGGGCAGAGTATTAATAATTGTCACTGTTTTTGGCCAGTACCCAAATACATGCAGGATACCGACAATCATCATCCCTATCTTTTAATGCATTAACACGTGGGAACTGAAATAAAAAAAAGGTGGGATTTTTGGGGATAGTTATTTAGTATCCGCGGAGTTCCGCCTCAACTTTCTCAAGGTTTGCAATCCGCTTCTCAAGGGGCGGGTGGGTGGAGAGTAACTCCATGATGGAATTACCGGACAGGGCCGGGATGATGAAGAATGCATTTGCTCCTTCGACTTTTGCCTTGGCACTCGGGGGAATCACATCGATCCGGCCGCTGATCTTGTTCAGAGCCGAGATGAGTGCCCGCGGATTTCGTGTGATCTGGGCGCTGCCCCGGTCGGCGGCGAACTCGCGGTACCGTGAGAGTGCGAGGATCAGGAGCGTGCTGAGAGCGTATACGATGATCGAGACAATCCAGATGACAATCCATGCCCCGCCCCCCTCCCGGTTGTTCCCTCCAAAAAGGGCCGAGAAGAAGAAACTCTGCATAATCATCGATGCGATCATTGCAATAAAACTGGCAAGTGTCATGGTCAGGATGTCGCGGTTCTTGACATGCGAGAGCTCGTGGGCGAGCACGGCTTCCAGTTCCTCCTTATTCAGGAGGCGCATGATCGAGTCCGTACAGGCGACCACCGCATGTTTCGGGCTCCGTCCGGTAGCAAAAGCATTCGGTACGGGGCTCTGCATGATCGCGATTCTTGGCATCGGGAGATCTGCTTCCCGGCAGAGTTTCTCAACCATACGGTGGAGTTCGGGTTGTTCGTCCTCCGCGATGACCTTCGCCCCGGTAGTCCAGAGCACCATCTTGTCTGAGAAGAAGTACTGGACAAGTCCCATACCCACGGCTATCAGGACGATGAACCAGGCACTCACGCCAAATGCCACGAGGATGGTCATGAATATGAGGTAGAGTAAGAGCAGTAACAGCCCGGTAAACCAGACCCGTGCCGTTAAGCCCCAGTCGCGTTTCCATTCCATAGTTGGTACATGTTTATGCGTACACTCTTAAAATCATTCACCACGATGCAACCCGGTGTTCTCGTCATAGAGCCGGTACCGGCTTCGATCTCGTGTTTGGACCGCATCCATTCCGCATGTCATTCTGTGGGAATCAATACAGGAAACTATTTTTTTGCCAACATCGTTTTTGGTACCAATGGCTGAAGTCGATCCCGAAGCACTGGCGGATGTGGCATACGGCATCTTCGAACACCTGCTGAACCGGGGATTGCAGGCAGAAGGGAAGTACCTGTATGCCCTGGTGGAGAGCGGCACAGACTTCACCGCGGATCTTGCCGCGATCTTTGCAAAGTTCCAGGAAGAGTACCCGCAGCTCGCGGAGGCAATGCTGGCCCGTTTCTCTGAAGTCGCAACGATTTACCGGATGCTCTGCGAAGGCGAGGGGGTCCTCCCATCAAAGACCACGCAGATGTACTGGATCGTTCTGGATGCTCCCGGCAGTGCGCCCGAAGCAATCGAGGATGAGGACGCAGGCAAATGGCTGATCTTCCAGGAACCGGATGCTGCGGATGCCGCATGGAAGAAGGTCCGGGATGCCACCATTGCCCTTGAACTGGGGATCTCGGCAAAGGTCAGTACGGCAAAACCCAACCCGGATTCCCGTGACAACCGGAAGGTCATTTACGTGTACACAAAGGACTGGGCGGATGAAGTGGATGTGATGCGCGTGCGCGGGAAGTTAAAGGAACTTGGGTTTGTCGACCGCATCGGGTACAAGCGCAATCTTGAGACCTTTGCCGGAGAATACGCCTCCAAAGGCAAGCGGGTCACGTATTACTCAGCATGAACAGGTAGGGATGCGGGTATGTGCCTGTAAACCTCTTTTCTCTCTCTGTTTCAACTCTGTCCTGTGGGTAGAATTGTCTAAAAATGAATAGGCCGGTGCATGCTGGTACTGGAATCTTGCGAAGGGGAGCGATGCCGCCCCAAAAAAGAACGTATTGATGAAGAGGATTACGCTTTGCGTTCCTTGTTCTTTGGTCGCAGGTTCTGGTAACCGCACTTGCGGCAGCTGGTTGCGCGGATTGCATTCCGTGCGTTACAGTGCATGCATATTTTCACGTTGAGCAGCCGGGCCTCGGCTTCAGGGAACTTTGCCATTATTGAACACTCCTGTTTCTGCCCTTATAACAAAGCTGTTGGATCTCTTAACCGTTTGCGTTACTTCTTCCCGTACCGCTCGTGCATGAACCAGTCATGGAACGCCGTAAGCGCCCGGGCACGGTGGGAGATTCGGCTCTTCACCTCAAGGGATAGTTCGGCGAGTGTCTTCTCTCCCACTGCGAATATCGGGTCGTACCCGAACCCGTCCCCTCCCTGTGTTGCGTGGGTGATCTGCCCCTCAATCGTCCCTTTGAACACGTGGACTCCCCCCGCCCCATCCGCAAATGCAATGGCGGTCGTGAATCGTGCGCTGCGATCAGGCACTCCGTCCATCAGTTTCAGGATCCCGGCATTGCCTAGGGTATTGAGGACAAATGCCGCATAGGGCCCGGGAAACCCCTTCAGGGCATCGATGAAGAGGCCGGTATCATCAACCATGAGCGGGGTCTTCAGCTGCTCATACGCGTACTGTGCCTTCTCCCGGGCAATCTCGCCCACATCATCCGAGCGGTGTTCGGGAAGATCAAGTGCCACATGGGTGACTTCAACATCTCCTGAAAAGAATGCTGCCACTTCTGCTGCTTTGTGGGCGTTGCTGGTTACGATGGTAAGTTTCACAGGTATCTCCCCCGGAGTTCGATCTCATGTTCACGGGCAATAATATCCCCGGCATGGAGAAATGTCTCCCCGTATCCTTGAGCAAACGCGGCTTTAAGGGCATCTGCACGATCTGGTGCCGTGCTCTCCAGGGTCTGGTACAGGACATGGAGATCAACCCCCCTTGGCTCGATCTCATCCGTTGCCTGTGCAAGCCCGAAATCGATCAGTACGCACCGGGAATCTGATCTCCGCAGGATCAGGTTGCTTGTTGTGAGGTCCCCATGCACGATCCCCCCTGCATGCAGGCGCCCGATCATCCGGCCCGCTTCACGGAGTGCCTCTTCGGAGAGGTTATCCGTAAGGAGGATTCCCTGTACCTGCTCCATGAGGATGGTGTCTTCTGTGATGTCGCTCATGATCGGGGTCGGAACGCCTCCCCTGCGGGCTGCATGAATGAGGCGGGCTTCAGCGCGGGTTCGTTCTGTGATCAGGCGTTTGTCAAGTGCGGGGACGCGGTAGCGTTTGGGAACCCGGCGTTTCTCCACAGTTCCGTTGCGGAAGGTGACGATGGCTTCGGCGCCGCGTCGGCTCTCCCCGTCAACGAGGGGGGACGGTATTGTCGGTGTCACCTGTTCGTGTTTCCATGTCACCTCGACTTCATCCGACCGGAATGAGGGATTGATCCGGGAGGATTCTACGGAAATGCTCGTCCCGCTCTCAAGCATCAGTTTTCCTGTGTAGGCGATCATGGCCCCGTTGTCCCCGAGATATTTCTGTTCGGGCACAAAGAACCGGGCTCCCCGCTCCTCGCACATGCACCGGAGCATCTCCTGCAGGCGGCGGTTGGCTCCCACCCCCCCAACGAGGAGTACTTCGTTCTTTCCGGTCAGGGACAATGCCCGTTCCGTCACCTCTACGCACATTGCAAACGCGGTCTCCTGCAGGCTGTAACAGACATCGGGTAATGGCGCCTTGTGATCCTTTGCAGCTGAAACAAGGCCCGAGAAGGCCAGGTCCATACCCTTCACGGTATACGGCAGTTCGATGTAGGAACCGTGTTTTGCCTGCGCTTCAATATGGGGGCCACCCGGATGGGGGAAGTCTTTGGCCCGGGCAAACTTATCGAGCGCATTGCCGAGTCCGACATCCAGCGTCTCACCGAATATCCGGTATCTTCCGTTCAGGTACCCGATCACCTGCGTATTGGCACCGCTGGCATAGAGGACAACGGGATCTTTGCATCCCGTTGCAAAGCATCCGATCTCCACATGCGCCACACAATGGTTTACCCCCACAAGGGGAACGTCAAGGGCAAGGGCCAGCGACCGGGCTGCTGTGGCAACCGTCCGGAGGCAGGGGCCAAGACCCGGTCCCTGGGAGAATGCAATCCCCTCGATCTTATCGGGGTCTGTGAGAATTGAGCCGATGAGTTCTTTCATCGCTGACGCATGGTGTTGTGCGGCTTCCCTCGGGTGGATTCCCCCGTGAGCCGGGCTGTACGGGCGCGATGCAAGATTCACGAGATCGCGATCAAAAAGAGCGGCACTGAGGTTCCAGGCCGTGCCTTCAATCCCCAGTATCTGCCCAAAAACAGGCATTGGATGATCTTATTTTCTGAATTCAGTATACCCGCACTTTCCACAGGTGACACGGTCCTTGTGGTCCGCCATCATGACACCGGGTCCGCAGCGCGGACAGTATTTCTTTGCGGTGGTGATCGTGGCACCCTCAACCTTGAAGTAGGCGCCTCTCTGGGGCCCCTTGGCTGCTGCTGCTTTCTTTGCTGCTGCCATGGTTATGCCTCTTCCTTGGGCTTGGGCATTCCGCGCGCTGCCAGGTGCGGGCGTTCGGTCTTGTTCCTGCCCTCTTCATTGTCATAGATCCGTGCTGCACCGGTCAGTTCGGTCTTGCCAAAGTTGCTGTGCAGGGTGTCAATGGTAACCTGGTGTTCTTTTACATTGAGCAGAGCACAGAGTTTTCCGATGATCTGCATGCGGGAGGGGGTTGCTCCATCGTATTTGAGGGTAAACTGAACCTCTCTTCTGGATAAAAGTTCATTCCTTTTATCGCTGGTGATCTCAAAGTCCATCGATATCCTGTAATTATTGGAAACCGGTTTATTTAAAACATGACTCCGGATGGTATCCGGAACAGACAATCGATAAAATGGAATGAAAACAGGATTTATTCGGTTATTGTTCGTGTGCCTGGGTGAATCGCTCGAGGAACTGCCTGGCCATTAACTGGGCTTCTGGAGTGACCGTGCGAAGAACCACGCCTTCGTGGGGCTGTCCGTAAAGGACAATTGACCCAAGGGGCGCTGCGATGACCATCGGGATCACGGCGAGATCCTCCTCGCCTTCAACAACAATTGTCACGGGGGGGTGAGCCACAGCATGGCCGATCGCTTCAATCAGGCTCTTTGTTAATGAACCGGCCGGATTCTTGACATGGATACATTCTCCTGAGACTGTCAGGGTATTGTTGCACGGTGATCGCATAGTGTATCCGTCAATCACCGCCACTGACGGTGTCATCCCGGCTTTCCGGAAGTTATGGGTAACCACATCCCCGACCGTATAAACGGTGGATGTTGCAAGGAGGGGAAGGATCTCTTCCATCTCCCTGTGTAGTTCCCCGAATGGTTCCTTGAAGAGCTTACGGTGCTCTTCCGGGAGGGTGAACATCAGCGGACCTTCAACGCGTAACGACCCGGGAGTTTGATATTCATCCGTTTTGCCACTTCGGATTGTTCCGGGTCGATGATGACCAGGTACCCGGACCAGTCATCACTCAGGTTTGATGTACCGCAGATCACGCAGCTTTCACCGTCAACGACCCGGTGGCAGTCGCGGCAGACCTTTCCTTGTTTTTTCTTATTCGCTGGAGGCATGGTCTTTCCTCTTGCCCTTTGCCTTCTCGGGAGCCCGCTCCTTTGCGGAACCTGATGCCGGGTCGGCTTTCCTCTCTTTCTCCATCTCCATCTCTTCTTCGAGCCAGAGAGCGGTGCCAAGACCTGCCTGCCGCATGGTGAGACCGATCTTGCTGTCGCGCGGCTCGCGCTCGTTTAAGGAGAGTGTAACGACCCGGACCCGAACCACATCGCCGACTCCGATGAAGCGTTTGGATTCCTGGCAGATGAGCCGGGCGTTCTTCTCATCGTAATTGATATACTCGTCAGAGATCTGGCTGACATGGAGCATGGCGTCGATGGGGCCGAGACTGACAAATGCGCCGAAACTGGTAGTTTCCACAACCACGCCTTCGATAACTTCCTGAAGACCGAGCCGGAGCACCAGTGCCTCGAACTTTACATCGTAATAGACCCCACCGTCGCCGGGAACAAGTTCCCCCTCGCCGACATCTTCTACCTTTGTAACACAGATGAAAATCCCGATCTCTTTGTCGATACTTCCTTCAAGCTGTTCCTGAAGGACATCGAGGATCACTTTCTCGAGTTTTTCGCCCAGTCTCTGGGGGGGCACCCGGACCTTGTCCTCAAGCATCAGTTTATGATACATTTTTCACCTCATCTCCGTAAAAGTTCCAGTTTTTTCTGTTTTCTCATGGATATGACCCCAATCCCGTGTGCGAAGAGCTCATCCCTGACGCGACGGTCATTTGTCACAACCAGACAATTATGCCTGATCGCATAATCGATCACTTGTGCATCGACCGATCCGGCGGATTCATTTTCGTCCTCCGCGATGGTGCACCGTTCACCCATGGTGAGACCCAGTCGGGCAGCGGCCCCATTGCGACCTTTGGCACGGGTGAGTCCCTCAAGTTCGCGAAGTACTGAATGCAGTACGATAGGTTCGAACCCCCCAATAATGTTCCTGAGCTCATCAAAGAGATCGATCGAGAACTGGGCGGGCATCATCAATGCATTGGCGTCCAGAAGGACCTTCACTCTATCAGAACGCCCATCCCGATCAGGCGCCAGCGTGCTCCCACCTGCCGGCTGATGGCGATCCGTGAACCGAGTTCTACGCAGACCGGCCGCTTCAGCTGTATCTCCACACTCTCTTTTTTGGTGTTCGTGACAACGCCGACCGTGACTGCGGTACCGACCGAGAGCATCAGGGGCTCTGAATGCTTCAGGGGCTCAATGATGAGTTCGCTGGTCGCTCCCACGACTCGTTCCATCAGGGTGACCTTACAATGGATCTTGTCCCAGACCGGAGGAAGTTTTCCTTCATGGCCAAGAACCTGCCCGGCAAGAGCATCACTCTTCGTGAGTGCCGGGTCGAGTTTTGTTCCCACGCCGAGCAGTCCGCCCGGTGTGGCAGCGTCGACACTTTTCGAGCCGGCGCTGATGGATGTGACCGTGGTGGTGATGGGTATCCACTTGATCTTGTTCTCAATCTGGGTCTGTCGCCCTGGACGGATCTCAATTTTGTCGTCTTCGTGGAGGATGCCCCGGATAAGAGACCCTCCAACGACTCCGCCTTTCACGTCCTTCCAGTTACAGCCAGGTTTGTTCACATCGAATGATCGGGCGATCAACATCAGCGGCTCAGCATTGGGATCCCGTTCTGGTTCGGGGATCACTTCGTGCAGGGCCTGCACGAGCGCACCCATGTTGATACCTTTTTGAGAAGACACGGGAATGATTGGTGCATTTTCTGCGATGGTGCCCTTGACAAATGCCTTGATCTCTTTGTAACTGTCCATTGCTTCTTTCTGGCTGATCACATCGATCTTGCTCTGGACAATGACAATTTTCTTGATGCCGACAAGCTCCAGTGCCATCAGATGTTCTTTTGTCTGCGGCTGGGGGCATTTCTCGCTCGCCGCGATGACGAGCATTGCACCATCCATCAGGGCAGATCCCGAGAGCATGGTTGCCATAAGCGTCTCGTGCCCTGGGGCATCGACAAACGAGATGGACCGGAAGGGTGTACCCTTCCCTCCGCAGACCGGACATTCGGGACTGGTTGAAAATGCCTCTGTACCACTACACCGTTCACACCGGTAAAAAGTAGCATCGGCATACCCGAGCCTGATAGAGATGCCCCGCTTCACCTCCTCACTATGGCGGTCGGTCCATGTCCCGGTGAGCGCATTGACGAGGGTGGTCTTGCCGTGATCGACATGGCCCACAACCCCGATATTGACACTGGGAACTGTCACATCATGCAAATGAAATCGAACCTCCTTATTCTATATCTAACCATCATACTTATACGTAACCAGTAAAGGAAAGAATCAATCGGGGAGAAAAACTCCTCCTTTACAATCGAAGAATGATCAATAATACCGGGTGAGACCAAGATATCCTCCGGCGGAACAATAACTGATTCAGCCTCCCCCCTCACAGCTCTGATCGATATTCTTCAGGGCTTCCTGAAGTCCACTCCCTGCGGCGAATTCCCTCTCCCGGGCAATGAGTTGTTGTGCGTCATCCATTATGGGTGTGATTTTTTTGGCGGTCTCGGATGCCGGAATGAGATGTTCGATCCGGTACAGGAGACCGGTTGCATCCAGTTCTGCAAAGGTCACTCCCTTGCGCTCTTCGATGCGCAGAATTTTCCCGGTCGTACCGGTTCGCGGGTATCGCACCCGCATACCGATGCCAATCTCTTCCGCCAGCATATGTGAGAATGATCCGTGTAGGACAATAAAATGTTTTTCGTTTATCGAAGAATACGAACGAGTCCTTGTTCGTACTATTAATTTTGAGCAGAACGATATGATTGGCTGACACTATGATAGTGAAATCGGAAAATTATTGGATTGTCAGGACCATTGGATGAACGCCTCAGATTACACTTCGGAGTACTGTTTCCATGTGCCTTGCTTTTTCCTTCCAGCTGTTCATTTCAAAATCTAGTGAATAGGTAACAGAATTTTGCATTAATTGTTTAATCAACGCAATATATTCGTCCTGATTTCTATAAATGAAAAGATTCGGACTTCCCGTTTTTTCAACATCCGGCATAGGTCGCATGACAATCGGCTTTCCGCATGCAGAATATTCAAAAAACTTGTTCGGAAGGGCAATATTTCCCCACTGGGGGGGTGATAATGGTATTGTACAGGCATCCATACATGAGATATATTTGGGCAATTCAGAATACGGTTTGGTTCCTGTAAAAATTACATGATCTGACAGATTGAGTTCGTGTACCAGTGCGACAAGATCCTGCTGATACTCAGTAAAAAGAGATCCCCCCACTATCAGGAGTTTTGTTTTAGGTCGATAGTCAATGAGTGCAGGGAGTGCCCGGATCATCTCATCAAGTGCATACCATCTCTCAATACTTCCGGAAAATCCGATGACAAAGTCATCGGTATCAATTCCCAGCTCTTTCCGTGCAAGTGTGCCATCGAGTGGTTTGAAGATGTCTGTGTCAACACCATTGGTGATAAGTTCAGATGCAAAACCCAACTGTGAAAGTTTCTCGACAAGCGATGGAGATACGGTTGTGATTTTATTGGAATTAGACAGGTTGTGTTTTGTTATTGCCCAGACGCTGCTCCTTACGATATTTTCAAGAACCCGGTTTTTAAAATAGGCCGCTGCTGAGTCCGGGAACCAGTCTTTAAGATCAAATATCACCGGAATCCCGTGTTTTTTTGCCGCATGAATTACTGCGGTACCGGCAAGCACATGTGCAGCAACAATCACATCGTAACGCTCCTCACGGAGAATCTTATTAAAAATATAGAAATGATATGGGGCGTTGAATGTGTAGTGTAACAGGGGATTTCTTATTGAAAATTGTGTGACCTCTTTTACGACTAACCTGGTTGGTCGGGTTGCTCCCCTGCTCACATGAAAATGTGCTACATGCACTTCATGCCGTTGAGCCAGATTCTCGAATAGGTAGTGATGCCGCGATGGCACCGGGTGGTGAATATAATCCTGTGTGGATACAAGGAGGATTTTCATATATGAAATACCGGTTATCTCGACTCTCTGGAATAACCCTCGGTTGAGTTATTGTCCCGACAGAATTTCCTCTGGAAGTGGTTTGATTCTGGCCGGGGACCCGATAGCAAGCATATGATCCGGTACATTGTGGGTTACCACTGATCCTGCTGCAATGAGGGCACCTTCCCCGATACAAATTCCCGGCAAAATGGTGGTATTGGCTCCAATCGCGGCACCATCCTTGATGACCGGCCCTTTCATCCCTCCGATTCTTCGCGGAGGGTAACGATCGTTCGTGAGGACCGTGTTCGGACCGATAAACACATGATCTCCAATCCGGGTATCCGTTGGAATAAATACCATACTTTGTAAACTTACATCATTCCCTATCGTGGAATATCCTTCAATTACGGTTCCGGTGCCCACAGCAACCCGGTCTTTAATGGTTGTTTTCTCCCTGATTACAACATTATGGCCGGTCTGAAAATCATCTCCGGTATTAACGTCACAATACAGGATGGTTCCTGACCGGATTAAAGCATTTTTTCCAAGGGTGGTTCCCTGAAATTCAGTCTTCGAAAGATTATCCCTTGAAGGGAACCCAAGGGTCACCGGTTCAAAAAAACGAGCGCCCTCTCCAATGGAATTCGTACCATATTGAATCATTCTACGGTCACACTCTTTGCCAGATTTCTTGGTTTGTCAATGTCCCGACCCAATGCTTGTGCGGTATGATACGCGAGAAGCTGGAGCACAACAAGTGATGTAAGAATCTGCTCCAGCCGCCCTGCCTTTGGAAGCGGAATAAATTGATCAGCAATTTCTGCTAATTCAGTATCTCCTTCACACCCTATAGCAATTACCGGTGCGGATCGTGCCTTCATCTCCTTGATATTGGATATCATAACATCATATGACTCTCCAGGCATACAAAGGGCAATTACCGGCGTGTTTTGGGAAAGAAGGGCAAATGGGCCGTGTTTTAATTCACCTGCGGCATATCCCTCAGCGTGGATATATGAAATTTCCTTCATCTTCAGTGCCCCTTCGAGAGAAACCGCATAAAACGGGCCGCGTCCGATATAGAAAATATTCTGGGCGTTTCTACAGATATTGACACTTTCTGATAGATCCATCAAGAGTACTTCCTCGATTGCTTTGTGGGCCTGAAAGAGATCTCCCTCATCTTTCCATCCACATTCACTATTGACGATCTGCATGAGCACGGCAAGTTGGGCGATAAAGGATTTCGTTGCCGCAACACTGATCTCCGGTCCTGCCCTCATGAAGAGCGTGGTATCGGCAACTCGTGTTACGGTACTGCCAAGCACATTGGTGATTGCCAGTGTTGCACAGTTGTGGGCATTTGCCAGTCTGAGTGCAGTCAGGGTATCGGCGGTTTCCCCTGACTGTGTGATACCAACGACGAGCCCCTTTAATGGGGGCGGATAATATCTGAATTCTGATGCGAACTCCAGACGGGTAGGGATTCCACAACATTCTTCGAAAAGATACTTAAAAATCAGCCCCGCGTTATACGATGATCCGCATGCAACCACCGTCACCATATCCGGGTGTTTAATAATTCCTGACAATGTCTCCTTGTTGATCGAACGAACCGTGTTATAAAATGCCTGTGGTTGTTCGTAGATCTCTTTGAGCATATAATGAGCGAACCCGCCCTTTTTTACATCCTCAACAGACCAGTCGATCATTTCCACCAGGCGTGTTACCGGTTTATCATTATTGAAAATTTCAAATTTTGTACGTGTCAGGGATACGATATCTCCATCCTCAAGAAAAATCACCTGCTCTGTATATTCAAGCATCGGGGTCATATCGGATGCGACAAAAAATTCGCCATCTCCAATACCGATCACAAGTGGACTTGCATTTCTGGCTGCAACAATCCTCTCCTCTCCCTCAGCAATCACTAATATGGCATAGGATCCCTTGAGCTTGGGAAGGGTCGCTTTTACTGCGGCAAGAAGATCCCGAGTTTTTGAATATTCATCTTCAATCAGGTGAACAATCACTTCTGTATCGGTCTCTGAATGAAAGGTATGTCCCTGATCCTGAAGCTGGCGTTTCAAGCTGGAATAATTTTCAATGATCCCATTATGGACCAGCGCAATCTTTCCTGAACAATCGGTATGGGGATGGGCATTTTCATCACTTGGGACCCCGTGTGTGGCCCATCGTGTATGACCGATCCCGATCTTCCCTGTCAGGCTGGATGCAGAGACTGCATTCTCGGATATACGACCCTGGTGTTTTTCAATGGTGATTCCAGTTTTCAGCGTTGCGACACCAAAAGAATCATACCCCCGGTATTCGAGTTTTTTTAGGCTCTCGACAATTAACGGCGCTGCCTCTCTTCTCCCGATATACCCAACAATGCCGCACACGTCATATCACCGTGGAGTTGTCCGGTATGTATCGTGAAGACAGGGTGGCTCTCCCCTCAATAATGACATTATTTCCGATAATTGAATTTTTATAAACTGAAAATGGTCCTCCTATCACCGTGTCCCCGATAATCGCACCAAATTCCGAGCGGGTGGCACATCCCTCTATTTCAAGAATGCCCGGGGCCTTCCATGTTGAAGTATGGTTCGCAAGGATGCAACGCTCTCCAACGACCGTATTGATCAATCGTGAATGCGATCCAACGGATGTATCATCCATGATGATTGCATCCCCAATGACCGTAAATGGCTCCATGGTTACCCGTGAACCAATGCTGGTATCGGGCATAATGCAGCAGTTGGGTCCGATATTACAGTCATTTCCAATGACCACTGGGCCGTTAATAACGGTATTCGCACCGATTGTCGACCCCTTCCCAATTCTCACGGGACCCTGAATAATTGCCTGCCGACTCGTCACACCCTCACGGGCCGGGGACAATGATGTATGTAATAAACAATGATTCATCCTGAGAAGATCCCAGGCAAAAATGGCATCCTGCCAGTCGTCAGCAGGAATTCCCCGAATCTTTATTCCCGCGTTGATCATCGAAGAAATTGCATCGGTCAGGTTGTTTTCCCTGATATGGGAAAAGACCTCGTTTGTGAGAGAATAAATCCCGGTACTGACCGTAAAACTGGGAGCAGACTCCGGTTTTTCGACAAGGCTGGTTACATACCCGTTATGCAGTGTCACAACACCAAAATTTGATGGACTGGGGTGTTCCTTTACCAGCATGGAATTGGGGATATCCTTAACACGGGCAATTGAGGAGGGATCGATATAATTATCGCCGGGAAGCACGAGAAAATTGTCGGATATCCGGGATTGTGCAGATAACAGTGCATGTCCTGTCCCCAGCTGTTTATCCTGAACGACCACGTCTATGGGGGCATCCAGCTGGTTCAGATACCGGGTCACCTGTTCTTTGCGGTACCCAACGACAACCACAATCTCCCGAATTCCGTTTTTCACGAGAGCTTCAATTGCATATTCGATGATCGGACGGTTTGCTACGGGGATCATCGCCTTGGGGCGGTTCCTTGTCAGGGGACGGACGCGCTTCCCCTCCCCTGCTGCGAGTATAACTGCCTGCATTTTCCACCTACCTGATTACCGCTTTTTCTCCTACACACCCTTCAATGAATGTATTTGGTGCGAATTGTGCCTCGCTCCCAATCAGGGTACCCACATTGATGGAACAGTTGATGCCGAATCTGACACCATCTCCAATAACCGCACCAAATTTTTTTCGTCGGGTATCCTTTCCGCAGACCTTGACGGTTGCGTGATCGTGGCGGAGATTGGCAATTTTTGTGCCGGCACCAAAATTACAATCAGATCCCACGACAGAGTCCCCGATATAATTGAAATGGGGGATTTTCGTCCCGCTCATGATGATCGAGTTTTTAATCTCTGAACTGTGCCCGACATGGCAATTATCCCCGATACTGGTTGCACCGCGGATATAGGTGTGGGGTCCGATACGGCAGTTTTTCCCGATAATGCAGGGGCCTTCGATATAGGTACCGGATTTTATCACCGTACCCTCCCCCACAGCAACAGCGTTTTCAAGGTGTACTCCGCTCTCGATCGTTCCTTGATTAACAGGATCCAGATTCTCCATAAGGGTTGCATTTGCATCAAGCATATCCCAAGGATGCCCGACATCCATCCAGTAGGAAAGCTGGTGCGCCTGTAATTGCCGTTTAGTGATAAGTCCAGAAAGTGCATCGGTCAACTCCAGTTCTCCCCGTGGAGATGGGCGGACCTGATCAATGCGGTGGAAAATTTCTGTTGAAAAGAGGTATGCTCCTGCATTAATCAGATTGGATTTTGGCTGTTGTGACTTCTCCTCAAGTGATGTGATCTGTCCGTTTTCTGCTAATACAACCCCATAATCCCCGGGATGATCGGTAGTGCTGACACTCATGCAGTCAGGATCTTTTTTAGAAAGATCAGCAATATCTTCCCGTTTAAGAATCATGTCGCCGTTCATGACAAGAAACGGACCGGTAACCAGATCGCGTGCTGCCGCAACAGCATCCGCGGTTCCCCTCTGGTGTCTCTGGGTGGCATAATTGATATGCACGCCGAGCTCAGCCCCCTCCCCAAAATGTCTACGGATTTCACGTTCTCCATAGCCGACAATAAAAATGAAATCTGTTATCCCGGCGTCCCGGGCTGCAAGGACCAGATGCTCCATCATTGGCCGGTTAGCGAGGGGGAGCATTACTTTGGGGCGCTTCGCAGTAAGGGGTCGCATACGCTTTCCCTCCCCTGCTGCGAGAACGACGCATTCCATAAGTACACCTCTCCTTACAACCTTTAAGCAGTTTTCCCTGTTCGAACAAGATCTCTGCCTTTGGCAAGCATGGCCTTCGCTTTTTCCATGGTGGTTCCCTCTGCAGTAAACCGGATCTTCGGTTCAGTACCGCTGGCTCTGACAAGGCACCACCCTCCATCGTCCGTGATACGGATTCCATCTGTGGGACTGGATGCCCCAAGTCCGATGAGTATCTCATGTGCCGAACCAACGTGGATCGATTCCCGAAGGATCGGATACGTTGGCATTGCATCAATTTCCTGAGCAATATCCCATTCTGAAGCGATCTCACAGAAAAGAGCTGCAGCAAACGGGCCATCAGGACAGAGGGAGATCTGTGGGAATATCCAGGCGCCGGATGGCTCCCCTCCGAAATCCCCCCATGTGATCAGTTCCTCAGAAACATAGGCATCGCCAACAGGTGTCCGGTGGACTTCTGCAATATCATCAATGATCATGGAAGCATCGCTGGTGGTGACAACCCGTTTTGCACCGGTATATTTTGCAAAGAGCATGAGGAGATGATCTCCATCAATAAACCGGCCCTTGTTGTCATAAGCCATCATGCGATCTGCATCCCCGTCATGAACAACCGCACAGTCAGCCCCGGTTTTATTGACCATATTCCCGAGATATCCGAGATGTTCCGGCAATGGTTCGGATGGGCGTGCGAAATGTCCCGATGGGTTGCAGTTGATGGTTACCGGGTTAACTCCTGCATCTGCCATGAGTGATGGGGTGAGCGTACAACCGGCCCCGTTCCCACAGTCAAGGATCACGCGGAGCTCCGGATTGATATGTACCTTTTCGAGTATTGCCTTTTTATGGGGGGTCACGGCATCGATGGTGCATTCTTTTCCCAGATGCTTCCAGTCACTGTAGTCCAGGTTCGTGAGCAGTTCTTCAGTATCCCGCTGCTGTTCCTGCGTGAACGATGACCCGTCCGGGTTGAAGAGTTTCAATCCATTGTATTCTTCGGGATTATGGGATGCGGTGATCATGCATCCCGCCTTCACAGACCGTGTATTGAAGGCTACCGTTGGTGTCGGGACGATACCGGCGAAGTGAGCAGTCCCCCCCCTGCTCAGGATCCCGGAAATGACAAGGTGGGAAAGAATGGGACTGGTCGTCCGGGTGTCCATGCCGATAAGGACATCTGAAGATCCGGTCGCGAGTACGTTTCCAACCTTAAGTGCCGTATCTATGAGGGTCTGGTCGAATTTCCTTCGTATGCCGGAAGATCCGAAAAGCATGGTACCCTATTTGGTGGCAATCCAAAAGAGTTTGCTTCTTTTTTCTGGTGAATTTTAAAAAATCATCAGACTTGAGAATGGAAAAGAAATCCTTAGATTTTTTCGATTTATGGGCCCCCCGGATCCGACCTCCCTCCGGCTTTCCGGACAGTCCGATCTCCGGATTGCAAACCGATCCTCCAACCGGGAGGTCCTATATTGACATTTTTTCAGGGCCTTACGGGCCCTCAATTGTGAAAATAGTCTCAATATGTCTCTAATTTAAAATCACTGTACTGTAATTCGCCAAAAAACGCGACTATCAAAAAAGTGGTTCTTTAAAATGGGCTCCGATCAGCAAACGGGGCCCTATACGGGGAGATACTTTTCAGGGCGAGAGTAAGTCCGCAAAGGGAATGAACAGTCACGGGCCGGGTAAAAATGTGATGATTAGCGGTGGGTGAGAGGGAATGGTGAAATCAACATCCTCTCTTTTTGTCCCGCCTCAAAAAAACGGGAGATCAATCAGGGCAGCTCCTTCCATAGGGGCACCAGTGTTCTATCTCAGAGAGACGGGCAACTCCCGCCGTTGAAGGACCAATGCAGATGATCCGCTTTTCATTTTTGTACGTCTCGATAATATCCCCGGTTCCTTCAGCGATAAGCCCGTCACCGCTGATGAGGATGATCTCTGCTTCGGAGGGATTTCTGGCAATGCTCGAAAATACTCCGGATCCGCTTCTCCCCATCGAACCGATACAGAAGAGTCGTTTTCCGGCAAGTTCCCGTACTAACTCCTCACGGCAGTCCGCGTGGGATGTTGCCGGGCAGGAGTGAAGAACCCGGGACATGCAGAGAAATCCCAGGACCGCGTTGATAATGGCAACAGCGGCGCCCCGGGACGCCGGGGTGTCCAGTAGTGCCCCGAACATGAACGAGATCTTCGTGCGTGCACGCAGGGGATCAAAGGTGGTGAACACCGCACTTCTCCCCCCGAATGCTGCCGACATGGTGGCTCCCTGCTCGAACTGGCAGATCCGGGTATCCGAATTCACATCCAGGAGGACACCGGCATCAGTACAGCCGCTGTGTTCAGCAAGGTCCTCGATCTTTTTTACGGACTCAACAACAATATCCATCATTCACATCCATCGCGGTCCAGAAGAATTACCCGGGCCGGGGCCCCATCGAGACCTGCGAGCCGGAGTGGAAGCGCAATAAGTGTATAATCTCCTTCCGGAACGTGCGAGAGATCGAGTAGTTCGATGATGAGACAACCGTGGCTGAGCAGTTCACGGTGCACGGATCCATCGCAATCGAATTTCTCAATAGAGAACGAATCGATGCCGATACAGAGTGTCCCGGTTGATGTGAGGTACTCTGCTGCATCGAGCGTCAGCGAGGGATAATCCTGTTGAAAGGAAGTGCACCCCGATGATGCGGTCCTGAGCAGGATACGTTCAGCCCCCCCGGTCCTGCCTTTCAGGTGCGAAGCATCAATCAGCGGACCGGCTCCGGTAACATCCAGTACGCGGCACGGTCCGATCAGGTGCGGGAGCGGGAGTTCATCGATAGTCGGGCCGGTCTTCAGGTAATGGACCGGTGCATCGATATGCGTCCCGGAGTGACTGCTCATCCGGATATCGGAGACCAGGTACAGGCCGGCATCACTCTGGATAAAATGCGGGGCTGTATCGCCAGGATAAGCAAGAGAACCCTCGCCCAGTGGCCGGGATATATCGATAATTGTCATCAGGTATCAGCCCATCCGTATTCCCCTATAAGGGGAACAAACCGGACCCCCCCGTGAGCAGAACGAACCATCCCACTCTCCTTTTTTGTCACGGTCACGAGTTCCTGAATCTCCCGGTCGCCCACCGGTGCAACCAACACCCCTCCGATTGCGAGCTGATCGATAAGCGGCTTTGGAATTTCCGGTGTTGCTGCGGTTATCATGATCCCATTGTACGGTGCATTGTCCGGGTATCCCCATGTCCCGTCTCCGATAATGATATGGATGTTCTTCAGTCCGAGTTTGGCAATGTTTTTCCTTGCCAGATCCGCTACATCCGGAATGCGCTCAACCGTTGTAATATGCTGCACGAGCAACGAGAGGATCGCGGCCTGGTAGCCGCTCCCGGCCCCGATCTCAAGGACGTGATCGGTGGGTTGGGGGTCAAGCAGTTCGGTCATGAGAGCCACGATATAGGGTTGTGAGATGGTCTGGCCGTTCCCGATGGGGAGCGGGGCGTCCTCGTATGCCGATCGGTCATACGGCGGGGGAATAAAGAGGTGGCGGGGGATCTCCCGCATTGCCCCGAGTACCCGGGGATTCGTGATCCCCCGGGCCCGGATCTGCTGTTCCACCATTTGGGAGCGCTCGTCATCCCGGGGGTAAGTATTCATAAACGATCCGTTCAGAACCCGGTTTTTTCCGCTTCATCGATGGAAGCATCGATCTGCTTTTGCAGGGCTTCCGGAAGACCGGAGATCTTGACATCGAGGAACCCGCGGATGATCGTTGCCGTTGCCTCGTCCTCATCAAGTCCCCGTGCCATGAGGTACTCGATCTCTTCCTGGGCGAGTTTTCCTACCGCAGCCTCATGCGAAAGTTCGGTTCCGACAACCGATCCTTCGATCTCCGGGACCGCGTAGATGATCCCGTCCTTGAGGATGAGACCTTTGCATTCAAGGTGTCCCCGGGTACCAGCGGTTTTTCCGTTGATGTGACCCCGGGACATGATCGTACCTCCTTTCGTTATGGCACGGGTGACCAGTTCGGCACTGGAACCGGGACCTTCAAGGATCGCACGGGAACCAAGGTCCATATACGAACCGGGAGTTGCAATCACAACACTGCTGAACCGGGCAACCGAGTTTGCTCCTTTCAGGGTTGCCGTGGGGTACATCTGGATCTTTTTCACCGGTTGCATACACACATAATTGGAGAGGAAGACGCCATTCTCTTCAACAACCGATGCACTCCGTGGGTATACCTCAATATTCTCGCTCCAGTTGTGGATCATCGTGAAGCTGATCTTTGCGTTCTTTTTCACATAAAATTCGGAAACCCCGTAGTGCATCCCACCATTGCCTACGTGTTCCCCGCTTGAACAGCCTGAAATAATGTGGAGTTCCGCTCCTTCTTCGGCGATAATGATATTGTGAACATGCTGGATCAGTTCCCGCCCGAGGTACAGGCAGGCCTGGATGGGGTAGATGTTGTTCGAACCCTTATGAGCGATGATCACGTAGCCTTTGGGATCTTTTTGTGCTGCCACGTATTTTGTGACCTCGTCTTTTTCCGGGGAAACGACCTTCCAGGCATACTCCTTCAGCCCGTCGTATTTCTCCATCGCCTTTTTGTACGGAAGGACCTCGATTCCTGCCTCTGCACATTCTGAATGGACGATCTCCTGGTCCATCTGGAGATAACTGCCGCACCGGTTCTTCATCTCAAAGTCGATACCCGTCTGGGCCATCCTCTCCCGGTCGGTTTTTGAGATCTCCGGGCCTTTTACGGGTTGCGACATTCGAGACACTCCTTGTAACCGTGCTTTTTGATATCTTTTAAGATCTCGCGGGGATTCCCGTGACACTTGATCTGCCCGTCGCACATCACATGGCCGCGATCGGTTTCGAGATAGTCGAGGATGTAACCGGTATGGGTGATGACGAGCCCACTCTTCTTGCGTTTGACAATATGCTTGTCTTTTTCGAGAAGCGATCCAATCGCTGTCCCAATGAGGGATATGTTCTCGATATCGACACCGCTCTCCGGTTCGTCAAGCATGATAAAATCCGGGTTCTGGATCATCAGCTGGAGCACTTCACTGCGCTTGATCTCGCCACCGGAGAAACCCTTGTTGATGTCCCTCTCAAGGAATTTATCCATGTGGAGGGATTTGGCCAGTTCCGGAATGTCCTCTTTTTTGGTCCGGGAAATCGCGGTGAGAAGTTTTCCCAGTTTCAGGCCGGATATCGTCGGGGGGCGCTGGAAGAGCATGCCGACTCCCCTCTTTGCCCGTTCGTGGGCCTTCATCCGGGTCACATCCTCACCTTTGAACGTAATCGTCCCTTCCGTGATGGTATAATTTGAGTACCCCATGAGTGTCATCAGGAGCGTTGTCTTCCCCGACCCATTGGGGCCAAGGAGCACATGGGTCTCACCCTCACCGATGTGGAGATTGATGTCGTGCAACACTTCTTTGTCGCCGACCTTCACATGCAGGTCTTTGATATCCAGCATAACCTAATCGTAGACAAT
Organism: uncultured Methanoregula sp.; assembly: GCA_964592875.1. Taxonomy (GTDB): domain Archaea; phylum Halobacteriota; class Methanomicrobia; order Methanomicrobiales; family Methanospirillaceae; genus Methanoregula. The sequence goes on from CAZQGG010000006.1 coordinate 98,258, forward strand.
ATGTCCATTGCTGCATTAAACGCTTTTCTCGTTGACATTCCCGCACCGTGATTCGGTATCTTTTACTCATTCGGATGGTACAGTATCCTGTGGTACTGAGTAATAATGCCGAAAAAAGTCAGGGACACGGAGGGAAAAGTCAGGATCCGCCGGGGATCTCAGGATGCACAACAGAATCTGCATACGGAAGAATCCCCGGAGATCCTCCCTTTCATCAACCGCATCATCTGCGGGGATGCACAGAACACCCTTGCCTGCATTCCTGACCGGAGTGTTGATCTGATCATCACATCACCCCCCTATAACTTCGGCCATTCCTATGCCCAGGATCCCCATGGCGATACCCGGGAGTGGAATGAATATTTTGAAAAACTTCTCGGGGTCTGGAGAGAATGCGAACGGGTGCTGAAACCCGGTGGCAGGATGGCGGTGAATGTCCAGCCCCTCTTCTCGGATTATGTTCCCACCCATCATATCATCTCACGGCAACTGGCAGGCCTCGGCCTGCTCTGGAGGGCGGAATTACTCTGGGAGAAGAACAATTACAATGCAAAGTATACGGCATGGGGGAGCTGGAAGTCCCCCTCAATGCCCTACATCAAATACACGTGGGAATTCATCGAGGTTTTTGACAAGGAATCCCATAAGAAGACCGGCCGGAAAGAAGATATCGATATCTCGGCGGACGAGTTCAAGGAATGGGTCTTAGGGCGGTGGACATTTCCCCCGGAGACCCGGATGAAAGACTATGATCACCCGGCCATGTTCCCGGAAGAATTACCTCGGCGGCTCATGAAACTCCTCTCGTACAAAAACGACATCGTGCTCGATCCGTTCAACGGCGCAGGTACGACAACCCTTGTGGCCTGGAAGCTTGGGCGGCGGTTTATCGGGATCGACGTGTCGGAACAATATTCCCGCGAGGCTATGGTGAGGCTGGATGCAGCCGGGGACACTGGCTGCGAACCGGCATCCTATCCAGCGCCCCGAATGGTCCATCCTCGTGAATTTTAAAAATAATGCTCTCTTCTGAATATTACGCTGGCAGATGTGCTGTCACGTACTGGTAGGTACCCTTACGGTCATACTGGTGATCGAGAATATAATTATGAATCTCCGCGTACTGCAGGCGCGTCTTCTGCAGGTCATTGTAGATCGGGACGCGCTGGTTGTAATTCTTCGCATCACGCTCTGCGTAGTAGCCATCCATTTCGGTTTTCAGCGAATCGATCCGGGTGGTAAGATCCACAACCTTCGTTTCAGAGGACATCAGTACGGAATCCAGATACAACGCCTCCTTACAACTTCCGAAGGTCTTCGTGCCGTTTCCTACCCGAATCACCTGGGGATCAGACTGAAGCGGCACGCCCTCTCTGAGGGTATCTGTGGGGATTCCCACGAACGAGAGGTTGGTGGTCTCGATGAATGCGTATCCGGTCTGCCTGTATTCCCCGCCCGGGCAAACTACCCCGACTGCCATATGTGACTCCGGTGTAAACGACAACAGTGAGACATTATATCCTTCCCTTGAAAGGATGCCCGCAAGGAGCAGACTCTTGTCATCGCAGTCCCCGGAAGAATCTACGTAGGTCTCAATGGGAAACTTCGGCGGATTCTCGCCGATTGTTTCATAGCGGATCGACTGGACAAATACCGCGATCAGTTCGAGATATTCGTCATCGTCAAGACGTTGCTCGTCCCGGATCGATCGCAGGGTATGGATAAGATCGGTATAGAACTGCTCCTGGGTGGGATCATGGATCATCGCGAGGTATGTTCTCTGAAGCCACACGTCATCTGAGACATTTCCTTTGATCTGGGTCTCCTTATCTGCTGCCTTTGCCCCGCTATACACGGAAGGGTCGACCGGGCTTGAAACGGAGATTCGTGTCTGTTCAAACGGAAACGAATGGACCGGCACGGGTAGTGAGATATCGGTCTTCTGTGGTTCGATATGCGGGGGAATGATCGTATCCTGGTTCAGGATAAGGTTTGCACAAACACTGACGATTGCGAGGAGGAGCAGGATACCCGCCACATATTTTAAAGACCGGTAGTGGGGATTCATTAAACCTCACACAATCTCCTGCAAATGGGCAATCGAGTCCATAATCGCGTCAGGTTTGATCGATGAATTCCGCAGGCACTCCTCACGGAATTTTCCGGTACGGACAAGGATGCCGGCCATGCCGGCCGCTTGTGCCCCGCCAACATCCGTGCAGAGATCGTCCCCGATCATTGCAACCTGTCCGGGCTGGAGGTTCATATCCTTCAGGGCAAGCTCAAAGAAGGTCTTTGATGGCTTTCCCATTATCAGAGCCTGTTTTCCCGTTGCGAATTCGAGTGCGGATACAAACGGTCCGGCTGAGAGGGAGAGGCCGTCCTGTGCCATCCAGTACCGGTCTTTTTCAAGCGCGATCAGTTCTGCGCCATCCATCAGGAGCCTGAAGGCAGTATTCAGGCTGCCGTACGTCATGATCTCTCCTGCATCTCCTACAATGACATAATCCGCGTTTTCTAGGGCGCGGGTTCCGGCATCGGCAAAGTCCCGGTCCACATCCCCGGTGGTCAGGAGGAAGAACCGGTCCTTTCCGGTCTTTTTCATGTGGGCGACCGCTGCCCGGGGAGGGGTGAAGATATACGCGTCAGGAATCGCAAAGCCCATTGCAGATAACTGATCGGAGATTGTCCTACGGCATTTCCGTGAGGTATTCGAGATACACCTAAACGGCACCTCGTTTTCCGTGAGGTACTGGATCGCCTCGCAGGCTCCCGGCACCGGTCTTCCCCCGATGTAAAGCACGCCGTCAAGATCGATCAATACGCCCTCGGGTTTCATCTGCGCCTCCCATATACATCAATAATATTCGGGAAAAACAATTCCCCTGCCCGGGTATGTATCCATGATACCAGTCCGGATTGTTGCATTGCCTGATGGATAAATCATCGCAGTCAGAGGCTGCACCTGCCCCGCCGTCACTTTCACGCCGCCCGCCCGGGGATTTAAACGCCCGTACCGGGATGTTGTATCCGGAAGATGTCGGCTGTTCCTGCTCCTTCACGTGTTGGCTCGCTCTGGCAGCAGCGGATGCAGGCAGTACGGGAATATGAAGTTGTCCGCGACGGCAATGCGTTCGGGGCCGGTTTTTCAAACTCCTTTGTTTACTCATCAGAATACGAGGAGGCCCGCCGCTATCTTGAAACGCTCCTTTCCCGCTACCGGGGGATGACCATCGGGGATCAGTTCCGGGGCAAAGAGATCGTCAATGAGGGCGGTACCTGTTTTTCCCTAGAATCCCGCCAGGATCTGTCACCCCCTGCATTCGATCTCGACCGTTTCAGGACGGATCTCATTGAGGATCTGACGCTTGTTCATGGGATCGGCCCGGCAACCCGGAAGAAACTGATTGCGCGGGGATATCATTCAATACCGGATCTGCTGGAGCATTCGGTATTGAAAGCGCGTGCACACCGGGTCCTTGCCTGTTTATCTCAAGGAGATACTGCTGCGATCATGGACATGATCGGCAGCCGGCACGCAAAATCCCATCATTCGGTGCTGGGGACCGCCGGGCTCCATGAACCGGAAGACTTCGTGTTTGTCGATATCGAGACGCTCGGATTATTCTCACGCCCCATCATCCTCTTCGGGATAGGGGTGATCGATAACGGGCAGCTTGTCGTCCGCCAGTTCCTGCTGCGCGATATTGCAGAGGAGCAGGCAGCACTCATTGCAACGGTGGAGCACTTGTCCCGGGATCGGCCGGCGCTCGTTACCTTCAATGGCAAATCGTTCGACCTCCCCTACATCACCGACCGTCTCGCGTATTATGGCATGGCCTCTCCCGTAAGGATCCCGCACTTCGATGTCCTCCATTTCAGCCGCCGCAGGTGGAAAGACCAGTTCCCTTCGCTGCGCCTGGCAGTCCTTGAACGGGAAATTCTCGGCGTTTGCCGGAACGATGACATCCCGGGACAGATGGTGCCCGAATTTTACGAAACATATCAACGGACCGGAAACATCGGGCCGCTCGTACCGATCGTTGAACATAACCGGCAGGACGTGGTCTCGCTTGCCCTGCTCTTCTTCCACCTTTTGGGGGAGTCCTATGGCTGTCAGTGACCTGATCCGGCTCCTGAATGTCAACCCGGTCTATCGCACCCGGCTCGTCCATTTGAAGACAACCGAGCCGGAACCCCCCCGGCACGGGCTGCTGGATTCACCACTCTCGCACGCACTGGATGCATATCTTGAGCAAAATGGAATCCGGCTCTATTCACACCAGTGTGAGGCGATCAACCATGCACGGGCCGGAAAGAATGTGATCCTGACCACATCCACAGCGAGCGGCAAGACCCTTGCCTTCAACCTCCCGGTCTTCAGCCAGCTTGAGGTGTATGCGGATTCCCGTGCACTCTACCTCTATCCGACCAAAGCCCTCTCGAACGACCAGCTCATGACGCTTGAAGAGATGGCAACGTTCACGGGCATTGCAGCAAAGCCCGCCATCTATGACGGGGACACGCCCCAGTCAAAGAGAACCGCGATCCGCGAACACGCGCGCATCATCATCTCCAATCCCCATGAACTGCACCAGGTACTCTCGTGGCATGCAAAGTGGCAACCGTTCTTCTCGAACCTGGAGTATATCGTTATCGACGAAGCCCACCGGTACCGGGGGGTCTTCGGATCGCATATTGCGTTCGTGATCCGGCGCCTCCTGCGCATCTGCCGGCATTACGGTGCAAGTCCCCGGTTCATCCTCTCAACGGCTACGCTGGCAAACCCATGCGAGTTTGCACGCCATCTCACCGGGCAGGAGTTCGCGCTTGTTGATAACGATGGTTCACCGCATGGCAGGAAAAATTTTGTATTGTACAATCCGTTTTATGACGGTATCAGCGAACGTTCCCTGCACCAGGAGACGAAAGATCTCCTCGTCTCCTGTATCAAAGAGGATCTCCAGACCCTCTGTTTCACCGGGTCCCGGAAGATGGCCGAGCTCGTCACGGTCTGGGCGCGGGACGATGCCCGCCGGATCTCCCAGCGGATCGCAGACTCGATCTCGGTATACCGGGCAGGTTTTCTCCCTGAGGAACGGCGGGCCATCGAGCGACAGCTCAAAGGTGGGACCATGAAGGGTGTAGTCTCCACCAATGCCCTTGAACTGGGCATCGATATCGGCTCGCTGGATGCGGTGATCATCTCCGGGTATCCCGGGACGATGATGTCCACCCGCCAGCAGGCCGGCCGGGCCGGGCGGAAAGGTGGGGAGTCGCTCGCCATCCTCGTGGCACAGGCAAATCCCCTTGACCAGTACTTCATGCACCACCCGGACCAGTTCTTCGACCGCTCCCATGAACATGCGATTATCGATACCGTAAACCCGTACATCGTCTCCGGGCACCTCCTCTGTGCAGCTGCCGAACTGCCTGTCAATGAAGAGATCGACCGGCAGTTTTTTGGCGAATCTCTATCGGGACTCCTTTCAGAACTTGAATCCGATGACCTGTTACGGAGAACCTCCCGCGGGTGGGTCTACACCGGTCGCGGCCGGGCTGCGGAGGCCGTGAAACTGGATGGAGTTCCCGGAGAAACGTTCCGTGTGATGTGCCACGGCCGGCTGCTCGAGACCCTGGATCGCGGTCAGGCATATCGCGAGGCCCATAAGGGTGCGATTATGCTCCACCAGGGAGAGACGTTTGTCGTCAACGAGATGGACCTTGAGACGCATACGATCCGGGTGACCGGGACCGATGTGGACTATTACACGCAACCGTTGAAAGAAGCGGACCTCTCCATCATCGAGACCCTGGAGACCCGGACGGTTAACGGTGTCCGGTGCGCCTTCGGGGTCGTGGATGTTACGGAGCAGTATACCGGTTACAAGATCAAAAGGGGTGACACCATCATCGGCCTGGAGCCCCTGTCCCTTCCCGCTCTCACGTTCAGGACGAAGGCCTTCTGGTTTATCCTCCCCGAATCCATTGAACAAAAAGTGACCGGGGCCGGTCTTGATCTTGCCGGGGGACTTCATGGGGCGGAACATGCGATCATTGCGCTGATGCCCCTGCACGTGATCTGCGACCGGTGGGATATTGGCGGCTTGTCATCCCCAGCATTTGGGGCGGATGGCGAACCCGCAGTCTTTGTCTATGATGCGTATGAAGGAGGCATCGGGCTTGCGGAGAAGGCATTCGGGATTCTTCCCGACCTCTTCTCCAGTGTTTTCGAGCTGGTGCGGGACTGCCCGTGCGAGAGCGGCTGCCCCTCCTGCATCTACTCCCCAAAATGCGGGAATGACAACCAGCCGCTGGACAAGGACGCGACCCGGCTCATCCTTAAGGAGCTGTGCCGGGAGCCCGAATCCCCGGAGGCTGCGGGGACCGGGGTGGCGGGAATGATGCCGGTTACTCCGTGATGGGTGGTTGACTTGGCCGGGGAATACGGAGAGTATATGGGATCTTTGTCTTTTCCGATGCGGGACAGCCCGTTTTTTTAAGACATTAACGTTTGCAAACAGCGCGCGGTCATTGGTGCCATGCGCCGCCCGGAGTTCGCGGCAGGTCGCGTCGTCCTGCCCGGGGAGAACTGTTATGGAGGTCTTAACCCTTGGGAGATTCAGTTAATCGGAAGTATATGCCTTCAACAGCGCCCGGAACATCTTCCCATGATTAGGATATTTTAGATGCAGCAATTCATGGATTATGATTTTTTTTCGTTCATCTTTTGGTAATCGTAAAATTTTCCGGTCAAACGTTAATCGTCCTCTGCTCGAACAACTCGCCCATTTGTTTTTCATTTTTCGCAGATGGATCTCTTTGATCTCAACCTTGCAGGTCTTTGCCCACTCTTCAACTGAACGTTTGAACGATTCCGGCGTGATCATGTCCCGGCCCGCTTGAGAACATTCATGATCTGGTCTATGATCTTTTTGATCTCTTTGAGGTCACGGCTTCCTCCGGATTTCAGAATTATGGTGTACAGTTCCTGCTTGACATCGCGAGCCTGTTGTTCGCTGGTTCTCCAGTGGGGATAGTGATCAAGGATACCTTTCATTTCGTGAGCTTTTAGTTCCGGATCGCTGATGCCAATTTTGTTGATGAGCCAGAATATTGAAAACTCTTCCATGGGAATATTTCGTTTCTCCTGTTCGAGCCGGGCCGCGTTGATCTCTTCGATGATCTTTTTGAGTTCGGCAAGGGTTTCCTGCGTGGTTTTCTGACGGTCCTTGTAGAGCTGGATCACTGCATCTGCCTTTTCACCAATGGAGAGAAGGTACGGAGATTCTTCCGTATGTTTCCGTACGAGATGGGAGATCCCTTTGCTGAGATTGAACACTTTCTCGATATCCGATGCCGGCTTTTCTTCGATAATCCGGAGGACTTTGTCGTTGATCTCGTAAATCCCGCCCGGTGCACCGATCTCACTGCTCATGGTATGATCCTGAACGAGTTTCGCAACTTTGCGGGAGAATTCCCGGTCAACCGAGATGCCGGGATCAAAATTCTCCCGTACCATGCGGTACATTCTCGCAAGATTGTCCACATCATCGATATGTGGCCTCAGGAATGCATCGGGGGAGAGAATTTCATAAATATCCGAGACATCATGGAAGAATGCATAGAAGGTCTGGCGGGTCTCTTCGTTCAGGAAATATTCGAGCACGGCTTCAACCGCTTTGTCCCGTTTCTTTCCCCGGGCAAGCCCGAGGTACTGTTGGGCTTCCTGGGCCATCAGCCGGGTGAACCGTACTCTGAGAACTTCAAGGTCATTGACGATCCCTTCGATATCGCTGGAATCGAATGCGAGTGCTTTTTTTAAGTTGTTGAAGATCCCGACAATGTCGAGTACAAATCCTGAGGGTTTCTTGCGCCCGTCCTCATCCTCGTACGGCCGGTTCACCCGGGCAATTGCCTGAAGCAGGACATGGTCCCGCATTGGTTTGTCGAGATACATGCAGTAGAGGACCGGGGCATCGAACCCGGTGAGAAGTTTTTCCGTGACGATGAGGATCTTCGGGTCTTTGTCCGGGCTCCTGAATGCCTTACGGATTCTTTTCTCCTCATCTTCAGCATGATAGTATGTGCGGAGGTCTACGCGGTCATTGCCTTCATCCCGGGGATTCGGGCTGTAGATGACTTCGGAATATTCCGGGGGAAGGTGTTTGTCGAGTTCTTTCTTGTAGAGTGCGCAGGCTTCCCGGTCAACGGCAACCAGGAACGCCTTGTATCCCATGGGTTCTACATTGTGCCGGAAGTGATCTGCCACGAACTGCGCCACCTTCGGCACCCGTTCGGGACTCTTCATCATATTCCGGAGGTTGACCGCTTTCTCCAGTACTTTGTTGAGTTCCGCAACATCGCTGATCCCTTCCGTTTCGGCAAGGTCAAGGAATTCTTTTTCCAGAGTCTGCCGGTCGACAAGCAGATCGTTAGGAGCAAGCGTGTAATTGAGCGGGACCGTGGTCCCGTCACTGATGGACTCGGCGATGCGGTACCGGTCAAGGTAGCCGTGCGGCGGATCATCGCGCCCGAACGTGATGAATGTGCCCTGCCCGTACGCAGTCTTGTCGATGGGAGTCCCGGTGAATCCAATATAGGTTGCGTTCGGGAGTGCTCCCATGAGGTAATTGCCCAGCGTGCCGGTGGTTGTCCGGTGGGCTTCGTCCACGAGAATAAAGATCGTGTCCCGGGTATTGATCTGCTCAGGCATCCCCTCGAACTTGTGGATCATGGAGACGATGAGACCCCGGTGATCGGATGCCAGAAGTGCCTGCAACTCCCGTTTGCTCTCTGCGACTTCCACATTTTCGATGCCGGCAGCGGTGAGATTACCGAAGAGCTGGGTTTCGAGTTCGTTCCGGTCCACGAGCAGGATCACGGTCGGGTTCTCAAAGACCGGTTCTTTTAAGATCTTCTGTGCCGCCACGATCATGGTGTAGGTCTTGCCCGACCCCTGCGTGTGCCAGATGAGACCGCGTTTCTTTACAGGATCCCGGGCCCGGCCGAGCAGCTTGTCAACAGCCCGCATCTGGTGCTGGCGGAGCACGACTTTCTTTAACTCCTCATCCTGCCGGGTGAACAGGATCCCATCGCTGAGCAGGGTGATGAAACGTTTCCGGTCACAGAAGGTTTTGACCAGCGTCTCGTAGTTTCCACCGGATTCATCCTTCCAGTTGAAGAGCGTCTTCTTTGACATGTTCCAGGTAGCGCTGTAATAGTACCGGATGATATGGGTGAGCGCGTACAACTGGAGAACCGCGAGCAGCTCGGGACATTCGCGGTGATAGCGCCGGATCTGGTCGAGGGCTTCTGCAATCCCCTCTTTCTTGTGGGCGGCCTTGGTCTCGACAAAGAAGACCGGGATCCCGTTGACAAGGAAGACCACATCCTCGCGGATCGTCTTCGAGCCGTTGGTGAACGAGAACTCATCGGTGATCTGGAAGGTGTTGTTGTCGATATCATCGGTGTCGATGAACCGGACATTGCGTTCCCGGTTCTCTTGTGGAACAAAGATGGTCTTTGTGCCTTTGAGATATTCCCATGCGGTGAGGTTGCCTTCGATGGTGGGGGGAATGCGCCCGATCCGTTTGGCGAGTTCGGTTGCAAGCTCGCGGGTCATGAACGAATCATTGAGCCGGCAGATCTGGCCGATGAAAATTTCCTTAAAAAGAATGCCGGTGGTGCCGCCCCGGTGTGCCGTTGCCTTATCCTGCGGGATATATTCCCAGTGTACCGATTCGGCATAGTTGATGAACGGATTCTGTACTGATGCACGTTCACCGCCGAGTGTCATATCACTACCTCTGTTTTTAGATGTATAAACCCGCCTAATTATTTTTTAAGAGAGTTATCTAAAATTTAGTTTATTAATATCAAATAAATAAGTTTATATTTTGAGAAATTGTAGATAAAAATATGGAAACGTTGGTTACTGATATTGAAGAGAATCATCTGAAAACTCCTTGCCGAGCTCCCTGCTGCCATTGCTCGACATTTTATGAAAAGTTGTGGGATACCCCCAAGAAAAAAAATTAAGATCCGGGTTCCATTGAAAATTATTAGTCTTGGATAGATGAAATCTTTATAATTTTTTTAACTATGTTGGATTTTATTTGGAGATTGGTCGATTACGGCCCAATTTTTTACGACTATGTAAAAAAAGTTATTGATATAAAAATTGTGGTAATTAGCATCCTCATTATTAGTATTCTTGAAGTGCTTGTGAATATAAATTATCTTCAAAAACAGATCCTTAATCTTCTTTCTCCAGATTTTTTTCCTATTGAATCTGGGTATTCATCCACGTTTCAATGGTATCCTTTTGGAAGTGTTGTACCATTGATAATTATTCTTTTGATTATTGCAGCGGTTATTAATCAAAAATTGTTTGTTTATTTGTCCAATAAAAAATATTTTTTTCAATTTTATGATTCACTAGATAAAAAAATTGAGACCAACCAAGATTTTCGAGATATTTGGGATAAATATCGGAAAATTTGTGTGATATTAGATAAGAATTACAATTATCTCGATACCAAATCACATGATGACGGGATTACACTAATATTTCGAAGATTGCAGAGTTATTTTCAATCAAAGTCAAAATCTCAGAGACGAAATGTCAATACATCAGGATGGACTGACGACTTTGAATACCAACATAAAATTATTCTTTATAATTACATCCAGAAAATTTGTGAATTTGAATCTCAGTACACTCCGGAGAATCATTTGGTCATAAAAGATGAATTCATTACTAAACCTCTTAAACAAATTCAATTAGAAGATGAATTAATCCAGATCATCGAATATTGCCATATAGATGGTAAAGGATTTCTTTCTACACTTGCTTTGGAGAATTTAATCGCGATCTCATTATCACTGCCTCATGAGAAGAGATTAAAAATATTAAAAATTGTGAAGATGATAAGAATGAAAAATATCGGGTGGTTAAATAGAAAACTTTTCGAAGTAATTTTGGTAAATGTGGCTTTAAATTATTTATCGGATAATGAGTGGAATAATCTAAGTCTGGACATTAAAAAATTAGATGATTCAATTTTAGCGATAGATCCAAAATTAACCTTTGATGAACGAATTGAAAAACTTAAAGATAATTTTAAAGAGAATGTTTTAAGACGATATCTTTCTGCTGAGGGATTGAAATATGTCTGATAATCTGCTTCGCGATTTTTCGGACATCCCCTTTTTAAAATCTGCTCAATGTCATCAAATTGAAATTAAAGTAATCCCCTCATATTATTGTAATATTAATTGTAAATATTGTTACAATAATGGAATTGACCGTTGTTTCATTGAGCCGGATCCCCTCAAAATCAAAAAGCAGTTGGATTTGTTGTTTCAACAGTCTCAAAAAAATGTAAATGCGGTAGTAGAAATAATTGGTGGAGAACCTCTATCTCCTCTGACTTTCCCCATTACCTGTGAGATAATAGATCATTTGAGATCTCAAAACACGAATCTTAAAATTGTTCTGCAGACCGGCACATCTGATATTAAAAAACTTCAAGAAATAATTCCGCGAATTGATGGATTATCATATTCCATCGATATCTCCTCTTCACCGAAGGCAAAAAATATCCAAAATTTGTTGAAAATTTCTGATGACTGTAAAAAACACTCAGTTATTACACAGATTCAAACAATCCTTGATGTTTCTGATGATCCCGAGACGATTATTGAATTCATTAAATCTTGCGAATCCTGTGATGTGGGATGGATTGGATTGGAATATCCACAATATCAACGAAATTCCAAAAATGTGATGGATCGCCAAATATCAGTATACTTGAAAATTATTGAATCGCTGAATGATATTTCACAGATAATTGTTGGAGGAGCGATCATAGAATCTGCGCTTGATTATGCACACGGAAATTTATATTCATCGTCTTGTATGTGCGGTGAGAAATCAATAACAATTCAACCAGATGGAACCATAACACCAAGCCTTCATTTCTTTCTCAATAAAAAAGTCACAATCCAGGAATTTGCAAATCTTAAAAAAAATCGAAGTACTCAATTAAGAAATGGAATTTGTTCGGAATGTAAATATTGGATGGTATGCTATGGTGGATGCATGGCTCATGCAGATTTTTTAACAGGAGACCCATCAAACCGTGACGAAGAATATTGTTACCTCCTCTCGAATGTCTTGAAATATTTTTAATCGCGTTTTGGTGCAGTTTTTCCATAAAAATATAATTTACCACCTCTTCGCGGTCATGAGATCATGCAGACGCGATGTGAACCGGGCGCTTCTGTTCAGGATATTTCTGTGGTCATTACAGCAGGGCGACAAAGTCTTCGACCGTGATCTGTGCCTGCGATAAAATGGACTTCAGCGTTTTTGGTGCAAGGGTGGCACCAGAATGGACGGGCACCGTGACCAGGCAGTCTTTCTCTGCGTGATAGAGAAAATGGTGGCTCCCTTTGGTATGGACGAGAGTAAATCCTGCATGGTGAAGCGCCCGGAGTACTTTATCTCCGGTCACCCGGGGAACCTTCATGCAACTACCGGGTCCTTGAGGGTCACTTCCACTTCAACCGGTACGGGCTTTTTGAGGATCTTCAGAGTTTCGATATACCCGGTGATTGCTTCTTCGATATTTTTGAGAGCCTCGTCCCAGGTGTCGCCCTGCGAGATGCAGCCGGGCAGGGAGGGAACGGTCACCGTGTAGCCACCGCTCTCGTTCTTGTCCATCAGAACCGTATAGCGCATTCGTGTTTGTTTCATGCGGACACTTCACTGGTTGTAATTGAACAGTATCTTCCTGACAGGATTAAAGTATCTTCCGGTGTTAATCTTATTACACCATTAATCTCTTGAAATTATTTTACCGGGGCGATATCCAAATCAGACTGTGGATTGTATAACCAGAAGTTCAATGGATTATTGGGATCGGGCGTCCGCAAACCTTTGTTACTCTTCAAACTTACTCCGAGTTTGTTCGCCTTGCAGACCTGGTTAAAATACGCCAGGACCCTGCACCGTTCATTATCGCGGTTTGAAAACTCCACCGTGGTTTCCGTCTGGAATAGCCGGGTCTGGCCACTCTTCAAGAATTCCCATTCACAAAACTTTTCAAAATTCATTCGGGAATATGATGCGAGACCTGCGAAAAAATCACATATCTGTGTGGGGTAACATCCGGAGGATTGTACTTCGCTGATCCCATCGAGGCTTACCAGATTCTTGAGACCGAATTCATCATCAGGATCTGAAGGTAACCGGCGTGTCTTCTGGAGTTCATGATCGATAAACGACTTCAGGTTTTCCCAATCAATGGAACCCTGCTCGTCGGGAAAAAATTTCCAGAGTGATGGATGCTCCCAACGATGTTTCAGAACATTTTTGAACAGGTGATAATACATCCGCCGGAAATTTTCTACATCATCCCGGCCTACGACATTATTGCGGGAATCTTCAATATCCCATGTCAATACGTCGACACGGAAATCTCCACCCAATACTTGTTCGATCACGCAATCGATAATTTTGATTGCACAGAAACGCATTTTTGCATCGTTCAGGTTTTTCCATTTGAATTCCCGAACGCTACTGCCAGTTAAGATCGAATGAATCTTTTCATCAACCGAATCCAGATTGCGGTGGGGCAGACTTACCATCGCAATGGAGCGATACCTGCCGATGTTATGGTTTGATTCGTCAGAAAAAGCGCAGTGGGTGATTCCCTGAATATCGGTAAGGCAGGATGACTTCATACGGCAATCGTATTGACCCGGATCTTTGCGGTCATGAGATCGTGCAGGAGCGATGCGAAGATAGTTTCGAGCGCTTCCTTGCGGGATTGTTCGGCGGCGAGTTTTTGATCGATGGAGGTGAGGATGGTGGCGATCTGTTTTTGAATAGAGAGTGAGGGAAATGGAATTGAGAAATCTCTTAATTTTGTCGCATTGATATTGGATTGACTGACCCCGCGAGATGCGAGGAGTTTCAAACGAGATTGTGTCTCTCCCCAATTCAAGTAGGAGTTTAGATATTCTGGGGAAATTTTATCGAAATTGGGGATTATTCTTACAATGTATGAGGCAAATACAAACAGTTCGTCCAAGATGAAAAGCGATGTCTTTCCAACGAGTTCATAGCTGTTGGTCCGATTAAATAAAATATCTCCATAATTCAGCCGGAAATTTTGAAGGTTATCGTTATCAAGATTCACGTATTGCAAATCAGTTGTATCAATCAATCCATTTCCGAGATTATTCATCCTTAAAATAGGATATTGCCCACTTTGTTCGCCTCGGATAGATAAGCCATATTGGGTTTTTTGTATGACATCTCCAATTCTGATAACCTCCCAATCCTCCGGCACCTGCCCAATCTCCGTCTCTTTCAGCGCCACCCGTTCCGCTTCTTCCGGTGGTACCGGGCCGTACGTGAACAGGTGCTTCATCATCGCTGCCTTGAGCGCCTTTGTCGCCGCAATCACAGCCTCGGTCTTCTCCTTTGCTTCCTGCACGGTGCGGAGGGTGGTGGCGATGGCGTGCTGTTCGGGAAGTGGGGGGAGGGGGATGATAAGATTCTGAAGGGCCGCACGGGGAAGCCTTTGCCGGTTCGTTGAGCCCTCCATTTTTGTAGTTAATTCCTTCCGGATAATTGGATGTCTTAAATAATTGGAGAGAAAACCTATCGAAATTTGATTCTCTTTGGGATGCATTGGCCAGACTTCTGTTGTTGTATAAGTGTAATCTGTTGGCAAATTATCGAGTATTGCCTGCTTGCCATTTTCAAAACAAGGAGTAATTTTTGCAACGATCAGATCCCCTTTGAAAACAAAAGTACCGCTGGATATTTCTGAATTTTTTTTCTCCTGCCATCTATTAACAGAATCGTTATTTTCTGGAATCATTTCCATTGGGATGAAAGGGAGAATCTGATCTGGATTAATTGAGAGTGACCTAGGTTTTTTTGTAAAATCAACGACATCAATAATTTTTACGACATTCCACTCATCAGGTAACGCACCCAACTCTGTTGCCTTATATCCTTCCGGAATATCCGTGCTATCGCTCACGAGTCAACCCTGTTGTTGAAAAATATCATAGCATCATCTCACTCAACCGGATTACTCCAGTCCAAGCCCCACCAGCACCGTCTTCAACCTGTCATCCGCTTCCTTTTGCTCCTCTTCCGCTTCCCGCAGCAGCACAACCGCATCCTCTAACGGCAGGGTCTCGTCCTTCCCGTTCTGGGTAACGTACCGGGACGGGCTCAGGTTGAAATCATTCTTTGCAACATCCGCAGCAGAGACAATCGTACTGATCCCGTCCACCGCCATCCAGTCCCGGAAGATCCCGGCAACCTGCTCAATACTTTCATCCGGCATGAAGTTCTTGGGCCGGCCTTTCTGGAACAATTTCGAAGCATTGACCAGCAGGCACTCGCCCTTGTGCTGCTTCTTCCGGTTGATCACGAGAATAATCCCCGGCGCGGTCGTGTTATAGAATAAATTCTCCGGCAGGAGAATGACCGCTTCCACAAGATCGTGCTCTGCAAAATATTTCCGGATATCCCGCTCACGGTTCTTCCCGGTATTGCCGCTGCCCCGCGAGACCGCACCGGTATCCAGCACCACCGCCATCCGCCCTTTCTTCTTCAAGGAGGCGAACATGTGCTGGATCCATCCCCAGTCCGCGCTGCTGGAGGGTGGATATCCATATGCGAACCGGTTGAATGCATCGGTCTCGTAGACTTTCTGCTCGAAATCCTGGTTCCACATCGGGTTTGCGGTGACGATGTCAAACGGGCGGAGCGCTCCTTCGGCTTTCAGGAATGCCGGGTGCTCCATGGTATTGCCCAGCGCGATCTGTGCCTCCATGTCGTGGATGAAGGTATTCATCTTCGCCATCGCAAACGTTCCGTGCTGGTTCTCCTGTCCGCAGAACTGGAGCGGGGCAACGCCGGGATCGTTGTGGTACCGTTCCCGGAAGTTCATCGCACACTTGATCAACAGGCCCCCGGATCCGCAGCAGGGATCGTAGACTTCCTCACCCGGTTGCGGGTCAAGGATGTGGGCCATCAGGATCGCGACTTCACGGGGCGTATAAAATTCCCCGGCACTCTGGCCGGATCCTTCCGCAAATTTTCTCAGCAGGTATTCGTACGCACGGCCGATGATATCGGGTTCAACATCGGCGAGCCCAAGCCGGTGTTTCCCCATGACACCGATCAGTGTTTTGAGCGCATCGTCAGCAATGATTCGCTGTCCTGCTGCGGTTGCGTTGAAATCCACAATATCGATCGAGCCCTGGAGCTTGGGATTCTCTCGTGCAATGGAGCGCATCGCATCGGTAAGGTGTTCTCCAAGACCCGTGCTCTTCCGGGCCAGGGTATCCCACCGGCATTCCGGGGGAAGGTAAAACCGGACAAGCTCGTGATCCTCTGCAAGGATCTTCTCCACAATGTCTCGGCTGCCATACTTCGCCTCCAGTTTTTTTGCTTCGTCATCGAAGACATCGGACAACCGCTTCAGGAAAATAAGGGGGAGGATGTATTCCTTGTATTTCGGGGCCTCAACATCCCCCCGGATCTTGCAGGCGGCCTCCCAGAGCCAGCTTTCGAGAGTTGTGATGTCCAGTCTGGTATTGTTGGAAGATTGCGTCATGAAGATCCTATAGAATAGTATCGTGAAGAGACGATGAATAAGATTCCTGAATTCTCATGGAAGAAAAAAGAATTAACCGTCTCACCCCTCCCCCATCATCCCCGCCACCATCCCGCCGATGATCAGATCGATCCGCCGCATCCGGTCCTTGATCCTGGTCCAGGAATCTTCGTCCACAAACTCAGAAATGTCAGCATCATCTGAATACACGAGAAGTTTTTCCGTGTTGTAGCGATGTCGCCTTGGATCGGCAGCCGCATCTTCAGGTTCGGCCGTCGCCACTGACCATCCCATGATCCAAACACGGGGGCAGCTATCGGGCCTCCCCGAAAGCCGGACAATCTTCGGTGTCTCCGGGTACGGTGGATCCCCGGCCGGCCGATCGTTGACCTCACCCTCATGCCGCCCGAGGGGTCCCGGCTGTCCCCCACCAAACATAACGCGGAGCGAGTCGCGGAGGGAGGGGCCGAAGTCCTCATCGCCCGCCGTGGCGAGCACATCGACTGCATCGAGCGCCTGATCGATGGCCGGAATCCCGGCCTTGAAATTGTCGCCAACATAGGCATCGATCTTCAGCGCGAACTGGCCCTCTTCCATGTCTGGATCCGCCACCGCGCTCACCGAGACCGAGACGAGCTCGGCAACGCCGGATCTCTCCAGGTCCTTCCGGATGTCCGGGCGGAGCGCTTCGATCAGCTTCACCCTTCCCCCTCCATCACCTTGGCCGCGAGCCGCCGCGCCTCGGCCGACCGTATCCCCGCTTCCGGATCTTCCTGGAGGAAGACCGGATCGATCTCGTCGCGGATGCTGTACCGGGGTTTGCCGTCATCCATCATCGCCGCCCAGACCGAGAGCCGGTACAGGCACTTCTCCTCCTCCCCTCTTTTCCGGAGAGAGGCGAAGAGGCGGCGCGTTGTCTGCGAGCCCGTAGCCATGATCGTCTGCTCGCAGACGCTTGCCAGGAGCCCGATTCTCTCCCGCATCCATTCAGACGAGACCGCATTCTGGTTGATCGCGGCAAGATAGTCCATGGCGATCGATTCCCGGTCCGGCCCCTTCTCGATCGTTCCTACGACCTGCATCTGGAGAACCAGAAATTCCTGTCCCCTGAGCAGGCCCTCCCGGACTTCCTCAGCGGTCCGTTCTGGCACATCCAGAGGATACTGCGGCGTACCAAGGACTTCGAAGACCGGTTCGGATCTCTCCGGGTTCTCATCGCCGGCTATCCCTCCCCGTACAACCATTGGTCCGGTAGAGGTTTCGCGGCTGTGCGCCCGATCGCGGGGTCGTCTGCCCCGGTGGTGCCGTTTTGCGCCCGGCAACGGCTCGCCCGGCAGGGGCCGGGGCTTCCCGCCCGCAAGTACCCGCTCGATCTCCTGCCGGCAGGCGAGCGCCCGGCCGGCAAGGCCGGCATCGATCTCAAGGAACTCCGGATCGATCCGGTCGAGGACCCGGGTCCGGCGCGATTTGTCCTCAGAGACTCGCCCGGCAACGACCAGCCGGTACAGCATCCGATCCATCCCGCCGTCTTTCTCCACGAGTGCGAGGAGCCGGTACCGGGCCGGGTCTTCCATATCGAGGATGTATGATCGGCAGACCCCGGAGAGGCGGGCATTGATATCCGGGATCCCTTCATCTTTCCCATCGGGCCGGTGCGGCGGCGTGAATTCAAGCATGATGCCGGGCCCCTGCTCGTGCTGCACGAATTTTACGTGGAGCTCGGCACCGCCGAGCACGTCTTCATCGAATTCAAGGTAATCGTTCTTCTTCGTTGTTTCGCTCATGGATACTGACCTCCTCACAGGCCTCCAACATTCTTATCGTCGGTACATTCATGGAGATCCCCGGTGGCCGAAAAGGGGGTTTTCCGGACAGGGTCTCCAGTCCGTCCGGATCGGAAAAACCGCACTGGCCGCTTGCCATATGTGGTTATTTCCGGGCGCGGAGATAGTGTATTTACGCCAATCGGGGGCGAGAATGACATTTTCCCAAAACCGATGTGTGGTTTTCGGGAACGAACCTGTCGGTCCGGCTGGTATGAGGGCCTGAAGGAGGCTGAAATGGCCTCAGATGGGTTCATCTCCGATCCCCGTTCCCAACCCCGGCAATACCGGGGCAACGATCCCCTGGTGGATCCTTTGTATCCCTCTGATGGCCGGAGTACCGCTTTCCGGACGGGCCCTCCAGCCTGTCCGGATCGGAAAAACTGCACTGGCCGCTTGCCATATGTGGTTATTTCCGGGCGCGGAGATGGTGCATTTACGCCAATCGGAGGCAAAAATGGCATTATCCCAAATCCGATAGGTGGTTTTTGGGAACGAACCTGTCGATCCGGCTGGCAGGAGGCCCGAACAGGGGCTGAAATGACCTCAGATGGGTTCATCTCCGATCCCCCTCCCCGTTGCCCGCGGCGGCATTACCCGATCCTGCCCGGGCCGGGGATCTCCTGCCGGTCTTTCCTCCTGCTGTCCCGCTGCTCTCGCGGCACATCAGCTCCAGGATTGCCGGGTGGATGAGATCCCGTATCCCTGCGGCCTTACGCACCGCGTTCCGTTTCCGGTGCCAGCGGCGGAAGATCTCGTACGGGTCCGGTGGGGGCGGCGATGCCGGCACGGTCGCCGCGTTGGCCGCAGTCGTTTCCGCGCTTCCGGTCTTTACCGAAAGAGCCGGCGTTTCCGCGGGTGACAACCCGAGACTGTCGATCTCTTCCACGCCAGTATCCCCGATTTTGAAGTACCGGAGCGTTCCGTACCGCGAGTACAGCCAGAGCTCGCAGGAGACCGGTCCCTGCCGGGGGACGGCCCTGAGTCCTGCAATCGTTGTGGCGAATTCTGATTCGATCTGCCGGATGTCCGCGGAGATTTTCTGTGCGAACCGTATCCGGACGATCACGAACCTGCCGCTCCCCGCGATGATAAAATCGCCGAGGTTGAAGAGCGACGGGATGAAGATCATCACGTGGCCCCTCCGGGTTGCGATGGGGAGCGCAAACGCAATTCCCCGGGGCATATCAGTCCCTCCTTTCACGGAGTGCATCTCCTCCGGATCGTTCGGCTGCCGGCGCTTGCGCCCGCTGTCGGTCCCGGAACCATTCTTGTGTTCATGGTTGTTCACCTGAATTTCTGATGTATTGTCTGTGTTCTCCTCGTGTTTCTGCGACACTGCGTCCGGCGGCAGGTCCCCTAATGCGAGATTGAAACCGGGAAAATGCGCCTGCGTCGTGTACGGGGCTGGGTGGCCATGCCGCTACCCGGGGATTTTTTGTTTAGACCCTGCGGGTGCGGCACGCGATACTTCCCACAAAGCCTCCGGGGTACGAGTGTACCCGGCCGCTACCGCGGAACGGGAAGCGGCGAACCTTGTGATTAGCTCATGTCCGATGCGGTCTATTATATATTTGGTGGTGAAAGGTTACGACGAAATAATTTTCGACAGGCAACCGGGCACAAAATGTGGCCGGAATTGCTATAACCATTCGATTAGCTGATTGAACTGCGCGGAAGTATCTTACCGATCGATCCAGGAAATTACGGGTACTTAAAAAAAGGGGACAAAATTCTGGAGGATAAAACGTCCGGGAGATGAGGATCGTCTTCGACGGATTCAGTGTCGACGCCAGAGGATCGTTGTCCTGACCGGCCCGAAAGATCCCGCATCGAAGTCCATTCCGCACGATCTTTAGTCCTCCAGCACGACCCGGCTCTCTGGTTTCTCCGGTAGCTCCGCTGTCTCCAGCTCGTCGTCAAAGATGAACAGTTCATCGATGGTCGCGTTCAGTGTTGTCGCCACATCGTGGGCAAGTTTGAGCGAGGGATTGTATTTCCCCTGCTCCAGGAAGACGATCGTCTCCCGGCGCACGCCGACTTTTTTTGCCAGATCGTCCTGGGTCAGCGAGAGGCGATTGCGGTATTCCTTTATCCGTGTCTGCATAGGGTCCCCGGAACCGGTAATCCCGGTCTGGTCGTTTTCATAGTTATTCTCAGTGATGCAGGGACAATACCCTGTCACTCAACATCTCCTTTCCGGAAGAGCCACGCCTGGTAGACCACTGCCGAGAGTGCAAGGACGAGGATCGAGAGCGCGAGTGCATTCTGTACGCTGAGTGTGAGCACGTTGAGGTAATCCAGCCAGAAGAGAGCGAACATAAACAAGAGGCCGGTCAGCCAGGCATACGTGATACCGTATGCCCCAATCTTCTTCGACCGCTCATCAGATTCCGGGTCCTCGCCATATTTCCGGTGATTGATGATACCGGTAAACAGGAAGACAATCCCTGCAGCCGTTAACATGGATCCCATGCCGGCTTCCCCTGCGGTCAGCACGATTGAGATGATGCCGCTCGTCAGCATCAGGATTCCAATAATAATCCGGTACATGTTTCTTGGTTTCATGATTCTCACATTCGTATGTTATTTAATTCTAACAGCAATCCATATTAATGTTATCTATTTCTAACAGTGAGTGAAGAATGTGTGTTTAAAATCACATTGGGATGTTATTGCAGACTTTGCACGCTTCACGGGGTCTTAATATGGATCTGCAATACAGGTACGTATCACATGGATCACCGGCCCAACTTCAAGGAGATCATTGCCCGGTCCCCCATCGTCTTCACCATTGGCGTTGCCGGGGACAGTGGATCGGGAAAGACCACGTTCACGAACGCGATCCGGCAGATATTCGGGCCGGATCTCGTCTCCACCATCACGCTGGACGATTACCATAAGTACGACCGGGAAGAACGCAAACAACGTGACATCACCCCCCTTCACCCGGATGCCAACAATATTACCCAACTGGAAAATGATATCGCTCAATTGAAGCAGGGGATCCCCATTGCAAAACCGGTATACAACCATACTACCGGACGGTTCGATCCCCCGGTCCCGTTCTCCCCGCAGAAGATCCTGATCCTCGAAGGGCTGCACACGCTCTTTACCCCGCGCCTGAAAGAACTGATGGACTTCTCCATCTTTGTCGACCCGGAGAAGGAGGTGAAGTACGCGTGGAAACGTCTCCGCGACATGGAGCGCCGGGGCTACAGTTCCACGGAAGTGACGGAGGAGATCGTGCGGCGCGAGAAGGATTATGATATGTACATTGCGCCGCAGCGGTGCGATGCGGATGCCATCATCCGGATTGCGCACTCAAAATACGGGAAGGAGAAAGGCCCCGAGAGGAATGTCTACAACATCTCTCTCATGCAGAACCGGATGAATCACCGGATCGCCGATGTTGATCTCAACATCGACCTGAACTCGCTCCTCTCGTTCCATGACCGGGATTTCTTAATCGAGTTCTCCACGCAGTTTGTGGACTGCGCAAAGATGCGGGCGCTCACGTTCGACGGTGAGATGAACTATGATACGATCCGGAAACTGGAGAAGAATATTGAGCACCAGACCGGTGTCCACCCGATTGCCATGTTTGAGGGTCGGGAGATGGCAACCCCCACGGACATTGTCCAGCTCATCCTCTCCTGGCGTATCATTCATCGTCGGATCTTTATCCGGGAACGGGCCTAAAAAGAGATTTGATTTATTCACTGATTTCCGAGCGGACCGAGAGGAAGACCGGTCCGCGGACATCGACCTTCTTCTTGTTGTCCGTGACAAAGCGCATTGCGTGTTCGTCGATCTTCAGGTTGATGTCACTGGGGAGTTTTGCCATCTTCACCTGGACCGTTGTTCCCTTCCCGCACCGGGCTGCTTCTTCTATCCGTGCTGCTGCAAGGGCCGAGACTGCACTGAGGTACGTGAGGCCGGTGGTGATGCCCTCTGACCGCACCTGCTTCCACTTCTCCGCATCCGGGACGCCAAGAACCGATCCTTCGTGGACAAAGATCTCGTTGGCGCAGGCCGGCCCGCAGAGCTTGGCATTGGACTCGGTCTCTTCCACCACGACCTTCACCGTCAGGTCTCCCATCAGGCCTTCCCAGGCATCGAAGGCGCACGGGCCCTGTGCAGTTCCGTTCGCGGCAGCAACCTTGGCGATTGCGGTGGCAAGCATCTTTCCCGCGACCGTGACCGGCTCCTCGCGCAGGTGCACGGCCCGGCTGATCTCCCGGTCGTTCAGGGGCCGGGGGAAGAACTGCGGGAAGCAGAGCTGCCGGACATCGTTTGCGTTATACGCGATCATCGCAAGCCGCTCCACACCAAGCCCGAGGTTCATTACCGGGACGCCGACACCATACTCCGCAAGCGCCGAGGGGGAGTACATCCCGAACGTGGCCACCTCAACCCAGCCGTGGACCGGGTGCCGGGCATAGACCTCGGTCTGCGAGTCCGGCATGTAATACTTGGAGCGTTTCTCATCCGGCTGGAAGCGGAAGTCGGTATAGCCGAACGCGGAGAGGAGTGCCTCGCTCACCGCTTTCCCGTCCTCCAGTGTCACGTCATCGCCGGCAACGATACAGGAAGCGGAGTGATAGGTCATAAGCCGGGTTGGTCCCTCGGCCTGCTCGCGCCGGAAACAGCGGTCCACCGAGAACATCCGAAGGGGCATTTGGCTCTTGTCCCAGATGGAGCCGAGCGTCATGAACCAGCCGCTCGTCATGTGGCTTCTGAGGGTGGAGCGCGAGGACTCGGGGGCGAGTTCCCTGAACTCCGGGAAGACGGCGTCAAGGATGTGGACCACGACCCCGTCATCGGTCTCCAGCACTTTTGAGAGTTCGAAGGTCAGTTCATCGCCATCGATCTCCGATTTCTTGTAGGCATGGAGCGTCTCGCGGAGTTTCTCCTCGGTTGCTGTGGGCATCGCCCGCCCGAGGATCGCGTTGATCCGGTCGAGACGGTCGCGGGCGATTCCCACGTTTGGTCGGGGCAGGCCGCCAAGGTAAAAGACCCGATCGAGCACGGCCATTGCCTCGGGCCCGAACTGGCGGTAGATGTCCTTCTCATCGATGATGACCGGGACCTCTGCCTCATCAAAACCCATCGAGAGATAGGTCTCGCGCAGCCGGTTGATGGTGGCAAAGACCGGATGTGCCTGCGCCCGCTTGTACACCCGGCAGGGGTAGGTCTCCGCGTGCGACGCCGGTGTCAGCACCGACGGTCCTTCGTGCCACGCCCCTTCAAAGTTCTCGTGTGATCTCTGTTTCCAGTCTTCGGGATTGAATCTCATTGTATACGCTCCAGCACTACCACTCTGCTCAGTGTGTTCTCGTCTTTGAACCGGTAATCGCACGAAGATGCGACCTTCTCCGCAAAGGCCCGCACCTCCGTATGCTCCGGCATATTCTCTCTTGCCAACCGGTTTCTACTGTATCCCAGATACATATATCCCTTTATTTCCACAAAGCGTGCGCCCGAGTCCTGGATCATGGCCGCATATCGCTCGGGTGCGAAGTCGTTTAAGCCTTTCACCAGCGTCACGCGGATAGCAGACCTGCGGGAGCCGAGCAGTGCAAGACTCTCCTGAACCTGCTCCCAGTAGTCTCCGAGAGGGCGGCAGACTGCCCGGTAGGTTTCCTCGTCCGGTGCATCCAGCGAGACGTACATCTGGAACGGGCGGCAGCGCCGGAGCATAGCGGGATTGGTGCCGTTGCTGACGAGGAACGTGGAATACCCGTTGCTGGTGAAGAGATCGATGAGTTCCGGGAGTTGTGAGTAGAGTGTTGGCTCTCCCGAGAGCGAGATTGCCACATGTTTTGGGTTGAGCGCCTCCTGCCACCGCTCATCCGTCACGGTGTTGTCGAGCACTGCATTGTACCCGGCAAGCGCCTTCTTCTGGTACCTGGGGATGCCGGCAAGGATCGTTTCAGGAGAACACTCCTCGGCCTCCCGTGGTTCGTGCTCGAACGATCGCCAGCAGAAGAGGCAGCGCTGGTTGCAGCGCAGGGTCGGCGTCATCTGGACGCAGCGGTGGCTGTCGATCCCGTAGAACTGGTGCTTGTAGCACATCTCCCCACCGGCAAGCGCCCGTTTGCACCACATGCAGGGCTTGAGTGCCGCCGTGGAAGTCTTTGAAAAAAACTGGTAACCCTGCTTCTGCAGGGGTTTACATGGATCGGATGGCATCGATCCCGAGTGTCTCGAGGGACTCTTTCAAGGTGTTCTGCGCAGCTTTCACGAGTGTCAGCCGGCGGTCGCGGATCGTCTTCTCGCTCGTGAGCACCGGCTCGAAGTGGTAGAACGAGTTGAACGTATCGGCAAGTTCGCGGGCATACGTGGCAAGGATGTGCGGGCGGAGTTCGGCCACCACCCGTTCGATCACTTTGGGGAACTTGGCGATCTGCTTGGCGAGCGCGATCTCCTGCCCGGTCTCCAGGTCGTAACACTCGGTAAACGGCCCGGCTTTCTCAAGGATGCTGCATGCCCGGGCATGGGCGTACTGGATGTAGGGGCCGCTCTGGCGCTCGAAGTCCAGCGCCTCCTTCCAGTCAAAGACCGTGCTCTTCTCCGGGGAGACCTTTACGATATCGTAGCGGATGGCGGCAAGTCCCACGGATTGTGCGATCGCTTTCCGCGACTCCTCGTCCAGTTCCGGTCTCCGCGTGGTCACCTCGTCGAATGCCCGCTTGTTGATCTCGGTGATCAGGTCGTCGGCCGAGACGAACTTGCCGGCCCGGGTGCTCATCGAGCCCTCGGGCAGCGAGACGAACTCGAAGTGAACGATCTCCGGCACCTTCTCCCCGAGGAGTTTCATCGTGCACTGGAGCTGGGCCCCGATCAGCTTGTGGTCGGCACCGAGGACGTCGATGAGGCGGTCGAAGTTTGCGCCCTTCCACGCATGGAAGGCAAGGTCGCGGGCTGCGTAGACGGAAGTCCCGTCGCTGCGGCGTATCACGTACTTGTTCTCGAACCCGAACTCAGAGAGGTCGAGATAGAGCGTCTCATCCTCATGGGCCTGCGGCATCCCCTTGAGTTTGGTGATGATCCGTTCCGTATCCCCGTTCCGGATGAAGTCGCTCTCCCAGACAAAGCGGTCGTGGGCAACATTGAGGCCCTTCATCGTAACCCTGAACCCGTCAAGGCAGCGGGCAACCTCTTTTTTGAACTTCTCCACGGTGGCCGGGTCGCCATTCTCCACGAGCTGCATCAGGGTGTTCACCTGCTGGGTGATCGCCGCGTCCTTCTCGATCTCGCGGTTGGCCGCAATGTAGATCCGGGCAATGTGGGCGTCCTCTTTCTCACCCGGCTGCTGGGTGGAATCAAGGTTGTTGAATCCCCAGACCACGATCGCGATCTGGCGTCCCATGTCGTTGACATAGTACTGCACTTCGAGCGGGTAGCCGGCCTTCCGGAAGGCCCGGGCGAGCGTGTCGCCGATGATCGAGTTCCGGATGTGGCCCACGTGCAGGGGACCGTTCGGGTTGGCACTCGTGTGTTCGAGGACAACCCGGGTTGTCTTCTGGTCGAGTTTCCCGTACCCGGGCTGGACCGCGGCGCGGACAACCGCGCTCACGTAGGCTTTGCCGAAGATGAAGTTGATGTACGGCCCCTTCGCCTCGATGGTGATGCCGGAGAGATCCGGCCGTTTCTGCAATTCTGCCACAAGGTCCTGGGCAATCTTCACGGGCGCCAGCTTCTTCTGTTTTGCCAGGGCAAATGCCACGGTCGATGCGAGATCCGCATGCTCTCCCCCATCGGTCAGGAGCGCATCGGAAACCCCGGTCGCCGCTTTGATCGCCGTCTCTATGGTGGTGAAAATATCGTGTGGCATCTAGTATCCCGTCCTGTAACGGAGGATGGCCGCAACTCCGCCGAATGCCGTGTAGAGGATCGACCCTTCCTCGAAATCGTCAGAGATGATCTCCACTTTTGCGCTGCTCTGGTCGGCCAGTTTCGTCAGTTCATCGACGATATCGATCTCCTCTTCAAGGACCAGCGGCGCCGAACACTTCGGGCAGTTCCCGAACGCGATGTCCGCCACCGTCTTGCCGGGTTCGACATTCACCGTCTTCTCGGTGACATAATCACAGTTCTGGCACTTGATGTGCAGCCGTGATTTCCGGAGCCGTCCTGAAAGAAGGAGGATATCCACGGCCCCGATCTCAAGATTGTGCCGGATGCTCTCTTCCCCGTATGCAGCAAGACCGTCGTCCTTGACGAGTTCTTTTAAGAACCGCTCCATGAACGCCTTCTCCTTGATGACGGTCATGCCTTTTAATGCGTCCTTTGCCGCATCCACCAGTTCCGAGAGCCCGTCCTCGTTGGTGTACGCGACATCGAAGAGCCCGATGATCCGTTTCTGGACCTCGTGGTGAAGATACGCGCCCTTCTCAAACTCCTCTTTTGTCGGGCTCGGGCCCCCGATCAGGACGCCCTTGAACCGCTGGAAATAGTCTTTCTCGGCAAGGAAGATGGCACTGGACCGCTCACCGATCTTGGTATAGAACTCGTCGATGGCGATCTCACGCAGGCGCCCGAACCGGGCCGCCGACTGGCCACCCTTCCTCATCTTGCCGGGCACGGTTGAGTTCGCTCCGTTGATCGGTTCGATCCGGTTGCCGCGCAAGAATCCCCAGTAGGCTTCACGCTTGTCAAGCACGAGGAGGCCGTACACGTACTTCTCCTCGAGCATCTGGAGGAGTGGTGCCAGTTCGAAGTTCGAGCTGCACCGGTACATATAGAGATTGAGCGGTTCCGGCGGCTCGATGATCGTGCACTGGAGATCGGTACGATCGCCGAATGTTTTCACCGTACCGCAGAAGACCGCGAGGCCCTTCTCCGGCGGGCGCTTGTAATACTTGAGGCGCGAGAGGATGGAGGAGATGGCGCTCTGGACATTGGTCTTGGTCTGCTTGCTCTTGATGTTGGCGCACTGGCCGAACTCGTCCTTGAGCTGGTTGGTCACATCGTAGATCTGCTTGTCGGGCGGGATGTAGAGCGTGATCAGCTCCGTCCCGTCTCCCTGCTGGGCCTGGAGCTTCTCCAGGGTCTTCTTGAATTCGTAGCGCTTTCGCGCATCGTCCATCTCTACAATCTCTTCTGCCATTGCCGGACTCGAACCTCTTTAGTAAAGCTAGTACCTATTCACCCGCGGGTGGCATAAATTTGCGCCCATTGCATAAGGATCCGGTTGTCAACATCATCATTGATACCGTGGCTCCCTTGGAATTCGATGAATGTCTTTGGTTCCTGTGCCTGCTTAAAAAGTACCTCTCCGTTCCCGAACGGGATGATGGGATCTGTGGCATTATGGAAGATCCAGACCGGGCGGGGGGATATTTTTCCTACATATGTACCGGGTTCAAGCGATGTCGCGAACCGGACCGGATCACCGGTATAGCCCTGTTCGTGTACTGAATCCAGCACACCCCAGTCAGAGGTGGAGATGCCCACGTACCCGGCGAAGCCTGAGTCAACTCCCGCTGCGATAGCGGCGTACCGGCCGCCGTTGCTCGACCCGAGGGCATAGACCGGCACGGAGAACCGCGTTGAGAGCATCTGGCGCGCGTTCACCAGGTCGCAGATCGTCAGGTAGTACTGCGGCCATTCCCCGGACTGGAACTTTGTAAAGTCCTGCTGGATCAGCTGCTGGCCAAACGGCACACCGGGGGTCTCGCCGCCCCTTCCGCGCGTATCGACAAAGAGGAATGCATACCCTGCGTTTGCATACTGCACCATGCGCCCCTCGTGGGCGGCAATGGTCTCGCCGGCGCCCGGCACATAGACGACCGCCGCTTTCGGCTGGGCCGGTGCCGCCAGATAGGTGACCACATCCCCGCTTGCGGTATGCAGGATGATCTTCGACTTCGTGTAAGTCTCATTAGTAAAGAGCACTTCTTCGCTCGTAGTCACCGGCACGCAGGTTACTGAGAGAATCCCGTGATCGTCCACGGAATACGTGGATTTCGCTGGTGTACCGGAACAGCCGGCAAGGGTAGCCGCCAACACGAGCGCTGCCGAGAGGATAATGATCGTCAGTGTCCGCATTGTTTCATCCCTCGAGGCAGCGCTGGATCAGGCAGATTGTCTTCCCGTCCACAATACGGCCATCGCGGATCATGCCGGGCAGGTCCCTGACGGCAACATCGATGACGTCGATCACTTCGTCTTCATCTTTGGTATACTCCTGCGAGGGCGTGAGGTCCCGGGCCTCGAAGAGGTGGATCTTCTCGTCCGTGAACCCGGGCGTTGTATAGATGAACCCTTTCGGGACGATCGTCTCTGCTGCGAAACCCGTCTCCTCGATCAGTTCCCGGCCCGCGGTGGCGAGCGGCTCCTCGCCCGGCTCCATGGTGCCGGCCGGGGCCTCGATGATGTACTGGTCGATCGCATACCGGTACTGCCGGAGGAGCTTGCACCGGTCTCCCTGCAGGGGAAGGATCGCCACCGCTCCTGAGGGATGCACGATCACCTTCTCCCGTTCTGTCCCGGTCGGGAGCCGGATTTTTTTAAGCTCTATCCAGAGGCGCCTGCCGCGGAAGATCTCCATTTATTCCTCGTACTCGATAGGATCCCTGATCCCCGCGGCATCGAACGCCTCTTTCCTGAAATGGCAGGACCCGCAGGTGCCGCAGGCCGCCCCCTCGTTCCGGTAGCAGGACCAGGTATGCTCGTAGGGTACGCCGAGCCGGATCCCCTCACGCAGGATATCGGTCTTGGTCATGTGGATGAACGGCGTGAAGAGGGTGATCTTCGTCGTATCCTTTGTCCCGAGATCGATCACCTTCTGGAAGGCCTCGATGAATGCCGGGCGGCAGTCCGGGTAGCCGCTGTAATCGAGCGACTGGACCCCGATGAAGATCGCGTCTGCCTCCTTTGCCTCGGCAAAGCTCGTGGCAATCGAGAGCAGGTTCGCGTTCCGGAACGGCACGTACGTGTTGGGCACATGCGCCCGGGCCGGGTCGAACGTATCGACTGCAATCTCCCTGTCCGTCAGGCTGCTCGCCCCGAACTTCGTGAAGTAATCGAGACTGATCTCCACAAATGCCTGTGCATCCAGAAGGGATGCGATCTTCTTTGCACTGGCGAGTTCCTTGTCTTGAGTCCTCTGCCCGTAATTCAGGTGCAGGGCAAGAATCTCATACCCTTTGCTTTTTGCGACATAGGCAAGCGTGGAGGAGTCCATGCCGCCTGAAAGTAAACAGACTGCCTTCATCATTTCACCCCAATGATCTTGTGGAGCTGGAGCTGGAACCGCACCGGCAGATTGTTGATCAGGATAAACCGGGTGATCGTGGTATAATCCGACCCGGATACCGGTGAGAAGAAGATCTCCCCGTTGATCCGGTGGGTATCCATCACTTCCTTTGCATAGGTGCAATCCGCTTCATCCTTGACAACAAACTTCACGCTGTCCTCAGGGCGGATCGCGTTGAGCAGGGAAAGATCGCTCTCTTCTTTGGATGAGGGGCACTTCACGTCCATGCAGATCGATGCGTACTGCTGCAGGCCGGAGAAATCGATCGTCCCGTTCGTCTCGATATCGATTGCCGCTCCCCTTTTTTTCAGGAAGGCCAGAAGGGGCGCCAGCGCCTCTGCCTGCATGAGCGGTTCTCCCCCGGTGATGCAGACATACGGGGGATTGATCCGCCAGACCTGTTCGAGCACCGCATCAAGGCTCATCTCCATACCCCCGGATCGTGCATTCTTTGTATCGCACCAGGCACAATCCAGGTTGCATCCCGCAAGCCGGATGAAGAGGCAGGTCCGCCCCTGGTTCTTTCCCTCCCCCTGGAGGCTCCGGAAAATCTCCGCGATCTTCATTCTGTAATCTCAGCGCAGGATGTCGGGGATTCCCAGACCCGGATCTTTGTTACCGTTGCTGTAATTCCTCTCTCGCGGCAGGTGGCCGTGAGGTCGTCTTTGATAATGGTCGCGATCAGTTCGCTCGTGGGATCGCCGGGCGTTGTAATCACCGGGTGAAATTCCTGGATCCGGGGAACCATCGGGTCTTTGGCATTCAGGATGATCTGGTGATCGTACTTGTTGATCACCTGCTTGATCAAGGAATAATCGATCAGGATCTGGGTCTTTTCGTCCGGCTCACCCTCCATCCAGACCTCAATCTTCCACCGGTGCCCGTGGAGATTGGCGCACTTCCCCTGGTAAGTGAGCAGGCGGTGGGAGGTATCGATCTGCACCTCCTTATATATCCCGACTTTCATTGTGCATCATTGGGGCTCTTTAGGATAAAATGTTATTATGATCGAGAGACAATAGTATAAGACAGGCAGGTGGGATGCCACAATTTATAAATCGATCACCCGCGTTAGTACATATCCCAATGTGGGTTATCGATAACCACAAAATCAACTTACAGAGGCTATTTAATGGGACAGGGTAAATTTGCAGCCAGAAAACTGGTTCGGGACTCAAATAAGTTCAGGTGGGCGGACAAGAATTACGCCCGCCGCGAACTCAATCTCGATGTGAAATCGGATCCCCTTGAGGGTGCGCCACAAGCGAGAGGTATCGTGCTTGAGAAGATCGGTGTTGAGGCAAAACAGCCGAACTCCGCCATCCGGAAGTGCGTCCGTGTCCAGCTGATCAAGAACGGTCGGCAGGTCAGCGCATTCGCAGTCGGCGATGGTGCCATCAACTTTATCGACGAACACGATGAAGTCGAGATCGAAGGCATCGGCGGCCGTCTCGGCCGGTCCATGGGAGATATCCCCGGGGTCCGGTACGTGGTCACCAAGGTGAACAATGTCTGCCTCCACGAGATGGTGATTGGCAGGAAAGAGAAACCGCGCAGGTGATTTAGATGTCAGAAGAAGCCGGAAAGAAACTCCTGTTCAACCAGTGGGATGCCTCTGAAGTCAAGGTAACCGACCCCAGCCTCGTACGCTACGTCACCCTCACCTCCCAGATCATCCCCCACTCCTGCGGCAAATTCTCCCGCCAGGAATTCGGGAAGAGCCAGATGATGATCGTAGAGCGGTTGATCAACCGCCTGATGCAGACCGAGAATAATACCGGAAAGAAGCAGCTTGCCATCCGGATCGTGCGGGATGCGTTCGTGATTATCAACAAGAAGACCAAGCGCAACCCGGTGGAAGTCCTTGTCGAGGCCATCGGCAATGCCGGTCCCCGCGAAGAGACCGTCCGTTTAAAATACGGTGGTATCAACGTCCCCAAGTCGGTCGATACCGCGCCCATGCGCAGGGTCGACACTGCCATCCACTTCCTTGCCGAGGCAACCCTGAAAGGGTCCAGCACCAGCAAGAAGAGTGCCAGTGCAGTTCTCGCCGACGAGATCATTGCAGCCGCCAAGGGCGACATGAAGTGTTACTCGGTCGGGAAAAAGGAAGAACGCGAGCGGATCGCGAAGTCCGCCCGTTAATCATATCTTTTTTTGAGGTAATTTCATGGTCCGCGGCAAAAAATCGGTTGAGCGCGTAACTGAGCTCATGAAGGATCCGAAGCATATTCGGAACATCGGTATTGTAGCACACATCGATCACGGCAAGACGACTCTTTCTGACAACCTGCTTTCTGGTGCAGGCATCATCTCTGAGGAGCTCGCAGGAAAGCAGCTCTTCATGGACTCCGATCCGGAAGAGCAGGCCCGTGGTATCACCATCGACGCATCGAACGTTTCCATGGTCCACGAGTATGATGGCCAGGATTATTTAATCAACATGATCGATACGCCCGGTCACGTTGACTTCGGTGGCGACGTCACCCGTGCCATGCGTGCGGTGGACGGTGCCGTCGTGCTCGTCGATGCGGTCGAGGGCACCATGCCCCAGACCGAGACCGTGCTCCGGCAGGCCCTCAAGGAGGGTGTCCGCCCGGTCCTCTTCATCAACAAGGTCGACCGGCTCGTCAACGAGATCAAGGTCGATGAGACCGAGATGCAGATCCGGCTCGGCAAGGTCATCGACAAGGTGAACAAGCTGATCAAGGGCATGAACGAGGAAGCCTACAACGGTGGCTGGAAGCTCGATGCATCCGAGGGTACCGTTGCCTTCGGTTCCGCGCTCTACAACTGGGCGGTCTCGGTCCCGTACATGAAGAAGGGTGGCGTCTCGTTCAAGGATGTGTTCGAGAAATGCCGTGCAGGGGACATGAAGTACCTTGCCAAGAACAGCCCGCTCTATGAAGTGGTTCTTGACATGGTCGTGCACCACCTTCCCGACCCGCTCGTAGCGCAGAAACGCCGTATCCCGGTGATCTGGCACGGCGACAAGGAGACCAAGGAAGGCAAGGGTATGATGACCTGCGATCCGACTGCTCCTGTATGCATGATGGTCACCGATATCTCCTTTGACCCCCATGCCGGCGAAGTTGCCACCGGGCGTCTCTTCTCAGGCTCCCTCAAGCGGGGCGACACCCTGTATGTTATGGGTTCGGCCAAACGGGAGAACCGTCTCCAGCAGGTCGGTATCTTCATGGGGCCCAAGCGTGTGGAAGTCGAGGAGATCGTTGCGGGGAACATCCCCGCCGTCACCGGTCTCAAGGATGCCTACGTTGGATCCACCGTCACCTCTCTCCTGGAGATGGAGACGTTTGAGTCCCTTAAGCACTACTCGGAACCGGTCATGACCGTTGCGGTCGAGGCGAAGAGTATGAAGGACCTGCCCAAGCTCGTTGAAGTGCTCCGGCAGGTGGCAAAAGAAGACCCGACGCTGATCATCACCATCAACGAAGAGACCGGCGAGCACCTGATCTCCGGTATGGGCGAACTGCACCTTGAGATCATCACCGGGCGTATCCGGCGCGACAAGGGTGTCGATATCGTCACCTCAGAACCGATCGTTGTGTACCGTGAGACGGTCACCGACAAGGTGGAAAATATTGAAGGTAAGTCCCCGAACCGCCACAACCGGTTCTACTTTACCTTAGAGCCCCTGCCCGATGCGATCGTTGACCTGATCAAGAAGGGCGAAGTCTCGATGAACCAGCCGGCGCTCGAACGCCGTGATGTGCTGGTCGCAGCAGGCATGGACAAGGATGATGCCAAGAGTGTCAAGGACATCAAGGGCACCTGCATGCTCTTCGACAGGACGAAGGGTATCCAGTACCTCAACGAGACCATGGAACTGGTCATCGAGGGTATCCACGAGGCACTCGCGGGCGGTCCGCTTGCGGACGAGCCCGTCCAGAACCTGAAGATGACCCTCACCGATGTGAAGCTCCACGAGGATGCCATCCACCGTGGTCCCGCACAGGTCATCCCCGCAGTCCGTGGCGCCATCAAGGGCGGCATGCTGATTGCCGGGGACTCGCTCCTCGAGCCCGTCCAGAAGATCCAGATCACCGTCCCGATGGACCAGATGGGGGCAGCAACCTCCCAGATCCAGGGCCGGCGCGGCCAGGTCTTCGATATGCAGAGCGAGGGTGACACAATCACCGTTGTCGGCAAGGCACCGGTGGCCGAGCTCTTCGGGTTTGCCGGAGACATCCGGTCAGCCACCGAAGGCCGTGCGATGTGGAACACCGAGTTCGCAGGATTCGAACTTGTCCCCAACGGCATGGTCAAGGAAGTCGTGGTTGCCATCCGCAAGAGGAAGGGCCTCAAAGAACAGATGCCCACCCCGGCCGATTATCTCGCATAACCCAATCCCAACACCCCAACCCCAAGTCCCATTTTTTTATATTTTTTCCCGACTGCCGCAATGATATGCCGCGTCACCGGTACGATGCATTGCCGGTCCCATTTTTTTGATCCTGTAACTTCGCGGATATATCATCGATCCAACGGCATCAATCTAATATTTAATACAAAATATCTTTCTTTTTTTACATGACAGCAGAATCCAAAAGGCCCGTTCAGGCTCCGTCCCGTGAACTGCGGCCGGATTATTTTTGCAGCGGGGCGGTCCCGTGACCCGGGGCCCGCCACCACAGTCCGCGATCGATGACGCGCTGAAGATCGCGTGGGCACGGGGCTTTGTCACGCTCTGTCACCGGTGCCGGGGGAGCGCCTGCGACTTTGTGATCCACGCGGTGACGTACACGGCCGTGGTCATGATCGTACGGAGCCGCCGGCTTCACGGGACGCTCGCGGAGATGCAGGCACAGTGTGCCGAACCGCTCGCCCGGATCCAGCTCGTGCCGCAGGGACTCTGCCGGTCCCTGGAGCTCTGGGCCTGCAGCCCGTACGGGGGAATCCGTTTCTTCCGGGTTTCCGGTACGGGATGCCTGGCGGAACTCCGCAGGGACGGCGAGCCGCTGGACTCGTTGGGGGGCAACGGAGCCGGGGTGACCTGACGTGCCGCAGGGGAGATTTGCCGGGGCACAATCGAAGAACTGTCTGATGACCGTTCTTCTTCTGGCAAGATTTTCACATTACCTCGTAAGAAGTCCGGTGAATCCTGTCACGGGACAGATCATGAGTGAAAACCATAGCCACGCCGGAGGGGTATTTTTTAAGAGTCTCACCCCCGAGGGGAAAGAGTACTGGCAATTCGGGCCCGCACAGGGCTCCGTTTCCTCCTTTTTCCGGTCCGACCATGTCAGTTTCGCAAAAAACCATGAGGGTTTCCATGCAAAAACAAGAATATTTTCACGGTTTTAACGCCGGAGATGGACCATGTCCCGGACCATGTTAATATGGGGGGGTTGGGGCGGCCTATTCTGGGGTCAGATGAGTGTTGGGACGTGGCAGGCCCTAAAAAATGCCTTCCCGGATCACCCCTCCGACGGAGAGGTGTCGCGCCACAACGGTAGATCTAGGGAGAATTGGAAACGATCGGATACTGAACGGAGGTACCCATAATGGAAGAGATCATTATCGATGCAACGGAAGAGGAAGCGGTACGGTTATCGCTTGAGGGCAATGCGATCATTCTGGGGGGCGTGGAGGTTCACGTCAAGTTCATCCGCTACAACGGCGATCCCGGGCTCCAGCTGGATCTCACCCCACCATTCGGGTCCGTAGATATTCCGGACTGGGTGGCGGACATCAACAACCGGCTTGCCGGGCTCTGCCGGCAGACCGTGATGAACATGCAGGACCGGCCCCGTGACCGGCTGCTGCTACTGGTGGAGAAGGATGGCGGGAAGGACCGGATGCTCTACCGGCTCTTTGTGACTTCAAGGATTGCGGACGATGGGACGCACGAGACCCGGGTGCATGATTTCATTGACCCGGCATTTCTCCGGATCGATCCGGGCGTGAAAGGTCGGGCGGCCCGGGTGAAGGCGACGGTTGCGGGGGTACTCGGTCCAGGAAAATAATTTTTATGATGGGAAGACTGCGGACCCCGGTCATCAGACCTGTGAAACTTTTTTTGCTGCAATCCCCGGTGCGGTGGGAATGCGGGGCCGGTTTTTTTTGGCGCGTGACAACGTCCGGAATATTTCCGGAAATTTTTTCCATGTAATCCGGAACAGTTTCAGCGCGAGAAATAAAAAAAAATTTCAGCGGGGCACTGTCCGCAGGGAATGTGCCGGGCCCGGAAAAAATGTGGGAACGAACTGGACCGGACCTCTGTTGTATTCCATAAAATCCGACTGGCCATCAGGCCAGGAGGACGAGTAGAATACGTCAGTATTCTTCGAAGAGCGTCGGGTTCTGCCTTCTTCTCCACCATCTCCGCACCCACCAGCCGGAACCGATGAGCAGGACGCAGCCGGCACTGATCAGGGCGCCGGTTGTGACTGGGAAGCCGGCATCCGGTCCCCTCGGGGCTGCCGAGGAATTATACGTTCGCGAAGTACCGGGCTGTGAGAACATCGTCAGGATATGCTCTATTGCCCCTGCGGTACTACCTGTGCCGGAACCCTCGCTGGAGGTCTGGACGGTTACGGGG
Source organism: uncultured Methanoregula sp. (assembly GCA_964592875.1). Taxonomy (GTDB): domain Archaea; phylum Halobacteriota; class Methanomicrobia; order Methanomicrobiales; family Methanospirillaceae; genus Methanoregula. The sequence continues at coordinate 134,564 of CAZQGG010000006.1, forward strand.
GCAGCTATGGCAGAAGAGCCGGTGGTTCCGGCAATGGCGAAGAGTGAGAACCCCGGGGAAGTTGCGGTGAGATACACCTGGCCGTTTTCGGTCTTCGTCACCGTTGTCGGGAGGGCCGCCCACGTCCCGCCCGCGTACCGGTACAGGGCGATATCTTTTGCCGTCAGGTGGCTGCTGTCGAGCCATGACTGCGGGACGGAGAAGGCAAGTGTAGCCTTCGTGATCGCGGTGTACCGGGCCGGGAGAATGCTGATGTACTGGAAGATGGTGCCAGGCGCTGCCGTGACTGCGCGTCCCGGGCCGGACAGTACGGTGCCGGTCACGATGAGATCATTCAGTTTCGTGCCGGTCACGACCGCCTGCTCGATATTCGAGTTCCCGCCAATGTTCACGGCCACGGTCATGAGAGACCGGTCTGCCTGTATTGTGGCGGGCGAACTGTCGTCGTCACTGCCCGCGGAGTACGTTACGGGCAGAGCGGTCGTTGTTGTCGGTGAGGTTGTCGGGACAGGGCTGGTGATGACGAACGCAACGCGTTCCATGCTCTCCTGCCCGTCCGGGTTGACTACGACAAGGTACCATGTCCCGACATCAGCATGGGTAACGGGCAGGCTGACGGAGAGGCTGGTTGCGGAAGCAGGGGTGATCCCGTTGACGGATATATTGGCGTACCCGGTACGGGTAAGGTTTACTACAGTCCCACCGGGCATAGTTGCATTGAGCCCCGTGCCGGTGATGACAATGTTCACCGTACCGGTGTTGAGCCCGGTTGCCGGGCTGACGGACGTGACGGAAGGTGGCTGGAGCACGCCCGATTCCGTGATCCGGAAGGGGATGGACTCCGCGCTCTCCTGCTTGTCCGGGTTGACCACGACAAGGTACCAGATCCCGGCATCGGCATGGGTGATGGGCAGGTCCAGGGTAATTCGGGTCGCAGTAGCGGGGGTGATCCCGGTGACGGAGATATTCGCATACCCGGACCGGGTGAGGTTGACCGTAGTCCCGCCAGACATGGTCGTGTTGAATCCCGTGCCCGTGATCTCCACACCCGCTGCGCTGGTGTTCATCCCGGTTGCCGGAATGACGGATGTTACGGCCGGTGGGGGAATCAATGATATGGCGGTGTAGATCACGGATGCGGTCGTCCCTTCCTGCCCGTCAGGATTGATGACGGTAACGTTCCAGGTTCCTGCCGAGGTATATGCCGGAACGGTCCTGACAAGGGACGTGCTGGTCCCGCTGACTACGCCAAGGGTAACATCTGCGTAGCCGGTGCGGATGAGTTTTGCTACCGGGGCAGACGTGGTAGCGAAGTTGGTTCCGGTTATCGTCACGGTCGTTGCCGCGGTGTTCGCACCGCTTGCTGGGCTGACACCTCCCACAACGGGTGCAAGTGCAGTAATGGTGAAGAAATATGCCTGGCCGGCATTATTGACAGTTCCATAGTCAGCTACCTCCGCACCAACGAGCGCGGTCGTTCCCCGGAGCGCAACGGACCCCCCGAAATTGTCAGAGTCCGTTACACCCGGGGCTTTCAGGGTGTGAGTTCTGGACCACGAATCCCCATCCTTCTGGAAAATATATGCCCGGCCGGGATGTCCGGAACCACCGCCAGCGTGGCCGATGAGTGCGGTATTCCCGTTATCAGAGATCGAGATGGAGATCCCGAAATTGCGTTGGGATACATCATCCCAATCGTTCAGGATCTGTTGCTCGGACCATACCCCCGCTCCATTCCGGGTGAAGATATATGCCTGGCCCGGGTATGTGTCCAAAGACCAGTGTATCGGGCTTTTTATTACGTAAAGGGGTGCTCCGATGACTGCAGTATTTCCGTCACCAGAGATCGCTACGGATCTCCCGAACATGGCTTCATCATTTGGATCCGATGGGGTCAGGTTCTGATTCTCGGACCATACCCCCGCTCCATTCCGGGTGAAGACATATGCCTTGCCGGGATAGTGGGCAAACGGTGCATAGCAGGAATCCGGTGCCCCGATGACTGCGGTGTTCCCGTCGTCAGATAATGCAATGGAATACCCGAAATTACTTCCCTCGGCATCCGAGGTGGTCAGGATCTGTTGCTCGAACCACAATCCTTCCGACTTCCGGAAAACATATACTTTGCCGGCAGAACCCTTCCCCCCGACTGTGGCCATATAAGCCCCGATGAGTGCGGTATTCCCGTCTCTGGAGATTACCAGGGACTCTCCGAAATGGCCACTGCTCTCGTTATCCGAAGCATTCAGGATTTGCGACTGGCTCCACGACCCCCCGCTGTTCGTGAAGACATAGACCTGGCCGGCCCATGTCTTTGTCCCGATATCGGTGTTATCCGCGCCGATGAGCGCGGTGTTCCCGTCATCGGAGAGCGCTAGGGACGTTCCAAACATGTTACTGTTTGCCGAATTCGAAGGTATCAAAACCTGTGACCGGCTCCATGTCCCGCCATTCTTTTTGAAAACCCACACCTTGCCGGGAGGTGTCGCCCCGAGAGTTATCCATGCTCCCCCTGCGAGTGCGGTGTTCCCGTCCCGGGAGAGCGCCACGGCAGAACCGAACCGGTCATCCGTTACTGCATCGGAACCTGCGTTCAGGACCGCTGTCTGGGTTGCCAGTGCGTTCACGGAGATCGCCTTCTGCACCGTTTTCGTCCCGGTCCCCAGATAATTCGTGGCGGACAGGCTTACGGAGTATATGCCGGGCTTTGTGTACGTATGGACCGGGTTCTGGAGCGTTGCACCGGTAGAGTCCCCGTCACCGAAATCCCAAGACCAGCTCTCAGGAACATTAATCGAATTATCCGTGAAGGTAACGGCCAGAGGAGCGAGCCCGGTTGTCGGTCCGAACGAAAAGTCTGCGATCGGCGGAGGGTCGGTTGTCGAGAAGGTAACAGAAGCATTCGTCCCTTCCAGCCCGTCCGGGTTGATGACGGTGACATTCCAGACCGCCTCAATATTATGGTTCGGCACTGTCACCGTGAACGAGGTCGAGCTTAGGTTCGTTGCGGTCATGGTGATATTGCTGTTGCCGGTGCTTGTCAGGTTCACGACCGGTGCACCGGCAGTGCTGAACCTGGACCCGGTTATCGTTACGAGAGTTTTCGTGGCATTTGCCCCGCACGTCGGGCTGATACCGGTAAGGCGTGGCGGGACGGTGACCGTGAACGTCACGGCAGGATTTGTCCCTTCCAGCCCGTCCGGGTTGACGACAACGACATTCCAGGCACCGCTATTTACATCCGGAGGTACTGCCACCGTGAACGAGGTCGAGCTCAGGTTCGTTCCGGTCAGAGTAATGTTGCTGTAGCCGCTCTTTGTCAGGTTCACGACCGGCGCGGCCGTACTGCTGAACTGGGACCCGGTTATCGTCACCAGCGTTTTAGCCGTGTTCTTACCGGATGCGGGACTGATCCCGGTCAGGATTGGCGGGGCAGTGACCGTAAACGTCACGGAAGCATTTGTCCCTTCTTCCCCGTCCGGATTAATGACGGTGACGTTCCAGACCCCTGCCTCTTTGCCGGAAGGGATGGATACATAGAACGCTGATGTGTCCACCAGGTCCCATGTGTTCGCCTTGATCGTGATATTGCTGTAGCCGGTCCTTGTCAGGTTCACGACTGGTGAGTAAGTGCTGTTGAACCCGTTCCCGGATACAATTACTTTCTTATCGGATGTGTTCGGCCAGGAAGAGGGGGTAATTCCGTACACTTTTGGCGCCGATGAGGAGATATTGAAGACATAGGCCTTTCCGGTTTTACTGTTGAAACCATAGGCGCCGATGGCAGCAGTGCCCCCATCATCAGAGATTGCCACGGAATTCCCGAAATAGGCACTTTCTGTTGCGTCTGAAGCGCTCATGCTGACGGCCTGGCTCCAGGTCCCTCCACTCCTTTTAAAGACATATACCTTGCCGGCGCTGCCTTCCCAGTTCACCGTTACCTTGTCTGCCCCGATGAGAGCGATGCCCCCATCACCAGAGATTGCTGAAGAGTACCCAAAATAGGCACTGGCTGCTGCATCCGTTGCATTGAGGATGGCAGTCTGGCTCCACGTCCCGCCATTGTTGGTGAAGACATAGGCCTGGCCGGCTTCGCTCTTCCCTCTCACAGTAGCTGAGTATGCCCCGATAACCGCGGTGTCCCCGTCATCAGTGATTGCTGAAGAGTACCCAAAATAGGCACTGGCTGCTGCATCCGTTGCATTGAGGATGGCAGTCTGGCTCCACGTCCCACCATTTTTAGTGAAGACATAGGCCTGACCCGCGCTGCTTTTCGCGTTTACCTCAGCACCGGTTGCCCCGATGATTACAGTGTTCGCGTCTCCGGAGAGCGCCGTGGAGTATCCGAAATAGACACTGGCTGCTGCATCCGTTGCATTTAGGATGGCGGTCTGGCTCCACGTCCCGCCATTGTTGGTGAAGATATAAGCCTGGCCGGCATCTCCCTTCGAGTTTACGGAAGCCCAGTTTGCCCCGATAACTACGGTGTTCCCGTCCCCGGAGATGGCCGCAGAATTTCCGAATTGCGCCATCTGCCCTGCATCGGAAGCGTTGAGGATGGCGGTCTGGCTCCACGCTCCCCCGCTGTTGGTGAAGACATAGGCCTGGCCGGCATAGAACTTCGAGTTCGCCGTTGCATGATATGCCCCAATGAGTACGGTGTCCCCGTCATCAGAGATTGCCATGGATTGCCCGAATGAGGCTTCTTCCTCCACATCCGAAGCATTTAGGATGGCGGTCTGGCTCCACGTCCCGCCATTGTTGGTGAAGACATAGGCCTGGCCGGCATAATTCTTCGAGTTTACGGTTGCCGCTGTTGCGCCGATGACCGCGGTATTCCCGGAGATTGCCACGGAATTTCCAAACCACGCACCGCTTGCCGCATCTGAAGCGGTCAGGGTTGCTTTCTGGGAAGTTATCCACGGATCGATGACGATCGGGTAGACTGCATTCCGATCATCGATCTGCCAGGTGAGCATACCCGATGAGAGGGCAAGGGAGGCAGGAAGTTTTCGGCCGGCTGCATCGTACGCGGCCAGGCCGCCATAGTTCACCACGGGACCGGTCGCATTGAAGAAAACAAGGGTCTGCCCGACAAGGATCGGCTGGAGATCGCCAGCAAGGATGTAACTGACCTCAAGCGTCCCGTTGCCGGGAGGACGGGAGTCCACGGTCATCCCCTGCTCGATGCCGGCGTCTCCCATGACATACCATTCGACAGAGCCGGGCCGGACAATATCGAGCCGGGCGGACGATGCCCGGATCTTCCCGACATCTGCAGTCTGGAATGCGTCCGGGCGGCCGATCCCGGCTAGCTTCATCGTCAACGAACCATTTGTGCCGGCCACCTTAACGGTCCCGCCGTCAATAGCGGCTATGCCGATCTGCTGCCCGGAAAGGTAACGGGATCCTGCAACTTCCCTGATGAATCGATCTTGAAAGAATAGTCCGGATGGTGTGACTGCTCCCCTGCATCCAGATACCCTCTGGTTGTCGATCGCAAGAAGCGCGGAATTGATCGACAAGCTGAAACTACGGCCGGATGACGTGACATCTGTGATATTCTGTGGGATCGAGTGACCGTTACAGAGCGTATGAGTGGCAGCAACAGCCGGCACTAACGGCAGCAGCACGATTACCAGCAATACTACAATAAAAGCATACCCTCTTGTCCCCAAAAAACAACCCCGCGCAATATTCCTGCCCGTCACTGATCCCGGTAGGTCCCTGCCTGCGCCGTTCCCGGCCACAGGCCCGTATGCTTCCTGAAGTTCAGGACCACAGGGATCTTTTCAAAAAAGTCTCTGGTGGGACGGTTTTTAAACAAAACGAAACGAAATTTCGGTGATTATCACTGAGACGGGCCCGCTCCAAACTCCGTTGACAGGGGATGTCACAAACCCCTGTCAATGAATAGCTGGACCGGGATTTGTGGCGGTGCGTCTTCCCCGGCCTAATCGTACTCCATGAACCGCGCCGGGTTCTGCCTTTCGGATCAACCAGCGCCGGATCCACCATCCGGAGCTGACGAGCCCCACGCACCCGGCACCAATCAGCGCCACAGTCGCGAACGGGAAGCCGGTATTTGGTACGGGTGCAGCCGGGGCTGCGGTTGCATTACGCGTGGGCACCTCACCGGACGATGAGAGTAACGAGCAGGAGTTCCGGGCCGGGCAGACCGGGCAGGTTGCCGGTACCTGGACCCTTGGGCAGGACACGGCTGCCGTTCTGGACTCCTGCGCCGCATCCTTTGCCGGCACGATGGCGAACAGCGAGAACCCGGGCGACCGGGAGGAGTAGGATGCAATACCGTTCGTGACACCATTGAATGTGGTCGGCAGCGTCACCTATGCCCCGTCACGTCCCGCAGTACACCGGCAACCCCGGTGCACGTACCGGCCGGGCTCCGCTGCACCATGCAGGACGCTTCCAGCACGATGGTCCGGCCATCCTGCCTTACGGAACGGAAACGGAAGATCCCCTCGCCGGACACCCGTACGGCCCGGAGGCCGGCTTCTGCGGCCCTCCGGTCCTCCGACACGACAATGTCTGAGAACGGCCGGCCGGTGGTACAGGTGTCCGGTGCAAGCCCGAGTTCCGCCGCCCGGGGACTCAGGTAGGTGAGGATGCCATCCGTACCGGCCCGGAAGACGGGATATGCCATCCCCTCCACCAGCTCCTGGAACTGCTCCGCCTTCCGGTGCAGTTCGATCTCCATCAGTTTCCGGTCTGTGATCTCCTGGGTGACGGCGATCATCCCCGGCGATCCATCCGGGAACCGGATGGGCAGGTGATAGATCTCCAAGAACTTATGCTTCCCATGGACCAGATCGTCGGCAATGACCATGCCCGCCTCACCGGCAACCGCCTTCCTGCATGCCACCAGGCACTCATCGAAGTTCGCAATCCTGTCCTGGAATATATCGGAAAGCAGGGCCCCCTCAATCTCCCGGGGAGGTATATCGGCAATGGTGGGAAGCCAGTGATTGAACTGAACAACCCGTAAATTGCTGTCGGTGATGCAGTAACATTTCGCGATCTGTTCCAGGAAGGACTTCACCGGCAGGCGCCGGGACACGGAGTAGATCTTGGCCCTCCCGTACATCTGCACTTCTACCGACTCGTTCGCCGTCAGCACCCCGAGGTACTTTGCGGCCGACATCCGGTTCAGGCCGGTCTTTTCCGCAATCTCCACGATGTTGAGCCCTTCCGGGTGTTCCTTCAGCACGCCAAGGATCCGGGAGATGGCATCAGATTCTGCAGTCATACTCTCACCCTTCCCGATCAGGGGGCCTCTTCCGTATCGGCCGGGCTTTCCCCGTTACATCCCGCAGTATGCCGGCAACTCCGGTACATGTACCGGCCGGGTCCCGCTGCGCCGTGCAGACCGCTTCGAGCCGGAGCTTCCGGCCATCCGGCCCGGAGATTCGGAAACGGATGGTCCCTTCCCCGGATTCCAGTACGGCCCGGAGGCCGGCATCCACAACCTTCCGGTCTTGTTGCACGGCAAGATCCGCGAATGGCCGGCCGGTGTCGCCGGCCACAAGACCGAACTCTTCAGCCCGGGGGCTCAGGTACGTAAGCACACAATCAGTACCGGCCCGGAAGACGGGATGCGGCAGGCTTTCCACCAGTCCCCGGAACAGATCTGCCCCGGCCTGTCCTGCAATCCCGGCAAGCCGCTCCCGGGTGATATCAACCGACAGGGAGATCATCCCTGCCGAACCGTCCGGGAACCGGATTGGCAGGGAACGGAGCTCGCAGAACATAGGTCCATCAGGGAAGCGGCGCTCGGCAATGACTAGTGTCTCTCTTCCGGCAACAGCATCCCGGAATGCAGCCATGCATTCGTCATAGTTTACGACATGCCCAAAGAACATGTCAGAGAGCCGGATGCCGACCTTCCCTACCGTCCGGGGAACGTAATCATTGAGCTGAATGACGGTAAGATCGCTGTCGGTTATCGCATAATGTAACGGGATATTTTCCCGGAAGACTGCTGCCGGAACCCGGCGGCCGGCAAAATAGTAGACCTTCGCCCTCCCGAACATCTCCGACCCGGCCAGCTCCTGCGCAGTCAGAATATCGAGATACTTTGCAACCGACATGCGGTTCAGGTCGGCTTTCTGTGCGATTTCCACGATGTTGAGCCCTTCCGGGTGTTGCTTCAGCACCCCAAGGATCCGGGAAACAGCATCAGGTTCTGTGGTCATACCTTCATCCTTCCCGTCATCAGGATTTCGCGACGGGATGACATATCTTCCAGCGGATTCGGGCTGCACTGCGAAAAAACCCGCTGCACGGTGATTGATCGATCTTGGGACGAGGGGCTGATAATTATTGTTAAATGTACTTTACCGGCCAAAAAATTAAAGAAACAACCAAAAAAAATTAAAAAAAATTCCAGTGTAAAAAAATAAAATTTTTGCAGCCGGTCTTGTCCGCAGGAACTGTTACGGGCAAAAAAAAGATTGAGAACGGCTGGATGCGAGCTCAGTCATCGTCCCGGAACAGCGCCCTCAGGCGCCTTCCCGCTTATTCGATCGTTGCCTTGACGATCACAACATCCTTGAGCGGCTTGTCGCCATGACTGGTCTTGGTCTTGCCGATCTTGTCAACCACGGCCATCCCTTCGATCACGGTACCGAAGGCCGGGTGCCTTCCGTCAAGGAAGTTGTTGTCGATCAGGTTGATGAAGAACTGGCTGCCGCCCGTGTTGGGGCCGGCGTTTGCCATCGAGATGGTGCCCCGGTTGTTCTTGTTGCCGGGCGGGAACTCGTCCTTGATCGCGTAGCCCGGGCCACCCGTACCGTTCCCCTTGGGGTCGCCGCCCTGGATCATGAACCCGCTGATGACGCGGTGGAAGATGACGCCATTGTAGAAGCCCTCGCTGATGAGTTTCTCGAAGTTGCCGGCGGTGATTGGCATATCGGATGCAAGATCGATCCGGATGGTACCCATATTCGTCTCAAGCCGGGCGATCTTCCCGGACGGTGCTGGAGATGTCATGATAAACGGTACATATGGGGGTTCGGGCTATATGAAAATACTATTGCGAAAAAATAATGAAAATTGGTTTTTTAGACCATCACGGCTTTGATGATCGTGACGTTCTGGAGCGGGCGGTTATAGGGTTTTCCGGAAGTCTCAACCTTGCCGATGGCGTCCACTACGTCCATCCCCTCAACAACCGTCCCGAAGACAGGATGTTTGGTATCGAGATAGTTGTTGTTCACGAGGTTGATGAAGAACTGGCTGCCGGCGGTGTTGGGGCCTGAGTTTGCCATGGCGACCGTGCCCCGGTTGTTTTTGTTGGTGCTCGTGAACTCGTCCGGGATCGTATAGCCCGGTCCGCCGCGGCCGGTACCGGTGGGGTCCCCGCCCTGGATCATGAACCCGTCCATGACGCGGTGGAATATCACGCCGTCATAGTATCCGCTCTTGACGAGCGTCTCGAAGTTGCCGGCCGTTACCGGCATATCGGGGTTGAGCGCAATGACGATATTACCCATCGAGGTTTCGAGCCGGACGTTCTTTCCTGAAAGTGCGGATGCGGTAGCAGAAACCGTTGCTGCCGGTGAGGCGGAGGCAGCCGCGGCAGTGACCGCAGGTGTACTAATCCCGGTTGCGGCTTCGGTTTTAACGGACGGAGCAGACTGGGTGCACCCTGCACAGAGCACGAGTGCAGCGACAAGGAGTCCTGCTATCAACAACGATCGAACGTGTGACATTCCCATGATCATGGGTGTCACAAGAAAAAAGAGATTACGGGGGCGGGGCTCCCCGGGCATCGCTTATTCTGTCTTCTCATCCTTCCGTGAACCGAAGTAGAAGATCGCGCCCACGGCAAGGATCATGGATATAATTCCCGTGAGGAGGATGGGCAGGCCGCCCTGGGATGTGAACGCCTGGTAGTTCTTTGCAGAGACATCGATTGCGAGCACCGCCTCCGTGTTGCCGGCCGAGTCATTCACCGAGTCATCGATCGGGGCATAGGCGCTCATGAACGAGCCGTATTTTGTTGTGTACGGCTGCTTTGAGACGGTCGGGCCCGAGAGAGCCCCGAACATCTCCATTGTGTCGGGTGCGGTGGAGACCTCGCCGATCTTGGTTGAACCCAGCGGATCGTCCGGGTAGAGATCGTCGACAATGAATACCGCGGTCCTGTTGGGGTAGACCTTGAGGATGTAGGCATTGAGGATATTGTCATCCATGCTGCGCATGGCCTGGAGATGATTTGCCACCGCGAGGTACTGCGGGTTCATCTCGTCTCCCGGCTTGAGCCCGGCAATGTCGCTTGCCTGGAGCTGGGTTGCCATCACCGAGACGGTGGATTTCATCCCCATGTCGGTCGCGCCTTTCAGCGCATTCTGTTCACTGGTGTAGGCATATGCGGTGAGCGCCCCGATGATGATGATTGCAAGGATCGAGGCGATCCAGAGTTTGTTTGATTTTGAACAGGGACATGTCATTTACGATCGCCTCCTGAGCAGGGTGGCAATACCGATTGCCGCCATCAGTCCCCCGATCAGGATCAGGATGGACGGGGCGGATGCCGGCGTGGGCGTTGGTGCCACTTGCATGCTGATCGCAAGCGGGGTGGTCTGGCCGGAGTTCACGGTTACGGTCTGGGTATAATCCATATACCCGGTATACTTGAGCACCAGCTGGTGCTGCCCGGCGGCGATGTCGGTCAGGGTGGCCGGGGTATACCCTTTGAACAGGTTATCCACGTACACTTCAGCGCCATCGGGAGTGGACACGATGTTGAGCCCCCCGGTTGCCGGCACCGGTGTCGGGTTCACCCCGATCGGCGTCAGGACCGCGTTGACGGTGGTGACGACATTGGGCTTGATGTACACCGAGTTGAGCCACTCATTGTAGCCCGGGGCCGTCACCTTGATGAGACGGTTGCCGTTCGCCACATTGTAGACCGTCATCGTGCCCGATGAAGGGATCGTTCCCTGTGCTGCGTTGTCGATGGTCACGCTTGCGCCCGGCAGGGACGTGAGCGCCACGGTACCGTACACGGCCGGTGCCATGATCGCGTTCAGGTTCTGGTTGGTGTTGGCCGTGACGTACACATTGGCGGTATAATCGTTATACCCGGCAAGCGAGAGCCGGAAGGTGTGGGTTCCCGGGTACAGGGTGACGGTCATGGGCGTCTTTCCCTGGTAGGTGCCGTCCACATAGACTCCTGCGCTGGAGGGGTTCGAGGTCACGGTCACGGTTCCCGTGCTGCGCGGGGACGGGGACTGCTGGAGGACCGGGTAATACGTGGTGGTCTGGCCGGCATACACCGTCACGATCTGCGTGTTCGGAGTGTAGCCGTTTAAGGAGGCCTTCATCGTGTAGGTGCCCGGCTGGAGGGTCGGGATGGTCACCGGCGAATACCCGTAGTAGTTACCGTTCATGTAGATCGCTGCACCGGCCGGGCTCGACTGGGCATAGATCGTCCCATACTGCTCCGGGGGGATCGTTGTCGGGGGTGTTGAGAGCGGGTTGATGGTGGAATAGACCGCAACATGTTGCCCGTCGGAAGGCATGCCGGAGAGAGCGCCGGACCAGGTGGAGTATCCGCTCTTGGTCACCGTCACGGTCTGGACATGGCCGGTGGGACTTACGCCCACCGTGCAGACGCCCTGGGCAATCGTGCACTGGTACGTGCCGTCAAATGCCACGGCAGCACCGTCAACATTGCAGTACGTGTCGATGTAGCCCTTTCCGCCACCGACAGAGGTGGGTCCGATCGTGATCGTTGGTTCCGTGGTGGGCATGGTGACATACGTCGGGACCGTTATGGTGGGTTCTGTCGTAGGTCGGGTTGTCGGCTCCGTGGTCGGAACGGTTGTCGGGGCCGTCGTTGGTACGGTAGTTGGAATCGTCGTTGGTACGGTCGTCGGTTCGGTGGTTGGCGCAGTGACCGGCTGCAAGGTGAGGGTGGGCTCGGTCGTAGCGGTAGTTGTCTCCCCGTCAGCGGCAACCGGCACGGCAACGGCCAGGCAGAGTGCGCACATGATAAGGAGAGCGATGAGAACAGCACAAGATTTCTTCAAGAGTATCATCTTTCCTGTACTGGTACATCAATGATCGAATGTATAAATAGAATCGGATTTTTTCCTGAACATTACTTCAGGGATGAGATTACCTGCGCAAGGCGGTGCATCCCTTTCGTGATCTGCTCTTCCGATGCTGAAGAGAAGTTCAAGCGGATCGTGTCCGTGCCTCCGCCGTCCACGTAGAACGGGAGGCCGGGCAGTACTGCCACCCCGTTTTTCACGCCCGTGTCGAAGACCGCCCGGGACGAGAGGCCCGCGGGCAATGTCGCCATCAGAAACATCCCTCCCTCCGGGTTCGTGTGCGCCAGCTGCGGCATCAGCTCATCGAAGAGATCGCACATCAGCCGGCACTTCTTCCCGTACGCGGCAACGATCTTTTTGATATGGGCATCGGGATCGTGGGTGGTGAGGTACCGGTGCAGGATCTTCTGGCAGAGGAAGTTGGAATGGAGGTCGGCGGCCTGTTTGACGACATTGAATTTTTTGAGGATCTCCGGAGGCGCAAACATCCACCCGATCCGCATGCCCGGCGCCACGGTCTTGGAGAACGATCCCGAGATCACGGCCTGATCCGGGGCAAAGCGTTTGACCGGCAACCGCGGCCGGGCATCGAAGAAGAGCTCCCCGAAGGCGTCGTCTTCGTAGAAGATGGTGCTGCTGCCGGCGATGATCTCCCCGACAGCCTTCCGGGTCTCCAGCGAATACGACTGACCTGACGGGTTCTGGGAGTTGGGGATGCCGTAGAAGAATTTGGGCTTTGTGATCTTCACGAGTTTCTCAAACAATGCCAGATCCGGCCCGGCGCCGGTGAGCGGCACGGTATCGATCACCGGCTCGTAGAGTGAGAAGGCCTCGATTGCCCCGAGATACCCGGGCCGCTCCATGCCCACGTGATCCCCGGCATTGAGGAAGAGTTTGGCGAACAGGTCCAGGCACTGCTGGGAGCCGTTCACGATCTGGATCTCGTCCGCGGTTGCCGGGATTCCGAGCCGGCGGCGGTACCGGTCTGCAATATATTCCCTCAAGGGAAGGTAGCCATCCGTTGTAGTGTACTGGAGCGCAATCTCCGGATCCTCTTCAAGTACTTCGCGGGTGGCTTGTGCGATTCCTGCGGTATCGATCAGCGCTGCAGAGGGAAGTCCCCCGGCAAAGGAGATGATGGCAGGGTCGGAGGAGACCCTGAAGAGTTCTTCAAGAAAGGACTCCGGTGCCCGTGCGATGCGATCTGCGAACCGGTACTTCCGGTGATGGTCTGGCATGTTCACGATGATCGATCCCTAGTTCACCTGCATTGGACTTCAGGAGAAAAAAAGATATGGAGCCCGGCCTCTGGCACGCATTTTTTTACCCGCAGGATAACGGTACAGTATGGTGCATACAAAAGGCGAGGATGCGGCTACGCTGTTCCGGGACGGCTGGTCCTGCTCGCAGGCCGTTGTTTGTGCGTTTGCAAAAGATTTCGGCATCGATGAGAATGTGGCCCTGAAACTTTCCTGCGGCCTTGGCGGCGGGATGGGGCACACGGGAAATACCTGCGGTGCGGTCTCGGGCGCCCTGATGGTGATCGGGATGAAGTACGGGCGCACGGCCCTGGACGATCTCGCGTCAAAGGAGAAGACGTACGAGATGGCGCAGCTGTTCATGAAGGAGTTCCGGCGCCGGAACCATTCCATCAACTGCACGGAACTGCTCACGTATGATCTATCGGATCCCGAGAAGCTCAAGGCTGCCCGGGAGGCAGGTGTCTTCAAGACGATATGCCCCAGGCTGGTCCGCGATGCCGGGGATATCCTGGAGACGCTGCTGTAACTGATCAAGCCCTCTTTTTTTAGGGTGTCGGGGACTTACACTCCTCTGGCAGATAATTCCCTCGTATAGGGCTTATTTTGACGATCGGAGCCCATTTTTAAAAACCACTTTTTGATAGTCGTGTTTTTTCGTGAATTATAGAGTACTGGTTTTGAACGAAGACTGTAGTATCGTTATTTTGCCTATATCAGGGGCATTTCTGCCTCTGAAAAATGTCTAAATATTGCCTATTGGATGATGGGTGAGAGTAGATCCTGTGGAAAAGACTGGCCGGGGAAATTGCAGGGGGTCTGATCCGGGGAATTCCGAAACTGGACATTTTTTCATGAGGGGGAGCATCATGACAACCCTCGTAACATCCCCGTTCATGTTCTGCGCTGTCCGTTTTCATATGTACGTATATTACCACTATCTAACGATCGGAATTTTCCGTTGATACTAATCCAATCCTTCATGATCTTTTATTTTATATCCGGCCCAGTTAGATGGAAGGAATCTTCCTACTATCACATATAAATATTTGTAACTCAAACGCTTGAGTGTAACATCAGGAGGCTACATGCACACAATTGCACGGTATGAGGTGGGACGGGGCAGCACTGCTGCACGCCCTGAAGCGGGGGGTTCATGCGCCGGAAGACGCGGGTCTTCGGACGCAGGATGCCCGGCGCAGCATCGGGGATCGGATTCACCAGCTTACTTCCGGGCGGAATGACTTCGGACGCACGAAGACCGGATCCCCGGTCCGTGCCTGACCACAGTCCCGAACCGGTCAATGGGTGGGGTGTTCACCAGGGCGATCTGGTATGGTGTACCAGCCCGGTGATCCGCTGAACGCGTGACTTTGGCACACCCTGGAGAATCTGCGAAAAATGAGAGCCCGGCAAAAATTTGTTCCGGGTTAGTACAAGGCGTGAGTATCAGAGGTATGGAACAATGAAACGACAGGTAGCAATTTACGGAAAAGGCGGTATCGGCAAATCGACCACAACCCAGAACACGGTTGCAGCGCTCGCGGAAAGTGGGAAGAAGATCATGGTGGTCGGGTGCGACCCGAAAGCGGACTCAACCCGTCTCCTGCTCCATGGCCTGTGCCAGAAGACCGTCCTCGACACCCTGCGGGACGAGGGCGATGACATCGAACTTGATGCGATCCTAAAACCCGGCTTTGGCAACACCCGGTGTGTTGAGTCCGGAGGACCGGAGCCGGGTGTCGGCTGCGCCGGTCGGGGTATCATCACGTCCATCAACCTGCTGGAATCGCTCGGGGCCTACACCGATGACCTCGACTACGTCTTCTACGATGTGCTCGGTGACGTGGTCTGCGGGGGTTTCGCAATGCCGATCCGGGAAGGAAAGGCAGAGGAGATCTACATCGTGGCATCCGGCGAACTGATGGCGCTCTACGCGGCCAACAATATTGCAAAAGGCATCAAGAAATATGCCGATAACGGAAAAGTGAGACTCGGCGGCATCATCTGCAACAGCCGGAAAGTCGACAACGAACTTCCCCTCCTCAAGGCATTCGCGGAGGAGCTCGGGAGCCAGCTGATCTACTTCGTGCCCCGGGACAATCTCGTCCAGCGGGCCGAGATCAACAAGAAGACGGTCATCGACTTCGACCCGACATCGGGCCAGGCCAATGAGTACCGGAACCTGGCAAAGGCGATCGACAACAACACACTGTTCGTTGTCCCAAAACCGATGACGCAGGAACGGCTGGAAGAACTGATGATGCAGCACGGTTTCCTCGACGCGATGTGAACGGGGTACGAAACAGCGGACAACTACTGGAGTGTGTGTGACAATGTTACTGATAAGAGCAATCGTACGACCGGAAAAGAAAGATGACGTACTCGCGGAACTCTCGGGAGCGGGATTCAATGCAGCGACCATGGTCGATGTCGTGGGCCGCGGAAAGCAGAAGGGTATCAGGATCGGGGGCATGGTCTATGACGAGATCCCAAAGACCCTGATCCTGATGGTCATCCCGGATGAGGCAAAGGACAAGGTCATTAAGATGATCTTATCGATCGCCAAGACCGGCACGGACGGGACATTTGGCGACGGCAAGATCTTTGTGAGCCCGGTCGATGAGGTCTACACCATCTCGAAAGGCACCGCGGGCCTGTGAGGGAATGACGATGAAAGAGATCATGGCGGTTGTCCGGATGAAGAAGACCAGCGCCACCAAAAAAGCCCTCGTTGCAGCCGGGGTTGCCGGGTTCACCGCAGTGAAGGTCATGGGCCGGGGAAACCTGGTCACCGACCCGGCAGTGCTCGAAGCATGCAAAGAGAAACTCCTGTCCATGGGCATGGACGAATTCAGTGACGAAAGGGACACCGAGAAGATGGTGACCAGTTTCCTGGACGGCTCGCGGTTCTTCCCGCGGCGCCTCTTCACGATCCTGGCCCATGACGATGACGTTCCCCGGATCATCGAAGCGATCACAAACGCAAACAAGACGGAGTACGGGATCGGCGACGGAACGATCTTTGTTCTGCCGGTTGCTGACGCGGTCCGCGTGCGGACCGGGGAAGCAGGAGAAGCAGCAATCTGGTAACGGAGGTGAGAGACGTGACAGGAACGGACGAACCCATAGAGGAGATGCTCGCACCTTACCCGGATCTGGTGAAGAAAAACCGGAAGAAGCATCTCATCGTAAAGAACGAATCAGCGGAATGCTGCCCGCAGATCGAGGCGAACACGCGGACGATCCCCGGCATCATCTCGCAGCGTGGCTGCGCCTATGCCGGGTGCAAAGGTGTTGTAGTCGGCCCGATCAAGGACATGATCACCATCACCCACGGCCCGGTCGGCTGCGGGTATTACAGCTGGGGCACCCGGCGCAACAAGGCCCGGGCGGACGACACAACCCCCAAAGATAAGATCTACAGCCAGCTCTGCTTCATCACCGACATGCAGGAGCCGGACATCGTCTTTGGCGGGGAGAAGAAACTCGCAAAGATGATCGACGAGGTCGTGGCCGCGTTCCACCCGCGGGCCATCAACATCTGCGCCACCTGCCCGGTCGGTCTCATCGGCGACGACATCAACGCGGTGGCAAAAGCCGCCATGGAACGCCATGGCATCCAGGTGCTCGCCTACAACTGCGAGGGCTACAAGGGGGTCAGCCAGTCGGCGGGCCACCATATCGCGAACAACAACCTCATGCAGAATGTGATCGGTACCGGCACCGAGCGGAAGCCCGGCAAACACGTCATCAACATCCTCGGCGAGTACAACATCGGAGGCGACGGCTGGGAGTTGGAGCGGATCTTAAATGAGTGCGGCTATACGGTCAACAGCATTCTTACCGGAGACTCCAGTTACCTGGATATCAAAAACCTCCACCTGGCCGATCTCAATCTCGTGCAGTGTCACCGCTCGATCAACTACATTGCCGAGATGATGGAGACGAAGTACGGCATCCCCTGGCTGAAGGTGAACTTCATCGGGATTAATGCCACAAACGAATCGCTGCGCAATCTTGCCCGGTGCTTCAATGACCCGGAACTTGCAGAACAGACCGAGATCGTCATCGCACGGGAGACTGCCCGCGTGACTGCGGTCCTGGATCAGTACCGGAAGATCTGCCAGGGCAAGACTGCCTTTGCATTCGTGGGTGGATCCCGCAGTCACCACTACCAGTACCTGCTCCGCGACCTGGGCATGGAAGTGGTTGTGGCCGGGTACGAGTTTGCCCACCGCGACGATTACGAGGGACGGCAGGTGATCCCGACCATCAAGAGCGATGCGGACTCGAAGAACATCCCCGAGCTCCACCTTACACCGGACCCGGAGCGCTACCGCGAGGCTCACGAGTATCTCAACCTGACAAAAGAGGAGTACGAGGCGCTCAAAAAGGACGTCCCGCTCAGTTACTATGAAGGCCTGTACCCGGCCCTGAAAGCAGGCGAGCTGATGATCGACGATGCGAACCACCACGAAGTGGAGGAACTCGTTGCCCGGCTCAAGCCAGACCTGATCTTCTCCGGTGTCCGGGACAAGTACATTGCCCACAAACTGGGCGTGGCATCAAAGCAGCTGCACTCGTACGACTATGCCGGCCCCTATGCCGGTTACGGCGGGGCGATCAACTTTGCCCGGGACGTGGCAAACGCCCTCTCGACTCCTGCCTGGAAACTGATCACTCCCCCCTGGGAGAAAGAGAATAACGAAGGAAGTGAATCAATTGCTTGAATGCATACCGGAAGGACCGGTTGAGCACACCACCGGCAAGATCAACCCGGCAAAAACCTGCCAGCCGCTCGGTGCCATGTATGCGGCACTCGGCATCCACGGGTGCCTGCCCCACAGCCACGGCTCGCAGGGCTGCTGTGCGTACCACCGCATGCACCTCACCCGGCATTTCCGGGACCCGGTGATGGCGTCGTCCAGCTCATTCACCGAAGGTGCCTCTGTCTTTGGCGGGGCTGCCAACTTAAAGACCTCGATAAAAAACGTCTTTGCGATCTACAATCCCGAGATCATGGCGGTGCACACCACCTGCCTCTCCGAGACTATCGGTGATGATTTGCCCAACATCATCAAAACCGCAGAGATACCCGAGGGAAAGGCGGTCATCCACGTCAACACCCCGAGTTACCAGGGCTCGCACATCACGGGATTCTCCGGCATGTGCAAGGCCATGGTCTCGTATCTTGCGCAGTCCGACAGTCCCATAAAAAAATCGCAGATGAATGTCCTGCCCGGCTTTGTCAATCCCGGCGACATGCGGGAGATCCGGCGGATCGTGGACGCGCTTGGTGTGAAGATGATCATGTTCCCGGACACGTCGGGCGTGCTCGACACCCCGCTGACGAGCCGGTACCAGATGTATCCCGATGGCGGCACCACGGTTGCCGAGATCCGCGATTCCGGTAACTCGGAAGTCACCCTTGCGCTCGGCACATTCGCATCGCACGATGCTGCGGACGTGCTGCAGGAGAAATGCGGTGTCACGGGCATTCCGCTCCGGCTGCCCATCGGCATCAAGGCGACCGATGACTTCATCATGGCGGTAAAGGACTGGTTCGGGGTTGAGATCCCGGCATCGCTCACGCTCGAACGCGGGCAGGTCATCGATACGCTGATCGACACGCACTTCCACTACCAGGGAAAACGCGTTGCGGTCTTCGGTGATCCCGACCATGTGATCGCGCTCACCGAGTTCCTGCTCGCGATGGGTATGGTCCCGGTGTATGTCCTGACGGGTACACCCGGCAAGGCCTTCGAGGCAGAGATCAATAAAATGCTCACCGATGCGGGAATCACCGGCGCCCGGGTGAAAGCGGAAGGCGACCTCTTCGAACTCCAGCAATGGATCAAAGAAGCCCCGGTCGATCTTTTGATCGGCACCTCGTATGGCAAGTACATTGCCCGGGCCGAGGACATCCCGTTCGTCCGCTTCGGATTCCCGATCCTGGACCGAGCCGTTCACCCGCTCATGCCGGTGGTTGGCTACCGGGGATGCCTGCGCCTGATCGAACAGATCAGCAATGCGCTCCTGGATCGCCGGGACCGCGATTGCCTGGATGAGGATTTCGAACTCGTGTTATAAGGGGAATTATCCGGACGTGAGGTACCATGGAAACCATCTCTCTCCCTCAAAAAGAGGGGGCATGCATCAGCGAACGCCAGAACTCCATCCTGACTGCCGGAGCGGGCAAGAAGAGCATCCACTGCGCTGACGACAGCCTGGCCGGCTCCGTCAGCCAGCGGGCCTGCGTCTTCTGCGGGGCCCGGGTGGTCTTAAACCCGGTTACGGATGCGGTCCACCTGGTCCACGGTCCGATCGGCTGCGCTGCCTATACCTGGGACATCCGGGGCAGCCTGTCGAGCGGGTCCGAGATGTACCGGAACAGTTTCTCGACCGACATGAAAGAGCGGGACGTGGTATTCGGGGGCGAGAAGAAACTTGCCGCCTGCATCGATGAGATCGTGGAGAAGTACCACCCTCCCGCGATCTTCGTGTACGCAACCTGTGTCACCGGGATGATCGGCGACGACATCGTTGCCGTGTGCAAAGAAGCCACGCGCCACCACAACACCGAGGTGATCCCGGTCGAATCGAGTGGCTTCATCTCCGGCAACAAGGTGGTCGGGTACCGCGCTGCGGCCCTTGCTCTCATGCGGCTGATCACGCCCAAGGCAGGGGAACACGTTGAGAAGACGCAGAAACTCAACTTCCTCGGAGAGTATAACCTGAGCGGTGAGATGTGGCTGGCCCGGCGCTACCTTGGCGAGATGGGCATTGAGATCAATGTCGCCTTCACCGGCGACTCGACCGTGGCGGCCTTGAAGCAGGCGCCCGGCGCGTGCCTCAATCTCGTGCAGTGCACGGGTTCGATGCACTGGGTAGCCCAGCAGCTCGAAAAAGAGTTCGGCACTCCCTTCATGGATGTCAACTTCTTCGGCGCCGAGAACACTGCGGAGAGCCTGCGGAAGATTGCCCGGTTCTATGACAACCCCGTGATCACGGAACGGACCGAGCGGATCATTGAGCGGGAGACTGCCCGCATCCGCCCGGCGCTCGAACGCTACCGGCAGAAACTGGCCGGTAAACGGGCCGCGATCTACGTGGGCGGGGCCTACAAGGCCGTTGCCCTGATCCGGCAGCTCCGCGAGCTCGGGATGGAGATCGTCCTCACCGGCACCCAGACCGGCAAAACGGAAGAGTACGCAACCATCACCAGTCTTCTCGACGATGGGGCGATCGTGGTCGACGACACGAACCCGGCCGAGATCGAACGGTTCCTTATCGAGAAAAAAGTCGATGTCATGGCAGGGGGGGTCAAGGAACGCGTGCTCGCTTACAAACTGGGCGTCGGCTTCGTGGACCACAACCATGATCGCAAGGAGTGTCTTGCCGGGTTCGATGGCGCCGTGAACTTTGCCCGCGAGGTGTACATCAGCACCTGCTCCCCGGTCTGGAAGTACCTCCGGGCCCCGGCAGGAGGTGCCTGATGGCGCCCGCCGGAAATGCCGGTACGGTCCGGCAGGTGAACGAGAACCAGTGCCAGCACTGCATGCCGCTTGGGGCAATCATCGCGTTACGGGGGATCGCCGGGGCAATGGCGCTCGTCCACGGCTCGCAGGGGTGCAGCACCTACATGCGCCTCACCTGCGTCAACCACTTCAACGAGCCGGTGGATATCGCCTCCTCCTCGCTCAATGAGAAACAGACGATCCATGGCGGGGAAGCGAACCTCAAGAAAGCGCTCGACAACATGCGCCGGGTCTATGCCCCGTCCGTAGTGGGCGTCCTGACCACCTGCCTTGCCGAGACCATGGGCGAGGACCTGGACAGGATCATCCGCGATTACCGGAACGGGCAGGAGAATGGCTGCCCCGACATCATCACCGTCCCAACGCCGAGTTACAGCGGGAGCCACACGGAAGGGTACTGGGCCGCAACGAAAGCGGTCATCGCCCACTATGCCCGGCCCACGGAACCCCACCGGCGCATCAACGTGATTGTCCCGCACATCAGCCCCGCGGACATCCGGGAGATCCAGAGAATCTTCACCCTCATGGGTCTTGAGATCACACTCATCCCCGACTACTCCCTGACCCTCGACCGCCCGTTTGCCGGGCGGTACCAGAAGATCCCGGCCGGCGGGACGCGCCCCTTGGAGATTGCTGCCATGCCCGGCGCCCCGCTCACGATCCAGTTCGGCGCCACCTGCCCGGACAATCTCTCGCCCGGCCTCTGGCTCGAATTAGAGTACGGCGTCCCGCTCGTCAGCCTCCCGCTTCCCGTGGGGGTCGAGGCAGTCGACCAGCTCCTTGCCGTTCTCGAAAAGATCAGCGGGCATCCCCGGCCGGAAGCCCTTGCGAACGAACGCGGCTGGCTCCTCGATGCCATGGCCGATGCCCACAAGCACAACGCGGAGGGCCGGGCAGTCATCTACGGTGAGCCGGAACTGGTGTATGCCCTGACCCGGGCCTGCACCGAGAACGGCATTGCCCCGGTCGTCATCGCGAGCGGGACCCGTTCGGGCCGGCTTGCTGCCTGCCTCGAACCTGTCCTCACCGGACTTGACGAACAGCCCGCCGTGCTGGAAGAGACGGACTTTGCTGCAATCGAATCGGCGGCACTCAATGCCGGCGCAAATATTGCGATCGGTCATTCCGGCGGGAAGTTCTTCACCGAACGGCACGGCATCCCGGTGGTCCGGACCGGATTCCCCGTTCACGACCGGATGGGGGGCCAGCGTATTCTCTCCGTTGGCTATGCAGGTACGCTTGCGCTGCTCGACCGGATCACGAACACGCTGCTTGAGGAGAAACACGGATCGTACCGCCGGCTCCGGTACGAAGAGACGAACAGAACCGAAGTTATGGAAGGTGCCTGAAATGCAAAAACCCACACACCACATCTTTGTCTGCACCAGCTCCCGGCCCAACGGGCAGCAGAAAGGATTCTGTCACACCAAGGTAGGCCTTGAGGTGATGGCGAAGTTCCAGGAAGAGATCGAAGAACGCGGCATCGGCGGGGAGGTCTTCCTCTCCAATACCGGCTGCTTTGGCATTTGCGAGAAGGGGCCGGTCGTGGTCGTGTACCCCGACAATGTCTGGTACGGGCAGGTGACCGCCGATGACGTGCCCGAGATCCTCGACTCGCACATTGAGGGGGGAACTCCCGTGGGGCGTCTTGCCCTGTAATGGCCGGAGGGATCATGTGTGTTCATGAGATTGCCGTAATTACCGGTAGTGACGGCAGGACGGTCCCGCTCAGCGAACCGGGCACGGTTGTCGTGTACCGCATGGAGCGGGGAACCTGGCTTGCGGAACGCCGGCTCCCGTTCTCGCTCGAATCTGACGGTGGGCTTGCCGGCCTGCGCAGGCGGATGGGGGAACTCATTGCCTTTCTTGGAACCTGCCGGACCTTTGTTGCCCGGTCGGCAAGCGGGGCATCCTTCTTCGAACTGGAGAAGGCGGAATGCCAAGTCTTCGAGATCGCCGGGTGCCCGTCTGGATTTCTCGGTACGGTCTGGCTGGAGGCAAAGGAGGAGCAGGAGGCAAAAAGCCCGCTGCCCGCCGGTGCCGATATCCCGGCTCCCTTAGAGATCGCGCCCGGGAGATATTACATCTCCATCCGTGAGATCCAGGGGAAGCGCCCCGAGGTGAGCAGCAAGCAGGTGCTCCGGACGTTCGTACAGGCCGGCGCATTCACCGAATTGGAGATCGCCTGCGATCATGTGCCGCCGTGGATTGAGGTGGATGCAGAACGGCTCGGGTACGAGATCGTGAGCGAGCGGACCGGGCTCCATGATCTTAAAGTCCTTATCCGCAGACCGGCAGGAGGCTGCTGCTGAACTTTTCACACCCCGATATGGCACGCGGGCCGGACTCTCTCATCTCAATGGCGCACACCCCTCCGTCCCGCGTGGGACTATCAGATCGTTTTCCTTTTTCAGGACTCATGTGTGAGCATAAAGGGATCATGATCTTTCCGGTTAACCGGGCATTCAAAATTAAAAACGAAACCTATAAAAAAAAGACGGTGGAATGATACTTCCACCAAAAATTATCCTACCCACGGGGAAATCCGGGAAAAAACTACATCCGGATCAGGCAGATCCAAAAAGACGATAGTCAGATCTTAAAAATTTCCGGCGAGATGAAAAATGGAGAGCCACGATACAGGATATGTTTCAAATCCGTCACAGAATCGTGACCGGATGCAGGAGGTTCTTGAGAAATCACTCGAACCTTCACTCGTACTCAATGCAGATCTAAAAATTATTCACGCGAACACTGCGTTTGTGAAGATGAGTGGGCTTGAACGTGACTCAGTTTTCCTGATGAAGTACCAGGACCTTCCGCTGGTATCCCGTCACGGTGACGATCCCGCAACCTCCCTGGCCCAGAAGAGGTGCGGATTTTCCCGGATCTCCTTCAGGTTCCGGACCGGGACCTATGTCCTGGAAGAACAGATCATCCCGATCTCCCATGATCCGAAATCATCGGAAAGCATGCTCCTGCTATTCCGGGATATCACATCCGAGATACGGGCAGCAGAAGCCACGGAGGCAACGCATGCAAAACTCCTCCACGATTATGGTGAGCGTGTGAAAGAGCAGACGCTCTTTTACGCAACCGCAAAACTCATCCAGGACGACACCCTGCCTCCCGCGAGTATCCTCCAGCAGATTGTCTGCCTGGTCCCCCCTGGCTGGCAGTACCCGGAGATCTGCGAAGCACGGATCACCTTTGCGGATATTGATGTGAAATCCCCGGGGTATCGTGATGTCCGGTGGAAACAGCAGGCGGACGTCATAACAAAAGATGGCCGCCGCGGAACGATTGAAGTCATATACCTTGAAGAGAAGCCATTTGAAGCCGAGGGGCCGTTCCTTCTTGAAGAGCGCAACCTCATCAACTCACTTGCAGAGATGCTCAAAACCTACCTTGACCGGAAGATCGGTGAAGAGGTTCTTGAAAAAAAATACCGGGAACAGGCAAAACTCCTCCATGATTACGGTGAACGCGTGAAAGAGCAGACGCTCTTTTACGCAACGGCAAAACTCATCCAGGATGATTCATGGAAATGGGAACAGATCCTCGACAAAATCGTCCAGCTGATTCCACCCGGCTGGCAGTATCCTGAGGTGTGTGCGGCCCGGATACAGTTTGAGGATGTCATGGTCACCACCCCAAATTTCCGGGATACCCGCTGGAAACAGAGTGCTGAGTTCTCGGTTAAAGGAAAGAGAGGCATCCTTGATATTGTGTATCTTGAGGAGAAACCTCACGAATCGGAAGGTCCGTTCCTTTTAGAAGAGCGCAACCTCATCAACTCCTTATCGGAGATGCTCAAGACGTACCTTGACCGCAAGAAGAGCGAGCAGGAGCTGGACAGCAAACTTCGCGAGCAGGCAAAAATTCTTCACGATTACGGCGAGCGTGTGAAAGAGCAGACGCTCTTTTACGCAACCGCAAAACTCATCCAGGATGATTCATGGAAATGGGAACAGATCCTTGACA
Source organism: uncultured Methanoregula sp. (assembly GCA_964592875.1). Lineage (GTDB taxonomy): Archaea > Halobacteriota > Methanomicrobia > Methanomicrobiales > Methanospirillaceae > Methanoregula. The sequence goes on from CAZQGG010000006.1 coordinate 159,428, forward strand.
AAATCGTCCAGATAATTCCACCCGGCTGGCAGTATCCTGAGGTGTGTGCAGCCCGGATACAGTTTGAGGATGTCATTGTCACCACACCTAATTACCGGGACACCCGCTGGAAACAGAGTGCGGAGTTCTCGGTTAAAGGGAAATTAGGCATCCTTGATATTGTGTACCTTGAGGAGAAACCTCATGAATCGGAAGGTCCGTTCCTCTTAGAAGAACGCAACCTCATCAACTCCTTATCGGAGATGCTCAAGATATACCTTGATCGGAAAACAAGTGAGCAGGAGATGGACAGCAAGTTCCATGAGATCGAGGCAATCCGGTGCTACATGGAACAGGAAGTAGCTGGCCTGTCGGATGTGTATGCAAAGATGGGGAAAGGGGATCTCACGCTCAGTTACAACATTTCCGCGCCAGATAAAAGTACAACGGCAACCTACGATCAGTTATTAAAGATGCAGAATGCTGTCCAGGGAATCATTGACAGCCTCCGGAAAAATATTGACTCGGTGAACCGGGAGATGGAGAACCTTACGACCTCTGCCGGTAATGCAGTCCGGTGCATCCAGGACGCTTCAGGGGAGATTGGGGATATTGCACAGAACTCGGGCCTTGTCAGCACCAATACCACAAAGGTATCGGTTGGTATCGAACAGATCCTGCATGCGGTTGGGGACATGAGCGCATCGGTCGAGGAGATCACCGCCAGCATGTCGGAGGTTTCAGCGATCTCAAAGCAGGCCAATGATCGTTCCCACGAGGGCTCCGCACTTGCCGGCAGTGCAGAAAAAAATATGGGGGAGATCGGGCGTTCCACGGAGAACGTATCCGTCATGGTCGTAAAGATCGAACAGCAGATGGCAGACATCTCAAAGATCGTTGGCCTGATCCGGGATATCGCAAACCAGACCAACCTGCTGGCCCTCAATGCAGCAATCGAGGCAGCCCGGGCAGGTGAGGCGGGACGCGGGTTTGCCGTTGTTGCAGCGGAAGTGAAGTCCCTGGCCAATGAATCCAAGAGATCCGCTGAACAGATTGAAGAGATGATCAACCATCTCAAGGCAGAAGCGATGACTGCCGCATCGGCTATGGAAGAGACACAGGCCGTTGTCGGCAGGGGCTCATCTGCGGTCACCGAGACGCTGAGTGCATTTACCCGGATTGCAGCCGATATCGAGAAAGTTGCTGCGAGCGCCTCCGATGTTGCGACTGCGACCGGGGAACAGGCCACCATCACGGAGAAGATCACCGACAGCGTCAATGAGATTGCCGGGCGGATACGGGCGACCGCTGGGGAAGCTGAAGAATCTGCCGCATCCACCGAGGAATTGTCCGCAGCCATCGGCGAGATCTCCCGCATGGTCGAACAGGTCAATACGATCGCCCTGTCTGCACTTGAAGCCAACCGGAAATTCCGGGTGTGAGCGCTATGGCAGAACAAAATCCATTTTCCCGATCACGCAGGTCCGGTATACCATGATCTCCGTTCTGTATGTTGACGACGATCCCATACTTCTGGATATAGGAAAACTGTATCTTGAACAATCGGGGACCATCCAGGTTGAGCTTCTTGATTCCGCGTCCACGGCACTTGAAAAACTCCGGACAATCCGATACGATGCCGTGATCTCTGATTTCCAGATGCCGGAGATGGACGGGATTGCATTTTTGCAGGCAGTCCGGGCGGAACATCCGCACCTCCCGTTCATCATATTTACCGGAAAAGCAAGGGAGGATATCATCATTGAAGCGCTGAACAACGGAGCGGACTACTACACCCAGAAGGGCGGGGACCCCCGCCCCCAGTTCACTGATCTGATCCATAACATTGAGCGGGCGGTCGAGAGAAAACAGGCCCAGGATACGATCATCCACTTGAGCCGGCTGAATGCCGTATTGACCAGTACCAACCGGGCGGTCATCCGTATCCGTAACCGCACGGCGCTTCTTAATGAAGCCTGCAGGATAGCCGTGGAAGAAGGAAAATTCCTCATGGCATGGATTGGGATGGTCGACCAGGTACAGCGCAGTGTCAACCCGGTTGCAGCCTGCGGGTATGAAGACGGGTACCTGAACAATATCTCGATCAGCGTTGATAATATTCCCGGGGGGATGGGATTGACCGGGACCGCGATCCGTGAGCGCCGCCCGGTGATCAGCAATGATATCGAGTCCGATCCCCGGATGGCGCACTATCTGAAGGAGGCAACTAAAAGGGGGTATCGATCTTCTGCATGCATTCCGTTATACCATAATGAAACGATCATCGGGGCCATGCGGTTTTATTCCGCTGAAAAGAAATTTTTTAATGACCGCGAGATCCGGTTGCTGGAGGAACTGGTGGCGGATATCGGCTTTGCGCTGGAACTGATGGATAATGGCGGGAAGCCATTACCGATCACACCGTCGGGGTCGCAACCGGCATCATCTCCAAATAAAAAATACGGCTGATCCGGATGTTCTGATGCGGGGGCCCCTCTTTTTCGGGGGTGTGGGACTTACAAACCTTCTGGAAACGATCTCTCCTATTTAGGCGTATTTTGCCAATCGGAGCCCATTTTAAAAACCACTTTTCTGATAGTCGCGTTTTTTGGCGAATTATAGAGTACTGATTTTGAACGAGCGCTGAATTGGCAATATTTTGCCCATTTGGGGGGCATTTCTGCCTCTGAAAAACGTCTAATTGTTGCCTATTGGATGAGCGACTACTGCCAAAACGGTAGTAGGAGCTTGAGAAAAGGCCGGCGGCTTTTTTCGAATTAGTGGTGAACTGAGATCCTGTGGAAAAGGCTGGCCGGTGAAATGTCAGGGGGTCGAATTCGGGGTCCGAAATTCCCGGATCAGGGCACTCATGACGGCCACCACGGGAGCCCTTCGCAGAAGTGACTCTGTTCCACAAATATTAATTACCTCCACCCACATATTGACTGACCAGTCAGTTTACGTTGGTGTTCTCAATGTTATACCGTACCGTTCCCAAGACCGGCGACAAACTCTCGATCCTCGGCTTCGGCTGCATGCGCCTCCCGTCCACCCGGGCCGGTGGCGTGGACGAGGAGCGTGCAATCCGCCAGATCCGGCACGCGATCGACAGCGGCGTCAACTACCTCGATACCGCCCCCATCTACCATCTCGGCAAAAGCGAGCAGGTGCTGGGGAAGGCACTGGCAGATGGGTACCGCGAAAAAGTGCGGATTGCAACGAAACTCCCCCACTGGGAGGTCTTCGAACGGGAGGACATGGACCGGATCCTGAACCGGCAGCTGGCAACACTCCAGACCGATTACATCGACTACTACCTCCTGCACAGCCTCGCCGGCAAAAGTTTCCGGATCATGCGGGATCTCGGCGTCCTCGAATTCCTCGACACCGCGAAGAAGGATGGCCGGATAAAGAATGCCGGGTTCTCGTTCCACGGCCGGCTGGAGGAGTTTAAGGAGATCGTGGACGCGTACGACTGGCAGTTCTGCCAGATCCAGTACAATTACCTGGACGAGATGAACCAGGCCGGCACAGAAGGGCTCCGGTACGCAGCGTCAAAGGGGCTTGCGGTCATGATCATGGAGCCGCTGCGGGGCGGCAACCTTGCCGGCCGGGTACCGGAGAGTGTCCGGCAGATCTGGGACGGGGCCCCGGTGAGACGCTCGCCCGCAGAGTGGGGTCTGCGCTGGGTCTGGGATCACCCGGAAGTCACGGTCGTCCTCTCCGGCATGAATGACGAGGCGCACATCGATGAGAACCTGCGGGTCGCGAGTGAGGCATTGCCGGGTTCGCTTGCTCCTGATGAACGTGCGCTGATCAGCCAAGTGCGGGACGAGTACCGCCGGTTGATGAAGGTCGGGTGCACGGGCTGCGGGTACTGCATGCCCTGCCCGGCCGGTGTCGACATTCCCGGCTGCTTTGCCGGTTACAATGCGCACGCCCTCTTCCCCACCGATCGCGAGGTGAAGTTCCAGTATGTTGGCCGGCACGGCGGGCTCATGGGTGAGAAATCCTGCGCCAGCCTCTGCCGGCAATGCGGGAAGTGTGCGAAGGCCTGCCCTCAGGCCCTGCCGATCCCGGCGCTCATGAAAGATGTCGCAAAGGAGATGGAGGGGATGATGGGCATCATCGTTCCCATGATGAAAGGCGGGCTCTGGTGCATCAACCGGATAAAGAGGATAAAACGGGCAGTGCTTGGGGAGAAGTCACATGCGTGAACCATCGCCCGACAAGCAGGAAGCGATTCTCGCGACAGCGCTCGCCCTCTTCACCGAGCGGGGATTTTTTGGCACCCCGACATCGCTGATCTCGAAGGAAGCGGGGGTTGCCACCGGCACGCTCTTCTTTTATTTCAAGACAAAAGAGGACCTGATCGATACGCTCTACCGCCGGGTCAAGAGCGAAGCGGCGCAGGCAATGAACCGGGGTCTCACTGAAGAGACAACCGCCCGGGCCAAACTCCTCCGTCTCGGGCATAACGCGATCGGGTGGGGGATCGAGAACCCGAAGAAGCTGAAGTTCATGGAGCAGTTCGCCCACTCCCCGTTCGTTTCCACGAGCGCACAGGAAGAAGGCATGTCCCACTTCCTCTTCCTGCAGGATCTCGTGCGGGACGGGATCCAAAACGGGGAGATCCGTGCCAGGGAACCGGAACTCCTCTTCTGCATGATGGCTTCCACCCTCACCGGGCTGATCGCCCGGGCCTCTGCAACGGGCGATCCCGTGGAGCGCGAACAGATTGTTGAAGAAGGGCTGGATTTTATCTGGAACGGGATGAAAGCATGAACGGGAATGAGATGCGCAGGGATGCAACAGGAAGTGCACGGGGCAGGGCCCGCAACGGAGTGATCACATGACCATTGTACTGGAAACACGGGACTTATCGAAAAATTATGGCGACGTACATGCAGTGAAGAGCGTCTCCCTTTCTGTGGAGGAAGGGGCATTGTTCGGCCTTTTGGGCCCCAACGGCTCCGGTAAGACCACCATGATCAAGATGCTGACCGGGCAGGCCCGGCCATCCGGCGGATCGGCCACGGTGCTCGGGGTGGACGTGACAAAAGACCCGGTCGGGGTCCGGGCCAGGGTCGGGATCATCCCCGAGCAGGAGACGCCGCCGAGTTTTCTCTCTGCTATGGAGTACCTCCGCTTTGTGGCCGCTGTCCGGCAGATCCCGGATATTGAGACGAAAGCCGACTGGTGGTTTGACTTTTTGGACTTTGCCGACAAGAAGGATGTGCTCTGCAAGGATCTCTCGCGGGGCACCCGGCAGAAACTGATGTTTGCGCAGGCGTTCATCCACGAGCCGGCACTTGCCTTGATCGATGAGCCCCTGATCAACTTCGACCCGATCATGCAGGATGTGGTCAAGGACTATCTCGCAGGCTACGTGAAGAAGGGGCGGACGATCTTCATCTCAACGCACATCCTTGAGGTGGCCGAAGAGATCTGTTCGGGGTTTGCGATCCTCCACAAGGGCACACTGCTCCATACCGGCCCGGTCTCTGAACTGACCGGGCGGGGTGAACACCTGCCCTCGTTCTTCCTCTCGCTCGTCCGGACGGATCGCCATGTTTGATCTCTTCATTGCCATGATGAAGGAGGAGTGGCGGATCCATTCCACGATGTTCGGGAGCCTCTCGTTTGCGCTCTTCCCGGTGATGATCTTCGGGATCGCGTTCATGGGTGCGTTCCTGGTCCCCCTGATGCAGACCACGATGCCGGCCGGCAACCTCGCGCTGACCATCCACGGGAGTTACCTGATGCTCGGGATCATGGTCGGCGGGTTCGGTCTCTTGGGCAACGAAGTGATGAACCGCCGTTTCGGCCAGGCAAGCCTGCTCGCCTACTCTGCCCGGAGCCTCCCCCTGACCGATCAGTTCATCTTCGCGAACTTTGTCGTCAAGGACACGGTCTATTACTTCTTCCTCTGGGTCTTTCCCTTTGGCTTCGGGTACCTTGCGGCATCGCCGTTCACCGGTGTCCCGCTCGCGAGCGCCCTCCTGCTCCTCCTTACGCTCGCGCTTGCATTCCTCTGCGGGCTCTGCACCGTCTTCTTCCTCTCGACCGTGTACGCCCGGTCGCGGGCCCTGCTCTGGATTCTCCTGCTGGCGCTCTGTGCATGTGCAGGTGCTCTCGTTGTGCTCACCGGCACGAACCCGGCGCTCCTCTTCCCCCCGCTGCTCATCTACCATGCGTTCTCATGGACCGGCCTCATTGCCACCTGCGCTGCGCTCATCCTGCTCTTCGGGGTCTCGATTGCGCTCTTCTCCCCGGAGTCCGTGGGATCGGAGAAACGATACCGGGATCTCTACCGTCCTCTCGTGCAGCGTCTCGCGTTCCTGCCCGACCCGACGCTCGCGGCAAAAGATTTCATCGATCTCTACCGGAGCGGCAGCCTCATCGGCCAGACGCTCTTTTCGTTCATCCTTCCCCTTGCGGTGATCTGGTTCTTCCTCTCGTTGCTTGGCCCCGCCTTCCCGCCCCACGGCCTGCTCCTGATGTTTGCCATTGTTGCCGGTCTCATTGCGTCCTCGATGTACACGTGGGTCACGATGTTTGACGCGTTCGGGTCGTACGCCTGCCTGCCCGTTGCCGTGAGCCGGCTGATCAACGGGAAGCTCACCACGTTTGCGCTCCTCCAGGTACTGCCGGCCCTCTTCATTGCCATCGTTGCAATCCTTGCCGGGGAGATGGCGTACCTGATTCCTGCGGTGGTGCTCGGCCTCTCCGTCTCGTTCTATGCTGTCGCGGTGATGGCGTGGCTTGCCGGGCTCTCGCCCAATGTGCTGGTGTACGATGTCAGGGTACTCACGCGGTACTTTGTGCTCGTCGGGATCGCGATCGTCATCTTCACCGCGGTTGCGTTTGCCGAGCCGTTCGCGGTGCTTTCATCGGTCATCCTTCTCATCCCCGCGTGGCTCTTTATTGAGAAGGCAAAAGTACGGTGGGATGCGGTCGACCCGGCCGGGTTCTGAAATCTTCCTTCACTTTTTAAATAATTCTGGAATATATTTATTGACTACCAAAAACCAAAGGGAGATATTAGGATCCGGAGGGATTATGAGAAACGAAACCGTGCAGTATTTTTCAAAGAAAGAGGAGAGCATCGCCCATCTTCTGATCGAACTCGGCATCCACCGGAATGTTGCCTGGGTGCTGGTATTCTTTGCACGTACACCGGAAGCAACCTCCCATGATATTGAGCACGGGACGGGACTGCGCCAGCCGGAGATCAGTCTCGCGATGAAGCAGATGACGGACCGGGGATGGATTGCCTGTCGCGGTCCCCTGGCGGGACAGATGGGACGCAAGAAGAAGGTGTACGAGCTGGCCACAACCCTCTCATCGATCGTGGACAGCATCGAGAACGAGAAGAAGAAGGAGGCGGAGACGCGTCTTGGCCGTCTGAAGAAATTACAGACGTACCTCCCATAATCGTATCAACAGCCCCGTCCTTTTTGTGCGTTTTTTAAAATCGTCAGACTGCATCGTCATATATGTACATATCAGACTGAGCTTTTTTAATTAGGGACATTTCCTGTTTATCCGGGATCGTACCGGATCCCCCTTTCGGATGACTAACTTCCCGGTTCGTTCTTTTCCTGGATGCGCTTCATCAGGTTGATCATATAGTCTTGCCCCTCATCAGAAATCAGCCATTCGACAACCTGGTACTTCGCATCATTGTTCTGTCTTTCGAAAAATGAACGCAATGCTGCGGTGATGATGTCGTTCTTTGATGAGAACTCCCCGCTCTCAATAGCAGCATCGATCTTCCGCAACAGGTCATGGGGGCATTTGTACGAAATTTGTTCCTTCGGCTTACCCCGTATTGACGGCATTCATGTAAGAATGCAAGGGAACGATTATCACTTTTTGCATCTCTCATGACGTTCTAGAAAACCTTTTATTATCACGAATTTACATTGAATTGTTAAGAATGTATAACAAAATAATAATACTGCAGGTATTACGATGATCTCGGTCCTGTATGTCGACGATGATCCATCCCTGCTCGAACTCAGCAAAATATTTCTTGAGGATATAGGGGAATTTCAGATTGATACTGTTGAGTCCGCGCGTCATGCCTTGGACCGTCTTCAGCACCGGCACTATGATGCGGTCATTTCCGATTATCATATGCCGGTGATGAATGGCATAGATTTTTTAAAAGTCCTGCGAAAAAAATACCCGTTCCTGCCGTTCATTATTTGTTCCGGGAAAAGCAGGGAGGAGATTGCGGTCAGGGCCTTCGAGAGCGGGGCTGATGCATTTCTTGAAAAAGGCGGGGATCCGTGCGTCCTGTATGCGGAATTATCGCACAATATCCGGAGGGCCGTGGAACACTGCCAGACCCGGCAGGCACTGATGGAACAGGGAACCCACCTCCGTCGCTGTATCCAGGACGCATCCAACCAGATCGGGATTCTTGATGCAGAAGGCCGTATTCTGTATGATTCCCCGAGCAATCCGCATTTGTTCGGTTACCCGGAACAATTTCTTGTCGGGAGATTCGCCATCGATCTGGTTCACCCGGAGGATCGTGCGTCCGTGATTGATGCATTCAGGGGCGTTCGGGATCGGACCCCCTGCGGACCCCCAATCGGGTACCGGCTCCGCCGGGCGGATGGCACATATGCCGAAGCGGAATCCGTGGCCATGAATTTTCTGGGAGTGGTGGGTGTTGATGGGATCGTAATCATTACGTGGACGGTCTCCGGAGATACGGGGAATGGAAAAAGTCCGCGGATACATGCAAATTAATGACCCCACTGAGATTCCGAAGAATGGTGTTGGGGAAATACTACCTACGCCACGAAACGGCCTTCCCGAATAGGGGATTTCAGTCGGATGAAGTCCCGTGACCGTGTGAAAAAGGCGCTCCTGTTCTTAAAACCGGTATGTTGTTCCAACGGTGTTCAGGATACAACGACCCGGCATTCCGGCCATGAACCGGTTGATCGCGTCCCACCCTGTGCAGTGCATGGGCACGACATAGTCCGGGTTGATCCGCTTCATTGCATCGAGGGTTGGCTGGATCACCGGTGCAAAGGCCGGCCCGGTGAGATGGAATCCCCCAAGGACTGCGTGGACGTGATCGACACCGGTGATCTTCCTTGCATATTCCACGGTGTTGATGATCCCCGCATGGGCGCAGCCGCTCAGGACGACAAGGCCCTTGTCCTTGACATTGATCACGAGTGCCTGGTCGTCGCGGATCGGATCGGGTTTCCAGTTTCCGTCCGTGAACATCTCCATTCCCGGCATCCCCTTCTCGAATGCGGTCTTCCGTTCTACCTCTCCGGTCACGAGCAGGTGGCCGGCGGCAAGGGTCGAGGGTTCGCTGCGCATCAGGATATCTGCCCCGGCCTTCTTCAGCACAACCGGGTCCAGTTGCGGGAGTTCGACCGGGCCTTTGGCCGAGTTGTTCAGCCTGCGACGGAGGAAGGCGTCCGGGTGGGCAACGAGCGGGATCTGCCGGACCTCCCCGCAGAAGAGTGTCGGGAGCCCACCGGTATGATCGAAGTGCCCGTGGCTTAAGGCCACGGCCTCGATCCCGGCAAGGGAGATACCCAGCTGCCGGGCATTCCAGGCCATGCACTCCCTTGAGTGCCCGGTGTCGAGCAGGATCGTGTGCTCCTTCTTACCGGCAACGACCTGGACCAGGCACGATAAGCCGTGCTCGGCCAGGAGATGGCGGCCCGGGTCGAACGGCAGCCGCTGGTCCACAGGAGTCGCAGGCGGTACAAAGATATCGATATAGTTGTCGACCAGGACGGTCACTTCCACCCGGTCGGCCGGTTTTAGCTGGTGTTCTGTCATAAGGGTTCACCTTCATTTATTCCGATAACCGGACTGACGGTTTTTCTGCAGTCACAATATAATTTTCCGTAGGGACCGCAAGACCGTCGTTCTCACGGTAGGCTGCAAGAGCCGTTACCAGGTCCTGGAACATCCGGGCCCGGTCCTGTTCCTGCATTGCCGAGATCTCCGCGGCAATCGGGAAGATTGAGAAGTACGCCGGGAGGAGTTCGGTGAGCGAGGGGTGGCGGGCAATTTTTACCCCGGCTTTGATGCGGATATCTGAAAACCCGGCATCGCGGACCAGGTTTTCCAGGTCCGTGCGGTTTGAGAGCGAACAGGCCTTCTTAAAAAGGCTCGTTGCATCCTCGCCGAAATACCTCCCGATGACATCGCAGATGACGCCCACATGCGGACTCTTTTCGGCCCGGCCCCATACGCCCAGTGCAAGCCGGCCCCCCGGCATGAGGACCCGGGCCATCTCCCGCAGGGCCGCTTTTTTGTCCGGGAAGAACTGGAGCCCCTGGTGGCATAGGACCACGTCGAATTCCCCGAAGGAAAACGGCATGCGGGAGACATCGCTCTGGTACCACTCGATGGCTGCCAGTCCTTCCTCCCGGGCGCAGGTTCCGGCAACCGTGAGCATTCCCTCGTTTGCGTCAAGGCCGGCAACCCTGCCGCCCGGTCCGACACGGACGACGGCCTTCCGCGCCACGATTCCGGTGCCGCAGGCAACATCCAGCACCCTTTTTTTGGGGCCGACACCCCCGGCGGTGATGAGGTCTTCGGTCCAGTCAAGCATCCACGTCGGGACAATGTACCGTTCATAGGTTTCTGGCCCGTCCGTGTTCATCTGCCATTTGAACAGTTTTTGTTCATCCGTCATGCTGCCAGACCTCCGTATCCTCTCTTTTTATTTTAATCGATCAGCAGGAGCGCCATCAGTTCCGGGTGCCCCTGCACCGGGAACCGGATTGGCATCCCTGCTTTTTTTGCGGTCGCGACCATGTTGACGCCGACCGCGTGCTCGGGGATCCGTGCCTGGGTTGGGTGAATGCAGATCCCGGCCTTGACATTGCAGGTCTCGCAGAGCCGGCACGAGCCGTTGATGAACGCAAGCGCGAACGGGTTGCCGGCATTGAACGCGGTCCGTTCCAGTTCGAGCATCATCGGGGCGAACGCACCGGTACCGTTGAAGTGGTCCTTCCAGAACTGCGTCGCCTGCTCCTTCTTATCGGCCGGGGCATCCGGGTCGAGCCAGTACTTGTAGATCGAGCAGATGACCTCCGGGTCCGCCTTAGCTGGCGAGATGAACTTCACGAGCAGGGCATACCGGTACTCGGATAAGATCTTCCGGAACTCGTCCGGTGTCGGGACGTAGGGCGGGCAGGTCAGCTTCTTGCCGTAGCCTATGCACCCGGCCCGGCATTTTAAGGGCACGCGGTTCTCGACAATCACGTCCGCTGCGGGGATCACTTTTGCGTCGGCTGCGCCGAGTTCTCTCGCCTTTTGTACGAGAAATGCAAAATTATCCAAGTCGTTTTTCCCTTTAGTCATTCTGGTCACCCAAATCCGTGTTAGCGTATACTGCAAACATACAAAATCTTCATCCCGCTTTTTTGTTCTTATGGCGATACGATCTTGTGCTCCCAGGTAACTTTCGCAGAAGCAGCGGCCATCACGGCCACCGGGCAGTGCAGGGTCATTACATCCTTAACGACGGCTGCCACCGTCGCGTCATCCAGCGCTCCTTTCAGGATGAAGGTGACGTGAACCGTCTTAAGGATCTGCGGAAGCGCATCGCTTCGTGTACAATCGACGTTTACGCGGATCGATTCCGGGGAGGTTCCGAAAGTGGCAAGATCGATCTGCGTTTTGATCGCTGCACACCCCCCAATCGCTGCAATGTAATATTCCATCGGGTTTGGGGTCATCCCGCTCCCGCCAAGTGCCGGGCTGGGCTCAAAGAAGATCTCGTTTCCCATGTTCGTAGTTGCAAAAAAATTCAGGCCGCCGGCCGATGATACGGTAGCGGACGGGTTTGCCATTCCTGTGGTTTGTTGTGTCTTCATACTTCGGCAATCCTAGATTCATCTGTTCCTGTATCTTCTGGCAACACCGCCACCGTATAGGGGGAGTCCGGTTTAGAAGAACGCCCTATTCCCCGAGTGTCGAACGAGATGGCCCGGTAGTGTTCGGCAAACATCCGGATAAATACACCGGGTTGTTGAACGATGCAACGTTCATTCCCGTACTGAGAATTATGACGAGGGGATAACCCTCGCCATGGATCTCGTAATACATATCAACGTCGTTTACGTGTACGGTTGGCATGGACTATCCACACCGACTTCCAATACTCTTTTCAATCATTCCCATCCCCCCATTTATCTGCGGTCTTTCTCAACCACAGCATAAGCGAACAATAACAGGCTGTTCATCTCCCTGCCCTCGTTTTTTCCGAAGAAATATGCCTTCTTGTAGTCTTTGCTGGTAACGTTCCTGATTTTTGAGAATCCCCGTTGGGTGAGGAAGGTTTCGATCTCCCCCTCTTTTATTCCAGACAGGAATGGTTCTCCCACGTCCGTCACTCCCTTCTGCCAGTTCTTACCGGCTTCAAGTTCGCATGTGCCATCAACTACGGACTGGGGAATATAATCGAAAACAACAGCGCTGCTCCTGCCCGAATTATGTGCTATGAAGGATAGCGTCTCGTCCACGGTCCCCGGCGGGAGGTACATAAAAAGCCCTTCCATGACAAAGAGGGTTTTTTGGGACCGGTCATAGCCGCTTTCCAGGAGCCGCTGGTCGAGCTTATCGATTCCAATATCGACAGAAACATACGTGACATGGCTCGGGAGCGATCCGAAAATCTCCTTAATCTTCTCCACTTTTATTTTTTGTGTAGCCGGTTGGTCAACCTCGAATACCCTGATATTTTTCATCCCTTCGATCCGGTAGGCCCGGGTATCGTACCCGGCCCCGAGTATGACGAGCTGCTCCAGGCCATCGTCAATGGAGGACTTCACAATATCGTCAAAATATCTTACCCTGGCGATGATCGAGTTACGTGACCCTGGCACCAGACGCTCGCTCTGCGCTAAAAATGCCCTGTACTTATCCGGGTTATTGGCCGCAAATTCCAGCACTTCCCTGCTGATGAAGCGGATGGCATACTGGTCATAACAGATACGTTCATCTTCCGGCTTTTTCGATTCGGCTACCCTCACCATGGCTATTGTCTCAGCCGTCTTGCTTGGGCCTTTACTCGTCTTACTCCTCTCGATTGTCTTAACATTGTCTGATTCCTGCATTTCCTATCCTCCTTATAGAGATCGTAAAAACCCGGTCCCTGGATCATCCGTTGCTCTTTGGAGCGTTCCTCTCTCCATTGGCTGACGGTCGGGGATGCCGGTACTGCCCTTTGATTGCGATGACGTTCTTTTCCGGGCGTCTGCACGATCGATTCTGGTGTTCACATCCAACCTCACATCTTCAACAGGTCTTTATCGATCGCAAAGTAGTAGCAGCCCCGCTCTCCCCACCATGTACACTCGGCGCAGGTGGTGTGGTCCTTTGTACATTTCCGACCGACCGCCTCCCTAGGGCAGTCACTCCGTTTGGCACAGCCCCAGCAACAGGTGCCGGATGTCCTGCCGTAGATGACATCGAAGTTGATTGCGGGAGCCGGTGTGGAGGATTTTTTTCTGTTCATCTGCCTCACCACACCCCAGGCATCAATCGGTACTGGACCGTTCCTGCATATTCCCGGTAGCCCGGCAGTTCCTCCTGCAGGGTCCGGTCCTCAAGGGAAGTCCTGATGATTGTGAAGAGTATCGTCAGGGCTGCTGGACCAAGTGCCCACAGGGAACCAAGCATCAGCGGCTGAAAGATTACGTACGTGATTATTCCGAGGTAACCCGGGTGTCTGATGATGCGGTACGGGCCCTGCGAGACGACCGTGTGCCCCCGGTCAGACTGGATACGGATGGTTGCCGAGAAGAAATCGTTGGTAACCATTGTCCAGACAACAAGGACGTTCCCGCAGATGACAAGGAGAAGTGCTGCGATTTCAACTGCTGGCGGGAGTTGGCCGGTCCAGCCGGACCCGTGATCAAGTCCGGCAACGGCAAAGGTGACAAAGTTCAGCAGGAAGAGGATGGTGACAAGGCCCCGGTCCCATGCTTTTGAATCCGCGTGTCGTTTCGAACGTTCCTCGCAAAGTCCGTCGCTTATCAGCAACAACGCTGTTACAAAGACCACAATATAAACGGTCAGGAGGCACCACGCCATGGGCCAGTCCAGCGTTCCGGCAGGAAGGAAAAGACACAGCCCCAGAAGCGCAACGAATGAGAAGCTGAAAGAAATCCTCTTGCATCGTGTAAATAATCTCAGGTAAATCATTTCGGTCATAGTAAGCCTGAACCCTGTTGCAAAATAACATACTCATTAGAATGTATAAATACCAAACGGTTTGTATTTCATCCCTATGCAATGTTTTTTACCTCTGACGAGTGAAGTGAATATGGGGAGCCATGCCAAAGGTCGTCCCGGAATACAAGGAGGATGCCAAACGTCGGATCATCGAGGCTGCGATGGACGTGATCGCGGAGCGTGGCTGCGACCAGATGACCATCGATGAGGTGGCAAAAAAACTGGGCGTAACGAAGGGAGCGGTCTACTGGTACTTCAAGAGCAAGGAATATTTGGTTGCAGCGGTCCTGAATAAATTCCAACTGGAAATCCAGAGTATGACGTTTGAGTCATTTTACAACCGTCCCCTTGAAGAGACACTGTCGCTGATCTTCGACCGGTTCTCTCTTGCCGATGACCGGCATCGGGCAATCTATTTTGAATTATTCGCGCTTGCATCACGCAATTCGGAGGTACGACATGCGACTATCGAATACAACAAAGGATTGGTGGCAACGTTTGAAGATGCAATCGTGAAGGAGAAAAGGAAGAATTTCATCCAGACTCATGCCGATGCCCATCGGCTCGCGCAGCTTCTTGCAGCACTCTTCATCGGGCTCCAGAACAACGGTGTTTGGACTCACAAAGGGGAGATGAAGGAGATGTGGCTTGATGGAGCGAAGATCCTTCTCAAGCCCTCATATACCGGGACATACGGTGAGGAGAAAAATTGAATGTGGGGAGTTTTGCCGGTAGGGAGCTGAGAGGTTTTGTGAAATTTTTTTATCGGTCAAAACAGTTTTTTTCCGTTACTTCCTATGAACCTCCCAACCAACCTTCATTATCGCCCCGCACAAACAATTCCGGCATGAAACCCGCTCCTCGATCCCGGGAAGGCACGATCGTTTGTGCCGGAAAAATTCTCATCGGGCTTGGGCTTGTCCTGCTCGTGGCCGGCTGGGTTGCCCGGCTTTCCTTGAGTGAGAGCATCATCCTCTCGCTTTTTGCGTTTATTGCCATTGCGGGCGGTTACGTTCTCATCAGAAAACCGGAATACCTTGTGCTTGTCTGCACCTGAAAACAATCCCCGGGCCGTTCCCGCGTTGTCCGGCACTACTGCAAACGCAACAGAACAAAAAAGAGGAAAATTTGTTTTCCCCAACATGTGGGGAGATTATGCGGAGTCAGCGACTTCGATCTTGATGATCTCGGAATGAACGGATGCAATGGTCTTATGCAGTTCCGCATTCTGGGCTTCCCGCACCACTTCGATGGCCTCCTTGATCCGGGCCAGCGCCTCACCTTGGGAGCTGCCGTAACCACGAGCTGACGGAATTTCAACGCACCGGGCGGAAAATCCGCCGGACGCGTGCGACTCCGTGATGATGGTGTAGTGCATGATTGTACAAAAAGGACGGGGTTATTTACAAAGTTTCTGGTTGGAATGGCCGTTTTTTATGAAAAATACGGGGGAAAATCGCAGGAACCGGCAAAACCCGGTCACTGCACGGACTCGATCCGGTCCTTTGCGAGTTCGCAGTACCTGGCATCGATCTCGATCCCGATCCCGTTCCGATTGGCGGACCGGGCTGCCATGAGCGTGCTCCCGCTTCCCATGAACGGGTCGAGCACCGTGTCGCCCACGAATGAAAAAAGTTTCATGCACCGTAAGGGGAGTTCCACCGGGAACGGGGCCGGGTGCCCGACCTTCTTCTTGCTCTCGCCATTGAACGTCCAGAGGCCGTTCGTCCAGGCCATGAACTCCTCGCGGGAGATGTCCGACTCCCGCGATCCGCCCGTCTTCTTCCACGAATCCTTGTACAGTACCACGATCAGTTCGACCGGGGCGATCACGTACGGGGCCGAGGCGCTGAGCCACGATCCCCACGCGGTCCTGCGGGAGATATTTCCCTCGTTCCAGATGATGGTGGCATGGTACCTGAACCCGGCCTCCTTTGCAATCGTGGTCAGGTCCGCTCCCACGCTCTGCTGACCGCCCTTGTTCTTGTCAAGCGGGATGTTGAGACAGAAGCGGCCATCGCTCTTCATCCACCCGTGGCACCGCTTCATCCATCGGGCCGAGAAGTCAAGGTACTCGGCATAGCTGGTCCGGTCATCATGGGAGTTGTACGGGATGTCCACGTTGTACGGGGGCGACGTGACAATGAGATCGATGCTCTCCTTATGGATCTTCTTTGTGGCAAAGAGATCCTCGTTGATGATCGAGATCCCGTCTTTTTTGAAGAACCAGTCCTGTGCCACGCCCCACTCCTCACGTACATTTTGGCCGGGCTGCGTGATAGTAGTTCGCCCTTACGGGGCCGGTACCTGATTGATTGAGCTAACCTTGCGGTTATACGAATAACTCCAGGCATCCTGACAATATTATTAACCAGCTCCCGAACGTGTGCATGTGAAAATTCTCCGGACTGGTGCATGGACGATGACGAATGGTAAATCGCGGATATTCCGGGTGGCACTCTGTCTTCTCACCCTGATGCTGGTGGTTCCTCTTGCCTCCGCAGTGGTGAACAGCGCTACCCTTCCGGCCAGCAAGGATCCGAACTACGCGGATCGCCCCGCAGCGATCGTCACCTTGAAGAGCCATGTGGCCTACATCGGGGAACTCCAGGACGCCCGGATGGGTGGGGTTATCAAATACATTGGAAATATCAGTACCGGCAACGGGACGGTTGAACTTGAAGAGATCCGGTACGATTACCTGGTAGCCCTCTCCACGATCCCGCTCATGCAGACCAGTGACGAGATCGTGAAGGCCCGCGATGGGCTCCGCACGTATACCACTGAGTTTTCGGAAGAGGCCCAAACGCAGATGAGCCGATACAAGGGGAACAACACGGTCCTGCAGATCTATACCCGTGCTGCGGTCAATGCTGCCGATGGCGATATCATCCGGCACAACGGGACACTCTGGCTGGCGGACGAAGCCGCCCGGCTGACGGTCTTCAACCGGGATTCGATGCAGAGGACTCATATGATCACCACCCTCACCAACCACAGTGTCGATACGGGGATCATCCAGAACCTCTCCGAGCAGATCGATGCACAACGGCCCGGCCTCCAGGGCGCCTTGACCAATAAATCGATCACCTCGCTGAAGCTCACGAACGAGAAGATCCGGGTACTGACCAAGGAGTACCGCGACACCGTCCAGAAGGCCCGGGCTGCCTGGGCTCTCCAGACCAAGCTCGATGCCATGATGGCAATGGGCTGATCTTAACTCTCTCCATCACTGTTTTTAGGATCCGGGTAGACATCTGTTTCATGCACGCTACCGGGAATTCCAACACCCCGTTCTGTTATGCTCCCATCGGCACGATCCATACGCCGTTTCTGGATATTGCCGGCATGCCCATCCAGCCGGCCGGGGCCCGGGGCACGAAGGGAACGGTGGAGATATTCCCCCGGTACCGCGAAGGGCTCCGCGACCTTGACGGCTTTGAGCGGATCATTCTCATCTACGCGCTCCACCAATGCACCGATCACCTCCTTACAGTCATACCGTTCCTTGACAAATCGCCCCGGGGCATCTTTGCCACCCGGTCCCCGAAACGCCCGAACGCGATCGGACTCTCGGTGGTCCGACTCATCAGCGTGGACGAGGGGACGCTGAACATTGAGGACGTGGATATGTTGGATGGGACACCGCTCCTCGACATCAAGCCCTATGTGCCGGAGTTCGATGCCTGTCCTGCATCGCGCTGCGGGTGGTTTGAGGCCGTGGCGAAGAATGTAAGGACCGTCCGCTCGGACGACCGCTTCCGCTAAACCCCCCTCAAAAACCTCATTATCCCCGGCCGCCAATAGGCCCCTTACACTCATGTACTGGTACCCGTTCAATGTCCGCGAGGCCGGCTTTCTCCTGCTGGTCTTTCTCTGCAGCGCCGTCTTCTCGCGTCTCCAGCCGTACTTTGTTCCGGCTTCGCTCATCCCGTACACGTACGTCTTTGTCCTGCTCTTCCTCTTCCTCGCCTACTTCCCGCTGGCCCGGCCCGCCGATCCCCTGAGGCTTGCCCGGTTCCTTGCAGTGCTCGTGGGGGGCATCTACGCGCTCTGGATCGTGATCAAGCAGGTGCTGATCCACCAGACGTTTTCAGAGACCACGGTCATCATCCTTGCCGGTGCCTTCCTCTGCCCGCTCGTAGCCGGCTGGTGTTACCGGTTAGCCACGGGGCGCGGTGCCCGGTGCTGACCGGTCTTTTCGTTTTTCAACCATTTCTCACAACAATTATCCCGCATTCCGCCCGAGATCATCTGATACCTCATGGCAACACGGGAAATATCCAAGAGCGTGCCCGGCATCCTGCGCCCGTTCAAGGCGTTTGTGCAGGATATGGGTCTGAAAGACGGGGACCAGATCGTCTATTTCGGCTGCGTGGGAACCTGCACGCCGTTTGTCGAGCTCAACGCGGTCGCGGTCCGCGGGATGCACGTGGAGCAGGTCTTTGTGCCCCTGCTCGATGAGGCAAAGGCAAAGAAAATCCAGTTCGTTGAGGATGTGGGGATGCAGGTCTCTGGCGGCCCGGTAACGCTCCGCCCGAAACTGCTGGTCTTCATGGGCGGGCTTGCAATGCCGCTGATGCCGGTGACAAAAGAACAGGTCCGGGATCTTGCCTTAAAATATCCCGATGCAAAGGTGGCCGGTATCTGCTTCATGAGCATGTTCGAGAAGGCCGGCTGGCTCGACACGGTGGAGTTCGATCTGATGATCGATGCAACGCTCGACCCGGTTGTCATCACCCGGAAATAAATCCCGCTCTGAACCGGTGTGCAACAGGTAAGGACAATATCTATTTTCACCTGTTGCGCCAAACCCTGTATACATGACTTCTTTTGTCCACCGCATAGAAGTTCACTATACCAAAGATCCCCGCATGAAGACCCGGACAGACCGGGTGCGGTCGCTTGGGTTTGCCATTGACGAGCTGCAGCTGGCCGATGTGTACACGATTGCCACCACCGCCCGGGACTTCACCCGTGACGAGCTGGTGCAGCTTGCGGGACAACTGGTCAACCCGGTAGTGCAGGAATTTACGGTGGACGAAGCAACGCTCCCCCTCTTCGATCATGCGATCGAGGTTGGTTTCCTCCCGGGCGTGACCGACAATGTCGGCACAACGGCCCGGCAGATGATCGGGGATTTCTTTTCTTTCGGCCCTGAAGAACATGTGACAGTCTCCTCCTCCCAGCTCTACTTTGTCCGCGGCCGGCTCACCGATGAGGCGATACGGTCGCTGGCATCCACGCTTGCAAACCCGCTCGTGAACCGGGTGCAGGTCAAGACCCGGGCAGAGTATGGCAGGGCGGGGATGGGCTGCAACATGCCGCTCGTGGAGCTCCACGAGCTGCCAACCGCCGGACCGGTGGACCTTGAGATCAGCGATGAGGAACTGGTCCGGCTGGGGAAGGAAGGGATCATCGACCCGGAGACCGGGGAGCGCCGGGGCCCGCTCGCCCTTGACCTCGCCCAGCTGCACGCGATCCGCGATTACTTCCGGGCAAAAGGGCGGAACCCGACGGACGTGGAACTCGAGTCGCTTGCCCAGACCTGGAGCGAGCACTGCAAGCACACGATCTTTGCATCCGCCATGGACGATGACCTGCCCCGGGGGCTCTACAAGTCCTGCATCCAGGCGGCCACAAACGAGATCCGCGAGGCCGCGGGGGAGAAGGACATCTGCGTCTCGGTCTTCTCAGACAACTCCGGCGCGATCATCTTCGATGAGGAGTTCCTTGTCACCCACAAGGTCGAGACCCACAACTCCCCGTCAGCGCTCGACCCGTTCGGCGGGGCGCTCACGGGCATCGTGGGCGTGAACCGCGATACCGTCGGGTTCGGACTCGGGGCCAGGCCCTGCATCAACATCTACGGGTTCTGCGTGGGCGACCCCGATTCGGCCGTCCCGCTCTTCCGCAACAAGGATACGACAAACCCGGTCATCCCGCCCCGGCAGATCTTCGAAGGCGTTGTCCGCGGTGTGGGCGTGGGAGGGAACTGTTCGGGCATCCCGACCCCGCAGGGGTTCTGCTACTTCGATAGCCGGTACGCGGGTAAACCGCTCGTCTTTGCCGGCACGGTCGGGATCATCCCCAGGGAATCGGCCGGCCGGAAACTCTTTGAGAAATCGGCAAGGCCCGGCGACCTGATCGTGATGGTTGGCGGCCGGGTGGGCAAGGACGGGATCCACGGCGCCACATTCTCCTCGGAAGCGCTCGACCCGAAGAGCCCGGTCACGGCAGTCCAGATCGGCGACCCGATCACCCAGAAGAAGTTCTCGGACGTGATCGTGAAGGAGGCCCGGGACCGTGGCCTGTACAGCAGCATCACCGACAATGGGGCGGGGGGTCTCTCCTGTTCGGTGGCCGAGATGGCCAAGGAGTGCAACGGCTGCCAGGTCAGCCTCGATGCAATCCCGCTGAAGTACCCCGGCATGGCCCCGTGGGAGGTCTGGATCTCCGAGTCGCAGGAGCGGATGACACTGGCGGTGCCGCCGGAGCATCTCACTGCGTTCATGGACCTGATGGAGTGCCGCGAGGTGGAGGCAACCGTGATCGGTGAATTCACGGATTCGGGCCGGTGCGTGGTGGTTGCGGGCGGGGCAACTGTCCTCGACATCGATCTCGCGTTCCTCCATGACGGGCTGCCAAAGAAGCAGTTGAAGACGGCGTATACCGAGAACGTGAATCCCGAGCCGGACACGCCGTGCCCCGCACGGCTCGAAGAGACCCTCGTTGCCCTGCTCAAGAGAAAGAACATCTGCTCAACCGAGTTCGTCACCATCCAGTACGACCATACCGTGCAGGGCGGCCACGTGCTCGGGCCGGTGCAGGGTGCGGGCCGGATGCAGTCGGTGGCAACCCTGACAAAGGTGGTGCCCGTCTCGAAGAAGGGCGTTGGTCTCTCGCAGGCGCTCTTCCCCTCGTACTCCGAGATCGACCCGTACCGCATGGCCGGGGCCTGCATCGATACGGCGATACGGGGACTGGTTGCCCAGGGCATTCCCCCGGATGCGATCGCGATCCTTGACAACTTCTGCTGGTGCTCGTCCAACGATCCCGAACGCCTCGGGCAGCTGAAGCGTGCAGCGCTCGGGTGTTATGATGTGGCAAAGGCCTTTGGCACCCCGTTCATCTCCGGCAAGGATTCCATGTTCAACGATTTCTCGGGGTTCGATGCCGAGGGAATGCCCGTGAAGATCTCCGTGCCGCCCACCCTCCTCATCTCCTCCATCGGTGTCCACCCGGATGTGAAGAAGGCGGTCTCGCTGGATGCAAAGATCGCAGGCGACCTCGTGTACGTGATCGGGGCCACCCGGGAAGAGCTTGGCGGGTCGGAATACTTCCTGCATCTCGGGAGTGCCGGCAACGCTGTGCCGGTGCTGGACGCGGTTGTGGCCAAGGAACGGTACGTACGGCTTGCCGGTGCAATTGCCCACGGGCTCGTTGCATCGGCCTTTCCGGTCGGGCGTGGTGGCCTCGGCATTGCATTGGCAAAGGTTGCCATCGCCGGCCGGCTCGGGATGGACCTCACGGTTCCGCTGCCGGATGGAATGCGGCCGGACTACTACCTCTTCTCGGAGACGCTCTCCCGCTTCGTGGTCACCATTGCCCCGGATCACAAGCGGGCGTTTGAGCAGGCGCTCGGGCCGGATGCGGTGCTGCTGGGGCGGACCGGGGGAAGCAGGTTCCGGATCACATGCCGGACCCTGGTGCTGGACACCGGGATTGCCGAACTCGAAAAGGCCTACAAAGAGCCGTTTGGGAGGTACTGATCATGGCAACAGCGCACAGGAATTTCCGGAGACCTGCCGTGGCGGCCCGGGCCCCGGCAGCGAAGGAACCGATCCCTGAGAATGCCCTGATCCTGAGCGGCTACGGGATCAACTCCGAGATGGAGACCAAGGAAGCCCTCGCCCGGGCCGGCATGCATGCCGACATCGTCCATATCAACGACCTGATCGCAGGAACCACACAGATGGCGGATTACCGCCTGCTCGTCTTCCCCGGTGGTTTCTCGTACGGCGACGATACCGGGGCCGGCAATGCCTATGCCAACCGGGTGAGGAACAATCTCTGGGACGATCTGGAGGAGTTCCTTCGTGGGGACAACCTGGTGCTCGGGATCTGCAATGGCTTCCAGATCCTCGCAAACCTCGGCCTCGTCCCGGCATTTGACAAGAGCTATACCCGGGAGATCGCCCTGATGCCCAACCGGCTCGGGCGGCTGGAGTGCCGCTTCGTCACCCTGAAACCTGCGCACGAGAACCTCTGGACAAAAGGGATCGAGCGGCTGTACTGCCCGGTCTCGCACGGGGAAGGCAACTTCTCATGCTCTCCCGATACCCTCAAAACAATCAAGCAGAAGCAGATGGTGGCCTTCACGTACTGCCGCGATGACCTGAGCCCGGCAAATGGCGAATACCCGTACAACCCGAACGGCTCGGTGGAGGACATCGCCGGGATCACCTCGGCAAACTGCCGGGTGCTCGGCCTGATGCCTCACCCCGAGCGGGCCATGGAATTAACGAACATCTACGACTGGCCGCTCATACGGGAACAGGCGCTGCGCGAGGGACGGGCGCTTCCCGACGAATCGCTCAATATGCGGATCTTCCGCAATATCGTTGCCTACTTCTCGTAAACGGTTTCGTTTACTTTTTACCGATCGTGTAGAGAACAACGGCAAAGACAAAGATGATCCCGAGAACCAGCAGCGTGTCAAGTCCCTTGGGGCGCGGGAGATCGCCAACCTCGGTGGGAATGATCTCCGGTGGTGGCGGGGTCTTCTCGTCAGGCCTGACGGAAAACTTTGCCATGCCGGTACCCGTCTTATTGGATTTGGTCCAGCCCACGGAGATTTCATAATTTCCCGCCTCAAGGCCCGGCTCATCCAGCAAGTAACTCCAGGTGTTCAGGCTGTGGCCGTACACGATCGGGAGATCTTTTATGAGGACCGGTGTGCCCGAACCGGTGTGCCGGAGTTCTGCCACGAGCAGGTTCTCCGTTCCCATGTTGGTGGTGCCGGTGATGCGGACCGCCTGCCCTGATACGATATCGGGAAGCCGGGAACCGGATGCCGGGATGATCTCATTGAAGTGAACGGCAGGTTCCTCCACGAAGAAATAGTCCGGCAGGAAGATATCGTCCACACCCTGCAGGGTGGCAGTGGCAACGAGGGCTTCGGTCTCATCTTCGACATTGCCCTGCAGGTTCTCCTTTGTTCCGCGTATGATGATCTTGCCCCGGTTCATGATCGTGAGGTTACGGGTGCTGTCTTTTCCCGCCTCGATCTCCATTATTCCGTTGGGCCCGGGGTCCTGGAGCACGATCGCGTACTGGCCGGGTGAGAACTTCTCGGTCTCGGTGGGCTTGAAGAGGATGGAGAAGTTGCCGTGCCGGTCCGGGGCGGTTGTCCGGACCCCGAAATAGTTCCGCCCGATCACCCAGAGGGCGACCGTGCCGTTCTCTGCCCCGGTGCCGCTGACCGAGAAGGCATCGCCCTTGGTGATGATCTGGGGGGTGCTGGTACTGTAATAGACGGCGGCAGATGCCGGCAGCACGATGCAGGCAGCAAAAAAAAACAGGATTGCAATGGCTGGCAGCGCGGACTTCATGCATCTCCCCCCGAGGAATAGTGAAGTGTGTGCCGTGAGTGGTAATACGCTTTCGGGTTTATTGCAAAAAGACCGGTCTGCATCGGTTATCGATTCATGAAGTTGAGCCCGCCTTTTTTTGCGGCCTTCCGCTCGGGTTCAGGGGACTCGTCGTTCGGGTAGGACTTCTTGTAGTCCTTTAATTCGTCGGCAATCAACGGGAGATGGGCGTATTTCTTTGCCGGCATCCGGATCTGCGGGGACCGGTAGGCAGGATCGGTGTCCACGGGTGGTGAAGGGGTGTATTGTGGCGTGTCGTACTCCGGCTGGCTGTTATCGCTCCAGGGATCCCAGTCGGGGGCAGGCTCGTCCTGTATGGGGAGTGGTGCCCGCTTCCTCACGGGAGTCGCTGCCGGGGCCGGGCTTGCGGCGGGTGCCATATTCCTGAGGGATGCCCCGCACCGGTTGCAGAAGACCGCCTGGTCGTCGGGTATCGGAAACCCGCAGCCGGGACATGTGTTGGGGCGGGCAAACGTGGTGCCGCACCGGGTACAGAACTTTGAGTTCTCGTCAATCGCCGGGTTCCCGCAGGTCGGGCAGGCCATTGCCTTTTTTACCGGCCCGCCGCACTTGTCACAGAACTGTGCCTCGGGGTCGGCCACCCTCGCGCCGCAGGTGCCGCAGATGGGAAACAGCGGTTCCGGCTCATCCACGATCGCCGCTCCGCACCGGTTGCAGAACTTCGATTCCTCATCGGGAGCAGGGATACTGCAGGAACTGCATTTTCTGGCCATAGATCTTCCTTAGTGGATTTTGGGGGCTGTGGCATAAAACCTATGGTTCCGTCGTGGTTCACGGGGTATCGGTGGCGGTACAAACCTGACCGGATCGCTATTGCGGGCAAAAAAAGGAAGAAGAGCATATGAGGAACCAGCGCCCATCAACTGATCATGAAGTATACGGCGCGGCATATCCAGCGTTTCCTTGAGCAGGGAAAGATCGACCCGGTCCTCTGGAAACATCATTTCCCGTCATCACTCCCCACGCAGGTACCGCTGTGTGAGGATTGTGAGGAATTTAAGGAGAAGTCCTGTCCCGGCGGGCGGGACCCGGTCCAGTGTTTCCTGGACAAGGTCCCGGCAGTATCCCCGGATGATGGGGTAGCGAGGAAGAAGAAGCGGGACCCGATGCTGGGCCTTGGCGTGAAAGGACCGGGAGCCCGTGGTACGGCGCTGCCCCGGGACCAGTCGAAGATGTGATGGGGAGATCTCCTGGTGACCCGAGTGAATCTCACCGGGTTCAATGAATATTTTTTCCGTATTCCGGATCTTCCCGGGAATTTGTATCAAACGATCCTATTTCTGCGGTATCCTGTGTTCAGCCCGTTTTGGCGGTCACCGGTCCGCGACCTCCACATTTCACACTCCTGATGTATCCTGCCAGAATTTTCCAATTTCAATTGTGATGTTCCATATGAGAATGGGTTCATAGAACCCGCCCGACTCTACGAGTCGCCATTCACAGATATCACACCACGGGGATATGAGGGGCTGTTCCCATCATATGGCATGGATAAACTCCTTCAGATCCTTGTGGCCGTGCGTGCGACGGTTGTGGCAGCCAGCATCAAATAGTCAATTTGCCTAAATTTGTGCAAAGATATTAATAATGAGCAGTTGAACTATTGTTCAATGAGTCCCTATGATGAGGATCGAGTAAACGAGAAGATCGTAGAGATTGCTCGTAGATACAGTCTCAATCCAGGTATGTTACGAGACATACTGATCCTTAGAAATCGCGGCATGAACAATGCGCAGATTGCAACCCAAATGGGAATCAACAGGAATACTGTCA
This sequence comes from uncultured Methanoregula sp., assembly GCA_964592875.1. Lineage (GTDB taxonomy): Archaea > Halobacteriota > Methanomicrobia > Methanomicrobiales > Methanospirillaceae > Methanoregula. The sequence goes on from CAZQGG010000006.1 coordinate 185,092, forward strand.
ATAAATACGTCAATGCTCTCAACGACATGAATCAGAAAGATTTGGGTGAACTTCTCGCTTTAGTCGCAATTATTGGTGGCGGGGCTATAATTATTGGCGCGCTTTTACAATCGCTGTTCGGAGGGGATGAATGATGTCTCAAAAAATCAAGATGGGACGGAAAGGGCCCCCGATGCTCTCCGTTACTAACAATAAGGAGGTGTTAGAGAAATGGTATTGATGACTAGAGAAAACGGATATGCGCTTAAAGTTTCAGATCAGGTGCATATCCATCTGCCATCAAGTGCCTTCACCAATGAAGCATCGAATTTCTGGTTCGGTGCTTTAATGGGTGCAGGTATTCTGCTTGTAGTTCTTGTAAGCATGGGTAAGAACTAAGGAAGAAACACTTCCTGACTCATTTTTTTCATTTTTTAGGTAAAAGATTTCCGGTTCATGCATTTCTGCGAAGAAGGCTGACCCCGAACAGATGTAGTCGATTCCATTCGTCTAATTCTTCGAGTGAATTTACTTTCGGATCTACTGGACCGGGCCTGTTGCATACACCAGCCGGTAGTTTATGTTAAAAAAACGTGTTTCTTTTAGGCCGCGCTTCACGTTGCCATCCGGGCCGAGAAGGAGATATGGAAGAACGACAGAAAGTGTGTTTGATCAGATGACCATGAGACGAAGAACACGGGAACCCCGGGCCCGGTCCCACCACATCAATATGGAGGCCATTGCATGGGACGCCATGAAGAAGTACGGCTTCCGGCCTCAGTTTGAGAATACCGTGATGCGCGAGGTCGGTGCCATAAGCGACGATACCCGGGCCCTGTTCCGCTCCGGGGCAGAGGACCGTCGGGCGCTCCTCTGGTCCTCGATCGACAATTACGACTCCATGGATCTCGACCAGATGGAGTACTGCGAGCGGGAGTCCGACGGCACCATCCATGTCTTCGTGGCAATTGCCGACGTCGATTCCAGGGTACCCAAGGGGTCACGGATCGACCGGCACGCGGGGTTTAACGGGGCCTCCATCTATCTCGATGTTGCCACGTTCCCCATGCTTCCCTTGAAACTCTCGGCAGGCATCACCTCGCTTCTGCCGGGCAAGGACTGCCCGGCGATGGTGGTAGACTACCATGTGCAGGTGGATGGCACCATCCGGCAGGGAACGATCACCCGCGCTATCGTTACCAACCATGCCAAACTGGTGTACGAGGAGGTGGGTGCGTGGCTGGAGGGGAAAGGACCTGAACCCGAGAGCGTCAGCGCAGTGCCCGGGCTGGCGGAACAGGTCCGGCTCCAGAACGAGGCGGCCATGCGCCTCCGGCAGCAGCGGACCGGGCAGGGAGCGCTCGATCTCGAAACCCTTGAAGCGCAGGCTATCTACGAGAAAGGACAGGTACAGGAGCTCCGGCTCATCCGGATGAATCCGGCCCGCAGTCTCATCGAGGAGTTCATGGTTGCCGCAAACCGGACCATGATGGCGTTCCTTGCAGCGGCAGGGCTCCCCCGGATCGAGCGGGTGGTACGGACACCGAAGCACTGGGACGGGATCGTGCTCACGGCTGCTGCTCTCGGGGAGAACCTGCCTGCACAGCCGAATGTGCAGGCACTCGCCCACTTCCTTGCCGTGCAGAAGGCAAAGGACCCGGAGCGGTTCCCCGATCTCTCGCTCACGGTCGTGAAACTGATGGGCCCGGGAGAGTATGCAATGCTCCAGCCCGGCAGTGCTCCGGTGGGCCACTTCGCGCTTGCGGTCACCGATTACACCCACGGCACCGCCCCGAACCGGCGCTACGCCGATCTGGTCATCCAGCGGCTGATCAAATCGGTGCTGGACAAGACGCCCAGCCCGTACTCGGTGAAAGAACTGGAGGATATCGCCATCTGGCTGACGGAGCAGGAGAAACAGTCCAAGAAGGCCGAACGGTTCATGCGGAAGGCAGCGGCAGCAGTCCTTCTCCGCGACCGGATCGGACACGAGTTTACCGGTCTTGTCACCGGCGCATCCGAGAAAGGGACGTATGTGCGGCTGATCGATCCCCCCGTGGAAGGAAAGGTCATCGAAGGAGACCGGGGCCTGCGGGTGGGCCAGAAGATCCGCGTACGCCTGCTCAGTACCGACCCGTTCCGGGGCTACATTGACTTTGCCTGCTTGGGAGATGCCTGAACATTTGGGTACCGGGCAGGACCGGTGACTACCGGGAAAAGAGCAGTGCACTGACGGACTTGAGATCCCGCCGGATCGCCTCTTCTGCGGCGCTCTCGAAGATCCGGTAGTCGGCCTTTGCCTGGGCAAGCTCCTGCGCCCGTTTCTCAACCTGCGGGCGGAGCAGTACCCGTTTTTTTAACACATCCTGCTGGATCCGCGAGAGCCGTGCGATCCCCTGCATCAGTTCGCGCTCCACGGGCCGCATCTGCGGCTGGAACCGGTGCACCAGCGCCCGGACATCGGATCGCTCGACACCCTTTGACGGATCGAAGAGGAATGCCTTCTCCAGCCGGTCCCGCCATGAGACAAGTTCGCCCCGGATGACCGGGTCGAGTCTTGGGATCCGGCGCAGGCCCGCGGGCGTGAGATCGGCGGCGGTATGAATCCCCGCGCTCTTCAGGGTTTCGAGCAGAGCGGTCCCGAGCCGGGGCAGCGTGGTCCGGTCCACCGGGTGCTTTCTGAGGAAATGGTGGAGCTGCCGGTCCTTCACCGACCCCTCCAGTGCCGCAAGGCTGCTCCGGTACTGGCGTTCGATCTCCTCGAACTGGTGCCGGAGTTCCCGGAGCCGGGTCAGCTGGGTGGAGAATGCACCCTCCCCGGCCTCATCGTTCCATTTCCTGCTCCAGAGTCTCCACATGTACTGGGCATTATCGAGGTTTGCAAAGCGGCGCTTCCTCTCGTTGGCCTCCTTTCCCGGGAAGAGGAAGAGGGCGATGGCTGACAGAAGGAGGATGATGCATGCGAGCTGGGAATCGATACTGAATCCGTCCAGGCCCAGCATCACGAGACCCCCTGCGACAAGAGCTGCTGCGGCAATCTGGCGGGTCTTCCGGAACAGGAGCGAGCGGGCATGAGCCGGGGAGAGCGGGGCCGGGCGGGGCCCGTACAGGTCAGGGGTGATGGCGGGAATCGGCCCGGGGGGTACAATCGCCTCCACCCTCTGCCATTCCCGTTTGAGATCGATCTTCGTGATGCTGTCGGCGGAGAGGAAGATCAGGACGCCGGAGACCTCTTCCAGCCGGCACCACGGGCAGGAGGAGAGGCCGGCATAGTGGTAATGGACTTTATCGGTAGTACAGCGGCGGAGCTTGTTCTCAAAGGGGTCCAGGATATCCCACCAGTCCCCCGCGGTGGGGCGGCTGTTGCCCCGGTCCCCGGTCTCCGAGAAGGCCTGTTCGAAGAGCCGGGCTATTTGGTCGGGGATGATCGCCGGCCCGACCGAGTTCGGGGGCGGGGCCATGCCCCGCAACCGGGCATTGGTGCCGTACGCATACCGGTACTCGGTGATAGCCTTCTCGATGGGCATATCCTCTTTTCCTGAGTACACGCCGGCATAGGGGTGCCGCCCGAGGAAGAGAAGCTGGAAGATCAGGATCGCCAGGCCGAAGTTGTCCTGGTTCTGGGTCCGCTCGATCCTGAAGTTTTCCGTGTTCTGGAGTTCCGGCGGGGTGAAATGGGCCACGCCCACCTCGCAGCAGTACAGCTCGTTCTTTGACCGGACCTGGAACGAGTCGCAGTCGATTAAGCGGACACAGGCCTTGTCGTTGACAAGGATGTTGCCCTCGTTCACATCCCCGACTACATACCCGTACTTGTGGATCACGTAAAATGCGGCAGCGAGGTTCTTCGCTGCCCGTACCAGGAATCGCCAGTCTGCATGGGGGAAGGTCTCTTTCCGGTGGGTGGGACCGTACACCTTGTGGATCGGCTCGGCATCTAGGATCCGGGGCATCAGGAATCCCACCACCGGCCCGCCCGGGCGGGTGGTGAGCACATCATTCGGCCAAGCCGAGATGCCCTCCAGTTCGTCATTCGTCCCTTGTGCCATCAGCCGGAGTTTCTCCTGCTTGTGTGCCTCCAGCGGCTTGTGGTAGATCTTTGCCACCGTAGTTTGCGGGGATGACAGGATCTCGTACACATCCCCCTCGCCCCCGCTCCCGATCTGCTTGCCAAGCCGGACGCTGTTTCCACGGCTGTTGAAATACGTAGTGAGGGGAACGGTGACCATGTGATCCTAGTCCCTGACGGCAAGCACGAGTGTCTTGTCGTCATCGCTCCGGGCGCTGACATCGCTTCTGAGGAGAAATCCGGTCAGCTGCTGCGAGAATGTAGAAAATTCGTTGCCCGGGTCGCGCCGGAGCGCTTCGAAGACTGGCCTGAAAAACCCGGCATGCGCCTGTTTTGCAGAGAACGAGAGGGCGAGCGTCTGGAGACCGTCCGTGAAGAGGGCAATCTCCGCGGGAGATGTGTCGCAGTGCCGGATCATCAGGTGTTCCCGGTAGTCCTCATCGGAAAGGAAGAAGGTGGTGTTGGCATATTCGCCCTGCTCCGGCCAGAAGATCGTCTCGTAATCGCTGTCGCGCGTAATGACGATCGCACCGTCGCCGATCTGGAAGAATACCGCCCACGAATCCCCGCAGATGGCTCCGAGCAGAGTACAGGCATAATCTCTGATCCGCTTCCCGGCAGTTTCGGACTCAGTTTTCACCGCGTCACGCGATGCAGTCACCCACTCGTTCACCCGGTCATCAGAAATGCCGGGGAGGTCCGTCTCTTCCCGCAGGGTATCGATGATGCAGCGCCAGATCGTCTCACAAGCGATCTCCGCCCCCCTCCCGCCATCGGTGGTACTGCCCGCCCCGTCGGCCGCAAGACCGATGAAAAATGTATGATCTGCGATCTGCAGGGTCCCGGCCCTGCTGTAATCCTGCCCGCGTTCGCCGCGGTCAGTGTGCGATCGTCCCGTAACGGATGAGGCGGAGCACTTCCAGCTCATATCTCGCTCCACCCGAGTGGTGGAGCTAACTGGATACGGTCGCCGGGATTGGACCTGGATGCGGACTTCATGGAATTGGAGAGCCACTGGAAGAATTCCCGGAACTTCAGGCCCTGGAGTTTGACCGGTTCCCGGACGGAGATCTGTTTTAAGACCTTCATGTCAGCCTTATTGACTCCGATGGTGAAGAACGCAAAGGCCTTGGATGCCTCACCCTCGCGGACGAGTGCGGCGGCGCTCTGCCACTCATCGGTGGGTGCCCCGTCCGTGATCAAGAAGATCCACGGGCGGTAGAACGAGATGCCATTTGCCCGGTACTGCTCCTTTCTCGCCCGGATCAGTTCGATGCCCTTCCGGATCGCTTCGCCAATCGGCGTGTCCCCCACGGCTTCGAGCTGGGGATCGAAGAAGCACTCCGCGGTGTTGAACTCGCTGATCACCCGGACGGGCCCAAACGTCATGAGTGCCACTTCAACGCGTTTGATTGCAAGGGAGTCTCCCTGTAGTTCATTGTAAAAGGATTTGATCCCGGCATTCAGTTCGGCAATCGCCTCGCCGGCCATGGAACCTGAGGTATCGAGCAGCAACAGGCAGGGGCACCGGGGCTCCGGGTTCTCTGCAAAGGTCACTGCCCCTAAGGGCTGCTGATCGAGATACATATCGTCGCTCATATTGTCTCACCAAAAAATACCGGGTGTATCTGGTACCTGGCTGTTAATCCTCTACCTTTCTGTTGGATTTGTCAGGTATTTTTATCTTCCATTCGAATCGCATCCCCACGCCCACATCCTGCAGGGGACAATAATCGGCGAGGGCGCGTTTGGCCGGCAGCGCGGTGCAGTGACAGGCATGCAGGGCATTGAGGTGAAGGCGGTTCAGATATTTTCCCGTCTTCTGGATACGTTTTGGTGTCGGTGAGATCAGGTGGAGCCCACCAATGATATCCGCGACATGGGGCTCTCCGCAGACCTCTCTTGCATATTCCGTGATGTTGCAGATGCCCGCGTGTGAGCAACCGGTGATGATGACGAGTCCTTCCGCGGAGCGGAACGCGAGAGCCGTGTCATCAGGCAGGCAATCCGGTTCACTCGTTCCGTCAGGGGTGTGAATCAACCGCTTGGCTGCGTCATCCTGCTCGAAGGCAAATCTCCGCGGGATCGCACCAAGGAAGACAAGGTCATCGGTGATCCAGACCGGTTTTGCTGACAGGTTTACCGGAAACTGCCGGCGGACCTCCGCTTCGCTCATTGCCGCGCCGTTCTTCCTGCCATCGTTCTCTTTTTGCCAGAAGCAGCGGGGGTGGGCGATGAGTTCCGGCACCCGGGATGGCGCCCCTGCTGGTGGTGCACTGGCAAGGTGGTGAGCGAGCGTCGGCAGCCCCCCGGTATGATCGATGTGCCCGTGCGAGAGGATGAGGATGTCCAGATCCCGGAGACCGATCCCCATCTTCTCCGCATTCGCAAGGAACAGCCCCGACAGGCCGGTATCAAAGAGGATCTTCTTATCCGCAGTCTCGATGTAGAACGAGAGCCCGGCCTCGCCACCGTAATCCTGGTCCGCAAGGGTGGTGTTGTCAACAAGGACCGTGAGGGAGAGTCGAGAGGTCATAGTGATGTATCCGGTAATAGAAAGATCGTCTTTTGCGAATATAGGATATGCTGCCGGTGTATCCGTAAAATCCGTTCGGTGCCCGGTACCGGGTGTGGAAAATAAGCCCCCGCCGAACTCGAAGATTTATGAGGAAATCTTCTCGACCTCCTGGATGGATGTCCAGTCGGTTTCTCCGGCCAGTCCGATCTCCGGATTGCCAATCGATCCTCCAACCGGGAGGTCCTATATTGACATTTTTTCAGGGGTTTATGGGCCTCCAATTGTAAAAATACTCCCAATTTATCCCCCATTCAGAATCACTGTACTCTAATTCGCCAAAAAGTGCGACTCTCCAAAAAGTGGTTCTGTAAAATGGGCTCTGATCGGAAAACGGGGCGTTTAATCGGGTTTTCGTGTTCAGGAGTTTACCGCTCTAAAAGTCCTCGAAAAAAATAGGACCGTTACGGTACCCTGCATCAGAGGCTTTCCTTTTGCATGATGAGATCAGCAAGACTTCGCATCCCGGTCATGTATGCCGAGGACTGCTCCAGGAGGGGCGTGACCCCCGGTTCAACGCGCAGCACATCCGGATCTGTCGGGAGGCTGATCACCCGGGAGAAGAGGTCGTCTTTCACGGAGAGTTCCTGAAATGTACCGCCATCATCCCGGGCCGGAGACCGGTTCACGACAAGGATCCTGTTCTCTATTCCCATCTGCTGTGCGAGCACCGCAGATTCCCGCGCTACCGATAACGCATTCCATGACGGATCGCTGATGATCAGGGCCGTATCAAACCCGTCCGCCACCGCCCGCCCGAAATGCTCCATGCCGGCCGGCGTGTCCAAGATGATCACCTGGTCCGGCAGGAGTGGTATGTGGCGCAGGATCGCGGAAAGGAGCGTATACTCCGCACAGAGGCACCCGGTTCCTGCCGTTTGCACGCCCCCCATGACAAGCAGCCGCAGGCGATCGGTAACCGGCACGGAGAACCGATCAATAACATCACTCACATCCGGGTTAAGGGTGAGGAGACCTCCCGGGGAGATGTCCGGGCCGGCGCCTATCTTTTCCCGGAGATACTCTGCACTCTTCGAGACCGGGATGATCCTTTCGGCATCTTCCGCAAAAATCCCGAGCGTCACCGCAAGGTTCTGCTGGGGATCGCCATCCACGGCAAGAACCCGGAGCCCTTCGCGGGAAAACAGGTGGGCAAGGAGGGCGGTGGTTGTTGTCTTACCCACCCCACCTTTGCCGGCAACAACGATTCGCATCCCTGTGCCCGGTGCGGGAGATTTTCCGGTTCCTGTAGTACTTTTGGAAACCGGTATAGCCACCGGCACGATCAGATCCCCAGCTGGGTTCGCTTCTGTTCGATGTGGTCTGATATCAGTACCGCCGCTTTCGCCGGGTCGGGTTCCACCGCGAAACCCGCATTCACAACTCCTTTGAGTCCCTCGGTCAGGAGCGATACGACGGGCGGGCTTCCCGTGATATGCGGCATCACGCCGAGCACGGTGTACACTCCGGACGCAACAAAGTATGCCCCGATAGAGACTGCCTTCTGGGAGTACCATTCCGGTGCCGCACCGGCCAGGGGCAGTTTGTGGATCGGTACGTTCAGCGTATTGGCGAGTTCCGCCGCGAGCACGAGGATCCGGGAGTTATCCACGCAGGATCCCATGTGGAGGACCGGCGGGATCTTTAAGGACTCGCAAACTGCCCGGAGGTCGTCGCCAGCGAGCGATGCGGCCTCGGGCCGGAGGAGACCGGCTTTTCCTGAAGCGATCGCGGCGCAGCCGGTCTCGACACAGAGAATGTTTCGCTTGATCAATTCCTTTGCCAAGGTCACATGTGCGAAGTCATGCTTCACATGCGGGTTGTTGCACCCGACAATCCCGACCGCTCCCCGGATCTTCCCGGCCGCGATCAGGTCGATGAGCGGTTTGAACGATCCACCGAGCGCGTTCTTGATCGCCTCGTTCGAGAATCCTGCCATGACCGGCACCGGCTCACCCGGGATTGTGACCCGCTGGTGATTCCGGTTCTTGTAATTCTCGACCGCCATCCGCACGATCGCTTTTGCCGTGAGATAGGCATTCTCCGCATGGAAATCGAAGAAGTAGGAGCCCGGGATCGTGGCCTTCGAACTCGTGGAGATGATCTGGGTATGGTAACAGCTCGCGGTCCGGGGGAGCGAGGGAAAGATGCACTGGTAGTCCACGACCATCGCCTCAAGGGCACCGGTCGCGATGATCAGTTCCTGGTTGAGGTGATTGCCCGTCATCGGGATACCTTTCCTCATCAGCAGTTCGTTACCGGTACAGCACATGCCGACAAGGTTGATCCCCTTCGCACCGTTCTTCTTCGCGAGTGCGACCAGCTCGGGATCCGCAACCGCCTTTACGATCACTTCTGAAAGCACCGGGTTGTGGCCATGCACCGATATGTTCACATGATCTGCTTTCAGCACCGCCAGGTTCATCGTCGAGCTGGAGATGGTCGGTGTGCCGAACAGGATATCGGAGACCTCGGTGCCGATCATCGATCCGCCCCATCCGTCCGAGAGCGATGTACGCAGTCCCTGGAGCAGGATGTTTACGTAATCAGCCCCGACACCCATCTGGATGCGGTGCATGGAGTCCACCACTTCGCGGTCAATGCCCCGGGGGGAGATACCAACCCTGTCCCAGATCTCCCGTGTCGCTTTCGGTGCACGGTTGAGGAAGGTGAGCGTGTTCTTCCGCATGCCATACTCGTCGAGCATGGCGCCGCCCAGTTCAGCGGCAAGGTCTTCGGATGTTTTCCCTTCAGTCTTGATACTGTATTCCGTGCAGATCCGCCGGAGTTTTTCATCATCGGCAATAGCATAGTCCCGGGTCTTGCCGGTGCCAAGGAGCCAGAGGGTCTCGGCAATATCCCGGCCATGGTCCGAGTGGGCGGCTGCGCCGGTTGCGATCATGTCTAACAGGTTCCGGGAAACGATCAGGTCGGCATCCGCACCACAGACCCCACGGACCCTGTGGGGTGGGATGATCCGGCATGGCCCCATGGTACACCGGGAACAGGATGTGCCGGCTTCACAGTATTTGCAGGGAGGCTGCTGCATCTCAAACCGGTCCCAGACCGTCTCGATGCCCTCTTTCATCATCAGTTCGAGGACGGGTTTGGCGTTTTCATCGGTCGTCCGCTCATTCTTCTTCTGCTCGATCAATGCCGGGTTTAAGAGCGACATCCGCGCCCTGTCAAGCTCGCAGACATCGAGCTTCTCCCGGATCAGCTGGGGTTTTGGTTCTTTCTCCATCGCACGCACTCCCTATGGAATACCGGGGAACAGGTAGTTCCGACAGGTTCCCCTCCAGCATGGGATGCACAACAATCAGGTATAGGCCCTCTCCCCAAAGGCAGATTATGAAACAAAATTTGAAACACTGGTACTGGATGAACGATTGGCATTACGGGTCGCCGTTACTTGTAAGTATACATTGTTTTATCACCAGGAAGTGGGAGTATTGCGTATGTCACCGCGACACGAACCCAGGCAATCCCGTGACCCGGCGTCGAACCGTGGGTCACCCACCGGTCAGGATAAGGAACGCCACGAAGGGGAAGAAGATCATCACCCCATGGCTCACCCGTATCCCCATGCCGCACACCACACGCAGGTAAAACCCGCGCTCCCTCCGCGACACGATGCCCATTCCCATCTGCACGGCGATGAGTTACCCGATCATACCAATCCCCCGGGACCGATCCGGCCTTCCAAGAAGATAACGAAGACCGGCAAATCCTGATCTTGTGCGTTCAAGAAAGCGGGATACCGGATAAGCGGACGCAGTCCAATCACTGTTCGATTCACCCGTCGATGAATGGTACGGCCATTGTGGGATAAAAGAGTATGAGTGCTTCTGTTGCGTATTTCATGATCTTGGGCATCCCCCTTGTACTCTGGTTGGGAATCGCCACATTCCTCTGTCTTGTAATAACAGCAACACTGGGGATTCTCGTGCTGAATGGGCTCTATGATATTCCCTTCAGATGGCATATGCGAATGGCTGCCGTTACCATTCTTTTTGCAGTGACTCATGTAATTCTGGTCATAGTGCGATAGGCCGGTGATGTCCAATGCGGGCAGCCTCAATACCATTTTTTGGAGCTACCGGTAACCTTGGCCAGCAACCATCTGGTGCCTTACAATGTCAGAGTTAAGGTTGTTTCAAAATCTGTAATATGACGGAACCCTTTTTAAGCTCTCAAAAAAGGTTTAATTATTGTAATGTATGAATCGTATCTTCCGGGAACTGCGGTCGCTGCGATACATGTTTTTTCTTAAGTACTCCAGAGGCGAAGCGGGCAGATGAAAAAAGAGAGCCGTAAGGAAATAAAGGCGGATCTCCAGGATCCTAACCACTATCTTGAAAGCCTGCTCGATTATGCCCATGCTCCTATCGTGATCTGGGACCACCAGTGCAGAATACTCCGGTTCAATCCGGCGTTCGAACGGCTCACGGGCCTGAAAGCGCTGGACGTCATCGGACAGACGCCTGAGATCCTGATCCCGGAAAAATACCGCAGCAGAGCAATGGACCTGATACGATCGACAACCGCAGGGGAACGATGGAAGGGCGTTGAAATTCCTATTCTCCAGAAAAACGGTGATGTCCGGATCATCCTGTGGAACTCAGCACCCCTCTGTGAAAAGAAGAGTACGGCGGGTTTTTCAACCATGGCCCAGGGCCTGGACATCACCGAACGTGTGAGCGCAGAGGAATACCGGGGACAGGTCCACGCTGAAATGGAGAGCCGGGTACGGGACCGGACCATGAAACTGAAAAGTGCCGTTGAATCCATCGGCACCGAACGACACCGGCTCTTTGATGTCCTTGAGACGCTCCCGGTCTATGTCTGCCTGCTCGACAAGGATTACCGTATGCCGTTTGCCAACCGGTATTTCCGCGAGGCTTTTGGCGAGTCGAAGGGGCGCCGGTGTTACGACGCCCTCTTCTCCCGCAGCGAACCCTGCGAGAGCTGTGAGACCTACAAAGTCCTGAAGACCGGTGCGCCCCATCACTGGTTCTGGAACGGCCCGAATGGCAGGGACTATGATGTCTATGACTTTCCGTTCACCGATTCCGACGGCTCATCGATGATCCTTGAGATGGGAATCGACATCACTGAACGGAAAAAAGCCGAGGAAGAACGGGCAGCCCTTGCCTCCATTGTCGATCATTCTGATGATGCAATCATAGGAAAATCCCTGGATGGCATCATCCGGAGCTGGAATAACGGTGCTGAGAAAATTTATGGTTATTCTGCACATGAGGCAATCGGCCGGCATATCTCAATGCTCGTGCCTCCCAATGAGGACGATGACCTGGAATTTATCCTGAGCCGGATACGGGACGGCAAGCCTGTCTTCCAGTATGATACGGTCAGGATGCGCAAAGACGGGGTTTGGATTCATGTCGCGCTTACCATCTCTCCCATCAAAGACCGGAACGGAACCCTGATCGGTGCATCGACGATCGCCCGGAATATCACGGAACGAAAGAAATCTGAAGATGCACTAGCAAAGGCAAATGCCTACAACCGAAGTCTTATTGAGGCGAGCCTTGACCCGCTCGTCACCATTGCCCCGGATGGCACGATCAGTGACGTTAACGAAGCAACGATCCGGATCACCGGTCTCTCCCGGAATGAACTGATCGGGACTGATTTCTCGAATTATTTCACCGAGCCCGCGAAAGCAAAGACCGGCTACCAGAATGCGTTCCGGGTGGGCATGGTAAAGGATTATGCACTGGAGATCCGGCACCGGAACGGGCATGTAACCCCGGTCCTCTATAATGCGACGGTGTACCGGGACGCACTTGGAAATGTTATCGGTGTCTTTGCCTCAGCCCGGGACATCACCGAACGGAAAAGGGCTGAAGATGCACTTGCGAAAGCAAATGCCTACAACCGGAGCCTGATTGAAGCGAGTCTTGACCCGCTCGTCACCATTGCCCCGGACGGGACGATCAGTGATGTCAACGAAGCAACGATCCGGGTCACCGGCTTCTCCCGGGAGGAATTGATCGGGACCGACTTCTCGAATTATTTCACCGAACCTGCGAAAGCAGAGGCAGGGTACGAAACGGCATTCCGTGACGGGGCGGTAACCGACTACGAACTGGAGATCCGGCACCGGAACGGGCATGTGACCCCGGTCCTCTATAATGCAACCGTGTACCAGGACACACGGGGAAATGTCATCGGGGTCTTTGCGGCGGCCCGGGACATCACCGAACGGAAGAAGTCCGAAGAGGCGCTCCGGAAGGCGCACGATCTTCTTGAGAACCGGGTGAAAGAGCGGACACAGGCGCTGGTGGAGTCCAATGCGCAGCTCAAAGAAGAGATCTCCCAACGAAAGGTGGCAGAATCGCTGGTGAAAAAAACCCTGTCCGAACTGTACGCCGCCATTGAATCAACGGCTGACGGAATTTATGTCGTGGATCGGGCCGGCCAGATTATCCGGTATAACCAGAATTTTGCGTCCATGTGGAAGATTCCTGATGAACTGCTCCAGAGTGGTCAGGACCGTAAGGTTTCAGATTACCTGAGAACCCTGGTGAAAAAACCGATATTGTTTAACAAGGAAGATGAAGATCTTCCCCCCAAGGATCGTGAGACGTATGATATGCTGGAGCTCAGTGATGGGCGGACCTTTGAACGATATTCAAAACCCCTGAAGATGGATTCATCCATCATTGGAATGGTATTGAGTTATCGGGACGTCACTGACCGTCGCCGGGCTGAGGAAAAACTGATCACCTCACTTCAGGAAAAGGAGATCCTGATCCGTGAGATCCACCACCGGGTCAAGAACAATCTCCAGATCATCTCGGGCCTGCTCAATATGACCCGGCTGAGGACAAACGACCCGGCCACAACCGGTATATTGACGGACATGATGATGAAGATCAAGACCATGGCCCAGATCCATACACGTTTGTATGAGAGCAAACAGGTTGATAGGATCAATATGGGCGCACAGATCCGGGATCAGGTGGCCGATCTCTCCAATATCTACGGGCAGTCCGGCCCGGAGATCACCTGCCAGGTGGATGCGGAGGATCTTTACCTCCCGGTTGACCAGGCAATACCCTGTGCACTGGTGGTCAATGAAGCCCTTTCCAATTCCTTTAAACATGCCTTCAGGAAGCGCAGGTTCGGGACCATCAGGGTCTTTGCACGAATGGAGGACGGGATGATCCATATTCGTGTCCAGGATGATGGGGTTGGCATTCCCCAAGATGTGGATATAGACCGGGCAACAAGTCTGGGACTGAAACTGATCCGGAACCTGGTACAGCAGTTGCAGGGAACACTGACGATCGAGAGCGCCTCCCCGGGAACTGCGGTGAATGTCGACTTTCCGCTCGGTGAGGAGTAATGATAACAATGTCGAAGATTCTTGTGGTTGACGATGAGGCGATTATTACCATGGAGCTTGAAGAGCAGCTTCACGCAATGGGATATACGGTCGCGGGCATGGCAGCATCCGGAGAGAGTGCGATAGAGAAAGCACGCCGTCTTTCACCGGACCTGGTCCTGATGGACATCGTCATGCCGGGAAAGCTGAATGGAATTGAAGCGGCAAAAATTATCATCGGGGAGTTGGGTATCCCTGTTGTCTTTGTCACCGCCTATGCTGACGATGCGATCATCGAGAAAGCGAAACAGGTCGGGCCCTACGGGTATATTGTAAAACCGTTTAATGGACTGGAGATCAAGGCTGCGATCGAGGTTGCCCTGTTCCGCAAAACAACTGAACAGGAACTCCGGAAGACCGCTCCTGCAACACCCGAGAAAATTTCCTGCCATAAAGAGGGTGATGATGAAGATGAGACCGGCGCGGAATATATTGACCTGCCGGAGATCAAGACGATCCTCTTAAAAGATATTTTTACTGATATTGTCCTCTTCCTGTATGCGGATCCTACCTTGAAAGAACCGATTTTCAAGTTTGCCATTGAAGCCGGACTGAAACAGGGTGGACGGAATTTCTTTGCCTATCATCGTTCCCTTCTTCAGAAATATTTCTTAAAAGAGATCCAGAACAAGGACCTTTTCACGCGACGGATAAAAAAGGGGGAGGTGTATCTCTTACCCGGGATTCTTGAGAAGTGTTCGGAATCGTTGCCAAAGGCCCCGATGGCAGGCACGCTTCAGATTCTTTTTGACTTTTCCGAAACCGAAGAGTTCTCCGATATCATTGCGGTAAAAGACCTCATTCTGGCAAAAAAGAACCAGGGTATATCCTTGTCGGGGATTATTGCTGTGAACATGACCGATATCGATCACCATAAGATAAAACTGCTCTCTGATGGCATTGCAAAGATCATCATATCAACCGGTAAGGAAACCACCCTGTCCTTTGCTCACCGGTCATTCCCTTCCGATGCGGTCACCGTTGTTCCCCAGGCAACCATCGATGATGTCGTAAAAAGATCCCTTGAACCGGTGATCCTCTCACTCCTGGAAAAACCAATATCCGGCTATGATATCGTTCACGAGATCCACAGCCGGTATAATGTTCTCATTCCCCAGGCCCGGATTTACACGTACCTCTATGATCTCGAAAAGAACGGATATCTTGTTATGAAAACATCGGGAAAATCGAAACGATACTCACCAACAGATACGGGGAAAAAGTATATTCATAACCGGCTGAATGAATTCAAGTTTGTTTTCCGGCATATCCTGGGTGATGATGCTGCAGTCATTCCCCAAAACGATAACAAATAACTGCTCTGGAGATTATCGAATCTCATCAGAGACGAGACCGGAGAAGAACCCGATGTGTTCTTCGACCAGTCAGGCTCTTCGAAGAACTCTGACGCGTCCTCTCGTCCTCGCGACCTGATGACCATTCGATGTTTCAAAATTTGAGACAATTCCTGTAAGATCCGGTAACATATATTGAAAATGCCCCAAGAGAGTGATGTGTGGGTGCCAGCTGCCCACATCAAGGGGAAATGCCTTCTGTACGGATACAACCCTCATCAATTATGAAAACATGCGGGCAGTCCAGGTTAAGAGCATATGTCAACGAAGTCATACACACCAGAAGAAGGGGATAGGGGACTGCCCACCGGGAAATCGCTTAGTCACCATACCTATCGGGAAGTCCCTGGCAGCAGGCAACCCTGCCGGGGAACTTTCAAAAAAAACAGATGATCCTTATCATTGTCTGACGGCAATCTCCGATGAAATGGGATCACGCACCACAACGATGACTGATGGCAAGGGCAGACATTTCAGGGAACATTCATTGCACCGGGCCGGGTGTATGACACTCCCGGCAAAGGATCACTACCATGAACGAACGTGAACGATTCAACGACAGCACTGCATTCGACCCACAGGTTCGTCTGACTGATGACGGCAGGTATATTCACGTCAGCATCGGTCTTCCCGGAGTAGTGGAAGAACAGATACGGATCGATCTTGAAGGAACGACCTTTACCGTAACCATAGCCGACAATGGAAATACCTGCCAGAAAGCCATTGATGTTCCGCTGGGAGCACGGGTTTTCACAAAGAAGTTCTCTGACGGAGTGCTGGAGATCATTCTTGAAAAAACTGTACCCTGACATCGGGATTATGAAGACGCAAACGTTTTTTTTATCATTATTCTGTCGTTTTTCCAAAATTTGTTTCAAAATCTGAATTTTCCCAGAGATTCTTTAATATAACCCTGTTTATACCCCCGGCAGGTGTTCGCGTATTCCCGTTCTGGATAACTCCGATGAGATCTTCATGGCAGGAGAGGACTTAAGCCAGGTCTGGCACGACGTCTGCCATTGGAAAGGTGATCTCCAGGGGGATACCCGGACAGTACTCCGCCGGTACGGGACGGCATGTCCTGCAGAGGGCTGTCACCACTGCACGAACCAGGATTGTCCGTATGCGGATTTTATCCTGCATTACTGGAACCATCCGCGCTGTGATTAGCAGACCATGCGGGAAGATCATCCCAGGGTCAGGTGATGGAATGGATGAGATTGAAAAACTGAAAAATGAACTCGAAGTACAGACCCGGCAGGCTGTGGAGCGTCTTGATCAGCTGAAGTATCTCCAGGCGGATTTCGATAATTTCCGCAAATGGTATGCAAAAGAGAAGGATACGATCACCTCTCTGGCGAACGAGAGACTGGTAACTGATCTCCTGGTGATCCTCGATGATTTCGAGCGGGCACTTCCCGCAATTGAACATGAGAGAGATCAGGCCGGGATGCGCATGGTCTATAAAAAACTCGTAAAAATCCTCTCCGATCACGGGCTTGAACCGATAGAATGCGTTGGCAAAAAATTTGATCCCAATCTGCACGAAGCCCTCTGTAAGGAGCCGTGCAATGTGGAGACGGGAACAATTCTTGAGGATCTTAAGAAAGGATACCGGCTGAACTCGAAGGTCATCCGGCCCACGAACGTAAAGATTGCAGAACACGTCATGGAAGACACAGGTGAGAACAATGGGTAAGGAAAAAATAATCGGCATCGATCTGGGAACATCGAACAGCGAAGCGGCGGTCATGGTCGGGGGAAAACCAACCATCATTCCCTCCGCGGAAGGAGCGACCGTGGCCGGGAAGATGTTCCCCTCGTACGTGGCGTTCACAGCAGACGGCCAGCTGCTGGTTGGGGAACCCGCACGGCGGCAGGCGATAACGAATCCTGACGGCACCGTGACGGCGGCCAAGCGAAAGATGGGGACCGATCACGTGTACAAAATCTACGGCAAGGAGTACACGCCCCAGCAGATCTCGTCATTCATCCTGCAGAAGATCAAACGGGATGCAGAAGCGTTCCTCGGGGAGCCGGTCAAAAAGGCGGTCATCACCGTCCCGGCCTACTTCAATGACAACCAGCGGACAGCAACCAAAGATGCCGGAAAGATCGCCGGCCTCGATGTGGTCCGGCTCGTGAACGAACCCACGGCTGCTTCGATGGCGTACGGTCTCGACCGCGGCGGGGAATACAAGATACTCGTCTTCGATCTAGGGGGCGGGACGCTCGATGTGACCATCATGGAATTCGGCGGAGGTACCTTCACTGTTCTTGCCACGTCCGGTGATACCCAGCTTGGCGGTACGGATATGGACAATGCCATTTACGAATGGATTGCCGGCGAGTTTCGGAAGACGGAGGGTATCGATCTCCGGACTGACAAGATGGCAGTCAACCGGGTGAAGGAAGCCGCGGAGAAAGCAAAGATCGAACTCTCGACCGTCATGGAGACTGAGATCAACCTGCCGTATGTTTCAGCAACCCAGGCGGGACCGAAACACCTGTCCATGAAGATGAGCCGGGCAAAACTCGAGCAGCTGATCGAGCCGATCATCAAACGCTGCATCCAGCCATTCGAGCAGGCGCTCAAGGACGCGAACCTGACCAAGAACGATATCCAGAAAGTGATCCTTGTCGGGGGACCGACCCGTATGCCGGTCGTCCAGAAGTTCATCGAGGACCATGTGGGCAAAAAGATGGAACGCGGGATCGATCCCATGGAATGCGTTGCCATGGGAGCCGCTATCCAGGGAGCGATCCTTGGTGGCGAGATTACCGATATGGTACTGCTCGATGTCACCCCGCTGACCCTGGGTCTGGAAACCCTCGGCGGCGTGCGGACCGCCTTGATCGACAGGAACACCACCATCCCGACCAAGAAGAGCCAGACATTCTCGACAGCCGCGGACATGCAGACCTCGGTCACCATCCACGTGCTCCAGGGAGAGCGTCCCATGGCCGCCGACAACGTGAGCCTCGGCCAGTTCAATCTTGTCGGGCTGCCGCCGGCTCCGCGGGGCGTCCCGCAGATCGATGTCACCTTTGATATCGACGCCTCCGGTATCCTCAATGTGTCGGCAAAAGATCTCGGTACCGGCAAAGAGCAGAAGATGACCATCACCGCCAGTACAAAACTTGCGGATGCCGATGTCAAAAAGATGGTCAGTGATGCCAAGCAGTACGAGGAGCAGGACAAGGCCCGAAAAGAAGAAGTGGAGGCACACAATATCGCCGATTCTCTGGTGTACACTGCAGAAAAGACCAAAGCAGACCTGGCGGATAAACTGAATCCGGATATGGTTGACCGTCTGAACGGGGCGATCACCGGTGTCAAGGCAGCGCTGGAGGGCAAGGATACCGCAAAGATCCGGTCAGAGACGGAAAAACTCCAGAAGGTTCTAGGAGAAGCAGGTTCCGCTGCATACCAGCAGACCGCCCAGCGGCAGGCACAGCAGGCCGGGCCCCAGACGGCTTCCGCGGAAGGAGATTCCGTCGGGAATGCCGACGGTCCTGGCGGAGAGAATGTTGTCGACGCGGATTTCAAGGTCCATGACGAGAAATAACTTTTTTTTCTGCACCCATGACGAAGGCCGACTATTATGAAACGCTTGGCGTAAAACGGGATGCATCACCGGATGAGCTGAAATCTGCGTTCCGGCACCTGGCCCGGAAATACCACCCGGACCTGAACAAGGGAAGCAAGGAAGCGGAAGAAAAATTCAAGGAGATCAACGAGGCCTACCAGATCCTGAGCAACCCCCAGAAGAAAGCCCAGTACGACCAGGTAGGGCACGCTGAGTTCAGTCCCGGTGATGCGGCCGGTTACCAGACGCCCAGTTACGATGACCTGTTCCGGGACTTCGGCCTTGGCGATATCTTCGACGCATATTCCGGTGCCTCCCGGAAAAGCCGGCAGAGGGCGGGTGCGGATCTCCGGTACGATATCCCGATCACCCTGACCGATGCATTCTATGGCACGAAAAATACCGTGACCATCCCGCATTATTACGAGTGCAGTACCTGCCATGGGACCGGTGCAGAACCGGGTTCGCTGCGGGACTGCCCGGGCTGCAAGGGCACCGGGGAGATCCGTCGCGCCCAGAAGATGGGTGGCCGTCAGATGGTGAACATCGCCCAGTGTCCGGACTGTGGCGGGACCGGGAAGCAGATCGGAAAACCGTGCGGGAGTTGCCAGGGAAAAGGCGCCCGGCAGAAGACCCGGAGGATCGAAGTCACGATCCCCCGGGGCGTTGCCGACGGCCAGTTCCTCCGGATTGCAGGAGAGGGTGAGCCCGGGGAGAACCGTGGCCCCCCGGGTGATCTGTATGTGGTTGTGCACGTAAGCCCGCACGAGCGCTTTGAACGGCAGGGGGCGGACCTCTCCACGAATGCAATGGTTGGTCTTGCGACCGCCCTGTTCGGTGGAGAGATCACGATCCCTACCCTCACGGGTAGTGCTGCCTTAACGATACCCCGCGGCACCCAGAGTCCTACGCTCTTCCGGCTCCGGGGGCAGGGGATGCCCTTCATGAACTCCGATAACCGGGGCGATCTCCTGGTCAGAGTAACCGTGAAGATCCCTGCAAGCCTGACAAAAAAGCAGGAGGATCTGATGAAAGAGGCGTTGGTGGGGTGATCCGGATGAGACCCGGGGCACCCGTGAAACCGAAGTAACGACATACGATCGCCGTCCGCTCCGGGAATTCCCCAAAAAAGCGGGCGGGACACTGGTGGAGGAATCTCATGGAACAGATTACAGGTAGTAAAAAGTACCAGAACGGAGTCCGGGTCTTCTGGATCGGGGATGGAGACGAAAAGAAGGAGTTTTTCTCGTATGATGAGCTTGTCGACCAGAAGATCAATGCGCTGGACTTGCTGAACAACCCGCTCTTGTATCTTGTAAACCCGGCAGGTCATGCGATTGAATCGGCAGCAGCAGGGTGCAGGTTTGCCACAAAGACCTGCGAAGATGAGATCCTGATCACCCGCCTTCTCGATGCCCCGCGTGAGTTTGTCTGGCGGGCATGGACGGAGCCGGAACTCGTCCGGATGTGGTGGGGGCCTAAGAACTATACCTGCCCGTCCTGCACAATCGACCTCCGCGTGGGCGGAAAGTACCTTTTCTGCATGCGGTCTCCCGAGGGGAAAGACTACTGGAGTACCGGGGTGTACCGGGAAATCGCAAGTCCGGAAAAGATCATCTGCACGGACAATTTTGCCGATGAAAAAGGCAACATTGTCCCGGCCAGCTATTATGGTATGAACCCCGGTTTCACGGGTGAACTGATAGTCACGGTGACATTTGGGGAGCAGGCGGGCAGGACGATGCTGACCCTCCGGCATGCCGGTATTCCTGCCGGTGAGATGAACGACATGACACGGGCCGGGTGGAACGAATCGCTCGACAAGCTTGCCGGCATCGTGGCCCGGAATGTGTTCCGGGGGACGCGGACCGTGCACGAAGCAGGCAGCGGAGAGAAAGCCTGAGTGATCCGAGAGGATGCAGGCATGATCAGGGCAGAACACATCCTTGACCCGGTCTTGGTCGATGACGACTTCACGCTTCTGCACAAGTCACCTGGCCTTGACCGGACCTCGGCCACAGCCGTGAAGATGGTCGTTGATGACGAGGAACGTGCGGGGGCAGTCTTCCCTACTGCAGGAAACGGATCCTGACACTCGCAGACATTTTTTGGATCCGAAGAGTCGCGGTCCCTTTCTCTCTCCGCATGTATCAGGGGAATTGCGTGTCTATCTCCTGAAGTGAATATCCAAGGTGTAGGAGATCTGATTTCAGGTCGTCAACCGGCAGGGTACAGGAGATTCCCCCGGAAAAATCCCTCGCCAGACGGGTAAACAGGAAAAGGAATTCGCCTGGCCGGCTGGAATAGATATGGTGCAGGAACCGGACCACCGCATTTTTTATCACGGCACTCCCGTACAATTCCGGGATATCACGGGAGAGTTCCAGGTACTCGTTCCAGCGGTCTTCCAGATCGTACTTCCGGCAGAACCACAGGAAATTTTCCGACGACAAGTACTCTTCGATAGGGAACTCCCATAACCGTGCAGCCAGTTCCTTCATTGTTTTTTCTGTATCCTGTGGCATAGGCAGATTGCGGATCTTCTCCATCTTCCGGATAAGACCATCTTCCATTATTCATTTCCGGATGGTTTCAGAATTTGTCTCACAGTTTGCATTCTCTGAATACCTTGATGAAACACGCCGGAGAATACGCTGCCGGATAAGGGGTGTCTGGGAGCCGGGTCTTTTCCCCCGGGACGATCATCCCTTGCCCGAAGGGATCCCGCAGACCGGGATCCAGATATGATCAGTATCGAAAAGGGAGGTGGAACAGATGGTCCGATGGTATTACCGTTCGGTCTTTGACGAACTTGAGGAGATGCGAAAGTACATGGAGGCGCTGTCGCAGCAGATGTACGATACGAGTCCTGTTGCACTGCTTCCGGGCTCATCCGCGCCCGGGACCAGGATGCTTCCGGCAACGCGGGCGGATCTCCATGTTGATGTGGCCGAGACGGACAAGGAAATTGTTGTCACGGCCGATATGATCCCGGGAGTCACCAAGAAGGATATCACCCTCGACCTGGTCAGCCCGCAGGCACTTGAGATCTCCTGTGAGCGGAGGGACGAGAAGAAGGAAGAGAAAGAGGGGTACTACATGAGGGAGCGCACGTTCGGGTCGATGACGCGGGTGGTCCCGCTCCCGAAACCTGTAACTGAGGATGGATCGTCGTCCACGTTCAAAAACGGCGTGCTCGAAGTACACCTCAAAAAGGTGGCAAAAGAGTCCCGGGGAAAAATTGCCATCGAGTGATGATTCCGGCAGGATCACAAGGCCGGGCTGCCGTCACATGAGCGTTCCGGAGGGCAGGTGCAGGACAGAGCAGGGAGCGTTCAGGAAAAGCGGCGCGTGTATCCTGTTGAAAGGGCAGCACATTTCCGGAAGGTGAACCGGTGGACAAATTCGAAGAGACCGTTCTTTCGATGTGGGGCATGACCCCGGAAGACAGGGAAGAATCCGACAAGAAATTTTCCGCCCTGTGCACATGCCCCTCCTGCCCTACCTATAACGCCTGCGCAAAATCTGCCCGGGAACTGCTGTTCTGCCTGAAGGGGAAGAGCTTCATGTGCATCTCCGATGAAATGGGCTGCATCTGCCCGTGCTGCCCGGTCACCACGGAGTTCGGATTCAGGCACACGCTCTTCTGCCGGCGGGGGAACGAGAAGACGCAACGCTATGAGCACGGACTCTGGGGGACGAAGATGATCTGAATGGATGCACAATGAAAACCTCCCCCGAGACTGGTTAATTGGTTCAGGTAACGAAGAGAGATGGCAGGAAAGAGCCGTTCGTGCCGGAGAAGATCGTATTCAGCAGGGTCACGACCGGCGCACCTGCCGATTACCCTCATGCTCTTGTTTCAAATTTTGTCTCATAATCTGATTTTTACAAAAGAGCCTATACCATTTTGTGGTGCACTTCCATGCAAGCGGAGAACATGCCGGTCCCGGCAGTTCCCTTGTCTCACGAGGAAAAAACCATGGAAGACAGCAGATTTTATACCCTGCCAAAATTGCCGTACGATTACGCAGCTTTGGCACCCCAGATATCTGAAGAACAGCTCAAGTTTCACCACCAGAAACATCACCAGGCGTACGTCACCGGTGCAAATGCCATACTGGAAAAACTGGACAAGGCCCGCACGGAAAATACCGACCTTGACATGAAAGCGACACTTAAGGAACTCTCATTCCACCTCGGGGGTTTCCGGCTTCACAATCTCTTCTGGGAGAACATTGCCCCTTCAGGAAAAGGGGGCGGCGGGGCTCCGAAAGGTGAACTGGCCACAGCGATCACGCGTGAATTTTCAACATTCGACCGGTTCAAAAAGGAGTTCACCCAGGCAGCGGCAAGTGCCGAAGGTTCCGGGTGGGCAGCCCTGACATTCTGCCGGAAGACCAAGCGCCCCCTCATCATGCAGATAGAAAAACACAACGTGAACGTGGTTCCCGGTTTTGGAATTCTCATGGTCCTCGACGTCTGGGAACATGCGTACTATCTCGACTACAAGAACGACCGGGCAAAATTTGTCAATAATTTCTGGGACCTCGTGAACTGGGATACTGTTGCACAGCGGTTCGACGCATGGAGAAAATGATCCCCGGCCGGACCGGGATAAAGAACAAAAAAAGGAGTGTAAAAAATGCCTGAATTTAATAATCCGTTCAGCGGGATGGTCCCGGAACGTACCATGACGATGGAAGAGCTGGTGCGGGCACTGCGCCTTGATGTTGCCGGGGAACTTGAAGCCATTCACGCGTATATGGCCCACGCCGATGCAACGGACAATCCCCTTGCAAAGGCGGTCCTCATCGATATCGCGGATGAAGAGCGTGTCCACGTTGGCGAACTCCAGCGACTCCTGTCGATCCTGACCGGCAACGAAGATGATTTCCTGAAGAAGGGAACTCTCGAAGTCGATACCATGGCGGCATCGCTGGCCCAGAAACCCCCGCAGGCTGCGGGTGAGACAACCATCGGATCATTGAAACAATCCTAGGAGGAGAAAGACATGGAAAACGATTATCTGGGACGCAAAGACGCCCCCATCAGCACCGAAACCTGGAAACAACTCGATGCCACGATGATTGAGGCGGCAAAGAGCCAGCTCTCGGGACGACGGTTGATCAGTACCGAAGGCCCGTTCGGGCTCGGGCTCAAGGTCGTACCACTCAGCGACTGCGAGATCGCAGAGGGAATCACGGCGAGCCCGTTCATCCCGGTGACCCTGATCACCAGCTCGTTCTTCCTCAACAAGCGGGATCTGGCCGCAAGCGGGAAAGACCCGATCCTGGATCTGGACCCGGTCGCCTCTGCCGCGATGGCATGTGCAGCAAAAGAGGATGGCATGATCTTTTCCGGCATACAGGATACACCCGGGCTCCTGGGTGTTGAGGGCTCAGGTTCGCTGGCCCTTTCCAAATGGGACAAGATCGGCACCGCGGCAGACCAGATCATCAACGGCGTGACGCTGTTGGACGATGCCGGTTTCCACGGCCCGTACTGCCTGGGACTTGCACCCGCCCAGTATAACCTCCTCCTGCGCCGGTACCCCCAGGGAGACGGCACCGAACTCGATCATATCCGGACCATTCTCGGAGGGGATGTCGTGAAGGCCCCGGTCCTGAAAAAAGGCGGCGTCCTGCTCGCATCCGGCCGCCAGTACTGTTCGCTCGTGATCGGCCAGGACATGAGTATCGGCTTCAATGGCCCGGCCGGGGATGCGTTTGAATTCAGTATCTCCGAGAGCCTTGCACTTCTGATCAGGGCGCCGGAAGCGATCTGTGTTCTCACCTGAACGGTGATGTGAATACAGGAACGTGAGGAAAAACCATGCGTGAAGAAACACTTGAACTCATAAAAAAATTCGAGCAGGATTACGAGATCAATGTAGGTGTAACAGAAACCCCGACTTCATGGACCATCTTTGCACAGATGCAGGAGAACACAGAGACCGGATTCCACACCCGGCATATCGGGAAACGATATGTGACCGGGCCAAACGAGAACGGTAAGGTCCGGATCTTTTCTGACATCCGTAATTCCGATGCCTACGAAGAGGAATCCTGGGGAACCATGGAATTGTGCGATGATTTTGTAAAAAAGGCGCTCGCCCGGATTCTTGCAGACAAGATTGCAATGGACAGAGAAGGTGCGGATGTCTGCACAACCCGTTGTGCCTGAACACTATGAACTACGGTGAATGATTATGACCCCGTTACCCCCATCGTCACAGGCCGTGCTGAAGGTTCTTGGCAAGAATGGTGCAATGACCCACAAGGATATTGTGAAAAAGTGTCACTGCTCGCCACGGACCGTGCGCTTTGCCTTGAAAAAACTAAAAGAGAACGAACTGATCGTTGAGAGGATGAACATGCAGGACATGCGCCAGATCATTTACCAGGACCGGAATGTTCCGCTGCGGCAGTCCTGGGTGTCGGACCTCTTTGCCTAAAAAGGTGTGATGAGACGCATGAAAGTCAGTATCGATCGTTCAAACTGCACCAGCTGCGGTACCTGCTGGGAGGCCTGCCCGGCATTCTTTGAAGAGAACCCGGATGATTCGTTCAGCCGGGTGCTGGAAAAATTCCGGCTCAACGGGGATATTGGCAAAGGCACTGCTTCAGAGGACTTGGAAGCTTGTGTCACCGAGGCGGCAGACTCCTGCCCCGTGCAGATCATCAGGCTAGAGGAGTGACCCGCGGACGTGCTGCCATGAGCCGGAGACTGGCAGCACTCATCATCACGGGTCTCCTCATTTTCCTTGTTCTGCCAGCCGGGGCTCAAGGAGTTTCCTTAGAAGAACTCCACATTCCTGTT
The DNA here is from genome assembly GCA_964592875.1 of uncultured Methanoregula sp. GTDB lineage: Archaea > Halobacteriota > Methanomicrobia > Methanomicrobiales > Methanospirillaceae > Methanoregula. Next base: position 210,896 of record CAZQGG010000006.1, read on the forward strand.
CAGAAACAGGTTTTGTCCACCGGGAATTTCCTGCATATCTATTCAGGTACAGTGACCCGGCATCAGGATCAACCGGCAGTGCCTATGCCAGTTACCAAAGCGGATTCCCCTTGGGATGAGCAGGTCCCGGCAGAACCCGAGGCGGGGAATGACGGATCAATACCGTTCAGTTTCATCGAAAACACCGGCCAGATCGCCGACCGGAACATCTCCTTTTTTGTCAGGGGCAGCGGCTCCACAATCTATTTTACCCCGGCCGAAGTGATCATGGACAATACCCGTGTCCTAAAAGCCGGTAACACGACAACGCTTATCCGTCAGTGGTTTCCCGGGGCAAACCCTCAGCCAACTATTACCGGGGAGAACGAGCTGCCCGGAACGGCAAACTTCCTCATTGGCCGGGACCCTTCCCGCTGGCGTTCTAATCTCCCCACATGGGGTTCTGTCCTGTACCACAACCTGTATCCCGGTATCGATCTCCGGTATTACGGGAGCGAAGGGCACCTGAAGAGGGAGTTCTGTATCAGCCCTGGTGCAGATCCGGATGCGATTTCCCTGCGATATGCCGGGATCTCAGGAATCACAACAGACAGCGACGGTTCGCTGAACATATCGACAGCAGTTGGCATCTTCCGCGAAAGCACCCCTTCGGCCTACCAGGAGATCGGGGGCCATCGTACTGACGTCATGGTACGGTATTCCGTGACCGGATTCGACAGTGCCGGGTTCGTTACGGGTCCGTACGACCCGGCATATCCCCTCATCATAGACCCGAAACTTGACTATTCAACGTACTATGGTGGGACAGGCAATGACGGGGGATCGGATGTGGACGACCAGGTAGGTTTTGATTTCGAAAGATCTGCCATCACCGTGGATACCAGTGGGAATGCCTATGTGACCGGGTTCACCACCTCACATGATTTCCGGACAACCGCGGGCGTGGTGAATGCCACTGCTCCCGGCACAACAACGGCCAATGACGATGACGTCTTTATCCTGAAGCTGAATCCTGCGGGATCGACCCCGGTCTGGTCCACTTATTATGGGGGATCCACCAATGAATTCGGTACGGGTATCGCGGTGGATGCGAGCGGTTACGTGTTCGTGACCGGGTATACCAATTCTGCCGATTTCCTGACAACCCCTGGAGCCTGCAACAGGACCGCCATTGGCGGAAAAGATGCGTTTATCGTGAAACTCAAACCCGACGGGAGTGCTCCTGAGTATGCCACGTATTATGGTGGTGCGGGAACAGGTACAGCGGCAAATGATCTTGCCCGGGCGATTGCCATTGACAGCAGCGGGAATGCCTATATCACCGGTTCGACGCGGTCATTGTCATTCCTCACAACCCCGGGGGCGCTCAATACAACGAAGATCGGAGGGACAAGCCGGCCGGATATGTTTATGGTAAAACTGAACCCGGCGGGAAGCGCCCCGCTCTATGCCACCTATTACGGTGGGACCGATGAAGACAATGGCTACGGTATTGCTGTGGGCGCCGATGGGATGGTATATGTCGCTGGTCACACTCATTCGCCAAACTTCAGGACAACGCCCGGTGCAGCAAATGCAACGGAGATCAGTTCTGATGGAGGGGAAGATGCGTTTATCGTAAAGATGGACCTCTCGGCATCTTCACCGGTATACGCCACGTACTATGGGGGGGTTGATCCGGATTTTGCCACTGCGATTGCAGTTAACAGCCTCGGAGACGTGTATATCACGGGGCAGACCCAGTCTGCGGACTTCCGGGTAACGCCGGGGGTTGTCAGCACAACGCTTGGCGGAGCAACGGATGCATTTATCGTAAAACTCAAACCAGACGGGAGCGCCCCGCTCTATGCCACCTATTATGGCGGGACGAATGACGATGTGGGAGAAACCATTGCACTGGGTGCCGATGGGACGGCCCACGTTGCGGGGTACACAAAATCGACAAACTTTCCGTTGACACTTAATGCATTCCAGTCCTCGTTTGGAGGCACTGCCGATGCATTCCTCCTCCGGCTGAGTTCCGATGGAAGCACCGCTGTGTACTCAACATATTATGGTGGGAGTGCCAGCGATTTCGGTCTTGGGCTTGCCCTGGATTCTCCCGGGAATGTATATCTGACCGGGGGAACATCATCCAACGATTTTGCAACAACCAGCGGCGCGGCAAACAGTGCCTTCATCGGGTCGGTGGGCAACAGCGACGCCTTCGTCTTCAAATTCTTCATGAATTCTCCTGTTCCCAACTTTACCGCAAATACAACGCTTGGATATATGCCGCAGGGAATACAGTTCAACGACACGACTACCTCTGTCGGGATCCAGTACTGGAACTGGTCGTTCGGGGACAACTCCTGGTTCAATACAACGGATGCGAATACCCGGAACGTAACTCATACCTATACCGGTTCCGGCAGTTATACTGTCAGCCTGAACGTTACCAATGCTACTACCAGCGATACGAAAATCCGGCCAAGCTACGTCAACATTTCAGTGCCGCTGCCGATACCGTCCTTCACCAGCAATGTCACGTCCGGGCCGGTACTTCAGGGAGTCCGGTTCAACGACACAACGCTCACCACGAACATTATTTCCTGGAACTGGTCGTTCGGCGACTCCTCCTGGTTCAATACCACCGATAGTTCTCTCAGGAACGCGACGCACACCTATTCAGCGATTGGCAGTTACATGGTCAGTCTGGGAATCACGAACTCCTCAGGGATCAGCATGCCCTCATCGAATACGAATACTACATCCGTGGCAAATTACTTCACGGTCCTGGCGCTTCCTGTTCCCGATTTTTTTGGGTCGCCGCGATCAGGAGATGCGGCCCTGAATGTCCAGTTCAATGATTCCTCATTATCTTACGGGACAACTGCATGGAACTGGTCGTTTGGCGACACTTCCTGGTTCAACACGACTTCGGGAACGCTCCGGAATGCGACGCACATATACCCGGCTGAAGGATCTTATACAATCAGCCTGTCGCTGACAAACTCTTCCGGAACGAATACCACATCCCGATCAGGGTATATTGTTGTGGGTCCGCCGCCCCCTATCCCTGATTTCACGGGATCTCCACGAAGCGGGGATGTCCCGCTCATGGTTCAATTCAACGATACCTCCCTGTCACCCGGCATAACGAGATGGAACTGGTCGTTTGGCGACACTTCCTGGTTCAATACAACTGACCCGGTTTTAAAGAACACGACGCATGCATATACCGGGTCCGGCAGTTTCCTGGTCGGCTTATCCGCGACCAACGCGTCCGGGACAAATACCACGTCCAAGTCGGATTATATCACCGTAAACCCACTCCCGACAACGACAACCGCTGGCAATAATACAGGAGTGAGCAGCAGTGGCAGCAGCAGTGGCGGGAGTAGTGGCGGCAGCACCAGCAGCGGGCGTGCGGGCATTGTCAGCCATGTACAACCGGCACACCCGGCGCCGGTACCTCCGGGCGCTGTTGTCCCGGAGATTCCCCAGGCAGTACCTCCCTCATACTACCTTACCACAACAACGATCGATATCATTCCCTCCTGGATCCAGGTGTTATCTGGGGACAAACGGTCGTACATCCTCAACCGCATCGAAGCGGAGAAAGCCGGCTATACGGTTGGCATCCTCGGGGACCAGGTTTCTGCATCGCGGGCGGGATCCGTCTTGATCATCAATACGGAAAATCCCCGGGAGACCCACGAAGGTCACATCACCGGAACGGTCCGGAATGTCATTTTTGTTGTCCAGCCGGACCCGGTGCAGGTAGGTCTTGGGAAGGCCGATATCACGGCGCAGGCATCCCTGCCATCCATTCCGGATTATGCCGAGGTCAGTATCACCATATCCGATCTGGTCCCGGACCAGACCCTTAACGGGTTCCAGCATGCAGCTGCGGGGAACGGGCAGGAGATCGCATCTGTTGCGTACACCACTGCATTCCGGAAAGACGGGATACTGGCCACCGGGCCGGGCATGATCCGCATGGCCGCATCTCCTGCATGGGTGGACCAGAACGGCGGTGTTGCCTTTATTCGTATTGCCCGGATTGGAGATGATAAACTGACTGAGATTCTCACTACCACGTATTCAGGGACCAATGGGGAGGGAAACCTGAATTTCGAAGCTCCTACGCCCCACGGGTTATCCATATTCGGTCTGGTTGCCGTACAATGCCAGGGGCTGACAACCTGTGACAATACCACCCCAGCTGCCGGCTATCCCCGCAATGAGACCGCGACATGGCTTCCGGCACTCAGTGGGGATTCTTCCGGGTATGTGCCGGTTATCGCGATCTGTCTTGCCGGCATCGCCACAGCGTTCTATGCAATCCGCAGGCGCCACAGAAAATACGACTGGCTTTTTATGCGATAAGATCCTTTGCGGAAATCTCTGTACCGCAACAGAAGACGGGTCTGCATACATACGGGGGAATTTCCGAACCAAGACGCTGAGCTGTAGGGAGGGGGTATCCGGCATACCGGTCCCGGTATACGCGCGATCCGGGCCCCTCAACCGGTTCTCCGGGCAGTCCGATCTCCGGATTGCAAACCGATCCTCAAACCGGGAGGTCCTATATTGACATTTTTTCAGGGCCTTATGGGCCCCCAATCGTCAAAATACGCCTATTCCATCCCCCATTCGAAATCACTGTACTCTAATTCGCCAAAAAGTGCGACTCTCCAAAATGTGGTTCTGTAAAATGGGCTCTGATCGGAAAACGGAGCGATTTTTGAGGACTTTATCTTCAGGGAGAATGGAGGTATAAAACACTCCAAAAAAAGAGGTGACCGTTGAGTTACTTCGGCGGCACCATAAACGGGCAGACGAATGTTCCTCCTTTAGGGGAACTCGTACCAAGGAGGGTCGACCGGTCCGGCAGGAGTGCGTCCTCCCGGAGGTGGCGGTCACTGTCGGTGTTCTTCGGCATCGCCTCGGCCGGGATCTCCACGATCCGATCGTCGAGCACCAGGAAGTACTGCCAGGTTTCGGCGGAGGTCCGGACCCAGAGTTCGCGGAGGGAGACTGCCGTTGCCGGGACCCGGCGGAGCCGGGCAATGTCGCGCCCGTACGCATCGAGGACCTCGGCCGGTGTGATGGCGATCAACCGCGTCCTCCTCACCCGGACATGGATGGTGACGAGTGCCAGGTAGACCGCGAAGTCATACAGGATACCCCGGCCTTTCGTGTTCTGGCAGAACTGCCCCTGGCGGTTGGCAAGAGTTCTGGCTTCTTTAAGCCCCACGCCCGGTGGGGGTCCGCGTGTCATACCCGCCCTCCCCCATCGGATACGGTGGCGATTCCCCGGGTGCCTGCCTTCTCCGGACCCGGAAGAATCGCCCCGCAGCAGCCCGGTGCGAGTTCGCGGGGCAAAGCCTTTGTCCGGACCGAGACATTGAAGTGGTGCCAGTGCGTCCGCTTCACGCTGATCCGGTAGATCCGGTCCCCGGTCTTTAAGATCTGCTCTGCGATGATCCGGGGAAGGAGGAAGAGCGGGATCTCCTTCGCATCGTTTGTGCGGATGCGGACCATCACGACCACCGCCGCTGATGGAAGCCGGCGATCTTGCGTTCAAAGCCGGCAAGCTTGTTCTTCAGCCGGCCGGGCACTCGGGCCGACCAGGTCCCGATGTGCACAAGGGCGCCATCGGTCTGTGGCACCGCATCAAGAGTGATGGTCATGGCCGGGCTCCCGAACTCTTTATAGACACCGCATCATTCAGCACTGGAAGATCCGCTTCGATATCGTCCATGCGGTACTGGAGATCGATCATCCGCCGCAGGAGTTCTTCGTTCATCCGGTCCTGCCGCTCCATTAAGGAACAGACGAGATCGCACAAAGCCGCCTCGAATTTCACGTACGGGATCTCGGGATCGCGTTCGTGCAGCAGGGCCTTTGTCTGCCGTCGGATCGTGCCGGCCGGTACGGGCGCCTCCCCGATGTGCAGGCCGCGGAGACCGGTCCGGCGCTCAACGAGTACGGGCCTGTTCTTCTGCGGGGATGAAGATTCTGAACTATGACTGGATTCTATGCTACCACCTCACTGGTAATGCTGATGTTCTCCTGCTCAACATCGGGAAGATCATGACGTAACGATGGTTACGGGAACAAGGGCCCGGGGGTTCAATCGGAGTTTTCGGCCGGAAGGTCACTCATGACCGTGCGGTCTTTTTGCAGCACTAACCGTTTGGATCGAACGGGCGGGTACGGTACCGTTACAAGGTCCGCGGATGCTCTCGCCCGGCTTCAAGAACAAAAGAGATCGACGGGGCAGTCCTCAAAAATCCAGAGCGCCTGCCTGAGGTATTGGAATGGATGCACGCTTTTTGGTCCTGGCGGGTCGGACTCCCATCTCCAACAATCGTGTACCCCAGCAGGGTAACGACAAAGAGAACCACGGCAAGGAGACGGTTGGAGATGTACTCTGCTTCGTGCAGGGTATAGCCAAGTCCCATGAGCCGGGGTGTCAGAAAGGGCCAGAGATCGCAGTGCATATGATACAAATAATTTCGATATTTATGAATATATATTACTGTAATCCCGTCGGATCAATCATGTATCCGATCGGTTATATGAATGGGTGTGGATGAATGAAAACGGGATTGAAAATAGTGGGGCCCGGGGATGGGGGTTTAGACAACCATACCGGCAATCACCCCAACTATCTGCTACGCCATTGCCGGGTCAGCGATCTGTGCGAGCACGAGGCCGGCCCCACGAACACAGTCACGATCATGGTGCAGAAGAAAACGGCAGGCCCGTTCCGTGAACCAGAACCGTGACGTGTGAGGGATTTGTCCGGCGTCCCGTTGGTACTGTATCAACATTTATCAGGTGCAGGAGTATGATGGACTTATCATGGCATACATGATGGATGGTATGTGGGGAGGGAGCTATGGTTATGGATTTCCTTTCTTCGGCTGGGGCATGATGCTGATCTGGCTGATCGTCTTTCTTGCTATTGCATATCTGGTATACCAGGACGCAAACAAAAGAGGAATGAACGGGCTGCTCTGGGGGATCCTGGTGATCCTCCCGATGGTAGGTCTCGTGTTCCTGATCTGTTATCTCATCGTGCGGGAGAGCGCCGCACAGAAACCATTGCCGGATGGAAAGACCGCGATGGATATCCTGAAAGAACGGTACGCAAAAGGGGAGATCACGGACGAGCAGTTCAAAACAATGCGTGAAGAACTGAAAAAGTAATCATTTTTCTCATACACCTGCTCCTGTAATCAACCCGACCACCTGCTGCGCCGTTGCCGGGTCCACAACCTGCGCAAGAATGATCCCGGCCATCGCAACAAACATGGTCCAGAACACTTTTTTGACCTGCTCGTTCTTCCCGAACGCGAGGATGATCACCTGCGTGTCCGTCTTCATCGCCCTCTGGATCAATTTGGGCAGGAAGACGAAGAGCGGCAGGAAGAGGACCGCGGCCCCGATAAACGCGAGCGTGATCTCCGCCCGGTCAAGAAGCCAGATCCCGAGCGGGACCGCGAAGATACCGGCCAGGACTGCTGCCATCCCAACCTCGCCGAACCAGAAGTAATTCTCCCGGCCTTACTGTTGGAAAAAACTCATTGGGCCACTATTTCCGGTACTCCCTAAGGATATCCTCCACTTCCCGCGAGAGAAAGTAATTCGTATTCCTCCCATCCCAATGAGAAACGATCATTTTCTCTTCGAGGAACTGCTGGAGATGCCAATGGATGGTGCTTGGGTCAAATTGTAATGTTGCTGCAATTTCCTTATTACTGATACCCGGCTGGTTGAGGATCATATTGAGTATATCCCGTTTTGCAGGATTCAGGATGTAGCCGTACACCCGTTTTCTCTCAAGATGCGTTCCACCGTTGATGAAGAGGTAGGCTAGTTTCCCCTCTTTTTTCCGTACAACTTTTTTTTCGATGAGAAGCAGGTAAAGATGATACTTAGCGGTTCCCCGGTTAACGCCGGTATTTTTTGAGAGGTCCGCAAGAGTGCAGCCGGGATTATTCCCAATATAATTGAGAATAGCAGCACGATTTTTGTTCTGCAGTTTGATTTTGACTTTTCCAATAACGATAGGCCCGAATTTGATCGCACCGAAAATTGCGAGACCCAAACTGATAATCCAGGTAATCTGGATCCAGAGAGGAAGTGCAAAAAATGAGATCGTACTATCGGTCCCGAGAGAATCGGACGGCCCGCTCTGAAGGGGATATGGATCTACCGAATACTCCCCATGAACAACAATTACATTGACTGCCATAATCAGCAAAAAAAAGAGGGCAATTGATGAATGTTTCATTCAACGTTACATCACAATTCAGAGAGAATATGTTTGTGTTCCTGTGATGCTATCTCAGTACACCTCATAGTACCAGGTTCCTTGTGCAATGCCATTGGCATTGTTGATGTAGAAATTAATGCGGCCGTTATTCGAGCCATCAAAGCTGTCGTAATGGGGGCCGAACGTGTAGCCATCCGGAGAATAGACTTTCAGGCGAAGTGAGTTCGATGGATTTCCCCAGTTCAGATCCACGTTCAGGGAAGTTATAAAGGAAGAGACGGATTTTGTATGCCAGGTTGTCGCGCCCTGAGTGATTGTTGCGAATACTGACCGAACTCCGTATGAGCTAATGTCAGTATTGTGTCCCGGCTCAACAACGTAGCCGCCATCTTTGACAATAGTACTGTTTTCACTTGCCGATACAACTGCGAACGATGCAATCAACAGAAGCATCATCGCAACAACTCCCAGTCTTTTCGACATGGAAGATCGCTTTTAAGGAAACATTGCTTATTTTTTCTGTCCACAAAATCCAACTGGCAGTTGGAGGATGTGGACATAAATCCTATATCAACAATCAGCTGAGACCTTTCTTGTGAATACCGTTATGGTATTCCCGGGGTCCCAGCTACTATCCCAGTCACATCCATTGGGACCCCGAACAAGCCCGGTGGCGTGAATATTTGTGCGTATGTAGGTTTCTTGAGCCAGCGAGCGGAGCGTATCGAAAAAATGGAGGTAAGAACGGATGAAAAAAATTTCTTCGATTCAAATTGCAGGAATTATCTTGCTTTTGACCGCGCTTGTTGGTACGGTAAGTGCGTACTACGGCGTAAGTGCAGAATGGGTAAACAATTACCAAGGAACAGGACTCTCTGATTTATCAAACAATGATGAGAATGCCCAAGGTTTCTATTATGGCCTCGGAGGAGATGCTTCGTGGACTGGTAATTTCATAAGGGGAGATGATAATTCAATGGAGAAACATTGGAAGGATCCTAGCTATAGTGGCGTTGATAATAGTTATATGGACAATGCATACTTTGGGTTCTTCTCAGGTCACGGCTCCACCAACGGTTTTTATTTCAGAACGAACAATGACGACACACTCTTAAGATACAGTGATGCCCTTTGGGGAAATACGAACCTCGATTGGGTTGCGTTAGACGCGTGTGAAGTTCTCAAGCAATCTGGCGTCTCGAATTGGTACAGCTCATTCGGGGGTGTCCACTCGATTGTCGGGTTTGATACTACCGCAACTGATGTGACAAATCGCGGGAGTAACTTTGCAAGTCGCACAGATGGGACATTAACCACCCAACCAGTAATTACTGCGTGGTTTATGGCCGCAGCTGATACAGAATCTTCATCAAGTTATGCGGCTGCACTTGCAAAAGATGGGACCTGGAGTGATTATGTGTATGGCCACGGAAGTCAGGGAACCCCGGGGGCTTCATTCCTGTATCAAAGGTATCAGTGTTGAGGAGGTGCTGAAATGAAAAAAAATATACTCGGACTTGCCGTATTCGCGATCATCGTCGTGGGCATTACGTATGCAATCGCGTTTCCATCTTTAGGTGACGCAACATTTTCGTCTCAAATGAATATTGTTGAACATGGAAATTCTAAAGGAATTTCAAATCCTAATCTATCCTATGTTCTACGATCATCGTTACCCTCAGTACCCGAACAAGTGATGGTCTATCAAGCTGAAAAACCAAGTGTTTCAAAAGAATCCTTTGAGGCGTTAGGAGCGAAGGTTGGACTTACAGGTCCTATAAATGAGTCTTCAAATGAATTCGTACTCACAAGCGGCAATTCTATACTTGAAATTCATGAGAAATCAGGCAGGATTGCATTAATTGATAATTCCCGATGGAACATTATAAACGGGAAAGACATTCCTAGCAAACTGCCAACGGATGATGTCGCTATTAGACTCGCATCGGATTTTCTGATAAAATCCAATCTAATGCCAAAGGACGCTGTTCTCTCTAAAATATATCATCCGCAGGTTCTCGCACTGGATTCCTCCGGGAAAACGACCGATATTCCTTACGAAGCAATACAGGTGTCCTTCAAAAGAAGCATTGATGAAATTCCAGTTGTCGGAGCAGGGTCGAAGTTGCGTGTTGAGATCGGGGAGGGTGGGGATGTAATCCAAATGTACAAATTATGGAGAGACTACACCCCTCAGGAGAAGCGGTCCATTATCACTCCCGACAAGGCATTCTTAAACTTCAAAGAAAGAGGAATTTCAGGGATTTCAACCACAGATTCCGCAGTCGCGGAAATTAACAACGTTTACTTAGCGTACTACGAATCTTCAGCGATGGAAGAGCAAAATCTATTCCTACCAGTATATGTCTTCGAAGGTAATGTCGAAAATTCAGACAATTCGGATGCCTTTACTGAGTATATCCCGGCAATTCCAGGACTTGAACCAACGATTCCAATAGCTAAATAAATAAAAATACCATATTTATTTTTTAAGAGGGATGTTGTGCGAAAACAAACTTTCGTAGGTATATTAATTGTTGTTATTAGTATGATTTTGTTGCTTGCTGTTCTAATCTATCAGATTCCACAAGAACTACCGCCAGATATTCCTGCACCGAGTATTTCTCCAGAGGAGATTACGCAGAATCCCGTTCTCATAGCAACGACAAGTATTAACAGACAAACAGAATCCGGCTTGGAAATTTATGATTCTGATTCAGGCGCCCGATACCAGATATCGCAGGAGAATGCCGAATATCATCTTCTATTAGACAATATGACAATTGTCATTCAGTCGATAAGGTACCAAAAGAAATGCTCCCGGCCCTACGAAGAATTTCAGATGATAAAATCGAATTACCGATACGTTGCGCTAATTCAAGATGATAATATATCCGGCAGGTATTGCTATAATTCAGGGAACTGCAAAAACATCACGGCGGATGAATTTACGATTCTGCTCAAGAAAAAAACAGGTGAAGGAATAGAGACAGGATGCCTGGAAAGTGGGTTGATCTTCGCGTACAATAACAGGACCGATGCGGGAATATGGAGTTTGGCAGAAGAAAACTACGGCTACATGGAAAACCTCACGGGGAATGTGCAGACCATCATTGATTCTGGGAAGATCGATTCCGGATACCGGAACCTCGGAGCAATCGTCACTCCGGTCCAGACACCATCATGTCATAGTAACCTGCCCCTTGTTCCGGCCGGCGGGAATGTGTGGCTCGGTGAACGATGTCTCGATCTGAGTTCCGTCGTTTCGTCAGGGCAGGTTATTTCATGGTATAAAAATGGCCGGAATGTGGAGAATACCACACCAGATATATCGCGAATTGTTTACGATTCACAAAATTTCTCCGTTAACCCTGACGAGTTTTTAGGATTTGAAGGGAACTGGTATCTGGGTAATACGGATAAGATTGCATTTGTAGTCAGGGTTCCAATACTTGACACCAATTCCACTTCAGCCAACTAAGCGTCACCCGATCCCTGTAATAATTCCGACCACCTGCTGCGCTGTTGCCGGGTCCATGACCTGTGCGAGCACGAGACCGGCCATCGCAACGAACAACGTCCAGAACACTTTCTTTACCTGTTCGTTCTTACCGAACGCGATGATGATCGCATCCGCGTCCGCCTTCATTGCCTGCTGGATCAGTTTCGGCAGGAAGACGAAGAGCGGCAGGAACAGGACCGCAGCGCCGATGAACGCGAGCGTGATCTCCGCCCGGCCAAGAAGCCAGATCCCGAGCGGGACCGCGAAGATGCCGGCCAGGATCGCGGCCATCCCGACCTCGCCGAACCAGAAGTAATGTTTTTTCTCTGCATAGTTCAGCCGCTCCGCATCGGTGAGAACGGAGAGATCGAAGATGCCAATCGTTAAGAGCATCCCGTACCAGACCGCATGCGTCTCCTCCGGGTCGGCAACGATGCCGAGGAAGAGGATCGCAACCGGCAGGATGAGCAGGATGAGCGGCAGGTGGGCGAAGAGAAAAATGAGGGCGAGCAGGAGCCCGGTGCCGCAGATGGCGGCCCGGGTCTGCACCTCATTCTCGAACATTGTTCAGCCTCCCACTTCAGGTTCTTGCGAACCTTCAGCAAGTCGAAGACCTGACGGTCTTCTCCTGATTCGGATCTGATGATCCTCATCATTCTCGAACATTATCATCACTCCCGAACTTCGTTTGTGTCTGCTGCGATGGCGAACTCAAAGACCGGGCTGATGTACCCGTGGTTTGTCGGGGAGAAGTCCCGCTTCTTCCCGCGCTGGACGATCTTCCGGCGGGCTGTTCTGATCCGGACCGTGTGGATACCGGCTGCCCGGGGATAGACCCGGCGGCCGTCCATATCCGTCATCTTCTGGTACGGCGGGATGTCGAACCAGTCCGGCCAGAAGCGGACACCCTTGGGGATATCTGTTCCCCGGAAGAGATCCTGCATGCGCATCGGGGACACATTGTCGTAGATGATATCCACGATCAGGTCCGTGTCCTCCAGGTCCGGTTCCAGTTCAAGCTCGTAGAAGATCGGGTTGCGCCGGACTTCATCGAGCGTGAGCGGAATGTCTTTTGTAAGCGGTTCAAGGCCGGAGAATGTTCCCCGGTACAGGCCGGTTACGGTTGCGATTGGTTTGTTTTCTTCAATCATGATATACCTCCTTCATTCGTTCGTGCTCATCCCGGAGTTTCTTGAACTCCTCCACGATCTCGTCGTACCTGCCGATCCGCTGGTGGATCGAGAACAGGACCGGGTAGAGGGGGAGAACTACACCAAGGATGAGCGCCAGGATTTCCGTTTCCATGATACTGTGGCTCCGTGAAAAATCCGGAAGAATTTGGTACCCCCTTGCGCCTCCGAGTGGTTCATCAGAACCATGAGGATGAGAAGAACTCAATAGAGTTCTTCGTAAATCCTGCCTCTATTGGGGGGCGCATTACGATTCCCCGTCATCACCGGTTGTAGTAATCCCTCGTGGATTTACTTCGGTAATTCAGAGGCATCGCAACCGGGGGTGCCCACGCGGCGGGGCGAAAGCCCCGAGAGCGTCAGAAATCTTCCGGATTTTTTCGGGATGTGAGCTCCATCTTCAGGTCCTGATGGACCTTCACGCGAGAGCAGCCACCGTGTCGGCCCATGTCTCGACCCGTGTGCGAATTGCATCGTCCGAGTACGAGGTGATGCTGACGCTGTCGCGCCCGAAAGTGACCATGTAGATCTCCCCGTTGGCATCATGGCACTTCAGGGTGGCCGAGTAGGTGTCGTGGGCCAGATCGTGGATTGCCGTGCCCCCGTGGGCGGTAGCGATTGCGGTGCTTGCCACCAGCGCTGCTGCACCGGCGGTGAACCCGGCAATGGTGTTGTACTTGCCGGACTCGTTTCCCACGGTCTTGGCGTCGGTGTCCTGATAGATGACCTTCGCCACGTAGTTCTCCCGGCTCTTCTCGACCGGCTGGTGGGTCACGCCTGCACTCTCGTATGAGGTGCAGTCGAACGGGTTGTCGGTGATGACCGCCTGGACAATTGTGTTGAACGCGGTCACATCGGTGATCGGGCTCGCGAGTGCGCGAACCGCTGACTTTACGGTTGTTTTCTGTACGAAATCTGCCATTGTTGTTTACCTCCTAGTTGTCGTTCTGGTGCGAAGATCCTCAAAACACACGAGAGGCCTGAAGGGAGACTCCGTCTCCCGCCGGTCTTACAGAGTGGTTCGTCTGGATCTTCGCGGGTCTGTCCAACCGGTTCGGCCGAACCGGGTGGACGCGAAGAACCGTTTTTTGGTTCTTCGCAGTCGCGGGGCCCTTTGACATATCCATATAGGATGCGGGAGGCAATGGGCTTGGATGAATAAATTTTGAAACGTGAAAATGGGGGATTTTGCAAAGGATTGGGGAGAAACGGGGCGCGGATATTGGGAATTGGTGTGCGCAAAAGTTGTACGGGGGGTGATGATGTATTCATGATTTGGATCATCATCCCTAATGGATCCCCGGATCCGACCCCCCGTCATTTCTCCGGTCAGTCCGATCTCCGGATTACAAACCGATCCTCAAACCGGGAGGTCCTATATTGACATTTTTTCAGGGTTGTATGGGTTCCCAATTGTCAAAATACTCCTAATTCTCACTCCATTCAGAATCACTGTACTCTAATTCGCCAAAAAGTGCGACTCTCCAAAAAGTGGTTCTGTAAAATGGGCTCTGATCGGGAAACGGAGCGTTTTTAGGGCAAATATTTTTGAGTGTGATTACTCCGTAGGGGGACGGTTGTGGAGACTATAGTCCGGTCGGATACCCTTTCCCGACAAAGTACCCCCGCAGGATAACGACAAGGAGGGTCGGGATGTCAGTACGGGTATTACCCGACCGTTCGTTGCAAAAATTGCAAACTGGGAGACCACTTATCAGTATTTACTGGGTTTTTAATATCAGGCCTATGATGGAGAACGTTGTTGCTGCAATCGCAGCCAAATCCGTACCGGTACCTGCCGTACCTGATGAATGGCCTGTGCGGAATCCCCGGAACATTTCTATGGAAACCAAAAAATCAATCGTCATTGATTATTCGCTTTTTAATTCCACGGGACGATGCTCTTTTACTGATGACCAGTACTTCTCCAAAAAGAACGGGACCCATGTCCCCCATTATATATGCGGTGCAGATAATAGTCTCATCAATGGTGTAAGGATAGTGGTGTAGTACGAAAAGTACCCTGAAAAATAAAACCGGCGTAATTGCAGGAACGGACGTGTTAGAGAAGATCCCCTCCGGGATCAAGGGATTTGACGATATTACCGGTGGCGGGCTCCCGAAAGGCCGGCCATCGCTGATCAGCGGAGGCCCGGGCTGCGGGAAGACGCTCTTTGCCATGGAGTTCATCATCCGGGGGATTGCCGATCACAATGAACCCGGTGTCTTTGTCGCGTTCGAGGAGAATATCGACGACCTCAAGAAGAATTTCAAGTCGATGGGGTTCGATCTTGACGACCTCGTCCGCCAGAAGAAACTGGTCCTCGACCACATCGCTATCGAACGCACCGAGATCGAGGAGACCGGGGAATACGATCTCGAAGGCCTCTTTATCCGGCTCGGCGCGATGATTGACGAAGTCGGTGCGAAAAGGATTGCTATCGACACGCTGGAGACCATCTTCTCCGGCTTTGCCAATGAAAGGATCCTCCGGTCGGAGCTGCACCGGCTCTTCCACTGGCTCAAGAACCGGGGTGTGACTGCGGTTGTCACGGGCGAACGCGGGGACCGGTCGATCACCAAGTACGGCCTTGAAGAGTACGTTGCGGACTGCGTCATCACACTCGACCACCGGCTCATGAACCAGATCGCGACCCGGCGCCTGCGCATTGTCAAGTACCGCGGCAGCATCCACGGCACGGACGAGTACCCGTTTTTGATCAGCAGCGATGGCATCTCCGTTCTCCCCATCACCTCCATGTCCCTCACCCACAAGGCATCGGAGGAACGGATCTCTCCCGGCATCCCCCGGCTCGACACCATGCTCGGGGGGAAAGGATTCTATCGCGGCTCATCCATCCTCGTATCAGGGCAGGCAGGAACCGGCAAGACCAGCATCGCGGCGACATTTATCGATGCAGCGTGCGGCCGCAACGAGAAGTGCCTCTTCTTCATCTTCGAGGAATCCGAGAGCCAGATCCTGCGGAACATGAAATCAATCGGGATAAACCTTGAACCCTGGGTCAACTCCGGTCTTTTGAAGTTCCACGCGGTCCGACCGACCGCATACAGCCTCGAGATGCACCTCTCGGTGATGCTGAAACTCATCGGGGAATTCAAGCCCCGGGTTGTGGCCGTCGATCCCATCTCCAACCTCTACCCCATCGGCGACGACATCCAGGTCCGCTCGATGCTGATGCGCCTCATTGACTATGCCAAGTCCCTCCACATCACCGGGCTCTTCACCAATCTCTCAAACGATGGCAATTACGGGGCATATCTGAACGAACCCACCGAGATGCACGTATCCTCCCTGATGGACGCGTGGCTTGTCCTCAAGAATGTCGAGGGGAACGGCGAGCGGAACCGGGCATTCTCCATCATCAAGTCGCGGGGGATGGCCCACTCAAACCAGCTCCGCGAGTTTGTCCTGTCGGATAACGGCATCCAGCTCCTCGATGTGTATAAGGGCAGGGAGGGCGTCTTCTTCGGCTCTGCCCGGATGGCGCAGGAGAGCGGGGAGATCGACGAGCGGCTTCGTAAGAACGAGGAGATCGATCGGAAGAAGCGCGAGATTGAGAGCAAGCGGAAGCTCATGGAGATCGAGATCGAGATGCTTAAAGAGAAGTACGTCCGTGAAGAGGAGGATATGAAGATCCTCATCGGACAGGATATCTCCCGCGAGAAGACGGAAGCAAAGACCCTGATAGAGATCGCGACCCAGCGGCAGGTCGATCGCTGAACCGGAATGAGCAGTAAGACGAGGTGAATCTTTTGCCAACAGTACCCAGGACCCAACAAAAAGAGCATAAAAAGGCGAAGACTGAAGAGACCGTGGACGATGCATGGATCCTGCGGTTGTACGTTGCAGGCCAGACCCCGAATTCCCTGACCGCGTTTGAAAACCTCAAGAAGATCTGCGAGGACCACATCGGAAACAAGTATACGATCGAGGTCATCGATCTCCAGAAACACCCGCAGCTGGCGAAAGATCACCAGATCGTTGCCGTCCCCACCCTGATCCGGAAGCTCCCGACACCGGTCAAGAAGATCATCGGGAACCTTTCCAACACCGAGAAAGTTCTGGTGGGCCTGGACCTCCGGAAGGTGACGTGATACGAAGGCTGCCGCAACGAAGAAGGTACAAGGCGACGTAACCGCCGAGTACGAAGCGGCACTTCTGAAGCGGAAGACCGATCACTACGTGCTCCGGCTCTACATTGCCGGTAACAACCCCCGGTCACAGATTGCAGTTGAGAACGTGAAGAAGATCTGCGAAGAGTACCTGAAGGGAAGGTATGAACTCGAAGTGATCGATATCTACCAGGACCATACGAAGAACCTGGTCGACCTCGTACTCGCGGCTCCAACCCTGATCAAGAATCTGCCCCTTCCCTTACGGAGGGTGATAGGTGACATGAGCCGGAAGGAGAAAGTGCTCATTGGACTCGATCTGGTCCCAACATCGACCGGCACATGACAAAAACCACGGCCGGAGGACCGGTATGACACGGGAAAACACTGACCTTAAAAAAGAAGTCGGGGAACTGCGCGAGAAGGTTCGCGAGCTCGAAGACACACTTGAGGCCATCCGTTCCGGTGAAGTGGACGCCATCGTTGTCTCAAAAGACGATGTCCAGCAGGTCTACACGCTGGAGGGATCCGATCACCCGTACCGGGCACTGATCGATAATATCCGTGAAGGGGCGCTCACCCTCTCCCGGGCCGGGATGATCCTGTTCTCCAACGCGCGGTTTGAAGAGATGGTGCAGCTGTCATCCGACAAGGTGCTCGGCACGTCTATCTTCGATCATGTCTGCCCGGAATTTCAGACAGAGATCAAGGAGGCGGTGAAGGGGATCGTGAAGAATGCCTGCCGGGCCCGGATCCGGATCCGCCAGGACTCTTCGTCCCTCCCGGTCCTCATCTCCATGAGTGCACTCACCTCAGATGAGGATACGAAGATCAGCGTTGTCATCACCGACAGGAGGAAAGACGAAGAAAGGCTCCGGTTCCAGGCACGCCTGCTCGATGCGGTCGGGGATGCCGTCATTGCGATCGACACCGATCATAAGATCATATTCTGGAACGAGGGCGCGACCCGGACCTATGGCTGGAAGCAAGAAGAGGCGATCGGCCGCAGCACGGCTGACCTGACCGTTCCGGAAGTATCGAAGGAGGCAGCACAGCAGATCATTGCACAGGTGAACCGGGGCGAGATGTGGTCCGGGGAATACCGGGTCCGTCACCGGGACGGCCACGAATTTTTCGTTCATGTCACCGACTCTCCCCTTTTCGGTGAAGACGGGAATCTCATTGCGATCATCGGCATAAGCCACGACATCAGCGAACAGAAGCGGGCCGATGACGTGTTGCGGCACAACGAGGAGGACCTTCTGCGGGCTCACGAACTGCTGGAGGCCGTAACGAAAGGAACCGATGTGATCATCGCGGTCCAGGACCTGGATTTCCGGTATATCTTCTTCAACCAGACCTATAAGGACGAGATCAGGCGGCTTACCGGTAAGGACCTCACCTTAGGCACCAGCATGCTTGACCTGTACGCAGAGATACCGGAAGAACAGAAACGGGCCATGGATGAGTGGAGAAAAGTACTCCTGGGTGAGAATGTAAACCAGACGATTGAATTCGGTGATACCTCCGGGCACCAGAAGGTCTATCATGTACTCCATGCTCCCATACGGGATGCGAATGGCACCATCGTAGGTGCCGGGGAAGTGGCGTATGATATCACAAAACAGGTACAGGTCGAGGATAAACTGCGGGAAACCAAGGAATATCTTGACAATCTTATTTCCTATGCTAATGCCCCCATTGTCGTCTGGGATCCCCGATTCCACGTCACGTTGTTCAACCGGGCATTTGAACATCTGACCGGCAGGACGGCAGAGGATGTCATCGGACAGCATTTTGAGATACTCTTGCCCGAAAAATTCCGGAAGGATGCGATGGGTCTTATACGGGATACCATCGAGGGAGTGAGATGGGACAGTGTGGAAATACCAATTCTCGATACTTCCGGTGAGATCAGGACGGTACTCTGGAATTCTGCCCCTATATATGGACCTGATGGAAGAACGATCATCTCCATCATCGCCCAGGGACAGGATATCACCGAACGGAAAAAGGTGGAGTCCGAGAACCTTCTGCGGGCAGCTGAGTATGCAAAGATGAACGTGATGCTGGAAGAAGAGATCCGGCAGCGGACAATCGCCGACAGGACGCTGAAAAATACGCTCTCCCTCCTCCATGCAGCACTTGAATCAACCGCAGACGGTATTTATGTGGTCAACCAATGGGGTAAGATCACCAGTTATAACCTGAATTTTGTGACCATGTGGGGTATTCCCCCGGTGGTGATGGAATCCGGTGAGAACCGGAAAGTGATGAATCATATCCTGCCACAACTCAAAAATCCGGAAGAATTTTCTGCCAGCATTGACGAGCTCCTGACGAGCCCCGCACGTGAAAGCTTTGACATGATTGAATTTATTGACAGGAAGATCTTTGAGCGCTATTCAAAACCCCAGATAATCGGGAGCAGTGTGGTTGGCAGGGTCTGGAGTTTCCGGGACATCACGGATCGCAAACATGCCGAGGAAAAACTGATTGCATCCTTAGAAGAGAAGGAAGTGCTGCTCCGGGAGATCCACCACCGGGTCAAGAACAATCTCCAGCTGATCTCCGGCCTGTTGGATATGACCCGTATGCGCTCGTCTGATGCTGCAACAACCGAGATTCTTACGGATATGATGCTGAAGATCCAGACCATGGCGCAGATCCATACCCGGCTCTATGAGAGCAAACAGTTCGGGAAGATCGATATCACCGGCCAGTTCAGGGACCAGGTATCGGCATTATCAAATATTTTCTCGCATAAAGGGCACGAGATCCACTGCGAGATTTCCCCGGAACCTGTATTTCTCCCGGTGGACCAGGCCCTGCCCTGCGCACTCGTTGTCAATGAACTTCTCTCGAACGCGTACAAACATGCCTTCAAAGGGCGAAAGCAGGGCACCATTGAGATCTCCGCAGAAAAGAAGAACGGCCTGATCCGTATCAGGGTCCAGGATGACGGGATTGGCTTACCCCCGGACCTGGATATCGGCCGGTCCTCAAGTCTTGGTCTCAAACTGATCAGGACCCTGGTGCAGCACCAGCTCCGGGGAACACTCACGATGAAGAGCGGGAAGGGTACTGAAATCAGAATGGAATTTCCGATTATCCCCGAGGGGGGGGGGGAGAATAATTATGTCAAAAATACTTGTGGTTGATGATGAAGCAATCATCACGATGCAGCTGGAAGAACGCCTGAGTGCAATGGGATATATGGTTGCAGGCATGGCGGCTTCCGGCGAAGAAGCGATCGAGAAGGCGCGGAGTGCCCGGCCCGATCTTGTGCTGATGGATATCGTGATGCCGGGGAAGATGAATGGTATTGAAGCAGCAAAGATCATCACTACGGAACTGGATATCCCGGTGGTTTTTGTCACCTCGTATGCTGACGATACCATCATTGAAAAGGCAAAGAGCGTCCGGCCCTATGGCTATATTGTAAAACCTTTCAATGAACTGGAGATAAAAGCCGCCATTGAAGTGGCGCTGTTCCGTAAAGCAACAGAACAGGACGAGCAGAAAGCACGGAAACCTGCACCAGATAAAATCGCATCCGGCACGGAAGCCGGTACCCTGGGACCAGATGGCCTGGCCTACCTCGATCTGCCCGAAATAAAATCCGTACTGTTAAAAGATATCTTCACCGATATTGTTCTCTTCCTCTACACCGACCAGGTGGTAAAAGACCCGATCTTCAAATTTGCACTGGAAGAGGGGATAAAAAAGGGTGGCCGTAACCTGTTTGCCTATTCCCAGTCCATTCTCCAGAAACACTTCATAAAGGAGATCCAGAAGAAGGAGCTGTACACGTACCGGATAAAAAGACATGAAGTTCATACCCTTTTGCCCATCCTTGAAAAGTGTACGGACTCCCTGTTGTATGAAGGCACCATGGACTCCCTGCAGATCCTGCTGGATTTCTCTGAGACCGAGGAGTTTACGGATATTCTCTCCATCCGAAACCTGCTTCTTTCCAAAAAGGAGTCAAAGACCCACATATCCGGGATCATCGCCATCAATATCGGCAAAATTGATCATACCCTGATAAAGACCCTGGCAGAGGGGATTCCCAAGATCATTGTATCTACGGGAAAAGAGACCACGCTCTCGTTTGCCCACCAGACATTTCCCTCCGGGACGGTATCCGTCGTCCCCCAGTCAACCGTCGATGATGTGGTAAAAAAATCACTGGAGCCGGTGGTCCTTTCCCTCCTGGACAAGCCGATATCCGGATATGATATCGTCCACGAGATCCATAACCGGTACAAGGTTTTTATCCCCCAGGCACGGGTGTATACCCTCCTTCACGATCTGATGGAGGACGGGCACCTGGAGATCCGGGTTTCAGGAAAATCCAAATTGTATTATACTACAGAAAAAGGAAGAAAGCATATCAGCCAGAAACTCGACGACTTCAAACAGGTGTTCGAGCATATCATGAGCGGGGGAAGTGAGATCAACCCGGGAAATCGTGATAAAAAATAATCGGGGTGAGAGATCACAACCCCAGTTCTTCTCTAAATTTGAGCCCGAACCAAAGAAAAGCGTAATATCCAAACAGGCCGAGGGTGCCGGATACGATTACGGGATGGCAAAAAAGCCATCTGAATACTAAAACATCATCCGGAATCATTGCGATCCGGTACCTTCTGACCGTCATCTCATTCCTGCCCAAGAAGATACGGCTGACTCGTCAAGGGATTTTCCTGGCCCGTATTCTCCGTGGTCCCGGAACAATTGACGGAGATTTGTTCCGGTTCTTCGTAGTTTCGGGCTGATGGGATGGGAGTTGCTGACTACCCTTTCTGTAGGAGACTATTTTAGAGACGTACCGGGTTCATACAATGTGTTTGGATTAAGGTATTTTCCCGATCATTTTTTTAGCAGACTCTGCTGAAAAATTTTCAATCGCGATCATGAGGTGTCAGTTGATGAGGCGATAATCGGATAATTATCCGACAAAATACATGTACAAGCGACAAAATTTCTGGCTTTCCGGCGTGAGATGGTTTGCCGATCAACCAGACCCTGCATGAAAAAATTTGAGCAGGGGGTGAGGGGGTGGTTGAAAATTTTTTGCCGGGAGATCGATTGCGATGCTGATAATGGTGTAACTATTCACTCAGGTATTTGGCAGGTGGTGTCCTCTACCAGGATTCACGGAGGAAGAATTAGTGAAGTACTGAACCCCATGAACGAACGGGATGGCGGATGTTCATCTTCTGCCATGCAGATACGTTTGTTCCATCGTGCAGGCATCAATCACCGCTTATTATCAAAAACATAACAAGATTTGTAAAATCCGGTCTGTTTTATCATCTTTCATAATAAGGTAGTGACCGGGCAGAGTACTACCCGGCGGAGGTGGTTTGTCATCTTTGAGAAGAGGAATACCTCATGTGACCTTGCGGATGCGAAAACACGAGAAAACTGCACAATGTTCCCAGTGTGAAGGTGGCAGAGGAGGCCCCGTATGTGGGGATACCGGGTTTTTCTGTCGCCCTCCACGAATGTTATCCCTCTGAAGTAAATCCATACATCAGCCCCATCGGACAGGTGGACAACTATACATGTTCACAAACTACACTAGCACTGCAGAAATCCAATAATAACGGGACAATACCAGCGATCGGAACCCATTTCACCCGATCATTTTTGGTATGTGACCGTTGAGATCGATGACGTAAAGGACAAAAAAACATATCCGGAAAAACACAGGGATCTTTTATAAAGAAACGAGGATCAGGAACATGCGGAAAGAAAATTCCAAAAATACCCAACCAATCGATACTATCGAACCAGTAACAACGATTGTTGATGAAGGAAAATTTCTCCGCATCCTGACAGAACTTCCCGGCATATCTGAGGAAAAGATCAAGATCGATCTGGAAAACAAGTCAACCTTGGTTACGATTCATGCAATGAACACCGTGAAACAATATAAGAAAGTGATCACGATTCCCTGTGAAGTCAGATTCTCAAAAAAACGGTTTTCCGATGGGATCCTTGAACTGACCCTGGAAAAGAACTAATTCCTGCCACTCTTCTTGTACCTTGTGAAAGGTCCTTTTGCTCTGAACGATATCAGATATATCATTGCAAATTTTGTTTCAAAATCTGCATTCTGACAGAGATCCTATAAAAAAACCTCTTCTATACTCACGACAGGTGAGGACAATTCCTGTCTTTGATAATTCCACCGGACTGTTCCAGGCCGGAGAGGAGATCTCCCGTATATGGGATTCGTACCGGAAGGTAGGCGAACAGATTCATACAGAGAGTGCCGCAGTATTTCACCGTTTTGGATCAACATGCCCCGCAACCGGGTGTGGCCACTGCGATAACCCGGCTTGTTTTTTTTGTGAATTTATCCGGAATTATTGTGATTGTCCCCATGGCAACTGACGAGAACAAGGGTAGCGATGAGGGGACGATGACAAAAGACAGAGAAGACCTGAAAGGGGAACTTGAAAACCAGACCCGGCTTGCAGAAGAGCGGCTCAACCGGCTGAAATACCTCCAGGCGGATTTTGACAATTACCGCAAATGGTCTGAGAAAGAGAAAGACGCGATCATCGCGCTCGCAAACGAGAACCTGATCAAGGATCTCCTGGTGATTCTGGATGATTTCGAACAGGCACTGCCCTCCCTTGAGATGGAACAAAACCGGGGGGGGATGCAGATGATCCAGAAAAAGATGGTAAAGATCCTCCACGAATACGGGTTGCAATCCATCGAGGGCGTGGGGAAAAAATTCGATCCGCAGTTCCACGAGGTAATCTGTAAAGAGAGAAGCAATGAAGAGGCGAACACGATCCTGGAAGATATTGGCAGAGGATACCAGCTGAGAACGAAGGTCATCCGGCCGTCAAAAGTAAAGATTGCAGAACATATCGCAGAACCTGATGGTGAAAACAATGGGTAAAGAGAAGATCATCGGAATTGACCTGGGAACCTCCAACAGTGAGGCGGCGGTGATGCTGGGAGGAAAACCGACCATCATTCCCTCAGCCGAAGGTGCAACCGTTGCCGGAAAGATGTTTCCCTCCTATGTTGCATTCACACCCGACGGACAGCTCCTTGTAGGAGAACCGGCTCGCAGGCAGGCGGTGAGTAACCCGGAAGGAACCGTAGTTGCCGCAAAACGAAAGATGGGAACCGATCATAGTTACAAAATTTTCGGTAAGGAATACACGCCCCAACAGATCTCGGCATATGTCCTGCAGAAGATAAAGCGGGATGCGGAATCATTCCTCGGAGAGCCCGTGACAAAAGCGGTGATCACCGTTCCGGCTTATTTCAATGACAACCAGCGGACGGCAACCAAGGATGCCGGGAAGATTGCGGGTCTTGATGTAGTCCGGCTCGTGAATGAGCCGACAGCGGCGTCGATGGCCTATGGCCTGGACCGGAGTGGGGAATATAAAATCCTGGTCTTTGATCTTGGTGGCGGCACCCTCGATGTAACCATCATGGAGTTCGGCGGAGGAACATTCTCGGTCCTCGCAACCTCCGGTGATACCCAGCTGGGCGGCACCGATATGGACAATGCGATTTATGAATGGATTGCAGCCGAATTCCAGAAACTTGAGGGTATCGATATACGAAATGACAAAATGGCGATCAACCGGGTAAAGGAAGCCGGCGAAAAGGCGAAGATCGAGTTGTCCACGGTCATAGAGACCGAGATCAATCTCCCGTATGTCTCCGCAACGCAGGCAGGGCCAAAACATCTCTCCTTAAAACTGAGCCGGGCAAAACTCGAACAGCTGGTTGAACCGATCATCAAACGGTGTATCACCCCCTTCGAAACCGCTTTGAAAGATGCAAAACTGACCAAGAACGATATCCAGAAAGTGATCCTTGTCGGAGGACCGACCCGGATGCCCGTGGTCCAGAAGTTTATTGAGGATCATATCGGTAAGAACGCAGAACGGGGAATCGACCCCATGGAATGCGTTGCCATCGGAGCCGCGATCCAGGGTGCAATTCTTGGTGGCGAGATTACTGATATGGTGCTCCTCGATGTGACACCGCTTACGCTGGGTATCGAGACGCTCGGTGGCGTGAGGACCCCGCTGATCGAACGAAACACGACCATTCCCACAAAAAAGAGCCAGACCTTCTCAACCGCGGCCGATTACCAGACTTCCGTTACGATTCATGTGCTCCAGGGTGAACGTCCCATGGCAGTTGACAACGTGAGCCTGGGCCAGTTCAATCTCGTCGGGCTTCCCCCGGCACCCCGGAGAATTCCCCAGATCGACGTCACCTTCGATATCGATGCATCAGGCATCCTGAATGTATCGGCAAAAGATATCGGGACCGGCAAAGAGCAGAAGATGACCATCACGGCCTCGACAAAACTTGCAGAGAATGATGTCAAAAAAATGGTGAATGAAGCAAAGCAGTTCGAAGAAGAAGATAAGAAACGCAAAGAAGAGGTTGAGGCCAGAAATATCGCCGACACCCTCGTCTATACCGCGGAAAAGACAAAAACCGATCTTGCCGGAAAAATCAGTACCGATCTCATTGACAAGGTGAATGCCGCCATCGTTGCGGTGAAGGCAGCACTGGAAGGCAAGGACAGTACGCTGATCAAGGCCGAGACTGAAAAACTCCAGACCGTGCTGGGAGTGGCCGGATCTGCCGTATACCAGGCAGCTTCAGAGAAGGAGAACCATCAGCAGTCGGGAGCTCATGGCTCCGGACCCGGCAATGAAGAACCCCGACAGGAAGCAAGCGGTCCCGGCGGGGAAAAAGTTGTTGACGCGGATTTCAAAGTCAAGGATGAGGCCTGATCCATTTCCGCGTACACCATGGCAAAAGGGGATTACTATGAAATCCTGGGCGTAAAAAAAGATGCGTCGCAGGACGACTTAAAAAAGGCATTCCGGCATCTGGCCCGGAAGAATCATCCGGATCTCAACAAGGGGAGCAAGGACGCTGAGGAGAAATTCAAGGAGGTCAATGAGGCCTACCATGTCTTGAGCGACCCGCAGAAGAAAGTGCAGTACGATCGGGTGGGACATGCAGAGTTCAAACCCGGCGAACAACCCCCGTCCAGGGCCGCCAATTATGAGGATCTGTTCCGGGACTTCGGGCTGGGTGACATCTTCGATGCATTCTCCGGCGGATCCCGTAAGGCAAAACAGAGAGCCGGGGCCGATCTCCGTTATGACATTGAGATTACCCTGACCGATGCATTCAATGGTACGAAAAATACCGTGGCAGTCCCGCATTTTTCCGCATGCGGAACCTGCCACGGGTCGGGTGCAGAACCCGGTTACCTGCGGGACTGCCCCGGCTGCAAAGGGACCGGAGAGATCCGGCGTCCCCAGCAGGTGGGAAACCGCAACCTGATGAACATCGCCCCGTGCCCGGACTGTGGCGGGAGTGGAAAGAGGATTGAGAAGCCCTGCGGGACCTGCCATGGGAAGGGAACACAACAGAAAACCCGGACCATCGACGTGACCATCCCCCGGGGAGTTGAAGACGGGCAGTTCCTGAGAATTGCCGGGGAAGGAGAACCCGGTGAGAACCGCGGGCCTTCAGGCGACCTCTATGTTGTTGTCCATGTAAAAAAGCATGACCGCTTCGAACGACAGGGTGCAGATTTATACAATACCACCATCGTCAGCCTGAAAACAGCACTCCTGGGTAGTGAGATCACCGTTCCTGCAATCTCGGGAACCGCATTGCTGAAGATCCCCAAAGGAACCCAGAGCCATACCCTCTTCCGGCTCAGGGAACAGGGGATGCCCTACCTGAATTCAGACCGTCGGGGAGACCTGCTGGTAAAAGCAATCGTGAAGATCCCTGAGCATCTGACAAAGAATCAGGAGGATCTCATCGGGGAGGCGTTGGTTGGTGAAACATGACAGACAATAAAAATATTTCAGAGGATAGCAAGGTGGCGGAAGAGGCATTGCATGCATCAGAGATCCGCTACCGTCGGCTGTTTGAGACGGCTCAGGATGGCATTCTCATCCTCGATGCCGACACGGGCCAGATCGTGGATGCGAACCCGTTTTTGATCAACATGCTGGGCTTCTCCCGTGAACAGTTCCTGGGAAAGAAAATTTGGGAGATTGGTCTTTTCAAGGATATCGTTGCCAACAAAGACAACTTCGAAGAATTGCAGCGGAAGGAATACATCCGGTACGAAGATATGCCGCTCGAAACCGCGGATGGGCATCATATTGCTGTAGAATTTGTCAGCAACGTCTATACGGTAAACGAGAAGAAGGTCATCCAGTGTAACATCCGGGATATTACCGAACGCAAACGTGCGGAAGAGGAACGGGCACGTCTTGCTGCAATTGTTGAGTACTCAGAGGATGCGATCATCGGAAAAACCCTTGACGGGACCATCACGAGCTGGAACGCTGGTGCTGCACGGATATACGGGTATTCTGCAGAAGAGATCGTTGGTAAGAGTATATCCCTGCTGGTGCCCCCGGATCAATCTGACGATACCGGTTTGATTCTTGACCGTATCAGGAAAAACGAACCGGTTGTCCGATATGAAACCCTGCGCAGGAAGAAAGATGGTGGACTGATCAACGTTGCTCTGACCGCATCCCAGATCCGGGACGTACATAACCACCTGATCGGTGTCTCCACCATAGCCCATGATATCACCTGGCGCAAACTGGCTGAGGAAGCGATGAGTGCTTCAGAGATGCGCTACCGTCGGCTGTTTGAAACGGCCCAGGATGGCATTCTCATCCTCGATGCCGATTCCGGTCAGATCGTTGAGGTAAACCCATTCCTCATCAACATGCTGGGCTTCTCCCGTGAACAGTTTCTTGGAAAGAAGATCTGGGAGATTGGTCTTTTCAAGGATATTGTTGCCAATAAAGACAATTTCGAAGAATTGCAACGGAAGGAATACATCCGGTATGAGGATATGCCGCTCGAAACCGCTGACGGGCGGAAGATAGCCGTTGAGTTCATCAGCAACGTCTACACGGTGAACAATACAAAAGTCATCCAGTGCAATATCCGGGACAGTACCGATCGCAAACTGGCCGAAGAGGCAAAAATTGCATCAGAGATCCGGTATCGCCGTCTGTTTGAGACGGCCCAGGACGGTATCCTCATCCTTGATGCAGGGACTGGCCAGATCGTTGAGGTAAATCCATTTTCAATTACCATGTTGGGTTTCTCCCGTGAACAGTTCCTTGGAAAGAAACTCTGGGAGATCGGCCTCTTCAAGGATATCGTTGCCAACAAAGACAATTTTGAAGAATTGCAGCGAAAGGAGTACATCCGGTATGAAGATCTCCCACTCGAAACCGCCGATGGGAGGCATATCGCAGTAGAGTTCGTCAGCAACGTCTACACGGTGAACAATACAAAAGTCATCCAGTGCAACATCCGGGACATTACCAAGCGCAAGCTTGCGGAAGATGCGCAAATGGCGTCCGAGATCCGGTATCGCCGTCTGTTTGAGACAGCCCAGGATGGCATCCTCATCCTCGATGCCGATTCCGGTCAGATCGTTGAGGTAAATCCATTCCTCATCAACATGCTGGGCTTCTCCCGTGAACAGTTCCTTGGGAAGAAAATCTGGGAGATCGGACTGTTCAAGGATATCGTTGCCAATAAAGACAATTTCGGGGAACTGCAGAGGAAAGAGTATATCCGGTACGAGGATCTCCCGCTCGAAACCGCTGACGGGCGGAAGATAGCCGTTGAGTTCATCAGTAACGTCTACATGGTGAACAACAAGAAAGTCATTCAGTGCAATATCCGGGACAATACGGACCGCAAACTGGCTGAAGAGGCAAAAATTGCATCAGAGATCCGGTACCGCCGGCTGTTTGAGACGGCTCAGGATGGGATTCTCATCCTCGATGCCGATTCCGGTCAGATTGTTGAGGTGAATCCGTTCCTCATCAACATGCTGGGCTTCTCCCGTGAACAGTTTCTTGGAAAGAAAATCTGGGAGATCGGACTGTTCAAGGATATCGTTGCCAACAAAGACAATTTTGGGGAATTGCAGCGGAAGGAGTTCATGCGGTACGAGGATATGCCGCTCGAAACCGCCGACGGGCGACATATTGCTGTGGAATTTGTCAGCAACGTCTACACGGTGAACACCAAGAAGGTCATCCAGTGCAATATCCGGAATATTACTGAACGCAAACTGGCTGAAGAGGCAAAAATTGCATCAGAGATCCGCTACCGCCGGCTGTTTGAGACGGCCCAGGATGGCATTCTCATCCTTGATGCTGACACCGGCCAGATTGTTGAGGTGAACCCGTTCCTCATCAACATGCTGGGCTTTTCCCGCGATGAGTTTTTGGGCAAGAAAATCTGGGAGATTGGACTGTTCAAGGACATTGTTGCCAACAAAGACAATTTCGGGGAGTTGCAGCGGAAAGAGTATATCCGGTACGAGGATATGCCGCTCGAAACCGCGGACGGGCGAAAGATCGCGGTGGAGTTTATCAGCAACGTCTATACCGTCAACAACAAGAAGGTCATCCAGTGTAATATTCGGGACACTACGCAGCGTAAACTCGCCGAAGAGGCATTGCGCCAGAAAAATGAAGAGATGGACGGGTACTTTACCAACACGCTCGACCTGCTCGGTATCGCAGATCCAGATGGTCATTTCCGACGCCTGAACAAGGAATGGGAATCGGCTCTCGGGTACAGCCCTGCTGAACTGGAAGGAAAACAGTTTCTGGATTTTGTCCACCCCGAGGATATGGGGGCATCGCGTGGTGCTCTGGCAGAACTTAAGGAAGGGAAAATAGTCCTTCAGTTTACGAACCGCTACCGGCACCGGGACGGATCGTACCGTTGGATCGAGTGGCGCCTGTTTTCCACCGGAAACGTTATCTATGCATCGGCACGGGACGTCACGGAACGAAAGAAGATAGCAGATCTTATTGAGGCATCACTTGCCGAGAAAGAGACCCTGCTCCGGGAGATCCACCACCGGGTCAAGAACAATCTCCAGATCATATCGAGCCTCCTCAACCTGCAGATCCGGAAGATTGACGATCCCAAGACCATTGAAGTCTTAAAAGACTGTCAGTCCCGGGTGCTGTCCATGGCGCTCGTCCACGAACATCTCTACAAGGGCAAAGACTTCTCACGAATCGACCTGAAAAATTATATCCACTCTCTGGAAATGCAGCTCTCGCAGTCGTACGGAAACGCAAACGAGATCGTCCGGTTCGAACTGAACATCACGGATATCTATGTCGATATCAATACCGCTATCCCGCTAGGTCTCATCATCAACGAACTGATCACGAACAGCTTGAAGTACGCGTTTAAGGGAAGGAAAAATGGGAACCTTTCCATCACGGCTTCTGAAGATACGAAAACCCTGACATTAACCGTTGCAGACAATGGCGTCGGGATTCCGGAGGGCATCACGCTGGAAAACCAGACATCGCTGGGACTCCGTCTTGTAAGAACACTCACCGGCCAGCTCCATGGTACCGTAGTGATTGATCGCAGTGAGGGAACGAAGTTTGTATTTGTGATTCCCAAACCGGCAGAAACTCCCGGAAAAGAATCGCTTGTAAATACCCTTACCGCCCAGATCACCACTCCTGGGATCATTGGCCCTGCAACGGGAGCAAAGCCTGTGATGGTGATTCCCAAACCCGCAGAAAGCGGGGGTGAGGTGTTGCCATGACACGAATTCAACGCAATCAGGATGATGGACTGGCGTTTTCACGGAGGATGACCGGGTTTTCTTCAGGGTCTGATCCGGTGGACGTGGCATTCCCCGACGTTGCCTGCATAAGTCTCATTGTACAACCGATCCACGCTATGTGGACGTGCATGACCCGTTGTAAGGGAATCACCATTCAAATTTCAGTTCCATGGAATGCAGAATCGGATAAACTAGGTGTGAGAGTGTTATGACAGAAAAGATCAAGATCCTCATTGTTGAGGACGAGGCACTGGTTGCCGAAGATTTGAAGGAGATGTTGCAGGAATTCGGGTACCACGTCTCTGGAATCGCAGACACGGGGGAGATGGCGATCTCCCTTGCAGAGGAACACCATCCGGATCTTGTCCTCATGGACATCAACCTCGCCGGGGAGATGGACGGGATCACGGCCGGAGGGGCTATCCGCTCGCAGTGGGACATCCCGATCATCTATGTCACTGCGTTTGCTACCCCGGCAATCATTGACCGGGCGAAGAAAACCAGCCCTTCGGGGTATATCATAAAACCGTTTAACGAGCGCCAGATCCAGACTGCTATTGAGATTGCCCTGTACAATTCCCTGCTTGAGCAGAAATTGAAGGAACATGACAATACTATCCACACATTGCTCAATGCAACGGACAACCCCTCTCTCCTGCTGGACGCACAGGCAACTATTGTGGCCCTGAACGAAGCGATGGCAAAGAGAGCCAGGGACACTATCGGGAACCTTATTGGTAAACCGTTTTTTGACCTGCTTGCCAGCCAGTCCATTACTGCGCCTCTCGCCGAGGCGGTCAGGCAGGCCGGCATTGGAAAAACCATCCGGGTTGAGGAACATTTCGGGAGTGTCTGGTATGACAGTGCTGTAATCCCCATCACCGATTCACGGGGAATCATACGATCGATTGCCGTGTACTGCACGGACACCACCCATCGGAAAACCGCTGAGCGTGCCTTGACATCATTAAACGATCAGCTTGTGACCGAACGGAGTCGTCTCGCGACCTTCACCGCAGCGCTGGACAGCATGGATGACCCGGTCATTATCACGGATTCGATGGGTGCGATTAAGTACGTGAATGGTGCGTTCACAACACGATTCGGTTATATCCTGTCTGATGTGGTGGAGAAACACATCAGTACACTCGCGGCACCAGAGAACCATTTCAGTATGAACATCGATGGATTTCTGCACGACCCGAAATCGGTTTTGACCGGGAAATTCATTGCCCGTAACAAATTCGGGCTGAACATGCAGTTTCTCCTCAAAAGTTCCCCGGTATCTGAAGAAACCGGGCTGAAGACCCGGGTCTTTGTACTCCGGGAGGAATTGTTTGGCAAGCAGAGCGCGGGATGAAACGAGAAATCCTGCGTGACTTGCCACAGGAACTGTTCTCTCATAATTTCCCTGGAAGGATACTATCATGGCAATCCGGGATCAGTTTTCATTTTTTGATTCCAGACTAAATGGTTATTACCCGTAACACACATTCTTCATAAAAAACCGGTCCCCCGAGGGTGATCCTTACGATATCAGTTCTTTATGTGGATGATGAACCAGGTCTGCTTGAAATAGGAAAAGGATTTCTCGAACAGACTCCCGAATTTGCCGTGACCTGTGCATCATCCGCGTCTGCAGGACTTGCCCGGTTAAAAACCAATGGGATCCAGGCCATTGTATCCGATTACCAGATGCCGGGAATGGACGGCATTGAGTTCTTGAAAAAAGTCAGGTCAACAAACAAAACAATACCGTTCATTTTGTTTACCGGCAAGGGCAGGGAAGAGATCGCTATTGAAGCCTTTGAAAATGGTGCCGACTATTATCTCCAGAAAGGGGGAGCACCCAAACCCCAGTTTGCCGAACTGACCCATAAGATCCGATTGGCCGTCGACCACCGCAAGGATGAGGCGCAGGTCAACACCCTCAACCAGCTCTATACGGTGCTTTCCGCAACCAACAAGGCAATCGTGCATATTCATGACAAAAAAGCACTGTTAAACGAGATTTGCCGGATTGTTGTCGATGAAGGCGGTTTCAGGATGGCATGGGCAGGACTCGCAAATCATGAAAAACATGTCATAGAACCCACTGCAGCATCGGGTCATATTGACAGTTACCTTGATACGATCACCATATCGACAGAGAATATACCCCAAGGGCAAGGTCCGACCGGTACGGCATTCCGCAAGAAAACATTCAATGTCTCTAATGATATCGAAAGCGCTCCAGAGATGGCGTCGTGGCGTAGTGGGGCACTCGAACGGGGCTATCTCTCACTTGCCGCATTCCCCTTCGCACTGGATACCGGAAATGCCGGTGTCATTACCTTCTTTGCTTCTGAAAAGGGATTTTTTACCGACCAGATCATACGGCTTCTTGAAGAACAGGCCGGGGATATCTCGTTTGCCCTCACCGGTCTTGACCTCGCGGAGGGACGAATTACTGCTGAACAGGATCTGAAAAAATCAGAGCTCAGGTACCGCCGGCTCTTTGAAACGGCACAGGACGGTATCCTGATCCTTAATGGGGAGAGCGGGGAAATTATCGATGCGAACAAATTTATTATCGATATGCTGGGATACCCGCTGGAGTATTTTGTTGGCCGGCACCTCTGGGAACTGGGTTTTTTACACGACAAAGTCTTTGCAAAAAATGCGTTTACCGAACTCACAGAAAACGGATATATCCGGTATGAAGACCTGCCGCTCGAAACACAACAGGGAAAACCTATCTGTGTGGAATTCATCAGCAACGTCTACCTCGTTGACCACAAGAAGATTATCCAATGTAATATCCGGGATATCACCGACAGGAATGTAGCTCAGGGGAGTCTGAAGGTATCCGAAACCCGGTATCGCCGGCTCTTTGAAACGGCACAGGATGCGATCCTGATCCTTGACGGGGATACCGGGGAAATTATCGATGCGAACAAATTTGTTATCGATATGCTGGGATACCCGCTGGAGTATTTTATTGGCAGGCATCTCTGGGAACTGGGTTTTCTCAAAGACAAATCCTTTGCCCAGACCGCGTTTACGAAACTGAAGACTGAAGGTTATATCCGGTATGACGACCTGCCCTTAGAAACCATTAAGGGCAAGGCCATGAGCGTGGAGTTCATCAGCAACGTCTACCTTGTCGGGGATAAGAGGATCATCCAGTGCAACATCCGGGATATCACCGATAGGAAACGTTCGGAACACGCCCTTGCCCTTGCCAGCAGGAAACTGAAACTGATGACGGGAATCACCCGCCATGATATCCTCAACCAGGTGATGGTGCTCTCAGGATCCCTGGAACTGGCCCTTAAATCCGTTAAAGAACCGGAAAAAATTGCCCATATCAACCGGGCCAGAAACGCGGCTGACACTATCCAGCGCCAGATCGCCTTCACCAGGGAATATGAGGATCTTGGTGTCCGGTCCCCTGTGTGGCAACGCGTATCCGTGATAGCCCGTACGGCTGCATCACAGATGACAGCCAGTGCAATTACCCTTGACATCCCCGATGACCTCCTGGAAATATACGCCGACCCGCTCCTCATCAAGGTCTTTTACAACCTGTTCGATAATGCCCTTCAGCACGGGGGGGCTGTGACCCGCATCAGCCTATCCCACCATCCCGCTGGCACCGGACTCATTATCACGGTTGCTGATAACGGCACCGGAATATCATCTGAAGACAAAAAACAATTGTTCGAACGTGGTTTCGGGAAACATACCGGACTGGGACTCTTTCACTCCCGGGAGATCCTGTCGATTACCGGCATCACCATCAGCGAGACCGGTATCCCGGATAATGGTGCACGATTTGAGATCGCAGTACCGGATGGAGCGTTCCGGTTCGCGGAAAAACCGGCACCCACGTAAAGGGTTTTTCTCTTTTTTTCTGGTGATTGACAGTGACGGATAAACAATTTGACGACACGATTGACGATGCCGAAAAGGCCATTGGAGATGGCATGAACGCAATCGGAAAAGGAGCCCGTGGGTTCAATGATGAATTCATGGAATTCCTCAAGAAGTACCAGGTGATAGGCCTTGCAGTTGCTGTCGTTATAGGAACCGCTGCCACAAAACTGGTGAATTCCACCGTGACCGATCTCATCATGCCCTTGGTTGCGGTTGTGACGCCATCAGGCAACTGGAAGACGGCCGTGCTTGAGATCGGCCCGCTCAAATTCCTTCTCGGGGATTACCTGAGTGCGATCATCGATTTCATGATCATCGCTCTTGTGATCTTCCTTGCAGTAAAGTACCTGATGAAAGGGGAGATGGGTAAGAAGATCTGATGACTTTTTTAAAGGGAGTGGGCGGGGTTTTTCGCGGCTTTCCTCTTATAACCCAGAGGATCAGGTTCCCATCAACTATACCACGCGTGCCGTCCGGGTGGACCCTTGCAGGAAATGTTGTCATGATGTGCCGGACGTTATGCGGGAACCTGCGTGGCTTGAGAGCGATGAGGGGGGGTCGCATGGGTACAGAGATCCTGCCACAATCCGGGGATGCCCGGTAATCTCACGTCATATTTATTAGGTTTTTGCTGTGCGTTCCGGGCCGCAAAAATACTTTTGTACCCATGCGACCCCCCCACGCCCCCTCCGGTTTTTGCACGAAAACGGGGCATTTTTACGTCGTATACTGGAGCACGTGAGAACATTTTAGGGGGAAGGGGGTCGCGTGGGTACAGTTATGCCGGGCGGAGAAATACCGGGAACCGGGCCACTTGCCAAACTCGAAGCTTTCTATGAAAATCGAAGAAGTCCATCAGGATTTTGAGATGGAGAATCTGGTCTCTCCACAAGTGAACGCTGAAGGGAGTTCACGTGGTGGTGGAGAACGGGAGGATACTGATGAAGACCGGTGATATCATCCGCGAATAGTACAAACTACCCGATAGAAATACAAAAAAAAGCCATAAGGAAATGACTGTCCTCATTTAGAATACAGGCCGACAGGAAATTTCCCATCCGGGCGAGGCCTATTTATCCGGGATTCTCCGATCTCCACGACCTGCCCATCGCGGATCTTTACCCGGTATTTCCCGGCCGCTTCAAAGATGTGCTCATTACCGGAACATTTCTCCATAATACACTCCGTAATTATCCTTTCAGGAGATCTTTCTCCTGTGCCATTTTTTTGATCTTTGCATTCAGGTTTGGACTGTTCTCCATACGGTGCCACTCCTCGTTACTCATCCCCATAAAAAGACCGCATGACGAGCATTTGATCCATGCTTCGTAATGATCGGGAAATTCGGCATGAATCGTTGCATTTCCGCAACGGGGGCAGGAAAGTTTTTTCAGGAGGATCGATCGGTCAACCTCGCTTTTTCGGTCATGAGGGACAATGGGTGAATCAGTATATCCTGGCTTACTGTCACCGGTTATTGTAGTATCAGGCACCGTATGTGCAGCAAAGAAGCGGCCATCATTCATGGCCTGGGTAACCGTGACTTTTTTTTTAGCTCTCATGTATTCAAAACTCCTCCCCGGTATGATTCCAATATTCCATATCAGAGCACGCCACCATAGCATGGGTCTGGATAAATATCTCTCCGGTCATTACAAAATATGAATCAAAATCTGCCTGCTTGTTATTAGCCAACGGGATGCAGTCCCATTAACCCGGTGCAGACAACGTATGGCAGCGAGACCCTGAGGGTATTTGGGGTTCCCGGGAATGAAACCGGGCCCGAGGGGTCCCGGCAACCTCAGTGATCTCATGGACCTGGTCTGCAAAGACCGGTAGCATGGACGGGGAATGAACGTCACTTGGCTGAACTACTCCCGGGGAGCTGGTGTCCCGCCATCTCCGGTACTCCGAACAGTGAAGATCTTTTTTGGATCCACTACATCCCCCCCGGGTCCGGTACTGTGAAGATCGATGCCGGGTATGGGAGTGAAAAGGTATTGAGAGAATTTTAAATCAGTTCTGATGCGATCGTAATGCGGGATCGCTCACTTCTTCTGCAAGAATTTTATATCCGGTCACCGCAAGTCCCACAAGCACCGGGCCAACAATGAATCCCACAAGACCCATAAACGGGACACCGGCAAGGATGCCGATCATCATCATAACCGGGGGGATTGCCACCAGTTTTCCCATCATCACCGGCCGGTAATAGAAATCAATCCACCCACTCAGCAACGGATACCCTGCAAACAGGGTAATGACTGCACTCCAGATATCGCCAAGGCTCAGGAAGTAGAGGGCGAAGAAGAGGAGCATGATCTGTGCTCCGATGAGCGGGATCAGCATGGCAAGACCGATCAGGGTTGCGAACAGGAGGGGGTCATCAACACCCAGAACATAAAAGAACGGGATTGCAAGGAGAAACGAAATTATTGCTGCAGAGATCTGGACAATGATAATGGCATAGATGGTATTTGCAGAAATTTCCGCCATCTTTTCCATGGCAGAAAACAGTTTGGGCGAGAGCGTTCGTGTCAGGGTGTTCCAGATCTGTTCCCCGTAATACAACAGCATCGAGAGAGAGAGGAAGAAGATAATGATAGAGATAAGCGACTGCATGACGTTAAGGGTCAGGGACAGGAGAGATTGCATCAGTAACTGGACAAGTGATGCCGGCATGTTGGAAACCTGTGCGTCGGTGAATGTTGGCAGGAACAGAGAGACCCCGGTATTTTTAAAACCATGTACCAGTGATGTAACCATGGTCCCGATATGGTCAATGTTCCCATAGACGATGCTTGCCGAGACTGACAGCACAAGCAGGATTATGAGGAGAACCCAGACGGTAATGAATATGACAGATACGGAGGGCTTTACAATCCGGGAAAGTTTTTTATGAAAAGGCATAATGGCTATCGCAATGGCAGCTGACCAGATACATATCGTCATGAGCGGCCAGAAGACCAGGATGCAGATGATAAAAATTGCACCGATAAGAATCAGTAATTGCTGATATTCACTTATCCTGAATGGATCCATACACGTCAAACCCTCGTTATGTGTCTTGAGTTGTATTCAGGGTTCTTATTAAGTTTTGAGGGAACTGGTGGGAAAAACAGAGGTATCATATGATACACGTTTTTCCCGCATGGCCCCCAGTCCTCATTTGTTGTAATTCCCGTAGGGGTCCAATTATAATATGAACGTGACAATAGCAACGACTACGAAGATTATCACGAGCCATTTTGCAATTTCCATTGTGAAACCGGCGATCCCCCGGGCACCCAGGATAAAAAAAATCAGGGCAAGTACGAGGAACAGTACCGCAAGATAAATCAAATCAGCCATTGTCCAATTCACCGATTACTTCTTCTTCAGGTTGGATCCGGCCTCATGTACCGCGATTTTTGCATCCGCAACAACCTTATGGACACCGATTTTTACATCATCTGATGCATTCTGTGCTTTGACACCCGCATCCTTGAGGGTGTTGTGTGCAACAACGGTTGCGTCATCATATGCTGCGTGTGCAGCCACGCGGGCATCATCGATCGCGTTGCTGGCCTTTACTTTCAGATTGTCTGTCATGTGTGTTTTCAACTCCGTTCCCCGAGATGTTTTTTTAATAATCATGATATAATGAATTTTTTAACATCCATATCAGGGCAGCCCAGCATAGCGTAAGAGCACATATATTCCTTACCCGTCGTTGCAAAATCTGAATCAATCCGAAAGGTACAGCACGTAAGTATTGAAAAAAAGAAATTGCCTTGCCAATTATTATTCGTAGTAGTGCGACGGGGAGTGTCCCTGTTTTTCTCGGGGATGTTTCCTATATGCCGATAGGGAATGTGTCGATTCGGTTTATTTTCTTGCGGGGGACGGGCACTGATGAAATCTTACCGAGAGTATCCTGACGATTCGTTGTATTATGGAAGTGGGGGGCAACATTCCACTGAATGATTGGATTATCCCGGGAGCAACGCCTTCACACGATCAGACGTAAGACCGGAGGTAATTTTTGCGCCGTACAATAATTGTACAATTTTCCAGTCCATCTCACTTAATTGTGTGGTGTTTTCAGACCCGGAATAGAAGATACTATCCGGGTAATCGGTGTCTTCTCCCGGAAGACCCATGCTATCCAATAAACCCCTTAACATCCAGTGTGTTCGCTCTTCACCTGTCAAATCAGAATTTATATAAACTACTTCTTTTGATACGCGATTAACTGCCACGGTCATCTGGATATAATGGATTTCCCCCGTTGTTTCATTTTTGGAAACAACCATATCACCAAGATCCGCAATATTTTTAAGGGAGGATCCAGGATAGAACCACACCACAATAGTTGCCATTTCTCCGTATTTTATATCAGAGTGGAATTTATCCGTGGATGAGTAGTTATTAAACTGTGCCGTGAACTGGTGTAATAGGACCGTATCATTGTCCCGGTAATCTCCTGTAATTGCCAAACCCAGAGGGTTTTTATCCGGTGCACGTTTTTTTATTTTTGAGTTATCTGGACCAAATGCGACTGCAAAGAAATGCTTGTTGACATCTGCATTAGTGAGTCCTTTTTTGATGGTAGGTGTCACAATTATCGTTGCCACTGGAGGGGCGCGAAGATTTGCTGTTTGATCATTTTTTGCCGACAAGGTAGAATTTCTCTGAAGGTTCTCCACAATGGATAAAATCCTGGTGAGTTCTGAACTGTTCAATCCTGTACTTGAATTGGCTATGGGTTTTACCGGGCTCCAGATCCCGGACGTGGCTGCCACCGTGACGGCGAACAGGATCAGGATGATAATCCCCATAAATATTACAGAATATTGGGATATTACGGGCTTCGTGTGCACGGAATAGGGGGGATCAACCCGTTTTTTTTGTAAAACCACGAGACTTTCGGAATTATTGCCAACATCGATTGCAAATCTGCTGGGATATTTTTTTGGAATTTTTATGCGATTTGCTATGTTTGCGTGACCGGAAAGAGGGATCATCTGGGAATTTTGAGACCCGACCGGTTGCGAAATGACCGCGGGAGGGTCCAACATTTTTGGATGATCAGGATCAGATACCGTCTCGAAATATGCCGGATCTATGTTCCCACCTGATATCGATTTCAGCACTTCAAAAATGAGATTATCACTGGTATCCGCATCCGTATCATGATCCGGTAAATACAGTCTGTTGTTTAAAAGTGCTTCAAAAGCCGCAAGTTCACGTTCTTCGATATAGCGTTCAAGGGTTGCCTGGATCTCCGCATATCCAATTTTGACATTAAAGCGAGAGACAACGGCCGGTCCGAGGAGGTAAATGCAATTCTGGTCAATTTTTAGGTCGGGTGCAATCAGGTTATACTTCCGGATGATCCGGGTTAGTTCGTAAAGAACCGATTCCCATCTTGCATCTGAACCCAATCGTGCCCGGATTGTATCCGCAATTCTGGGAGCAACCGATTCTGCTTTTCTCTTGTCATTATCATCGATTGCCAAAACATAGGCATTTCTTTCCTCTTCGACAATCTTTGAGAATGTGGCCAGGAGCAGGAGAAAATTTGCGGTGATACCACTTTTCTCAATGATGCGGTATATTTTTTCAAAATCTTCAATAAGGAATGGTACTTCCCTGCAAACCCTGAGCAGGGGTAGATCTATGGGGATCCTGTCTTCTCCCCGGGAGCCCCCATCAGAAAGGATGTCTTCACACTTTTCCGAGAAAAATATCACAGCTTCCCCGAGGTCATGTTCTCCCACGGTCAGAATCTCTTTCTCAAATAACTCTAAGAACAGGTGAATTGCCCGTTTTCTCGCGATATCGAGTATTGCATAGTAACGGAGACAGTAATCACGGTATATCTGATAGTCAAATTCATTGAACTGAATCGCGATTTTGTCCATATTGTATGCGGAGCTCCGTGATAGTCATCATTCATGAGAGCCGGGGGATATACTTCACGGGGTGTTGCATTTAATGCAGCATTTTTTGCAACGAGAGATACCTATTTCGTGTCAAAACGGATAGTCACACACAATGCCGAAATTTTGTCCCCGTTGCGGGGCCTCAGTACAGGATGAGATGAGATTCTGTAAAAACTGTGGGGCGGCATTAGATGACGGTGGGACATATGAAGTGGTGCTGGAAAAATCCGGATGTGATACCTCAAAAAAAGCAGCCCGGAAAAAACAGCTCCTTCTTCTTGCAACAGTATCCCTGGTTGTACTTATCGCCGTCTTTGGATCACTCGGATATCTCTTTTCACAGAGTTCCCTCACCCTCCAGTCCGACCCCGTGGGGGCAGGAGTGTACCTGGATTCAGAATTCCATGGAGTGACCCCGAGTGTAATTCATTATCTCCTTCCGGGGGATCATCACCTGGAATTCCGTTATAACGGGTATCCGTCCTGGCAAAAGAATATCACGATCACGCTCGGTCAGGCAGAAACCATCACTGCCGACTTATCGGATAACCTCATCCCGGAAGTAAAGGTCGTGTGCCTTTCCGATGAGACCATACAAAATAGCAGGGGGACAACAAACTGCGTATACAAAAAAGGAGAGGCGATTACCCTCTCCGGTACAGCGGTCCGGCCGCACCCAAAAGAGAATTCTGTGGTAACTATATCAGTCTATGCGGAAGGATCAGCAACGTCACCTCTGAAAACACAATCGGTGGCGATTCTTTCGGATAACACCTATAATCTCACGGTCGATCTCGCCACATTTCCGGGCGGAGATTACAATCTTGTTGCCTCACTTCCCTCGGGCAAAAGGTCAACGGTAGCAATTACCATCGAGAGCCAGGAAGATACCAATATCCGGATTTTACGACAGATTGTAGAAGATTACCACAATATCCACACATACAGTCTCGATGATTACTTCATCTGCGCAGATATGGCGATGGATGTCTGGAATATCGTGGATACAAAGGGTATGCGGGCGTTGCTGGTTGTGGGAAATATCGAGAATCCTGATGCAGACTGGACAGCCTATGATCATGCATGGGTGATCGTGGAAGCAGCTCCCCAGCAATGGATTGCTCTGGAGACCACGGGCGGATTTCTCGTTTACAAGAACAACAACCCCAATTACTATCGTGGCATCTTCTTTGAGAAACCCAAAGACCTGAAAACAAATATGGATCTGAGACGTGACTATAACAACGAGATTGAACGGTATACAACCTCTGTGAGCCAGTATAATGCAAAAGTGAGCGAATACAATACTGCACTGGACAGTTACCGGTCGCTCGTAGATTCCTACAATAATGACTATGTGGGCCAGAACCTGACCGAGGCTGAATATCAGGATTCTATCGGAGTGAAAAACACCATTGATTCCAAACAACTGAAACTGGTCCAGTTAAAAGCTGAACTGGAACAACTGACTGTCACCTACAATAATGAAAAACAGATAATGGACACGATTACCTCCCAGATGAGCGAACTTGTGGAAAAAAGCAATACACTCATGAACTCCTGATTTTTAAGATCTGTAGAATTCCTCAATAAAAGATCCGGGAAATGTCTCGTGAGAATACATTTCGAGGTATTGGGGTGGATCAATCTAATTTTGAGTTTATGGATCGGAGGTTAGAATTTCCGTTCTTTCAAGTGTTCCACCCGCCTTTCTTGTCATGGGGTGAGGTAGGATCTCACAGAAACAGATTATCGAAACCCAGAGTAGAATTTTTTAGCGAATTCACCCACGTATACCGTAACCAAGGTTCCGCTGGATCTGCGCGAGCCGGTTTTCCTGATTCCGCATTGTCCCTTCAATATTCTTAATCGCGAGAGATACTTCATTCTCGACACCCTCCATCATTCCGGATTCCAGATCATAGGTCTTGACCAGAAGATCCCATAACCGTTTATTGACATCAACAACCCTTGTAAGGCGGGCATCTTCACAAATGAGATCCCGGTTGATAGCAGCTCCCTTTGCAGCGGCAATTTTCTCCCTGATCATCTGCTGCCGGGAAAACACATGGGTAATGGCATCATTCAATCCCTGGGAGGTCACCGGTTTCATGATGTAATCATCAATAAATATCCCATACTCTTCGACATCCGTTGGGATGAGTTTCCGTGCCGTGAGCATGATGACCGGAATATCCTTCGTTGCCGGGTTTTTCTTGATCCTTTTGAGGGTTTCCCATCCATCCATCGGTTCCATGCCAATATCCAGAAGGATGAGAGCGGGAGTTGTCGATTCGAGTTTCTTCAGGCATTCGTCACCGCTGGTGGCGATCCGGCTACCATACCCGCTCAGTTTGAGCATGCCGGCGATCACATCAGAGAC
The DNA here is from genome assembly GCA_964592875.1 of uncultured Methanoregula sp. Taxonomy (GTDB): domain Archaea; phylum Halobacteriota; class Methanomicrobia; order Methanomicrobiales; family Methanospirillaceae; genus Methanoregula. The sequence goes on from CAZQGG010000006.1 coordinate 253,912, forward strand.
CTCCCGGCTGTCATCGACAATGAGAATATCTTTTGGTACCTTCCGCAGGAACCGGGCCGACACCAATCCTCCTACGAGGAGCATTACAGCACCGAATGCCATTGTCAGCATTCCCGGGAATTGTCCTGAGGTGGTTGCACCAGGATCCGGGGTGCCGGCCGGGAGGGGAGCACCTGTTGCAGGTGCCTTCGATCCATATAATGCAGGATTATCCGGATCGTTGGGATACGATGCAAAAAATGAATCAATTTGGGGTTTCAGGTCCACTGAAGAGAGGCGCATCCCATCCGCGGGATTATTCAGCCGGAATTCGGTGACCTCCCGTATGAACGGGAATGTAACGACAAAGTCTGCGGAATTCTGGCGAGCCGCGACACCCTGAATTCGGGGATCTTCAGAGGTGCCAACGATAGTATCCCCGAACTGGACCCGGGGGTCCCAGACCGGGAACGTTTTTACGATCGATCCATCGGTAGCGACCAACTCCGCTTTGAAACCGTTCTGCGTAGAAATAAGGTTCGGAGCAGAGCCGTAGGAGATCTCTGTGGATTCTGTCGTGACCTTCCCGTTATCGATGTTCATATGGATGCTTACGTATTTGTCGTACTGGGCAGAATCAGCGGTAACAACACCGGTGAGACTGAACAGGATACAACAGATGCAGATAATCGTGAACCCGTACGAAGGTTTCATGCAGTCTTCCCCCACGTGTTGATGTTATTGAAGGTGTACGTAATCCGACGGGTTGAGGCCTTCCCGAATGTGCCGGAATACCCGTTGTGCATAATATCCGGATCCGGATCCCACCGCCAGAACTGCTTCGTGCAGGAAGTCGGATTAACCTGCAGGATCTGCCGGCAGGCTGAAGGGTCCCATGAATTATTTGTTGCATCCTGCATGCAGCTTTCCTGAGATGACCATACATTCGGGTCTGGATCATTCTGCCAGTATTCCGTGCCGCCGCAGTAGGTGTCGATGAGGCCGAAGAATGCATGCCCGCTCTCATGCAGGAAAAGAACTCTCTGATCAGCGGGAATTTTCATCCAGCTCCTGCCCGTGCCGGGATTGACGCAGGCGCTCGGATCGCAGGGTGCGCCGGTGTCGAGAGTGAAATAGGTTGGATACAGGATTATGACGATATCTGCAAAGGGTGCGGTTTTCCAGAATTTCTCCGGTATGGTTCCTGCGCACCCGATAAACGCGTCAGCGAACTGTGTGGAGTCGTAGTAATAATAGATATTGAACCGGTCCCGGTAGTCACCGGGTATCGGGTCTGTTTTGTCAGTAACCGAATCCAGAGTGAAGAGTGATTTACTCACGATCCTGTTGACATCGGTGACGAATACACTTCTGTCTGAAACATACTGAGTTGAATAAATTTTCTTCTGTCCGGCGCAGTTGTATGTCGTATTCGATGGAATGAACACGATATCGATCTTCGCATCATGCGAACCGGTTTCCTGGACTGTGACAAGCAGTTGTTCCTGCAGCCCGATTTTAACCAATGATACGGAAGGGACGACAACGCTTTGCGTAGTATCCACATAGCCGGGTTTTGTTACCCTCAGTGTATGCTGGCCTTCAGGTACCGGGTTAAGATCCAGGATTGCAGTAGTCCCTCTCGCAGAAGTGGAACCTTCATACCCTCCATCGAGATACACAGAAACGTTTTCGAGAGATTTCCCCGTAGACATATCAACGGTTGAGAGTGAAAGACCGTATACGGGGATACCTGTCGATGTATTTTCACCCGGGGTCGGTTGTTCCGGGGGAGAACCCTGGATACGTTCAGCGGGTGTTGTCATTGTAGGGACACCGGCATTCATGTACATCATTACTCCTGCGAGTATCGCAACGATCCCGATTCCAACAATTAATCCAATGATCAGGATCTGTGTGCGACGATTCATGGTATTCGTTCACTCGGTTCATGGGAATATATACATTATGTGATCCATTTCATCATGGATCTGTTTTTTCAACGTTCCACCGGATCATTTCTTACTTTAAAACAGGTACTATCGGTTAGTCGGGAATTTTCCTGTTTTTTATTGAGAACGTCCTTAAGGTCTCAAACCGGTCACGTGGTCCTTAACCAACGGGGGTAGTGAAAAAAAGGCCGGAAGAGGTGTGTGAATCTCTTCACTTGCTCCTTCTGATGATTATCATCGTTGCAACGCCTACAATGCTAAGCGCTGCGAGTATACCGCCGATCATCATCATGAGGGGCACACCACTGGTAGTAGTTGACGTTCCTGACGTTGTTGACGTTACAGGAGCCTGAATCGGTGCCATCTGGCCGGATTCAGGTGCTGCCACTACAGGAGCCGGAGTGTACGGTATTACGGACATCAGCCAGAATGATGCTCCAAGTCCACCCTGGGTCGATGTTGCCTTGAACACCGGGTAGCCACTAAGTGAGTCATACCGGTCGAACCAGGTGTGTAGTACTTCCACAGTGCCATCATCGTTTATCTCGACGATTCTCATGGCATCGTTCCCGCCGTTCCGGTCAACCCACGTCTGGGGAACCGTCATGGTTACGGTTGTCGGACCGGATGAAGACATACCGCTCTTCTGGAGGATCATGCCGTATGCTACGTTGCCGATATCCAGTCCACCACGATGAAGTGCGGCTGAAAGAGCATCTTGTGTTGATGAGTCTGCGATTGGCTGGACCGCAGTAACGACCCGGGCATTCGGTGTCGGGTTCCCTGTGATCAGGGTTGACCACGATACCGTCACTCCGAGCATATCGCTAAAGTCTACGATAAACGGAGTGCTCGTGAGAGGACCTGCCCCAGTCACGACGGTTACCGATGATGGCATACTTGGGGCCAGTTGGCCGGATGCCAGGCCGCTTGCAGCGCTTGCAGACACTCCACTGCCACTAACGTCGCTGCCACTGGGGGCGGCATCTCCACCGTTGGAGACTGCGTAGCTGATGCTACTGGGTGCTGTCGTTGGTGTGGGTGTAGGGGTAGGTGTCGGACTGGGCATATTATTGGTGACCGTGTAACCTGCAAATGTTGCAAGTGTACCAGAGTCCACTGCGGTTAAGGTGATCCCTGCATAACTGACCGTAATCCCATTACTGTATGCAATGGGCGTTCCTGAAGGGGTCAGATCGATCCTGGTGCCTCCGTTGAGAACAGCTGTGCTGAACGACTGGTCTCCCCCGCTGTTAATCTGGTACTTGAAATCACTGGCGTACGCGGCCGGGTCATTCATTACTTTGTTGAACGTGAGGGTGATCGTGGTTCCGGCCACGTTGGTCGCTGCTGAAGTGACTACCGGGGCCGCTCCATACATATTGTTGATGACGGACTTCACGGCGAAACTTGCAAGCACACCGCCATTCGCTGCTGTTACGGAGCCTGCTGTGTAGCTGACGGTAACCGTATCACTGGGCACAATGGTCGCAGTAGTCGTAGTCAGGTCAATCGTTGCGGTGTCGCCGTTAAGAACCGCCGCACTGAACGCCTCATCTGCTCCGCCGTTTCGCTGGTATTTGAAATTAGCTACATCAGCGGCCGGGTCTGCCATTGACCTGTCAAAGGTTATGGTGATCGTGGTTCCGGCTGCGTTGGTCGCTGCGGATACGAAAACCGGGACATCCCCATAGGTGTATGCTGCCGGCCCTGTGGTAATACCGAGGGGAGTAGTGACCACTATGTCAACTGCTCCGGCTGCATGAGCAGGCGTGGTTGCGTTGATATGTGTAGAGTCGAAAACCGACACATTGGTAGCAGCTACACCGCCGAAGGTTACTGACGCCGGTCCGGTAAAGCCAGTCCCGGTGATAGTCACATTGTTAATACCGGCAGTCGGACCCGGCGATACACTGATGCTGGTGAAGGTCGGGGTTGTTGCGATTGTCGTGGGGTCTGTGATCTTACCCGATATTAAGGTAACATCTGTCTGACCCAGTGCTCTTCCGTTTAATGTGGAGCCGGATTGCAGCGCAATCGTTGAGGCACCCGGACCTGCAAGAACGTTTCCATTGAGTACAGAGTCTACTCCCAGGGTCGTTGTTCCTGCGACCACCCAGAAGATGTTCTTTGCCTGTGCACCATTGCTAAGGATTACGTGCTTACTGGCAGCGAGATCGAGAGTTTGTGCTATCTGGAAGATCCAGACCGCAGTCGAATCACCCTGTGCGTCCAGCGTAAGATCGGTGGGGATTGTCACACCGGAAGAGAATTTGTAAACACCGGGGGCAAGAGTCCTCCCACCAAGATTCCCGGAGTACAGTTCGGTAACAAAGGGTGTTGCACCATTTGCCGTGGTGTATGCAGTTTCCATATCGCTTACGGCCGTTGTGAGGTCAGCAGTAGTCGTGCCTCCTGCATAGTCGGATGCATAGACCCTTCCGGTTACCAGACTTGATGTCGCATAGGTAGCTGTGGGATCCAGACTGAGGCCGAATCCCGCAGTGTCGGATGCCGCGGCGGGGCTGATTCCCATATCTCCGGTGACTAATGAAGTGCCGGTGGTTGTTATTGCTGTTTTAGCGAGAATTGCATAATTGCCGGCCGTTCCAAGCACCACGGCTGTTGTTGGTGTTACATAGGTGTAATTGTCGGCGAATGATGTCGCGGATACACCGCCGGGTGTGGTGATTGTAACATCAACGAGTCCGGCTGCATGGGCCGGGGCGGTTGCGGTGATCTTTGTGGCGCTGTTGACTGTGAACGGGGTTGCCGCTGTGACGCCAAAGTTAACTACGGTAGCTCCGGTAAAGTCAGTTCCCTGGATGGTTACTGTGTTAGTACCTGCAGTTGAGCCGGATGCCGGTGCAACGCTGGTGACGGTTGGGGCTGTTGCATAGGTATATGCCCCCACCCGGGTTGCGGTCTGACCATCGTTGTTAATAATTACTACGTCTTTGGCTCCGGCTGTGTTATTGGCTGGAGTTGTCGCGGTGATCGAAGTAGCGGAATTCCAGGTGACGCTTGTTGCGTTCACACCGCCAAAGGTTACATTGAATAAACCCCCGGTAACGAAATCTGTACCGGCGATTGTTACAATGGTATTGCCTGCGAGCGGTCCTGAAATTGCCGTGATGCTGGTAAACGTCGGGGGTGCAACATAGGTGTATGCGCCCGCCCCGGTTACGATCTGGCCATCATTGTTCGTAATCACTACGTTTTTTGCTCCCGCTGAGTTGGCTGGAGTGTTCGCGGTGATCTGGGTGGCGGAATTCCAGGTGATATCTGTCGCTGTCACACCCCCAATTTTCACACCGAATGAACCCCCGGAAACAAAATTGTTACCGACGATTACTACTGAAGTTCCCCCGAGTGTCGAACCGGACGACGGGGTAATACTAGTGAAGATTGGCGCTGGCGCACCTGTATAGGTGTATGCTGCCGTCCCTTCAGTTGTGCTGCCGCCGGGTGTGGTGACGATAACGTCAACGATCCCGGCTGCATGAGCGGGGGTGGTCGCATTGACCTGTGTTGTGCTGAAAACCGTTACATTGGTTGCAGATACGCCGTCAAAGGTTACCCCGGTTGCACCGGTAAAGTCTGTTCCGGTGATGGTTACATTAGTGATGCCAGCCGTTGGGCCGGTAATCGGGGTGATGCTGATGAAGGTCGGGACGAGTACATCTGCATAGGTGTATGCTGCCGTCCCTTCAGTTGTGCTGCCGCCGGGTGTGGTGACGATA
>CAZQGG010000006.1:259685-267545 GCA_964592875.1 uncultured Methanoregula sp.
TTACATTAGTGATGCCAGCCGTTGGGCCGGTAATCGGGGTGATGCTGATGAAGGTTGGGCCTGCGACTACGTTGATCGCTGTTGTGTTAACCAGCGTGTTACTTACTGCATTATCATCGGTAACCGTCAGGCTGACCGGGTATGTTGCCACACCAGAGTACGTGTGAAGTGGTGGGTTCTGTATGGTAGAAAATGTACCATCACCAAACGACCAGTTCCAGAGGTTTATCCCGGTTCCTGTTGAAGTATCGGTGAATGTAACGTAAAGAGGCGATGAGCCGGTTGCATTAACGATAGCGAAGTTTGCTACGGGGTCCATACCCATCTGGCTGGGGAGGTTTATCGCGTTCCCTTGCAATGTAACGTCGGTGCTCGTAAATGCCCGTCCGTTCAATTTTGCGCTGGTACCAAATGCAATGGTCGAAGTAGCCGGACCCCCGAGAATGTTTCCATTCATGACAGAACTTGATCCAAGGGTGGTTCCGGTCGTGACTTGCCAATATACATTCTCTGCTTTTGCACCACCACTAAGGATAACGTGCTTATTTGCAGAGATAGTGAGACTATTTACCTGGAATATCCAGACCGCACTCGGATCACCCAGTGCGTCCAGAGTTACATCTGTGGGGATTGTTACGGCACCGGCATCTGTATAAATTCCCGGGGCGAGTGTCAGTCCGCCGATACTTCCAGACAAAGCAGCTCCTCCGACTTGTGCGGATGCATTAGTGTACGCTGCGTCCCTGTCAGTTGCAGCCTGTCCCAATAGTACGGGATCATTGATATGACCGGCGGGACCAGTAGCATCCACCGTGTAGATAAGATAAGGGGATAGCACTTCTGCGGACGTAATACCTACTTGAGACCCTGGCGATCCTGTAGAACCAACATCGCCGGTAATCACGTTACTGGCGCCGGTAACTGCTGTTCCCGCAAGAATCGAGAAATTGCCGGCCGACTTGAGATCCGGTGCTACTGCCACTGTGGCGCTAACACCAGGAATCATCACGGCAGTGATCAGGCAGATCACTGCAATGGTCAATACAAGGGAGAACCTGGTTCTCCCGTTTTTCTTCGTACTATTAATCATAAAATCCTCCTTGATAGTGAGCATTCATGCTGGTTCGGAGGATATACCTACCCGGATTTTGCAGTTATTGGAGCAATGGTTGCAATGAGGTTATGACCGTATTGCGAAAAGAAACGAATTGCTTCGGATCTGCAAAAATGCGTGTACGCGGATTCCCGATCAGTTGTCGGATCTATCGGGATATTTGATGTTGGGGACATACGAACTACGAGTGAAGATCATACGCTCCTGATGGACATTTTGCCGGGGACCGGTGTTTCTGATTTGTATGAATCCCTGTTCCGGTGAACGTAGTTATTGCATAGTTCTGCATTCCCAAATCAATGTATGATTAAGACATAGAGCACTTGAACATAGGTTCTCATTCTATTTTTTGGAGTGACCGGTTCCGGACTTCTGATAGCAATTCGGTTTTGTGAGCATTGGAGGTGGTGTCACTCTGTTGCCGGGAAAAATCACGTTGGGTCCTGCTCAAATTTTTCAAGCAGGGTCCGGTTGATCGGCTCGCGGATTTCAAGCAGGGTCATAAGGGGTGCCTGAATTTTTTTGTGCAAGGTCCGGCTAAAATATTTCAGGCAAAGTCTGCTTGCAAGCACTTCAAGCAAGGTCTGATTGAAAATTTTCACGTAAGGTCTGGTTGATTTCCCGATCGTTTCTACGACGTGAAGACATTTTTCTGGTGTTTGGTTCAGGCAGATCCGTTTAACTTTTTGCAACCAAGGTCTGCTCAAAAATGTTCAAGCAAGGTCTGATTGAAATTTTTCAAGCAAGGTCCGGTTGATCCGGATCAGGATTTCAAACGCGATCACGATCGCAATTGTAATATTTCAAGCAGAGTCTGATTGAAAACAATTCAGCAGGGTCTGGCTGATTTTTTTTAGGCCAGGTTTTTTTCCAAGAATGGGATCCCGCAGGCTGGCAAAAGAAGACTCTGGGGAATTGATCAAAAATTTTTTTTGAGAAAAGACAATCGAAAAAAAATTTTCATTCAGGAGTTTTTCCCTTTCCGTCCGGAAAAAACTGCCATGATCATCAGTGCGCCGACCATCGCAATTGCCGGCAGCCATACCATGATGGGGGATTTTTGGGTCGGTACCTGCGTGGGGGCGAGTTGTCCAGATGCTGTGGGGATTACAACGGGTGTTTGTGCAATGGCAGTCACTACGGGGGTACTGATAACCTGTGAAGTAAACTGCCCGGTGATCGCAACCCGTGAAAATTCGGGGGTTGTAGCGGTAAAGTATACCTCACCACCCTCTGTTTTCACGTAAGTTGTCGGGAGTGCCGTCCAGGCATTACCGTCGAGACGGTTGAGTCTGACATTCTCCGGGGCGAGATTGTTACTGGCCATCCACGAGACCGGTACGGAAAATGAGACCACTATCTGATCTATGGGTGTGTCATGTTGTGACGGTTCGAGATTGACATACTGGTAAACGGTGCCTTGTGCCTCGCCGATGCCTTGGCCGGGGCCGGGTACAACCGTGCCGGTAACAACGAGCCGGCTAATCCCGGTACCCGTGATATCAGCCCGGGAAATCACAGAGTCTCCGCCGACAATCGCGGAGATTGTTGTGTTGATTGCTTTCGTGCGTGTGGGTGTTGTGGTTTGTGTAGGTACAGCAGTCTCTCCCGGTGCAAGGGTTTGTGTGGTTGTCACGCCGCTGTTAATGGTCTCACCGGTTCCGCCACTGGGTTGTGCCGGTACGGATGAGGGGGAGGGGGAGGTGATGGTAGTTGCGATCATGGTAACCGCGGTCTGTGACAGTGCCCTCCCGTTGAGGGATGCTCCGCTCTTCATGATGATCGCCTTTTGCGAGAGGATATTTCCTTCAGCATGTGCACCCGATCCAAGAGTCACACTCGTGGGGCCGGCAACCTGCCAGAATATATTAGCCGCGTTTGCGCCATTGGCCAATGAGATGCGTGAGGCAGAATCCATGGTAAGATCGCCTGCCACCTGGAAGACCCAGACGGCGCCGCTGTTACCTTGTGCGTCCAGCGTGAGATCCGTTCCTGATGGTATCAGCACACCGGTGGACCATTTATACACACCGGGGGTAAGGGTTTTCCCCCCGAGATTTCCCGCGTTCAGGTTGGCAATAACGGGAGGCGCTTGACCGGCTGCGTTTGTGTAGGCAGCTTCCATAGCACTTACCGCGGCGGTCATCGAAGCCGGTGTTGGTGGTGCATAATTGGCTGCATATACGCCTCCTTTGACCAGAGATGATCGCGAGAACTGGTTCGAGGGATCCATGCTGAGGCCAAATCCGGTGATAGCCGTCGCAACAATGGGGCTGACTCCGATATTTCCATTAATCGAGGTAGTTCCCGTAGTTGAGATGCCGGTTTTTGCGAGTATCGCATAATTACCGGCCGCCCCAAGATCCACGGCTGTTGCGCCATTCACGCCGGGAATTACCGCAGCTATCATCAGGCAGATCAACGTTACCGTAAAAACAATGGAAAATTTTTTTCCTGCACTCTTTTTTGCTTGTGTCATGGTATTCTCCTTGATGGTCTTCATTCATGCAGGCCCGGGAGATATATTTCGCTGATTGTTTCATTTATTGCAGCATGATTTGCAAGGAGATTATTTATCCGGAATTCAAAAATGGCATTTTTGGAGTATCAATTCAAATTTTGAAAAATCCGATTACATTTTTATAATAATCCTTCATTATACCGACTCACTCTGGGACAATTTCTGAATCTGGTGAAAATACCCCCAGGGAACTACCGGATGATGTTTCGATCTCATCATGAAAACGTCATCCGGCAAACAAAGGAATGCATTTACAAAATTGGGAAAAATCCTCAGGAAAACAATGGTGTTTTTATGGATGATCTGACTTCACGGGATGATGAAAAAGGCCGGGAACTGGCAAAAGAAAAAGGACGGATAGAGGAACAGGCCAATCAGCGGGAGCGTGAACGGGCAAAAGAGACCGGTCGCAAACTGGGCGAGGCAGAGGAACGTTCCCGGGAAAAACAAAAAAGTGGTTCGGGGAGATGGTTAATGCCAGTCATCGGGCTTATTGTCCTTGTCTGCATTGTTGTCGTAGCAGCATTTCTGACGCTGTCGGTCTCAGTAACCAATACAACGCCCGGGGTGTCGTTACCTTTTACCACTATGTACAGTGTAACATTTCCTGAAGGCCAGACAATAGCGATCGGGGACTCACGCATCAGTGTGCTCTCGTACGAGAATGAATTGATCTCGGATATTGATGGCGATCGTCAGAGACTTGTGGTGGGAGAGGCCCGGGTTATTACAGAACGACGTGCCGTGATCAAAACACTGGGTGCAATCACCCTTATGGATACGAACTTCAGGATTGGACTGACGTACAAAGGCAATCTGGAAAACCGGGCATACTTCGATATGGCGGTTCAGACCTCACAACAGGTGCCGGATTATCTTCTCAAACAACTGTTACCCCCCGAGATAGATGCCAGACCTATGTAACGGGGGAATACGATAATTTTTTTACACACCTGGGTGACTACAGGATTTACTCAATCCTGCACCTCTGGTAACCCGGTAAATTTCATCCACTAAAACTCATCGAGGTACCTCGACTAACGTGGAAATGGAGCCGGTTGGCTGGGCAGATAGCGGGGAGTACTTCACGACAATGGATGATACAACGAAGGCCCAGATCCTCATTCTTCTCGTAGGGATTCTCATAGGGGGAGGTTTGTACCTTTCCAACTCGCTTTTTCTCTGGAACACGTCCGTGAACAAGGAGAAGAGTGACATCGCCGTGGGTCTCTATCTCGACGTCTCATCGATCGAGGAGTACCTTGTCATCACAGACCGGGAATTCCTCGCAAACCCCGGTGACAAATATATCTTCGTCCAGGCAACGCCGATCTACCCGGACAATGGCCTGTACTTTGCCTACCAGCGGGACATCCCCCGAATGGACCGGAAGATCGCACAGGATACGTTCACGTTTTACAATCACCTGCTTTCAGCGGAGCGGGATCGGAACCTGATCTTCGAGATCCAGCGGCAGGGGGATCTGCGGGAACTCACCTTTGCAGAGTTGAGACGGCAGCAGATCCTGACCACGAGTGTCGCCCACGAAGTAAATATGTCGGTTAACCGGTTATCCCCGCTGAAACAGGAACTGAACGCTGCTATCTGATATGAATCTGGAGGGAACTCCCGTCACTCTGATCGTCTTGAGGAGAGTTGTTAATATCAGGAATTATTTTTAAAGTAATCCCTGTCCGGTGAACCAGCACGATATTGTGGTAATCTGAACTATGTTGTGATCACCAGCGCATTTCGTTCAAACCCTATGATGATCTCCCGGAACTAAAAGTAAATTGCTTTCCGAAGATCCGGATTAATAGCGTTTTTCTGAGGGGATCTTCTCAAGATATTTCTGGATATAACTCGCGATATAGGGAGTTACCAATGGTATAATCATCAACAGCATGTCATGCATGGGATTCGTGCGGCAGGTTTCCTTCTGCACGGGGGCTCGTGAGCTTCCCGGAGCATTCTGAACAGACCCGTGGGAGGTCATCATTTTGATAATCCCGTACATTGCTGCCCCGGCAACAACTGCTGTACTGGCGGTTGCATACGGGCGTTCGCGTGCGGTCTCACCCAGTGACTTGTAAACCCGGGATGGTGTCTGCATAACAGACCGTTTCAGCCGGCCATACGATTTGGCAATCAACGCTTCTGTGAGGAGGAGATCGTCTTCAGTAACAGGCCTGCGATTATTCATCTTTTATCAACTCCGTTGCAACAGGTGTTTTCAGGATAATTTTATTCGAAAAGAGCATGTTTGCGATGATCAATCCGGTTCCAACGATTATGACACCCGTGATGAGTAGTGCTGCCCAGAGAGGGAGTAACGTAGCGATAAAAAGAATCACCCCAATCTCCAGGGTGATAGTTCCAGCTGCCAGTAAGGTAACAATGACCGACAGATACATGATTCGCTTGAACAGGAAGTCCAGAGGTTCGAATACATAGTGCTGCAGAAAAAGATCCGTCTTCTGCTGCATGTAGAGATCTATGTACTTGATGGTCCTCGCGAACTCTGACTCTATCGATTCTTCTTCACTATCGGCAGCCGGATCCATGAGTTCCCCCATTAGTCGCGTGCTTTGAAGAGGAGCATGCCGATGAGGATACCTGCCCCGGCGGCTACCAGTACTGAGGGAATGGGATGATCGATGATGATATTCTCTACAGGTTCCACGCTCTGATGGTACCCCGCTTCAACTTTATGGTACCCGATGCTCACTTCGGCTTTGAACTGGTTTACCCGATCCTCGACATCCTGTAAGATGTCCTTGACTTCCTCTCCTCTGGCGGCCACATCTGTTTTTCGGAGTTTGCGGGCAGCATTCTCCAGAGCATCGGCGGTCTGAATCTTCAGATGATCTGCGCTGGCCACTCCTGCATCCACCATACGGTCTGCAGTCTCAGTTGACATGGTCGGACTCCTTCATTTGGGCTCTAATTGATGTTTCGTACATTTTTTTCAACTCCTTCCATTCCCTGATATGATAGTTACGATGTAGTGGAGGAATCATCCGGAATTAGTTTCAGATTTTCCACTCATATCAGAGGTGTGGGGTATATCCCGGGAACAATATAAAAAACCTGTCTGTTGTTGCAAAATCTGAATTATTCCGGAATGGTTACGTAAACGGGTGAGATCGGTGTTTCAAATTTTGTTTCAAAATCTGCCTTTCAGAAAAGAGCCTATCTCCCCCTGGTGTGCATCCCTCTGTCGGTGAAGTGTATGCGGTATGCATGCAGGAAAAACACTCTCTCAGATGCAGAAGGTCACGGAACCGGCGGCGTCTGAATAATTTGAATTACCCGCGGATGATTATGAACCAGTTACCCCCGTCATCAAAAATCGTGCTCAGGATCCTCAGCACGGAGGGTGCAATGACTCACAAGGATATTGTGAATAAGTCTCACTGCGCCCCAAGAACCGTACGCTATGCGTTGAAAAAACTAAAAGAGCGTGACCTGATCATCGAAAAGATGAACCTGCAGGATATGCGCCAGATCATTTACCAGAACCGGAGGGTTCCGCTGCATACGAAAGAGGGGGTGGATTGCTGCTGACCAGAGTAATTTCGCCGGATCCGACCCCCTACCGGTTCTCCGGCCAGCCCGATCTCCGGATTACAAACCGATCCTCAAACCGGGAGGTCCTATATTGACATTTTTTCAGGGCCTTATAGGCCCCCAATCGTCAAAATACTCCTATTCCATCCCCCATTCAAAATCACTGTACTCTAATTCGCAAAAAAGTGCGACTCTCCAAAAAGTGGTTCGGTAAAATGGGCTCTGATCGGAAAACGGATCGATTATTGAGGTTTTTTGTTATGGGGTGTTTACCCTCCCGGGGCACCCCTCCGGCAGGCTGGCTTACGACGGAGAGAGTATGATCGGGATCAGAGCCTACGCCCCTGCGGAGTATGAGATTTATTGTCAAACCATACGGTCTGAAGCGTTATTCATTCAACGAATGCAGATGTAAAAGCGTAAAAAAAATTTAGATGTAGGGGTTCCGAAGTCCCTTGCCGACACCGAAGGTCTTGCGGGCCTCGAGAGTTGCCTTGTTCTTCGTGATCTTCTCGTTTGCGAGCTTGGTCACGAGTTCAAGACCGGGCTTGACCTTTTCCATGGGCTGGGTCTCAAAGACGCCTGCTGCCATTGCCTTTGCCCAGACCGAGTCTCCGATCTTGGACCTGACAAAGACGGTGCTCCATCCATCGGG
>CAZQGG010000007.1:0-208568 GCA_964592875.1 uncultured Methanoregula sp.
ATCTTGACTTTTGATTTTCTCATACGTTTCAAGGTATTCTACAGAGCCAAAAAATGAATATTTGAAAAATAAAACTAACACTTCTTTCGGAGCCGCAACTATTGTTACGATCGTACTCTTCATATTATTATTTTTCTGCTTTATACAATTTTCAAACATTACAACAGAAATAAAAAATTCAATGGGGAAAGACGATACTTTGAAACCTTCATTAAATACAACAACTACGATTAACAACTATTTTGTCAATAATACAACAGTGTGTAATTGCAATTCGAAAATTGATCAATTTGTAATTATAAATCGATATCAGGAACCTTCAATAAAAGAATTGAAGTGTTTTATTAATGGAAAAAGCCGTACCGGAAAATAAAAATATTGAACTCAAATACTTTCCCCGCCCCCATCCTTTATTACCCCCACTATCCTATCTATAAAGGCACACGGGATCCGTCCCGTTTGAGAAAGGAATGTAGCCCTCTTTGGGCCGAACCTTAGGTGATTACCATGGTAAAATCAATGTACGCGTTCGTCAGGGACGCCTGGAAGAGACCTGACAAGTCAGAGGTCAAGGAACTCCTCTGGAACAGGATGCAGGAATGGCGCCGCCAGGGCAGCGTTGTCCGGATCGAGCACCCGACCCGTATCGACCGCGCACGCACGCTCGGCTTCAAGGCAAAGCAGGGTATTGCTGTTGCCCGTGTCCAGGTACGCCGTGGAGGCCGCAGGGCATCCCGGTACGTCCGCGCCCGCCGTTCAGCCCGGATGGGTAAGAGACACCTCACCCCCGGCAAGAGCATCCAGCGGATTGCCGAGGAACGTGCGTCCAAGAAGTTCCCGAACATGGAAGTTCTGAACTCCTACTGGGTAGGTCAGGACGGAAAGCGGAAATATTACGAGGTCATCCTCGTTGACGGTCACCACCCCTCCATCAGGGCAGACAAGAACCTTGCCTGGCTCGCAGACCCCGTTCACCGGGGCCGTGCCGAGCGCGGTAAGACCTTTGCCGGCCTCAAGGGCCGTGGCATGAGGACCCGCGGAAAGGGTACCGAGAAGACCCGCCCGAGCATCCGCTCCCACGCCAACCAGGGCAAATAACCTTATCTTTTTTTGTACCGTAGTAACTCTCATGAAGATCACCGATGCAGCAGTCTGCCCGTTCCCGAACGGGGATTCATCGGTACGACGATTTGCGCTGGAAGCAGCAGCGCTGGGGTTTGACAGCCTTGTTGCCATCGACACGCCGTCTGCAATGTACGGCGATGTGGAGGTCAGGGCCGGCCTGTTCATCCGCAATGCCGGCATGAAAGAGGTCATTGCGCAGGTCAAACGGGTCCGAGATCCAAAAACCGTGATCTCGGTGATGGCCGGGGATGCCGGGTTCAACCGGGCCGTGGCCGGGTTCCGCGGGGTCCATATCCTCCGTGGGATCCACGCTGCCGACAAGAATGCCTTCGATCACGTGACCGCAAAGATAGCGGCGGACAACCGGCTGGCGATCGATATCGACCTCTCGGTCCTCATCGCAGCCCGGGGGGTTCCCCGGCAACGGGCGATCCAGCGGTACCGTGACGTCCTCGTCCTCGAAGAGCGGTTTGAGTTCCCGCTCACCCTCTCGACTTACGCCCGTTCGGTCTTGGATCTTCGTGCCGTCCGGGAGATCACCGGCCTCTGCTCCCTGATCGGGATGGACCTCCCGGATGTGGAACGGGCCTTTGCCGGTGTCGGAACCGTGACGGAACCCCCGGTGCCGTCCGTGAGGGTGGTATCATGACCGTCCGGCCCCCGACCCTTCGCGACAAACGCCGGTACGTTCTCGTGAAAGTCGATCCCCCGGGCACCGTCATCGACCAGAAGGAACTCTATTACACGGTCTCGGATGCCGTCACCTCCCTCTGGGGCGATTCGGTGGCCGGTGTGATCGTGCAGGCCGTGGTCTGTGCTGAAGGCAGGTATGTGGTGATACGGTGCCGTCGCGGGACCGAACGCGAGTTGTCTGTTGCGCTCTCAACCATCACCCAGTACCGCGAGGCAAAGATCGCTCTGCGGATCATCGCCACCTCCGGCACCATCGACAGTCTCCGCGACCGGATGAACGTCCCGTCGGATGCCGCCAGTCCGGATGCTCCCTCAGGGGAGGTCCGGATTGGGGACAAGGACTACGAGATTGTTCATTGTGACGGTCAGAAGATTGATGTGATTGAAAAGGGATTTAAAAACACACACCGATTGTTCTTGACAAGAACAGATCTGGAGAATCATCATGCAGCCACAATACCAGATGGGATATGACAGGGCCATAACCGTATTTTCACCCGACGGAAGACTCTATCAGGTAGAGTATGCCCGGGAAGCCGTGAAACGCGGGACAACGGCAGTAGGAATCAAGGCAAAGGACGGCGTCGTCCTGATCGTTGATAAACGCGTGAGCTCCAAGCTCCTCGAAGCATCCTCCATCGAGAAGATCTTCAAGATCGATGAGCATATTGGGGTCGCGTCCAGCGGTCTGGTCGGCGATGCCCGTGCGCTCGTGGACAGAGCACGGGTCGAATGCCAGATCAACCGCGTCTCTTACGATGAACCGATCGAGGTCGAGGCGCTCAGCAAGAAACTCTGCGACCACATGCAGAACCTCACCCAGTACGGCGGCATCCGCCCGTACGGCACGGCTCTCCTGATTGCCGGCGTGAGTTACGGTGAATGCCGGCTCTTTGAGACCGACCCGTCCGGCACGCTCCTTGAGTACAAGGCAACCGGTATCGGTATCGGCCGCCCTGCCGTCATGAAGGTCTTTGAGGAAGAATACAATCCCGAATCCGAAGTCAAGGATGCCATCCTCCTGGGCCTCAAGGCGCTCCACTCGGCCACCGAAGGCAAGTTCGATGTTGACACGGTAGAGATCGGCGTCATAGGCAAAGAGAAACCGGCCTTCCGGAAGATGAGCCGGGAAGAAGTCGCCTCGTTCGTGGAGCAGTTCAAGCCGTGATCGCATGATACCGCTCGACCACTCCGTGGTAGCCCGCCTCGACAGTTTCGGGGAACGCTTCGAGATCCTCGTTGATCCGGACAAGGCTGCGCTGGTCCGCCAGGGCCAGCCTGTGGAGATCGAAGACGTAGTGGCAGCGCTCAATGTCTTTGGCAATGCCTCGAAGGCGACGCGGGCATCGGACGAAGCGCTGATGAAAGTCTTCCATACCACGGATTTCAATGCGGTTGCGCGGAGGATCATCGAGAAAGGTGAGATCCACTTAACGGCGGATCAGCGGAAACGGATGGTGGATGACAAGCGCCGCCAGGTGATCACCTTCATTGCGCGGAATGCGGTCAACCCCCAGACCGGTCACCCGCATCCCCCGGCGCGGATCGAGATGGCCATGGAAGAGGCCCGGGTGAATATCGACCCGTTCAAGCACTTGGACGAGCAGGTGAAGGAGACCGTCAAGGCCCTGCGCCCGCTTCTCCCGATCCGGTTCGAGGAACTCCGGCTCGCGATCAAGATCCCGCCGGACTTTGCATCAAAGGCCTACGGGGACATCGCCGCCGGATCCACTATGGAAAAGGACGAGTGGCTCAAGGATGGCTCGTGGGTCTGCGTGGTGCGCATCCCCGCGGGGATACAGGGAGAGTTCTACGACCTGATCAACAAGCTTACCAAGGGCGAAGGGCAGGTCAAGATCCTCAATCAAGTATATTAGTCCAGAGGACAAATAAAAGAAGACAGATCGGTGGGTATCCATTATGGCAAAATCAACCACGAAAGCAAAGGGAAAAGTAACCGGCAGTGCAGGCCGGTTCGGCTGCCGGTACGGCAGGTTTGTAAGAAAGCGCGTATGTGATATTGAGAAGATCTCCGGCGCTCTCCACCGCTGCCCGAAGTGCGACATGCAATCTGTTGCACGGAAGGGAACGGGCATCTGGGAATGCCGCAAGTGCGGATACAAGTTTGCCGGTGGCACGTACCAGCCGGTCACTCCGACAATGAAGATCGCGCAGCGTGCCATTGACCGGATCGTATCAGAGACCAGGTAATACACGGTATTTTCGCTATGGCAAGTACCTACAAATGTGCCCGGTGCAAGCAGAAAGTCGAGATCGACGTCAACGTGCGGTGCCCCTACTGTGGTCACCGGATCCTGTTCAAGGAACGCGGTGCGGCGATCAAGGAACTGAAAGCCCGGTAACGCATTATTCCGGGCAAACCCCGGAATCTATATCTCCTTTTTTAACGTCTATTCCAGAGAGGGCATCTGTATGCCAGAGCATGAAGCAATCTTCCGGTTTTCCACACCCCATGCCTCCCGTATCTACCAGTCGATCGTGCCGGAACTTGTGGATGAGGTGAACCCCCGCTCGGTTGTGGCATGCCGGCTTGAAGGGGACGATACCCTCATTCTCACCGTGAAGGCCCATGACACCTCATCGCTTCGTGCCGCGCTCAATATGTACCTGCGGCTGGTGAATGTGGCTGACGAAGTTGCGGATCTTGCCAGAAAGACCTGAACCCGCCCTTTTCCCGCAAGCTGATCTCCGAATGCAATGAATAACCCTTTTTATCATCCGGCGCCGATATTCTGTACAGGAATTTCTTATGAACAATATCTCACCCAAGGTCCAGAACCAGCTGGGGATGCTCCAGCAGATCCAGCAGCAGCTCCAGAACATCCTCCAGCAGAAAGCCCAGTACGAGATGGCCGTCCGTGAGGCCAAACGTGCGCAGGAAGAGATTGCCGACTCGGCGGAAGATGCAGTTATGTACCTGAGTGTCGGCACCGTGATGATGCAGAAGAAGAAGGAGAGCATCAACGCAAAGCTCACCGAGAAGGTGGAGACGCTCGAACTCCGCATCAAGTCCTTAGAGAAACAGGAGAAGATGATGCAGGGCAAGTTCGAACAGCTCCAGAGCCAGATCAAGGCAGCAATCGAGGGCAAGGGCGCCCTGAATGCTGAATAACTTTTTTTATTCGTCCGCGTTTTTACGGTAAAACAGAAAAGACCATTACATTGTCATCCGCAGATCATAGATCATGCCCGAATGCCCGGTCTATCTGGATGCCGATCCGGTCAACCGCCTCCTCATCATCAAGATGGTCTCGGATCATGCATCCCGGGCACATCACGGCCAGTTCCGCAAGGACAAGAAGACCCCGTATATCGTCCATCCCGCCCGCGTTGCCGGCCTGGTGGGTATCTTCCACGGCTCCCCTGGTGCCGTGATCGCAGCATGGCTGCATGATGTCTATGAGGACTGTACCCCGGCCTGGATTGCCCAGACCGATGCATTTGTCAAACGGCTTCCGCTCTCCGAACAAGAACGGCAGGAGATCACCGCGATTGTGGATTCCCTGACCAAGAAGAATACCATCAAGGGCAAGGCGCAGCGACTCACCGACAGCCTGGAGCGGATCATTGAGGCACCGCCGGAAGCAACGCTCGTCAAGCTCTGCGACCGGATTGACAACCTCCTTGATTCCGGTGACCGCAATGGCCGGTTTACCAAGCATTACCTGGTATCCACCGATGAGGTGATCGACCGGCTCTCGGTGAGGGCATCGCTCAACGGGTATGAGGATGCACTGCAGACGCTTGTCTCGATCCGGAACACGAAGATAAAAATGAAGTGATATGTGATCAACCGGGCTTTCTGGTATCAGGCCCGGTTGATCAGGTTGATTGCGTTCACGAGCGCCTTGGCCTTGGCAATCGTAATGATGTGGTTTTCGGTTATGATCGCGATCTTTTCGAGTGTTAAGTATGGTTTAATTAAAGCCCCCCCTCCTCATAAATTAAAATTATTGTTATGGTGCCAGATTGGTTTAGGACCAGTTACTGCCAGTGGGTATTGAATTAATCAATATCTGTGGGACAACATAGACGTTGCCCCATTTAAAGTAATATTTGTCCATTGCTGCCGGGCTTGTGATCCATCTTTTCTTGTAATTAGTGATAAGATATACTGCATTTGATGCAGTTCCCTTTGCTAAAATGGCACCATCAGATAATGCCGTTCCAATGGGCAGGGTATTCGTATCCACGCGATATACCCCGTTCCAATCTCTGAATAGATTGTTATACGTAGGTGGGTTTGGGATCCACTGAAGTAGCCCTTCAGGGTTTACCAAGTAAATTGGACCTCCTGGAAGTGGTGTTAATCGTAGACCTGCCAAGTCGGGTCTGGGTGGTATAACACTCGCCGGAGTGATTCCTTTTTCAATATTCAATGGTTTGGTTTTAACTTCAATTTCCTTCGCAGGAACAAGGTTCTTCTCATTCATTTCTTTCATGGTCTAATCGCCTGATCATTTGATGTTGGGTATTAATAGAGATATCATTAAGTGTTTAGTTACATAAATTTAACTATATATCATATATATAAATTTATTGCAAATATGAATTTCTCTAATCTTTTAAAGCATTTTTAATAATCTCTTTCTCATGATAGCAATAATATGGATTTGTATCTCGTGAGATTTTCCAATAATCACGGGTAAATAATAATGAAGATTTCGAATAACTGGCATTAATGAAGAAATGAATCAAACATTCACGACAGTAAAATAAAGCAAAATTCTGAAAAGCAGAGGTTTTTCGAAATCCTCTAATGTATTCAACTTTGACATCATATCCGCTGACTGTTTTTTTTTATGTTGGATTTGTATGATGTGGGGCAGGAGATCTAGTTCATCGTGGATGTATTTGATCGATACGCTTTCGGTGAGGGCATCGCTCAACGGGTATGAGGATGCACTGCAAACGCTGGTCACGATCCGGAACGCGAAGATAAAAATGAAGTGATATGTGATCAACCGGGCTTTTTGGTATCAGGCCCGGTTGATCAGGTTGATTGCGTTTACGAGCGCCTCCACCGATGAGAGGATGATGTCGTCGCCGGTCCCGCTCGCATCGAAGCTGCGGCCCCGGTCATCCTCGACAGCAATGGTCACGTGGCATATCGCGTCCGAACCCCCGGAGATCGCCTCGATGGAAAACTCCGTGAGCTGGAGTTTTGAGGGCATGATACCGAGGATTGCGTTCAGCGCCGCATCGACCGGGCCGTTCCCCACCGCCGAGAAGACATGCTCCTTCCCGTTCACCCGTGCCCGGACGCTGGCCGTCGGGATTGCATGGTTGCCGGTCATGATTGCTATGTCCTGGAGATCCAGGATCTTGTCTTTGAGCTCTATACCCATCAGGCTCTCGGCGATCTCGTACAGGTCGGCGTCGGTGACCCGCTTGCCCCGGTTTGCGATCGCTTTCACCTTCTCGACAATTGCGTCGAGCTGCGGGTCACTGGGGGCGATGTGAACGTCAGCAAGCATCTGCCGGACCGCGTGCCGGCCCACATGCTTGCCGAGGGTCAGTTTCCGGCGGTGCCCGACCATCTCCGGGGTCATGATACCCGGTTCGAAGGTGGCCGAGTTCTTGAGGACGCCCTGCGAGTGGATGCCGCTCTCGTGACTGAAGACATTTTCGCCAACCACCGGCTGGATGGGCGGGATGCCGAGACCGGAGAAGCGGGAGACAAGGCGCGAGGTCTCAACGAGTCGTTCCTTGATAATGCCGGTCCTGATCCCGTACATCGACTCCATGATCATCACGGTCTGGGCCAGGTCGGCATTACCGGCCCGTTCCCCGATGCCGTTGACGGTTACCTGTACCTGCGAGGCACCGGCCTCAACTGCCGCGATCGTGTTCGCCACCGCGAGGCCGAAGTCATTGTGACAGTGGACATCGATGGGGCACTTCACTTCCCTGTTGATGCGGGTGATCAGCGTCTTCATCGCGGACGGTGAGATCACGCCCACCGTATCCGGCACGTTGATGATCGTGGCCCCGGCATCGGCGGCGGTCCGGAATACCTCGATCAGGTAGTCCCAGTCCGTCCGTGTCGCGTCCATGGCGGAGAACATGCAGAGTTCGGAGTGCTTGCGGATATGGCCGATGATATCGGCGGTGATCTCCAGCACTTCTTTTCTGCTCTTGTTGATCGTGTTCTCCCGCTGGATATCCGAGGTCGGGATAAAGACGTGGACCATATCGACCTTGCAGTCGAGGCAGGTGTCAACATCGGCTTTCACGGAGCGGGCAAGCCCGCAGATCTTCGCTTCGAGATTGAGATTTTTAATAGCAGATACCATCTCTTTCTCGGCCTTGGAAGATGCAGGGAAACCTGCCTCTATCACATGTACGCCGATTGCGGAGAGCTGGCGGGCAATCTCGAGTTTCTGTTCAACGGTAAATGCAATACCAGGGGTCTGTTCTCCGTCACGTAATGTCGTGTCAAAAACAGTTACTTCTTCACGAGCACAGCTATCGGTGAAGAAAGCGATCCCCCGCAACATCCTTGCGAGTAACCATACAAACTTAATGGGAATGCGGATTATTTAAACAATCGCTGCACCAGAATCATCGCGGATGAACGTGATTTATCCCTCTACACGATGCAAATAGGGGAATAACTTACGGTGTCCACGGGCAGATTTTATATAAAGAACAATTCCAGAGCACATTATGGGAATCAATACCTTCACGTGCGATTATCCCTGCACGGATGTCCATAAGAACATGATCTTCCCGCAGCCGGACCTTGATCCCCGGAATATCCGGGTTGTCATGATCTCAGAGTGTCCTCCTGCCAGCAGATCGGATTACTTTTACAGGAGCAGTTCGGGGGCCTTCTTCCAGACAACAAAAACCGCATTCCAGGATGCGGGAGTTGTTATTGAAAATTATGAAGACCTGACCGGAATGGGCTTCTATCTCACGACTGCCATCAAATGCGGCAAGACCGGGTATCTCGTATCTGCAAAGACCCTCAAAGAGTGTGCGTTACGGTTTCTGAAACCTGAACTGGAGCAGTTCCCCGATATCGGGATGATCCTGTGTATGGGAGATTTTGCCATAAAAGCGGTGAATTACGTTTATAAAGAAAAAACCGGTAAAAGCCCGATACCCGTGGGGTCTACCTACAAAATACGCAACCAGGAACATATCCAGAACGGCATACGGTTTCTCCCTTCGTACACCCATACGGGTGACAGTTTCAATATCGAAAAGGTGAAGCGGCAGATGATTGCCGAGGACATCAGGACCGCCCTGACATACCTGAAGTCTCACTGACCGGTCTGCTGCCGTGGGCACTGTGTGGTGCAGATCGGATGCCCGCTCCAACCAGTTTCGACTCGTTTTTGTCGTGAAAATCCGCGCATTGTGCGGTATGACATGGTCCCTGCGATGAATCCAGGCATTTTTTACCCGGAACCGCCGGGGATCTTACGATATGTTTAATAGTAAATTTGCCCTACATTAGTAGCGCAGTGCCCCGCCTTAACTCAGCCTGGTAGAGTGCGCGGCTGTAGATTGGTTTACCGTCATAGGTAACTGCGCGGCTACCGCGATGTCCCCGGTTCGAATCTGGGAGGCGGGATTAACTGTACCAACATGCCCAGGTAGTGTAGTGGCCTATCATGATTGCCTGTCACGCAATCGACTCGGATTCGAATTCCGACCTGGGCGTCACTACGATTTTTTAATTTTCTAATCCGTTTTGACCGGTATTTTCCAGCACAATGTATTTGATTCCCGGGTACGCATGTAACCGGTAGGAGTGGCAAAAAGCCATGAAACTCGATATAATCTTGGAAGAGGAAGAGGATGGTACCTATTCCGTACACTGCCCCGCTCTCAAGGGCTGCCACTCGCAGGGAACGACCCGCGAGGAAGCGCTGAAGAACATCCAGGATGCCATCGATCTCTACCTAGAAGTATCCCGGGAAATGGCAGAGAAGGCGGCAAAAGCCCAGCCAAAAAGTACGCTCGTTGAGATTGCCGTATGAACGGTGATCGCCTTCTCCCGGTTTCCGGCAGGGAGATGGTGAAGGTCTTTTCCCGGATTGGTTTTTCAGTTATCCGCCAGAGAGGAAGCCATATCGTGATGTCCCGTGGCGAAGAGATCCTTGTCATCCCCGATCATGATGTGGTTGCAAAGGGCACGGAGCGCGACCTGATCCGGGATGCGGGGATTTCCGTTACTGAATTTAACAGGTTGCTGTGATGGAAACTGCCGTACCTGTTTGTCAGCCACGCAATCAACCCCCCCACCGCTTCCGGAAGTGGAGGGGGGGTCAACACGATTTGAAAACCAACAGGTGGGGGGGTCGACCATCGACCCCCTCTCCAGAAATGGGATGTACGCATTATTGCACATCATTTTTGGTACCCCCCGTGATCAGGCCTCTGACGGAAAACGTCTTTCAGGTGGCTACCCATTTCTGGTAAGGGGGGTTGATTTGAGCCGGAGGGGGGGAGGGGTCGGCCGGCTACCCCCCCACCCCCATGCAGGGGGGTCAACGCGATTTTAAAAATAATGGGAGGGGGGGTTGACTGTCGACCCCCCATTAATGGCTGGAAAATCCCGGTTTTAAAAACAGGATGTCAAAAAAAGGGATGACTTGTTACGCTTCCTGCACACCGTAGATTCCGCTGCCGATCCACCAGGTATCGTCAACAGCCTTTGCATACATCAGTTTCGGGACGGCCGACTTCTGCCCGGTGGCAGTGTCCATGAACATCGCGTGCGTGAACCCGGTCCCACTCCGGATCGCATTGATATTGAGAACCGTGGTCTTTGAACCATAGGGATCAGTATAGTCCATCCAGGTCTTCCCCACGCCCGCCTTCCAGTGCGGGTCGGCAAGGATCGTACCGTTGAAGTCCTCCGCCCAGACAAAGAGATCGCCATTCGCGAACTTCCCTGAGGGGTTATTGATCTCTGCCAGCGCCTTCTCCTTTCCGTTGGCCTTTGCGTAGGTTACCGCCTTGTCGACCAGATCGTACAGCTCCGTGCGGGTGTGGTTCCGGACCGCAATGCCCGTTGTGTTCCCATCCCGGAGCTGTTCGTACTCCGGCACAATGATGCCCGAGAAGAGCCAGTATGTTTTGTCCACCGGCAGGGCATAGTCGATTTTGGGTGCATACCACGTGGTGTTGTTCCGGGTCACCGCCGCTACCGTATATGAGATTCCGCCGCCCTGCAGTGCAAGGTCGCGCATCTCCCGGATCGTGGTTACACCGTCAGGGTCGTGGTAGTTGATCAGGTTGATATGCTCGTTTGCGGTTTCGGGAGTAATGGAATTCGCGAGCACCGTGCCATTGTAATCCACGGCAATGAGCGTGAGTTCCCCGTCAGCAAACCGGCCCTTCGGGTCATTGAATGCAGCCAGTGCCTTCTCCTTCCCGTTCACCTGTGCATAGGAAACTGCATCGTTTACGAAAGTCGTGAGATCGGTTGTGGTGTATGCCCGGCTTTTCGGGCCGATGCCGGTGGATGGGTAGACCATGCCGGATCCGGCATAGGAGCCGGCACCAACGTAATAGGTGCCGTCAACATCGGCCACGACCGAAAGTTTGGGTTTGATTATACGGTTGTCCTTCGGGTTCGGGTAATCGTAGCTCACGAACCCGATCCCGTACCCGGCCGTCTCCTCAAGGTTCCGGATCAAGGGAACGCCGTACCGGTCGGTCATGTTCCGGAGATTGGTTCCTACCTGTTCCTGCTCAAAGGGTTCGGCAAGGGCGGTTCCGTCATACGCCTCCGAGAAGACATAGACCCCGTTCTTCACAAACGAACCGTTCGGGTCATTGAAGGCAGCGATCGCCTTCTCCTTCCCGTTTGCCTTTGCATAGGCAACGGCTTCCTTCACCATCGCTGTCAGGTAAGCGGGCGTGATCGTTCCGCCGGTTGTCATGGTTACAGGTGGTGTTGTGGCCGCAGCAGCCGGGCTGGTGCCCGCCTGCATGGCGGTCTGGCTGCACCCGGCAGCGAGAACAAGCCCGGCGATCAGGAGCAGGATGAGAGTCAATACCCGCGGTTTCATGGACCAAGTATCTCGGAGTAAATCCATAAAAAACTGCTGAACCTGTGAGGAGGTGTGGGGATCTCCACAGAAAAAATATTGGCATAGGGGCAGGTGTGTCGTCCCCGTCCTGTTTTTCAAGGCATGAGGTAGGAACACATTCCGGCAGGTGAAAAAAAGAATAAAAAGTATCGGGGTTTACCGTTTTCCCCTCACACCAGTGCCCATGCAGCCTGGTGGTCCACATCGAGCGTGCCCACAATCGCCGCCTTGGAGAGGTCAATCGAGGCCGGCACATCATATGCGAGGAATCCCTCATTTGCGTTACTCGTACCCGGCAGGATATATCCTACATTGCCCCCGGTTTCGTACTCGTAATTATACTGGGCACCCCGCTTGTCACCAATCGTGATACGTGAACCCTCAATGGGACTGAATGTATAGTCCTTCCCATGGTAGTTGAGAAGGAACTGGTTGCCGGACGGGGCAACAAGGCCCTGTGTCCCGGTATCGGTGACCCGGACATAGACGAAGACGAATACATTGCCCGGTGAGGGATCCTGGGTTTTATACCCGTACTGGGTGCTGTATAAGGTATCCCCGGCTTTCAACTGATCGTGCACGCTGTTGAACGAGGGATCTGACCAAGTGTAATTCGACAGGATCCTGACGCCGTACACGGTTGCCGTGCCGGTCCGATCTCCCTTTCCGAAGCTTGCCAGCTGGTTCAGGGCAAGAGTGCCGGGATATGGTGTAGCCGTGGGTACAGGTGTTGCGATCGCTGCCGGCACCGGTGTCGGTACGGGGGTTGCAGCCAGTGTTTGTACTGGTGCACGTTGCGTGCCTGTGCATCCGGCACAGACGATCAGGGCAAAGATGATCGCGAGGACTCCGATTATATGAACTGGTTTCATGGGGAGACGATTATTGTGTGTGGGTAAAATGATTTGGTCACGTTGCAAAAAGTGAGACGTGTTTTTATTCCTGGATGGATCACTCCACCCGGTATCCTTTATCCTTAAGGAACGCGGCAATCCACGGCTCGGCGTCCTCATCGGCTTTCGGCCGCTGCCGGATCACCTCGTCCCAGACCGAACGGAGTGCAGGATCATCCGCGTGGAGTGCCAGAGCCCCGGTGATATGTCCCAGGGGCTTTCCCTCGGGATCGGCAACGCTCATCGCTATGCAGCGGTAGAACTTGCACTGTGCCGGGCTGTCCCGGTGGATCGTGCACCGGAGGAGATTGCCGTCAGGCCTGAGAAAGCGGCAGGCATGGGGGTGCTCTTCCGGAAATGCATGATCGGAGAAGATCGCCCGCTTGTCCTCATCGATCTCGGCCGCAAACGGCGTTCCGGTTGAGACCGACTCGCACGAAAAAGAGAATGGCCCGGTCTGCTCTTCGATGACAATATAGTCGCCCAGGTACATGCAGCAGGAGCCGCACTGGCGGCAGGAGAAGGCCATGATATCCTTAACAGTACTGGGAAGGATCGGGTAAAAATGCGATGGCATACCTGCGAACGAGCACAAGCACTATAAATACGGCCGCTGAAGATCAACCGAGGAAGAATCACTATGTCATACGCCAGCATCGCCATGCTCGACAAGGATCATCATATCCACATGGTTCCCGCGCACCGGGTCCTTATGCTGAGTATCGAGCATTCAGCCGTTAAGAAGGTTGAGAACGAACGGTTTGAGGTGGAATGTTTCCTGAAACTGTCGGTGGAAGGATTCCCCCATCCCCTTGAAGATGCGATACGGTTCACATTTGCAGCAACCCGGGCTCCCGATCCGCAGATGATGACCGAACTGACCTTTGCCCAGAACCATCTCATCAAGTCTGTCTTTGATCAGGGTCTTTTGGGCGAACTGGTCGGTTGTGACCCGGATGATCCCGAAGCGAGCGAGAGCGGGGTCACCATCTCATCCGAAATAAAGAAACGGATGGCAGCCTCAAAACAGATCCGGGACGTCCTGGCACGGAATGGTGCATTGCCGGAATCGCTGGTATTTGTCCGGTAACCGGTAGTCCTCCTGATACCTCCCCGGGGTATCCGGGATATCATAAATACCTTTTTCCCGTGTAAGGTGAAACCTTACCCCAGAGCATAACAGCGTGGTATTATGGGCGATCCATCTTTTAACAGCGATGAACGGGTGCTGATTCGGACTCCGGGAATCCACGTCAAATCGATCCCGTTTGAGGGCACACTTACCAACCGTCGGATCATCTTAACCGACCGGGCAAAAAATATCCTTCCGTCAAAGGACATTCCGCTTGCTACGATCCAGCGGGTTGGTGTCGGGGTAAATGCCCTTCAGGATCCGATCCTGAATATCTCCGTTATTCCCCATCCGGGTGAGACCCGCCAGATGGTTCTTACGTTTTCCCGACAGGAAGGTGGCGATCGGGTGCGGGAGCGGGACGAATGGGCCCGCCTGATCCAGGATTACCTCTACGGATCATCAGCGCCGCAGACCCGAGCACCGCAAGCTCCCCCGGCCCAGCCCCGGTATGATGTGGTCAACTCCCCCGTACCTCCGACACGCGTTCCGGTTCAGGAGATGCAGGTTCCCCCGGCCCCCGGGTATGGTGCTGCAAGGACTCCTGCACCGGCCCCGGCACGGGCACCAACGCCACCCCCTCAGGCAGCACAGCCGTCCGGAGCAACGGTCTTCTGCACCAAGTGTGGGAACCGCGTAGCGGTGGACTCCATGTTCTGCAACCGGTGCGGCACCCCGATTGTTGCCCCCGCTGATATGCGGAAGCCGGCACCTGCCCCGCAGCAGCCGCCCCAGCGCCCGGCAGCCCCTGCGCCGGTGGCACCACCGGTGTATGCACCCCCGGCCCCGGCTGCCCGTGTTCCCGAGGACCCCGTGTATCAGGCTCCCGCACCGGTATATACGCCCCCACCGGCTCCGTCCCCGGCGCGGCAGACAGTACCCCGCCCCGCCGCTCAGCCCGCCCCCCAGAAAGCCGCGAAGAAGGGCTTCCTGTCAGGGATCTTCGGCTCATCGAAAGCACAAAAACCCGCTGCAGCCCCACTTCGGATGCCCGCCCCGGAACCACGCCAGCGCATGAGCCGCATGCCCGGCAAAAAAGTGATCGTTGGCGGTATTGTCATCCTCGTTATTATAGCGGTCGTGGCAGCAGGAGCGATCTTTGTCCTTCCCAATTTGTCATCAGTTCTGCCCACCGGTGGCAGTTCTTCATCGGGAGGATCGTCGTTATTCGGTGGAAGCAGCGAGCCTTCTACCCTGAAGACTGCAGATGCTGATTCGATCACCGTTAAGGAGACTCCCGCGGTCTCGGTCCCTGTGACCGGTGTCTGGGTCCGGATCAATTACATGGGCAGTTACAAGGGAACCTATGGCATGCCCTCCGATCTCCAGACTGCCGAGGACTCCGGAGACAAGCTGTTTGAAGTGGTGAATGGAACCGGCACCATCAAGGCAACCGTGGAAAAGAAAGACAGTTCATCCAAACGTGCTCTCGTGGTTGAGATCTATAAAGACGGGAAACTGTTGAAGAGTGGGAACGTTACTATTGCATTCGGGAAAGTCAGCATATCCGCTGACGCCGGAGGCAGTCCTGTTGTGACTGGTTCGACCTCGACTGGATCCGGCAATGTGACTGCCAAGGCCACGGGTAATACCACCCAGACCGCCGCAGTCACCACGGTCAAAACGACAACTCCCGCAACTACGACAACAACCAAGAAATCATAAAACCTTTTACCCGAACCATTTTTTAAACGGCCGGCAGATATCTGTGCTGATACACTATGTCCGAACCGGAAAATTTTCCCCGCAATACGCCGTTTAAACCTTCAGCGGCATTCATCCCCTGGTTTATTATTGATTTTGGGCTGTTTGTTCTTCTCATCCTTGCCTGCACCGTCATCCCGATGTGGCTCTCCGGAGCACTCGACCTCCCGGTAACGCTGGCAATACTCGGGTGCCTTGTTGCAATCACGGTGATCTTTGTTGCATGGACCCGTCTCTATTATGCCACCATGGCCTACGAACTCCATGACGATGAACTCCGCTGGCGCCGGGGCGTCTGGTTCCGCACCACCGGCATCGTGCCTTACAACCGGATCACCAATCTCGATCTCAAGCAGGGCCCGGTCATGCGCTGGCTGAACATCTCCACCATCTCCATCCAGACCGCCGGCTACTCCGGGCAGGCTGTCCCGGAGATCCGGATCGAGGCGATCGAACAC
The DNA here is from genome assembly GCA_964592875.1 of uncultured Methanoregula sp. Classification (GTDB taxonomy): domain Archaea; phylum Halobacteriota; class Methanomicrobia; order Methanomicrobiales; family Methanospirillaceae; genus Methanoregula. Next base: position 16,082 of record CAZQGG010000007.1, read on the forward strand.
GCGGAGGAACTCCGGGAACTGTTGCGGTCTTTAGTGCGCAGATGCAGTGCCGGTGGCGATGGTACGGGAACGAGCGTGAATTCCCGTCAGCAGGTACCCGATGCACCGGTTGCATCGATCGGGACGAGCATGCTCATCCTGGACGAGCTCAAAAGGATCCGTGTGCTGCTTGAGCAGCAAAAAAAGTAAAAATTAAATTTTATCTTTTTTATCGTCCGCTACCTTGGGAACGACGGGATGGTTTTTCCGGTAATACCGGTATACTCCGTATCCGATTCCGCCAAGGATCAGGAGCGGCAGGAGCGTGAACAGGAGGATGATCAGCGCATCGATCATGCCGATGAATCCTGCAATGCCCTCATTGATGGTTGAGACGAAATCATGTCCTGTCTGTCCGCCCACCGGTTCGGGTTCCTGGAGGTAGACGGTGATGGTCGAGACATCGATACGGTTGTTAAGATACTTCAGCCGTCCGTCCAGCCGGTCCAGCTCTGTCTGTACCCTGTCGATCTGTTCCTGCACCGCGATGATGTCTTCCACCCGGGTGCTCTGCTTCATGATCACATTATACTGGGCCAGCTGGTTGGTGTAGGAGGTCTTCTGTGCCACAATGTCGACATACTCTTCCGTGACATCCTCGCCGCTTGTGGAGACCGACTTTACGGTCCCAAGGGCCTTGACCCCTTCGATGACCGATTCAAAGCTGGCTTGCGGAATGCGGAGTGTTGTCGACCCGCTCAGCTGGTTGTTATAATTTCTCTGGACATTTGTCGATGACAGGTATCCACCCTGCGCTGCTGCGAGGGTTTTGAGGGTGTCGAGAGTAGCGGTGACATCCTTCACTTCAAGGGAGACACTCGCCGTTTTTATGATCTTGGTATCCGTTCCGGTGAGGCTCCTGTCTGCAGCGGATTGGGTGATGACCCTATCCTTTGAGGCGCTCCCGGCAAGGGTCAGGCCCTCTTCACCCATGAACACGTTTGACGATGCAGCCGTATGGATTGCGGTCTGGGGAGCCGGTACCGCGCTCGAAGACTGGGTGGAATATCCCGTGCATCCGGCAGCCATGGCAACTGCCATGCAGGCCAGAAGAAGCACAACGATCTTGTAATTCATACACAATCCATCGCGCTGAAGAATATAAAAGCGCGTCGTATACTGCGAATTATTTGGCAGTTATTCGTTGTCTGCCCCCGGATCATGCCTGCACTTGCAGGGTGCATAGTATAACCCCGGGGTTCAATGAATCAACTCCCCCCATTTACTGAATATATTATGTCAGTTACTGACTCTGTATGCAGGGATTAACCACATGAATTCGTTTACCGATATCCGGAGGTCAGTACAAATGTCATCACGATGGTCTTTCATTTTCATGGCTGCAGGGTGGGTAGTACTTGTCTTTGTCATGTACCCGTCCCCCCTGTAACATCCATCTCATAAACAGACCCTTCATGTGACCCGGTGACTGACGTGCACTGCCCATATATAGCAAGACGGGCGATATCTCACTAGAGGATCTATGACCAACGACAATTCAATGGAAAAGAATGCGCCGGAGAGACCCGAACATGCCGGTGAACTCGAAAAGCTGGGGCTTGACGGTCTGGTCAATGCTCTTCACAACAGTACCGACCCGAAGGTCCGGCAGTATGCCGCCTACCTGCTCGGGAAGGCCCATAATCCCCGTGCGATCCAACCCCTGGTCGAGGCTCTCGCAGATTTTGATAAGTCCGTGCGGGAGCAGGCCACCCTTGCCCTCTCGCGGATCGGGAAGGCCGCGATCGAGCCGCTTGCAGAAGCCATGAACGAGCCTAAGTGGCAGACGCGGTACCGGGCTGCCGAGGCGCTCGGGAAGATTGCTGACGAGAAAGCCGTCAAACCCCTGATCCAGGGGCTGAAGGACAACCGCGATCATGTGCGGTACATGGCTGCCAAGGGGCTCAAGGACTTGGGCGATTCGAATACGATTGAACCCTTAATCATACTCCTCACGGATGAGAATGTCTATGTGCGGATGATGTCGGTGCGGGCTCTGGGTGCGATCGGCGGGAAGCAGGCAACCGAAGCCCTGAATGCGACCCTTGCCGTTGAGACGGATGAAAAAATACGGGCTGCGATTGTCGAAGCCCTCACATGAGGGATCATCAACAGGGCACGGAGGATCGGCATCCATGCATTCCTTTTTTTAAAAAGAATAAAAGATCACGTTTTTATCATCGGAAAATATATCCGGTGACGTTACAACAGCACTTATTCACCCGGTCTATCCCCCGAGATATTTCAGGCATGATCCGGTCATCAGGGACTTCGCGTCGCTGACGTTTCCCGGTGGATGAGAGCAAGACGGGGTTTTCATGCAGGATCAGAAGAATACATCGGCGCTCCATCGCTCATTCTCGTTCTATCTGCTGATCTTCATGGTGGCGCTGGTCCTGTTCATTGTCGGGATCCTGTCTGCCAGTACCTATCTTGATGCAAAGAATAATTTTCAGGTGCAGTCCCACAACCTCGAGGTCCAGACTGAACAGAATGTGGAAGAAGCGTTCCGCCTCATGGACAAAGCAACCACGATTCTGGATAATAACCTGAATGATGCGATGGAGGCAGGTCTGATCGATGTTCAGCACGAGTACCTGCGATCTGGGGGCGATCCATCCCAGATGGACCTTGACCGTATCCAGGCGCGGCTTGGAGAAGGCTACGATATCTACGTGATTGATGAAGAGGGTGTGATTGTCAGGACCACCTATGCCCCGGAGCTGGGACAGGACTTTAAGTCAGTTCCCTATTTTTACTCCTACCTGACAAAGATCCGCGAATCTGAAGGTTTTTTCCCTGACCGGGTTGTCCATGAATTTCTTGGGCTGGGCCAGTACCGGAAATATGCGTACATGCCCACGCCGGATCACCGGTATGTTCTTGAGCTCGGTCTCGGGGGTCCTGCATTTGATGAGATTAACCGGAAACTGGACGATTACAAGAATATCAAAAACATCATGTTTGCGAATCCCTATGTTGAAAGTTATGCGACCTTCAATGTGTTCGGGTTACGGGTCAGCAACAATACCGCTCCTCCCGAACCCGTGGCGGGATATCTTCGAGAGGTCATACGGACCCAAAGTACCCTTGAAGTGTCCGACCCGGCACACTCCACGACTACACGATTCCTGTATATAGATTTAAAGGACGATCAGTACGGCTCCGATCCCAGCCGGATCGTGATGATCACGTATAACACCCGGCTCATCCAGGATGCATTGAATCGCATACTCATCTATCACCTCGTCGTGGGACTGCTTGCGATAGTCATGGGGTGCGTGGCAGCGTTCTTCCTCTCCCGCCGCATGGCAATGCCCATCCGGGCCATTGTCCGCGATGTCGAGATCATTGCAGGGGGCGATCTCGATCACCGGATTCCTGCAACAAAAAACAATGAATTTTCGATTCTCGGGCAGAGTATCAACGCGATGGTTGATTCCCTTAAGTCCGCGTTCCAGAAGATGAAGGATGAAGAGATCTTCCGGCAGGAGATGATCGACCGGCTCCCGGTTGCGATCTTTATCAAGAGGGCAGATGACGGAAGATACGTGTACTGGAACGAGACCAGCGAGCGGTTGTTCGGGATACCCCATGTCGATGCTGTCGGGAAGACCGATGCGGATCTCTTCCCGTCGCACCAGGTGGAGGCCATCCGGAATGAAAATGCTGAAATTTTCAAGAGCCCGGGGCAGATCCGGAGCAAGATCATCAGCAACAAAAGTCTGGGCGGGAAGATCATTCACGTGATCATTGTCCCGGTCTTCGACTCGCAGGGCAGTCCCCAGTACGTGATGGGCATCTCAGAGGACGTCAGTTACCAGAATATCAACCTGAAGATGGAACTCCTATCGAGCATCACCCGGCAGGACGTTCTTGATAATCTCTCGGTCATTGTGTCCCATCTTGAACGTGCCCAGCTCATAAATACCCACGAAGAGATGCAGCAGTTCATCAACAAAACGGTAGGATCGATCGAGTCCATCCGGAACCAGATCGCCTATATGCGATCCTTACAGGATCAGGGGATTGTCTCCCCGAAGTGGCAGCATGTCGGGCAGGCTTTCGACGATGCGGTCTGTCTTCTCCCCCGGCATTCTGCGAGCATCGCCTCCGATGCCGATGGGTATGAGATCTACGCCGACCCGCTCCTGCCCCGTATCTTCTTTACCCTCCTTGAGAACTCGCTGCGTAACAGCACGCGGGTGCAGCATGAGATCGCACTCTCCGCGCTACTGGAGAAGGATGAACTGCTCATCGTCTATACTGATAACGGGTACGCGATACCGGAAGACGAGAAGGAGAATGTCTTCGATGTGGAGAGCAGCGGTCCGGTCCATGGACTCTTCCTGATCCGCGAGCTGCTGGGTTTCACCGGTATCACGATCCGGGAGACCGGGGTATACCCGGCCGGTGTCCGGTTCGAGATCCGGGTGCCTGCCGGAAAATTCCGTGTATCCACGTAATGCCCCTGCCCTTTCTCTCCTTGTTCTGCCGCCATGCAATGGCTGAAATAGGGGGAGATGAATACTAGCCATTTATCCAAAAGGAGGAATTGAGTCATGGAACCAGGTACATTATACACCCTGCCGAAACTGCCGTACGAGTACAAGGCACTGGCACCGTATATCTCGGAAGAGCAGCTCACTCTGCACCACACCAAGCACCACCAGGCCTACGTGACCGGTGCGAATGCAATCCTGGAGAAGCTCGACAAGGCCCGGAAAGAGAACACGGACCTTGACATGAAGGCCACGCTGAAGGAACTGTCGTTCCATATCGGCGGCTACCGGCTGCACTCGCTCTTCTGGGAGAATCTCGCACCTGCAGGAAAAGGCGGTGGCGGCCTGCCGAAAGGCGATCTGGCAAAAGCGATCGAGGCAGAGTTCGGGAAGTTCGACCGGTTCAAGAAGGAGTTCACACAGGCAGCGTCGAGCGTTGAAGGGTCCGGGTGGGCCGTGCTGACCCACTGCATGAAGACGAACCGGCTCCTCATCATGCAGCTTGAGAAGCACAATGTCAACCTTGTTCCGGGCTTCCGGATCCTGATGGCCCTTGACGTGTGGGAACATGCGTACTATGTGGATTACAAGAATGACCGGGCAAAGTTCATTGAAGGGTTTTGGAACCTCGTGAACTGGGATGAAGTGAATACCCGCTTTGTCTCCCACAAGAAGAAGTAACCCGGCGGGGTCCGGCCCCGGAAAGACACGCGGGACCTGTGACAAATCTCATCCCTTTTTTCATTGAACCCGTGGTAGCCATCATCTGAAGGTGACCTTCCCTTTCTTGGTCCCTTCCACGATGTACCCTTCGTGGCGCAGTATCGGGGCAAGGTACTGGGTGATCCTGGTCTTGATACCGTTCTTTGACAACCAGTCCTCGATATTTTCCATTTCAAGACAGTGATTGAGGCGCACCGTCTTTCCCGCAAACGCCTGGACCAGCTGGTCATAGAGCGGACTTTTGAGCACCCGTGAGTACTCGCACGTATCGCCATAAAAGTACGTGATGGTCCCATCATCCTGGTGCTCGTACTCGAACGTGTATTTTCCGTCCCAGGTTGACAGTTGTGTCCTCATCGTTATCCTGCGATATGTATCGATCTTCTGGTGTGGGATAAATAGTCTCTGCCTGCCCCGGGCAGGAACCGGGTGACTGGAAGTTTTGCTCATGCACAAAAACCCCCAAAGGACGAAGAATAAAACCAATGACAGGAAAATCTACGCACATGGGCGTGGATGACAGGTATCCCGATTTATCATAACTACATCCGGCTCCACGAAGCATTAGATGGAAAGACACCGGCAGAAGCGTGCGGCATTATGGTTGAGGGTGAAAACAAGTGGATGACGATGATCCAGAATGCGGCGCAGGTAAAATAAAACCCCATTTTTTTTAAAATAATAAAAGGGATCAAAATACGCCCTATGTGACAATCAGGGTATGTGCAATGGTTATTTTCGGGTTATAAGCAACAGTATTATAAATCAAATGAGCTGAGTATAAGATATTCATCGCTCGGTGTGCTTACCGGCGGTGGATGATCAGAAACGTGCCGGATTAAGGCTGCAACCCATCCGACGCTACAGAGGCGTTGTGATAGTGTCCACTATCAAATTGTCTCTTTTGATCTATAAGGGTTGCTGTTTAGATAATGAAATCGGGCATCTCCCAAAGGTGTTCGTGAAAAATATGAACTCGGCAAAATGTCCTTACTCGATGATATAGGAGACGCAATTGCTGCATCTATCAGGATTGTGGTATTGGGGATTACCCTAATCTGCATTCTGGTTATTGTGGTGGTTGCAATCAGTGCGATTAGTTCAATCCCGCACTAATGTACTAATGTTCGAACACGCACCGGTTTATACACCGGTGCGTTATCGGTTAGGGCCATATCCGATGCTAAAAAATACGGAGGAACTAATGAAGTTCCAAGGAGCAGTCATTAAAGAACAAGGCATAAAATTTGGCATTGTTATTGTCAAATCTCATGTCATAAGGAATAGATCCGAAGCTGACAAAACCATTCAAGGATTTGGTTCATTATTCGGATGGATTCCTGTTGTGTTAATGGCTCAAGATAGCAAAGGCATTCCAACATATTATGGACGCCAAGACATAGCAAAATTCTTGGCGAATACGCCCATTCAAGCAATTCCTTGGAGGGAGTATTCAATTAATTAATTTCTCCCTTTTTTACATATTTTAAACTACCAAAACTCATTGAAATCTATTCTCTTTCAACCAATCGGATCCATCCCACTCTGGTTAACACTCATTTTCATCCCCCATCAAGTTAACAGAACCCCATCAACCAAATCTTAAATATCAATCCCACTAACGTTTTGTAAACATGAACGATACTGCTGAGGTTGCACGGCTCCTGGATATTCTTGGTAACCGCAACCGGAGGCGTATCATCGAATTGCTCCGGCAGAAACCCTGCTTTGTCACGGAGATTTCCGATACGCTGGTGCTCTCGCCAAAAGCGGTCATCGATCATCTCCAGATGATGGAGCGTGAGGAGATCCTCTCCTGCGAGATGGATGACCGGCGCCGGAAATATTACTACCTTGCCCACGACATCCTGGTGGATGTTAGCATCAGCGAATTCAGGGGTGACCGGCCGGAACCGGCAGTGGACGTTCGGGCAAACGGGCAGCTGAAGAAGACCGTTGCCATGCTGGCGCGGATGATCCGTGCCCATGACAAGATCCTCGAGAGCCTCGAACAGGTCAACCACGACATCGAGACCAAGATCAACGACCTTGCCCACATCCATAAGGATTTATTCAAAAGCGATCGAGAGCTTAGTGTAATAATCGCACTCTCCCACCAGTCCCTGACGATTGAGGAACTCGCGGAAGTGACCGGTATGGAGAGACCCGGCCTTGTTGAAATCTTAACTGAGTTCGAAGACCGGGGCATCACAAAACGGGAACAAGAACGGTATATGCTTTGAGGTATCCATGCAGAGTAATCCTGGCGGACCTTACGACGATGTCTTCAATAACCTGGCAAGGATTGTTGAAGATCTCGTGAAAAATATGCCTGACAACCAGCATACCCGCATCATCGGGTATACGATCATTACGCGACAGTCCGGCACCGGGGATCCTGAAGTATTCAGTACCGATGCCATGGACGATGACGGGGAAGTTCCCTACGAAGTCGTAGAGACCGACGATGCCATCTTCATCACGGCAGAGATGCCCGCTGACCTGAAGAATGCACCGGTTGCAGACATTGAGACGGAGGTTGTCCACATCGTTGCCGATGACCAGACCACGACCATTCCCCTGCCTCACCCGGTGGATCGCATTCACAGTTACTACCGCGTCCATCGCGGCGTGATGGATATTTCCTTAAAAAAAGCAGTTGAACTAAAAAATCTTTAAAAATTTATTACCATTTTTCAAAAAAAATTACGCCTTCACCGGGATATCTGCCGGTACCGGATGACCGATCGCTTTTTTACCATTTCTCATCTCGTGGAACTGGCGAAGCGAGACGGTGATATCCCGCGTGAATGCGAAGTACCCGATCTGGGTGTTTTTGCAGAGTTTCATCGCCATCTCCATCAGCCCGTGGGGGTCGGGCCGTGCCTCGCCGAGCCAGATGTGGAAGATATTGCCGCCATCAACAATGGGGAAGAAGACATGCTCGATCTCCATGCGTTTGGCCAGGGGAACATCTGCACCGGGTGCCACGTGGGTGCCGTTCGTGTAATAGATCGGCAGGTCACGGACCTTACCGATCTTTGGGAGGCTGTACTCCACATCTCCCTTGATTACGTTCTTTGCAAAGTCATGGTAGCGACGGTCGAGCAGGTCGGCAACGGCAAACCGCTGGCCGGTGGTTTCGGCCGGCGTCCGGGCGAGCGCAAGGGTCATGTTGTTCTTCTTACTGAGCTCGCGGGCATAGAGTTCCATCTCGGTCATGGCCCGGATAGCGAGCTTGAACGCGGCCTTCGATTCATGGAGTTGCGTGCCGATATGGTGCTGGACCATCTCGTTCACGCCAACAACCCCGATCGTGTACACCAGCCCTTCGAGGTCGACGGCAAGGGCCCCGCGTTCCCCGGTGTTGGGGTCCTTTGGGCGCTGCATGGCAAAGGGCATCCGGCTGTTCGATCGGATCAGGTCCATCCAGCGGCGTTTGATCTTGAAGATCTCCACCGAGACATCCATCAGTTTTTTAAGTTCAGCAAAGAGCCGGGCATCGTCGCCCTCCGCCTTGTAGGCAGCCCGCGGGCAGTTGACTGACACGACCTGCCACGATCCCATCGAGAAATGGCGGCCGTCTTCAAAGAGGAGTTTCCGGTCGAAATCCGAATCCTCATCGGCGACCGTCGAGAACTGGTAGGCACAGCACTGGTAACAGGAGATGCCCTTACCGGCCCCGCGGTAGGCCGGGAGCTGGTTGTCGTAATAGGGCGTGCCAAACTTCGAGGCGAGCTCAAACGTCATCAGGTAGAGATCCTGGTACGTGGGGAGATCGGGATGCTTCTTATTGAAATCTTCCCGCTCCTGCATGAAATCGGGCTCGATCGAGATCTCGGGCTTGGGGAAGTTGAACGGTTTGCCCCAGTAGTCACCTTCCAGCATCACCTCCATCAGCGCCTTGAAGAGCAGACGGACTTCGCGTTCGAACTCCCCGTATGTTTTGAGGGGTGCCATGGTGCCGTCCCAGACCTTGCCCTTGTACACGCAGGGTTTGTCCTGCCAGAGCGTGGGAACCCCGGGCGAGAGCTGGATGGACGAGAAGACGAGCTGGCCGCCCCGGGCCACCATCATCTGGGTCATCTCGTACACGAACATCTGCACCATCTGCTTGATCTCCTCGTATTCGAGCCCTTCCATGAACGGTGCGAGGAAGGTGAGGAAGTTGTAATACCCCTGCCCACCGGCAAAGTTTGTCTGCGCCGATCCGAGGGCTTTGACCGCGTGGAGGATTGCAACCTCGGCCCGTTTTGCCGGCCCGGCAACCGACGCCTTGGTACCGTTGCCGTCCGGCATCAGGCCGTAGTAGAAGAAGTAGCGCAGGTCCCAGTCCTGGCAGAACGGCCGCGTGCCGAAATATTCGAGATCATGGATGTGCATCTCGCCGGAGAGGTGGTGATCCGCAAGAGCCGGGGGGAGCTGGAGCAGGTACTGCTCCTTCGAGATCTTATCGGCCTTCTTCTTATGGGATGTCTCTGCATTTTCCTGCAGGTTCGCATTGTCGTGCGCCTCAAAACCCCGGCCGACATCGATCTGGTGGGCGTCGAAGACCGGGGTACCGACCCGTGTGGACACGTTCCGGTACTGGACCATGCCCTGCTCCAGGAGCGTGATATTCACAATCTCACGGATGAGGGGGCCGGAGAGTGTCTTGAGTCCCATACTTTTGATACGGTTCTCGACCTCAAGCGCAATCTCCTGTGCGGTCTCCTCGGTTGCGCCCTTGTATCCGTAAAAGGTCTCGACGAGTTTGGTCTCTTCGACAAGCTGGCGGACGATACGGTTTCGGTCCCAGTCAACAATATGCCCGTCAGTTGTCCGTACCTGGGGGAATGGTGGCGTATACTCGCCAAAGATGGTCTGTTGCCGGGTCTCCGGACGGGGCATCATTCACCTGCAATCAACCGGCTGATGTGATCTCCGTCCAGTTTCCCCGCAGGAAAGAGATCTGCGGAGGTGAAAAAATCGTCACTCTTCTGGAGCACGGGCGCTTCATTCACGAAGACCCCGTTCACCCTCAGTTCGGTCAGTGACTCGGCCGTGGAGAGGTCGCGCTCGGCATACGAAAATCCACCGTTCTTTAAGTAGGTCTTGAGAAGTTCGCAATTCGGGCAATGCTCAAGCGTATAGACAATCAGCAGCGGATCGGTCGGCACAAAAAACCCTCACTCTGTTAGTATGCAATAGGCAGTATGGGCATAAAAAAATCATGGTTTGCACATCAGAAGATCCCGTCACATACAAGCGATTATCCTTATCAACAGAATCGGCCAATAGTACCGCAATGGCGAGAACGTTTGTGGCGCTCGAACTGTCGGGAGAGATCCGTGATCGGCTCAGCGAAGCCCAGCAGGTCCTTCGCGGATGTTCTGCACGCCTTACGTTTGTCGATCCGCCGCTCATCCATATCACCGCAAAGTTCCTTGGCGATGTGGATGAGAAGAGGCTCATGCTCGTACAGGATGCCCTGAAGAAGATTGCATTCACACCGTTTCCGGTCACCGCAGGAGCCGTGACCGTGAACAACCCAAAACGTCCGCATACCGTCTGGTGCGCGATCGATGATGGCGGGAAGGGGGAGCAGCTCCAAAACCTGATTGAAGCAGCGCTCACGCCGCTTGGATTTGCCCGCGAAGAGCGGCGCTTTACCCCTCACGCAACGGTGGCCCGGGTGAAGTCACCGGACCCCTCCCTCTTCACCGCGCTCAGCAAGCTCCCTAACAAAACCTATGGCAGCTGCACGGTCAGCGGATTGAAACTGAAGAAGAGCACCCTGACCCCGCATGGCCCGGTGTACGAGGATCTGCTTGAGGTGAGATGGTGACACGATCCCCCCTTGAAGAGAAGATCCTCGCAACCCTGCGCCCCTCGCAAGCGGAGAAGGACCATGTATGGGGTATAGCCCGGCGGATCCTTGAGCGGATCAGAGAGAGCGGGAAGGCAGAGGGGATGGTGGTGGGATCCATTGCCCGGCATACCTGGGTGAGCGGGGATCGCGACCTCGATCTCTTCATGCTCTTCGATCCGTCCCTCCCCCGTGAGGAACTTGAACTGCAGGGCCTCGCCCTTGCACGAAGCATTGCCTCGTCCTTCACGGAAAATTATCACGAAAAATACGCCGAGCATCCCTACATCAATGCCACCATTGACGATGTTGACGTGGACCTTGTGCCCTGCTACAATGTGGAGAGTGCCGAGCGGATCCAGAGTGCGGTGGACCGGACGCCGTTTCACACGCGCTACATCACCGATAAGATCAATGGCCTGATCGATGATGTCCTGCTCCTCAAGCGCTTTGCCAAGGCGGGGGGCATCTACGGCTCCGACCAGATGACGGAGGGATTCTCCGGGTATCTCTGCGAGCTGCTCACGCTCCACTATGGGGGCTTTACGCCGCTCCTTGTGGCCGCGGCCGAATGGAAGCCGCAGACGATCATTGATCCGGAATCGCACGGGGCAAAGGAGTTCGACGAGCCGCTGGTGATGATCGATCCGGTGGACTCGAAACGGAATGTGGCAGCAGCAGTATCCCTTGACCGTATGGCAGAGTTCGTGGAGCTGGCCCGGGGATACCTTGACGCCCCCTCCGCGGCGTTCTTCGAAATTCCGGAAGAATCGCCCCTCTCCCGCGACGAGCTGGGAGCGCTCATGCGGGAGCGGGGCACCGCGCTCTATGCGATCACGTTTGCCACCCCGCCGTACATTGAGGAGATCGTGGTCCCGCAGCTGAAGCGCAGCACGTCCGCAGTAGCGGAATACCTGGAGCGCAATGGATTCTCCGTGCACCACGCCCACTACCGGATGGGAACGGAGGAGTGCATCATCCTTGTCGAGCTGCTGGTCTCTGAACTGCCGGCGATCCGGAGCCATGCCGGCCCCCCGGTCTGGAACCGGGTCAATGCCGAAAAGTTCTGTGAGAAATACCGAATCTCGGCCCTGCCGGGGCCCTACATCAGCAACGGCCGGTACGAGACCGAGGTTCCCCGGGAATTCCGGCAGGCCGGCGCCCTGCTCCGGTCGGACGGCATGCTCCAGATCGGTCACGGGAAGCACGTGCGGGCTGTGCTTACTGACGGGTGGCAGGTGCATGAGGGCACGGGATGCTGGAGCCCGGCGTTTGCCCCGTTCATTGCCGGGTTCTTTGGCCGGTGCTCGCCGCTGGTGAGGATTGGGAAGGGGAAGTGACAGAGCCAGAAAATTTTTCTTTTAATGCGTTCTCTCAAAATTATGAAATACTTTGAAAAATTTTTTTTCGAAAAAGGTGTAACCCCAAACCGGTTTAAAAAAATTCTTTGCGGCATTAATCTTATTTTTTGTGCGATTATAGTTGTTTTTATTTTCTTTCTTCTAATAAATTTAAACAATTCAACTGGTCAATCCTTTTTTGGATATATCCTTGCCATTGCCCTTTGTGTAATCTCTCTAGGATATTCATTTGTCGTAGGAATCGTATTAGATGGCCAAATGAACATATTTTCAAATAATTTAGAAAAATTAAATAAAAAATTACAAGAATTAGAGAAAGATAACCGTGAATCACTTAATACAATCAATAAAAAATTACAAGAATTAGAAAAAGAGAACCGTGAATCCCTTAATGCAATCCATAAAAAATTGGACACTATTGAAAATTTATGTATGAAAAAAGAATAGCGTAAAATTTTAAAAATTTTTGCGATGTTTCCCCTCCCCGCTGATGCGGTGAGTCGGCGCGACGCCTCGTCGGGTCGCGCCTGGGCAAGGGACGGTATGCAAATTTTCGTACAGGTAAGTGAGTAGCGCAAAAGGCGGCGAGCCCTTTTGCGCGTGGGGCATCCCAACGCGATCATAAAATTTTGAAAACTCCGGTAAAAATTTTTAATTTTTTCTGGCTCGCGAAAAATATTTCCGGCAACGCGATTTCCTTTTTTTCCGCGTGAGAAAAATCTCTAGACAATTTCCAGAATACTCTCTCTAAAAAAATTCGAGACGCCCGTGGCAAGTTCTCACGTTATTAGTATTGGTGGCGTAAACCCCCCGGCCCTCAGAACACCCATCCGGTAGCCTGATCGGAGGCGACTTTCGCGATCTGTTAGGGTTCTATTAGCGCGATTTGGGCTTACTGACGTAAAACTCCCAAAATCGGAGGCGAAAATGAGTGTTTCCTTACGTTTATGTCGGGCGATCCGGGTGAATAAGTCGATTTCACGTTTTTCGTGAAAAATCGTTGAAACAAATAAGGTCAAAATGACCCCTGATCGACAAAATAAGCCTGATTTGAAAAAGGGGTCTTCAGGCCGTGGGGGTACTTCCCGGAGGATCCTTTTCTGTCTGAGACTTCCCTTCCGGGAGGTGGGTGGCCTCCTCAACCGGGGGTACCTTCCGGGTCGTTGCCTTCGCGGCCAGTTCCCGTCTCCTGCGCCGGAGGTACCGCACCGGCCCCGGGACCTGGTCGGGCCGCACCACGACACCGGCCGGCAGCGGCTCGCCATCGCTCCCCAGTTCGAGAAACCCGTTCTCCAGGATCCGGAAGAAGCGGATGAAATAATCCTCCGAGATCCCCCAGAGCTCGCGGGAGATCTGCGGGCAGGACGGGTACATCTTCAGGCCCGTAATCTCTGCAGCTGCGTCCCGGTCGAGCGTCTCTTTCGTGCAGCCGATCCGCGGGAGGCGCTTGATCCGGACTTCGGCCAGCAGCCCCGGGCGAACGATCGCAAACGTGGCGATACTGCCCGGTCCGCGTTCGTACAATCGTACGAGCCCCCGCTTCACCGCAACCGCCATCGCGGCCGCAAGCGCTTTTACCGGGAACCGGCCCCGGGGCATGGGGGCAACACCTCCTTTTGTTCTGTTGTTGTGTTGCGGAACATCTCCTGCTCTGATATTCCGGGATATTTTAATGCCCGTATATATTTTGAGAGGATGGGGGAGGTTGCATTGATTATTTTTTTTTAAAAATTGCGTTGTGAATTTTCTCGTGAAAAAAATAAAAAAAAATTACGGAAAAAAAGTTCACGCCTTCGAATTTTTCTTGATCTTGGACGATGCCAGTTTCTCGATGGCTTTCTCATCCACACCGGTCGTTACCGCCAGCATCTTGCTCCGCACGGCACTGTCGACAAAACCCTTGCCGGTATCTGTCCGGACAATGAGCGTGGTTGAACCGGCAGGACTCCCGATTGCACCGGCAGAGATATCCGCCATCACGGAGGTGAGATCCGTACAGTAATGGCAGCCCTTCCGGATGCAGGTCTCCAGTTCCGCGAGCGGCACGTTCGTGATGGTGCCGTCCTGCTTCAGGATCTCCAGTTTTCCCTTGACATCCAGTTTTTTGATCTCATGCGGTTCCAGCTTGTAGTGGGAGCGGAGTTTTCCCTCTATGAGGGCCGTGTAATCGAAGGTCTCCGTGCAGAACAACCCGATGACCAGCCGGATTGCCTTTCCATACGGCTTCAGGAGATCATTCTCGCTCTCCCGCATACGGGCAACTGCCTGCACGGCACAGGGAACCCCGATGACCGCAATTTTCTTGAATTTCCGTTCAACAACCGCATGCTTGAGGGCGGCAAGCAGCGGCACCCACCAGCTGTACCGGCTGCCGGCCTGCTGCACGAGCACATCGGATTTTGTGATGATGACCGATGATGGTTTTAAGGTCCAGCGATCTTCGGTGACCGTCACAATGGCATCGATGAGACCCTGGTCCAGTGCATTCGCGAGAATTGCCGTGACCGCACCCCCGCTCTGCTTATGCGGAACCTCAAAGGCAGATTTCGCACAGGCCAGTTCGAGATAGTTCCCGAGCGTCTCTTTCGGTTGTTCACCAGTGCGGGGGCAGACTGCGTAACATGCCCCGCACGCGACACTGTCGGTGGCCTGCTTGCAGTACCCGTTGCTCGTGGGGCTTGTGACCATCTCGCCTTCCTTGAAGGAGATCGCATCGGCCGGGCAGACCGCCACGCAGGCACCGCAGCCCGAGCATCTCCCCGTGTCCCAGACCTCGGCTTTCAAATCGAGATAACTTTTTTGTGCCATTGCTCTCACTCCAGCGTATACTTGCTTGCAAACGGTCGTGCGCTGATTGCCGCAATCCGCGTATAGTCGGCTGCCACAAGGGGGGCCGCATCGATCCCGAAGGATTTTGCATAGTCCTCTATGATCGGGCGGATCATGGCCCTCTCGTCTTCCGTGACCGGTGCCTGTTTCGTCCCGCTCCCGAGACAGAGTTTGTCCACCGGGCCCCGGACAAAGATCTCGCCGCCATGGATGCCGCTGCCCACACCCTGTTCAGCGATCGGCTTTGTGTCCCCGAGCCCGAGCACGATGATAAGGCCTCCTGCCATGGATTCGCCCAGGAATGCCCGGGCGCTGCCGCCAACCACGAGAATGGGGCGTTTCTCCAGGTACTTCTTCATGTGGATGCCACCCCGGTACCCGATGCTGTCCCGGACATACACCCTGCCGCCCCGCATGCTGTGGGCTACGGCATCGCCGGCACTGCCATGGATGATCACCTTGCCCTTGTCCATGGTGTTGCCGGGTGCATGGTCCGCATTGCCGTGGACAATGATGGTGGGCCCGCTCATGAACATCCCGAGATCCCCGCCCGGCACACCGTTCACGGTGATCGTGACATCATCGCCCCGCAGGCCGTCCCCGATAAACCGCTGGCCAAGGACATTGTTGAGGGTGATCTCCTTTGCCCCGTCAGCAATGGCCGCACGGATCTGCTGGTTCAGCGGCGTGTAATGAATGTCTTTTGCATCGATCGTGAGCGTCTTCATTTCAGGCCCCCACGGTCTTGACATCGAGCACATTCAGCAGTCCCTCGTCCAGCATGTAGCCCCGAAGCCGGTCGCGGTTGCCCCGCAGGCTCTCGATACTGTTGATACCGGCTGCGCCCATCAGTTCGCCCAGTTCAAGGGTCCAGCCATGGATCAGGTTCTCGACCTGCACTGCGTTGATCTCAGGATCCAGCCTCTTCGTCAGTTCGGGTTTCTGGGTGGCAATACCCCAGGCACACATGCCCCGGTTGCAGGTCCCGCAGACCCGGCATCCCATAGCCACGAGCGCTGACGTCCCGATATAGACGGCATCGGCGCCGAGGCAGATGATCTTTGCCACGTCTGCGCTCTGCCGGATGCCGCCGCTTGCGATAAGGGAGACCTCGTTCCTGATCCCCTGCTGGCGCAGCTTTGCATCGACACTGGCGATCGCTGCTTCGATCGGGATCCCGACATGGTCGCGGAAGACCACGGGTGCCGAACCGGTTCCCCCGCGGAAACCGTCGATGACAACGGCGTCCGCTCCCGACCGGGCGATCCCCGCAGCAATGGCAGCGGCATTGTGGACGGCCGCGATCTTGACAAAGACCGGTTTCTTCCACTCGGTGGCTTCCTTGAGCCCGTGGACCAGCTGCTTGAGATCCTCAATACTGTAGATATCGTGGTGGGGTGCAGGGCTTATCGCATCGCTGCCCTCCGGGATCATCCGGGTGCAGGCAACATCGGCGCAGACCTTCTCGCCCGGCAGGTGGCCCCCGATACCCGGTTTTGCGCCCTGGCCGATCTTGATCTCAATTGCGGCCCCGCGTTCGAGATAGTCGATGTCAACCCCGAACCGTCCCGAGGCAACCTGGACGATCATGTTCTTCTGGTACGGGTAGAGTGACTGGTGAAGCCCTCCTTCTCCCGTGCCCATGAACGTGCCGATGCGGTGGACTGCCCGGGCCATGGCCTGCTGGGCCGGCAGGCTGATCGCCCCGTAACTCATGTGCCCGATCATGATCGGGGTCTCGATCTGGAGATTGGGTGAGAGTTTTGTCAGGAGCTCGACATCCTTGCCGGGACGTTCCCTGACCGAGAGCGATGACGGCTTCTTGCCGATATAGGTGCGCAGCTCCATTGGTTCCCGGAGCGGGTCGATGCTGGGATTCGTTACCTGGCAGGCATCGAGGACAAGCCGGTCAAAGATGATCGGCCAGGGCAGGGCATTGCCCATACCCCCGGAGATGATCTTGCCGGTCTTTGCCTGGTTGAAGACCGCTTCCCGGATCTCGCGGGTCCAGACCGGGTGGCTCCGGTAATCGCCCGGTTTCTCTTCGATCTCGATCGCATCCCGCGGGCAGAACGCGAGACAGCGGTGGCAGGCAACGCAGCTCCGCGAGTTGATACGGATCTCGTCCCCCTCCTTCCGGTACACGCCGTACGAGCAGTTCTCGATGCAGCGCCCGCAGTTCATGCACCGGTCCGGGTCGATCGTGACCCGGAATCGTAAGGGTGTGCTGCCGATGCTCATGCAATCACCCTCCCGATCACCGGTTCACCGGCTTTTGGCATGGTGACATTTTCAATATCCGGATCAATACGGCGGATGGCCGCCTCTTCACTGGAGATGAAGAGCCGATCCCCGTGCTCGGCCGAAACCAGCGGCCGTAACTTGATCCGGTCCGTGAACCCCACGAGCGAGTTCTCGTTCGCTACGCAGATCGCAAACGGCCCGTTCATGAGGGCAGGACCGTAGGTCAAGCGTATCGCCCGGTTCAGTTCCTGCTCTTTTGCCGGCATCCGGTCGATCTCTTCCCAGAACGGGGGGGCAAGGGCCCGGACCGCCATTTCTTCAGAGAGCCCGTGCTTCCGCACGAGCAGGTCAACGAGGTACGCGACAACTTCCGTGTCGGTGTACATCGTGCATTTGTACCCGTAACTCTCGATGTAGCGCCGGTTGGTGCCATAGGAGGTGATCTCGCCATTGTGGACAACGCTCCAGTTGAGGAGGTTGAAGGGATGCGCCCCGCCCCACCAGCCGGCCGTGTTCGTGGGGTACCGGTTGTGGGCGAGCCAGAGATAGCCCTTGTAATCCTGGATCCGGTAGAAGTTCGCAACATCCTCCGGCCAGCCGGCTGCCTTGAAGACCCCGAGGTTCTTTCCTGAAGAGAAGATGAGGGCGCCGTTTCGCTCGCTGTTCACCTTCATGACCAGGTGTGTGATAATGTCTTCGTCCGGTGTGGTACTCTTGGGCATCAGGCCCCGGTCGGGCCGGAAGAAATAGCGCCAGGGTGTGTGGACTTTACGGAGGCCGGGCTGCTCGTACGTCTTGATCTGCTCGTCATGTATGATCGTTCCCCATTTCTCGAGCAGGTTGTCCAGCGGGGCCTTGTTCTCACGGATATTGTCAAAGAAGACATGCAGCGCGTAATAGTCCTTATAGTCCGGGTAGATCCCGTACGCTACATATCCTGCACCCTCTCCGCTCCCGCGCTCGTCCATGGAAGCGAGCGCTTCTTTGATTTTAGTGCCATCCATACACTGGCGGCGCCGGTCAATTACACCTATAATACCACACATATTATCACAGAGAACGTTGATCCATTAGATAGCATTTCTTGAAATTGAATATGAGCATTCGCTCACTAATGTACGTAAAATACATATAAATACGATTGGGTGGAACCTTTCTTCCATTATGTCAGCAGACGTAACGAAGATGCTCAAGAGAATTGAGACGGATGGCGTCAAGTTCATCCGCCTTCAGTTCACGGATATCCAGGGGATGCCCAAAAACGTCTCGATCCCTGCCATCCAGGCTGAGAAAGCGCTCACGGAAGGGATCTGGTTTGACGGGTCTTCCGTTGAAGGATTTGCCAGGATCGAAGAGTCCGACATGATCCTGAAGCCGGACCAGAGTACCTATGCAGTGCTCCCGTGGAGACCCCAGGAAGGAAAGGTTGCCCGGTTCATCTGCGATGTCCAGACGTACGGCAACAAGCCGTTCGAAGGAGACCCCCGTTACATCCTGAGGAAGACGATGGCCGAAGCAGCCAAGATGGGCTACACGTTCAATACCGGCCCCGAGCTCGAGTTCTTCCTCTTCAAGATGTACGATGGCGTACCCACCACCGAGTTCGAGGACCACGGCGCCTACTTCGACCTTGCACCGACCGACTCTGCTGAGGATGTCCGGAGGGACGTTGTCCTTGCCCTGAGCGAGATGGGCTTTGAGATCGAGGCCTCCCACCACGAAGTTGCCGACAGCCAGCACGAGATCGACTTCAAGTACGGCGATGCCCTTACGACCGCAGACCGTGTCATCACGTTCAAGTTTGCCACCAAGTCGATTGCCCTGCAGTACGGGCTCCACGCCTCCTTCATGGCAAAGCCGATTGCCGGTATCAACGGCAGCGGTATGCACACCCACGGCTCGCTCTCCAAGAACGGCAAGAATGCGTTCTTCGATGCCAATGCCGACCTGCAGCTCTCCGACACCTGCCTTTACTACATCGGCGGTCTCCTGAAGCATGCACGGGCCATCACGCGTGTGGCGAACCCGACCATCAACTCCTACAAGCGCCTCGTGCCCGGTTACGAAGCTCCCTGCTACCTTGCCTGGAGTGCGGCCAACCGCTCTGCCCTTGTCCGCGTTCCCGCGGCCCGTGGCAACAGCACCCGCGCCGAGTTCCGCAGCCCGGACCCGATGTGCAACCCGTATCTCACCTTTGCCTGCATGCTTGCAGCGGGTATGGACGGCATCAAGAACAAGATCATGCCACCGGAATCGACCAACACCAACATCTACCACCTCAATGCGAAAGACCGCAAGAGGTTAAAAGTCGAGATGCTCCCGGCGAGCCTTGCAGAAGCGAATGCAGCGCTCCTGAAAGACGAAGTGATCTGCAATACCCTTGGCGAGCATGTGGTGACCAACCTCACCCGCATTGCCGAGATGGAAACCGATGCCTTCCGGCTCGCGGTCCACCCGTGGGAACTGGACAGGTACCTGGCAACCTACTAAATTTTTTAAAAATTTTTACTGAATATTCGGCGATCTTCGGACTTGTAATCCCGTAATAATCAGCCGATCGTTCTGTACCTGTCGTAAGGCACGCGAGAATGGCGCATGCATGGGCATGCATAGTGTACACGTGGGTGTACGCGCCCGGCGCAGTTCCCCCGCGGAATCGCCCGTGGACCGGTACCGATCGATCGCCGCTGATCCAACAATACGGTGATTATAATGGCGATGGATACAGGCGTTACGTGCTGGCTGATGGTCTCGGCAGTGCTGGTCATGCTGATGACCCCGGGAGTCGGCCTTTTTTATGGCGGACTGGTACGGAAGAAGAATTTTATCTCGATGATTGCGCTCTCCTTTGTGAGTCTTGCGCTCGCGAGTATCCAGTGGATCCTGATCGGGTACTCGCTTGCGTTCGGGCCTGACGTGGGAGGTTTCATCGGGAACCTGGATTATGCGGGTCTCTCGGGCGTGAGTGCGGATGCCGGTGCCGGTACCTATCCGCCGCTCCTCTTCATGATCTTCCAGCTCTTCTTTGCTGCGGTGACCATTACGATCGTCACGTCCGCGGTGGCGGAACGGATCAAACTCTCCTCGTTTATTGTCTTCAGCCTTGTCTGGCTGACGCTCGTGTACTGCCCGATCGCGCACTGGGCATGGGGGGGCGGCTGGGCCCAGCAGATGGGTCTCATCGATTTTGCCGGGGGGACCGTGGTTGAGATCTGTTCGGGTTTTGCCGCCCTGTCGCTCGCGCTCGTCATCGGGCGGCGAGCCGGGTTCGGGGAGCATGCCATTGAACCGCATAATATCCCGATTGCACTCCTGGGAGCGGCGCTCCTCTGGTTCGGCTGGTTCGGGTTCAATGCGGGCAGTGCCCTTGCGCTCAACAGCAGCGCCGTGATGGCGTTTGTCAACACGAATTCGGCAGCCGCGGCCGGGGCGCTCGCGTGGATGTTTGCGAGCTGGTACCGGGGCAAGCCCAGTTCCCTCGGGATGGTGAGCGGTGCCATTGCCGGGATGGTGGCGATCACGCCGGCCGCCGGTTTTGTCACGCCCCTTGTTGCCGTGCTCATCGGGATTGTGGCCGGGGTACTCTGCTATTACATGATGCTTGTACGGATCTCCTGGAAACTGGATGAGAGCCTCGATGCGTGGGCGATCCACGGGATGGGTGGCCTGTGGGGAACGCTTGCCACCGGGATCTTTGCGGCCGCGGCAATCGGGGGATTTGCCGGGTGGATGGAAGGCAACTCCTCCCAGTTCGTTGCAAACACGGTAGCCGCATTTGCTGCGCTCGTGTATACCTTCGTTGCCACGTACATCATCGGGACGGTGATCGATCGCACGATCGGGCTCCGCGTTACGGAAGATGAGGAGTATGTGGGCCTCGACATCTGCCAGCATGGTGAACGGGCATAACGGGGAGAAAATAACATCCCTTTTCTTGTTGCCCATGGTACACTGTGAAAAAAGAGGAGACCTGGTATGGATCCGAAGATTGCCATCTTCCAGCATGTAAAGAACGAGCCGTCAGGATATCTTGAGACGATCTTCCGCGAGCGGGAGATACCGTTTGAATACATCCGGCTGTACGATACCAATGAAGTGCCCCGCATCCTGAATGCCACTCATCTTGTTTTTATGGGTGGCTTCATGAGCGTCAATGATGAAGACACATTTCCCTGGCTGAAAGAGGAGAAGGAACTGATCCGCAGGTCCGAAAAGGCCGGGCAGAATGTTCTTGGGATCTGCCTGGGGGCGCAGCTGATCGCCTCCGCCCATGGGGCGCGGGTCTACCCGTTCGTGCAGGAGATCGGGTGGCACCCGCTGGACCGGGCAACCGGTGCGTCCGGGATATTTTCAAAATTCCCGGAAACGTTTCATGTCTTCCAGCTGCATGGGGAGACCTTCGAGATTCCGTACCATGGCCGGCTGCTGGCGTCCGGGAAGAATGTCAGGAACCAGGCATTCTCGTACCGGCATGCCCTTGGTCTCCAGTTCCACCTGGAGATGACCGGGGAGATCATCCGCGAGTGGTCAAAAGATCTCCGGAAACACCAGCAGTCCGTGATCGCCCGGGACACGCCCCGGTACCTTTTTGAGAGCAACCGGCTCTGCCGGATGGTGGCAGAGGATTTCATCAGCACACGGCCGGGCCGGTAGACCGGCTGGCCACCTGCCGGCACCTTTACCGGTTCAAACTTTTTTTATCCGCGTGGGTCTTTTTCCAGCGCGAACCAATGTGCGAATCAGCAGAGAATGCTTGAGGAAAATGCCGGGCATTTTTTCGTGCCTTCGAATATTTTTGTTCAGCTGTTCAACGTTGATTGTGATGGAATGTACGTAATATTTATAAACGTAGGAATGCAACTTCCTTCTGGTAATTGTACTACACTACAAGCCTGAAAACCGGAATGATGATGATCATCCCGAACCGTGACCCGCTCCCCGGACTTCTCATCCGGCATGGGTAGTCTGGTCAGGACTCATCCATTCCCGTTTGGGAAATCCTTAAAAACAGAGACAGTAATGAGAGATTGTTTACAGGTGAATTGAATGGCTATTGAAACAGGTGCAACAGCATGGGTCCTCGCCTCAACGGCGCTCGTCATGATCATGACGCCGGCGGTAGGATTGTTCTACGGCGGTCTTGTCCGGAAGAAAAACTTCATCGACATGATCACCCTGTCGTTTGTTGCCTTTGCGCTCGTCAGCATCCAGTGGGTGCTGATTGGGTATTCCCTCGCATTCGGTCCGGATGTCGGCGGATTCATAGGCAACTTGGAATATCTCGGGCTGAATAACGTGGGCATGGACCCGGGGCCATACAGTGCGGTGGTACCGGGCCTCCTGTACATGGTATTCCAGCTGGTCTTTGCAACGGTTACCATGGCGATCGTGACCTCAGGGTTTGCAGAGCGGATCAAGTTCAGCTCGTACCTCGTCTTCGCGTTGCTCTGGACCACGATTGTCTATGACCCGCTCGCCCACTGGGTGTGGGGAGGAGGCTGGACGGCACAGTTCGGCGCGATCGACTTTGCCGGCGGCACGGTTGTCCACATCAGTTCCGGGTTTGCGGCCCTTGCCCTTGCACTCGTGATCGGAAAACGTGTCGGGTATGGCAAGTACGCCATGGAGCCGGCCAATGTCCCGTGGTCCATTCTCGGTGCGGCACTCCTCTGGTTTGGCTGGTTCGGGTTCAACTCGGGAAGTGCGGTTGATGCAAACGGCCTGGCAGCATTGGCATTCGTCACCACCAATACGGCTGCAGCGGCCGGTGCGATTGCATGGATGCTCGTCTCGTGGGCTCACGGAGGCAAGCCGAGTTCGCTGGGATTTGTTTCCGGGGCTGTTGCAGGTCTCGTGGCAATCACCCCGGCAGCCGGGTTCGTGACCCCGATGGCAGCAATCATCATCGGTGCGGTTGGCGGTATACTCTGCTATGGTATCATGCTCTGGAGGCAGGGGAAAGGTATCGATGAGAGCCTCGATGCATGGGCAGTCCATGGCATGGGTGGTCTCTGGGGGGCACTCGCCACCGGTATCTTTGCCGTAGCTGCAATCAATGGTAAATCAGGCCTTATTGAAGGCAATGTCAGCCAGTTCATTGCACAGGTGGTGGGTGCCGGCGCAGCGGTTATCTACGCATTCGTCATAACCTATATCCTTGCAATCATCATCGACAAAACCATGGGGTTGCGTGTCACAGAAGAGGAAGAGTATGTCGGTCTGGACATCTCGCAGCACGGAGAGCGCTGCTAAATCAGGAGGAATGAATCATGAAAATGGTAAAAGCAGTCATCAAACCGGAACGGTTCGAGTTTGTGAAAAAAGCCCTTGAAGAGAAAGGATTCAATGGTATGACCATCACTGAGGTCAAGGGACGCGGGGAGCAGAAAGGGATCTCCCTTGAGTACCGCGGCGGTCTCATGACGGTTGATCTCCTCCCCAAGATCCAGATCGAGATCGTGGTCCGGGCCAGCGATGTCGACTCCCTCATCAGTACGATCTCAGAATCCGCCCGGACCGGCAAGATTGGCGATGGCAAGATCTTTGTCATCCCGGTCGAGAAGGCGATCCGGATCCGCACCGGGGAAACCGAGGTATAACGAACCAGAACTGCCGGGGCTTACCACACCCCGGCACGATGGATTCGTGATCCACCCGCAGCCGGAAGAACCGGCCCTGCGGGACTTTTTTTTAACTATCACCATAACCGGAATAATTGAATTCCTGGTAACAATCAGTAAAAAATCTTTTTCTCGTTCCTGATTGCATCACTATTCCGGATGTTAACCAATGCTAAACCTGAAAATCCCCCCGGAACAGGCAATCCTTCAGATAAACGGGATCCTTGACGACATAAAAACGATCAAACAGGATCAGAATGGTCTTGAATATTATGGGTTGGTCCGGTGGTGTTCAAAAACATGGGCGGTGATTGACGGGATATATGAAGCGGGGGATATACATCCCGAAGAGATCCGGACGATCGGGCTTTCAAACTGTTCCTGTAATTCACAGGTGGCGGCCCTTATCCTGGCAGAGGCCTATCATTCCCGGCTGCTGGATTACATCAATGAAATCCAGGATTCAATGAAGACGCCGGAATAATGAGAACCGGATCGCGAAAATAAGAAAAAATCAGTACATTGATCAGCAACCCGGCCATACCCCGGCGGTTCCGGTGAATTACCTGGCAGACAGGTAATGCCGTGGGGAGTTACGTCTTCTTGACGTGCAACAGCCGGGGCAATTCATCCCGGTTCCTCAAGGCAGGATCCTGTACAATGGTGTTTCCTGCAACAAACCCCGGGACTTTCGGGTGGATCGTTTTTGCAATACACAGCGTGGTTTATCCACTCATCTGCGATATGATGGCTAGCTCTGATGCAGGATTCATACCATCGTATCAGGGAATCTGAGTTGAAACCACAATGACTGACAACCACAAAGAACATACCAGCAAGACTGCCGATTGCGGCTGCTCGACAGCACACGCTGTTCATGATGACGTAAAGACCAACACCCACACCCTGCACAAAGATGCTGACGTGAAAACCCAGACCGCGTCCGTCCATGAAAAGACCGATATCCACAAGGGAGTGTCTGCGGATCCGAAGTTCAAGGATCACAACATGCACAAGGATGCAGATATGAAAACACAGGGTGCGTCCAGCCACGAGAAAACCGGCGTTCATAAGGATGTGTCTGCGGATCCCAAGGTTGCTGCCCACTCCATGCACAAGGATGCTGACGTGAAAACCCAGACCGCGTCCGTCCATGAAAAGACCGATATTCACAAGGGAGTGTCTGCGGATCCGAAGTTCAAGGACCACAACATGCACAAGGATACAGATGTGAAAACACAGGATGCATCCGGCCATGAGAAGACCGAAAGCCACAAAGATGTTCCGGTTGATTCCAAGGTTACCGCCCACAACAAGGTGGAATTCTATGCCCAGATCACCGGGGCACTGGCCAGCGCGAAATTCCCGCTCAAGACTGCGGCGGATCTTATCTCAGCGTTTCCCAAAGGTGCAGCCACGGCCTACCATGTCGGGACCTTCAGGATGACTGCCGGTGAAGCAGGAAACCTGCTCAAGCCTGCTGATTTCCCCTTCATGAATGCGAAGGCTGTTGTTGACATGATCTCACAGCGTGCAAGCCTTTAACTTTCTTTTTTTTTCGGTTCTCTTTAATCTTCAGCATCTTCCTGAGTGCAGATTTTGCAAATTCCGGAGAGATTTATCCGCACCACGGCTCCATGGTGGCTTGCCCCGGTGTGGGATTAAAAAACCATGGCGGGAAAAAAGGAGTTGAACAGATAATGTCAGACGATTTAAAAGTGAAGGCTAACAAAGCCGTTGATAACGCCCGGGTGGCTGCACATGCTGCCTATGATGATGCATCCGTCGCGACCCACAATGCACTCAAGGGAAAATCGAATGTTGAGAATGCAATAGACGATGCAAAAATCAGTGCCCACAAGGCTGTCGCCGATGTAAAGATCGCGGCACACGGGGCCCATGCAGAACTGAAGAAGAGGTAACGTGAAGAATGGCTGATTTAATCTACCTCGCGGTAGTGTTCCTTGTCCTGGCCTTGGTATTTTTCATACTGGGCTGGCGGGGGATCGCCGGGTTCACGATGGAGATCGCCAAATGGCTGGTAATCATCTTCGTTGTCGTTGCTGTGATCACGTTCATAGTATAGCGATACCGGTGGACAACGGAACCTGCTTTTTTTCATTGCAAAAATTAGAAAGTGAAAGAACGTTATTAGCCAGAGACAATTCATGAGAAAATGGCGGTTTCGCACAAGGCCGCTGATCTCATATGTGGAAACAATGCCACACGATCACCTATCTCTTTAAGGGGGATTTTTAAAAAAATCCCCTGTTTGTCTCTTCTTTTTCTTTGTGACCGGGTTTCATCCGCCACGGTCAGGTTTGCCCGGATTTTAATTTACGTCTTCTGGCGCTCTTTGATAGTAAACGCGTCAAGCACCTGCAGGGTGACCCGGGCCCCGAGGGTTGGCTGGATCTCTTCGAGCCACAGGAAGAATCCCACCTTGGGCGGGGTCGGGCGCTCGTACTTGAAATGCCCGTCCTTCATCTGGATCATCTTGTGATACTCCTTCTTCTGCTTCGAGCGCAGGTAGATGATCAGTTCATAGCCGGGCATGTCCGTTGCAATGATCGCCTTCGAGTAATACTTCGGGAACTCTTCGGGCGTGATCACGCGTCCCTTCACGGTCATGCCATACGTATCGCAGACCGCCTTGATGGCCGGCGGGAAGAGCCCGCCGTACAGCACCTTCTTCACCAGCTGGCCGGTCTGGTCTGTGATTGCCGGCCGGATCGACCCTGCCGTCCGGTTGATCTCGGTGAAGAGATGGTTCTTCACCTCATCATGGTACCGCTTGTAATCGAACGGGTGCTTCAAGGGGATGTCGGTGGCCTTGATGAGCTTGGGATGGTTGTCCGGCAGGTTGTAGATGATCCGCGGGCGGTAGTGCTTGACGATCGATTTGATCTCCTCGCAGGAACTCGTGTGGATGATCGCGTTGGTCTTGTCCTTTGCCAGGCGCTTGACCACGGTATAATTCGAGAGGTCGATGGAGGAGACGAGGATGAACGGGGTGATCTTCTGTCCGTACAGGTACCCGAGCAGCCGTTTCTTGAACGCGATCTCGACTTCGAACTCTTTCAAGTCGGACGGCGACGTGATCACTTCGCCAAACGCCACATGGTTATCTGAGTCCACGAGCAGGAAGTCGAACTCGGCGAGATCCTGGCCATTGCCCCGGACGGTGATGTCGCCGTACCGGGAATAGAACACCCCGTTTTGCCCGATCTTCACGTTCTCGCGCCGGTCCGGGGCATCGTCCCCTTTCCTTGCCACGTACTTGATCGTGCCCGAATTTTTGGCAATGTCGAGAAACATCTCGTACACGATCGCCTCGAACCACCGGCCCTCGGCCGTCCGCATCACTTCAAGGTCTTCAGAGAATAATTTCCTGCGCTCGATCTTGTTCATGTGCCGCGTGGCGTTGATGGCTATGGCCGCTGTTGGCTTGAATTTTTTAAAATTTGTATTGAGCCACGGGATCATGATGTGTGGTAAGAGTCTCTGCCGCTATAGTAAATAACAATCTGCACGGTGCTTGCAGGATCCAGAGCCTGCTGCAGATCGGCCTGAGATCCGGGAAAAGAGAAAGTTATATATTCATTGGAACAACATTGCCTACGTACCTCAGGCCCGTACAGAACACCGGACCTGGTGGAACATGGGGGGAAATCATGCCGAGCGTAAAGAAAACAGCCAGTATCGAACCCCTGCCCCGGTATATCATGCCGGATGCATCGGTTCCCGCATATGATGAGATCATGGAGCAGCTCCAGGAGTATCACCGGACGCTCATCGGAACGTCCTACTACTATATCCGGTCGGAGAACGACCGGACAAACCTGTGCCGGATCGTGCCCGGTGCGGGGAAGCTCTTCTTCCACGAGATCGTGGATCACGAGAAGCACGGGATCTCGGAAGATGACCTGGAGGAGGCGGTCTCGCTGGGTGAGGGAGCGTTTACCACACCGGGCTATTACCCGGTATCCGGGCATATCGAGGCGAAACTCCGGGTGGTCCTGGAGTAACGCCGGATTTTTTTTTTGAATGGGGCCGGAAAGAAGTCCTTTGTTGGTTATCTGTAGATCCGGATGAATTTTTGTGAGCGGGTCAGACCGGAATGGAGATCCATGAGCTGCAGAAGTCTTTGTAATTTTTTTCTGATGGCATGATGCATTGTATGTTACACCGTGAACAAATGGTGTAATTCTGGCCAGCCACAGTTCCCCAATTTACAGGGGATGCTGCTTCGAGAACGTTCCCAGTTTCGGTTAAAAAAAATCCCCCCTGGATGCCTGCTGTTGATCACCCTTTTAGACTCCGGGGGAGATTTCACATTAATGGAATATGAGAAGAGATGCGAGGGGATGAGATCTGACGCTCAACAGGGGCTTCGCCCCGAGCCTGCGTGGGCTAGACCCCCGGGTGTTGCCCCAACACGGGGGTAATCGTCGTGGGGCCCGGTATATCCTGAAATGACGGTTGTCATTTGACTGGATTTTAAAAAGTCCACGAATGTTTTACAAAACGACAAAAAAGCTACACACTGTGTAGACAATTGAGCTGGTCACATTTTTTTAAAAATTGCCGGTATCGATTGCCCGGCAGGTCTGGAAATTAACCGTAAACATGATTTTAATCCCGTGGAATTCGACGGGTTTATACCCATCGAATTCGAAGAGCCTTATGGTTCTTCTCTTCTTCAAGGTCTGATGACCTTTCAGATTTCGATGGGTTTAACACGAGTACCTGGTCGGAATCTCATTATGCGGAACTGTGTACCCCGGGGGTGCCGACCCAGTAGCCGATGGCGAGGATCATGTCGAGGTTGTAGAATTTTGTCCGGCAGGATTTGCTGTCAGCGGCAGTTGTTAAGTAATCCTTAATAACAAAATCTCCTTCGAGTTCACCTGCCGTCAGAATATTTCGGATATGTATGTTGAGATTCGGAATTGATGTCTGGTAAAGTTCCGCGATGAGTGCCTGGGTGTGTCCCCGTCGCGTGGGCTTGCCACCGGGTTATGTTTTTCCTTATCAGGTCAATTTCTTAATTTTATCAGTCTCCGGGAAAAACTTATGTTTTTTCAGGAATTCCTTAACTGCCTCAGTACCTTTTTCGAGATAAATTACTCCAATAAGCATCTCGAAACGATCAGCTAAGATATCTGTGGTCGGTTGATCCCATTTTTTTTGGTTTCTTTCATCCGGTCCCCAGAGGATGAAATTTTGTAAATGGAGACATTTTTTTGAGAACCAGTGAAGTGTTTTATTTCCTCCATAAAATTGCCGGAAATCATCAATTTCTTTTGAAGTGTAATGGTCTCTCAATGCAAAGTGATCAAATATTACAAAATCCAGGACAAAATCTCCCATTGTCTCTAAACTCGTATCGACGGGAATTTTTTTTAATTGTGCAAATTCTACTTTTTCATTGATGAAAGCATTACTGATTATCGCAGTGATGAGGCGTTCCTTATTCTGAACTGAATACCCAAGAAGATATTTTTCCACGGGGTAGCATATCTTATCCCGGTAATTGATCCATTCGATAGTATTCTCCATACAGGATCGTCCCCTTCATTAAATAGCAGAAGTATCGCTTAAGACATAATGGTTCTCAATCATCGGGTCCGGGTGGGAGTGGAACCGTCCCCATTGTTTTCAGTTTATTCATCGCTGAACCAGAATGTCCACATGCTGAACGATCCAATCCCAAGGAGAAATACCGCTCCAAACACTACCGGCGTATAACGCCACCCGTCGCATACCCGGAGAACGGCATAGAGCGCGAGGCCGAGGACCGGCCCGGTAATACAGGCACCGGACAGGCGTTTTTTAGTAAATCCCGGGATGTTCAAAAGGTCCGGCAAATGGCATCACGTTCACTATTCTTTTCCACGTTATGTAATTTCTCACGTGTTCATCTACCGTTTCCGGAAAAATCTGCCGGTGACTGGTGAGATTTTCCCGGACGGCCGCGAGTGCCGTGTCAGAATATTGGTTTACAGCCGGGGGTGGCCACTCGGGATTTTTTTGGGGTCCGGGGTTTGACGAAGATTGCGTCACCAGTGCACCATTGAATGTGTGGTTGGCGTGGAGGATAAACATATGCACATAATGTGAACGTATACTTTGGTGTGCATTAAACGCTAAATGTGCATAGTTCAAATTGGGAAGTATGGCAGAGAAGGAAATTATCGTCAAGTCCCGGTTCCATTATGGTTCCAATTCTCTCGATCTCACCATTCCTTCTGAAATCACCAAAACCATGAAAATAAATCCAGGCGATATCTTCCGGTTGATCGTCCGGGAAGAAAAGGGCAATCTTGTTTTACAATACGAACGGGTTTATTCAACGAAAGTGTGAGAGGTTTGACGCTCAAGAGGGGCTGATGCCCCAGCCGCGTGGGCTTGCCCGGGAGGTAAATAAAAAATAAGAGACGGAGTGCGATCGTACGATTCTTCTCTTGGATCGAAGCGTGTAAGCAGCTTCTTCTGAGCTACGAACGATATGAACGCTCATTCGTAGGACTCATTCAGTTGGCATGCGCTCTTATGATCTGGGGAATTATGGGATGACCTCATCGGAAAAATTCCCTACTGGTTTGACTTTATTTTGCCGTAGGCATCACAGACTGCCGTCACGAGCGGCTTTACTTCATCAGGAGTATTATATTTGCCGTAGGAAATCCGGATTGCAGACCTTGCTTGTTGCTCGTTTAGACCCAACGCGAGAAGTACATGCGATGGTTCATCATTGCCGGAAGCACATGCCGAACCGGTCGATACACATACTCCTTTCAGATCAAGCAGGTGCATAAGCGAGTCACCCGAAATCCCATCGAATCCAAGATTTACCGTGCCTGGCAAACGATGTGCTGTATCCCCATAAACTCGCACGGCCGGTATTTTCTCTTGTACACCATTGATGGTTGCATTCACCATTTCTCTTAGCCGGTTTGCGATCTTATCCATTTCGCTGATGCTTTCCTCAAGGGCATAACCTGCCGCGACTATTCCGCCAACATTCTCTGTTCCACCGCGAAGACCAAGCTCTTGTTTGCCGCCAAACACAAGCGGTGATAATTCCAAGCCCGACCGCTTATACAAAAATCCTGTACCTTTTGCTCCATTGAATTTATGGGCAGAGGCGGTGAGAAAATCGACCCGTAACTCTCGAACATTTACTGGAATATGCCCGACCGCTTGAACGGCGTCTGTATGAAATAGGATGCCTTGCCCATGAAGAAAATGACCTATCTCTGTGATCGGTTGAATCGTTCCGATTTCATTGTTGGCAAGCATGATTGAAACGAGTTTTGTGTTAGGTTTAATTGCCGCCTTAACAGCATCAATCGGAACTCGCCCCTTTCTGTCAACAGGAAGATAAGTAATCTCAACGCCGATTTGCCCAAGTGCCCGGCAAGAGTTTAGTACGGAATGATGTTCAATAGACGAGGTTATTATGTGTAACGGCTCATTGCGATAGATTTCAGCTACATCCCGTAGCACCCAACTGTTTGCTTCCGATCCGCCGGATGTGAATATGATTTCTGACGGTTCCGCACCAATAGCAGCCCCAACTTGCTTGCGAGCCTGTTCGATTGCATGTTTCGCCTTGGTCCCAAGCGAATACTGACCGGAGGCATTGCCATATTGCTCACGCAAAAACGGAAGCATCTGCTCTAAGGCACGGTCAGATATTTTCGTTGTAGCGGCGTTGTCAGCATAAATCATGGTGTCGCCCTTCAGAAAAATTTACAGCCCTGCTCTTTAAATTCCTTGACTTTAGCAAGTAGGATCTCGGCATCTACTTCCAAATACTCAGCAAGGCAATCCAAGCAGTAGAAACGCTTGGAGTCCTCATCGAGCAATTTCTTGGTCAACCCAATTTCGCTCTTGCTTAGGGCTTCTTTTCCGCAGCCATAACAGCTTTTCTTTTCCACGCAATTACTCCGCTTCAGGGTCTGGTCTGACGCTGAACGCAGGGAGATCCTTCCCACGATACTCCACATCAAGCACACCCAGTTGATACTTGATAGTGTCCCTCATTTTACGCGCTCTATCAAGGCAATAACGCTTGAACTCACGGGCGGTGATGTCGTCCGCGCTACGAACATGGGGGAACAACAACTTCAAGTAAGCGGTTGCAATACGCTTAACCGCCTCTGTGTCACGTGTATCCGCGGCTTCGGGAACCTCGATTAGTTCATCCACAATGGCGCGATAACTCATATCGTTACGCAGTTCGTGCATTATCGAGCAGAAGTATTCGGAATTCAACGCCCAGCCCGAAATCTTGAGGTCGTCGTTCATTCGGGGAATATTCCATCCCTTGATGAAGCCATGAAAACGTTCTATCAGTGCCGACTCGTGAAAAACTGACGGCAATTCCTCAAACATATTGCCGAAGCCGTCCTCGTCCATTGTTTCCTTTTTGATGTTCCCACAAAGTATGACACCTGCTTCGGCGGTTCCCTCGTAGTTTCCAACAGTGAAAATTCCCGATTCAAGGTAGCCTTTCAATGCCGCTCGCATTTCGTCAACATCACTGAAAGATATAGTCTGCACTTCATCGAGGGCAATAAAGTCATTCCCGGAAACCAGACCCTCAGTTCGCCTGCTTTGGTCAAAGAACATCTTCGCACGGCTCATTACTCCACCGCTTGAAAGCCAACCGAAACGACTGACCCGACCAAAAAGATACGACTTGCCGGTTCCTTTAGGGGCAAGTTCAATGAGGTTTAACCTCTGCTCGACGAACGGAAGTAAGCGGGTGAGCATTGTGAGTTTTTTTTCCTCGTCTCCGAGGTAGCCGCTCGCATTGTAATCTACAGCACCAAGCAGAACATCAATCCACTCTGCCGTCGTAAATTCTCGGCGAGCGTCCTTATAGTAGTCGATATCAATAGTATAAGGACAAAAGGTCTTGAAAGCCGTTAGCTTGATCTTACCCTTGTTAGCACCCTTTGCCTTGCTTTTGGAAAAGTGTATATCATAGTCATCAGGAGGACGATATCCGATTTCGACCATCCCCCAGGTTTCGCGCCCGCGAACTAAGTCCTCCTTGCAGTTCTGCCACACGGAATCCTCAATGATTGTGTCTTTGCTCGTTAAGCCGAAGTCGGGCAACGAAAAGGACACCTCTCCCGTCCTGATGTCAATATCAACCGACACTTTAGCAAGGAATTTCACCCGTTCGTTTTCAATTATCACCCGATTTTTTATGGCAGTCCAATCATCCTTGCGCGGCAAATAAGTTCGCACAAATTGAACTAACTCATCGGGATCAAAGTGACCGTTCTCGTCCTCAAATTTTTTCAAGAGCCAGTCACGCATAAAGGAAGGTAGGCTCAGAGCTGAGAAGAAGTTGCTTTTCTTGAGGTCTTTGTACACAACCATCTCGTCAAAGCAATTTTTGAGTTTTTCAATCATCGACAGCACCCCCTAAAACAAGTCATTAAAATCGTCATTGATTTTCCCAGTCTTGCCTTGCACCTTAATCATAATCTTGCCAATCAAATCGTCCCCTACGTATACGTCCGCAGAATATTGGCCCGCCCGTTTTGTGTCGGGCAGCTTTACGGAGTAGTGATTTGGATCTATCTGCGAAGCTGGATAACGCTTCCCGTTTAAAACAACGTAAACACCCTGGACCGGCGAGTTAATGAATAGGTGAATTTCCGTACCGGTTCGGAAATCTACCGTCACGGTCTCGTCAACCAGCTTTACCGTTACGTTTCCGTCTTTCAGCGACAGCTCAATAATGGGAACAACGACCTCTTCCAACGATGCCCCGCCATGAGCCTCGACATTCGCTGCACGGCTACCCTTGAAGCGACCGTAATCAGCAAGGACGAGGTATCCGTTCTCCTCTGCTGCGAACGGGAGGTCATTAGGCTGAAACACCTTACAGCAACGCCCCGAATATTCACCTGTGGTGTCGGTCTCGTATTTTTCCTCTTTACGCCGCAGAACAGCGAGCCGTGATGCGCCGTGGTCGCTTACAATCAAGAAGCGTTTACAATGCCTTAGCGCAAGTTCCGTAGCCGCCTTATCAATCATCTCCGCTATGATATCCAACTCTTTAGCAAGGTGGATGGGCAATTGATTATTAGTGAAGTTATAACCGCCCGCCTCTTTGTGTTTCGTATCATCAAGATCCTCGTTCTTTTCCTTACGACCTTGCCACGCATCAAAAAAGTCACGGTTGAAAGATGTTATCGTCGGCAGTTCCGCTCGGGCAATATGAATCCGAACCGAGAGACCTCGCTTTTGCACTAACGCTTCGATTAAACATAAATATTCGACACCAAGGGAATCAAGCCAGTATAGGATGGTGTCGCTCTTAACCATGCTATCGATAATTTCATTTCGAGTTGGCAGTCTGTTGAACTTTCGCAAAAGAGCAAATTCATTGACATTTTTTAAGAATTCAGGTTCAAGCTGGTTGGACAACTTTTGGCGTTTATATTCCTCGAAATATTCTGTCAGCAAGTCAGCAAGTTCCGGGCATTTGAAAACGTATTTTTTTAGATAAGCCGCCAACGCGGGATAAATACTATCAAGTTCCGGGATTGAGCCGTTTTTTGAAAGCCACGCGATAATTTCTTCGCGCTCTACCTTCGTGCCGTCGGTCAGTTTATAAATGCTTTCAGGTACTACTTGCCGATTGTTCAACACGAAGTCTGCGATATCCGACTCGGGGAACTTTTCTATTAGGGCTTTACGCTCCCGATAAAATGATGAAAATCGTTTGTCGGTATGCGGAATTTCGATAATTGCGTTCAGAATCTTTGAAACGAAATCCTCAAAACGGCTCGTCTTATCCAGAACGAACCGAAGGTATCCGTTTTGTAATGTGTCAGCCTTGCTCTTCAAGCAGATAAAATAGAGCCAGTTGCGGTAGTCGATCCCTGCAATGTGAGCGTAGAAATCAGACTCCAGATTATTTCCAAGATCATGTTTCTCGAACACCTCATCGAGGGAACTGTTGCTCTGATTGAGTTCGACCAGCAACTCTGCCCAACAAGAGTCGGTCCCGCAGGAACGCTCCAAAGCAAATCCCTTTGTGGAAAATTTAATACCATCATACGCATTGCTGATTCGGTGTACGGTGAGTATTGGATCATCGAGATTAACGGCAGTATTCACGACAACACTTCCACACCGACCGTTTTCAAGTTCAGCAAGTAATGCTTTAAAACCCGATAAAGTCGAGAATCCGACAGATGGGGCGGCAAGGGTAATTGATAAATCGCACTCCGCTTTATTAACGATACTGAACCGACGGTCATCAAAGCGTGGGTCAGTCTGTAATCCGTCAATCTGTGAGGCAAGCCCTCGCAGGAGCAACACAACTTTTGCACCGCCGATATTCAGATCTTTCAACCGAGACAGAGTACGAGAGGCTTCACCACGCCCGCGGAGTGCGAGGTATTCGCCAAGCCCCGTCACAACAAACTTCTTGCTTTTTGCATTTACGTCAGCTGCTTCGATATAAGTGAGCAGACCGTCGATGTCCGGCAGTTTATCATCGCCGCCGCAGAAGTCACTCATCTGTACAAAATCAAGACCCACAACCGACAATTCATCAATGACGGTCTTGTATTGATCGTCGCTGATAAACAGGAAATATGGTGTTTTGACGGGAGATGTCAAGTATCTCTTTACCGGATCGATTTGCATTCTATCTCCTGCTTTCATTCGCCAGTATTTCGATCCCGACCGTAATGCTGTCCTTGACAAGCCGTTTAAGATATTGCTTTAACTGGGCACCGTCCATCTCATCGATTTTCAGGAGGACTCTGTCGCTGCCGCCTGCGTTATACTCGGCTTCAGCAAGCTCCTTTACTCTGTTCTTAACGCTCGGGTTATCACGCCAATCGTAAGTATCGACGGTAAGGTGATCCAGGGCATCCCTTACTTTATCGAGGTCTGGAAGCAACGCACTGTATTCGCCAACGATATCCATTTTGAATGCTGTATTCCGTTTATCTTCATCCGAAAGGATTTCAAACATAGAAGCGGATTCCAGGAAAGTGAGAGCGGCTTTGATTTCGGCATCAGTTCCCCCATTGCGGTTAAGGGTTTCAAATGCCTTTTTAGCCTTCTCAAACTCAGCCTCGGAGACACAGCATAGGATGGGCGTCCGGTAGCGGGTCGACCATTCGCGAGGATTTTTCGTTTTCGTCTTGTCTTTCCACAAGCGGAAGAGTTGGGACTTCAACTGATTCTTTCGGAATTCCTCAGCAGCCCATTTCACTTTGGCGTTACAGTCGGTTTTCGGCAATTCAAACAAGCCTGTTTGTAATTTGCTCTTAATATTGATGACATCCTCATCACTAAGGTCTTCAAGATACAGCCTATATACCTCTGCAAAGACGTGCTTGTCGTCGTTCAACAATTCCCTGATTTCCGAACCGCACGTCAAAAGTTCTGAATGGAATGCCTTTAACTGTTCGGGCAATATTTCCTCTTGCTTACAGATTTTCAATAGCGTGTCGAGGATTTTTGCCAACGCGGGGTACTTTGCCCTTAAAGCATCGCATGAGACGCCGATAAACTTCAACCGCTCGCGCCATTCTTTGAACGCTTCCGTCAAGGAATGGGCCGAAGTGTTCAGGATGGCGTTGCTCTCCTTGACTACGCAGTACTCAGTTAGCAGTTTACGGATTTCATCCTCACCGAGATGTTTATCCCACAGGCACGAGTACTTTACTCCGAACAACCGGCAAATATCGGTAAGCACATTGTTCTCAGCACCAATTGCCATGCTGAGTTCCATAACCTTACCTCCCTCAAAGGAATTGAGATATTCGCGCATACCTTTC
Source organism: uncultured Methanoregula sp. (assembly GCA_964592875.1). GTDB lineage: Archaea > Halobacteriota > Methanomicrobia > Methanomicrobiales > Methanospirillaceae > Methanoregula. The sequence continues at coordinate 53,081 of CAZQGG010000007.1, forward strand.
TGGCAATTCTCGCTTGTGAGCAATTCGGCCAAGCTGTCGGCGAGGGATGGTTTTGCAGACGCAATCTTTCCGATTTCGATTACTTTTTTGTGAGCCTCGTTGCCTTCCTTTTGAACGAATTCAATGTATTTCTGAACAACCTCGAAGATGCCGAATTTATCCACTTCTTCAAGACACCAAACCGGCAATTTCAGTCCACGCATTTTGGCGGTTACCGCATTATTTGCTTGACCCGCAGATGAACACGAATTCGGCTGAATACCCCATGCTTTTTCGGTGAGTATGTAAAATGCCATTTCCTCAGCAGTCATCTTGACAATATAGGTTGGTTTCGGGGATTTGCCGATGTAGTTACCCAGCATCTCTGCAAGTTTGTCCGGAGTCATCTGCTCATGACCGCCAGATGAATCGCTGTAACGATACGGCTCACTACTATATTCTTTCAATAAAAAGCCCGCAATGAACGCAGAGAGATTGCACGGAGCAAAACCGTAGGTCTCCTCAAGGATGTTGTAGATTTCACTTATCGATATCTGCCCCTCACTGGTAAACGCGGCATCGATGCGTTTGTCTACCTCCACTTTGATTTTCGAGATATGCAAAGACGCTGTCTTAGTGTTTTCCCAATACCTATCGAGGGTCCAAACGGCCGGAAGGACATGCTTCTCAACATTAACAACAACACCGCTCGTAGTCTGTGATATGCCGGACTTTGCCGATTGCTTTGCAGAGGTTAGCTTCAGCGGTCCCTCAGAAACGCCCTTGATAAAATCAAACACGTACGGGAATTTGGTTGTCACTATGGTCTGGAGGACGCTTGCCACTCCTTGCCCATTGCTGAGTTTCTCGCCCTCTTGATTTGCGTGGGTGTATATGACAAACTGACCGTTGTAGATGCGGTTTTTCCAGTCTTGGTCTAAAACATGCTTTGCTTTATCCGAACTTTCTCGCGACGATGTGTTGTTGCTGCCTTGGTAGTACATCGCCATAGCAGAGAAGTCCACGTACTGCTCAAATGCCTCCAAGCCTAGCGGTGTAGAGAGCGCATCGATGAATACGATGTTTTTATACTGCTTATCCTCTACCGCCGTTCTGAGTGTCTTGCGGAAGCTTGCCGCTTCCGCATCGTCCTTGGCAAAGGCGATAACGGCATGGAAATTCCACCCCGCGTCTTTATCGCGGAGGATATTGATTGTACGTGTAAAATCTGCGGCAGTCACAGGGGTAATTTTCCCTGTACCCGGCTCCGACTCAAATCGCAGACGAAGAGCGGGAGAAAGGGATAAAACGGTAGAAAGACCCCCTTCGGTCACAAGTTTTGAGGTTGTGCTGTTCAGGCGTACATTTTTTTTGTGGCTATCGATTTTCACTTGGTCGCCCGCAAGCACGGCAGCCGCATACACATAACGCCCACCGCTTATCGGACTGGAAACGAGGATACCTTTTTCCTTTAGCCCCCGCGCAAGATAGGCGGACTTCGTTCCCTCCAGGTCTGGTATGCCTTCAAAGACATAGCTGAGGTTTTGCTCAGTTGCTTTGAACAGATCAATCGTGCCCCCCAATCGTTGATCAATCGCCTGCATAATGAGGATAGCTTTCAGGACATCTTTCTCATCCTCACGCAAATTCTGCTGCTGCGGAAAGGTATCCAGTATCAGGCGAATGTCCGATGTGAGATTATCCCTGCCTTTCTCGTAGAAAAAATTCCACAGCATATCCACCGTGAGGAGCGGGTGATCATCGTGAGGACCTGTATTTTCAATGAACCATTGGAATGCCTTCACATCGTCCGTGTTTGAGGACTTGATGAAGTCAAACATACTTCTCTGGTTAGACTTGAAAGCGGAAGCTATGTTTTTGAGAAGCAGTGCCGCCATCGGATGAAGCGGCATAATGTCCTTCATCACTTGCGGATTATCAATCTTCGCTACAGCCATAACTTTAGAACGGGAGTGTTTTACTCGGTCATTCAGGTCGTCAGCAAGGATATCCCATTGCGCCTTGGCGGCGGATTTTACATTGAACGCGTGACTGATGAGGTCAAACGCGATGTTATCGGGGAGGACAATAGGTATTGATATAAATCGGTCGCTTACCTTAGATTGAGTCCCCCTATCGTTGTCCGCCACATATATTTGCTGAGGCTCGTGTGTTACTACAATGAAGTAAAATGGCTTATTTTGTACCAGAGCAGCAACCCTTTGGAACTCCGAAAGGCTATCAGGATTATTCTTGAAGTAATCAGAAAATTCATCCCAAATAAATACAATTCTTACATTGTTGCGGTCAATAATGTCCGTCAACCAGGTGATAAGCCGGTCTGAATCAATGGTCAACGCAGTTATACCCTCTTTATCTGCAAGACGGAAGATATTATTCACTAAAGACTTTACTTCGCCATTCTTACGAAGCGTATTCAGCACATCTTCAGCGGTTGACTGGGAGAATAACGCCCTCCATTCCTTGTTAGGATTTTGCAGGGAACTGTTGAACATCAGCTTGTGGTCCGTGTCTTCAAGCCAAGCAATAATACTCTCCTTCAGCGTATTCTCACCAAGATAAGACACGTTCTGTTGCACGAGAGCGGATTTCACACTTTCTTGTATGGCAAAGAAAAGGTCACGCGCCGATATGATGCCACCAGAGGCATATCGATGAGCCACTACGATTCCCTTTTTCTTATGGCCAATCAACTTTTCAAGCAGATCTTTTTTCTTTTTCAGCGGCTCGAACCTGTCCCAGTAGGCACGGAGATCCGCCTCCGGCACTTCGAGAATCTTTCGCAGGGCATAGGCACACTGCGACTTTCCCGTGCCATATGCTCCCTCAATCCAAAGTGTTTTGCCGTTATTTTGCCGTGCCAAAGCACGCTCCATCGCGGTGAGCATATCAATGAACGTGCTGTGCGGATAGGTATTATCCCAAGGAGCACCGGCGTTGATTGCGGCATCGTCGATGCAAGGAAAATACCTATCGTCAATGTCAAAATATTCGCGATATTTATTACTTTTAGCCATTTGCGACATTCTCCTTAAACAAGTCTAGCACACTTTGGGACGATTTGTCTTCCACAAGTGTTATTTTCTCCAGATCATGCGTGAACGACGCGGTGATGAACTCAGGGTATTTTGCTGACAGTCCTAAGAGTATGGGCATCATATCGTCGCGGTCAAGCCCAAAGATTCGTGTTGGGCTTATGCCGTCCCGGTTGATACTGTCGTTTAGGAGTGTAGCGAGCGTGAACTCTTTGTAGTCGTTGCACTTCTCCGCAAATTTGAACAAGCCGTACAGCACCACGCGTGGATCGCTCACCGAGCACTTCGTGCGAACACGTTCGTCGCCTTCAGTGACGAATCCCCAGTGTAGGCTCGTGCCAAGCGGCGTTTCGACTAGACGCTTGTAGGATTTGGCGATTGACTTAGCATCTTTCGGTTTGACATCAACGGCTGTCAGCATGTCTTCGACGGCCTGACGGGAATAGGCTCTGCCGATATCAAAGTTATTGATATACCACTCCATCTGTGGGTTTTCGGCGACAAGGTTGATAAGAATCAAACCTTGTGCAGTGTCTGTTTCCCAGCCAATTTGTGAAATTAACTCTGCAAACGGCGTAAAGTGGTTCTTCTCATTTAAGGAAGCATCCTTAAGGAAGCGCCTAAACATATCGAACATCATTGGTCCCAGAGTATGTTCCGAAAAGAACGCATCCTTCAGTTCAAAGAATGATCGCAACCACTCTGGCTTTGGAGCGTGATCGGCGAATGAGTTTAGGCTTTTCAATGACTTTCCTCCTCCTTGTGGATGACGTAACGAATGAAACAATAGACAGCCGCTGTCGATTGCGTGGCATTCATGACACTGTGTACAGTTGTTTATTCTGACTTTGCCATCGATAAAACGTATACATCCATTCCGGCAGTTCGTTTCACAAACTCGGCAACCTTTGCAATACGAGGCTTTTCGGAATACTTGCCGGAATATCTTCCCAAATGCAGGTTTTTCTTTCAGTACAACTTCGGGTATCGTTACAATGTATCCGTCATTTGTTGCCTTAATGGAGAAACGAATGCGTTCGCCGTCAAATTGGACGTAGTAATCACCGTTTTCACCGCGTAAGTCTCCAAGTGTTTCTATCCACTCCAGCCAGTCGGAATTAGGGGCTGTAATGGTTATTGTCCAAATCCCGTTTGTAGCCGTTTCAATACATCGGAGCGTATTGTTCGATAACTCACGACCATTCTTTCTTGCGTTCCAACCACCGTTTAGGATATACGATTCAGTGTTGCTTTTCTTTCGCTTGTCCCCGTCATAATTGTTTTTAACCAAATTGATATAACGGTCGATCTCTGCCGGATAACTTGCTCGCCGCAAGTAGTCGCTTGTGCCACCAGACATGGGGCAAAATAAACATCCGGCACGACTGTTGCCCTTTTTATAAGTCTCGTTAATCGACACATCGTTCGCGTATATATATAGCCATATCTCCGCGGATGTCCACTCAAGTATTGAGTTATGGCTAAACTGACCCTTTTGCTTTGCGCCATAGTTTTCGTACTTGTATGTACTTCGAGCAAAGCTCTCCTGCGCCCGAACCCCCACAAAATCAAGACCAATAAAATCGTTTTTGCCGGTCACTTCTCTCAGTTTCAATGTTTGCGGAGCGCTTTTATGGACCGAACAACACCAACGTAATGTGACCGATGGGGGACCGAACAGCTCCCACGACTCTTTCGGGTTAAGGTGTGACTTGGCGACGTAAAACGGTATTTTGTCCTTTTCACACTGTTCTCTTGTTTTCCTGATGACCTCATAGGTATCTGGAAACTCCATACCTGTGTCGCCAAACACCACAACGAAACTACCTTTGGGCAAAGCTTTCTTTACAAGGTCGAGTAGGACACAACTGTCCTTGCCGCCCGAAAACGCCACGTGGAAGCAGTCGAGTTTGTTCTTATACTTGGTGTAGATAGCCAAGATCTTTTTGACCGTGGTCTGCTCGATGATTTCAAGCATTTCACGGTTTGCCCCCACCATTGCCTCTATGTCAACGGGGCGAAGCGACATGGCTTCCGGCTCCGGTGTTATTGGGTTACCGTCCTCGCCGTTCGGAATGATAATCTCGGGGGCAGTGTAAATGTTGCCGCCTTTCAGTTTTGCGACAAGCGTCCCTCGATAGTAGTAGTTGTTTGCCTCCGCCCACATATATGGACGGTCTGTTTGCTTGTCGTACTTCCAATACTTCTCAAAGCCCAGCGCGTCCAATTCAGGCGCGTAAACCGGACGGGGTTCTTTTGAGAACCCGGTCGGCGAGGAATTAAGAAGTATCCCACCCGTTTTCTTGTCGTAGGTATAAGAATACATCTTCAATCCCTCCTTTCTCGTATGGTCTTCGCCTTATCTATGATTTCGCTTACTTTGGCGGTTGTGCTTCTGCCCGTGTACCCGCTCTCGTACAGGAACTTACCGACAACCGTGTTTTTTAATGGGATGACAGCATTTGCCACAGCATCGGTCATAATCTCCGTGTAGTTCAGCCCGCAACTTTTGCGGATGATCGCTCCGGCGTTCCGCGAATTGACAAGTGGGGCATCAAAGCGGAATTTCCGGCTGAAGCGCCGACAGTAGCTTTCGAGCAGGAACAAGTTCCACTCCTGCCCGCAGTCGGGAAATGCCGCAAATGTCGTGAATGATTTAAGGGGAAGATAGTCTCCCTTTACAAACAACTCGATTGCTTCATCAATCATATCGGCGTTAAAGTGAACGTACCTGTCTGCAACATAAGTCTCTCTATCGATACGAACCAGAATAGTGTTGCCCGCCTCCATAGGTATCCGACGGCGAACCTCGCCTGTCAGTTCCTTCTCGATGTTCAGCAAGTCGTCGAGTGAACATTTGTCGATGGTTCGGCAGTATTTTTTTATAACGGTCAGCGCGTCAAAGACATCGCCTTTGCGCGTGACGATTTTTCCTTTCTTGTCGAACTTGTTCGATAAACAGATGCGGTAAACAGCGTTATGAACCGCCGTAATGGAAAGTTCGTAGTTACGTTCCTCGATTTCCCTGAAAGGCAAGTCCGTAATTGAAACATAGCCGTCTGCGTTGCACTTTCGCTCAGCGGCTTCTCGGATTCCTCCCCGTTCCTCATCGGGGATGTCGATTCGGCTGACGTGCGAGAATGTCTCTGCGTTATTCCAGAGGAAATTGCCGTTCTGACCTAGGGTGTTTTTTATCCGGTCAAGGGGTATGTACTGTAACCGTTCGGCGAGTTGCTTATAGGTCAGCAGTACATCGTCGCCCCACACGCGAAGTATTTCGCTCTCAAGAACAGCAGAAACTGAAACGTCCGTATAGCCAAAATACATCTGTTTGAACGATAACTTTGGAAACAGCCTTCGGAGAATTTCAATTAGCATATCCTCAGAAACTACGTTTTCGCCGAATAGCCAGTTTTCATTCTTGGCATAAAACTCGGCAAAGAAGATAGCCCGTGCGCCTTCAGCGAAGTACTCTTCCGCCAGTTTCTTGATTCGCTTTTTAACCTGAGCCGACACAGCATAAATCTTGCCGTCAAAGGTTGTTCCACAAGCTGCGATGTGCCTTTCCAGTTTTTTGTCAGGCAGCAAGATTTCTTTACCTGAATCCTCTACGGTGAAAGACCTAAAACGCACTAACTCAATTGGGGAGTTTAGTCTGTAACCGTTGGCGAAGTGTGCCGAAAGCACATCTGTCAGTTGTTTAACGACCGCAGGATCAAGTGCAGGCTTAAGCGGAACTACTGTTTTGGTTCGGGTAGGCTGTGCTTTTTGTGACTTTTCCAGCTCGGCCTCTTTGATTTCAACAGGAACAACGACATCTTCGACTTTACGGACAAACGGTTTCTCTCTCAGAAACTCCAAATATAGCGGCCCTGCAACGAGAAAAACCCGGTATGTTTTTTTGTCAGAAATACGTAGCGTCTTCGCCTTCGAGAGTTTGTTGTAAATGGGCTCGAACGTACTGAACTGTGTGTATTCCCAAAGGCTGACGGTACTGATTTCCTTGTGGAGAGCATAATCTGAAATCCGGTCTATGCAGGATAAAAGAACTTTCGCCGAATATTTCTTCCTTGCCGTACTCTTGGCAAGCCATTTTTGAAATTCGTTTCTCATTGAAAGCGATACAGAGGAAGCCTGTGCATCTGTAGGTTTTACAGCATTTAAGCGGTCTATAACGGCCATTCCTCGGATTCCTTTGCTTAATTTTTTTTACTGTGTTATGTAAATAACGATTTCCACAACACAATCCCCTCCATGTAGTTTTTCAGAAGAGCGAATGTGCATTTTTCTCCCCAACTTGCTTTGGATGGAAGTCGGTCGGGAATAAATTCAGCCATTTATCATCTGAAAAGGCATTTCACGGTGTTGACGTTAACTCTTTGGATTTGATATTAACGAAATGAAAATAATTTCCTTTTAGAAAATATTTCCCACAACCATTTTGGGTTAGCCCACCCGGCTGGGGCGCGAGCCCCAATGAGCGTCAACCCCCCCTCTTCCCCCGGCACAGCCACAAGAGCGAGACCGTCGCGGTAATCGCAAAAATCCCCATCACCGCATACCAGCCCTTCCCCACCGCACAATCATACGTTGGCCCCATCTCGAAAGATCGCCGTGCACCGGAAGAAGATGAAGAACATAATCACCAGGATCATCGCAACCGACACGACCAGGGTACACAAGGGTCCGTACCTGTCCAGGAGTTCCCACTGCCGCATGCTTACCATATCAGGGAATAGAATCCGGTGCATGATAGATTGTTCCGTTCATGGGGGGCGAGCCCACGCGGGCGCCTCTTGAGTGTCAGACCCGCCTCGCGAGGTGACCATATCGCTGGCAGGAGCATATGGTTCACTGAGGCACAATCCTATGGTGTCTCACTTTCACTCCGTCAACTGCGATCCTTATGCTCGCAAATTCTGACATCCGAATAAAGAATACGGGATTCGACTATGAAACACAGCGCCGCAACCGGATCACCAGCATCGGATCTTCCCGAAAATTACCCGGAATTTATTCTCGCTCTGAAAGACCGGATCCGTTCGGCACGAATTAAAGCATCACTTTCGGTAAATCGCGAACTCGTCCTTCTCTACTGGCAGATCGGAAACGATATCCTGACCCGTCAGGATCGGCAGGGATGGGGAGCCCGGGTTATCGACCGGCTGTCCGCGGACCTGGTGCACGAATTTCCGGATATGAAAGGATTCTCTGTCAGGAACCTGAAGTACATGCGCAGGTTTGCACAAGCCTGGCCTGACACGCAGTTCGTGCAGCAGGTTGCTGCACAAATTCCCTGGTTCCACCAGTGTGTAATTCTTGATAAAGTTCCCGACCAGAATGAACGGGAATGGTACATCCGCGAGACAATCCGGCACAGCTGGAGCCGGAATGTACTTGTGCATCAGATAGAGGGCGGACTGGTGAAACGTGTCGGGGTGTCCATTACTAACTTCTCCACAACTCTTCCTGCTCCACAGTCAGATCTCGCGCAGGAAATCATTAAAGATCCGTACCTGTTCGATTTTCTGAGTACCGGTACGGAAATTTCCGAGCGAAATCTCCACCAGTCACTCCTTTTAAAAACTCCGAAATTTCCTGGTAGAACTCGGCATCGGATTCGCCTTCCTTGGCAGTGAATACCATCTTGAAATCGGTGACCAGGATTTTTATCTCGATCTCTTATTCTACCATACCCGGTTGCACTGCTATATTATCATCGAGCTGAAGATCGGCGCATTTGTGCCAGAGTTTACCGGCAAACTGAATTTCTACCTGTCAGCCGCGGATGACCTGCTTCGCGATCCCGTGATGGACAAGCCGAGTATCGGGATTCTCTTGTGCCGGGAGAAAAACCGGGTGATCGCGGAATATGCCCTGCGGGACATGTCTAAACCAATGGCCGTATCTACGTACCTTCTCGGAAGCACAATTCCCAAGGAATTCCGGGAACAATTACCGGATATGGCCCGGCTGAAGGATATCATCCGCGAGACCCCGCCCGGTTCCGGCTCTTAGTCCCCGCTGGTTGTGGTGCGCCACTTCCTCACTTCCCCGTCTCCTTCCCGGTCTCCGCATTCCCGCGCGCCATTCCGGCATCCTGCTCCCGGTACCGTTTGAAGATATTCACACCAGCAGGGCAGAGCGTGTACCGGACGGCCCTCCCGTTTTTACTGGTGGTGATAATCCCGTCGCCGGACAACCGCTTCGTGTGCCAGGAGATCGATGGGCCGGCAATGCCCATGATCCCGGCGATATCCTTCCGGGAGACTTCCGGGGATGTGGTGAGGATCTCGAGAATCCTGCGCGTCGTCGGGTCCTGGAGGTGCAAAAACACCCTCTTTTCCAGTTCGCTGTACCGGCCGTTGTTCTCAAAATACCGCACGGACCTGCCGGTGCCAAAGGAAACGATCCTCCTCTTCGCCCCGAGAATCAGGAGATGGTATTTCAGGGTTCCTTCCTTTATGCCGGTCAGCCGTTCCAGCGCAGTGAACTTAACGCCCGGGTTTGCAGTTATACAATCGAAGATTTTCTGGCGTTTCTCATTATACCGGACGGCATACTGCTCAACCTTCCGGTACCCGAGTGCCACGGTCAACTTAAGGGAGAAGAAGAGTTCGACCGGGCTGACGAGAATCGGGGCAAATGACAAGACCACGGCAAGTGCCATAACGCGGGGTGAAAGATCCCAAAAGCTCATCGCTACCGGATCGTGGGAGGTTCCCGGGACACTGCCCTGCGGCCCTGTTGTTACGTCATAGCCCCCGGTAGCGGTAACCGCGATGGGTACAAATAAAATAAAAAGGAAGAATGCAATTGCTGCGAATCGCACCCTGCCCGAAATCATATATTATTCTCCGTTCTGGGTCATCATAATTTTTATGGTATGATTTCAATAAATCACAAAATTGTAATTTTGCGACCCTGTTACATAGTACCCATACACCCGGAAATTCCAGGTACCCGGAGCAAGCCCGGGAATCCTGCTGATTTCGAGATTAACTCTTCCATCAATAATCCCGTCAGATGAATCATAATACGGGCCGAGCGTCCCGTCAGGAGCAAAGATTGTGAGTGCAAGTGAATCCGAGGTGTCCCCCCAGTAGAGATCGGTTATCATCGATGTCTTTCCTGAAGAAACAACATAATAATACCAGTCCGTTTCATCCTGCGTGATGGTACCTGCCGTCTTCGGTGAATCGATCAGGGGAAGGTGCAGGCCCCCAGCCGGGGCCACGGAATAACCGGCACTGTTGTCAACATTCTGTGCAGAAACTCCCGGTACGAGCATGATGGCGCAGACCAGGATTGCCAAGCTGATTCCGGATACTTTCATAGTATACCGGTGAGCGGGTTTTGGTATCCGGCTCTTAACGCTTCTAACGCAATTGTCTACCGGTCAGAAATACGGTAGATGGCCGCGTTAGAATCGTTATATCTCCCTTTTTGAAATCCCAGAAACGTGGGCAGCCGGGGGTTGTTCCACAAATGAAAGGAGGGGTTCATGCGAGCGACGAACTTCGTGGACCCGGTCCCGCTCAAGAGGCATGATCCGGATTCCTTTTGCACACCTATGAAATTCTGGATCGTGCTTTCCGGGCGGACGGTATGGAAAAACCAAGGAGATGAAAACGAATGAAACTACACAAATTTGGAATCGTCCTGCTCGTGCTTCTGCTGGCAGCGGTGGCGATAGTACCGTGCGTGAGTGCGGCAGATCAAAATGAAAATGCTTCAATAACTGATGAAATCGCGGCGATTGCAGTGGATAGTAATTCAGTTCAAATACCGCAACTTCACTTCAATACAACCCAGCCAGGCATCATTCTCACCAATGAACTGGTCCTTGATGCAGATATGAAAACCGATCAGATCAAAAAGGAGGTGGAATCATCACAGACTCCGGTTATTACCGGGATACCATTCGGCGCAATCGTCCATCATTCAGCAGATGGTGTAACAACGGTATTCGACTCAACCGGTAAACAATTATTCTCTGCAGAGGATTCAAAATCAGCGATGGTTGATACACCAAACGAACCCCTCCCTGCAACATCGGTATTCGAGGTTCCGGACAAATCGTTGATTGTCGAGAATAAAAGTATAATCAATGTATTTTATGAAAAAAATCGTATACTGACAATCATAACGGATCCTGCAATTGGCAAGAAATCCATCATTGCCCGACAGCAGAGTCTGGACAGATGGATAGAATATGGAGAGACCGCTTCTATTACGACAGTCGGACAGTTTTCGGCACGATGGAATGTACCTAAAAGTCCCACGCTGGTCCATCAATATACACCCGGATCCTCACTCGATGGGACGGTATCCACCGTATGGAACGGTCTGGAAACTTCAAACGGGAATTATCTCCTTCAACCGGTACTTGAATGGTATGTCAGGGATACTGCAACCTCCCCCTATCCGACGATTGCAAACTGGAGTATTGCAACCTGGTGGGTACCACCCGGCAATGGAATCCATTCTACACGAAGATATGGTATTCCCTCCACGGGAGAACTGATTCTTCCCGGTCATCAGATCCAGGGGAATATGATGCATTCCGGGGCGGTCTGGTTTGGCGCAATATCTGACTTATCGTTAGGCATAAGTTCAACATTATTCCTCGATACAACACAATCAGATCAACTGACATACCAGAACCTCAGGGCATTTACCGTTATGGAAGGGTGGAATCCTTATCTCCTGTCTCCCTCATCCTATGATTATCGCTATATTCCCGGCAATGTAACCTTCGGGAATATCTTGATTAATGATATATATGGAAACAATGCGATTCCGGCCACAATACCTGCAACCATAAACAGTGCTACATGGAATCCAACGAATTATGGCCTTTCAGTCACTAATTCAGCATGGCCAACATCCATCACACTGACTACTGGTAATATTTAAACCAAAACCATTTTTTCTAAATATCCTAGATTCTCTAAAAAAACAGCTGACCAGAATAATGTTAACAATTCAGGAAAACCGTATGAGACCGACTATCATCCTTGCAGTTTTACTTTGCATAAGTATAACAGGAATTGTGAGTGCTGAAACATCCCGTTATGGGGCCTGGACTGAGATTTCAGGTAACGCAAGTTTCAGCCCCCGTGAATCTCATGGTGTTACCGTCTTTGATAACCGCCTCTGGGTGATTGGCGGCAGGGTGGATCCCAATGACCTGGCCAACGATGTCTGGTCATCATCCGATGGAAAAAACTGGTCCCTGGAAACGGGACATGCGGGATTCAGCCCCCGGATGTACCCTAGTGTTGTGGTATTCAACAACAAACTGTGGGTCATCGGAGGTAGTTCGATCGATGGTTACATGAACGATGTCTGGTCATCCCCGGATGGGAGAGTCTGGACGCGTGAAACGGAACATGCGGGCTTTAGTTCCCGCTGCCGCCATGGTGTTACCGTTTTTGATAACCGTCTCTGGACAATCGGTGGAAGTCACCTGGAAAATGGTTTTGATGTGTTCACAGACGATGTCTGGTCATCATCCGATGGAAAAAACTGGTCCCTGGAAACAGAACATGCAGGATTCGGGCCGCGCTGGGGTACCGGAGCCGTGACATTTGATAACCGTCTTTGGGTGCTTGCGGGTAATTTAATGAGTGATGTATGGTCATCCCCGGATGGAAAAAACTGGACGCTTATCGACAGGAGCGCTCCATTCAGCAATGCTGATTATAACGGAATCACCGTTTTTGGGAACAAGCTCATTGTTGTCGGGAATTTTTTGGAAGGTCGTGGTTTTACCAACGATATCTGGTCATCTCCTGATGGAAAAGAGTGGAGTATCGAAACGGTAACCGGGGATTTCGGTGTCCGACCTGGTAACAAAGTTGTGGCCTTCAACAACGGCCTGTGGGCTATCGGGGGTTTTGATTCCCTCAGGAGCGCTCGGGATAAAAACGATGTCTGGTATATCCCGCTTACTGTTCAAACCACGGCAACAACTATTCCGCCCACATCAGGCAAATCCTCGCCGGTGCCTGATGCTTCAGAGGCAATACCGCTGGCAGCTGCGCAGTCACCAGGATCGTTCCGGGCCGTGGGAGTTACCCTGCTGCCATTTACCGGTCCCGGTGAAAATACTTCATATGCCCTTCATGTTGCAGATACCGGGCAACTGGTAACTCTTCACAGCCACAACGGGCCTGATTTGTTCGCCTATGACAGTAACGGATCATTGCTCTGGAACATGGCACTTTCTGCCGAACAACCGCCATGGATTTCATCCGTCAGCATTGCACCCGGTGCGCAGGATCTCATTGTCACGCAGCTGGTCCCCGCCTGCTGTCATGGCAGCGTAACAAATACATCTTCCAATAAGGTTACTCTCATCGACAGGGCCGGTACGGAAGTTTGGGAATACCCGACCATGAACCCGCCTCTCGCCTCCGGTATTTCCTCAAGCGGCCAGGATTTTTTTATCGGGACAGAAGACGGCCGCATCCTCTGCCTGGATCATAACGGGACTCTCCGCTGGACTACTACGGTGGAAGCGCCCGTGACTTCCTTTGCAATCTCCCGCGACGGTAACACCATCATCGCCACCGGTGAGAGCAATTATTACTATCACAACCTGTACGACGAGCCGCTGAATCCTGCGGATATGTTTGTCCTTGACCGGAACGGCACCCGGCTCTGGAACTACCAGACCGGTGGCCTGAATGCGGCTGCCGTAAGTGACGACGGGTCGGTAATCGCCGTCATGGAAAAGCGTTCCGGCAACGTGCTGGTATTCAACCGGTCGGGTAGCAGGGTTGCGGTGAGATCGCTTGGCGGGGTATCTTCGGCACTTGCCCTGTCACACGACGGAAATCTTATCATTGCAAAAACGCAGGGAGGTACCGTTTACGGCCTTGATCGAACCGGCACTACCCTCTGGACGATAACCGCAGACGCCGGTTTTCGGGGAATCGCGATCTCCGGTGATGACAACAATATTATTATCGGGAATGGACGGTCTGTTGCCCTGTTTGACCGCCGGGGGAACCAGATCGGGGATTACGTGACCGATGGACAAATACAGGTAGTCGAACCGTCCCGGGATTTTAGGATGGTCGTTGCCGGGACAGATCGCAGCCTCGTCTTCCTCTCTCAGAACAAACATGTGGAGGAGGCAGAAATGTCGGCAGGTACGCCGGTTATAACAATTCCGGTAAATGCCACCGTTCCGCAAACGTCGATGAAAGCACCGGTAGATCCAGTCATCACCATTCTTGCGCTGGCGGGGAATGCACTCGGGATGATAATTCTCGGGAAAAAGTGAAAACCATACCTTTTTTTTATGACCCCTCAACAGAAAAAACAGATAATTCTGGCAGCAGTTTTTTGCTGTTGTCTTGCAGGTATCATAATCGTCATCTTTCCGATGGCTTTTCATCCCATCGGCGGTCCGGTCCCGGTTGAAATACGGACACTGAGCTACCTGAATTCGGACGACCGTATTTCTGATGATGGGATCCACAGGACGGTGTTCCGGAAGACCGGTAACGTGATGAGCGGCAAACCGCCCCTCTTTCCGGACCTTTCACCGCATACGAGTTCTGTATTCCACCTGCGGGAAGGTTCTGATGACCTGTACCTGACAATTGTCTGGTATTTCACCGACCGGGAAACCTTTCTTGACAAAAAAGGCGTTCTTGATTCCTTTTACCTGGAGCGTTATGGCAACCTGTCAATAACAGATCTTACCTTTGACTATGATGAGCCGGGAAATTCAGGAAATCCCCGGCACCGGGCCGCCATCATACACGTAACCGGTTTTGAAAATAATGTCACGTCGGGATATTTCACGACACTACAATACCCGGAGAGTAAAAGCCCTGATTTCTTTATTCTGTATTACGGTACCGTGAAATCAGGGAACCTCAGCCAACAGGCACCATACCTGAAAACGCTCATGAAGCCGTTTTTTGATCCGGAGAGTAATGATACACGCGAAGGGGGATCACCGCAGGATACTCAAACGTCAGCCAGCGTTGAATATGCTGATGCAGTCTCGATTGCCTTGAATAACAGTGAAGTTCAGGATTACCTCAGGAATGGGTATACCCTCGGAAATGTCGGGCCACTTTGCTATGAACGTTCCTTGAGTGATCGAAAGATCTACACATTGTGTTTCACCGGAGTTGAGTTTGATACCCCTGACGTTTTTCTCGTCGCGTATGTCGACATAAAAAATGGTGAAGTGAATAAAACGTCTGCAATATACCATCGTAATCCGGTTGTTCTGGTGAATTCTTCAGTCACTCCCCGGTAATATCAATTCTTTTGCCCAAGAGAAATCAGCGGTAACTCTCTGGCGCTCCTGGGGACTGCGGCACCCCTGTCTTCGCACCGGCCGCTGCTTTACCGGTTCCGGTAGATAATCGCGTTAGAACTAATATATATGCCACAGAAAAACCTCAACGACGGACTTTTTAAAAGAGTCCCGGATGGTTGCATGGCTATGGAACGGAATACATTGTTGCTGTTATTACTGACTACCGGTTGTATCGTCTGTTTGGCGGGATTTTTGCTTGGACAGTTTTTCCCGGCTCTCATCATCGTGGCACTCATCATTGCTGCGTTTCTTTACTCGGATTTCCAGGAATCTCACAAATCCGGCCGGAAGGATCTCAAAAGAAATACAGTTATCGCTGTTTTTGTGATCGTGACCGCATATTGCATGTTCACCGGCCTGTGGATTCTCTGGGCGGGAATCACAGCCATTCTCTACATTGATTCCCTCGTAGATTCGATCAAGGAATGGCTCGACGCCCGGCAGCAGTCTTGTATTGATGCTTTGAACGCGAGGCAGTCCCTGGGACCTCTTCTCCAGCAGTCCGTTCTTCAACTTGAGCAGCGGATGAGCGCGCTGGAACGGGAGAGGAGAGGATGAAGCCCGGGATCATGGTTCCCTTTGGTAAACCATGTACGGGGAATTACCCATTGAGTCCCTCCAACGACGGGTACACAACATACATAGGATAATGGTAACCAGATATGACTCCGGAAGCCCTGAACCCTCAAAAACCCATCAATTTTTTTTCGGCCCTGCTGGTATCCGCTGCAATTGCTATCCTCTGGTTGATCCCGACATTCATCACCGGGGGACCGGCAGCGACTGGAGGCACCGGTACATGGGGTTTTGTCTCGATCATTGCACTCCTGTCCACGATCATTGCCCCCTTTGCCTATGGATGGTATTCGCGTGATGAAACCGGCGCGATACTGGTGGGAGCATTACCGTTCCTCGTGGTGACCGGCGTTTCAAGGATCATCTCCAGTAACAGCCCTTCTGGTGTTGATTACCTGGCCTGTTCGGTTTTTTATATCGCATCACTGAGTCTGGCCGGCGGACTGGAAGGTTTCTTTGCTGCAAAGAAAACTGTACGATCTCTTCTGATCGCATTGCTTCTTGCAGGAATATGGGCGGGAATATTTTTCAGCGGAATAACGTGAGTTTTTTTTAAAAAATCGTCTTCTTGTATTGGTTCACCCGATTCCGGTTTCCTGTTTTCCCAATCTCTGTATCAAAAATTCAGATTGACGGGGAGGGATCGAGCTCATTTCCCGTTCGATCATCCCGTCCGGTAGACAGCCGCGTTAGAATCGTTATAACCCCCGTAATAAAATCCCAAACCCGTGGGCAGCCGGGGGTTGTTCCACAAAAGAAAGACCGGGCTCGCTTAAGCGACGAACTTTGGAAGGCCCGGTCCCGCTCAAGAGGCATGATCCGGATTCCTTTTGCACACCCATGAAATTCCGGATCCGCCCTCCCGGGCGAAGTATGAATGGAGGAAAAATTATGAAACCAATGAAACCTGGCGTCGTCCTGCTGGCACTGCTGCTGGCAGCGATGGCGATGGTACCGATGGTGAGTGCAGCCGACAGTTCCGGGAAAATATCCGGTTCGCAAGAGGAACTGATCAATCACCTGATGCATGAAAAAATGACGATTGGCCAGTATTACGAAAAAGTCTCTCCCGATGTCCTGAACAATATGCCACAAACACTCAGGGACCGACTCTATGAGACGGAAATGAAATGGCCGGAAACACTAAACCCGGCATATTCTCCTGCTGCCTCCACAAGCCAGAAATCGGCCGGTAAGATGTCAGTACTGGTTGACATAATGGCATTATCAGAATCCGGGTATGGTGTTGCTGGCAGTACCGTCTCGTACATGTCGAGGACTTTTACTTCACCATCAGGTACAGTCTTCCCCTATATGCATGATAATTCCAAGCTGCTGAAATGGAATTCTGGTACCAGCCAGTGGGATTATGTAACATCAAAAGACCACTCCGCTTACGCGGCGTCCTACAATGCTGCATCGGGTTCGACCAGTGTTCAGTCCGGGATATACACGGTATTCGGACAGCATGACGGACTATTTCCCCTGCTGGAGCCCTACGTCCAGTACACCCAGAGTCCGATATTCACGGTAAGTTAATGGAACAAAATCCGTAATGTGTGTAACAGGGCAGAATTAAATCAAAAATTTTTTATTTTAAAAAACTATCATGTCAGAGATTGGTTTGATACTTCAAAAAAAATCAGGCAGGTCATATTTCAGTAGTACCGCAATAATGGCAACCTTCCTGATCTGCATCATCTTTGCTTCCGGCTGCACTCAACAGTCGGGCTCTGATGATTACTATGAGCAGGGCATTTACTATAACGATCACAATAATCAATATGATAAGGCCCTTGAAAATCTCAATAAATCCGTCGGGATAGAACCCGGTAATCCGAAAGTTTGGTTTGCCCGGAGCGTTACCTTGTATAACCTGAAAAGGTACGACGAATCCCTGGAATCACTTAATACCACACTTGCAATTGATCCGGATTATGGTGCGGCCTGGTACCTGAAAGGAGACGTTTTAAGGATTGTTGGCCGGGCAAACGAATCTGAAGAGTACCTGAAAAAAGCAAAAGAATACGGGTATTCTTCCTGAGAAATTCCCGCAGGGAATTTTCATACCGTCGCTGCCTCGTCTCGCAGACAATTATCCTTAAGGCAATCCGCCAACCTGTTTTTTTCGTTCGATCCTCCCGTCCAGTAGAGGGTTGCGTTAGAATCGTTATATATGGCGTAACAAAATCCCAATTCGTGGACAGCCGGGGGTTGTCCCGAAAAGAGATATCGGGTTCACTCTGGCGACGAAACTTTGCTGGACCCGGTCCGCCCGCAGGCATGAGATCATTATCATAAATTCTTATGAAAATTTTCCCCTGCCCGGGTTGACACCAAGGGAAGTGAGAGCATACAATCCACACACAAAATGCAGAACGAAACTGGCGGTGTCCGGAAGGATACCGTCCGGGTTAACGAAAGAAGAACGGCCATTCATCCCTTGCGGGGATGCGGAAATTCCGGTCAAGGGACCCTATCCTCCTGCAGGAAAAAACCGGCATGCGGATCGAGAGCCCGGGTGGCGGAGGCGGGCAGAGGATGACGAAGAGCAAATCCGTGACAGATTCGGGGGTCCCTCTTTATCTCGTGCCAGAAACAATTGCCCGCCATATCAACCGGATCGGGGACCCGGTGTACCGCGTCAGCGTGAAGCGGACGCACTGGCATCACTACAACATCTCGGTCAGGACAAAGTCCCTGCCAAAGGAACTTGTATCGTGCCGGGTCGCGAGGCGCACTGCACCAGAAGAAAGAGACCCGGATCACCCGCCAATGATCCATGTTCACCTCCAGGGTTGTGCGGTATGAGCCGGGGACCGTACCCCGGACGGACGCTTGCAGGGGCCCTTCCCATCGCAGCGATACGGGGGACCGTCCATAGGGTCAGGCAGGCCCGCGGGGGACTGTACGATCTCGTGATTCCGACTGCTGTCCCGGTTGCATTTGTCCGCGTGATGTATGCGGACCGGATCCTCCTGACGCTCGCAGAAGCCGAAGAGTTCTACCGGGGAGCGATCATCGGCCTCCGTTCCATCATATCAACAGAGAATATCTCGCGTGAACTCTGGCTGCGTTCCCGGCACGGGACCTGGCGGTTCTTCCGGGTGATGAAAACCGGTCTTGTCGAGCTCTCCCGTAACGGCGTGCCGCTCGGGTGAACGGAAACAGGCAAAGCAGATTCCCTCTTAAATGCCAGGAAGTGAGAAACAGGGGATTTCCTGTTCTCTCTCTTCTATGATGGGATAGAGATCCCTCGTTCCTGGATTACCTCCGAAATACACCTTGTACGGGCTCCGATTGCCCATTTTCCGGATCCCGGGGAGGTATTTCGGCAAAAAGAGACATTATTTCGTGAAGATTTGCTCATTTTCACGCCGGTAACCTCGGGACGCTATGTGGGTGCATTCGGGAGGCGAAAAGGGAGATGGATCGGGTTTCAGCACTGACCCCGATAGGGGGTAAACCGGGATTGCGGATTGCGATCCATGTCTGGAGTACCTCAGAAATACGCTTTATGCGGGCTTTGAATGACCATTTTTCTGGATCCCGGGGAGGTATTTCGGCAAAAAGAGACATTATTCCTCTAAGATTTGCTCATTTTCACGCCGGTAACCCAGGGACGCTATTTGGGTGCATTTGGGATGTGAAACGGGGGGTGGATCAGGTTTTAGCCTGAACCCCGCCAAGGCAATAAAAGAACCCTCAATTCCGATCCCATTTTTGCGAAATCGTCCGGCAAATATACTGCCCCGGATTGTCTCCAAACGCGAGCAAAACTCGCCGTTTTAACCTCTGGAAATTTATTCAGCCAGACCCATCCCTCCCTGCGTCGTATAGTGATATGTCCAAGCGGTTCTGCAGAACCCTGTGGACGAGAAGAATGACGGAATCATTCTTCGCTGTCAAAGGGGCCCCCGCGACATCAGCGAGGTTTAAAAAAAAACCTCGGGGAAGAGAAGGGAGGCATCAGCCGACCTTCGAAGAATCAAACAAAGATTGGAGGAATTAAAAATGGGAGATTTCGTACAGAAAACAACCGTAAAGACAGCGGTTCGCATGCTCGCGAGCCCGATTGCAGACGTGGCGGCGTTCAACACGATCGTCCAGTCGGTCATCACCGACAACCCGTTTGCATGCACGCCTTTTGAGACCGCCGGCGTCAACCACCAGCCGGTAGAGAAGACGAAGGAGAACTACGTGGCGAAGATCATCTATCAGGACACCGATGCCAAGACTGTGGGAAACCAGTCCGGCAGGTTCGACACCATTGCCGGGTTCAATGACGGTGCCACGGCCCTGCTCGCAAGCGCAGCCCTCACCGCAGCGCACGGGGGCACCGCGATCCACGACCTGGCCCACGACACTTACTCGGCCACCCTGAAATGCCACGATGCCAACGGGGAGATCTACATGGTCACCTTTGGCCGCGACAGCATCAGCCTCACCTCGTACTCGGACGACGCGATCCGGACCGGGGTCGAGACCTGGGCAGACACGGTGGCGGCCCTGGCCTGAGCCGAACCCTGAATGGGTGAGGCTGGAGGATGCGGAGGGTCATCAGACCCAAAGCAGGAGAAGAACGAAGTTCTTCGACCGATCGCAGGTCTTCGACTAGTCGAGGGTCTTCAGACCCGAGAAGGCAGGATCTTCAATCATCCCTCACCCGGCCGGATACGGGAGGCAAATCTCCTCCCGGATTTCTGGCAATTCCGGAGGCATTCACTATGGAAACAGAAATTCTTAGCATAATCCTCGGGGCCGTCCT
Source organism: uncultured Methanoregula sp. (assembly GCA_964592875.1). Taxonomy (GTDB): domain Archaea; phylum Halobacteriota; class Methanomicrobia; order Methanomicrobiales; family Methanospirillaceae; genus Methanoregula. Next base: position 73,812 of record CAZQGG010000007.1, read on the forward strand.
TCCTATCTACCCGCTGCTCTTCGTCATCTACCAGAAGATCGGCAGGTACGACGAAGTGGTCGAGGAGTTCAAAAAACTCCAAAACGAGCACGAGCACGTGAAGGAGGCGCATCATGGCATCTGAAACCGTGCCGGTCGCAACCGTGACCGGTCTGTACCGGGGAACATTCAGCGGCCTCGAACCGCTGACAAAAGACACCCCGCTCACGCTGGACGAGGTCCGGCGCAATCCGATCTTCTACGAACTGGATCTCCAGCCGAAACGCGAGAACGAGCACCTGATCATTGACGTGATCTACGACAACATGATCCCCCGGCCCCAGCAGGACCTCTTCAGGGGGACCGACATCCCCCGGGGCGTCCGTTTCTGGCCGGACTGGTTCGAGATCCCGCCCTACCGGGAGATGCGCGACACCACCGGTCGCCGGGTCTACCCGCGTGCACCGGGCATCCACACCGTCAGGTTCCGTACAGGCAGGAGAAAACTGGGACTTGCCCGGGACTTCAGCCCGGAGAATGGCGGGTACATGAGCCCGGTTTTTGAGTTTACGATCGCCGCGGACGTGAAGGATGTCCGAGAATGAAGAGGGTGATGCACCATGACCGCACCCGTCATCCGATCGTACGGTAAGTGGTATTATGTTTGAATCCGTTGTGCAGACCCGGGCCGCCATCTGTGGTGCCGGGCTCCTGCTCGCAATTATTTTTCTCGTCACCCATCTGCCGCTTCTCCTTCTTGTCGTGCCGGTCGCGATCCTCTTTCTCGGCATCGTCGCCGACCCGGAGGAGACGCACGCGGTCTGGTACGGGATGCTGAACGGCATGGGCATCTTCGATCTCTCAGCACTGACGGATGCCGGGCGGCTGAACTATGCAGAGAAACGGCATTACTTCTGGTTCGGCGAAGTCGGGCTCGCGGCAATCCTGGCCGGCACGTTTGCCTTCCCGCTCGGGATCTTCCTTGCCGGCAGGGTGGAGATCGCGCTCGCCTTCATCGGTGCTGCGGTCCTGTTCCTGCCGCTCTTCGTATTCCTTCCAAAAATCATTCAGCGGGCGATGAAGGCAGATACGGATGCGATCATCCTCGCGTTCGGGAAGAACGAGCAGGTGAAGAAAGTGTTCTGGGCCCTATTCGCTGCGATGGCCGGCATCGTGCTTGCCCACGTGCTGGACCCGGTAACGGCACAGCAGATCACGGAACTCATCGTAAACGCCGGGATCTAACCGGTGGGGGCAGCATCCCCACCGGCCAAAATTATCGTCATGGGCATATCATTTGAGAATATTCATCATGTGAGAGAGAAAATGATCTCCCACCAAGTACCGAAGACATGTCCGGCGGGTAACACCGGATGGAGAATAAAACCATGTGGCTGCCCGATATCCGTACCCTGTTCCTGATCCTCTTCCTCGTGAACGCGGTCCTCACGGTGATGCTTTTTACCTTCTGGAGGTCCCAGAAGACCCATGACGGCTTCCGGCTCTGGATGCTCTCCCTGCTGGTCACGTCCTGCGGGTATTTCCTGTACATGATACAAGGTCCCCTGCTGCTCTCCTCAACCGCGGCAAATTTTCTGATCGTGCTGTCGGTCATGATGCGGCTCGACAGTACCGGGAAATATTTCCGGTCAGGAGCGGTCCCTAAGATCAAGTACGGCGTCCTGGTACCGGCCGGGTTCCTGCTATTCTGGTTTATGATCATTCACGATTCGGTCATCGCCCGTGGCGTGATTATCGGGATGCTCATCGTCCCCTGCTTTGTTGCAACCGCCCTCATCGCACTCCGGTCAAAGGAACCGGCAACCCGGTCGCTCAGGTACAGCTTCAGTGCAGCGCTCCTGCTCCTGGCGCTCCTCTGGACCGCGATCGTCATCAATGGGGTTACTACTCCCGGGGACCACTCGCTCGGGGGCCCGGATCCCATAAACCCCATCTTCTTTATCGTTACGATCCTCATGGATATCGTCCTTACGGCATCCTTCCTGATGCTCAACATGGCCCGGACCCAGGGAGAACTCAAACAGAGCGAGGAGCGGTACCGGAACCTTGCGGACAACCTCCCCGATTATGTTCTCATCCACGACCGTGAGTTCATCCACTACGCCAACCCGGCAGCAACCCGGCTCCTGGGACACGCAGAAGGAACCCTTGCCGGGCAATCGATCTATTCCATCCTGACACCTGCGAGTGCTGAGGCTGCACGGGAGGTCATCGATGCCATCCGCAGGGATGAGTTCCCGGACTATCTCAGCGAGATCGATATCCAGCTCCGGGACGGCACGATCCGCCACTGCCTGATCAAGACCGTACGGATCGAAGATGCCGGGCTCCCTTCCGGCTTATCAGTCATCACCGATATCACCGAGCGGAAGGCAGCAGAGGATGCACTCTCCCGTGCAAATAAGAAACTCACCATCCTCTCATCGATCACCCGGCACGACATCAAGAACCAGCTCACGGCCCTCGCGGCCTATCTCGAGCTCTCGCAGGAAGAACTTGGTACCAATCCCACGGCAGCAGACTATCTCAGGACCGAGGTGAGGATAACCCAGACCATGGGGCGCCAGCTCGATTTCACCAAAGAGTACGAGGATATGGGGACCGTGGCTCCTGCCTGGCAGAATGTCAATGCGGGTATCCGGCGGGCGGTTGCCACCCTGCCCATGCGGGATGTGCGGGTTGAGGTGGACCGGACCGACCTCTCGGTGTATGCAGACCCCTTGTTCGAGAAGGTCTTCTACAACCTGATCGACAATGCCCTGAAATATGGCGGGGAGTCAATGACCGCCATCCGCGTCACCTCAACGGAGACCGGCGCGGGGCTCGTGATTACCTGCGAGGATGACGGGGCCGGGATCGCAGACGGGGACAGGCGCCGCCTCTTCGAGCGGGGGTTCGGGAAGAACACCGGTCTCGGTCTCTTCCTCACCCGCGAGATCCTCGCGATCACCGCAATCACCATTGCGGAGACCAGCGAGCCGGGGCAGGGGGCACGGTTCAGGATGGTTGTGCCGAAAGGGGCGTACCGGTTTACGGCAGATGAGACGGTACATATCGGATAGTTTCCTTCCACGTGTCCGCGTGCCGGAGGAGGTATTCCTGGAGTGACCGGCGCGATCATCGGCCTGTCAGGGAGGACGGCACAGGTGAACCGCGTTCCGTACCGTGTTCGCGGCACTTGCCGGGATCATTCCTGTGCATGGTGGGGATCCGGTCACGGTGCAGCAGATCGTATTAATGGTGGCGGGTGAGTAAGGAAGTCCCCCTTTTTTATAAAGAGAAACCCGGAATAATTCCCGTTGTTTTACAAATATCCTGGATCAGAAAACCGTTTCTAAAAAAAGATTTGCCGGGATCTTCCCGGCAGCAGACGTAACTTGACTGATATGTCAGCGATCAGTCGAGCAGGGCACCCATCGCCTCGTCATACCGTGCGGACATGACGTACTCGATGCCCGAGACACCGGCCGCTTCCTCGGTCAGTGCCATCAGGTCGTCGCGGGTGATGGTGGAGAGGTTGAAGTTCCTGCTGCCTGCCATGAGCTGCTGGAGGCCGGTGCGGAACTTGCTTGCATGGGTGTAGATACCGACTGCGCCCATGGGGATCTCCTTCATCTTGGTGCCGTACTTCTCCTTGAGTTCCTCGTAAGCAACGAAGATCTCCTGGACGCTGCTGCCGTACTTGGATACGGACTTCGGCAGTTCGCCGTCCTTGATCCACTTCTCGATGTTCTTGCCAACGAATCCGGGGATCATGAGGGCACGGCCCATGCAGACCGCCTTGAAGTACGGGCTGCCCATCGCGAGCGCCTTGAAGACGCCGGGCTCATCGGAGAACCCGCCGGCCATGGCGAGGTCGGGCACGCGGTAGCCCTTCTTCTCAAGTTTCTGGGCGAACTCGTAGGTGAGTGCCTGCAGGTAGAACGTGGGAATACCCCATTCGTTCATCATCGGCCACGGGCTCATGCCGGTACCGCCGGGGGCACCATCGATAGTCAGGAGGTCGATCTTGGCTTCGGAGCAGTAGCGGAGGGCCATTGCGAGTTCAACCATGGAGTACGCGCCGGTCTTTAACGTGACACGCTTGAAACCGATGTCGCGGAGCCGGTCGATCTCTTCGAGGAATCCTTCCTTGGTTACAAAGCCGAGGCGGGAGTGGCGTTCGAACTCCTTGATGGCGCCGGCCTTGAATGCTGCCTGGACCTCCTTTGAAGTCGGGTCGGGGAGGACGATGTAGCCGCGCTTCTTGAGCTCGATGGCACGTTCAAGGGTCTTGACCTTGATCTCGCCGCCGATGCACTTGGCGCCCTGGCCCCACTTGAGCTCGATGGTGTCGAGGTTGTGCTTGCTTGCCACGTACTCGGCAACACCGAGGCGGGTGTCCTCGACGTTCATCTGGACCAGGATCTCACCGTACTTGTTGTGGAATTTCTTGTACGTGTTGATCCGGCGGTCCATCTCGGGGGATTCCTTGACCTTCTTCTTGGCGTCAAGCTTGAGGCCCGGGTCGATACCGCAGACGTTCTCACCGCAGACAAGGGTGATGCCGGAGATTGCAGCACCAACGGCGAAGTGCTCCCAGTTGGCCCGGGCAATCTCGGTTGAGCCGAGGGCGCCGGTGAAGATCGGGACCTTCATTGCGACTTTCTTGCTCCAGCCGTACTCGGTCTCGGTGTCAACGGAGGAGAAAACCGCTGAGTCCGGGCCGATCTCGGTGCCTTCGGGAAGCCCCTTGGCTCCCTGCGCATATCCCTGGATGTTCAGGTGCGAGTAATCGATCGGGTAGTTCTTGTCAGCGCCGGCGGTGATCTCGCCGAACGGGCCGGGGTACAGGACTTCTCTGCCCCTGAATGACGATAACCAGATCTCACAGCTGCCCTTGCAGCCGTCCATACACCGGGTACAGATACCGGAACACGGAGCAACACTCCGTGAGCGGTTGACTGTTCCCGTTGCTTCATTGGCATTGGGTTGTCTAAGATTCATAACAACACTCCCTGGAAATTGTAAAATTTTCCCTCGATGTAACGAAGGCACCGTCTGAGCGATAATTCCTCTCAAACTTAAACTTATTTAAAACGCATTCACTAATAAGCGCTTGCTTTCCACCCCATTATAAGTGTATTGGTTTTTGTTGGTGATGGAAGAGCACTTCCACCCGGTTTTCCTGAAAAAACCGGGTAAAATCCGGACTTTTGCAAGGGAATTGTACTTTTGTGAAACACCATGGGCCATCATTTTTCTCTGGCCCTGCCAGCAGAGATCACGGGGAATTTTTTTGTATTTCCCGTCCCCCGGGTCACCAGGTTACCCGTGTACCATGATATTTTGAGGCTGAAAGGACCGTGTATGGTCCGATCCACCCCCATTTTGCATCAAAATGTAAAAAAAGATCCGGGAATTATTCCGGTACAAAATTCTTCTTGAGCGCCAGCACCCGGCACGAGTGTTCGGCAAGCGACGTGAGCTGGTATGCCTCATCAAGATTTTTTCCTGCGGCAAAGGTCCCGTGCCCCCGCACAATCACCATCTTCTGTTTTGAGAGAACCGCCGCTACATTGTCCGCAATCTCCTGCGACCCCGGTGCTCCGCCAACCACCGGGATCTCAGGGCAGAACATCAGGCCTTCGCTGTCCTCCGGGATTATGTTGTCCATGACCAGCGAGGCTGCAATGGCTGCCTGGGGATGCGCATGGACGATCGCTGCGTGCGGTGAACTCCTGTACACTGCGGTATGAACCCGGTACTCGCTGGAGGCATTTTTCGGAACTGTCCCTTCAAAGGGAACAAAGACCAGCCCGCTAACCGCATCGAGATAGTCGCCGGTCTGTTTGATGTGAAACCCTTTTTTACCCTCGCGGACACTCATGTTGCCGAAGTTTCCCCCCACGAGATGTTCAGCAAAGAGCCGCTTTCCTATCCGTTCGAATTCACGAGTATACATGCATTGCACCTCTTCTTCCCGCAGTACTCTTTTGCATATTCCACAATATGTGCATGGGTCTGGCGATACGTCAGGTTATCGCCCGGCATCACGGACTCGAACAGGGTTTTCAACTGGTTTTTGGGCTCGGTCACGCCCATGCACCGGACCATCCGGTCCGTGTACGCATCGATAACAAAACTCGGGCGGGAGAACGCGTAACAGAGAATGCTGTCCGCGGTCTCTTCGCCAATTCCATGGACGTTCAGGAGTCCTTCACGGAGAACCTGTGTTGGCATATTCGCCATCCGCCCCACGCCGCCGCATTCGTCCACGAATGCCGCAAGGGCTTTTAGCCGTGCGGTCTTCATCCGGTAGAACCCGGTGCACCGGATTGCCTCTTCAATCTCCTGTGCATCCGCCCGCTGAATCGCAGACAGGGTACAGAGGTCCCTGCGGTGAAGTTCCTCAAGTGCCCGCACCACGTTCTCCCACCGGGTCTGCTGGGTGAGGATCGCACCGATCATCACCTCATCGCAGTCGCCGGGCCACCATGGTATTGTCCCGTACCGCTTCTTCAAGACCCGGACAAGCCTTCGGGCCCTCGTCCTGCCCGTCTCAGATAAACCGGACGCCGACATCGTGCATCTTGTTGTACCGGGCGATATTCAGGACCAGCGGTGTGAGCGACTCCACCATGCAGGAGATGGATAAGGGGCCGGCATCGAGCGCATGGAGCCGGGAAATTTTATTGACGATCTCCATGACAATCTTCTTTGCCTCGGCATCGTCGCCGCAGACCGGCACGGAATACTCGAGGTCCTCATCGAGCGCCTTCCACTTGTTCGCGGCAATGGCATTGAAGGCGGAACAGATCCGGGCTTCCCTGGGCAGCATCTTCTTGATCATCAGCGCCGCGGAGCCTTCCTGCGGGGGCACGAACATGAAATGATCCTGCTTCTCCATCGGGTTGACCGGGCTCACCACAATCTTATTCTCAAACCCATGCAGGGTCGAGAGCGTGCCGGCAACGTGTTTGAAGGGAATTGCGAGGATCACGACATCGGCAGAATCGATCGCTTCCTGGTTGGTGACGCCAACGAGCGAGCAGGCAGTCCCGCGTCTCTTCATCACTTCGCGGCCCATCGTGCAGGTCGCCTCGGCCTTGTCAGCCTCCCGTGAACCCACCACCACATCGAAGTGGGGGGACATGCGCATTGCCATTCCTTCACCGATATCGCCGGTCCCGCCGACAATGCCGATCTTCATCTATCCCACCAGGGGTGTGAGGATCTTTTCGAGCGTTGTGGCGTCCGTGACGCCCTCCATGGACTGGATAACCTTCCCGTCCTTCTCGATTACCAGGGTCGGGACCACACGGATGGCATATTTTTCTGCCAGGTCCATGTGCTGATCCACATCGATCTTACGGATTTCCACTGCGTCACCCATCTTCTTCGCCAGCTCCTCGATGATGGGGGTCTGCAGCTTGCAGGGACCGCACCACGTGGCAAAAAAATCAAACAACACCGGTTTGCTCATGAGGATATACCCGGTAGAATTGTCGATGAAAAAAAAGATAAACCTATGGTATGGTTACTTGGAGAGGATCGCCATGATGATCCTGCCATAGGCAGGCCTTGTGATGATGACACCTACCAGCACACCCATGATGGTGATGATGGCAAAGCCCTTGAGGGTCGAGAGGTCCATTAAGACCAGCGGGACCATCGCAATGACCACGGTCGCTGCTGCGGCCACGATGATGGCGAGAGCCCTTGCCAGCCGCTTGAGATAGAGGGTGGGTGAAGGTACCTTTCCTTCGTGCAGGATCTCATCCGTGATGATCACTAACTGGTCGATACCCGTTCCAAGCACAGCGATCAAACCGGCAATGGTCGGCAGGTCCAGCTGGAAGTGGATCGCGGAGATGAACCCGAGCAGGATGACAACTTCCGAGGCATTGATCAAGACCATCGGGAGCACGATGCCGGGCTCACGGTACCGGTAATAGACCACAAACCCGACCGTGATTAAGGCGAGAAGGCCCGCGAGGATGACGGTTGCTTTGTACCGTTCCCCAAGAGGAGCAGATGTGCTGCCGGAACCTGCAACGCTGACATCAACCGGTAATGCCCCGGCCCGCAGGTGGATCTCCAGGTTGGTTGCCTGCTGTGACCCGCTGGTACCGGACCCGGTGGTCGCCACCAGCTCGCGAACCTGCTCTGTCTTTAAGGAGGCTGCAAGCTTCTCGTTGAGCGGAGCCGAATAGACCGTCTTGTTGTCGAGGATCATGGCCAGCTGGTGGTTCTCGGGATCATTGGTTGCACCGTACTTGATCGCTGCATCCTGGAATGCCTGGGCCCCGGCCTCGTTTAAGGTAAACTCAACGCCCCAGATATTGCTGCCGGCTGGTGTCTGCACGGGCATCTGGACACTGGAGATGGAATCGCCAAACAACACGTGCGCGGACTCGTTGCCGGTCGTCATGATCCGGATCTCGAACTTGCCCTGCTTACCGACGATCTCCTGCGCCTCATGCATGTTGACGCCGGCGAGTTCAACGCGGACATACCGGACCACGTTGTTGAGGCCGGCCAGCGTGTTGACCTTGGCATCCTTGGTGCCGAGCGTGTTGATCTTGTTCTCTAAAATGAGCTTCACGTCATCGGCCGTTTTCTTGGAGACTCCTTCCTGGTAACTGGTGAGTTTTGCATTATTTTCAGCAAATATCTTCTCCAGGTCCTCGCGGCTGTAGTATTTGCGGATCTCGAGATGGTTGGCATCGACGAGTTCCACATCCGCGTCAAGTTTCTTGGACAGGCCGGTGATCAGGTCACTGACCGTACCGTCGGTGGTGAATCCCACCACTTCGGCCCGCATCTCGAGCTGGATCCAGGCGCCCTGCTGGAGGTCGAGCCCGTACTGGAGGTTGGTGGCCAGGTTGCCGTTCTCGTCAAAGTGCGGGTAGATCGCAACCAGCGAGAGGATGACGAGGATGATCAGGATGGCGACACGCCAGTCTGACAGGATCGCTTTGATCTCGGGAGCGTTCATTTCGCACCTCCCTTCAGGACATACCATTTCAGGATTGCCGCATTGGTCAGCCAGGTATTCATGACATCAAAGACAAGGCCAATGAGGAGCACGGCAGAGATCTCCATGATGATCTGGATGGACCCGAGCCACGAGACGACAAAGAGTGCCGTGATCGCGGCAAAGGTGGTGGTGGTCATGATGATACCGGTATGGAACGCACCGGCAAGCTTGTCCTGCAACTTACCCTGGCGTTTTAGTACCCGGGTGGTCAAGAGGATATCGCTGTCCACGGAATAACCGATGAGCATGAGGAGTGCCGCAGTGGTCCCGAGCGAGAGGTTGATCCCGAAGAGATTCATCGTTGCTGCGGTCATCACGATATCGGCAAATGCGGACAGGACGACTGCAACTGACGGGACAAACGTCCGGAAGGTGACAAAAACCACGATCGCCATGCCGATGAAGGAGAAGATCAATGCGATGAATGCCTGGTACTGCAGCGATTTCCCGAATGTCTCGCTGATCTGGTTGATGCTCGCATCAGGGTATTTCTGGGTGACCAGGGCCGAGAGGGCCTTTGATTTCGTATCATCCATGGTCCCGAATTTTATGAACTTTGCATCGTTCATATCGCTGATCTCCACTAACGGGTAGTCGGCAAAAACGGTCTGCAATTGTTCATGTGTATCGGTTGTCCTGATGGTAACCGCGGTGCCGCCCGAAAAATCCAGGCCGGGTGTGACCGGCATTCCCGTTGTGGCCATGTTGAGGGCGATAAACACAAGGGAGAGGGCAAGAAGCACAAGCGGGATTGCCATCAACTGCTTGGGAGAATATTTCTCGATGTTATAGTTGATGAGTCCCATAACTGTACTCATCTGTTGATGGACAATTAAATAGTTACCAGACTGTAGTTTTTATTTCGCAGCATCCGGCATCGTGGTAACCGGATGCGCGCGGATGAGTATTTTATAGGATTTCGCAGAAAATTTTTGTTCCTTTTTAAAACCGTCCGTTTTTCGAACTGGGTTCGGAAATCGCGCAAAATCAAAAAATATATATACAGAGAACTTGGACACTACCACTATGAGATCTCCTTCCGAGATCAGAAGAGTCATTGAGGGCCGGTTACGGTCATACCTGTCCCGCGACAGGACCGGCATCCGGCGCGAAGTCCTCAGGCTCTTCTTAAAAACCAGATCGATCACGATTGCTGAGATCGTGGCTGAACTGCAGAAACATTTCAGCGTTACCTTTCACGCGATTGCCTCCATGGTCGGCATCATCGCTTCCCGCATCGGTATCCTCCGGGCAACCCGGAATGCCAGCGGAGTGAACAGTTACGAACTCAAGGAAAAGTATGTTGACATTGTGACGGGGATTGTCGGGGTAGTATAATCCGTATTCCCGATCCATAACCGTTTTTACGCTGCCATTCCTATGGTAATAGCATCATGCCTACTCATGACCGTGCATTATCCGATGACATCACAATTGTCCCTGAAGTGATCTCGTATATCAGCAAGCGGGACTGTGATTTCCGGGTCTGCACATCCTGCGGCGGCCCGGTTCTCTTACCGATCCAGGTCAAGCCCCCCAAAAAGTCCGACCTTCTCTTAAAGGCCGGTCACCATACGATCTATGTCTCTATCCACCAGGCACGATTCCTGCATACCATTTGCATGGATATGATCCCGTTCTTTGATGATCCTGATTCCAGCGGGTACTGACACGCATGAGTTTTCGTGAACTGCCGCATACAGCAGACATAAAGATAGAAGCACGTGCCCCGACAAAGGAGACGCTCTTTTCTGAGGCCTGTAATGCACTGATGCAGATCATGTACGGGAAGGATCGAAGGTCACGGGATACGATCGAACTGGACGTAGATGCGGATGACACCGAGGCTCTGCTGGCAGATTTCCTCTCGGAAGTGCTCTTCCGCTCAGAAGTGGACGGCATGGTCTTTTCGGATGCCGCCGTCCATATCGACGGTTCACACCTCAAGGCCGTGATGCACGGCGAACCCTTTGACCGGATCCGGCATGCCGGGGGAACGGAGGTCAAGGGGATCTCCTATTCGGGCATGTCCGTTACCCGGGATACGAACGGATATATGCTGGAGATCTTATTTGATGTATAACGCGTGAGGGGAGGATGAGATCATGATTGAAGGGGTGAAGCACGTTGGCGTCAATGAATGGGAAGTGCCCGTGGGGTATGTGCCCGGCATGCGGGTCCCGGGCCGGTTCTTCTTATCAGAGCCCCTGGCAGAGATCCTGGAAGCGGGCGCCCTCCAGCAGCTGGCGAATGTCGCCACCATGCCCGGGATCATAAAAAATTCCCTGGCCATGCCGGATATCCACTGGGGATATGGCTTTCCCATCGGCGGCGTTGCAGCATTTGCACTCGACACCGGGGTCATCTCCCCCGGTGGTGTCGGCTTCGATATCAACTGCGGGGTTCGTCTCCTGACAACACCCCTTGAAGAGAAGGATGTGGCGGGCCGGCGCGATCTCGTGGACGGGCTCTTCCATGCGGTCCCCACGGGTGTGGGAGCAAAGAGTGCCCACAATGTCTCGCCCAAGGCACTCGACGAGATGATGGTGAAGGGTGCCCGCTGGGCCGTGGAGAACGGCTTTGGCGTTCCCCGCGATCTCGTGCGGTGCGAGGAGAAGGGATGCATGAGAGAGGCGGATGTCCGGGCCGTCTCTGCAAAGGCAAAGCAGCGCGGGATCCCCCAGGGCGGTACCCTCGGATCCGGCAACCATTTCCTTGAGATCCAGGTGGTCCGGGAGATCTACGATGCACCGGCTGCGGCGGCCTTTGGTCTTGTGGCCGGGCAGGTCTGCTGCATGATCCACTGCGGGTCCCGGGGACTCGGGCACCAGACCTGCACGGACCACTTAAAGGTCCTTGAGAGTGCAACGAAAAAATACCAGATCACGCTTCCCGACCGCCAGCTGGCCTGTGCCCCGATCACCTCCCCGGAAGGCAGGGAGTACTTCGGTGCCATGGCGGCCTCGGCAAACTATGCCTGGGCCAACCGGCAGATGATCACCCACACGGTCCGTCAGGTCCTGGTCCGGATGTTCCATATCGAGTATGAATCGATGCCGCTGGTCTACGATGTGGCGCACAATGTCGCAAAGATGGAGGAGCATACCATAGATGGGCGGCGCAGCATGGTCTGCGTTCACCGCAAAGGCGCAACCCGGGCATTCGGGCCCGGCGAGCCGGATCTTCCGCCTGAGCTTGCTGCCATCGGCCAGCCGGTCATCATCCCCGGCAGCATGGGAACGTCATCGTTTGTACTGAAAGGTACACAGGTAGCCATGGACCGGACCTTTGGCAGCACCTGCCACGGGGCCGGCCGCATCATGAGCCGGTCGCAGGCGAAAAAGCAGCTGAGCGGTAAAGAGATCGCCGATCACCTGCTCCGTAATGGCATTATGGTCCGGGCGCCGAGCGACAATGCCCTCGTCGATGAGGCGCCGGATGTGTACAAGTCCAGCGATGAAGTGGTGAAGGTGGTGCACGATGTGGGCATCTCCCGGCTTGTGGCCCGGCTCTCCCCCATCGGAGTGATCAAGGGATGAGTTGCCGGGTGGGTTTTGTCTGGGAGACGGTTCAGCATTTTTCCCGGTACATCGAGGACTGCGGGGCGGTATGTGAACTCGTTACTCCCCAGATGCTTGCCGCCCCCTTCTTCCGCGGGCAGTTCAACTGCCTGATCATCCCGACCGGTTTTGGCAATGCGAAGTACACGAACCTGCTGCCCGCCCTCCGTGCCTCATCGCCCCGAATCCGGAGATTCGTTGAGGGGGGTGGCCACCTGCTGGTCTTCGGTGCGGCGGTAGGAAAACCCGGTGTCTATGACTGGCTCCCGTTTCCGGTGACCTATGTCCATGACTTCCATCCTGCACAGATCCGGTGCGAGAAGGGATCACCTGGTGCCGAACTGATCGAGGATTACGATGCAGAACGGATCGAATGCGATGGCACATTCCCCTCCCATGGGGGCGTATGCCTCGGGGCATCGGGTTCTGCTGATGTGATCCTTGAATATACGCTGGGCAGCGGGAGGATCATCGTGACCAGCGTCCATGAATATCCGTCCCGGAATTTCCTGAAAAAGTTCTGTTGTGAAGGAACGCAGACCGTATTCTGATCATTCTTTTTCATTGTTATGCGATAATCGGGACACTTCTCAAGGTTGGCATCCCTTTTGTATCCATCTTGTAATCCGGCGAAATCTGGTGTTTCCCTTGCGCAATCTTCATCTAGCTAAAGAATGACCAAGAGTATGAGAGGAACTCCCATGGACCGCTATACATTATCCTGCCGTGCAGAAGCACATGATCTCGAACCCGTAGTGCTCGCTGTCCATGAACTGATCCACCGCCTCCCGGTTACGGCAAAATCCCGGGACATGGACGGGATCCGGGTGGAGGATGGCAGGGTGATCGATCGGCATTACAACGGCCCGATATTGCTGGAGGCAATCGCAAAGAACCAGCAGATCCAGGTGACGCCTTCGAGCGGGCCCTACATGGGAGTCCCGGTCAGGGTCACACCCTTGCGGGATGATGAGGGAAATGCCATTGGTGCGATTGGCATTGTTGATATCACCGGGATCTTTGACCTGGCAACGCTGATGGAGAACCAGTCGGCAATCATCAAACAGGTCTGTGGGAAGGATCCCTGCCCGCTCGATTCAGAACAGATCGATTCCAAGAGGTGATCGGATGCCAGAAGCGGCTTTCAAAGTGCTTGAGATTCTTGAACGTGCAACAGGACCCTTGTCCGGCGAGGCTATCAGCAATGAGATGGGAATGACCCGCTCGGCTGTATGGAAACATATCAACGAACTCCGGATGATGGGCTATGACATCTCATCGTCCCAGAAAGAGGGGTACCGGCTCACGCGGACGAGTAACCGACTCCTCCCCTATGAGATCCACAAGAAACTCATGACCCGGGTGATCGGCAAAAAGATACGGTATCTTGAGAATACCCCCTCGACTATCGGGGTGGGCAAGCAGCTCACTACCGAGGGGGATATCGAGAAACTGCATGGCATGGTGATCGTTGCCGAGGAGCAGACCGGGGGCGTGGGCCGGATGGGCCGGGCATGGGTTTCACCGAGTGGCGGGATCTGGGTCACCATCATCTTAAAACCCCACATGCCCGTGGATCATATCTTCATGATCACGATGGCCGGCTCGATAGCCGTTGCCCGGGCGATCCGGAATGAGTTCGATATCGGGGCCCTGATCAAGTGGCCGAACGATGTCTTCATCGGGAACAAGAAGGTGGCAGGTCTTCTCCTAGAACTTTCAGCCGAGGCTGATGTGGTGCATCACTGCCTGCTGAGTATTGGTATTGATGTCAATGTCCCGATCGATAATTTTTCACCGGAACTACAGGACCGGATCACCTCCATCAGCATCGAACTGGGTCACGAGGTGGACCGGGCCGCGCTCCTTGCGCGGATTCTCAAGGAGTTCGAGAGCCGGTTCCTGCTCGTTGAGAGCGGGGAGTACGATACGATCATCAGGGAGTGGAAGAGCATCTCCTGCACGCTCGAGAACCGGGTCCAGATCCGGACCCTGAAGAACAGTTTCGAGGGCGATGCCGTGGACATTGACGAGTTCGGTGCCCTGATCATCCGTAAAGAGAATGGCAAACTCGAACGGGTCATTGCCGGCGACTGCTCCCACCAATAAAAGCCGCTATTTTTTTATCGTCAACCATCATTTTTTATTAGGTTGACGATGTTTGGCGATCCGAAGAGATCACGAATCATAGCGTATTCTGCGGCATGTATCGGTCTGATAGCGCTCGGTGCCTGGATCTCCATCCCCTGCGTACCGGTACCGTTCACGCTCCAGACCCTGTTTGTCCTTCTCACGGGTGCGGTGATGAAACGCTATGCGGTAATTCCCGTGGGACTCTACGTCCTGCTCGGCTCGCTGGGCCTCCCGATCTTCCATAATGGCATGACCGGGCCCGGGGTCCTGCTTGGTCCTACCGGGGGATACCTGATCGGCTTTATCTTCACTGCCCTTGTCGTGGGACTGGCATACGAGCAAAAGTCAAAATTTCTCCATATGGCCGGCATCGCTCTCGGGACCGTGATCACCCTCCTGTTCGGTGCGGGGTGGCTTGTCATATCCCTCCATATGGATCTGGTACCGGCAATTGTTGCGGGGATCGTTCCCTTCATTATAGGGGGTGTGATCAAGGCTGGTGCAGCATACCTGATTGCAGAACGATTGTCATGATCGCAATCCGCTCGCTCCGTTACCGCCACCTTGCGATCGATGCACTGGATATCCCGCCCGGCCTCACCTCGGTCATCGGCCCCAATGGCAGCGGGAAGACAACATTACTCCGGCTCTGTACCGGCATCGACCTGCCGGAATCCGGCTCGATTCTTATCGGAGACCGGTCTCCCCGGGATGCTGAGATCGGGTGGGTGAACGAGTTCCCGGACCGGAACATCCTCTTCGAGACCGTCATGGACGAGGTTGCCTCCCCGCTCCGTTTCCGCAGAATGTCATGCACGGAGACCGGGGATCGGGTCGAACGGTGCCTTGAACTGTGCGGTATCCGGCACCTGCAGGATCGATCCATACGGGAATTATCCGGTGGTGAGAAGATCCTGGTTGCCGTTGCTGCGGCACTGGTTCACACGCCGTCAGTACTCATCCTTGACGAGTGTGATTCCCATCTTGATGCAGCCCGGACGGCAGCGCTCGGGCAGCTGATCACAAGGTGCGGAACTGGGTACGTCATCCAGTGCACCCAGCAGATGGAAATTGCGGCACAGAGCGATCAGGTCCTGTACCTTGATGCAGGGACGGTGCGTCTCTTTGGGTCACCGCAGGAAGTATTTTCCCGGCTCTCCGGTACGCCTTTTTATCCTCTTTCCTGGCGGTGCCGCGCATGAATCTCATCCTGAACGGGGTGGTGGCGAACCGGGGTGAGGGTCCGGGAGACTGGTCTGTTCTGGCAGACGGGATCTTTTCTGAAGGTATTCATCTTGTCAGCGGGGATGTCGGATCCGGGAAGACGACGCTCGCCCAGGTCTTCGCAGGTCTGATCGTACCGGCATCCGGTACTGTTGCACGGGACGGGATCCTGTCTGTCATGCTCTCGTTCCAGTTTCCCGAATACCAGGTCACCGGCCTGACGGTCCGGGAAGAATGTGAATCCTGGGGGGTTGATCCGGGTGATGTGCTTGCAGCCATACGACTTCACGGAAGGGACGCCCTCTCCCCCTTGAAACTGAGCCGGGGAGAGCTCAAGCGCCTCCACCTGGCCTGTCTTCTCACCCATACTTACGATCTCCTGATCCTCGATGAACCCTTCAGTTCCCTGGACTGCTCCGAGAAAGAACGGGTGTGCCAGCAGTTGTCAAAACGAACGACCGGGATCACGATCCTCTTCACGCATGAACAGCAGACCTTTCCCCGGGTGGATTACATCTGGGAGATTGTGAACGGCCAGCTCGTTTGCCGGGGCCGGGTGCCGGATGCCCTGTTATCCTGGCAGCACGCCCCGGAACTGGTCAGGAACCTGCTCGCTGCCGGTAAGTGCCCGGAAAATATTACGCCCGGTGATCTGGTGGAGGCCGCATGCAGGATGTAAGGTTGCGGACCGGGGTTGCTGTGCTCCTCTCGCTGACTGCGTTCTTTAGTCTTTTTGGGGCCATTGCAGCCGGGTGCTGGTGCCTTGTCTTTGCCCGGCACTTGTCGCTCGAAAAGCACGGCCGGCTGTTTCTGGCGCTCGCTCTATTCGTGGGATTTTTTGCGGTAGTGCTGAGCGTAAGCGGGGGTGACGGGCTCTCGTATTTTATCCGGATGATGGCGATCATTCTCATCGGGGTCTGGGTTTATTCCGAACAGAAGAAAGGAGAGTTCCTGCGGCTGGGTGTCTGGCTGTTCGGTGAGAGAGCCGGGTTTGAACTGGGGCTGGTTGCCGATATGGGCATGCAGGCCATGGACATGCTAGTTTGTGATTTTCATGCAATCAGTCTTGCAGAGAAATTAAAACAACGGTCCATGAGTGCGAACCGGATTGTATCCCTGGGAATCGTGCTTGTCAGTAACGCCCTCCGGCGGGCTGACGACACCGCAGAACTCCTGGCCGTCCGGGGCTACCGGAACGGCGGGTCGCTCTGTCCTGTGTTTGAAACGACACGCCGTGATATCATCGCAAGTCTCCTTGCAGGAGGTATTGCCCTCCTCGTTATTCTTCACGCTAGTGAATTTTTTATACTTTACCGATGAATTTTTAGAGGCTGTACATAATGTTGCTGCCCGCTTGAGGTTTCCTCTATGCATTCCCCCAATTCAAAAAAAATCCTGATTACTGACACCACACTCCGGGATGCTCACCAGTCGCTGATCGCGACCCGGCTCCGGACTGAGGATATGATCCCTCTGGCGAGGGAGATCGATCACTGCGGATTTTTTTCTGTCGAAGCCTGGGGAGGGGCAACGTTTGACACCTGTATCCGGTTCTTAAACGACGATCCCTGGGACCGGCTCCGTGCCCTCAAGGCAGAACTGAAGCACACCCCCATCCAGATGCTCCTTCGCGGCCAGAATCTCGTGGGGTATCGCCATTACCCGGACGATGTGGTCGATAAGTTCGTAGACGCCTCACACAAGAACGGGGTTGACATCTTCCGGGTCTTCGATGCGCTGAACGATATACGAAACATGACGCGCTCGATGCAGCGGATCAAGAAATCGGGCGCCCACCTGCAGGGAACCATCTCCTATACCACAAGCCCGGTCCACAGCACGGAGAAGTTCATTGAGATGGCAAAGGAGCTCTATGCCCTTGACTGCGACTCGATCTGTATCAAGGACATGGCCGGCCTCATCATGCCGGCAGCGGCACGCGAACTCATCACCGGTATCAAGAAGACCGTTGACGTGAAGGTCTGCCTTCATTCCCACTCCACGAGTGGGATCGCCCCGATGAGTTACGAGGCCGCGATCGAGGCCGGGGTTGATATTCTCGATACTGCGATGTCGCCCTTCTCCATGGGGACCTCCCAGCCGCCAACCGAGAGCGTTGTGGCATCGCTGAAAGGTACCCCCCGGGATACCGGTATCGATCTGATCAAGCTCCGTGCGGTCCGCAACATCTGCCTCCAGGTCCGGGAGAAGTATGGCGGGTTGCTCAACCCGATCTCGGAACGGGTGGACAGCGACGTGCTGATCTACCAGCTCCCCGGGGGGATGATCTCCAACACCGTCTCGCAGCTTGTGGAGCAGGACGCGCTCGACCGGTGGGATGATGTGCTGGCCGAGATTCCCCGGGTCCGTAAGGATCTTGGATACCCGCCGCTCGTCACTCCCACAAGCCAGATCGTGGGTACGCAGGCTGTGCTGAATGTGCTCGTCAACGGCAAGCGGTACCAGAATGTGACAAAGGAAGTCAAGGACTACGTACGGGGCCTCTATGGGAAGTCCCCGGCTCCAATATCCGATGAAATCCGCACACTCATCATAGGTGATGAGGACGTGATTACGTGTCGGCCGGCAGACCTGCTGGAACCATCCTATGCGAAGATGAAGGACGAGGCGACCAAAGCAGGCCTTGTCAAAAAAGAGGAGGATATCCTCACCTACATCATCTACCCGGCGATTGCCCCGGCCTTCCTGAAGGGAGATAAAACTGCGGAGGCGCTCCCGCAGAAGCAGATGGCACCCAAGGTCGATACCGCCATGCCCGGTATCATGGAGGTCGAGGTTGACGGGGAAGTCTTCTCGGTCAAGATCATCTCCGTGGGTGGAACATGTGTGGAAGTCGGGAGCGTTACGCCCCAGACCAAGATCCCCCGCGGTGATTATGCTGGCGGGATCAAGAGCAACATGCAGGGCATGGTGCTTCAGGTCATGGTCAGTCGCGGCAGCCAGGTAAAGAAAGGCGATCCGCTCATTGTCCTTGAAGCAATGAAGATGGAGAACCCGATCCACAGCCCGGTAGACGGCAAGGTCACCGAGATCTTTGTCGATACCGGCGATGTCGTCCAGAACGGCGATGTCCTGCTGGTGGTACAATGAAATTTTTTGAGAAACTCTTAATTGCCAACCGCGGCGAGATTGCGATCCGGGTGATGCGGGCCTGCCGTGAACTCGATATCGAGACGGTTGCGATCTATTCCGATGCCGACAAAAACGCCCTCCATGTCAAGTACGCGGACGAAGCCTTTCATGTCGGCGAAGCCCACCCCTCAAAATCCTACCTGAATATGGAGCGGATCCTTGATATCGCCAAGAAGAGCGGTGCCGAGGCGATTCACCCCGGCTACGGGTTCCTTGCCGAGAACTACCGGTTTGCGAAACTCTGCCTTGAAGAGAACGTGACGTTCATCGGCCCGCGCTGGAAGACGATCCAGGCAATGGGGTCCAAGATCGGCAGCAAGCAGATGATGAAGGAGGCCGGTGTGCCGGTCCTCCCGGGAACGGATGGGGGCATCAGCAACATTGACGATGCAAAGAAGATTGCCGCTTCCATTGGCTACCCGGTCATCGTCAAGGCCAGCGCCGGGGGCGGTGGCATTGGCATGCAGATCGTCAACGATGAGAAAGCACTTGAGGAAGCGATCACCGCGAGCCAGCGGATCGCCAAGTCAGCGTTCGGAGACGCCACGGTCTTCATCGAGAAGTACCTCATCAAGCCCCGGCATATCGAGTTCCAGGTACTGGCGGACGAGCACGGGAATGCAGTCCATCTCTACGACCGTGAGTGCTCGATCCAGCGTCGGCACCAGAAACTGATCGAGGAGGCCCCGTCGCCGATCATGACCCCGGAACTACGGGAGCGGATGTCAAAGGCAGCCCTCAAAGTAGCAGAGGCCTCCGATTACTCCAATGCCGGGTCGGTCGAGTTCCTCTACAGTCAGGACAACTTCTACTTCATGGAGATGAACACCCGTCTCCAGGTGGAGCATACGATCACGGAGATCATCACCGGGATCGATCTCGTCAAGCAGCAGATCGCAATTGCAGCGGGAGAGTCGCTCCCCTTCGAACAGAAGGATCTCTCGATCCGGGGCCACGCGATCGAGTGCCGGATTAATGCCGAGGATCCGCTCAACAACTTCGCGGCGGATCCCGGGAAGATCGTGCGCTACCGTTCCCCCGGCGGTCCCGGTATCCGGATGGATAGCGGCATCCACATGGGCTATACGATTCCCCCGAACTATGACTCGATGATTGCAAAGCTCTGTGCCTGGGACAGCACCCGGGCTGAAGCAATAAAACGGATGCGGAGGGCAATTTCCGAATATATTATTCTCGGAATCAAAACCACCCTTCCGCTCCACTATGCGATCATGAACAACCAGCAGTTCATTGAGGGAAATACCCACACGCACTTTTTGCAGGAGGAGCATATCATGAGCACCCTCGAACGGTACAAGCGTGACGAAGAGACCCGGATGCAGACGCTGGCGGGTTCCTTCGATCAGGGCAAGAAAGTAGCTGCGATCACGGCCGCCGTTAACATCTATATGCAGCAGAAAAAACAATGAGGCGTTTATCCCGAGGCCTTATGAATACCTTTAATAATTTTTACGGCGTTTTTATTATGCACTTTTGTGCTGCGGTGGCCTAGCTGGTTAGGGCGCCAGACTCATAGGGTTGTTGAACTCCATTCATTGTTCAGGCTTTGAGAGATCTGGAGATCGGGGGATCGTAACCCTCTCGCAGCATACTGTTTTAGGATCTTTAAAGGGAGCTATCTGTCAGGCTCGTTTCGATCGAATCTTTCGCAACCTGTGGTTACGATAGCATCGGTGTCATGGTGTAACAACCACAGAATAGTGATTTCCTGTACGATTTTTACCGGGAAATACCGTACTGATTGATCAGCCGGATAAGATCAGAAAACCCGTTCATCTCCAGTTCCAGCACCTGATCGCGGGTCATCCCCATGCTGGTCTCGGCATCGGCGGTCAGCATATCAGGGCCCCGGATCACCGTGCGCCCAGTTCCGTCGCGTGAGAGTATCTCTTCTGCCTCGGCATCATGCACGAAGGCCCGGCCGGGAATGAGGACAACGTGTTCGAGCGCCGCGAGATCGAGTTGTCTGATGTCGTCAGCAGTGATCAGGCAGGCGATCTCTTTTTCGACCGGCACGACCGGTACCTCCGAGCCGCACGCTGAGAGGATTGTTTCGATGAATGGTGTGGCAATGCTCCCACTGACCACGCTTGCCCGTTTTGTCACCATTGGAAGTTTCCCGAGAAGCTCCGGCTCATAGCGGATTGCAAACGGTGAACCGATCTCCGGGTCCCAGAGCGGCGTGCCGGATATTTTCATGGTGAACTTTCTGGAAAGGTCCGTGATCATATCCCGGAATGACTCCACACTCTGGACTTGTTGCTTCCCCATGACCGGGCCGTTCCCGAGAATGAGCCCCTGGTCGGTGGTGTTGGCAAACCTCATCAGGATCAGGCCCTTAGCCCCCCGGTCCTGGAGCCACCGGCAGGTCTCCTCCAGCACCTTCCCGTCGTTCACGCCCGGGAGGACGACCGTTGCCGCATACACGTCCACCGCACCGCAGAGCTTTTCGAGAATCGCGAGCGAGGCCTCAGGGGTCGGGTCATGCATGTACTTCTTCCGGAGCGCCGGGTCGGTAGCAAAGACCGTGAAGGAAATTTCTGTGAGCCCGTTCTCAATCAGGAGGTTAGCGATCGCGGGATCGTCCCAACCTTTACCGCTCGTGTACCCGATATGGAGTGGGGCTTCGGTACTGCCGAGCAGTTCGATGAGATCTTTGAAGTGCGGATAGCAGCTGGGATCCCCACCACCGCTGATTGTAATCCGCTCGATCTCGCCCTGCTTTGACTGGAGGCTCGCGAGCGTTTCGTCCGCGATGCTCCGGAGATCCTTGAACCCGGCGTATTCCTCCTTTACACCCCGGGTGCAGTAGTCGCAGCCTTTCTTGAACGGCAGGCAGTACCGGCACCCGAGGGGCTGGACACCCCGGACTTTCTTGAAATAACAGTATTCGCAGAAACCGCGGCAGCCGACACCCGGGCTGCCTCCGATATCCACGGTCAGTTGGGCCATCTGTACTACTACGTCTGCTCCGGGGAGTATAAGATATTTGTATTATTCTGGAATTCCTAGTTTTATCCTGCCGGTTACTGGAGAAAAACGAGGACGCCGGGCACCATCTTTTTTACCATCGAATGTCAAAATAGTATGGCGCCTCAGTGGCTTAGTTGGCAGAGCGGCTGACTTGTAATCAGCAGGTCCCGTGTTCAAATCACGGCTGAGGCTTTGGTTGTTTTTAATATCGGATTCTCTCTAAAAACTTTCCGAACTTTTATTTGACACATTGCGAACTCAGAATCGTAAAATGGTGCATTATATTTGTCATTGTATGTATCTCTCCCTTAACCTAGGTATTGATCTGTGCCAAGGTCAATTGAAAATGAGTTTAAACGTTGATTCGTAATGGGTCATTACAATCCTGCGAGAAAAATTTTTGGTCTGACCCTTAAGGAATACAGGAGAAGCAATGTTTATTTGTTGTCTTAATTAAATGGTGATTTCTGCAAGTATTTCTTAAAAAAATGCCTTAAAATAGTGACCAAATTACCGGATCATATCCCAGTTCAGCGGTGTTCCCCTAGATATCGTCACCCGTGCCTTCTTTCCTATAACTTCAGGGAGAGATTTTGGTGGGAGGCCATACCCGGGCCGGATCGACCGGATATTCCTCTCCGTGAAGAGCTCCCCTTCCGCGATATCCTCGACTGCGAAGAGGGATCTTCGGAACACCCGGCTGGCCTTCTCATGCTCGGTTACGTCATAACTGACTGTGCCGAGTGCATTCTCTACTCCGCGGATCGCCTCCACCATTGCCTGGAACTCGTGCGGCTCCAGGGAGAAACTGTTGTCCGGGCCGGGGTTCTTCCGGGACAGGGTGAAGTGCTTCTCCACGATGCAGGCGCCCAGCGCGACGGCGGCAACCGGGATCATGGTACCGAGCGTGTGATCGGAGATCCCCACAGGCACGCGGAAGCGCTCCGCCATGTCGGGGATCGTCTTCAGGTTCATATCTTCCGGGAGCGCCGGGTAGGCGCTCGTGCATTTCAGGAGCGCAATCCGGTCGTTCCCTTCCTGCCGGATCGCGGCGACCGCTTCTTCGATCTCGTCCCGCGTTGCCATGCCGGTGGACATGATGATCGGCTTGCCGGTCCGGGCAATGAGCCGGATCAGGGGGATATCAACGATCTCGAACGAGGCGATCTTGTACGCGGGGACATGCATCTTCTCAAGGAAATCCACGGCCGTAGGATCGAACGGCGTGGAGAAGAAATCAAGACCGGTGTCATGTGCGATCTTCTGGAGCTCTGGCTGCCAGTCCCACGGGGTGTAGGCCTCGCCGTACAGATCGTAGAGGTTCTTTCCCTCCCACTGTGTCCCTTTACCTATACGGAAGAATTCGTTCGTGCAGTTGAGCGTGAGCGTGTCCGCCGTGTACGTCTGGATCTTGACCGCATCGGCCCCCGCCTCTTTTGCCGCATGGACCAGTTTCTCCGCTTCATGGAAATCCTGGTTGTGGTTCGCGGAGAGCTCGGCGATGATGTAGACCGGGTTCCCCGGCCCTATCGTATGCTTCCCGATCTTCATCATATCTCCCGTCCCCGTTTCATAAGGTAGGCTTCCTGATTCTCCACGGTCGTCATCCCTTCAGGAGCATAACCGGCATTCGTAAATGCCTTCAATGAAGATTCATTGCCCGTTTTTATAAATGCATGCACTTCCCGGACAGGAGTCATGGCGAAGAGTCTTCGCGTGGCAATCCCGATGACCCGGGATCCCAGGCCCTGGTTGCGGGAAGACGGTTCGAGGAGGACGGAGATCACCGCATGTTCGCTTTCGATCCGGAACCGTGCCTGCCCGACCGTGCGATCATGCCGGTCGACCGCAATGAAATAGAGGATGCCGGGATCGGCGAGCACGGAGGCGAACCATGCACGGTGCTCCTCCGGTGTGATCGAGTGGGTCCGGAACGACCGGGCCCGGACATCGGGATCATTGATCCACTGGTAGACGAGATCGCTATCCTCTTCCCGGACGGCCCGGAGCCGGATCGGCTCGTCCCTCAGGCACATCGTAACGCGGGAGGCACCTTCGCCATCAACGAGTGTATGCATCTGTCGGGACATGACCTGTCGCCTCTTACCCGATACCAGGAGCCCGGAAATTTTCTTCAGCCCGGCTGACGGGTCGGCGAGATCCTCAGTGGTCAGCCGTTCCGCCATTCCCTGCGCCACGAGCGTATCCACGACCCAGGCCTGGTTTGCGGCGGCGGTATAGAGCAGCGAGGGAAGTCCCATGAAAGCCAGTTCCCAGCTGGTCGAGCCCCCGGCGGAGATCGCCATATCCGCCCATGCCATCAGCCGGGGCATGTCCGTGACATTGCTCCGGATCGAGATGTGGGGGAGGTCCCGGACGCTGGACCGGAGCGCATCGAGATGGGGGAAAATCCCGCCGGCAATGACGACCACTTCGAGGTCATCGACCTGCAGATCCTTAATGATCTCCGTCACGACACCGCTCAGGTTATCCGGGTCGCCCCCGCCAAAGGTGACAAGGATCTTCCGGGCGACGGGCGGGATCGTTCGCCGGAATCCTGCGTACGCGAGGAATTCCCGTCGCAGAAGGGCGTACCGCGTACCGAGCAGGAACCGGGTTGCCGGTTCATGGACCGGGTACAGGGACCGATCAGCGTACACGTTCTGGTTGAGGACGAGATTTGCGTAATAACCGGCCGCGTGCCCATAGTCATCGATGACGAGGAAACCCAGCCCTGCGTCGCGGAGCTGCTTCTGGTATTCCGCACCGAAATGGTAACCGTCGATTACCACCCGGTCCACCCGGTATTCCCGGGCGATCCGGACCGTTTCGCCGGCATCCTCCCGGGATCCCGGTTCGCACGCGATGTGCAGGATAGCGGTTGCTTCCGCTGACAGCCGCTCTTCAAGCGATTGTGCAGAAGCGGCGAGGAGGACGATCACCTCCCCCCCATCGTCCTTCCAGGCTTCCGCAAGCGCCAGGCAGCGCATCATATGACCGGAGCCGATCGCGGGCCCGGCATCGGCGCGGATGAGGAGGATGTTTTTCAATCGATCACCTGGCAGGCTGCCCGAAAGAGGGCAATCATTCAACACATGATTGGCGGAGGAGAATGAATATTTTTTGAGGGCTTGTTGCTTCCGGTCTGTTTTCCCGGCATCGTGATCCTGCCGGCGTTACTTATTGCAGGAATGATCGCTCCTCCACGATCACCGGCTCTCCGGGAACCCCGTTGGCGCAGTGTCAGGTCAACCGCTTGAATCCGGTCTGGGCAACCGGCCCTTCCAGCTTCCGTTCAAGGGTCCCGTCCGCCAGGGCACGGGAGATCTGCCCGAAGACCTCCGCCACCGCTGCCTCGTAGGCATCGAGGTGCTCTTGCTTGTGGGCAAGCGAAGAGTAGAAGGATTTTCCGGCCAGGAACCCTTTTCCGAGCATCAGCTGGGTGAAGAACGTCTGGGCAGGGAGGGCCTGATCGGTCGTGAGACTGAAATGCGAGAGGGGGTAAATCCCGCCGGCCTCGATCCCAAGGTCCGCTTCCTTCGCGGTCTTCGTCCAGATCTGCTGTACTGCCTTCCCGGTCTTCACAAGGTGGGCCGGCACGTCGTGCTTCTTGTATTTCCGGATCGTGGCGAGGGCCGCGACAGGGCCGACCCTCTCCGTCCAGTTGGTGCTCGAGATGAAGGTGTCCTGTGCGGCACCCATGACCTCACCCTTCCCGATCACCGCGGCCATCGGGTACCCGTTCCCGATCGCCTTTGCAAAGACCGCGATGTCCGGCCTGAGCCCGAGGTCCATGTGCGCCCCGCCGGTCCGGAGCCGGAAACCCGAGGAAACTTCGTCAATTACGAGCACTGCGCCCGTGGACTCAGCGCATGCATGGATCGTCCTGATGAAGTCCGGTTCCGGGAAATGGTCCCGCACGGGTTCCATCACGATCGCTGCGAGCGAGTCGCGGTTCTTCCTGCAGATCGCTTCCAGGTCTTCGGGATGGTTGAACCTGAAGGGAAGGGCGGTGCCGGTCAGCCCCCGGGGGACGCCCGCAGGATCGAGGCCCGGCAGGAGGTGCCCGTCGAGGCTCCGGTCATCGGAGAGGTTCGCGGCCAGGTACCAGTCGTGCCAGCCGTGGTACCCGCAGAACGCGACGGTATCTTTCCGGGTGTGGGCACGGGCGATCCGGACCGCCATTGCCATCGCCTCGCCGCCGCACCGGGCGTACCGGACCATCTCTGCCCAGGGGTGGAGCTTCGTGAGCAGTTCGGCGAGCTCCACCTCCTCGTAGCAGTTCAGGGTGCACATGGAGCCCCGGTCGATCGCATCCTTCACCGCGGAGTT
The DNA here is from genome assembly GCA_964592875.1 of uncultured Methanoregula sp. Lineage (GTDB taxonomy): Archaea > Halobacteriota > Methanomicrobia > Methanomicrobiales > Methanospirillaceae > Methanoregula. The sequence goes on from CAZQGG010000007.1 coordinate 100,230, forward strand.
CACGTCGGGATCCGCGTACCCGAGCGGGCAGGCGCCCACGCCCATGAAGGACATGTCGGTGTACCGGTTATCGTCCATGTCCCAGACATCGACGCCCCGGGCCTTGCGGTAATAGGAGGGCCAGAGATCCGGCAGGAACTGTTCGCTCCGTTTCGAGAGCAGCTGGCTGCCCCCGGGGATCATCCTCTTGGTCTTTTCTGTCCACAGGATTGAACCTGAATTTTTTTTCATGTGACAACACCTCATCGAGCAGGATCCTGCTCAAGGGATTTACGGTATCCCTCGTTTCTCTCGTGCACCGCATTGATGGCCATGAGGGACGGTTCCCTTTCCAGGAGGCGCAGAACGTCCTCAAGGAAGAAGATCCCGCCGGGGCGGTATAATACCTGATAGATTCGGCTGATCAGGAGAAAATCTTTTTCGGTATCCAGGGTCAGCCGTATCTTCGAGAGATCCGGTGCATGTATCACGTTGGATTTCCTGAACCGGGGATTGTTCCGGATGTACGGGGTGACATGCTCCCGCTCCGAAGGCAGCGTGGCCCGGGTGAACGCCTCGTCCAGTGCGGCGTTCGTGAAGACCTCGACGTCGAGACCATCGGGATAAGTCGGGGGATCGACATTGGAGACGTAATCGTACTGTCCCGCAATCTGCTCGCCGACAACACGATCGACCACCCGGGGATCAAGGAGCGGGCAGTCGGCGGTGATCCGGACGATCGCATCTACGGGGCCCCGGGCGGCAGGGATCGACCGCACGGCTCCGTGAAACCGGGTGAGCACATCATCGACCGGCCCCCGGAAGACCGGGACGTCCCAGTCCCGGCACTGCTCTTCCACGCAATCATCGGACCGGTCATGCGTGGTCGCAACGATGATCTCATCGATCCGTGAGGCATGACTCAGCCGATCGATCACGTGCCGGAGGACCGGCCTGCCGGCGAGATCCATCATCACTTTCTTCGGGAGGCGTGTGGATCCCATCCGTGCCTGGATGATCGCGAGGATCACGGTTCACGACTCCTTCTTTGCGTCCAGGGCGATCTTCAGGATCGCAGCGGCATTCGCGAGGTCGGATTCGGGAGCCTTTCCCTCGTCAAGGCACCGGAGGAATTCCTTCATCTCGTCCACGTACATGTCGTTGGCAGAGAACGTGTCGCGGTACCGGAGAGTGCGTTCACCGGCATCCGAGAAGAACGTCGCATGGTCGCCATACACCCATTTGATCGCAAATCCATCCTTCAGCACGATCTTGCACCGTCGGGTATAGGTCCGCTGCAGGTAATCGGTATGGATCGTGACGAGCTTGTCGGGGTAGTGCAGTTGGATATCCGCCACATCCTCAACATCGATCTCGAGCGCTCCGAACGTCCCGGAACCGGAACGGGTGGCAGCGGGATAGCCGAAGAGCCAGCAGGCATAGTCCAGCTCATGGACATCGTCGAGGATAATCCCGCCGCCCATGGATTTCTGTGCGCTGTATACGGTCCGGTAATCGACACCCGGCCGCCATCCCGGCAGGTACGATCCGAACTCGATCAGGGCAAAGGCGACCTGCGCCGGGTCGAGATGGGTTTTGATGAACCGCAGGCCGGGTTCGAACCGGAGGTTGAAACCCGCCATGTTCAGCAGGCCCTTCTTCTTCACGGTCGAGACCAGGAGGTCCACGCCTTCGGATGAATGGGAAAGGGGTTTTTCTATGAAGAGGTGGAGACCGGCATCTGCAACGGCCTGGGCGCAGGGGATGTGGAGATGGTTCGGCGTGCAGACCAGCGCTGCATCATATCCGCCGGTGTCGAGCGCCCGATCGAGATCGGTGACTGCGGAGATCTTTGCGTCCTTGCAGAACTCCCGGACCGCCGCCGCATTGACATCGTAGATACCGACCCGTGCCCCAAGCCCGGAAAGGTTGGCCGCATGGCGCCTGCCGATCGATCCGGCGCCGATTACAAGGATCTGCTGCCCGGTCATACGATCCACCCGGCCCGGAACAGGATCATTTGATCGCCCGGTATGCATCTTTCATGGTATCGACGACACGGTGCACTTCGTCTTCCGTGAGCCCGGGGAAGAGGGGCAGCGTGACGATACGGTTGTATACATCCTCGGTGACCGGGAACCGTGCGGGATCCTGGGGCAGGTGCTCCCGGTAATACCGGAGCCGGTATGTTGGGATGTAGTGCAGGTTGGCCCCGACGTTATGCCCGAGAAGGTATGTGAAGAACGCGTTGCGATCGATCCCGTTCACGAGGATGGTGAAGATGTGCCAGGCATGACGGATATCCGGAATCGACCCGGGCAGGTCGATGAAGGCCAGATCGGCGCACAGGTCGACATACTGGCGTACGTGTTCCGTTCTCCGATCGATGAATGTGTCGAGTTTTTTTAGCTGGCTGGTGCCGAGCGCCGCATGGAGATCGGTCATGCGGTAATTCCGGCCCAGCTCCACCATATCGTATTCCCAGCCAGCCGAAGGACCCTCGTGGGGCGAGAGGGATTTATCGATACCGTGGGTCCGCAGCAGGGCGAGCTTCTTGGCATACCCGGCATGATCGGTGACGATCATACCCCCTTCGCCCGTAGTGATCGCCTTGACCGGGTGGAACGAGTAGATGGTCATGTCGGCGATCGTGCCGACTTTTTTGTTCCTGTAGGAGGCCCCGAGGGCATGGCAGGCGTCCTCGATCAACACCAAGCCGCGGTCACGGCAGGTCTGCCGGATCGTTTCCAGTTCGCACGGCTGCCCGGCAAAGTCCACGATGAGCACGGCCCGGGTCTTCGGTGTAATCTTCCGGCAGATATCCTCCGGATCGATATTCCGGGTCTCCCTGATAATATCCGCATACACCGGTATCAGTCCGTTGTAGAGAAGCACATTACTCGTGGCCGCGAACGTGAACGGGGTGGTGATCACTTCAGAGCCTTTTTCCAACCCGAGAGTCTGGACGGCAATATCTAGGGCACTTGTCCCGCTGTTTACGGCAACGGCATGGCGGCAGCCGATGTACCGGGCGATCTCCCGTTCGAACTCCGGCACCTTCGGCCCGGTGGTCAGCCATTCGCTCTTCAGGACTTCTGTGACCGCCTCGATATCGGTATCGTCAATGGTCTGATGGCCATACGGAATGAAATTCATGATACGGGATTATTCTGACTTTGCCTGATCATCGTCTGCAACGATCTTTTTCAGGTCTTTACTGGTCAGCCATTCGGAATTGGTATCGCTCGCGTACCGGAATCCCTCAGGAAGCGACTTGCCACCGGTCTGTTTGGGTCGGCTCCAGAACACATGCTCGGGCTCGATAATATACCCATGCTTGTATTCCTTCGCATGGCGGGCTTCATCTTCTGTCAGCAATACCTCATGGAGTTTTTCCCCGGCACGGATCCCCATGTATTCCTTCCTGGTATTGGGGGCAATCGCATCGGCAAGATCCGTCAGGCGCATGCTGGGGATCTTAGGGATGAAAATCTCTCCCCCCTTCATGGTTTCAATGGATTGTATGACAAAACGGACTCCCTGGTCGAGCGAGAGCCAGAACCGCGTCATCTTTTCATCGGTTATGGTAATGACGCCTTTTTTCTGCTGCTCCTTGAACAAGGGAATCACACTCCCCCGGCTGCCGATCACGTTCCCGTACCGTGTGCAGCTGAACCAGGGATTTTTTCCGCCGGAATACGAATTGCCCTGAATACCCAGTTTTTCGGCAACCATTTTCGTTGCACCGTAGAGGTTGACAGGGTGGACGGCTTTATCGGTGCTGATCAGCATGACCTTGCTGACATTGTTATCCACGGCGGCATCGATGAGGTTGACCGTACCTTCGATATTCGTCTTGACTGCTTCGATCGGATTGTATTCGCACGCAGGCACCTGTTTCATTGCTGCCGCATGAACAACGATATCCACCCCTTTCGTTGCTCTGAAAAGTCGGTTTCTGTCCCTCACATCCCCGATCAAAAAACTCAGACGGTCGTCATTGAATTTCTGCATCATCTGCATCTGCATCAGTTCACCGCGGGAGTAAATCCGGATGCTCTTGGGAGAATATTCCTTCAGAAGAATTTCTGTGAATTTTTGTCCGAACGATCCGGTGCCTCCGGTAACCAGGATTGTCTTTCCGTTGAAACATGAGGGCATATGGCAGTAGTATTGTCACTCATCACATTTTATTCATTGGGCATTGTTTTTAAGGTGACATCATGCAGGACAAATGAATAATCTGAGGAGAGAATGAGAGATCTCAATAATCCGGATTCCCGGTAATACTACTACGAAGAGGTGATTTACGAACGCTATTCGAAACGCTGAGGGTAAGACCGACAAAACACATATCCTATCATACAGTGAAATTATGATGGTGTCTCTTATCAGGAGTGAACCAATATTAAAATGATAATTCTTGCAGAACGTGCTAATGATGTCAGATCAATTATTGAAGATTCTGAAAAAAAAACAAATGGTTTACGACAATATATATCTCTCTCTCCAACGGCGTCATATGCATTTGAAAAAAATCGAATCCCCTATAAGACAACGCTTGATTACAACGCGGATCGTGATCTCTATCGGATCGGAGTAGAAAATTTTCAGAGAATCGAACATATTGCGGCCATTCTCGATAGCAAACTGGTTTCAATCCACAATATACCTTCCCTCACTCCCGCAAGGTATTCAATCTTAAATCTAAAGTTTCTTATCGATTCGCTGTGGTGTTTCATTCACGGTCTAAAGACAATTATTGAGTATGAACACCCGGATTCCTTATGCCTCTATTCACATCAATCCAAATTATCCGATCCCGGGGTATATGTTTTTTCCAATGACGAGTCGGTGTATGCAGACCTCTTAAATCTGCCGGGATGGCCCATCCCTTGTAAGGTAATCCGCAGAACAAACGCGGAACGACCTAAAATGGACAAGATATCCGGGATCGAAACAAAAAGAGAACTAAAAAAGTATGAAATTCTCTTCAACATGGGTTTAATCCATAAGAGAGGAGGGGTAAATGCAGTTGGCAGTGCACTCTATAATTATATCACTTGTCTGCATCGAAAACCAGTTCTGGTTTATAATAATGGATACAATTGGGATGATTCTCTCGATGAACTGTATAAAAAAGGGTTGCTGCCAGTGCATCGCATAACCGATGATATCTTTGAATCAGACGGTTCTGCTATAAAAAAATATCAGGAATACGTACGAGAAATCTGTAATACCGAAGCAGAGTTTGAGGAGTACAAACATATACACGGTATCGATGTCTCCTCAATTTTTTTTGAGCGCATGTCACAGATTGTAGGGAAATCCATTGAGGAATCTATCAATGCCTATAATTTTACTGAGAAGTTCCTTCGAAAAAAAAGAATACAGTGTCTGCTTCATTCAACGCGAAATAGTGCAGCGGGTCATGCAATCGTTCAAGCATCACGAGATGCAGGGATTCCGGTTATTTCTTGGCAGCATGGAGGAGCAGGGTATTGTTATCACCCGCTTATGCCATATATTGAATTCATAAATTCTGATCTACACCTTGTTTTTGGTGACGCGGTTGCTGACAGTTTCAGAGAAACAGCAAAGCGTCTCCATTTAGAGAAAGTGCCGAGATTTGTTTCAGTGGGATCTAGTTCACTGGATAGTTATTCCAAAATGTTGAAAAAAATTCCTCAAGAAATTTCGAATGCTCCGCTCGTATACGTTACGACCAACTATCTTTTGAACAATCCAATAATATCATTACCATGTGAGTACTGCATTTGGGATGAAAAATTGTGGAGTATTCAGAAAAAAATTATCAACATCGCGGCAAAATTCCCGGAGAAGGAATTCATTATCAAACTGCATCCGGTTCATACTGACAAAGAACCGTTAAAAAGTTACGCCTCCGATCAAAATGTGAAAAATTTGAAAATCATTTCATCTGAAATTCCGTTAAGTGAATTATGTAAAAGTGCCAGCGTCATGGTATTTGATCTGATTTCAACAGGTATTCTTCAAACGCTTACTTCGGAAATCCCGGTAATTGTTTATACTGGTTTGCATGATATTGATCAGGATGCACTCACGCTTTTGAAAAAGCGTGCATATCTGGAAAATGATCCAAACATATTTGGAGATACTATTGAAAAGTTCCTTATTGACAAATTCACATTAGATGACACAATTGACTGCACAAACAAGGAATTTTTACTGAAATATGGGACCGATCTTGCAACGTGTGATAGCGCCGAAGTAGCATCAATACTGGTGAAAAACGCGATTAAACAACGGCAACCCAAAGCGGGATAATATCCGTGAGGGTGCTGGTTCTGCTCCTGATTTATCAAAACCTATTCTTTCGTATGCCAGGAAACGAGGGTATGACGGGCCGATAATGCAAAGAAAATGTCCTTTTGAGATACCCTAATGTGTTTTTATGATCAACATATTTACCGAGGTCTGATATTTGACGATAAACATTCTGGGAATCTCGGCATATTACCATGACAGTGCAGCGTGTCTGATACAGGATGGAACCATCACCGCTGCGGTTCAAGAGGAGAGATTCACGCGAAAAAAAGGTGATAACAGATTCCCTAAAAATTCAGTAAAATATTGCCTTAATCAGGGTCAAATTTCAATAAATAATTTGGATCATATCATCTTCTATGATGACGCCGACCTGAAATTTGATCGTTTGAAAAATACCTATCTTGCCTATACGCCCAATGGATTTGAATCCTACTATCGATCCATGAATGCGTGGGCACGCGGGAAAAATAATATCACTCAGTTACTCCAGAATGAATTGATTTCCCTCTGTAATGTAAATAGAGAAAATATCCCACAGATTTCAAGCGTACAACACCACCTGTCACATGCCGCATCTGCTTTTTTTCCGAGCCCTTATGAAAAAGCTGCCGTTCTTTGTCTGGATGGAGTAGGTGAATGGGCAACAACCAGCGTCTGGACCGGTGAAAAAAATACACTTTACCCTCAATGGCAGATTGATTTTCCCCATTCAATCGGACTGCTCTATTCCGCGTTCACCCAATATATTGGTTTCAAAGTGAATTCCGGAGAATACAAACTGATGGGTCTTGCACCGTACGGAGAGCCGAAATATGCTGACGATATCTTTTCAAAATTGATTGATCTCAAGGATGACGGCACATTTAGGCTGAACATGGATTATTTCAATTATCCTGTCGGATTCAGCATGACAAATACAAAATTTCATGATCTCTTCGGGGGGTCTCCACGACTGCCGGAATCTGAATTAACCCAAAAAGACATGGATATTGCCCGCTCAATTCAGGACGTAACCGAAGAAATTGTTTTTCGGCTTGCAAGAACAATCAAAAAAGAGACCAACCAAGATTTTCTGTGTATAGCGGGAGGCGTTGGCCTGAATTGCGTGATTAACGGAAAAATTCTTCGGGAGGGCATTTTTAAAGATATCTGGATTCAACCGGCAGCGGGAGATGCTGGTGGAAGTATTGGGGCTGCATTGGCATTCTGGCACATGGCCCTCAACAAACCGCGGGTAATAAGAAAACCTGATTCGATGAATGGGTCGTTCCTCGGCCCGGCCTTTTCAAATCAGGAGATTCAAACCCACCTTAACACGACAGGGGCAAAATATTTTTATTTTGAGGATTCGGATCTCATTCCAAAAGTTGCTGAGCTATTAGCCCAAGGATATGTTGTCGGATGGTTTCAAGGCAGAATGGAATTCGGCCCAAGAGCTCTGGGTGCACGATCAATTCTGGGAGATCCCCGTAATCCAAAGATGCAGCAGCTGATGAATCTAAAAATCAAATTCCGGGAATCCTTCCGTCCATTCGCTCCATCAGTGACTGCGGACCGCGTTTCGGAATATTTCAATCTGGACAGAGCAAGTCCCTATATGATGCTGGTTGCTCCTGTTAAAAGTCAGTTATGTTATCCCATGACCGATGCGCAAAACGCTCTTTTCGGCATTGATAAGCTGAATATTCCCCGGTCACAGATACCTGCCGTAACCCACATCGATTATTCTGCCCGCATCCAGACCGTCCATATGGAAACAAACCCCCGGTATTATCAATTGTTATCCGAATTTGAGAGGATAACCCAGTGTCCGGTGTTGATTAATACGTCATTCAATGTACGGGGGGAACCCATTGTATGCACACCTGAAGACGCGTATCGATGTTTCATGAGAACGGAGATCGATTATTTGGTCTTAGAAAATAATTTCCTGGCAAAAAAGGAACAAACCATCCGAGACACCGATGATTCCTGGAAAACGGAATTTGAATTGGACTAGTCAGTATGAAAACAGAGGGCAGCAACTAAAGGGGGGTTTGCTATGAAAAAAAATGTAGCTATGATAATCTATACATGCAACATACCGGTTGGATTTCTTTCGAGATTATTCCGGAGAAACCGCTTTAAACGCAATATTGATAGAATTGTAAAAACATACCGCTGCGAACCGGATACGATCAGATTCGCTTCACAAGACCATATATCAGGGACACAGAAATTTGACGAGGATGCCGATTGTCCAGACACATTATACCCTATGTGGTAAATATAGAGGAGGCAATATGAATTCTAAAATACTTCTTTCATTCATTGTAGCAGGCATATCCATAATCCTTATACCGATAACCGTTCTCATTACCTACGGACTGCCTTTTGCAATTCTGGTTTTTCTTGCTATAATTATTTTATGCGAAGTTCTTTTCCGGATTGCTTACCGGATAAAAATGGGAAAACAATACATCATTCAGCCAAAAATTCCCTTCGACGAGATATTTGTTGAGCCCCATCCATACTTGACATATGTTAATAAAAAGAAGTTTCCAACGCCAAAAACAACCTTAGCAACATACCCTTTGAATCGGGATAAAAATTTCAAATTCGGTCGTTATGTCACCAATAATATGGGACATATCAATGGATCTTCCGGAAACAAGGACGTCATTATTCCAAAACCAGACAATCTTATCAGAATAAACTGTCTTGGCGCTTCGACTACCGGAAATTATATAGAAGTTGATGGGGTGGCTTACAGTTACCCAATAGAATTAGAGAAAATTCTGAAAAAAAAATTTCCTGATAAACAGATTGAAGTGAATAATTGTGGTGTCGGAGGCTGGACCAGCGCTGAAATCATGATAGATTTTGCCCTGAATATCATTGATACCCGGCCTGATGTCATCGTAATTTACCATGCATATAACGACTTAGTTCCCTCGCTGACACCGGGTTTCAAGAGCGATTATTCTCATGCGAAGAAAAACCTTGGTGAGGTATGGCCCTATTACAAAACAGCCTCTTTTTTCCCCGATCTCCCTCTCGCATTCTATAACTATTTCATAGTCCAGTTCCTCGGACAGAATATCAGACATTCACTTCTTGATGCAGTGGCTCGCGGACGTGTTGAGTTATCATCAGATTTTTATGGCCTCGAAACATACCAACGAAATATCGAACATATCGTAAATTTATGCAAATCTAATGGGATTGAAATAATTTTGTCAACGTATTGTCATTACATGTACGACGAAGTAAAAAACAGTATGGCTCACTCAAAATATCACCAGGGGGTACTGCTGGAAAACGACGTAATGCGAAAAATTGCCCAAAAGCATGGACTTCTCCTAGTGGATACCAATAAATTATTTCAGTACGAGGAGAGATATTTCGTCGATTCCATTCATTTTTCTCCAGACGGAATGAGATTGCTAGCAGAATGTATTTCACAGCCACTTATCGGCTATCTGAAGAAACAATAATTTTTTTATCATGACCTTCTTTCGATAGATGGAACTGACACACTATTCAATACACTGAAGAGGCACTCGATAAATATAATTACCCTTAATACGATTTAGAGACGGAAAGTCACATTGACTCAAAAACAGTTGCTGTGATAATAAAAATTGTTTCAACGGGTGAAATTCTGAAAACGATACTTGATCTGGGATGCGGGAACAAAAAGAGGGTTGGATCAATCGGTGTTGACATAAATCCAGATACCGATGCTGATATAGTCCATGACCTCAACCAATTCCCGTATCCGTTCGACTCATCCATGTTTGATGAAATTTATGCAGATAATGTTATCGAACATCTTGATAATGTTTTAAAAGTGATGGAAGAACTCCACCGGATAAGTAAACCCGGGGGTATATTAATAATCAAAGTTCCGTATTTCCGATCACGCTTTGCTTATATCGATCCAACCCACAAACACTTTTTCACAACAGAATCATTCACCTATTTCGATCCTGAACACATTCATCATTCATTATACAATTATTCACCATCCCTTTTTCAGACACTAAAAAAACGATTCGATGAAGATTTTCCGAAAACGGGAGTTCGGGATCACGTCATTCTTCCATTTAAATACTTCTTCAATAAATACCCGGAGTTTTACGAGCAGCATATAAGTCATCTGCTTCCGTTAGATGAGATCACGTTTTATCTCAAAATAATCAAAGATTAAGGTGTTCTGCCTATGGAGAAAACCGAACCAATAACCCAAATTCACAAAGACGGCCTTGATATTTTATTCGTTGTTTCCCATACAAATATCAATAGTGAATATATGCCTTTTTATTTTTTATATCTTGCAGGATTTCTCGAAAAAGAGGGGTTTTTTTGTGAGATATTTAATGAGATAATTAGAAGTGAGGAGAAATATAATCACGCTGTCATCAATTATTTAAAAAAAGCAAAACCGCGATTTGTTGGTCTGGCAACATTTGTAACAGATTTTGACCAGTCGCTGTCCTTGGCGAAGCTAATCAAAGATACAACCGGTATTCCCATTATCGTCGGTAATGCTCATCCATCGATATGCCCTGAAGATTTTATTTATCCGGGATCTCCTTTCGACATTGCAGTTTTGGGTGAAGGGGAATATCCCCTTAAAGAGATTTTAAAAACAGGTTATGAAAAATCACGATTACAGAGTATTGAAGGCATAGCGTTTTTGGAAAATGGCAATTGCATAAGGACGGCAAAACGCGAAATAATGGATTTGAATGACTGTGGAATGCCGGCCTATCATAAAATTGATACGAGACGGTATACCAGACCCACGAAATATATTATTCGGAGATTACCTGCATCCTGTGCTGTAATATATACAGGAAGAGGCTGTCCATATAAATGCGGATTTTGTGCAGCCAATTCCGTTTGGCAGGCAAATAGTTGTCCGGCGGGGCAATCATTCGTTAGAAAAAGACCAATAGCAATGGTTATTGAAGAGCTAAAAATTCTCGAAAAAAAATACGGATTTGATTTTTTTTACATAATGGACGATACGTTCGGAATTAAAGAAAATGATATTATTGAATTTTGTGATGCTTATCAAAAAAGCGGTGTGACGATGCTTTGGGGAGCTGAAACCCGAGTTAACAGTAGCTGCTTTAAAAATGAAGCCTTGTTAAAACGTATGAAAGATTCCGGTTGCATCCAAATTGACTTTGGTGTTGAAACGGGATCACCCAATCTGTTGAAAATTATCAGAAAAGGGATTACCGTCGATCAGATAAAAAATGCATTCACATTATGTAAAAAATATCAGATCCGTACTTTTGCAAATATTCTTTTGAATCTGCCAGAAGAGACAGAAGATGATATCCACATGACAGATAATCTGCTGAAAGAGATTAACCCCACGTTTGTTTCTATTGGGGTGACCCAACCCTACCCCGGCACTATGTTTTTTGAGAGATACATTAAAACAACTATCAAAAAAGAAGCTTACAAAACTCTGAACCGACTCCTCCCCAGTGATGAATACAGGATGGCAGCACATACCATTCCCCTACAAAAACTCCTTTATTATTTCCAATTCAAATACGGGGTGTACACACCAATTGAGACCTCGGTATTTCAGACTGATCGAAGGTACTGGAAAAAGATCTTCTCTTCTCACAGAAAAACCCAATATTTATTTTCATTTATGAAAATGATGATCTTTGCTTCGATTGTTGAATATCTCCAGATGTATGTCAGAATGAGGAGAGAAAATCTGAATCTGAAATACATTTCACAATAATTTCTTAAATTGGATTTTCTGAGGAAAATTTTTTGATTTCAGAAGAATATCCGTCGAACATTATTAAATATTATCGGAGTAGATACTATTGAGTTGTTATGATTTTTCCGATATCTGAAAAAAATCGGAATGGTCCCGTCATTTTAGTAAGCCAGAAGATAACCTTTTCTGTGCCGTTTTCTTTTGCATATCTGGCCGGATATCTGAAGCAGAAAGGAGAAAAGGTCGTTATTTTATTCAGGCCGACGAACCCTTCTGAAATCCAAAAATTCATTCAGGATATTATCAGTATGAATCCCGTCCTGGTCGGGTTTGGCAGCTTGTATCCTGAATTAAACGATATCAGGGAGTTCGTTGAAAAACTGGACCAGGCAGGTCGTACTTTTCCGGTTGTTGTTGGGGGACAGATGGTAACCCCGATTCCTGAATTCGCTGTGCGGATCACTCACGCTGATTTTGGTGTGATTGGAGAGGGAGAAATCACGTTATATCGTCTTGTCCAGGCTTTGCGGCAAAATCTCGATGTGCTATCTGTCAAAGGACTTGCGGTAAATTCCGAAAACGGCATTCTTTTTACCGGGCCCGGAGAATATATCGAAAATCTCGCAGATCTCCCCCCAATCCCTTACGAACTGTTTCCGGATGACTGGATTACCATTGGAAAATGGCACGCTGAACATTATCCGCTCCCGTTCTATAAATATAATGACCGTATTATCACCGTTCACGGAGGAAGAGGGTGCCCGTTCAGCTGTAATTTCTGTTACCACCACAGCAAACCAAGATACCGCCCGATTCCCCTGATACTGGCCGAGGCAAAGGAAGCTATTGACCGTTTCGATGCCAATATGATCGATTTTTCTGATGACCTGGTGTTGATAAACCCATCACGGGCGAGACAACTGGTGAACGAGCTCAAGTCGTGGGATAAGAAAGTATCCTATAAACTGTCAACACGTTTCGACATTTTATCAAAGATTGACGACGACCTGCTCAAAGACCTTAAAGAGACAGGTTGCAGAGTCATCGCTCTTGGCGTGGAGTCGGGATCCGACCGGATGTTAAAAATTATCGGAAAAAACACTACTGCAGAAAACATTCTTTTCCAGCTGTCCCGACTCCGTAGAGCGGGCATCCTTGTTAACTTGTCAATTATGGTAGGACAATATACCGAAACAAAAGAGGATGTAGAGGCATCCATCTCACTGGTAAAGAGATCCTTTGAGAACAATCCGAATATCATATATCATTTCATGATCACAACCCCGTTTCCGGGATCCGAGTTATATACAATTCTGAAAACAAACGGTTATATCAAGGAGGATAAGGATTTTTTCGATACCTACTTTTCCAGGGTTTCAGAGAAAAATAAATGGACACAAGTATTCAATTTGTCAAAAATGACAGATTCCGAAGTCATGTCCATGTTCGCTCTGCTGAATAAATCATATGTGAAAGAGAAACGGAACCATCTGAATCCCCTGGTATTTGTTATTGAGTATATCCAACCAGTTCTTGGTCGGATGAATGATAAAATTTTAAAAGCATTTTTTTCCGATAGTGCGGATCAGCCTGCAAGAAAAAAAATGCTGATTGTGTATGGTCGTATATATGATGGGATACTTATAAGCCTTGACAAAAACCGATTGCGATTGCGGGGATTGAAACAGTGATTTTTGTTAATCAGATCAGTATAAAATAAAAAGACACCATATTTTAACAGCGGAAGAACGATCCGGCAGATTTGACAATGGCACCAAAAAAAATTTTTTTGGACAGGCGGGTTTTGGTTACCGGTGCAAGCGGTTTTATCGGCCAGCATCTGGTAAGAGAACTTCACAGCCGTGGGGCTCACATCACGACAATCAGCAGAAACCCTGCAAAACTACCCCACGACATTACCCAGTGCAACTTGGACATCGGCAATTCTGCGGCTGTAGATACCTGTTTCAGTGAATGCAGGCCTGAATATATCTTTCATCTTGCCGCCTACAAAGATCGTGTAGAAAGTATACAGGCCTTCCACGCATCTATTGACACAAATGTGAAAGGTTCACTCAATATTTTCTCCGCAGCACACACACTGGAGTGCGTAAAATCCATCATCACCCTTGGCACTGCTGAGGAATATGGCAGCCATCCTCCTCCATTTAGTGAGATAATGCGGGAATCTCCGGTAACCCCATATTCTTTTTCAAAAGTATGCACCACACATTTGGGAGAATTATTTTCCCAGTTGTACGGCATTCCTGTTACGATCATACGGCCGACTCTGGCCTATGGCCCGGGTCAAGGATCGGATATGTTCCTGCCCTCCCTGATAACAACTCTGCTCCATGATAAACCATTTACAATGACGTACGGAGATCAGACACGGGATTTTATTTTTATCGCGGATCTTGTCGAAGCATTAATCATTGCCGCTCAGAATCCCCAAATTCAGGGTCAGATCCTCAATATAGGGACCGGAATTCCGATAAAGCTCTCAGACATTACTCACAAGATTGAACGGATGCTGGGGAAAGAGGGACTGGTAAGACTTGGTGAAAGACCTTACCGGAAAAATGAAATAATGGAATATTACGTGGAAACAAAAAAAGCAAAAGAACTGCTGGGATGGAAAGCAAAGACTTCAATCGATGATGGCCTGAGAGAAACCATTATCTATTACCGTAGGGTGTGCGGGCAGTGAAGCCTTCGATTCTCTACTATTCTGACTGTCCGTTCTTTGCCGGATGCGAGAATATGCTTACAAATTTTTTCAACAGCAAGGAATTTGCCGAAGGATACGAAATGGCATTCATCTACCGGTATTCACCGGCATATGAGAACGGAATAAAAAAAAGGATCACATCCTCCATAGAGATAAATCCGATATCTCTTTTTGATCACTATGATCTGTATAATAAAATTGATTCAATCTCTTGGAAATGCTGCCGTAAGCTCCTGAAAATCCTTGTCAATCTCCTCCTTATCAAATATGTAATCCTCCTCATAAACATCCTCAGACTCCGGAAAATCCTCCAAACGCGGAAGGTCGATCTCCTCCACATAAACAATGGTGGATATCCTGGGTCCTATTCCACACTCGCCATGGTCCTCGCTGCAAAACTCTGTGGTGTTCGAAAAATTATCTTCGTTGTTAATAACATTGCCGAGGGCTATCGTCTTCCAACACGCTGGCTGGATTTTTATTTCGACCAACTCGTTATTCATGGAGTAACGGTATTCGTAACTGGGTCGTGCTATGCCGGAGATCAATTACATAAAAATCTGGGTGTTCCAGCAACCCAAATTACCTGCATCCATAATGGAATTGCTCACCGTCCCGTAACTGAATCCCGCGAAGAAGTTCTCCGGAGGCTCGGGATTCCGGAAGACCGGATCATTTTCTCGGTGATCGCAATCCTTGAGGAGCGCAAAGGCCAGATGTACCTCCTGCAGGCCCTGAAACAATTCAGGGATACGCATGGCAGTGCGGGAATGCCGTTGTGCATCATCGAAGGAACGGGGCCCGATGAAGAACTGCTGAAGAGTTTCGTAAAGGAACAGGGACTGGAAGACCGTGTCCTTTTCATTTTCCGCGAACCGCAGATCTTCAACCTGATCAACGCGTCGGACTTTATTGTCCTCCCCTCGGTAAAGAACGAGGATTTTCCCAATATCATTCTCGAATCCATGAGCCTGGGAAAACCGGTTATTGCAAGCGACTTTTCAGGAATCCCGGAACAGGTAGAGCACATGAAATCCGGCATTCTTGTTAAACCCAAAGACGTATCAGGTTTAATGGATGCAATAAAAATATTAGCGGACAGTAAGGATCTAAGGATAACACTCGGGAACCATGCAAAAATGAGATTCGATACTCACTTCACGGATAAGATCGCAGTCATAAGTTACGATGAACTTTACAGACAACTTTTAACGGAGATGTCATGATGAAAGTAGGTATTTTGTGCGGCGGGTACGGGACCCGGATCCGTGATGTGGCGGAGAATATTCCAAAACCGATGATTCCCATCGGTGAATATCCGATTCTCTGGCATATCATGAAGTATTACGCCTCATGGGGGCATGACAATTTTGTCCTGTGCCTTGGATACAAAGGTGACAGCATACGGGATTTTTTTGTGAATTACCGTTCCCACACCATGGATTTTACCCTGGATATGAGCGGGAAGACCCCGGTTGAATACCATACGAAACAGATCGCGGAGAACTGGAAGGTAACGCTTGCCGAGACCGGGCAGAACGCGATGACCGGTGCACGGATAAAACGGGTCATGAAGTATTTCAGGGGCGAGAAGAATTTTATGCTGACCTACGGTGACGGGGTGGGCAACATCGACCTGAAAAAACTCCTCGAATTCCATGATTCGCACGGGAAGATCCTCACGGTTACCGGCGTGAGGCCCCCCGGCCGTTTTGGGGAACTCCAGTGCAATGATCGCGGGCTCGTCACCGAGTTCAATGAAAAACCGCAGACAACCGGGGGGAGGATCTCGGGGGGATACTTTGTCTGCCGGAACGAGATCTTCAATTATATCGACGACCGGGAAGACACCGTGTTCGAACAGGAACCCCTCCGGAACCTCGTAAATGATGGCGAGATGATGGTTTACAAGCACGACGGGTTCTGGCAGCCGATGGATACCTCCCGTGAATTCCAGCTCCTCAACCAGATGTACGAACAGAAGAAAGCCCCCTGGGTGGTCTGGTGAAGACCGGCTACGGGATCTTCCGGAAGAGACGAATACTGATTACCGGAGATACCGGTTTCAAGGGCTCGTGGCTGGCGTACTGGCTCCACTATCTCGGCGCAGAGGTATACGGGTTTGCCCTGCCCCCGGAGAGGGACTACGATCATTACGCTGCACTGGGCCTGCAAAAACTGATCCATCACCAGGATGGGGATATACGGGAGTTCACCGGGATCCATGAATTCATGAAAAAAACCCGGCCGGAGATCGTCTTCCACCTCGCTGCCCAGCCCCTCGTGCGGAAGTCCTACAATGAGCCGAAACTCACTTTCGATACCAATGTCGGGGGAACTGTCAATATCCTTGAATCTGTCCGGTCCACTCCCGCGGTAAAAGTCCTAGTCACCATCACTTCCGACAAATGCTACCGGAACAAAGAATGGTGCTGGGGATACCGTGAGAACGATGAACTGGGCGGCAAGGACCCGTACAGCGCCTCGAAAGCCGCGGCCGAACTCGTGTACTTGGCATACCAAGATTCGTTTTTTAATGATAGGACGCAGTTTGGTGCGGCGAGCGTCCGGGCGGGAAACGTGATTGGGGGCGGCGACTGGTCCACGGACCGGATTGTCCCGGACTGCATCCGGGCCCTCCAAGCTGGAAAATCGATCGAACTCAGAAACCCCCATGCCACCCGGCCTTGGCAGCACGTGCTGGAGCCATTGTCCGGCTACCTTCTCCTCGCATCCCGCTTGTATGAAAATCCCGCGCAGTTCCGGGGATCCTACAACTTCGGGCCTGAAAGCCGGGAGATGCACACCGTGGAGGATGTGACCCGGGAATTGATCTCGATCTGGGGTGCCGGGGAGATCCGGATCACGAAAAAAGAGAGCGATCCCCCGGAAGCAGGGCTTCTCCACCTGAACTGCGACAAGGCCCACTATGCTCTGGGCTGGTATCCCCGGTGGGGCTTTGAAAAGACGGTTGAACAGACCGCAAAGTGGTACAAATTAGTGAAAGATGGAGAAAACGTGGAATCTGTCACCCGGCAGCAGATCATTGAATATATGGAATGTGAACCATGATCGAAGGAGTTACAGTCAGGCCGCTTCGGCAAATCCTTGACGAACGTGGCAAAATCATGCATATGATACGCAATGATGATCCGGATTTCATCAGTTTTGGCGAGATTTATTTCTCGTGTGTATATCCCGGGGTCATTAAAGGATGGCACATTCATAAGAGAATGACTCTGAATTATGCAGTGCCCTTCGGCACGATTAAACTTGTTCTCTATGATGACCGGGTTTCCAGCAAGACCTGCGGAGAATTGCAGGAAATTTTCCTAGGGCCTGATAACTATTGCCTCGTCCAGATCCCCCCGCTCGTCTGGAATGGGTTTAAATGCGTGGGAACTACACCCTCAATTGTAGCAAACTGCTCATCGATTACGCATGATCCTGATGAAATTGAACGAAAGGCGCCGGATGATTCCAGTATTCCCTATACGTGGGAGCTCATAAACAGATGACGCGATCAATTCTCGTTACCGGTGGACTCGGATATGTCGGGGGGAGGGTGGCCGAATGTCTGGCACGCGACCCGGCATTTGAGGTCTTTGTCACCACACGTGACCCGACTTCGGCAGATTTGCCGTCCTGGTGCCCCTCGGATCGCTGCATGCGGCTGGATCTCATGAATGATGAGGATATCAAAAATATCTGCAGCGGCATAGATACCGTGGTCCACTTTGCTGCCTTAAACGAAATCGAGTCCCAGAAAGATCCGGTGCGGGCGCTTCTTATCAATGGGATTGGGACACAGAAACTCGTAAAGTCGGCGGAATCTGCCGGTGTGAATCGATTTCTCTATTTTTCGACAGCCCACATCTACCGCTCGCCGCTCGAAGGGACGATCACTGAGACCACCCTGCCGCGCCCGGTCCACCCCTATGCAATAACCCACCGGACCGCGGAAGATTGTGTTCTCGCTGCGTCGCACGAGGGAAAGATCCAAGGGATTGTCTTGAGGCTCTCCAACAGTATCGGTGCCCCGATCAATTCCAAGGTTAACCGATGGTCGCTTATATGTAATGATCTCTGCCGCCAAGCAGTTTCAACAAAAGAGATGCGATTGAAGACTTCAGGTGTACAGGTCAGAGATTTTATCGCACTATCCGATGTTGCCCGTGCAGTTTCTCATATGATAACCCTCGATGACGATCAGCTGGGAGACGGGATCTTCAACCTTGGTGGGGAACAAACGATCTCCATTATTCAGCTGGCAACCATGATACAGGAACGTTGCAGATTACAACTCAAATTTACACCTCCGATCCTAAGGTTGGAACTGGAATCCGGTGAGAAAAGTGTGCCATTAATCTATTCCATCGAAAAATTGAAATCAACACATTTCAGTCTTACCGGGAATCTGGATCAGGAAATTGATAATACCCTGAGTTTCTGCCAGAAAGAATTCATGGATCCCCGATCGAAATGAACCCGCATGCTCCCGTTGTATCAGTAGTCATTCCAACGTACAATCAGGCAGATCTGCTACTAAAAGCATTGCAATCGGTGATAAACCAGACGTTCCACGACTGGGAAGCAATAGTGATAGATAATTATTCCAGCGATAACACGAGGGAAATTGTTGACTCTCTCAACGATCCCAGAATTAAATATGTGGCATTTTCCAACAAAGGAATAATCGCAGCATCGAGAAATCACGGAATTCGCCAGGCAACAGGGGATTATGTCGCATTTCTGGATTCTGATGATCTCTGGTACCCGTCTAAATTGGTAACCTGCCTTGATTACGTCAAACAGGGCGCTGATGCAGTATGCCATGGAATCAGGATTCGGAAAGACGGTATTTTACAAAATAAAGTGTATCCGACCCACCCATATGGAAATATATATAAAACACTTCTTTACGATGGAAACACCGTCATTGCCACATCCACTGTTTTGTTAAAAAAACAATGTTTCAACCGGTTTGGCATTTTTTCAGAAGATCCAGAGATTGTAACTGCAGAAGATTACGAACTATGGCTTCGCCTTTCAAAAAATAATATTCGCTGGGTTTTCATATCCGAGGTTCTCGGGGAGTACACCGTCCATAGTAAAAATGCCAGCAGTAATGTAAACAAGCAAATGCTGGCTGAAGAACACGTTGTCATAAAGTTTTTTAAGGAAATTGATTCTCCCCAGACTCGTGAACGATTATCCTGCCGGAAAAGAAAGATGATGCTGGTGTTCCGAGCAGGAAAACGGGTCTGGCAATCCGGCCATCGTTGTGAATCTATTCCGTATTTTTTCAAAGGATTATCCAAATTATTTGAATAGGCATCATTATTCCGGTTTTGCATGGAGAGCACAATAATGACAGAATATATAAAAATCAAATGGACGAGATCGGGTTGAGATATAATGCCTTTAATTATCTCACCTGCGAGATTCTTAGATCAGAACGTAAACGAGTTTTTTGATTATGAGTGAAATCCAAAACGAGGTACAACGGCACGGTACAATGTACCTGATATCATCGCTGGGTATTACACTAATTGGTTTTTTTGCCACCATTTTTTATGCTCACTGGGTTGGTGCAGATGTTCTGGGGGCTTATTTTTTATTTCTATCGTATTATGGTATTTTCAGCATTATTACTGATCTGGGTATTGGATCTGCTGGGACACAACGTATCTGTGAAGGGAAAGATCAGGATAGTTTTTTTACTGCGAGTCTGACCATCCGGCTTTTACTCTATGCATTCCTTGCTCTTGGGCTGATTATATTTCAGGATCGATTTGTTGATCTGAAACAGACCGGATTGTTCTGGCCACTAATTGCCGTTGTTGGGATTGTCACAATTCAAACATCATTAGGAATGGCAATAAGTGCAAGCAATCGATTGGGGCTTGCAGCATCTGCAACTCTGATAAACAACATTGTCCGGATTGTTGTTCAGTTCATTGCAGTTTATCTCGGATATCAGGTATATGGTCTGGTTGGCGGACTTGTTGCGGGTATCCTGTTGGAATTGATAATCGAACTAAAATTTGTTGATTATAACATTAAAAAATTTAACTGGTCGCATATTAAAAGTCTTTTATCCTTCTCAAACTGGGCAGTTCTTGTCAGTGCAGGGAATGCCATATTCGATAACATCAGTCTCATCCTCATCGCATACTTCCTTTCCGTTACCGAAGTAGGCGTGTTCGGGGTTTGCATGACGTTCTCATTTTTTGCTTTATTCATCAGCACGGCACTCGTTAATACACTCTATGTGAAAGTAAGCCGGTGGAACGCAATGAATGATATGAGTGCCATTGCAATCTCACTCTCGCGTGCAACTACCTATTCCCTCATCTTTGCACTTCCAATGCTCACCGGAGGGATAATTCTTGGGTATAATTTATTATACTATCTGTATGGGGCATCCTTTGCAGCGGGAGCAACCGCACTTATTATCATTATCGCCATGAGGATCGTTCAGTCAATTCTGAACCTGTACACGAATTTTCTGATGGCAACTAACCATGCAAAACAAGCGGTAGTGGGATTATTAACAGGAGTTTCGGTAAATATTCTTCTCTGTGTCATACTAATACCTCATATTGGTATAGCAGGCGCTGCGATTGGAGCGTTTGTTAATGTAATCATCAGTTTTATTATTGCCCGTACATATCTTGGGCACATAATACCTCTGCCTCTTGAAAACACATCGATCACGCATATTATCCTTGCCACCCTCGTTATGACAATTTCATTAGTCTTCCTAACTCTACTGCCCGTGAGCCAGAGTGTACTCCAGACCATAATGGCGGTCCTGATCGGTGCAATCATTTATTTCCTTGTTCTTCTGAAACTCAATAAACAAATTCGCGATGATGCATTCAGAACGCTGAAAATAACATGGATTCCAAAATAAAAACCTTCATCTGCAATCCAGAATACCGGGAATAACGAGATAATTAGTTACTTGATTCAATGAACGAAATAAAAATGTCAGGTTTAAAGAGATACTACATCGTTCAATTTTCCCGCCCTAGGGGTGTTGTTTCACCATGATCATCCTCCTTATTGCCGACGGCCGCAGCATCCACACTCAGCGCTGGGCGGAATATTTCGCAGAGCGGGGGCACGAGGTCCATCTCATCACGTACGATCCGATGGACCGCGTAATTCACGGGGTCACCGAACACGTTCTTTCCACCCGCTGGAAAAATCTGTACCTCTCCTATATCCCCCGGCATATTGCCATCAGGCATCTTGTGAACCGGATTAAGCCGGATCTCATCCATGCCCATTTCATCGCAAAGTACGGCTTTCACCTTCTGTGCCTGGGAGGTCGCCGCCCCTCTCTTGTCTCTGCATGGGGTGATGATGTCCTGATCCTTCCCATGAAAAGCCGTCTGATAGCATTCGTAACAAAAAACGTGCTGGATTCCGTGGATCTCATCTATGCAGTTTCCCGAAATATCAGCAATCATATTGTCCGTGATTTCGGGATACCCGAACAAAAAGTACACTATCTCCCGTTTGGTATTGACACGGATCTCTTCTCTCCACGACTTGATCTGAAACAGGATGTTTCCCCCACAATAGAAGTCTTCTCGAACCGGGGCTTTTTTCCCGTGTACGACAACGAGACACTAATCCGGGGATTTGATCTCGCATACCGGAAGAACCCGGTGCTCCGGCTGACGCTCAAAGGCGACGGCCCCATCGAACAGTCCGCACGGAACCTGGTATCCTCGCTGGGATTATCGGAGGTCATCACGTTCCGGAAGAGAACTTCCTATGTTGAGGTTCCTCTTGATTATCGCAATGCGGATATCTTCATCACCACTTCGATCTCTGACGGTACTCCTGTCTCTATCCTTGAAGCAATGGCCAGCGGCCTCCCCTGTATAGCCACATCTGTAGGTGGGATCCCCGAATGGATCGAGCATGAGAGAACCGGGCTCCTTATCGCCCCGCAATCTCCGGAACAAGTGGCCGATGCACTACTTCGTCTCGCCGCCGATCCCGATCTGCGGGCCCGTCTTGGTGCTGCGGCACGGGAGACTGTGGTCGCAAACGGCCAGTGGAACACTCTCATGGCACAGGCAGAGAAAGATTATCTGGCACTCATCGAAACATATAGACAGGACTAAAACCATGAAGTGGGACGACAAACAGGTACTTGTTACCGGGGCCGGGGGGTTTATCGGCAGTCATCTTGTCGACGAATTGTTGCAGAAGGGTGCCGAAGTTACGGCATTCGTGCATTATAACGCCCGCAACGACTGGGGCATGCTCGAAGGACGAGACTCGGAATCCACACCGAACCTGACGGTCATTGCTGGCGACGTGACCGATTCGCTCTTCGTGAAAAAGGCTGTTGCCGGAAAGGAGTATGTCTTCCACCTCGCTGCCCTCATCGGGATCCCCTACTCGTACGTGGCACCGGAGTCCTACATCAATACGAATATCAAAGGAACCCTCAACGTGATGCAGGCCTGCCTCGATCACGAAGTAACAAGGGTCGTCCATACCTCAACCAGCGAAGTATACGGCACTGCGCAATATACCCCGATTGATGAGAAACATCCCCTGCAGGGCCAGTCCCCGTACTCTGCGAGTAAGATCGGCGCTGACAAGATCGCCGAATCGTTCTTCTGCTCGTTCGCGCTCCCCGTCACTACCATCCGCCCGTTTAACACGTTTGGCCCCCGTCAGTCCACTAGGGCGGTGATCCCCACGATCATAACCCAGGCCCTGACCGGCAACACGGTGAAACTCGGCTCGCTCACCCCGATCCGCGATCTCACGTTCGTCACTGACACCGCAAATGGATTCATCAAGCTTGCCGAGAGCAAAAAGACGGTGGGAAGAATTGTCAACACCGGCTCCGGCCGCGGGGTCACCATCGGGGAACTCGCTGATATCATCATCCGGCAGGTCAACCCAAAGGCACGCATTGTCTGCGAGGAGAGACGGGTCCGGCCCGAGAAGAGCGAGGTGATGGAACTGCTCTGCGACAACCGCTCTGCCCGGGATCTTGCCGGCTGGAAACCTTCCTACACCCTTGAGGAGGGCCTTACCCAGACGATTACATGGATGAAGGATCATCTCGCCTCGTACAAACCGGGGCTCTACACTGTGTGAGAATCATGCAGGCCATCATTTTAGCGGGAGGGAAAGGGAGGAGGCTGATGCCCTATACAACGGTCCTCCCCAAGCCCCTGATGCCCATCGGCGACTATCCCATCCTTGAGGTGATCCTCCGCCAGCTGAAGCGGGATGGGTTTAAGAAGGTCACGATCTCCACGGGATATCTCCATGAACTGATCCAGGCCTATATCGGCAGCACGAAAAACCTGGGTCTGGAGATCGCGTACTCCCACGAGGAGACGCCGCTTGGCACGATCGGCCCGCTCCGGCTCATCGACGATCTCGATGACGATTTCCTGGTGATGAACGGTGACATCCTCACGGACCTCCGGTATTCCACGCTGGTTGAATACCACAAAAAACACAAGGCGATTGCAACGGTCGCCACCTACCAGCGGGATACTCACATCGATTTCGGGGTGCTTGAGAAGAATGCGGAGAACCGGATTGTAGCCTTCCGCGAGAAGCCCACCTATCATTTCGATGTCAGCATGGGCGTGTACGTATTCTCAAAGAAGATCCTCGACTTTGTCCCGAAAGGGGAACCGTTCGGCTTCGATAACCTGATGTATGCCCTGACCGGGGCAAATGCCCCGGTCTTCAGCTATCCTCATGACGGGTACTGGCTCGATATCGGCAGGCCCGACGATTATGCCCGCTCGATCGAGGAGTTCGAGAAGTACAAGGATCGATTCCTCCCATGAGAGTTCTTGTCACGGGTGCTGCCGGGTTCACCGGCATGTGGATGATGGAATTTCTCGCAGCACAGCGGGGAGTTACGCCCATCGGCCTGGGCCGCCGGCACATCCCGGAGACCGGAAAAAATCAAGACTCTTTTATTGCTGCCGACATTCTGGATCCCGATGCGCTGCGTGAGGCAGTTGCAGGGATCCGTCCCGATGCAGTCATCCACCTCGCCGGTCTGACCCGTGGCACGCCGGATGCCCTGCATGCAACCAATGTCACCGGTACAAAAAACCTGCTGGATGCGAGCCTTGCCGCAAACCCCGACTGCCGCATCCTTGTTGTCAGCTCATCAGCCGTATACGGGTATGCCGGGGATTTGCCGATACCGGAGACTGCCTCCCTGAAACCCGTCAGCGATTACGGGACAAGCAAAGTGGCGCAGGAAACACTCTCCCTGAATTACGACAACCTCGACGCATCAATTGCCGTTGCCCGACCCTTCAACCTCGCAGGACCGGGCCAGCCTGAGTCCTTCATCTGTGGCAGGATTGTAAAACAGGTTGTTGAGATTGAGAAGAAGACACGGACTGCCATTGAACTTCACGAGATCACATCCGCGCGGGATCTCATCGATGTCCGCGATGTCGTGAAGGGATACTGGGCGCTTGTATCCCATCCCGATTTTACCGGTGGTTGTTCCGGAACGGCATTCAATCTCGGGTCGGGAAATGCGTACCGTCTCTCTGCCATCATCGCCCTGGTCGAGGAGATCACCGGCGCGCACTATGAGATCCGGGTACCGGAAACGCCCCCGCCAATTCCGGTTCCCACGCAGCGGAGCGACAATTCCCGGATCACCGCTCTGACCGGCTGGCAACCGGCTATCTCTCTTAAAGAAACCCTCCGGGATATGCTGGGGGCAGAACGGAATAAAAAATAGTGCCGGGGAGGATCGATCAGATGATCCCCATATCCGCAAGCCGGTCCGGCAGATACTTCTTCGTCACGAAATCCAGCCCCCGCGCAGCAAAGGCCTGTTGTTCTGACTTGAGTCCCATCTCAATCTGCAGGTTGATCTCTTTTCTCCAGTAATCCGTGGCAAACCGGGGATCGGTCAGTTCGGATCGCAATGCCTCGATATCCTTATCGCTCAGCTTGTCGGAGGGGAGGTTGTAGTCCCGGATGTCACTGGGGCGCAGGCCGAGGAACTGGGCCTTCGGGGTGGCAAGCATCTCCGACATGTGGGCGCTCTTGATGGCACCGTACGCAACCGAGCCGTAGATGCGGTAGGACCACGGGTCGCCATCCGTGAAGACCAGGATCGGCAGGTCCCATGTTGTGCTGATGCGGTTGAGCATGCGGCGGGTCGAGCGGGCCGGCTGGCCCTTGAGGTGGACGAGGATCGCGTTATGCTCCTCATCGAACCCGTTCTCGATCAGACGGTCGTACATACCACCCGTCTCTATGGCAATCACGAACTTCGCATCATGATCCACGAACTCGATATTCTCCACGTTGTTCGGGATCGTGTAGCCCGCCTGCCCGACATCGTCCTGGCAGTGGAGGGTCTTCATCCCGCGCCGCGTCTCTTCCCGGATGCGCATGGGGCCATAGATCGAGGCCCCGTTCTCCTCGGGATGGAGGTGGAAACCCTCGCGGGGGACTTCGGAGAGGATCTCAAGATCTTCAATTAAGAAGTTGCTCTCGTCCTGTGCCCCGAACTTCGCGCGCTTCCAGCCCTCCGAGATGTAATACATCTCTCTCAGTGTTGACGAGCGGTTCTCGGCCAGCTGCTGCTTGATGAACGCGATCACGTACGCCATCTTCAGGATGTGGGTTGCACTCTTGGCTGAAGCGGCATTCCGCAGGCTCTCCTTGTCCCCGTACTTCCAGACCTCGCTCGTGTCGTCGAACTCGATATTGTACTTCGTCCGCGTGGGGAGCGAGATGGACGGGATCTCGCCTGATTTCATCTGGTCGTACCATGCGCTCGCGATGCTGAGGAGCGATACCAGCGCCTTCTTCTCCAGTTCCTCTTTAGACATCGAGATCCACCACCATCTTCTTGTTGTCGTCTATCCCACGTATCTCAAGGATGCCGCCACCCTTGCCGGAATATTCTGCATGCCAGACCGTTTTCGGGGGAATGACCATCTTCCAGACCTTCGTGAACTGCCCGTCCATCTCGCTTACGAAATCGGCCTTCGGCACGGCATCGGCTGCATCATCGGCAGAGATGTCGTAGGCCGTGATCTCCCCGTCATAATTGCTGTAGTTGGCGAGTTCCAGCGTCACCTTCCCGTTGCGGGTCGCCTTCTTGGCAATCAGTTTCTTCATCAGTTTTCCTTCGATGGGCGTGGTATCGACAAGGGGCTTTTCCACAATCTCGCTCACCTTCTCCGCAATCTCCGGTATGATCGCGCAAACGGCCCGGGCCCGGTCCTCGGCGAGCTTGTTCTTGTCCCTGCGCGAGACGAAGTTCTTCAGTTCGCGGCCGAGATCCTGCAGGGCCAGCACGATCTCCTTCTCGATCTCGGGGATGCTCGCAATTGCATCCTTGCTCTCGCTCGTGAACGGAACATTGGTTGAGGCCACGTGGACGAGGATCAGCACGGGGCCCATCGGGAGCCCCTGCTGCGAGAGGTTGTAGGCCTTCCAGTTCACGTTCATGATGCACTCCGTGATGGCGCAGGCGCCCTGTTGGTACATCAGCGGAACGCGGTTGGCAAAGCGGAGGATGATGGCGTTTCCCTCTGCAGGGAGTTTTCCCCCATAGCCGATGGCCGCCTCGACCATGAACGGGTGGCCCGAGAAGACCGCGTTCGGGCGCGTGCGTGCGGTGACAAAGTCCATCTGGAACTCCTTGTCAAGGCCGCGCCGGATCAGTTCCTCTCCTATGGGGGAGAGGCACTGGGAGGTCGGGGGTGCGGGTACCACGATCTCCTGCATTGCGGCAAGCAGGGCCTTCTGCTGATCGGCTGATAACCCGTTTGCTTTCAGCGTGCCCTTCAGCCCGGCCCGGTCGCACATCTCCTGCGCGATCTTCTTGCCGACCCGGCTGAACCCCTCGACCAGGAAATCGAGAAGTTTTAAGTCGGTGGCAGCCGTCATGCGCTTGAACTGGCCCAGTTCGATGCCGTGGGGATGCGGCTGGATCGCCACCGGGCAGACGATCACCTCCTGGCTGACGCGCTCGAAGGTGAAGGACTCGTCGTCGAGTTCCACGCGGAATCTCGCATGGGGGTTGACGACCGAGGTGTACCGCAGGTATTCGAGCAGTTTCTTCTTGGCCGCCATCGTGCTCTTGAACTCGATCTGCACCCGCGTCCCGTGAATGCGGTCCCATTCAAAGGGCTCCTGCACGAGGATGTCCGGCTCATTGGTCTCGATCTTGATCTGGATCTCGAACCGGTACGCGGGTTCCTTGGGCCCGGTCCGTGAGATGACGATGGTGGGAAGACCGCTTGTCAGCTGGGCGTAGAGCACGGCAGCGGAGATCCCGATCCCCTGCTGGCCCCGGGTCTGCCGGATCTGGTGGAAGCGGGAGCCGTAGAGGAGTTTCCCGAAGACAAACGGGATCTGTTTTGGCACGATCCCGGGCCCGTTGTCCTCGACGATGATACGGAAAACCTCGGGGCCGGTCTTTTTGATGCTGATAAAAATGTCGGGAAGCACCTGTGCCTCTTCGCAGGCATCCAGGGAGTTGTCCACCGCTTCCTTGATGGTGGTGATGACGCCCCGCGTGGGGGAGTCAAACCCCAGCAGGTGCTTGTTCTTCTCGAAGAATTCGGCTACACTGATGCTGCGCTGCTGCTTGGCGAGCTCATCCGCGAGAACCAGACGCAACCACCTCGGCAACTGCGGCATCCAGCGAGATCGTCTTCTGTTCCCCGCTCACCAGGTTCTTGAGCGTGACTTCGCCCGAGGCCGCTTCGCGCTGGCCGATGATCACGGCAAAACTCGCAGATTTTGCGGCATGGCCCAGCTGGGCACCAAAGTTCCTGTCCATGAGGTCCATCTCGGTGCGAATACCGGCATTTCGGAACACGCGGGCTGCTTCAAGGGCACGTTTCCGGCTCTCGGGGGTGCAGACAATGGCGGCAATGGTCTCCTTCTTATGGGTAGACTCACCCAGCGAGACCATCACCCGGTCAAAGCCGATGGCAAACCCGCAGGATGCCACGTCATCGCCGCCAAAGAGGTGGGCGAGGCGGTATACGCCCCCGCCCAGGATCTGGTTCTCGGCCCCAAGGTTGTCGGCAAAGCCTTCGAAGACGATACCGGTGTAATAATCTAGCCCCCGGGCAATGCCGAGGTTCAGGGAATAGCGGACGCCGGCGGCATCCAAGTACCCCATTGTCTGCTCGATCCGCTCCCGCTCGGGGATGTCACCCGCGATCTCGAAGGCCTTCTTCAGGTCCTGGCAGGTGACGAGGGTCATTAAGGACTCGGCGAGTTCCGGCCGGTTCATGCCATCGAGGGTTGCCTTCAGCCCCTCGTAGTCCTTCTTGTCGAGCTGCGCCCGTATAGTTCGTTGTAAGGCAGGCTCTACATCCTTTAAGAGATTCTTCACAAACGAGAGGTGGCCGACCTTCAGTTCGTACCGCACGCCCGTTGCATTGAGCATGTCAGCGGCGAGCATGATCACCTCGGCATCGGCAATGGCCGTATCGGCGCCGATCAGTTCCACACCGAACTGCCAGAACTGGCGGTACCGGCCCTTCTGCGGCCGCTCGTACCGGAAGCAGTCGGCAAAGTAGCACCAGCGCAGGGGCTTGGGGGCGACCTTTGCCTCGTTGATATACATCCGGATCACCGCAGCGGTGATCTCCGGGCGCAGGGCAAGTTTCCGCCCGCCCTTGTCCTCAAAGACATACATCTCCCCGATGATTCCTTCCCCCGAGCGCATCGTAAAGAGCTCAAGGTCCTCGAATTCCGGGGTGCAGACTTCCCGGTATCCCCAGCGCCGCGCCACTTCCCGCAGGCGCCACTCAACCGCACGCCGGGCCTCCATCTCATCCGGTAAAAAATCCCTGGTTCCTCGTGGTTTCTGGAGCATGATTGAAAATCCCTGTCCTTGTAATTTGATTGGTATTCCTTATTCCAGTACTGGTGCGCTGCACATTATTTCTTATTCGTCCGGTTGATGGGCACGCTGCCCAGGAACCGCTGAAGTGTGTCCTCATTCGTCCAGACCTGCTCCTTCTTCTGGCTGGTCTGGAGGTAGAGCGCGGCAAGGATCAGGCCGAGGCCGAGGATCTCGAAGCCCGGTACGTACCGTGCGATCTCAAGACCCAGCAGGGCCAGCGCGCCGTAGAGCACGCCCCAGTAGGCAGCCTTACGGTACCCGCGGAGCCCGGTCCGGTAGAAGATCCGGGCATCGCGCAGCCAGAGGAAGATCACGGCAAGCGCGCCGAACACGGCAATGTAGAGGAGATACGACATGGCAATGAACTAACTTATTATGCGCCGATCCATATCTGTATTATTACTATTATGCCGGCCCACCACCAGATTCACGAACTGCTCGAGCAGTACCGGGCGGGAACCATCTCCCTTGATGTGGCAGCCGAGGCCATCGAAGGCCTGCGTCTCGACCGGGTCGGGGATTTCGCCTGCATCGATCTCGGCCGGAACGTCAGGTGCGGGATGCCGGAGGTCGTGCTTGCCGAAGGAAAAGATCCCGGTCACCTGGCGGAGATCGTGATCCGCCACGCACAGGCTGCCGGCCGGTGCCTGGTCACCCGGCTCGGTCCCGGCCAGGTGGAGCGGATCACAACCGAAGCGGAGAACGCCGGCATCCGGATCGAGTACCGGGAATCGGGCCGCGTTCTCGTGGCCGGCAATGGTCCGGCCCCGGCCCGGACCGGAGGGATCGTTGCCATCATCACGGCCGGCACGTCCGATATCCGGGTGGCCGAGGAGGCTAAGATCATTGCCGAGGAGATGGGCTGCGAGGTCCGGACTGCCTACGATGTTGGGGCGGCCGGTATCCACCGCCTCTTCCCCGCGCTCAAACCCCTGCTCGCGGCGCACGTCTTTGTCGTTTGCGCAGGAAGGGAAGGAACCCTTCCCTCGGTGGTTGCCGGGCTCGTGGACAAGCCGGTCATCGGCATCCCGGTCAGCGTGGGCTACGGGTACATGGGCGAGGGCCGGGCAGCGCTTGCGAGCATGCTCCAGTCCTGCTCGGTCGTCTCCGTTGTGAACATCGATGCGGGATTTACCGGAGGGGCATTTGCTGCGCGGATCGCAAACCAATGTGCCGGAGCAGGCGGGGAGAAGGGAGGATCATGAAACGCGGGTTTTACGTAGGGAGATTCCAGCCCTACCACAACGGGCACCAGTCGGTGCTCGAACACATTGCCGGCAAAGTGGATGAGATCATCATCGGGATCGGGAGCGCCCAGCTCTCGCACCTGGTGGACAACCCGTTCACAGCCGGTGAGCGGGTGCTGATGATCACCCGCGCGCTCACCTCGCTCGACTGCCCCTATTATGTCATCCCGATCGAGGATGTCCAGAGGAACGCACTCTGGGTTGCCCATGTCCGGTCCATGGCACCGCCCTTTGATATCTGCTACTCCTCAAACCCGCTCGTGGTCCGGCTCTTTACGGAAGCCGGGGTGAAGGTGCAGTCCCCCGCCATGTATGAGCGGGAACTTCTCTGCGGCACAGAGATCCGCAGGCGCATCCTTGAAGGCGAACCGTGGCAGAACCTTGTTCCCCCGGCGGTCGTACAGGTAATGAAAGAGATCGATGGAGCCGGACGGCTCCGCCAGATTGCCCGGAACGATTGAACGTGACAATTCCGCAAGTGGCGGATATACCCTGAAGTGAATACCCATGCGTGATCTGTTAAAGAAGATATTCGGCACAACGAAACCTGCCCCGCAGGTTCTCCCTTATGCCGGTATGCCTGCGTGGCTTGATGGGCAGGAAGAGGCAGCCCAAAAAGAACTTGCTTCCGGCATCCTTGGCCCGATGGCAGATATCCGGAATGCCATTGCGCATCTCCAGCTCCATCTTGCCACCCTGGCAGGCGCCGAACAGGACCCGGTCATGCACCCGAAACTGAAGACGATTGCGAAAAATTCCCTGCCGCAGTTTGTCCGGGCCATGAAATCATCCACGGCAAAGGAACTACCCGAAGACCCCGAGGAGTTCTACACCGCTGCTGCGGAATGCGTGAATAACTGTCTTTTGGCAATCCGGGGGCCGGGCCGGTACCTGCAGGCGATCTTTCCTGAAGAGACGAAGTTGATCCGGCTTGCCGTTGATGAGATGGGCCGGGGTATCAACACCGTCAACCCGCTCCTTGCTGCCTACCGGAAGCGGACCGCGGAGATCCGTTCTGCACGTGCCATCATGGAGGAGATCGGCAGTCTTCGTGAGGATTATGCCCGTTCGGAAAAACGCGCCGGGCGGATGCAGGCACGGATCACCGAATACACGGAACGGTCCTCTGCGATCGAGACGGAACTGGCAAACCTTCCCCAGGATTCTGCAATGCACGAGATCGAGGAACTGAAACAGGAACTTGCCAATCTGGTGCGCCAGCGGGACGAGGCCATGCGGACCTATTCATCCCTCTCCATGACCGCATCGCATGTGATCCGGAAGGCGGAGAAGCTTGCCGCCCGCGATCATCATGCTCCGGAGGTTTCAGCGCTCCGCACAGCCATGGAGATGCTCTCCGATCACGATCTCCCGGCACCGGAGCTGCTGGATTCCCATCTTGCGGCCGCGTGCCCGGTCATCGTGCAGATGACCGACGCCGGGCAGATTGCCTTGAAAAACAAGGAAGAGCGGGCCATGTTCTCCGATACTCCGCGTTTCCGGTCCGAGATCGGTGCGGCCTGCACCCTGCTCCGCTCCCTAGAGGAGCGCTGCCACCAAGCTGAATCTGCGCTTGCCACCCACCAGATCACGGTCTCGATGCAGTCGCTCGCGCGGGAGAAGGCGCAGCTTGCCGTCATGCTCGCGCGGGAGAAGGAGGTGCTCTCTGATCTGACCGAGTGGCAGACAAAGACCATGGAGCATATTCCCGCGCTCTATACTGATCTCAGGAACCGGATCACGAACCTGAGCAGGGAGACGCTGGTACTTGAGGAATACGGTACCCTGCCAGCGCCGGCAACGGTGCCCGGGAACTCCTCCTGAAACGGAACCTGCGTACCTGCTCAAAAGTGAACCTGAGTGATCTGCTCAGGCATCATTGATGAGCCGGATAAAGGTAAACGTTGAAAAATCGGTATAGGCAAATTCCGGCTCATCGCCATGACATCCCCCGAGCCGGAAGATGGTGGGGCAGTCCAGGGGAATCTTTGCAATCTCCATCTGGATATCTTTGTGGTTGTTCTTTAAGGTCACCGACACAAACTCCAGTTCCTGTTCAACAATCCCTTTTGGGGTCTTCCGGCAACAGATATGCTCGTGCTGGTGGCCGCAGCACATATGGGTGAGCCCCCGCCTTTCCAGGGTCTCGAATGCCATGGCAGCCGTGTAATGGTACCCGGTGAAAAACTCCCCGGCTTCATGCGAGAGCCGCTGCCAGCATTTGAGCTTGAGGGTATCGGTCCCGAGATCCATCGGGCCCCCGTGCACGAACAACATCCCGTGATCGGACCATTCCATGGGCATGGCATCGAAGATCGAGAGCAGCGGGGAGTCACGGAGCTGTTCGTGCCGGTAGGTGCTGGCCGCATCGCTTCCGCTCACCATGATCCCGTGCAGGAATGCATGGTCGTGGTTGCCGAGCACCGAAACGAGCCGGTATTCGTGCGATAAGGTATGGATCTTCTCCATGGTCTCCTGCGGACGGCTTCCCCTATGCAGGAGATCCCCGAGATTGATGAGGCAATCTACGGGTCCGAAGGTCGCGCTGAACGATGGCGATCTGATACAGGATGCAAGAGCTCCGATTGCCCCTGCATCTGCGTGCACATCAGAGAAGATAACGGCACCCATACGGTCACGCAGTATTGGCGTTTCTGAATGATATAAACCATTGATGCTACAGGTTCTAGGTATCCCCTGTCACCCCGAAGAATTCATAAGAGCGCGCTTCACAATAGTGACTAGATGAGTGTTCAGGGCCACGAAGACCTCTGGTCCTGCTCACGGATACGCCGGTTCCTTTGAGAATCCGGGTAACCAGAACCAACAGTCAGGAGAATCAACGCAATGGAACAGTACCTGGATGCCTATATCGAACGCACACGAAC
The DNA here is from genome assembly GCA_964592875.1 of uncultured Methanoregula sp. GTDB lineage: Archaea > Halobacteriota > Methanomicrobia > Methanomicrobiales > Methanospirillaceae > Methanoregula. Next base: position 134,047 of record CAZQGG010000007.1, read on the forward strand.
GCACGTTTTACGGTTCCCGCTCTCTGCGGCCCACGAACTGGCATCGGCATTTCTTGCGTTCAAATACGGCCTGTATGAGAATGCGATCCGCGAATGCACCCATGCATCGACCGTGATTCCCGCAGGAGCCCCGCAGGAAGCACTCAAAAAAGCGCTCCTGATCCTCAAAGCCCATGCAGAGTACCGGCTGAATGCGCAGGATTCGGACAATCTCACGCTCGCGTTCTCCTCAGCAGAGCAGGTCTTTGCCGCAATCACGATCCCCCCGGCAGCAATCGAGGATGCCGGCACGCTTGCGCTCGACAATGCGCTGATCCTCATCTGGACGGTGGCGCTGATCACGTCCCCGGATGATGAGGAGACGCTGGAAGAGCACCGCGAGATGATCCTGGGAATGCTTGGGGATTACAAGAGAGCGATGGGCATCTGATAATTCCTTTTTTTCGGTTCCGGTTTTGAAGGAGCCGTATACCGGTTTTTACGGACACCATTGCACGAATGGGTGTCAGCCGTTGTGCAGTCCAATCGTGCAGATTCGATACAACCATGCATTTTTTTATCGTGGAAAACCATCATCATGTATTGGCATCATGACATCGGCTGGAACAATACAGGCAGTCCTGCGGGAGTGCCTGCCGGAGATCCGGGAAAAATACGGCGTAACCTCCATCGGGGTATTTGGATCCTATGCCCGCGGAGATGAATCACCGGACAGCGATATCGATATCATGGTTGAATTCAACCGCCCTATCGGATGGGAGCTGGTGGATCTTGCGGATTTGCTTGAATCGCGGCTCCATCATCCGGTGGATCTCGTGATCCGGCGATCCCTGCACCCGCTTATCCGGGATGCCATTCTTGCCGAGGTACAGTACGCATGACCGGGCGATCTCCCGTATTGTACCTGTCCGAGATTCTCGCATCGATGGATAAGATCGAACGGTATACAAAGGGCGTCTCCTACGAGGAATTCATCCGGAACGAGCAACTTGTGGATGCGGTTGAGCGCAACATCGAGAAGATCGGGGAGGCCGCCGCTGCAATCCCGGATGCGATACGGGAAGAGCATCCCGATGTACCCTGGAAGACCATCGTAGGCTTACGAAACAAGGTCATTCATCACTATTTTGCCGTGGACCATGATGTGATCTGGCAGATTGCGACAAAGAATATCCCGGCAACCCGGGGCAGGATCGCGGAGATACTCAGGGAATATTCCCGGTAACTGGTATTTCAGTAGTTTTCCGCACGGTTCCAACCCGTTTCTGATCCTTACAACGTTACCCGGCTCTGGTAGTGCGCTGACCTCATCTTCATGGGGTGAGCCTACGAGCCGGACATTTTTTACGACCCTGATGGGGGGTCGCGTGGGTACAGAATGTTGGGGTGGCGTTTGGCAGGGAAAAAATAACCGGATTTGTTCTGAATTTTTTAACCGGACCTTGCTCACTATTTTTTGAACGCAAAACCGATCGCGATTAAAAACCGGATCCGGATCAACCGGACCTTGATCGAATTTTTTTGAGCAGACTTTGCCTGAAATTTTTTCGCCGGACCTTGGTTGTGAAATGTTAAACGGATCTGTATGAACCTGCATCAGGAAAATTCTCATCAGTCGTGAAGAAATCCGGGAAAACAACCAGACCCTGCTTGAAATATTTTCATCAAACCTTGATTAAAAAAATTTCAGCAGACTCTGATTGAAAATTTTTTGCCGGACCTTGCGTGAAAACTATTTGTCGCGATCACGATCACGATTGAAATGCTGATCCGGATCAACCGGACCTTGCGTAAATTTTTTTGAGCAGACTCTGGTTGTGAAAAGTTAATCGGGTCTGCATATTGCGGTGCGATGCCCTACGCGCAAAACGCCTATCGGGTTTTGCGCTACGCATTTACCCGGATCTGGATTGATGGAAAAAAATCTGGCAACGTGATCAAATAGCCCATCGAGCGCACTTGCTCCACGAAACGAGGGCCTTGCGGATCCTTTGTGTGATTTCCCTCAATTTATCTAGGCTCATATAGAGTAAGCCACAGCAATGAAAATAGTTGTACTATTTTTAAAATCCTTTTTTAACCACTTCCCAAACCAGATTTCCGAGAGTGGCGCCCAAAAATACTAATAAAGCGTCCCTTAAATCCTGTGAAAATCCATGCGTTAGGGATAAAATTCCCCATAATACAAAGATGATAATAACAATTGTGATATACGCAACTGCGGCTTTGCGTCTTGGACTGAGTTTATCGAAATTGAAACACATAACGAATTTTTATGCTTGTTTAAAAAATAAATTTAATGACTGGTATGATTTGCGCGTTTAATAGTTGATTGTAAAATCTTAATAAAAAACATTTTCGACTTTAGGGCCGAAACTTCTTTTTTAATTAAACACAGTTACCAGCGTGCTATTCAAAAAAAAGTGATTTCCAGCCCGGTTACAGGCTGTCCATACTGATCCCGTTGAAGTCCTGTGCAACTTCCCGGATATCCTTGACGCCAAACGCGGTCTGCACCTGGGTGAGTTCGAGCTGGTTTGCGGCATCGCACATGTAATCCAGGATGTCGACCGACAGTTCCTTCTGGATCTTGCTCTTCCTCAGCTGGTCGACGAGTGCCGCCATCTTCTCGGGAGCCTCCATGCGGAGTTTTGCAAGGCTCATGACACACATGTATATCCGGGTCAGGTTCCGGTCCGTACCGGTAATACAGTCAAAGAAGTTCCTGATAACCTGTGCCTGGTAGATTTCTCCTGCTATTGTGTCCACCTCCTCCCTTTGATTCGGTAAAATGACTGTTCATTTCGCCCTTATATAAATCTTACGACAAAAATGCTGTTTTGCACTGAAAAAAACGATAAAAAAGAGAGATTTTGGGAAAGAGCGGCTGGATTGTCTGACGATTGGATGACAAACGTCATACTCTCCCCGGCACCCGCCGCATTACACGAGTGGCCGCTTACTTCGCGGCCGAGACGATCTTGATGACGTCCCCGTTCTTCAGCTCGTGGGTCTCCTTGATCCGCATCTTGGTCCGGGCATCGATCGCATACAGGAAGCCCTTGCCGATCTCCGTGTGGACCTGGTAGGCGAGGTCGTGCGGTGTCGAACCCTTCCGCATCAGGTACGCATCGGGCAGCACGTCGCCCTGCTTGTTGCAGTAGTGGTTCTCATCTTCCACCGGGTAGACCACGATCATGTCAAGGAGCTCGAAGACCGCACGGTTGATCGCCTGCTGGACGCCCGTGCCCTTGCACTCCTTCATCACGCCCGCAATCTTTGCAAGACCGGCCTTCTGGGGGGCGGAGAGCGAGGCCTCGTTGACGACCGTGAACTGCTCATCGCCCGGCAGGTACTTCACTACATTCGCGGTTGCTGCATTGCGGAGCGCCAGTTCGGATGCCGCGCTCGCAAAGGCCACCTGCTGTTCCGCAAGTTTTGCCCGGAGCGCCTCAGGCGCCTCATCGAACTTGTTGCCGATGATGAGCATCGGCTTTGAGATCTTCACCATCTCTGCGCAGAGCGGGATCAGGTCGCTGATGTCCGCGTGCACGAGATCGAGCTTCAGTGCCAACTCCACATCCCGCACATCTTCGAGCGTGATCCCGAGGCCCACGAAGGTGTCGGCAATGCCCTGCTGGATTGCGAGGCCCTTTCCCTGCGACCCGCGGCTGATCTGGGACCAGTGTTTGGCGAGGATACCATGAACCCACATCGTCATCTCGTACCCGAGGAACTTCACGTCTTCTGCGGGGTCGTGGTTGCCCACACCCACCGGGTTTCCTTCGCTGTCCGTCCCGCCGCTCGCATCGATGATGTGCAGGATCGCGTTTGCCTGCCGGAGATGGTCGAGGAACTGGTTGCCGAGACCCTTACCCTTGTGCGCATCGGGCACCAGCCCGGCCACGTCGATCAGGTTCACGGCAACAAACCGGTTCCCGTCCACGCAGTGAGTGCACTTTACCTTGAGTTCAGTGCAGGCGCATTTCGTCCGTACATAGGCAACCCCGAAGTTCGGGTTGATGGTGGTGAACGGGTAGTTCGCGATCTCGGCATTTGCCATGGTGGCCGCCTTGAAGAAGGTGGATTTCCCGCAGTTGGGTTTTCCTGCAAGCGCAAGCGTGAGCATAGTTACGTGTCCTCGTGATAGTCAGATACCTGTCCCGGATCTGCCCGGAGAGAATCTGACAAAGGTTTTTCATTGCGGCTTATTAAAAGGTACTTATGACGTTTGTTCAGAAGAGATCCTATTACTTTGATACGCCGGGCCCGGCAAATACGGGGGATGCGGCCCGGTTCTCCATTGAGCGGGCAAAGGAACTGGGCCTCTCCGAAATCGTTGTCGCCAGTTCTTCCGGTAAGACCGCGCAGGTCTTCTTCGATGCCATGAAGGGATCGGGTCTGCGGCTCGTTGTCGTCACCCACGTCTTCGGGTTCTCAAAACCCGGCGAGTGGGAGTTCTCGCAGGATATTGCAGAACACCTGCGGAAGGAGGGTGTGACGATCGTCACCGGCACCCATGCCCTCTCCGGTCTCGAACGTGCCCTCTCGCGCTCGCCCAAGGTGAGCGGGGGGTCCCGCACCGAAGCGATCGCTGAAGCGCTCCGCCGTACCGTGGCGGTGGGTCTCAAGGTTGCCGTGGAATGCGTGCTGATTGCAGCCGACCAGGGGGCCATCGGTATCACCGATGAGGTCATTGCAGTCGGGGGCACTGCGAGCGGGGCAGACACGGTCTGCGTCATCCGCCCGGCGAATACCGCGAACTATTTCGATCTCCAGGTACGCGAGATCGTGGCCATGCCGAGGGTCCGCTGAACATGGCGATCCAGTCTCTTAGGGATGCATGCCGGCTTCTTGTGGCAAGACCGGTACTCTGGCTGGCGGGCGTTGTCGCAGGGCTTCTTGCTGCTGCCATCTGGCTGGTACTGATCTTCTCCGGTGAGTTCTTTGCCGGCCGCCTTGTCGTTCTCGCCGGCCTTGCGGTCCTGTTCTTCATCACCGGCATCTACGGCCTGATCCGGCGCGACGAAACCGGCCTTGCCCCCCTCTTCAAAAACGGCATACAGTATTATTTCCGCGTGCTCCTTCCCCAGCTGGTCATCGTCTTTATGGTCATCCTCGTTGTTGCCCTGGTGGCCGTTACCCTCTCGCTGTTGGGATCTGCAATGGACCCGGTCCTTGTCGTCAGCATGACCATCATCTTCCTGATCCCGACCCTGCTTTTGACCTTCTTTGCCGACACGGCAGGCGTCTTTGAGGACCAGAAAGTCTTCGCCTCGATCCGGCGAAGCACGCTTCTTGTCAGCGAGAACCTCACCCGCGTCATCGGTTTCTTTCTCGTCTCACTCTTTGTGACGTGCGCGATCCTCTTCTGGCTGATGATCGTCTGGGAGGCCCTGCTCTATTCGCAGCTGGAGCCCCTCACCAGCTACACGGCGGAGCAGATCCAGGCCATCACGGCCGACCAGCTGCTGGCCCTGATTGGCACAAACGGCATCTGGGTCTCGGCGGCCATGCTCTTCCTTGCCGGTCTTCTACTTGTTCCCGTTCTCTTCAGTTACAAGGCCTGCTTCTTCCGGGCGCTTACGGGCAGCAGCGGTGACATCGGCAATGGTAACGGTAGCAGCAGCACGATCCCGATCCAGCAGACGACCGGGGAGTACGACAGCAAGGGCCGCTGGTACAAATACTGATTCCCAAAACAGATCCTTAAAAAACGATCCTGAAAAACGTCAGCAACCGGGACCGGTGATCCCACCGGCTTCCCGATAATTTCCTTTTTAATCGTATCAGTTCTTACAGCCCAAGGAGCACGAAGAGTGCAACCGCAACCAGACCGCCGCCAATCGTTGCGACAAGGTTTGTGCCCGCATTGCCGAGGAATCCCCGGTTCTCGAGCGTTGCCCCGATAAAACTGTCGATGTTGGTGCCGACAAAACCGGCCAGCGTGCAGACAGCAACCATCGGGAGGGTGATCATGCCGAGCAGGAATGCAACAAGGGAGATCACGAGACCCCCGAAGAACGCCACGCTCTGGCCCGTTAGCGTCACGCCGCCGTTTGTCCCGATCGGTACCTGCTTTAAGGTTGTGATGAGCCGGGGAACCCCGCCGGTCACCCCGATCTCGCTGGCCAGGGTGTCGGCCGCGGCGGTGGCGACACAGCCAACGTACATCACGATATAGACCGGCTCCTGGAAGACGCCAAAGAGGACCGCGGCGGCTGTGGCAGCAATCCCGTTGGCAAAGACGTTCTTGTACCCCCGGGCCCCGCTCTGGCCCTGCTCGACGCCGATCCGTTTCTTGTACTCAAACTTGTATTTCGTGGCAGCGGATCCAAGGACAAAAAATGCGATCATCACAAGGAGCCAGCGGGGCGTGGAAAAGACGAGGAGGAGGATACCGACAAGGGCAATGGAGATGAGACCGGAGAGGTTGGCGGTCTTCGAACGGAAGGCAAAATAGGCAAAGGCAAACGCGAATATGACGGCCACCACAACGATCTGGAGGTCTGCCTGGTAATTCAGCTCCTGGATTAAGAGCATCGTCATCGCAATGCCGATGCCTTCGATCACCAGTGAATCCTCGTACTTCAGGAGGATCACTTTCAAGAGCACCGCAGCAATGATGCCGAAGATGATGGTCAGGATTGCCGTCATGTGGAGGTAGGTCATCACGAGCACGCCGGCCCACGCGGTCGAGATGATGTAATAGAGGTACGTGTTCAGGTCGTCGTACCCTCCCTGAAAGACGAGTTCGCCGAGAACGAGCATCGCCATCGTGGTGGCAAAGACAAAGAACGGCAGGAGGCCGACTGCATAGAGGGCGGCAAGGGCACAGAAGGTGTAGGTGAGATATTTGGTATCGAAGAACTTCCAGAGGATCAGGGCATAGAGGATGACGATAAGGGCCATCAGCCACGCGGGCTGGAGGTAGGGCCCGACCAGTGTCACGCCGCCAACCAGTGCTGCCGCAAATCCAAGGCCCCGCTGTCGCTGCATTATCAAGTCATTTGTCTTCAAGCAAAAAGAGTTTTATTATGGTACCACCGGCCGATACGATCACTATATTTTATTCAAGGTGCAACCTTCTCCCGAATGGTGTCATCAGATCAACTGCCCAAAAACTACGATTTCGCTGAAGTCGAGGAGCGCTGGAGAAAGACCTGGCGCGACGAGGATCACTATTTTGACAAGTCCTCTAAAAAACCCCAGTTCGTCATCGATACCCCTCCCCCATACCCAACGGGAAACTTCCATATCGGCAATGCGCTCAACTGGTGCTATATCGATTTTTTTGCCCGCTACAAGCGCATGAAGGGTTTCAACGTGATGTTCCCTCAAGGGTGGGACTGTCATGGCCTCCCCACTGAAGTGAAGGTGGAGGAACTCAACCACATCACCAAGAACGATGTCTCACGGGAGGAGTTCCGGAAGATGTGCCGCGAACTCACCGAGAAGAACATTGCCGCAATGCGTATCACGCTCAGGAAGATGGCGTTCTCCACGGACTGGTCGAACGAATACATCACGATGACGCCGAAGTACTACAGCAAGACGCAGTTGTCATTCCTGCGGATGCAGACGGCGGGGTACATCTACCAGAGCGAGCACCCGGTCAACTACTGCACCCGGTGCGAGACCGCGATTGCGTTTGCTGAGGTCACGTACGAGGACCGCGAGACCCTCTTAAACTACTTCGATTTCGATGGCGTGGAGATCGCGACCACCCGGCCCGAGCTCCTTGCAGCATGCGTTGCGGTGGCCGTCCACCCCACGGACGAGCGCTACCACAAACTCAAAGGCAAGACCATGAAGGTGCCGCTCTTCGGTCACGATGTCCCGGTCATCGAGGACGAGGCCGTGGACCCGGCGTTTGGTTCCGGTGCGGTGATGATCTGTACCTTTGGTGACAAACAGGATGTCCACTGGTGGAAACAGTACAACCTTGCTCTGAGGAAAGCCATCGACCGCCAGGGAAAGATGACGGATATCGCCGGCAAGTACAAAGGCCTGGACACGACCGCGTGCCGGGCCGCAATCCTTGCCGACATGAAGGAGCAGAAGATTCTCCACAAGCAGGAGAAACTCGCCCAGCGGGTGGGTACCTGCTGGCGCTGCAAGACACCGATCGAGATCCTTTCCGAGCGGCAGTGGTTTGTGAAGATCAAGCCGGATGAGATCCAGAAGGCGGCCCACCAGATCGCATGGCACCCCGAGCACATGCTCCGGCGGATGGAGAACTGGGTGGAGCAGATGGAGTGGGACTGGTGCATCTCCCGGCAGCGGATCTTTGCGACCCCGATTCCCGTCTGGTTCTGTAAGAAGTGCGGTGAGATGGCGTTTCCGGACGAACAGGATCTCCCGGTCGATCCCACACTCGTCAAACCCAAACACCCGTGCAAAAAATGCGGTGGCACTGAGTTTGACGGGGAAGTGGATGTGCTCGATACTTGGATGGACTCGTCCATCTCGGTCCTGAACGTGACCGGCTGGGACGGGAGCGGGAAACCCCCCTTCTTCCCGGCGCAGATCCGGCCGCAGGGCCACGACATCATCCGGACATGGGCCTTCTACACGATCCTCCGGGCCGTGGCGCTCACGGGCGGGAAACCGTGGGAGGAGATCCTCGTCAACGGCATGGTGCTGGGCGAGGACGGGTTCAAGATGTCCAAGAGCCGGGGCAACATTATCGTGCCGGAAGAGATCCTCGAGAAGTACGGCGCCGATGCCCTCCGTCAGTGGGGTGCCATGGGCGCTGCTACCGGCTCCGACATCATGTTCAACTGGAACGACGTGGTCTCCGCGTCCCGGTTCCAGACCAAGATGTGGAACATCACCAAGTTCGCCTTAATCCAATTGGAGAAGGGCGGGTTTGAGAAGGACACACCGGTCACGGCGCTCGCCGACCGCTGGTTGCTCGTCCGGCTCTCGGACACGGTCGAAGCGGTCAGTGCGGCGCTGGAATCCTACCAGTTCGACGATGCGCTCAAGGCGATCCGCGAGTTTGCGTGGGATGTGCTCGCCGACAACTACATCGAGCTCGTCAAGGGCCGGCTCTACCAGCAGGACGCCTCCCGCGCCAGCGCATGCCTCGTCCTGCACACCGCGTTCGATGCGCTCTGCCGGATGCTCGCGCCGTTCACGCCCTACTTTGCCGAGGAGTGTTACTCCTACTTCAACCCGGGCCAGAGCGTGCACAAACAGCCGTGGGTCTCCTTCACGTACGATGATGCGGCAGCCCGGACGGAAGGCAACCTGCTCGTGCAGGTTGTTGCAGAAGTCAGGAAATACAAGCACGACAATGGCATGGCCCTCAATGCCCCGCTCGGGAAGGTCACGATCTATGCCCCGCACACGGTCAATGATGAAGGCGATACGGGCAGGACGCTCAATGCCGATGTCCACTGGCGGACCGATGCAGCCCATCTCGACCGCGTGATCACGGACATTGATTTCAACCGTTCGATTGTGGGCAAGACCTTCCGCAAGGATGCGCAGGCATTCATGGATGCGGTAAAGGCGCTCTCACCGGCAGAACAGGCAAATCCGCCAAAGACGATCCAACTCGGTGGTACCGAAGTCGCCCTGCCGGAGAACGTCTTCACGCCCAAATATTCCTACATGGAGGAAGGGTCGAAGGTGGATGTTTTGACGGTTGGCGATGTCATTGTGACGATTACGAAGAAGGAATAAAAATTTTAATTTTTTTGAGTTTTTGATCAGAATCGAATCAGGAATTATTTCTTCCTCTTCGATTTTCCGGATTTCAAATCCTGTCGTATCGCATCCGCAACGAATTTCGCAACGGTCTCCTGAGGGAGCATCGCATCCACGACAACAAACCGGCCCGGTTCGGCCTTAGCATATGCCAGATAATTGTTCTGCACATTCTCCAGAATCTCGCGCTTCTCGAAGTGTTCGCGCTGGGCATCGGGCTTCAGCCGGGTCAGGGCATCGTCAACGGGAAGAACGCAGAGGAATGTCCGGTCAGGGATGATCGTCCAGCCATTGTGCATGGCCCGCAGCCACTGCTCCGGTTCCGGCACAATGCCCTGCAGGGTTACGGACTGGTACGCGTACCGGCTGTCGCTGTACCGGTCGGAGATCACGATCCGGCCCTCTTTGAGCGCCGGGCGGACAACCGTTGCAAGATGCGCCGCGTGATCCGCGACAAACAATGTCGCTTCCGTTACCGGATCGATCTGTTCTGCAATGGCCCGGCGGACCGAATCGCCCACCCAGGTGGCCCCCGGCTCCCGGGTGAAGATCGGGTCGAGATCCGCGAGCAGACTTTTGAGCGCTGCATGCAGCGTACTCTTTCCGCTCCCATCAATACCTTCCAGTGTGACTAACACATGCGTCCCCTCCGTATCCAGGCAATCGGCACGGTCCCATGATGCAGGGCGGTTGCGATGATCGCACCGTCAAACCCGGCAGACTCGATCGCTTCGAGATCGGCGATGGTCGAGACCCCGCCGCCATAGTATAATTTCCGGTGATAGGCCGACCGCATTGCATCGAGCCGCTGCCGGTCGATCCCCGATTCCGTTCCCACGGCCGTGATGTTGAGGATAATGCAGCCCTCGAACTTCCAGCCATTGGCCTGCCGGAGCACGTCCACCGGATCGCGGCCGGATGGGATGACCCGGCCGTTTTTTATATCGAGGCTTAAGAGGCCGCCCGGGTATTGTGCGAGATCGTCGCCCCCGGTCTCAGTACCGACAATATTTTTTATATGATAGCCTTCGAGCTGATCGTCAGGAGCCCGGCAGCCCCGGTCCACATAGCAGGTACCGACTTCCTGTGCGCACTGCCGGACAATCGTGTCGTGCGAACCGGTCCTTTCGATGCGATCGAGATCCGCGATGTAGATTGATTTTGGCCGGATGGCCCGGACAAACCCCTGCGGCTCTGCCGTCGGTGAACAGCCCCAGTCCAGCGGTTTGTAACCCGCTCGTTGACCGGATTTCCCGTGCACGACCAGATTATTCTTCAAATCCATTGCAAGAATCAGTTTCATAGACGAAGCAAACCACTATTAGGATAAAAGATCATTAAACTTTATGCAATTGTTGGTCAGCCCCAGCTCCATCACTGAGGCGAAAAACTCCACTGCCGCTGACATTATTGACGTCAAGAAACCGTCCGAAGGCTCGCTCGGCGCCAACTTTCCCTGGGTCATCCGTGAGATCAAGGAGTACGTGAAAAAACCCGTGAGCGCAGCCATCGGCGATTTCGACTTCAAACCGGGCGGGGCTGCCCTCACCGCGTACGGCGCCGCCCATGCCGGAGCTGACTACATCAAGATCGGGCTTGCCTTTGAAGGAAAGAACGAGGCCCGCGAACTGATCGGTGCCGTGGTCCGGGCCGTGAAGCAGGAGTTCCCGGAGAAGTTTGTCGTGATCGCATCCTACTCCGATTACGAACGCATGCACGCCATCTCTCCCTTCGACATGGCGCCGATTGCCGCGGAATGCGGGGCCGACTATGCGATGGTTGACACCGGCATTAAGGACCGGCAGAGCACGTTTGCCTTCATGGACGAGAAGATGCTTGCCTCGTTTACAAAAGAGAACACCCGCCTTGGCTTAAAGACCGCCCTTGCCGGCGCCCTGAAGTTCGAGGATATCGATGCCTTAAAGCGGATCAACCCGGCAATCATCGGTGTCCGCGGCATGGTCTGCGGCGGCGACCGGAATGCAGTGGTCCGGGAAGATTTGATCACAAAAGCACTCGCGATGATCAGGTGATCGTATGTATCTGGAAAAACTCGACGTACCCCTTTCCTTAACCTTTGATGATGTCTTATTGGAGCCGCTGGAATCCTGGGTTGAACCCTCCGAGGTTGACACGCGCTCGCGGTTCTCGAAGAATATCAAGGTCAATATCCCGCTCGTCTCAGCTGCAATGGACACCGTGACCGAGGCAACGATGGCAATCACGCTTGCCCGTGGCGGAGGCATTGGTGTCATCCACCGGAACATGACTCCTGAACACGAGCTCCAGGAGATCATTGCCGTGAAGCAGGCCGAGGAACTCATTGAGCACAACGTGCTCTATGTTGAGGATACCGCCACGGTCTCGGATGCAGAGCGCCTGATGCAGCAGTACAGTATCGGCGGCGTCCCGGTCATTGGCAAGGGCAAGATCATCGGTATCGTGAGCCGGCGGGACGTGCGGGCCATTGTGCAGAAACGCGGGGACGAGAAGATCACCACCATCATGACGAAGAAGCCGATCGTTGCCGGTGAGGACATCACGGCTGAGAGGGCACTGGAGATCATGTACACGAACAAGGTCGAGCGCCTCCCGGTGGTCAGCGACAAGGGGAACCTCATCGGTATCATCACGATGCAGGATATCCTTGAGAAGCGCCAGTATCCCCTTGCGAGCCGTGATGCCCGGGGGAACCTCCGGGTCGCCGCAGCGGTCGGACCGTTCGACTTTACCCGGGCCGAACTCCTGGACCAGCACGGTGTCGACGCCCTTGTTGTTGACTGTGCCCACGCCCACAACATGAAGGTCGTGGCAGCGGTAAAAGAGATCAAGGGAAGCGTCAAGGCTGATGTCGTGGCCGGCAACATCGCGACAAAGGAAGCTGCCGAAGCCCTTGTGAATGCGGGTGTTGATGGGATCAAGGTCGGGATCGGGCCGGGCTCGATCTGCACGACCCGGATTGTGGCGGGCACGGGAGTCCCGCAGGTGACGGCAGTCTCACAGGTGGCAGAAGTGGCATATGCCGCCGATGTCCCGGTCATATCGGACGGCGGCATCCGGTACAGCGGTGACGTGGCAAAAGCGATCGCAGCCGGTGCCGACACGGTAATGATGGGCAGCATGTTTGCCGGGACGGATGAGTCCCCGGGGAAGGTCATTACGATGAAGGGCCGGCGCTACAAGCAGTACCGCGGCATGGGATCGCTCGGTGTGATGGAGAGCGGCCAGTCGAGCGACCGGTACTTCCAGAAGAAGGGCATCGGCAGCACAAAGTTCGTGCCTGAAGGCGTGGAAGGCGTCACCCCGTACGTGGGCCACGTGGGCGAGATCATCTACCAACTCGTGGGCGGTCTCAAGTCCGCGATGGGCTACTCGGGTGCAAAGACGATCGGTGACATGCACACCAAGGCCCGGTTTGTCCGGATCACGAATGCCGGTATGGCCGAGAGCCACCCGCACAATATCATGATCACGGACGAGGCGCCGAACTACCGGCTCTTCGAATAAATCTTTTTTACATCCGTCTTTTTACATCCGGTTACCTGCCAGCACCTGGAGGCTTTCTGCCGCAGGGTGGCAGTATGGCCAAGTCGTCCAACAAGGTAATTATACTTGCGAGCGACTCACGTTATCAAGGGTGTTATCCTGTGCAATCTCGTCTCTTGTGGTTCAGCGTGTTCCTGGCACTGCTTCTTCTCGTGCCGGGCACGATGGCGTTTACCGTATCTTCCGTATCAGTGAACCCGGAGATCCTGAATCCCGGTGATCCGGTGAATGTCTCGTGTACGGTATATGCTGCTTCCGGCACGGCCTTCTCGCCATACAATGACCTGCAGTTCGTGACGGATCTGGACGATCCGGTCTGGACCTATACGATCATGGTCAACTATATAAAAAATACCCGGCCGAGCGACCGGATCAGGACCCTGACTATCGGGGGTTACGAATTGTCCTACCGGGATCAGGATGTGGTGGAAGTCACCATTGATCTCAGGGGACAGGTTCCCGCAACTGCCGCAAACGGAGCAAATATCACGGTCCTGAAGATCCAGGAACTGGATGTCCGGAGCTATGTGATCACCTCTTCGGTTGTCGAGACCAGCCATCTGGTCGGCCTGCCGACTCCCGTCCCGACACCATCCTATGGGAGCATTGTGATCGCATCAGAACCTGCGGGTGCGAATGTCTACCTGGACAATACGATCCGAGGCATTTCGCCGGTGACCCTGACATCTGTTGCAAATGGGTACCATACGGTCCTGCTGCGCCTGGACGGGTACGAGGATTACACCCGGAACGTGAGGGTGTCGGCCGACGCCCCACAGGTGAATGCGGTCCTGTCCGGCAAATCCGCAACGGTCACCCCCTCCGCGACCACTGCCGGCACCACTACGGCAACGGACCGGATCACCATTGCCACCCAGCCCACCACGCAGGCAGGTACCGGGTCGCTCTCGGTGACCACAACCCCGCCCGGGGCGCTGGTCTATATCGATGGCCAGATGAAGGGTATCACGCCGGCAACCATCCCTGGTCTCCCGCCCGGCACGCACACCATTAAGATCATCCTGGACGGGTACCAGGCCTTGGAGACAACCACCGAGATCACGGGTGGGACCACTTCCGAGTTTGTTACGGGGCTTTCGAAGCGGAAGCAGATGTCCGGGTTTACCGGCATCCTTGCGCTTGCAGCGGTCGGTCTGCTCCTTGTAGTACGGCGGGAGAAGAACGGCAGGCAGTGAACGCGGGCGGTCGTATCCCCCACCCTATGTTTATACATTTTTTTCACTTTTTTTCACAATGTTTATCCCGATCCGGGAATCAGTCCTTGTGTGGACATCTACCTGATGCGGCACGGGAAGGCGGAGGTGGCCGGGCAGGGCGGGTCGGATGCAGCCCGGCGGCTGACAAAGAAAGGCCACGAGGAGATCCGCGCCGTTGCCCGCTGGATGAAGGTCCAGGAACTCTCGTTCGATCTCGTTGCCGCTAGCCCCTTGGCCCGGGCGCAGGAGACTGCCGGGATCGTTGCTGCGGCGCTGGGGCCAAAGACCGTGGAGTCGTGGGAGGTGCTGGTGCCGGGCGGGAACCCGGATACGGTCTGCCACATGATCGGACGGTACCCGGATACCGCGACTTTCCTGCTCGTGGGCCACGAGCCTCTCCTCTCCGCGCTCGCAAGCCGGATGGTGGCGGGAGATGAAGGCGCCCGTATTGCGATGACCAAGGGTGCGGTGGCGAAGATCCGCAATTTTTCGTTTGAGGCCGGGTGCACCGGGGAACTCCACTGGCTCATCACAGCCCGGCAGATGGCCGCATTTATGCCGTAAGTATGGGCACCCGCGAGAATCCGAACCCTCAGGCATTATCTGGATTGTATACCCACATGTACCGGACATGCTGGCACCCATGACCACACAGGCTCACGTCCGGGAAGAACTCATCGCACTATCCCTGATCGCGGTGGGCGGATTTTCTGGTTCGGTGCTGCACTTCTGGATCAACGGGATCGGTACATCTCTCACCGGCACCCTGATCGTCAACACGCTCGGCTCGCTCCTGCTCGGGATCTTCATGTACGAGACAACGATCGGGCGGTTTGGCCGCCGCTCCCGGATGCTCTTTGGCGTCGGGTTCCTGGGAGCGTTCACTACGTTCTCGGGCCTTGCCCTGATCGCGGTGCAGGAGCCGCCCGTGACTGCTGCAATTTATCTCGCGGCCACGCTGGCGCTGGGACTTTGTGCGGTCCTTGCCGGCCGGACGATCGTGTACCGTATCCACCGGGGTGCGTGATGGATCCGGTACTGCTGGTGGGTGCGGGTGGGGCGGTGGGATCCGTTCTGCGGTACGCGTGCTCGCGGATCCTGCCCGTGCGGGGCCTGCCGGCCGGGACGCTGTTTGTGAATGTGCTCGGCAGTTTCCTCATGGGAATCATCGTCTTCTCGCGCCAGCCGGACGATATTTTGTATTTCGCGGGCCTCGGGGGCATGGGCGGCTTCACCACGTTCTCGACCTTCTCCTATGAGACGTTCCGGATGCTGGAGGATCAGGATTCATATACGATGGCGCTCAACATCCTCACCAACGTGGCAGGCAGTATCCTTGGCGTGATAGCTGCGCTTATGATCTGTTCTGCCCTTTCGGGATGATCTGGTATGGAAGATGGTGTACTGTTACGGATTTACATTGCCGAGACCGCCCGGATCCACGATCTGCCGGGCTACCGGTACCTGATGGGATATTTCTTAAAGAAAGGATTTCCCGGCTGCACGGTGCACCGGGCAATGGCGGGATTCGGCCACGAGCACCGGATCAAGACCCTGGATATGATGCATCTCTCGCTCGATCTGCCGCTCGTGATCGATGTGGTGGATACCCGCGAGCGGATCATGGCGGTGGTACCGGAGATCGAGGAGATGGTGGAGTACGGTCTCGTGACGGTGCAGGACGTGCAGATGTCACGGAAGAGAGTCGTGAAGGAATAACCGGTTGGGTTTTTCCAGATTTTTATTTTAGAAATTATTTCATTTGTTTTTCAAGGAAACATTGTGGTGCAGGGAGATCCGCATCGGGTTGCACATCGCAACACCCAAACCGTTCCAGCCCCCATATGAAATGGATGAGCGATCCCCCTGCATTTGAGAGAGCAACCTTTGCCGCCGGTTGCTTCTGGGATCTCGAAGCCGCATTCCGCCGGGCCGATGGCGTCCTGGAGACGGTAGCCGGTTATACCGGGGGCTCCGTGCCTGAACCTTCTTACGAGCAGGTGGAGAGCGGAACAACCGGCCACGTGGAAGCAGTAGGGCTTGTCTTCGATCCGTCCATCGTCACCTACGATCAGCTGCTCGATCTCTTCTGGACGCTCCACGATCCGACCCGGGTTGACGGACAGGGGGATTATGCCGGTCCGCAGTACCGGCCGGTAATTTTCTATCACAGCGAGGCCCAGCGGGTTGCAGCCACTACATCACGCAACCGGCTCGCAGCATCAGGATTGTTTGGTGACCGCCCGGTTGTTACGGAGATTCTTCCGGCGCCTGAGTTCTGGCGGGCAGAGGAATGCCACCAGCAGTTTTACGAGAAATGCGGGCAGGGATACTGCATGAGCCGGCAGGTGGACGACTAAAACCCGGCCGTATTGGTTGAACCACGCGGTTGTATGCAACAACCCGGACCATGGTCCGAATATATCTGCCCGGCTGTCTGACTCTGGATACAAGGGTGAGCGCACTTCTCTGGCTTGAAGTGCAGCCACTCCCTCCTCCACAAATTTACCCGCATTACAGGCTCCCCGGATGCATGCCCCGGCTCACTTTCCCCGGTGCGTGCGTCCGGGACCCGCCCGTGTGCGTTGGATCGTTACGAAAACCCGGCACGCGAAAAAAAAATAAAAAGTCGCCGGAAGAATCCGAAATGCGTTTTTGATAAAATTCCTTGCGGAGTTTTTTTTAAAGGAAAACTGATCCCTTCATTCAGGTAGCAACCCCCACTATTCTGGCTGAATTTATAGTGGGATATGGGGGTCTCCCTTTACCCCCCTACCCGCATGGGGGGATGTCACGGGATCCTGGGGGCAAGCACACTGTCCAGCCGGTCAAACCGCCGGAGGCATGCCACGTATTCGGCCACCAGATAATAATTCTTAAGATCCTCCTCATCCAGCCCGCGGAACGCGAAGAGTTCATCCCACAAAAGACTGCTTCCCTCGACCATGAAGTACCCGGAGTTGAGTTCCACCCCGACAATAATGGGATTTCCGCGGAAGATCGCGTCCTGGGTTTCATAGAAGTGTTTTCCGGCCCCGGTATTTTCAATGAGGAAACCCACAGCCTCGGGAGATGTGTCGGCCGGCAGTTTCCCCGCATTGAACTCATTGAGGAGGAGATTGTCCGCGATCGTCTCGCTGACCGATTCGACAGGAAGTTCCCGCACGGGATACTTCCCGGTCAGGTACGCGATGATCTCAGTACCTGGTTTTCGATTGGGACGCAAGCGGGGACGGTACCTGGCAGCGGTCTCCTTCCATTCCTTCACAATCTCCGGGGTTACTTTCCGGGTCAGCATATGCCAGTACCGGTATACCGGGGGGGTTAAACAGGTTTTGTCCGGTTCCCCCGATCACACCGTAACGCCCTGCTGCTATTGATGCCAATGGCAAGTCTGTGACGTGCTCATCGCTTATTCCCGATATAAACTATGATAACGGGAGATCATTTCCCTGGGTGGTGAGGGCCGGGGAACCGGATCCCGTGGGAGTCGCCCGGGAACGATCCCTTACCATGCCTTTTGTACTACGTACATGAAAAATATATCAATTCTTTTCCCGTAGAATAACAGAATGGATGCTTTATCCCTGCTGATGGATCCTGGAATCAATGTCGCAGTCCAGAACATCTCCCCCGCACTCACCTCATGTATCGCTCCGGCAGAAGTTCTTGATTCCACGCCCTGGTACCTGCTCATCATCTCGGTTTTCTATCTGGGATTTCATCCCCGCTTCGGGATACGGCTCGTTGTTCTGTTCGGGATCACGGCCGGGCTCAACGAAGCGCTGAAGTTATTCTGGCACCTTCCGCGCCCGTACTGGCTCTCCCCTGAAGTGAAAGTATTCGCAAATCATCCTTCGTTTGGATTTCCCTCAGGAGCTGCAATGTACGGCGCAGTGCTCTACGGTTACATTATTACCCTGGTGCGGTGCTGGTGGGCCGTTCTGGCATGTGTGCTCCTGCTTGTATCCGCGAGCCTTGCCCGGGTTTTTGTCGGTGTCCACTTTGTACCGGATATTTTCGGGGGCCTGATCTTCGGGTTTCTCCTCCTCCTCCTGTTCTTCCTTGCCGAGCCCCGGATTGAAAAATATGCGGGGAGCCTATCCCGTTCCGGCCGTTGTATCTGGATAATCATTCTTTCCGCAATCCCACTCCTGCTTGTGGGTCTTGCATCCCTCTCGCTTGCGGACTGGCAGCTGCCGGCATCCTGGGTTGAGATTGCCCGGCAGCAGACCGGGTCGCAGATTAATCCGGTCGCCATCCAGTTTGCCTGGGGTGCAACGGGGATCATCCTCGGGGGCCTTGCCGGTTATGAAGTTCTCCGCTCTCAAGGAGGATGGACACCTCCGGCAGATCCCCTGCGAAAGGGAATGGTTATTCTTGCAGGAACTGTGTCGGTGCTCTTGCTGAACGCAGTCATCGCTGCGATCCGGTCGATTCCCGATCTCGACCCCCCGCTCGATCAGGTTGCCCGCATCCTTTTCATGGCACTCGTATTGTTCTGGCTTACCGCGTGTGTACCGCTGGTTGCCCAAAGAGCTGGTTTTGCAGCGGATGTGAAAGAACCGGAAACCGGTGATGTGTGAAGAAATGACAGCGGGTAGTTCCGGAAAAATTATTTTTTCGTTCCCCTCAATACTCCCGGCAACATTTTTCACGGTCTCAGTTGCCCGGTAATACCGGTCCATTTTTTCATCCGGAGTCAGATATTTTAAAAATCCCGGGTACAGGATACTATTCCCCCTGTTTTTTCCATATTGTATTCCCTTAAATACCCTCAATGGTAACATGAGGATGACGAAGTGTTTGTAATGGTGTCTGCAAAGAAAGAAAACAGGTCGCCGCTCGCCCGGCTTGTATTGTATATAGTCTGTCTGGCTCTTGCCGGGAGTTGTCTTGCCGGAGCCGGATATTTTGTCTTCGATCTGCCGAAACACGCTTCCGCTGACTACCCGCCAAACAATTACGGGCAGATCTGTACCGTGTACCCTAACGCGTTTGCCGTATACTGGGATTTATTCTGGCACCCCAAGCCGGGTTGTGTCTACCGTGAGGACAACGAGGGGGACTTCATCATTTACGAGGTCTGCTGCCCGAAATAACGGACCGGTCTGACAACAATTGAGCACCCGGGCTCTGGTGTTCCTTTCTTTTTTAGTGAAAATTTTTCCCTGCACGCCAAAAACGTCCGGATCCGGATAAAACCGTTCCATGACATTGCAGAGCCGTGAGCCAGAAGATACTCTTGCAACGGGCGGGAAGATTTCGCGTAGGGTGAAACAGCAGGCATTACTCTGCGAGCGGGGGCCGGGCGAATGCTCCTGATGGAAGGGGTGGGAGAGAATTGCATCGCCGCTGCCGGCCCGGGCCGGTGAGGCAAGGGGCACGGTGCCTCATGGTGCAGGGATCCATGCCGGGTTCGCGGGAAGTTGGTGCCCGCTATTTTTTTCTAGTATCCAAAAAAAAGAGATTGGCCCGGTTACGGGCCCGCGGGTACGGGTTCATAATTCGACGGACAACTAGTCAGATTGCAGAGGAAGTCCTCCCATAATGTACACCAGAACCAGTCCCACCAGTTTTTCCCGGAACAGGTTGCAGAAATCTGCGCACGGCAGTCTGCACAGGCCTGGTCGCTGACATCGCCGGTTCCGATATTTTGCGGTGCCCCGTAAGAGGCGTAGCGCTGCGGCAGATCGGTTGTACAATACAATACGAACGCACCGATTGTTGCGATCGCTGCCAGTGCTATGATGAATATCACGAGATTTTTTATTGCATCGTCCTGCTTGGAACAGATCACGGTGTCACATCCTTGTCGAATACTGTACCTGCCCCCGTTTTCCATTTATGCCTGCTGTTTTGCAGCGCCGGGTTCCCCGCAGTATTCATACCGAATATCCATGAGCTGAACAGATAAGCACGGCGTTGAGTGAAAAGATTATTGCAGTTATCCGGGCAACACCTCATCCACGCCAGCGTCGGGGATCGAGGCCCGGGCCGGTGTGGTGAGGGGCACGGCAAGCCAGGGTGGGGGTGGCCAACGATACTGAAGGCAGATCAAAAGATGGGGGCAGTGGCGCCAAAAGAAAGACTGGATCGTACTGCCCGTTTCAGGCAGGGTTCCGCCGGGTTGTCGGTATGCACCACCAGATCCTGCTGGAGCCAATCAGGAGCAGAACTATCCGGCCGTACCGGTTTCAACTAACAACGCACCCAACGCCGGCACGAGGAAAACCTCTGTCATCCAGCAACGATGCTGCGAGCATGAGGGCATTGGTATAACTCTGCTGGGCATGGGAAGTGTCGATAAAGATTTTATCGATGTTGACAACCGGGGCCCCGTGCCCGTAACCCGCTCCAAGATATTCAAGCGTCCGGAAGATAAAATTCCCCGTTATCCCGTCGGGGGCGATAATAAGCCCACAGGATTTGATCGCATCTTCGATATAGAGCCCGAAATGTTCGGCATCGCCCAGTTTTGCGACAAGCTCGGCATCGGCCATGCTCCGGTCACAGGCAGGATGCCAGCCGGGGGCGATCAGGCTGCCCCCCGAGACGACGCCCACCTTTTCCGGAAGGCCGAACCTGCGGGCCAGCACCCGGCCGTTCCGGATTAATGCAAGTTTCTCTGGAATCGTCCACCCTTCAGCAATACCGATGGGGGCGAACATGAACTTTTTCCCGCCGGCAGTCTCCAGGAGCGCGACCCTCTCCAGCCGGGAAACACCTGCCGCGGCCTCAAGCATCCGTAAGGTTACCTCTCCCCGTAGGTCTCCCCGGACTGCTGCCTGGATCGTTCCTGACATCAGGTCAGCAACGAGTGCTGCGCCGGGATCCGCACGTTCCGCCAGGTTCACCCGGGAATTCCCCGGGGGAACTGAGGCGGTACCCGGTCGACAATAACAGACAATATCGCAGGGGATGTTTACCCTGCAGGCACTGGCAATGACCTTCTCCGGGTCCGCATCTATGCCAATCCCGATACTTTTTTTTGAAATGGTCATACTATGTTCCCTCCGTGGATGATGCGCATGTTCCGGTTCTGTCAGGGTGTCGGCTGGTATTGAACCTGGACACCGTATATGGAAAGCCGGGCTGCCGGCAGCCTGGCAGAACCGGTGTTGGCATTCCCATCAGTGTTTTAGTCTATGGGGGGGATGTTTTTAATTACGGCGATGAATGAAATTTATTTTTCACTGAAATCAAATGAGTTAAATATATTTGATAATCTCCGGTGAGAAAAACAGCGATGGATGAAAAAAATTCAGGTATTGCAAGAGAGTTCGCCTTATCAGGACGCAAGGGTGTGTCATAATAATGCTGGCGAAAAAATGTTTATTTTTTAGATTTTTAAATGCAGGAACCCGGGAATTTTTTTTATTTTTTTCCCATGCATGCATTCGTATTGGTATTCGGCATCTTCTCCGGGCAGACGGTTCAGGGGTCATAGGCAATTCACGCCTACCCGTGGCAACTATGGTCAAAATTGTACGCCCAGCATCCCACCGGGGCCGCGGCACGACACCAGAATGCATCCCAGTTGTCAGACCCATACGTGAACTGACAATAGAGGTACTGCTTATTAATGCACTCTTCAGTGGTTTTTGAACATTGCTCGCCAATTTTATTTGACGGTGCATTCTGCTTCTCCATAGTCTGGATCGGTACAATCGCCCAGAAATACAACACCAGTGTCACAATAGTTGCAAGTACGGCAAGGGTTACCATAAAGCGAATCAGGTTTTGTATATAGTCAGTCTGTCCGGTTTCCGTCAACGGATTTCACCCTCACACATCATATATCCGTGTTACCTAGGATGTAATTTATATCTGGCGATGAGTGAAAAAAACTCTGATGTTCCCGTCACCGGGCCGGGTACAATCATCCGGAAAAAATCCTACACAAAATTTTCCCAAAAAAAAACTTACAAAAAACCGGCCGTCCAAAAAAATCAAAAACTGTCCCTGCTGGTTTACCCCCACCTTCCAATCATCCGGAGGGGAGAGGGGGTACCTGGCACGGGGCATCTGATGGATCATACTGCGGCGAGGAAGCGCCCGCTAAAACGGGCGTACCGGATCCAATTCGTCATCTTTTTCACCATCACGGCCGACAATCCCCTATACGAGGATTTATGACCGATCTGCCTGCCGTACCCCAGCGCCACATTCCGCTCGATCGCATCAGTGTGGTAATTGATTCGATCTATGCATTTGCCATGACCCTGCTTGTCCTTACGATTGACATCCCCTCAAAGTACGAGCACACCCGGGCAGTTGCACCGGTGTACGACATCGTTATGGGGGTCCTGCCGGACATCATCCATTACTTCATTGCATTCTTTATCCTTGCAATCTTCTGGTATTTCGAGCACCAGCGGTTCCGTGCTCTCCGGTTTCTTGATCGCCCCCTACTCTGCCTCAACATTGGCAGCCTTGCGTTTGTCTGCCTTATTCCGTTCTCCACGAACGTTGCAGGCGACTATCCCTTCGATCACTTCGGGGCCATTATCTTCGAGTTCAATATCTTCATCGTAGGTATGATAGCTCTCGTCCAGTGGATCTATATTCGGAGAAATAGACAAAATCTTGTTCCGGAACTGAACCCGTCGCAGATCTCCCGGGAGATCATCTGGTCCGCGGTTTTTCCTGCATTGTCGCTTATCGGGATCCTCCTTGCAGTTCTCATGATTCCCTACAGCCTCAGCATCTATATCCTCATCCCGTTCATCATGGCATACCTCTTCTGGAAAGAGCCCGTGATGGCCTGATGCAAGCTCAGATCCGGGATATCCCTCGTTCACTTTTTTTGATCCGGTAACGACAAAAAAATTTGCAGTCAACTCAATGGTTATCCTGTTTCCCGCGAAGAAATCCCTGGTATCTCTGTGGCAGGAAGATCCTGCTATAAAAACCACAGACAACGGGAGATTTTGTCATGATGAAAAAAACGTGCCTGTGCATTCTCGGGCTTTTACTCCTCGGGATGCTCTCTGTGCCGGTGGCGGCTGAAACGAAAGACCAGGGCTATTGGAATTTTACGATCATCGACCGGGTTATCGCGATCACGCATGTGAACATCAATGGAGTGGGGGATAATGACGCCGGGCGTAACCAGAGAGTGTATGTCCCGGACTCCCTTGACCAGATCGAGGTACATGTGGTGGTAACCGCGGGCCCGGATACAACCCTCACGATCACGAAGGATTACATTGACCAGCTCTGGCAGAGTGCACCTTCAGGGCAGAGCCCGGCCATTCTCATGTGGGGAGGGTGTTTAACGTACGATGTGGATGCCGGATGGATCGATCCCCGCCCGATAGAAGCAAGCGACTATTCGTTAAACCGTATGTATGAGGTCTCTGAACACCTCAAAGAACGCGGTCTTGTGCACAAGTCGATCGGGGAAACGTACTATATGCGGTACCATACGCTGCACGACCGCTATGTCACGGAATGAATGCTGGATAATAAATGGTGAGGAAGCCATTCCCGGGACATGCGAATGAAGGACCTTGCCCAGCGAGGCCTCGGTAGACAGCCGCTGCCGCCACCGGAATTGCGATAACCGCAATAATTTTTTCACCCATCGCCACGTTTATTGAAATCCGGGTTGACCCACCATCCGGAGATAGTCTATGCATACCCGGAGGTTTTTCCCCGTTTTTTTCCTTCTGGCACTGATCGTAATTCTGACAGCATGCCTGCCCGGACCTGCACTGGCAGCGCCCCCGGGCAGCTGGCAGGTATCCACCGTGTCCGATGATGTCAGGTATTATCCCTTTGCTTCCATGGCGTTCGATACGAACAGCGTTCCGCATGTTGCCTATCGCCTTAACTTCACCCGCAGCATCCGTCATGCCTGGCTCTCCGGGGGAATCTGGACAACGGAAAAGATCGGTCCTTCAGCCGGTACGTTTTCAACGTCCACCGCGTTCAGCCCCGATGGGAACCCGGCCGCCAGTTATGGCGATGGCCTGTTCTTCGGGAACCTGATGTTTGCCATGAAGACAGGGGATTCGTGGACAAATACCGTTGTTGCCCGCGGTTCGATGGCCGATGGCGGGCAGTTCTCTTCGCTTGCATTTGATCGCCAGGGTGCTCCGCACATCACCTACAATGACGGACAGGTCCTTGCCTCTCTGTACTATGCAAGCCTGAACCTGTCCTCGGGCGAATGGGAGTTCTCATTGATCGATGATGACACCCCTTACACCGGTGATGCCGGATACTCGCCATCGCTGAAGATCGATGCCGCGGACCACCCGCATGTTGCCTACATCTCGGACGACCCCTGGGGTCTGCGGTACGCAACATCGCAGGATGGCACAAACTGGACGATCACGAAACTGGACGAACTGGATCGCCAGAACTACTTCTCCCGCACCTACACGGGAGTGTCACTGGCACTGGACTCGTCAGGATACCCGCATATCAGTTATTACAACCAGACAACTTCAGATGACGCCCCCTCCCAGCTCTATTACCTGGCATGGAACGGGACTACCTGGAACCGTGAGACCGTTGCCGTCTTAGCCAAGCGGGATTTTACGACCTCCCTTGCGATTGATGCACAGGATGTCCCGCATATCGCCTATTGCGATGTTTTCGGCAAATCGCTGAACTATGCAACCCGGTCACCGTCCGGAACCTGGGACAGCCAGACCGTAGTCCAGGGGACGAATCTTCTCCGGATGCCCTCGCTTGCGCTCGACCCGACCGACAGCCCCGGTATTGCCTATTACGATCTGACCGGCCATTCGCTGAAGTTCGCAAAAGGGATAGTGTGACCGGGCACACCGCCAAGGGGGGAATCAAACGATTTTTCCCCCCACGTCCGCATTTACCCGGCACGGTAACTGAAAAATAATTTTCACTTATCGCAACCCGTTTATCCTCCGGACGTCAAGATCAGGATCAGGTGTTTCCTTTGTCACAACCAGAACGTTCCCCGCTCGCCCGTCTCGTGCTCTTCGTGGTCTGCCTGTCGGTTGCCGGCCTGATCGGTGCCGGAGCACTGTCGGTTACCGGGATCCTCACGCAGCAGCAGAACCTGCAGTCCCCCGTAAATTCCGCAGGGGCAATGGATACCATTACCGGGGGATCGCCCGGAATCCAGCACGTCAATGTGCAAGAGGAGTGGACCTGTATCAAGGATAATATGAAAAGGTGCGAGAAGGCGTGTATGATGCCAAACGGGTTGATGGACATGGACTGCTACGAGTACTGCATCGACGAGGTCTGTTACGGCCACTGACGCCGGCTGCTTCCCGACGGGATCCTTGACATGGGCTGTTACGACGACTGCAGATATGATACCTGTCCGAAGCCGGTGAGAGTGCTGGCCGCAAACCACATTTTTTTTACGATAATTTTTTGTATTCTTTTCAAATTTTTTTATTTCTGAATGGGATCTCCCCTGCCTCAATCCGCATGTGTCTCCGGGAAAAATCCGGAGTGGTATCCTGCACCGTGTGGCGGATCCCGGGAAATGGGTGATCGCTCTTCAACTACCGCTTCCGGGATCACTGAAAAGGGGGCTGGCCAGGGGGGGGCAAGGAGGTTTGCCGGGGACGGCCGGTTATACCGGGACACTTCTGACCGGTTCGCCCCTCCTCCACGTCACGTTCACCGACGCGTCCCCTTGCACTGCCCCCCTGTACCGGAAATATTTTTTTGCCCCGCATTCCGTTTTTACCCGGTACGGATAATAAAATAATTTTTTACCACACGTAACGATTTTTCATTTTTAGGCATTCATTAAGGGAAAAAAAAATTTCATTTATCGCTTTTTTTATCTTCAGTTGCGATCAAAAAGAACAATCATACCCTCAAATACTGGAGACGTCACCATGCCTGCATCACAACCCCCTCACCAACCGCTCACGCGCCTCGTCCTCTTCATGATCTGTTTAGCGATCACCGGTTCAGCCGTTGCTGTCATTCACTATTATGCCGTCGACCTGCCGGCGAAGACCGCACTTCATGCACCCCTAAATGCACTTTCACCGAATTCGGAGACCTGCACCCGGGAGAACATTGCCAAGTGCGAGAAAGGCTGCACGAGTCCTGATAATATCCTGGACCTGTCCTGTTATGAAACCTGTGTCGATTACATCTGCTGACCCGGGCCGATTCCTCTTTTGCGACCCGACTCCGCAGCCGGTGTGAACGTGCAATAACCGCACCACTTTTTTTCCCTCATCGCCAGCGGTACTATGCCGCACGGAAGAAGAATTCCCGGTTGAACGTTACGGAAGATGCCTGGCACGATGAGCAGGATCCCGCAACTCCGCAAGACCCGGCCCCCGGCCATCGGCATCGACAGCAAATGCAGCGCCGGCACCATCGGCCCCGGCGTTTCAGCGGTCGTAACCGTACCGGTGGGAAAGGACTCCCCGGCCTGCACGCATCGGATATGCAAAGGGCAGGAATAAAAAGCGGGAATGGTTAACCCATCCCTCAGGCGGTCACATGGCGGTAGTAAAACTGATCATTAAAGTCCACCACGTGCTGGTAATCGGGGTCGTTGTTGTGGACGAGACCGCGTTTGACCAGGTGTTCATAGGTGGTAACGGCCAAAACGTACGTGTTCATGACATTGCCATTGTCTATCGCGCTTCCCCCGCAGGCATCCACATCATAGGTCCATGGCCCCCCCCAGGCATAGATCGTGGGGGCTTCGTTCGGTTTCGCCTTCTGGAGCGTCCCGATATAATCCTTTGTTACGGTAACCGTTGTATCAGGGCCCCAGGTGACCACAAACGTTACGTTGACCTTATCGAGGGAGTCCGGGACAATCACCCTCTGGTAATACCCGTTACCAGTCCAGCCATTCTGATCACCCTGGCCATTGATGTTTACATCCGTTATCCCATCAATATAGGATACCAGGTAAAAACTCCAGGTGCCGGTATAATCACATCGGTCCCAGATGTAACGATCGGTAAACAAACATCCGGGATCGGTATAAGATCCGGCAGCCTGAACAGCCGGCATACAGAGCATGCTGGCAAGCAGTATTCCAAGAACGCACATACCTGTTCTTTGTATCATTTGTAAGACCCTCTGTTACCCGGTATGCCCGCTCGTACTATCCAGCCAGGCCATCCGGGCGCGGAACCGGGTATCCCCGGGAGGTAGTTTCGCTATCCGGGATTACCTGAAAACTTACGGAGGGAACAATAATAGCATTTGAGTTGAGTGAAATTTTTTTTTCAGTGAACATGAGCAGGTGAAGGGATCCGATCCAGCGCCCGTGCCCGGACATAATTTCCCGCGAGAATTGCAGCCGGATTCGATGAACCCGGGAGTTATACAATTGAACCGCGGAGAGACTGCGAGAGAGCTTTTCATAACCCTTTGGGAAAAAAACCCCAAAAAATATTCCACATCCCGTTCGTTTTTATACTCATGCCGTCAACGATCCATTATCTCAGGAACACAGGAGAACCAAAAATCATGTCCGCTGCAACAACACCGGGAAAAGCCCTCCGGGCGCTCGTCCTCTTCATGGTCTGCTTATCGATCGCCGGCACGCTCGTTGCAGGGGCCCACTGGTTTGTTGTCGACAAGCCCCAGCAGGATGCACTCAAAATCACCGCCCCAGAAAACGGCGGCTACTTTAACTGCCCCACATGCATTGCCACCTGCCGTCCGAGACTGGGTTTCCAAGCCTGCATCGATTACTGCGAACAGATCGGCTCCTGCGGAGTCTCCATATAATAACATCGGACGGAGCAACCCTTTTTTTGGACCGGGGAACCGACCCCACCATACCCGGCACAGGACACCTTTTTCATTCCCGGCACCGGTGCTCGCTCTCCCGCAGGGCCTCCATTACCGTCCGCCATTCCGTGATGTCCCGGCCCGTGCCCCGGAACCCGGTTGTCTTCCCGTCGGGACCGGTAACCCGTGCCACGCGGATCTCAAGAAAAACCAGGTGCCCGTCACGGTGAACGCCCCCCTTTGTTGGTATCTCCCGGTATCCCCCTTGTCAAACGGAGTACCGGGACTGGTACTCTCATACTATTCCTGCACCGTCGTAGACTCACCCCCGCCGGAATCCCTGGAGGGACTAAGTACCCCTAAATGAGGGACTAATTCGGTAAAATGAGGGACTAAATCACCATTTTTACCAATTTTCACATCGGAGAATTGCGGACGTAAATAGCGCTAATACAGGGGCGAAACGGAAGGGCGGACGGACTGGGGGAGGGAGAATACGGAAAAACCTGCGTTTTTCCCGGGCGTCCGGGTCTGCCCGACATTCACTTAATCGAAAAGAATTCCCCCGGATCCTTCCCGGTTCCCCCCTCCGAATGCGAACCGGATCTCCTCCCACGCCGCATCGAGCAGGTTCCGGTAGTACTGCTGATCGAACGTGGCAGCGCACCAGGCCGGCTCGGCCCGGTACCGCCCGGCATCCGTCACCACGTAGCGGATCTTCATGCCGGGTGCGACATGTACCCCGTGCCTGCGGTATGCCTCGACTGCTGCACCCTCGATGCACCGGCGGGTGTACTGCGCCCGGCTGATCTGGCGGCCAATCACCATCTCCTGCACGGGTGCACCGGGAAGTTGTTCCACAGCGTCCCGGTAGATCCCGGAGACCTCGTCCTTTGTTGCCACCAGTTCCGCGATTGTTTTTGCACGGCCCATGACCTCAAGCATCTCCCGCTGCATGGTGCGGATGTACTCCGGCGTATCGTGCCGGCGTGCGGCAATTCCCCGGACCTTCACGCTGCCATCTGCCATCCTCCCGAAGTACCGGTTGTAGGCACCAAAGCCATCCTTCATCGGCTCGAAGACGATCCAGTCGAAATGCTCCACTTCGAGGTGCAGCCCGGTCTCCTGCTCGACCTGCTCTTTCAGGATCTCCACGTGCGGACCCTGCACCCAGAGGCAGTCGACGATGCCGTGCAGCACGACAAAGTGCAGGTCCTCGGCAATCGATTTTGTCCGGAGCAGGATCTCCCGCGAGCGCCCGGTGATCCCTTCGTGCACCTCGATCCGCCCGAACTTCGCGTTGCGGTACCCGGTGTACCCAAAGCAGGTGACGAGCATCCATTTGAGGAGGGCGTCGATACCTTCGACCTGGGGATCCGTCTTCTTCCTCCGTTTTGCCTCGATCCTCATGGCGAGCAGCGGTTTCAAGACCGTGGGAAGAAAGCCCCTGCGTTCAGGATGCCCGATAGTCTCGGGAGAGAGGTTCGCATTCACGATGATGGAGGGGTACATGGACGTGAAGTCAATCTCCTCCACGTTTTCGTACACACCCGCTTTGGGCTGGAACATCATCCCCCCACGGTCCGCGGCCTGAAGATCGCTGACCCTTCGGATCGTCTCGCTGTCTCCTTTCCGGAACGGAACGGCGATCCCCGCTTTCAGCGCCTCGTAGATCTCGTAGCTGCTGATCATCGTGCCGGGCGTGAACCGGGCCGCGAGGTTGGGGGGAATTCCCGAGAGCCGGGAGGCTACGAGAACACCGTTTAAGCCCCCCTCGTGGAACATGAACGACTTCTCCGTATCGATCAGGATCTGCCCATCGGGGATCAGGGCCGGTTCCTTGTGCTCCATCTTCCCGTAACTCCAGTACGACCGGGCGTCCATGGACCGGTACTTCCCGTTCCGGGAGAAAGGCATCTCAAGACTGTGCAGTGCAGCCATCCGCCGGATCTTCGGCATCCACGTATCCGCGTCCGGCATGAGGATCACGTCCGGGTCGATGGCAGAGAGGAGTGCGAAGAGATCGGCAAGCACCGTCCCCTCCGGCCCGGCCATACGCTCGGTCCGGCCTTCGTGGACCAGCTCGAATCCCGTTACCGTGGACGCGAGCGCTGCCACGCCGTCCACCCGGATCTCGATCACGTTCAGGTCGTGCAGGATCTCCGGGGAGTACCGGTCGTTGCCGGTCCTGCTGCACGGGACGATCGTATGCTCTGCCATGAACCGCTGGTCCCGGCGCACGTCCACGTTAAAGAGCTCTGCCTCGTACTGCGCCTGGGCTTCGAGCGCCTCCGCCACCCGGCGATCCCCGTACACCTCGTACCCGGGTAGTTCACCGAAGATCGTTGTTATCGTACACTCAACGGCCCCGAACCGTTCTTCGAGGGCTTCGATCAGTTCGCTGGTGGCGTGCGGGTCATGGAAGTGAACGAGGAAGGGCGGGTCGTACGGGTGGTGAGTCTTCGTAACGGACCCCTCCTTTGACCAGAGATCGATACCCCCGTTGCGGTACGCGGAGTCAAGGATCCACATCGCCACGGGCCTCCGCTTCGATCTGGTCCTGCCGCTTGAGCATCTCGACGAGCACGGAGAATGTCGCAGCCTCCAGCGGATCATTGCAGGCAATGAACGCCTCGCTGGAATGCTCTTTCGCGAGCGTTGCCAGCCGCTCGCCGTACGGCTGGTCCTCCCGCTTCAGGGCCTTTGCGGACCGGGCCCACCGCTCGGAGAGCTCCTTCACCCCCTGCCGGGTGCTAGCAAACGACCGGCCCGTCAGGACACCTCCAGCGTCTTCTGGCCGGAAACGAGCGGCCCGCCGTTCCGCTGCATCCGGAGGTTCCGCGGGGGCGTGCGGGACGAGAGATCCTCTGTTGTCGCGATCTCGATGACCCGGTCCGCGTGCCGCATCAGGGCGGCGAACCGGTTGTCGATGGCCGGCGTGTACAGGATCACCAGCGCGTCGCGGCCGGCATCTTTCAGGGCCATGGCTATGGGGGTGACCATGTTCTCTGCGCCCTCGAAGATGAGCGGGTCGTGCTCGATCAAGACGATCGTATGTGCCGCCCCCCGGATCACGGAGAGGAACTGGTGGGCGGTGAAGGCCCGCTGGACATCGAAGTTTTTTGAGCCCCGGTTGATCCGCGAGAGGAGCCGGGAGTAGTTCCCGGATATGTGGAGGAAGAGGTACCGCTGGAGATCCGCGTTGTTGTTGATGGCGGCAGCCATCACGGTCTCGGGGGCAACCACCGCGTTGTAGCTGCCCGGGTAGAGATACATCCCCCTGCGGAGCTCGATCTGGATCTGCATAGCACCGGATCCCTGCTCTTTGTGGGCTGATAAGCCTCAGGCTCGCGGGGCGCGAAAGTGACCGGCACGTTTCGCAAGCTTGATGAACCGGGGAACGCGATGTGAGGGTAATGTGCAGGAGGTACGCCCTGAAGTGCATTGATATGCGGGGCCAGACACGGCTGGTTGTTGACGCGGACATCTGGTTCCCGTCGCACTTCAATATTGCACCGGCATCAAAGAACCCGGTGATCCTGGCGACACCGACCGGCAACC
Organism: uncultured Methanoregula sp.; assembly: GCA_964592875.1. GTDB lineage: Archaea > Halobacteriota > Methanomicrobia > Methanomicrobiales > Methanospirillaceae > Methanoregula. The sequence continues at coordinate 165,816 of CAZQGG010000007.1, forward strand.
GTCTGAGAATAATGCGGTGGGGGCTATGGCCACACGGGGCGCCGCAGCACCGGGCTGCATCCCTTGTGGCCAATGCCCGGGCCGGGAGCCTTGATGAGAAGCCGATGTTCTGCGGGCTGCTCGCGGACCGGCGGTGCATTGTCCCCGCGAGCGGATTTTACGAGTGGAAGAGCGAGGGTACGCGGAAGGTGCCGTTCTATATCCGCCGGAAGGACCGGGCCCTTCTCTTCTTCGCCGGCCTGTACGATACCGGGCAGGATCCGGCGGGCGAACCGCACGAGAGTTACACGATCATCACCACGGAGCCGAACGGACTGATGGCCCCGGTCCACGACCGGATGCCGGTGATCCTCACGGAGGAGGGCGTGCAGCGCTGGCTCGCTTCCGGTCCGCTCTCTCCCGAAGTACTGCGGGAGATCCTCGCACCGTGTGCTCCCGATCTGATCGAGGCATACCCGGTCCCGTCCCGGGTGAACAGATCCACGGAGGACGACGAGCAGCTGACTGAGCCGGTGCGGGGATTGTTCTGAGCCGGGAGATCCGGGAAGGGTACGCCGGTTTTCCACCAGGGGAGCTGATGACGGAGGGCCGGTTTTCCGGAGCCGGGTTACGTTGGGGGTGCGTGTTGCTCCCTGGAGGAGGCAGGGTATCTCCAGGTTCCCACCGTTTAAATACCGCCATACCCAACGAGATAATAACGATTAATTCACAGGATGGTTTTTTTTAAATGTCCCAATCAGCAAAATCACCCCTTGCCCGGCTCGTGCTCTTTATGGTCTGCCTGTCGGTTGCCGGTGCGTTTATTGCCGGCGTGCATTATTTCGCGGTCGATCTCCCGCAGCAGCAGAACGTGCAGGCGCCGGCAAATGGTTGCACGTACACGTATGGGGAGTGCACGTATGAGTACATCAATTATCGCTGGGTGTCGCTGTGCTGCCTGAAGGACTGCTGCACCAGCACAGCTGAAATGAGCTCGGACATCCCGTGGATAGACTGATCAATATCCGGGCGGGGGGAACTCCCTTCAATCCTCCCCATTGAGCACAAAAATCCCGTTTTTTTGCAAATTGGTCTGAACATCGGGAAACGTTCATTCCTGTTTTTTAAAGTATGAAAAAAATTCCCGGAGATTTTTCTTCACCGGTTCCCTCAGGAATATGTTAAACAATGCACCCGGCATTTCCGCCCGGCCGGGAAAATTTCAGCAGGTTTAAATCGCTTCTAAAGAAACGGGTGGAGATCATTATGAAGAAAATTATTGTTGTCATTCTCGCCGGCATTGTCTGCGCCATGCTGATTGCTGCCGGCTGCACGAGTTCATCCGGAACAACCCCCGCAGCAACGCCGACGACTTCGGCTGCAACGCCTGCCGGAACACCTGCCGCCACGGCGGTTGCCACGACTGCAGCCGCAGAACCGTCCCTTCCGGCCGCAAACACGACCGCTTCTCCCGCACCTGAGACGCCGTCATGGACCGGGACCTGGAACACCACTTACAGCATGGCGGGATCCGCCGATGTGATCGAGATGCTCGTGCTCAACCAGTCCGGTTCGTCCGTAACCGGAACCTATGGCAAGGGCAACTACCCGATCGCGGGTACCGTCAAGGAAGGAACGATCACCGGTACCTGGAACGAGACCGACACGACCGGTGCCTATTCAGGATTCTTCGTCTTCAAGACGTCTGCCGATGGCAAGTCCTTTGAGGGCAAGTGGGTGTACACGTCCGAAGGCGCAGATGCCATAACGAACACCACCCAGTACTGGAACGGCGTCCGGGCCTGATCGCCCGGACATATTCTGATCTTTTTTTTGGCCCGGTGCACAACCCCGCTCGCGGGATTCTTTTAGTAAATCTGTCTGACCCCCCCTCCATCTTTCGTTCAAATTCGATCAAACCCCCACCACCACCATGGGGGGGTCACCGGTCAACCCCTCCCCCCCTCAGGCTCAAACCGACCCCCCCTTACCACATCTGGGTAGGCTGCCGGGCGGGGCGTTCCGACTGACTGACCCAAAAAGATCGTGACAGATTACGCGTGCAATAATGCGTACATCCCAAAATTGATGAGGGGGTCAGCAGTCGACCCCCCCCTCCTTGTGCGTTTGAAATCGTGTCGACCCCCCCTCCACCATTTTTTTAATTTGATCCGACCCCCCTCCCGATCAGGATTTTTGAGTGCCTGACTCTCAATTTCTCGTCGGGACGTGCGGTGGGGGAGGGATCGTCCGGGTTTTTTGGATGGGGGGTGGGGGGTCAGTGGTCGACCCCCCCCTTTGATTTTTTTGGGGAGGGGGGTTGCAAAAGATCCTGGAATTATTTTCCCGATTATCGATACGAGGCCCAACGTGCAAAAGGTCTGGCGAGACTCGAAGAACGCTGATGCATTCGGTCGAAGACACTAAAAGAAAAAATCCGATGACCCGGGATCTTATGTTTATTTTCACCCCGCACCGTCATACTATATCAGCCAGTACTCCCGTCATATATCTGTAGAGAATAGAATTTCAATCCGGGATCCCTATCATGAAACCAGCAATTATTCAACGTCTTCACAAAAATTTCGAAGATTATGTAAATATGCAGGATGGCGTTGAATTCTGGTTCGCCCGGGATTTACAGAAACTTCTCGGATATACGCAATGGAGAAATCTCCTGAACGTAATCGAAAAAGCAAAGGAATCGTGTAAAAATTCAAATCACGAGATTTCAGACCATTTTGCTGACGTCAGCAAAATGGTTGTTCTCGGGTTAGGAACTGAGCGTGTCATTGAAGATATTAAGCTAACCCGGTATGCCTGCTATCTTATCGCCCAGAATGGCGATCCCCGTAAAGAAGAGATCGCGTTTGCCCAGAGTTATTTTGCTGTCCAGACCCGGAAGCAGGAGATTATCGAAGATCATATCCGGCTTACCGAACGGCTGAAGGCAAGAAAACACCTGAAAGATTCCGAGAAAGAGTTGTCCCGGAATATTTATGAACGAGGTGTTGATGAATCCGGTTTTGCCCGGATCCGGAGCAAAGGTGACGTAGCTCTTTTTGGGGGATTTTCCACTCACGCGATGAAAGAACGTATGGAAGTTCCGGACAAAAGGCCTCTTGCAGATTTTCTTCCCACCGTTACGATTACCGCCAAAAATCTTGCAACGGAAATCACGAACTTCAATGTCGCCAAGGAAGACATGCAGGGCGAGGATCCGATCACGGTCGAACATGTCCAGAATAATCAGGATGTGCGTGACCTGCTCCTGAAGCGGGGGATCCATCCTGAAGCGCTGCCTCCGGAAGAAGATCTCATAAAACTTGAGCGCCGGGTCCGATCTCAGGAAAAGAAGATTGCCGGGCGATCGGGAAGAATAACCTCTTCATCTTCTGATAAATGTCGGGACTCGAAGACCGGTAAATAATCCTGATATGTTCCCTTTTTTCCCACGGGTATTTGATGCCAACCATTATGCTCAACTATTATAAAGATGAATATTATTGAGCGAATTATTCAAAAACCGGGGAATTCTTTTTCTGGAATGGAGGAGTGCATTACCTGATGAAAAAATGGAACTTATCCGTATATAATCTGACGATTCTCATCGGGCTCGTTATCATTATGCTTACGGGGGGTTGTGTTACGGACACAACCTCTTCGCCATTAACCGGTACGCCAGCTGAAACACCGACACTGCCTCCAGGGCACCCACCGTTATCAACCATCACCGCAACCCCGTCCCCCTCACAAACCCCGGTTGTATCCTCGCCCCGGTTCACACAGGATCCCCAGACCGGATGCTCTATGGATCCCCATGTCCCGGAACCGGTCGACAGTGCCATCGCGGTCCGGGACCCGATGCCCGGGGTCCGCTATTCTTTCAACGAAACTGAGACCGGCCGAACTGTCGTGCTTGAGAAGGGAGAGATTGTTGAGATTACCCTTCGGTGGGCCCCGAGTGTTGCATGGGAATGGGACGTGCCGGTTTCAGGCTGCTCGATCGAGCTCTTAAATGACGGATACTATTCCGGAGGCGGCGATTACTGGAACCAGTCCGGCCATTACCGGGCTCGGTACCGGGCAATAGACCCCGGAACATCGTTCATTGATGGCATCTTTGGCGTCGCACCGGGCGGCACGCCGCATGAATGGAATCCCCGGTTCAACCTGACCGTGATTGTGAAATAGGCCGGGCGACCCCCGCTGGGGTGGGGGAGCCAGATGCGTTGCGGCCGGGGCTGCTGTCCGCTTGTCCTGCGGTGGGGGCGTTGCCAGGGGCGATCTCCCTTCAACCCCCCCCTTTGTTGCGATCTTCCGGACTCCACCTTGTCAAAGGGGTTAAGGGACTATGACTCCCTCAACATCCATTCTCCGTCGTAGACTCCCCTCACCCGGAACCCCCGAAGGGACTAAGTACCCTAAATGAGGTACTAATTCACCAGAATGAGGCACTAAGTCCCCATTTTCCCCTCATCTTCACGTCGTAGAATTGCGGACGTAAATAGCGCTAATACAGGGGCGAAGCGGAGGGGCGGACGGACGGGGGGAGGGGAAAATGAAAGGATACCCTGTTTTCTGGAGCGGAATTACGTCGAGTAGGAGATAGTTCACGTCGGGGAAAATGAGCATTAAGTAACTTCCATATTTACAAGAGACTCGGTGGATTATTGTTGATGTGACGTGATGACCGGAAATTTTTCATGCGTTGGAAATTTCCAGAGAATTTTGGAAACAGTTTGAAATATTTTTTCAGAAACTCAATTGAAAATTTTGCGAGGCCCAACGCGCAAAAGGTCTGGCGACTTTTGCGCTACGCACTTACCGGGATCGTTGGCGAGGTTGAAGACCGTACCCTTGCCCAGATAGGCATCGCGTAGCGTCCCGGGGGAAGAATCGCAATGGTGAAAATCCGGGTCTACCTTCATCGCGGGGAGAGGGCTGACATGGGAAATGGTGGGAGTAGAGCTACGTACATGTGTATTCACTTAGTATTGCTACTTTGTCGAGAGATTTGATTTTTATTCGAGCAATAAATGAGTTTTCAACCACATACACCTTAGATTTTTGTTAATTAATTCAGAGTTCTTGTTGAATTGTCTTATCGTGCAAGTGACCACCTTGTTTAACATAATTATTGAAAAATGAATCCTTGATATAGAGGTATGACTGTGGAGCCACAAAATTTGGGTCGATGCTTTTTGGATCAATGGGTGTATCAAAAAGAACAAAATCTACAATTTCAATAGCGAATCCCTTTTTTTTCCCAGTATAATATTCGAAAAATTCCTCTTCGATTATTCCAGCGGAATCTGCCAACAGTTCCCATAATCTCGCTGGGGTATCTTCAATAATTTTACCGATTTTAAATTTCCCAATTATTTTCTTGATAGGAGATGATGAGTAAACAATTATTTCATTCGAATGTCTCTCTTTAAAAGTCTCCTTTCTAAATTCATACTTTTTTTTACCGGAAATGATTTGTTCAATATATTTCGGTTTAATGGACAGTAAGATTCTCATTGATTCCCCCATTTTGTTTAATCCAAAGATACTTACGGTCTTCGATTTCCATTATCGATTGCGGAGCCCAAGATAGAATATCTGCATTTAACAGGTTGCCAAAAGTCACGTCATTATTGAGGTAGAAATGATGCCGGAATAAAATAATGGATAACGGTTTTCTGGATCGTTCTATGTCATCTCGGGAATATACACTCCTCTTACCTATGATTCGAAGAATCTCTTCCGTTGTTGAAATATGTGAAAAAAAACTATCCACTATTCCTAATGATGTAATCCTCTTCTGGTCTTTAGAACGATAAAATAAAACAACATCCCCAGATTTTATCTTGGTGATTTTACTACGGGTGAGATAAGCTTTCTTGATTGTATTGCCTTCAACTCTCAAGTCTCCTTTTCGTTCATGTAATTTTAACTGTCTTTCTGTTGGATGATCGGTGAATAATTTGTCGTGGAATTGTGGAAGAATCGGAATTATAAATTTTTTTACTGATTTTCCATCATAAAAAGTCGGATAGTATTTGCATGAAATTTTAAGAGGAGTAAGTGTTAAAATTTCGTCTTTTTTCGCATAGAGACTTTTTACATAAATATCTTCATCGCCATTTTCACGTTGGACTATTGCCTTTTTGCGAAATCCATATTCGCAAATGAGATCGATTAATCGTGTGTGTTTTGGAAAAGTAGTGAGATATATTTCTGAAATCTTGTTTTTTAATGCAATATCTACAGCAACCCTTAAAATTAGTTCTCCAATTTTATTTCCGATATTCGTTACTTTCATTGTTGCTATTTTTAATCTTTTTTTCTTCCGAAGGGGAGGTATTGATGCAATTGATTCATCTTCTATCTTAGGGATGAACACTGCTCCAATGCTATTATCAGATCTTCTGTGAATGAAACATTTCCGCCCTTCTTTGGCTTTTTCTTTAAACCATTTATTAAAACCGGGATAATCTTCTCTCAGTGAATCAAAAATTGGATCCTTCAGATCCAGATTATACATATTATCCTCAACAAAGGCGGGAGGTGTGTGGATAGTTTCTTTGGAGGGAATCCAACGTAAAAAAAATCGGATAGCTTCAGAAATAAAAAATACGCGATCTTCGAGGCCAACAAGTTTTGATTTTTTGTGAAGATCCTTATCTTCGGTTATGAAAAAATCGACTGCATCTTTGTAAATAGCAAAAAGAAGAATATTGTCAACAGTATCGTGATGATTTTTTGCTTGACCTATCCGTTTAAAAAATTCTTCATCATAAGTCGGGTCAGGCGGATTTTCAAGATGTGTATAAACATTTATTTTCGAGAGAGAGATTTCCCTGCGTTTCTTGTCCGAATCCCGTTGCAACTCTAATATTGAGGATGGATGAATAACCAATTCTGTTCGAATTTCATTGAATATCTGAAGTAGTTGAGTTAGATCGCTTGATAGAACCTGGTCTTGTTCGCGATAAATGAAGATATTTGTATCAAGTAGAATTCTCATTGTTCATACTCATTCCAAATATGATTTGTTCTATCCAATCGTTTATTTTTTGATTTAATATTGTTGACTGATAATGAATTAAAAAAATCTGGTGGGTGCCAGATCTCCGGAAAAATTAGTCCCCTTTCCCTTCAATAATCGCAAGAACCTTTTTGCCGGTATCTGAAATCCGGTAATAGCGATCCCTATTTTCATCCGGTGTCAGGCATTCCACGAGCCCGACTTTTTCCATTGCATGGATGGTACGGCTTACCGCAGCCCGGTCGACACCAATCATCTTCGCAAGTTCCGTTGTGGTGGTTGGACGAAGAAGGCCCTTGATCACTTTCCTTCTTACGCTCCCCCGTGTCACAAAACTTACGAGATTATACATTAATTGAACAAGGAATAGAATACGTATCAGGATGTTTGATAGATGTTTAACAAATTTTATCCCCTCTCCCGTCGATATCAATAGTGGTGCCTGGTGATAGTGAATTGCACAAGTGTGATATAAAAATCTAAAGCGACAGCCCCCGGCTTCATTCACTTGTCCCAATGGGGAATTTCGTCGCTCCATAGGGACTTCGCCAGACACCGGCCTTTTGTCAGTGATCCCTAATTTTAGAGTACCTCCAAAATAAGCCCTTTGCGGGCTCCGATTCCCTGTTTTCCCAAAACCAGAGGAAGTAATTCCTGACAATGAGACATTAATTCAAAGATTTTCAGTCATTTTTACGTCTGAAAATATGAGACGCTATTTGGGTGTATTTGGACCGTGAAAAGCAGGGAGGCACGGGTTTTCGGCCGGACCTGCATTTTTACCGGGCTGGACATGCTATCTGGACCTTTTGGAATAGACCCCCCCCTCCCTCTTTCGTTCAGATTCGATCAGACCCCCCCCACCTTGTGCGTTTGAAATCGCGGAGACCCCCTCCGCGATCAGGATTTTTGAGTGCCTGACTCTCAATTTCTCGTCGGGACGTGCGGTGGGGGATAAAGATCCGAAAATTAAGAATATCATTTTTTCAGAATAATGTCCCGCTACAAAGAACAATTCGATTAATATTAATAATTTGTTTAATAAATTTTGTATATGTCTTCTGGAAAACCCACATTATTCATCGGTTGTACATCAACTCAATTGAATGTTGCTACTGCTGTAAAATCTCAATTAGATGCAGAGCTTGATGTCACAATCTGGAATGAACCGGGTAAAGTATTCGAACTAAATAAAAGTACATTAGATTCATTATTAGATGCTGGAAATTATTTTGATTACGCAATCCTAATTCTAACCCCTGATGATTGTCTCATCAGTAAAGGAGAACTTTACGATACACCACGAGATAATCTCATTTTTGAAGAAGGGTTATTTCTCGGTCGATTTGGCCGAAATCGGACATTCATTATTCGGGAGAACTCAGTAAAAATTCCATCAGATTTCTTTGGAATAACCATTTCATCATTTCGAAAACCCACCGATGATAAGGATCTTCCTAATGCAGTCAATGAAGCATGCGACGAAATCTTAATTGCTATTAAAGAAAACGAGAAATGTGCTGAGGTAGGATTCTATCCAGCAACATCTCTTGCTGTTGGATATTTTGAAAATTTTGTTCGTATTATTATTGATGGGATCACAGAGAAAAAATATGAAGTTACCATTGGAGATGAGAAGAGGCATATAGATAAAGAAAAATTTGACTTCACTTTCACAATAATTATACCTGATAGCATCCATGAGATTGAACAAAGCTCCATAATGAATATTAAAAAGAAAAACAATCTTCAACCGATTATTTTCTATTCTAGTACTCGAGATTATCCACTATATGTTATCGGCGATATTGATCCAAACAATAATGTGATAGATCTTTACGATATCCCCACAACATTACGTTCTTCCAGAAGGGTTTTAGAATATATTTTTAGAGAGCCCGCTTTTAGGAACGAGAATAGCACATTGAAAATAAAGCAAGAAATGATTGAAAAACGGGAAATTCGTAATTTCCGAATTACATTAGAAGATCTTATTTCACGGAGGGATGCATCATTATTAAAAAATAATACAATTATGATAAAAAAATCATTTTAATATAATTTCAAGATTTTAACAAGTATTTGATTAATTCTGGAAAAAGACGACTAAAATTATGAATTGAAAGGTTTATGAAATAAAGATTAAAAAGGGGAATATGATGAGAGAAGAATCCCGTTTAGCTTTTCAGGAGTTTAAATCACCATTAATCGTTCATCTGGAATTGACATCGATATGTAACCACAAATGTATCCATTGTTACAATTACTGGCGTGAGCCAGGAGATCCGCATATAACAATGAGTCGAGATCATCTCCACCATATTATCGAGAATCTGATCGAAAGCGATGTTCACGATATTGTAATTACTGGGGGAGAACCACTTCTTTTCCCTAAGTTGACCCTTGAGACCATCGATCTTGCAAAGAATGCGGACCTCCACTGTTCTTTGAATACCAACCTAGCATTGATGACAGATGAGTTGGCCACGGAAATTCAGAAAAGAGATATTCCCATTCTCACATCATTTCACTCAAGCAAACAAGCAACATTCAACGAAATTGCGAACAATATGGGCGCTTTTACAAGTGTTGTCGAGGGAATAAAAATTGCTGTATCCCATGGAATTCCCGTTACGGCAAATATCGTCGCAATGCAAAAAAATATCGATCATATCCTTGAAACCGGTAGGTTATTGCATTCTCTTGGAGTCTCCAGCATAACCGCAACTGAAGTTCATCCGGCCCAATCTGCAACCAACTTTGGATATCTTCATTTAAATCCTGAAGAAGTTATTTCCGTTTTTAATTCATTACAGGTGTTGCAAAAAGAACTCGGGCTAAAAATCGGCACTTTGACCTGTCATCCGATGTGCCTGTTCAAGGATTTTGAACAATACAATATTTTCCGGCGACATTGTACTGCTGGCATCACCTGCGGCGCGATCGGTCCCGATGGCGATGTCCGCCCCTGTCCGCATTCCGATGAGATTTATGGAAACGCAATAACCGAATCATTGATGGAGATCTGGCCACGGTTAAAAGAATGGCGCGATGGATCCTATATTCCACTCGAATGTAAAGAGTGTGACATGGTCAGACAATGCGGAACCGGATGCAGGATGGAAGCCAAATTCTATAATGGTGGATATGATCAGCAGGATCCTTATATGACCAATAAAATGAAATTTTCATATAAATTACAAAATCCCGGATTTACTGCAGATATCCGTGATAATCAGGAATATTTTGTGAATCAACATCTTCGTTTTCGACAGGAAACGTTTGGAACATTTGTAAACCCTGGAGACGGATCAAAATTAGTATCAACAGATTCTGCTGAACTGCTCCAGATGTTATCCGGAAGAGGTTTTTATATCCAGGATGTTGTCAAGGAATATAACCTTAATTACGAGGATGTAAGGGACTTTTTTTCCGAACTTCTGAGAGAGAAAGTGATCATCGAAAAAATAGAATGAAAAACCATATATTCTTCTTTAGATAAATATTTGAATAAGGAGTAAAAATTATGCCAAATATAAATGTTCCAGAGATGAAACGAGTTATGAGTCTCGGGTTTGTTTCATTCTATAAATCGGACGACCCAACAATGTGCAGACCTCAATTTTCTATGAGTAAATATAGCTCAGATTGTTTTTCCTGTCAGATCTGTTGCGATGCTCCTTGCGTAAGTTGTGAAATCTGCTGCGATACATGCCACAGATAATATATTTTTCTGGTTTCTGATCCATTAATTGACTATTTAATAATTCTCAACTTCAGCGTAACTCTCCCGCGGGCCACCCCACCCGTTTAGTTTCAGGTGCGGGCTGACCCCCCTCGCGATCAGGATTTTTAAGATCCGGAATCCTAATCTCTCGTCGGGACGTGCGGTGGGGGTGGGAGCGTCCGGGTTTTCTGAATGGGGGTGGGGGGTATAGGGGAGACCACCCCCTCCAATATTTTTGGGGAGGGGGGGTCGCCATACTTGCTGGCTGGAATGATTTTTGCGAGGACTTAAGCGCAAAAGGTCTGGCGAGACTCGAAGAACGCTGATGCGTTCGGTCGAAGAACTTCGTTCTTCTCCTGCTTCGGGTTTGATAACCCTCAGCATTCTCGTGTCTCGTCTCTGAAGAGACTCAACATTTTGCTCTACGTACTTACCGGGATTGTTGGCGAGGTTGTGAATCGGAACCTTGCCCAGCGAGGCCCCGACGAGGCGGCCGAGAGACTCCACATGGAGCGAGGAGGGGGATAGCGCCACGTACCGGGTCGGCATACAAATCCCGTTCCCCAAGAGACTCAGCCTTCCAGAATTATAGAGGTAGTTCATGAGTGCAAAACCCGGATTCCCCCGCGCAGATATCACTCACGGCGAGGATATTCTTCTTGGTTACCAGATGGATAAATCCTATTTACCTTTTATCACCGGGTACCTTTCGTATTTTCAAACGTGTAGCTGAATGAGACAGAAATCATATATGTATCATCATAATAAATCGCACATTGTGGACAGCCGGGGGTTGTCCCGAAAAGTGAAGAACGGGTTCACCAAGCGACAAACCTGTGTTGAACCCGGTCCCGCCCGTAGGCATGAGAATGTTATTTTCTGATCCTATGAAGTTTTTCCCATGCCATCGAGCGAAGCGCATGGAAGAATGCGAGGAGTTGAAGAAAAATGGACATACACAAAACAGTTGTTGTCCTGCTGGCGCTGCTGCTGGCAGGGATGGCAATGGTACCAATAGTGAATGCGGACAATCCCATAAACAAAGAAATGGCAATCAGAAATGTTTTGCCAGATATTTCAACGGAAGATTTTCAATGGTTATCACAGCGTGATATCATTGCTTCTTCCGGAATCGTTTCCGGAATAAAAGATCTAGAATCTCAGGAGAAACGGCATGAGACACTCAGGTTAACACTCAAGTCTGCGGAAAAGGATCTTAAGCCTTTTATGTATCCTGATGGGCCAGTTATTGCATATGGTATTAATTATCTTGGATTTATTGAGGTTGACGTGTTGAAGGATGTTGATGTTGATCAGGAAAAGATTGAACAGATCCTCCAGGTATTTACAAACAACGGCGAGAAGAATGGATTACAGGAAACCCCGGTAGTTGTTATCCGTTCAGAGCAAGCCGAAGCAGACGTGTCACGTTCGCTCATGTACCGCCCTATAATCGGCGGAATACAGATGCAGGCCCCGGTCAGCGGGGGAACTGCGATGGCCACTCTTGGTTTTGCCGCAACAACGGATTCAACTTGTGACGAATGTACCGGTTATGTAATAACCTCACACCTACCCACGACCGTTGGACAACAGATTTACCAGCCATCAACTGGGTACAATGCAGGAACCGTTGACAGGGTTGGTAGCAATTACGCCGATGCAGCATTTGTTTACTACTATAACTCGGAAGGAACAATAGTTGATACCAGTGGATCGTTGGCCCAAGTTAAATCATATGGTGATGCAACGGCCGGTAAAACGGTCTACATGTCCGGGATTTCGTCCCAAAGCAGTGGCGCCGTTACAGAAACGGACGCAGTAATATATCACGCAGATCTCGGTCGCTGGATGTATGACCAGCACCGTGCATCGTACACATCATTGAATGGTGATAGCGGTGCCCCGGTCTATTGGAAGAATAGCCTGAATCAGGTAGTGATTGGTGGGATCCATTGGGGTCATACTTCTACAGATTCTTATTATTCTCCCGTATCAAACATACAGTATGATCTCGGGGTTACTCCTGTACTCCATTATTAGATGATACACATGAATAAATTCCATTTTTTTTCGAAAATGAGAAATCCGCATCTCATAATCTGTTTTCTCCTGGTCCTGTGCGTTTTCATCAGCGTTGCAGCTTTTTATATCGATGAAAAAAACAAGAACGACCGGAAATTGTCAGAAAAAAAAGTTCTTATTGCTGAATGGATACCGGCCTTAAGTTTTACCGATCTCGATTATATCTTGTCTCGAGATATTTATACAGTCTATGGGGTCATTGGGAAAAAGCAACTAGATCTTGCTGATATCCGTAATCTATCTGATAATGAGCTCATTCCCTACATGTATCCGGACGGTCCAGTTTGTGGATATGGTGTAAGTTCCATGGGTTTTATTGAAATTGACCTGTTCGATGGAATGCCGGTAAACCGTACTACAACTGATGAAATATACCGCATCATTGAATCCAATGGCAGGGTGTTAAACCAAAAGGACATTCCGGTGATATTCATACGCACTACGTTAGCTGAAGCGGATGAGGGTAATCTTACATAACGGCAATCGGATTTTCAGCTAATTCTCCTGTCATCCCTGAACAGGTTACCGATCAGCGATGTCCGATGGGGATACATTACCCACCCATCAGCCCATTCAGATCCCTATACTGAATCATGGGAACCCCCAGAATTCCACACGCTTTATCGGAAATTCTTCAGGAGACAATATCTCGGTTGCTGCGTATAAATCCACGTTACCCAAACCGTTAAAGGGAGGTATCCGGCATCCCCCCCTCCGATTATTTTTCTGGGGGGTCGATCGATCAGCACGAGGGTTGTGGGGAGGCCGGAGTTTTTTTCTGTCCGCCCGGGCATCACCATCCTCGCAGAGCGGTGGGCTAGGGGCTTCCTCTCTTTTTTTATCAATAACACTTACACCCGCCGCCACCTCTGCCTTCATACCCGTATTCTGTGACTGGTACTCATGGGCGACAAGCGGTACTCAAATCCGATTAGCCTATGGTGCTATGCAAAAGAACCGGAAAATGAACGCACCGCGGCTGCGCCAATCCCCTGCAGGAGAGAAGCCTGCGAACGGTATCGTGCACAATACCCATACTGCATCCAGATGGAGTGGCGGGAGAGGCACGGTTTCAGAATTCCGGATTAAGCTGTGCGGGAGGATATGGCAGATGGCCGGAGGGGTTTGATCAGTGCGGCTTGGCGGGGGGATACAACTCCTCTTTCCGGAAGCAGGATCTGGAGAATGGTGAGAATCTCGATCGAACCAAAAAAGGGCAAAGGTCTTTGAATAAGACAAGAGGTCTTCATCCTTAAGGACTAATGAATCCAAAACCAAAATCTATAGCATTTCCCACAACTTCTTTTACCACTTCCTCACAGACATTTTCATAGATAATATCAATTACTTCTAACACAGCAAACCTGATAATTATCTTATCGATATCTGGATTCTGATTTTGGTTATAATTTAAAAGTACCTGTTCCTTATATCTTATAGCTTCGGCATTGTTTGGTTCAAGTTCTAGTGCTTTGTAAAAACAATAAAGTGATTCGTCAAATTTTTTTGAATTATTTAATGAACACCCATAATTTATCCAAATCCGGGGGTTGGAGGGATCAATTTCCAATGCTTTTTTAAAACATTCAGCTGCTTCTTCATCCCTCATTAATTTACTTAATGAGAAACCCTGATAAACCCAAGCTTGCAGACATTGAGGTTTGTTATTTAACACCCTTTGAAAATACAATAATGATCTATCATAATTTTTCAGGGATTTCAATAATTGACCGGCGTTAAGCGATGCATCTGAATCGGTAGGATCAAGGTCTGATGCTTTATCGTAACTCGCTAGGGCTTCATCATATTTTTTCAATTTAAATAACGAAATACCACGGTTGTTTAATGTAAATACTAAATTCGGATCAATTTTTAGTGCTTCGTCATAACTTTTTATAGCATCATTATACCGACTCAATCCAAAAAACGCATTTCCACGATTATGCCATGCAAAAGCATAATTTGGATCTATTTCCAATACACAATCCAAACACTGAAGAGCTTCCTCATATCTTTTCAATTCATTTAATGTAAATCCACGATTATTTAGGGTAAAGACATTGTTCGGATCTATTTCCAATGCACAATCCAAACACTGAAGAGCTTCCTCATATCTTTTCAATTCATTTAATGTAAATCCACGATTATTTAGGGTAAAGACATTGTTCGGATCTATTTCCAATGCACAATCCAAACACTGAAGAGCTTCCTCATATCTTTTCAATTCATTTAATGTAAATCCACGATTATTTAGGATAAAGACATTGTTCGGATCTATTTCCAATGCACAATCCAAACACTGAAGAGCTCCCTCATATCTTTTCAATTCCTTCAATGCATATCCTAGGTTGCACCACGCTTTAGAATATTTTTGATCAATTTTGAGAGCTCGATCCAGATACTCAAGAGATTCCTCATACTTTTTTTGTTCAATTAAAGCATAGCCACGATTATTTAAGGCATATGTATAGTTTGGATCAATTTTGAGAGCTCGATCCAGATACTCAAGAGATTCCTCATACTTTTTTTGTTCAATTAAAGCATAGCCACGATTATTTAAGGCATATGTATAGTTTGGATCAATTTTGAGAGCTCGATCCAGATACTCATGAGATTCTTCAGATCTTTTTAGTTCAATTAAAGAATATCCGTAATAATTTAATGCGGATACAGAATTAGAATCAATTTTTAGAGCATTATCAAAACACATTAAAGCTTGCTCAAACTTTCCTATTTTTGTAAGGGAAATTCCTTCATTCATCATTTTTTCAAAGTCAATATCCATATTATTATTAAAAAATATTTCATTGATATTTCTATTGTTTTAATTTTTGATAATCACACGACAGTATATCACCATTAAACCAAATAAATATTAATTTAAGTTATATATTATTTATACTAATTAAATTTAATCCATATAACAAAGCCTCGATAGACGGCCGAGCGACTCCGAGCAGAGCGAGGAGGGGGAGACTCACAATAAAATATCTGATCGTCTGGTGGACACTCTAGACATTAATGGGGAGTTCCCTATTTTTTTGTATACTTGCGCCCTGCATGGTTGTCGGTTCAAATACCGTAGTGAAATATGATCCCGGTGTGATGACAATATGGATGAGAAATGGAAACTTCTGATATTTTGTGCGGCGATTTTTATCATTGGCGGTCTAAACGCGCTTTATAATATAGCCTACGCATCGATTTGGGTGGCAGGATTTATTATCCAAATTTGTGTTCAATTCTTCCCACTTAAAGTTGGATATTACGTTATTCTTCCAATCCTGTTGGCGATCGTTGCTTTCATTGTCAGTTTTTATCAAAAACGGCAACACACATAGAAACTACAAGAATTATTTTGATACATTTTTGAGGGATAACAAATTTTAGGGGCGATGGCTGCCACCGCCCCGAATGATGCCCCGCGGCGGATTTGGGCCTATCATAGCAGAGATCATATCAACACGACTTAAGACTTTGAACGAATAATTGAACAATGGATATGGAAAAACGATGAGTATAGATTCTGATTTTTTAGAAGAGTATGAAGACAGAGAAGTCGAAGCTCTAAAGAACAATATATCATCATCTGATCGACTGAAACTGAAATCTCCAATATTCAATCTCGTTCAAGATTGTTCGATTTGGAGTCAAGTCGCGTTATCAGGAACGGTAATCTTTCCATTACATCCGGTCCCACCAGATCTTTTCGAAAAAACATGGAATATTTCAATATGTGAATTTCCGGAACTGATTCAATTTATCAAGGATACAAAAAAAATTCAGTTCGTTCTGACGGCGCATCCAAAAAAATATCAAGAACTCGATTATTTAGACCCATTGTTACAAGAATTTTTACCTCCCCTTTATTCTTCTAATTTAAACAATCAAGATCAAAAATTGCTGGATCTGTGGAAACCGAATCAAATTGAAATAGAGACATTAATCGGATTGTCACCTATCTGGCAACAACAATTAGCCACGGTCGCCGGTCGACATACGGTTGAAACTCACATGAAATCGTATATCTGCTTACGCTATTATGGGCTAGATGAAATCGCTGATGTTTTCATTGAAAATTTTGTAATAGATCCGAATTTTGCGCACCTCTATCTCTCAATAGCAGAAAATATGATTTTGTATCCAATTGAGGACCCGTTTAAATCTAACTTAGCGTTAAGTATCGATACTATTCAGAAAGCAAACGAAATGGGTCTCCCCTCTCAATTGTTACACCAACGTCCTTCATTTCCAGAAGTTGGCAGTTTTCTAATGAAAAAATGCACTCATTATCCCGAGAGCCTTGAAGCATGCAAACGACTGATCGATCGATACGATGCGAATGATCTTTATAAAGTACATTCAGCTTTGAATGAGGCAGTAATTGATAAAAATGATTCGTCGATCATTCAGAAAAGAGATGAGCTGGAAGTGATTTTAGATAATATCTGGGAAGATACCTCGATAAAATCCAATGCAACGGCATATCGTTATAGTATCGATATGATTTGTGGAATTGTAGGACATACTCTTAATCCTGGATCGGGGTTGTTGGCATCGGTGATACCAGAGTTAATTAATTCAACAAATTCCCACTATCTCGATCAATTTTCCGAATTGATTTCAAAAAAAATCGCCACTCCATATATGGCGACAATTTATGATTTTAAGAAGAAATAGTTGATATGACCGGATGTTTTCGATTCTGGTTAGTCAAAGATGAAGCATCCGAGCGACTTCTCACATGGCGTGGAGGAAGGAGCATTGTAAATAAAGTGTTATGGATCCTCTTTTGTACGCCAGCGATATGTTGAATTATATCCTTCCCCTTCTTTAAGGAAGTATTTCGCACGAAACTGATTAAGTGCAGTCCGATATTGCGTGAGAATTAAAACAGAATCACTATACCTTGGAAGAGTGTCATCATCTAATAACTCAAGAAACTCAATTGTGGGCTGTGTGGACAAAAGATCTTTAATTTTTTTTAGAATTTCATTCACTTTTTTCACTTTGAAGTGATTTAGTTCCGTCTCTTGTTTACTTTTTGAGAATTGTTTCATTTCGATGAAAATCCCTTCAAACATTTTATCGAGAAGTAAAAAAATTTCGACGTCTAGATTCGAGGGAAGGTCATTTTGAATAATTTTCTTTGTCACTATTTCACCCTCTGATATCGGGTTCTTGGACGATAGGTTTCAATTTTTTCATCTTCATCGATTATCCATATCCATTCCTGATTGTAATCCTCTCTAATATTTTTGCTTCTGAACCTTTCCATACTATCCAAATATTGTGAAAGCATAACTGCAACATCACTATTTGAAGGCATAGCGGACTCATCAAATAAAGTGAAATCTGGAAATGGTTTTGATTCACCTAATATAAGATTTGAGCTCGCTAAAACTCGATTGAATAGATTAAGTTTGAATGTGTTAATAGAATCATTTGGTTTTCTCCCAGAAAGTGAAAAAATTTCATCATACAGTGTTCGCATTTGATTAAACGTTACAATAAATTGCTCTACTTCGGTTTTTTTCATAATAATCAACTTATGCCGGACATGCTCGAGTGAATTCTACATATTTTTTCTTAATCACTTCAATTGGCAGTCTTTGTTTATTTTCAAATACATTACACATTAATTTAATATCTTCATCATTTATAATAAGAATACATTTACGTTGACCCGCCCATAAATCCACGGTATTTTTGAATACCGATTTGGGGGGATTATTTCTAGTCACAATAACTCCAAATCTTCCAAATTGATCACAGAGATACCGATTAAGTTGATCAACATGATCAGAGGTTATTTCTTTAACATTTTTTAACTCAAACACAATTTGACGGCAATCGTAATCATCGTAAATATCCTTTAAAAAGTCAAATGACCGATTATTATAAAAAATTAAATCTCGAATTAATACTCCCGATATCGTTCTGCTTTGTTCTTGAGCAAAATCCAATTGTGGGTAAAAAATTGATGGAAATAATTGGCAAATATTGTCCTCAAATTTTTTATCAGCGTTGTCAGATTTGCCAGTTGGTAATTTTAAGATCGTTGAAAGTTTATTTTTAGCAGATATAATTGGAATTGGTTTGAACAAAGGATCGTTCTTACAACCTTTTGCCACTTTTTCTTTATTTTGAATATATGCTTGAACAACATCGTAGTTGTTGCGGTTGTATTGAAGTATTTTTACCCTATCAGGACATTTTTCACCAGGTTTTAGTATTTTTTTTATAAAAAAATTATCACAAAAATCTTCGTTATTGATCCAAGGTGTAAAACGTAGCCATCGTTTTGGAACCAATATGATCAGATCTTTTGTAATCGGGTTTTGTGGAAGATCAATAGTTTCTTCCAAAAATTCATGTTTTTTATAACTATAAACCTCAATTGTGCATTCACTTGTAGGAATATTTAAGTCATCACATTGTTGAATCGAATAATCAATTAAAAACGATTTAATGAAATTGCATGCGAAATCACTTATTCTATCTTTTGAGATAGAATCGACATAAAGTTGAATTTCTTCGAAATGAATAAACCCAGATTTTTGAATTTGTGGAATTTTTTTGAATAATTCTAAAATTTTCTTTCCAACTTTAGGGCCGATTGGGGTCCCGTGTCTCTTTTTAGAAAGACCCAATCCTACTTCATTACATTCTGACGCTTTAATGAGATTTTTTAACGCAATCTCTTCTTTTCCAGATTTTATTAAATATCCAAGATTGTTAAAACAATTGATCATTGATGTATGGAGTGAATTATCTTGTAGAGAGGGTGATTTCCAAAGAAGAAATGGATCTAAATAAAGTGGAATATCCTCATCTAAATATGGAATCGCAAAATCAACTTCTTCTTGAGTAAAGGGAAGGTCATAATAATCGTTTAATCTAGGTCGAATTATGGCCATTTATTCTTCTTATGCTTTTCAAGTGTAATAATTACTCGATATGAAAAAAGTCGATTGTGGGATCTCAAACACTACATATTTTATAGATATTAAAGGGTATTTCTGCCATATTCTAAGAACACTCACACATTCTCACTCCCGGAGTCTGATGACCCCACGCAAATCGAAGGTTCGGCTTCTCCTCCCTTCTCCTCCTCCAGATTCTTCGAACCTGTCGGACCATGTCGAAGAACGCTCATGCGTTCTTCTCCCATCTCCCCTTCCTCGCGGAACGGGAGGTGTGCTACACTCTAGCACACACGCTTATATACAACCAACTCCAACCATAAAGTATGCAGGACGAGTGCCACAGCATTCATGAGGGTTTTTTTGCCCGTGAACGTCTTTATCTCCACTAGTTCACCCGCCCGTTGCATTAGTGAAATCGTTTCTCATGAGCTTTCGAACGTGACGACCGCAGGGTCCCGCTTCTTTGGCTCGTTTAGTTTTTATTACCGGTTTTATTTCTGGTATTGATTCAAGCCCCTTGGTTTGCACAAGTTAATTTCGTGCGAATGCCAAGGGGAGGATGTTGTTGTTACTATGAGAGGAAAGGAAATCCGTCTGGAAAGAATCATGAATCGCAATACGAAGAAGACCGTCATCATACCGATGGATCACGGTGTCAGCAATGGCCCGATCCCGGGCCTCATCGACATGGGCCAGGCTGTGGACCTTGTCGCGGAAGGCGGGGCGAACGCGGTGATCGGCCATGTCGGCCTTGCGCTGCACGGCCATCGGCAGGGCGGCCGGGACGTGGGGCTGATCCTCCACCTGTCCGCAAGCACGATGCTGGCGCCGGACCCGAACGAGAAGGTGCTCGTCAATACCGTGCAGAACGCGCTGAAGATGGGCGCCGATGCGGTCTCGATGCACGTGAACATCGGGGCCGAGTCTGAAGCCAAGATGCTCCAGGATCTCGGGATGGTTGCGGTGGAATGCATGGAATGGGGCATGCCGCTCCTTGCGATGATGTACCCCCGGGGTAAGAACATCACGACGGCAAACGATCTCGAACAGGTGAAACTTGCCGCACGGGTGGCGGCCGAGCTCGGCGCCGACATCGTCAAGACCGTGTACACCGGTGACCCGGAGTCCTTCCGCGAAGTGACCCGGGGCTGCCCGGTGCCGGTCGTTGTGGCCGGAGGTAGTAAGACCGATGACCGCACAACATTGGAATTGATTGAGGGTGCAATGGCGGGCGGTGCAGCCGGGATCTCGATTGGCAGGAACGCCTTCCAGCACAAGAACCCGGCCAAGTTCGTCCGGGCCGCGGCCTGTATCGTGCACGCGAACAAGAGCGTGGAAGAAGCACTCGAAGTACTCAAGGTGTAATCATGATTGGAAAGGACATCAGGATCGAACGGATCATGGACCGGAACACGGGACGAGCAGTCATCGTGCCCATGGACCATGGCTTTTCGATGGGACAGATTGACGGCCTCCTGGACATGACCCAGGTGATCTCGGACGTGAGTAACGGCGGCGCGAATGCGATCATCCTCCACAAGGGGCTCGTGAAGCGCGGGCACCGGAAGCACGGCCGGGACATCGGCCTCTTCATCCACCTCTCGGGCAGCACATCGTTAAACCCGGACCCGAACGACAAGGTCCAGGTCTGCACGGTCGAAGAAGCGATTGCGCTCGGCGCTGACGCGGTCTCGATCCACATCAACCTCGGCTCGCCGAGCGAATCGAAGATGCTGGAGATCGGCGCGAACGTGGCCCGGGACTGCAACCGCTGGGGCATGCCGCTCCTCATCATGTGCTACCCCCGGGGCAAGGGCATCGACTCGTTCTCTGCCCAGTCAATCGGCCACGCGGTCCGGGTGGCAGAAGAGCTCGGCGCTGACATGATCAAGACCAACTACCCGGGCGATCCCGTGGCATTCAAGAAGATCGTGAAGGCCTGCTCGGTGCCGGTCTTCATTGCCGGCGGCGAAAAGACCGGTGATCTTGAATCCCTCAAGATCATCCGGGACTCGGTCAATGCCGGCGGCGCCGGTGTCTGCGTGGGCCGTAACGCGTTCCAGCGGCAGGACACGAAGTCATTCGTCCAGGCCCTCTGCAATGTGGTGCACCACAACGTGGACCCAGGCAAAGCCCTGGAGCAGCACAAATGAAACAGTTTTGGGTGGACATCCGCCCCTGGAACAAGGATATTGCAACAACAGCGATCGAGAGCGGTGCGGATGCGCTGATGGTGGACAAGGCCGAGGACGTGAAGCGTCTCGGCCGGATCACGACCATTGCGCCGGACGGCGAGATCAAGCCCGGCACCGACATCACCGAGTGCACCATCACGGACAAGGCGAGCGAGAACGCAGCGGCGCACGCCGGAAAACACAAGCCGGTCATCGTTACCACGAGCGACTGGACCGTGATCCCGCTCGAAAATCTCGTGGCCCAGTCCGATAAGATCGTGGCCCGGGTGAAGAACGCGGAGGAGGCCGCGATGGCGATCCATGTCCTGGAGAAGGGCGTATACGGTATCCTCCTCTCAACCGACAGCCCGGCCGTAGTGAAGTCCGTGGCTGCGCTCGTGAAGGCGACCACGGGAAAGGTCGGCCTCGTTCCGTTCACGGTCACGAAGATCGTGCCGGTGGGGATGGGAGACCGGGTCTGTGTGGACACCTGCTCGATCCTCTCCGATGGTGAGGGGATGCTGATGGGAAACACCTCGTCCGCCATGCTCCTCGTCCATGCCGAGACGCTGGAGAACCCGTACGTGGCCCCGCGCCCGTTCCGCGTGAACGCCGGCGCAGTCCATGCCTACATTCTCCTCCCGGACGGCAAGACCGCATACCTATCGGACCTTGCCATCGGGGGATCGGTCCTGGTCACCGATGCGAAGGGAACGGCGCACTCCGCCATCATCGGAAGGACAAAGATCGAGCGCCGCCCGCTCCTGCTCGTTGAGGCAGCGGCGGACAAAAACAAGGTGAGTTTGATCCTCCAGAACGCCGAGACGATCCGGCTCGTGGGCGAGAAAGGCGAAGCCATCTCGGTTGTCCACCTCAAGGCCGGTGACAAAATCATGGGCAGCGTGCTCGAAGGCGGCCGGCACTTCGGTATGGCCGTCAAAGAGACGATCCGCGAGAAGTGATCATGAAGGCAGGCATCATCGGCGGTACCGGGAAGATGGGCCGGCTCTTTGCCCGGGTCTTTGAGAACGCCGGATACGAAGTCCTGGTCTCGGGACGAAAGACTCAAGTCACCGCGAGCGACATTGCAGAGCAGTGCGACATCGTCATCGTCTCGGTACCGATCCATGACACGGTGCGGATGATCGAAGAGGTAGCGCCGCTCATGCGGGCGGACCAGCTCCTCTGCGACTTCACGTCCCTGAAGGTGCGACCGGTCGCGGCGATGCTGAAGTCGAAGGCGGATGTGATCGGGCTCCACCCGATGTTCGGGCCCACGGTAAAATCCATACGGAACCAGACCATCATCGTCTGCCCCGCCCGGGCAGGCGAAGAGCGGGTGGCATCCCTCATCAAAGTCTTCGAGGCGCAGGGAGCCGTCTGCACCATTGCGACCCCGGAGGAGCACGACCGGACCGTTGCCGTGGTGCAGGGGCTCACGCACTTTGTCACGCTCTGCGTGGCCGACACGGTGCGAAGGCTGGGCGTTGATCTCCACAAGACTGAGGCCTTCGAGAGTCCCGTGTACCAGATCGAGCTCTCGCTCGTGGGCCGGCTCCTGAGCCAGGACCCCGCCCTCTATGCCGACATCCTCCAGCAGAATCCTTACGTTCCTGAGGTCCTGCTCGCCTGCCGGAGTTCTGCAGCCGATCTCGCGGAGATCGTTGCATCAAAAGACCCGGAAAAATTCCGGGAATTTTTCACAAAGAACAGCCGCCACCTCGGCTCCTATTGCGAGGAGGGCCAGAAGACAACCGATGCCCTGATCGAGTGTATGGTGAATAAATGAAGATCATCACGCTCGGGCCCGAGGGCACATTCTCGCACGAGCTGACGCTGAAACTCTTTGGAGCGGACGCCGAGATCGTCCTCCTCCCCACTATCCGGAGCATCATGGCTGCGGTCGCCCGCGGGGATGGCGACGGTATCGTGCCCATGGAGAACTCCGAGGCGGGGAGTGTGGGTGAGACGCTCGACGGCCTGACCCGGTACCCGCTTCACATCACGGGCGAGATGTACCTGCCCATCCACCACAACCTGGCCTCGCTCGTCTCAAAAGACGAGATACGGGTGATCTACGCCCACCCCCAGACCCACGAGCAGTGCAGCGATGCCATCGAGCTCTGGTGCGTGCCGGTCATCCACACGAGCAGCAATGCGGCGAGCGCCCTTGAAGCAAAGAAGACCCCGAACGCCGGCGCACTCATCCCGGTCTCGGCGTCAGAGATCTATCACCTGCCCATCATTCTTGAGAACACGGAGAACAGTGCGTTCAATACCACGCGGTTCGTCCGGGTCTCACGGAAACCCGTGGAGGACACAACACCCGAGAAGTGCAGCATCTTAATCGACCCGGATGAGGACCGGGCCGGTCTCCTGTACGATCTGCTCGGGGCCTTTGCGAAACGGAAGATCAACCTCTCACGGATTGAGTCCCGTCCCTCAAAAAAGGGCATCGGGAAGTATGTCTTCTTCCTGGACTTTACGTGGTCGGAGAAGACGCGGGAAGCGCTGAGGGAACTGAAGAGTTTCACCGGCGTCCGCGAACTCGGCTGCTACCGGAAGATCGAGGTGCCCAAATGAAGCGGGAGATCACGATCCTGAAGTCCGGGCCCGTTGACCTGAAGGCCACCGCCCCGCCATCCAAGAGTTACACGCACCGGGCTTTAATCGCGGGAGCGCTCGCAAGCGGCAGGACAACGGTCACGCATCCGCTCGATGCCGATGACACAATGCTCACGCTCGCAGCCTTACGGGCACTCGGGATCACTGCGGAGCAGGACGCAGACAACATCCTTATTGACGGGTGCGATGGAACGATCCCTGCCTTCAAAGCAACCACGCTCGATCTCGACAACTCCGGCACCAGCCTGCGCCTCCTCACTTCGCTTGCGCTCCTCTCCAAATACCCGGTCACGCTCACGGGAAGTGCCCGCATGCAGGAGCGGCCGATCGGCCCCCTTGCGGCAGCGCTCCCCACGCTGGGAGGCAGGGTCCGGTTCCTGAAAGCGGACGGCTATCCCCCGCTCGAAGTGAGCGGGCACTTAAACGGCGGGAGTGTCACGATGGACGGCTCCATCAGCAGCCAGTTCATCTCATCGATTCTTATCGCGGCCCCGTATGCCGATAATCCCGTTGAAGTCCGGATCCCCGCCCCGCCCGCATCCGCGTCCTATCTGGACATCACGCTCGATGTGATGCAGGCCTTCGGGGCCCGGGTGGAGCGGGAGGGCTACCGGAACTTTTCGGTCAGTAACAAGCACCGGTACCGGGGACGGGACTACGCGGTTGAAGGCGATTACTCCTCGGCCTCATACTTCCTTGCTGCCGCCGCAATCTGCGGGGGCAGGGCAAGGGTGGAAAACCTTGCACCGGACTCCGTACAGGGAGACCGCCGGTTCCCCGATGCCCTTGCAGCCATGGGATGCCGGGTCACGTACGGGAAGAATTCCGTCACGGTCGAACGCACCGGTGAGTTGAACGGCATCACGTTCGATATGTCCTCCTCGCCCGACACCGTCCAGACCCTCTGCATGGTGGCGGCCGTGGCAGGAAGCCCAACCACCCTCACAGGAATCAGTCATTTAAAGTTCAAGGAGAGCGACCGTATCAATGGAACAGCCGATCGCCTCCGGGCGCTGGGCGGCAATGTCACCGTGGGTGACGACTTCATCACGATCGTCCCGGCGCCCCTGCATGGCGGCACGATCGATCCGGCAAACGATCACCGCACCGCCATGAGTTTTGCCGTGCTGGGTCTTGCTATCGGGGGTATCACCATCACCGATGCGGCGTGCGTGAACAAATCGTTCCCGGAATTCTGGGAGAGCATGAAGGAAGTTATATCGTGAGACGGATCGTCCTCGTAGGCTACCGCGGCACCGGCAAGACCGAGATCGGAAAGGAGCTGGCCCGGCACCTGAACGTGCCGTTCCTGGATACGGACCATCTGGCCGAGGAGCAGAGCGGCCGCACCATTGATGAGATCTTCAGCACCGATGGCGAAGCATGGTTCCGGGAGATCGAGCAGGGGGTGATCGCTTCCTTGCCGGCTCACAATGCCGTGATCGGCACCGGTGGCGGGGCGGTCACCATCTCCGCAAACATGGTGCATCTCCGCAAAAACAGCACGCTCGTCCTCCTGACCGCAGACTCTAACGTCATTGCAGAACGGATTGCACGGGCCCCCCGCCCGCCGCTGACAAATCTCCCGGCAGAAGAGGAGATTCGTGAGATGCTCGCCCGTCGCCGCCAGCAGTACGCGGCAGCAGAGGACTTCTGCATCGACACCGGCAACAAAACCACGAAAGAGGCAGCGGACCTGATCCTCCGCATCCTGAAGACCGGTGTCCCGAAACCCGCAGCCCGTGCGGACGGCCTCGCGTTCTTCCGGAGTGGCAGGATGCCGGCACCGGTACTTCACCACCTGGCAAAGATCCTGAAAAATCCCCCGGAAGACCCGAAGACCCGGCTTGTCGGCGTTGCGGGCAACCCCTGCCTTCACAGCCGGGGGCCAAATCTCTTCAATGCCCTCTTCAGGGAACACGGCCTCAATTACTATTACACGTTCTTTGAGGACCCGGATATCGGCCGGATCCTGGAGCAAGCCCGGGCGCTTGACGTGAAAGGCCTCTCGGTCACCATCCCGTTCAAGCAATCCGTGATGGAGCATCTCGATGAGATTCCCGACCCGGCAGCCCGGCAGATCGGCGCCGTGAACACCGTGGTCTTTGCCTGCGGGAAAGCCCTCGGGTACAACACGGACTGGCTGGGCGTGCGGGCGCCCCTTCTGGGCATGGCGGGGAAAAAGGCCGTGCTGCTCGGCGCCGGGGGCGTTGCCGCCGCTGCCGCATATGCCATGACCGGCCTCGAGATGGACGTCACCATCCTGAACCGGACCCCCGAGAAGGCAAAGGAACTGGCAAAGCGATCCGGCTGCCGCTGGGCTGCGTGGGACACCTTCGATGCCCTTCACCCGGACCTCGTGGTCAATGCCACGCCGCTTGGCATGGAGCCGGATATCCGGAGCCCTCTTGAAGCAGAGCAACTCTACCCGGAGCTGACGGTCTTTGACCTGGTGTACACGCCCCCGATCACCCCGCTGATCGAGCGGGCTATCGGTCAGGGCTGCACTACCATCACCGGCACCGGCATGTTTGCCGAACAGGCCCGGGCACAATTCAGGCTCTGGTTCGGGATCGATCTCCCGGCACCAGCACTCAGGAAGTATATCCCATGAACACCTTTGGCAGAAATTTCAAAGTCACGAGTTTTGGCGAGAGCCACGGGCCCGCGGTCGGCTGCGTCATTGACGGCTGCCCGGCAGGAATCCCCCTCAGTGAGGAGCACATCCAGCCGTTCCTGGACCGGCGCAAGCCCGGCACCTCCCCGCTCGTATCGCCCCGGCAGGAGGATGACAAGATCGAGATCCTCTCAGGGGTTTTCGAGGGTAAAACCACCGGCACGCCCATTGCACTCATGGTGAGAAACCACGGGGCGCACTCATCCGATTACGAAGAGCTCCGCACGCTTTTTAGGCCCGGCCATGCGGACTTCACGTACCAGCAGAAGTACGGTATCCGCGATCACCGGGGCGGGGGCAGGAGTTCGGGCCGTGAGACCGTGGGCCGCGTGGCTGCCGGCGCGGTGGCCCTGCAGATCCTTGCAGCACAGAACATAACGATATCGGGGGGGATCGTCTCCGTGCACGGCAAGACCTCCCCCGCGGAGATCGAGGCCGAGATCCTGGCGGCAAAGGCAGCCGGGGATTCCGTGGGCGGCATTGCGGAGATCGTGGCAACCGGATGCCCTGCGGGACTCGGCGCCCCGGTCTTTGGGAAACTGGATGCAGACATTGCCGGCGCCCTGATGGGAATAGGCGCCGTCAAGGGGGTTGAGATCGGCGACGGCTTTTTAGTTGCCGGCAAATTCGGGAGCGAGAACAACGACCCGATCACGAAGAGCGGTTTCTTAAGCAACCATGCCGGGGGGATCCTTGGCGGGATCTCGTCCGGCCAGGACATTGTGGTCCGGATCGCGGTGAAGCCGACAGCGTCCATTGCCAAACCGCAGAAGACGGTCGACATCCACGGGAACGATGCGGAGATCTCGGTGAAGGGACGCCACGATCCCTGCATCCTGCCCCGGATCCTCCCGGTGGCGGAAGCTATGCTCGCACTCGTGCTCGCTGATGCATGGCTCGAACAGAAGAAATTCTCGTGATGGCAGTCAGATAAAAATATCTTTTTTAACGAAGGACCGTCGGGCCGTGCAGCTGTGCGAACCCGGGTTAAAAAAAAGGTTCCGGTTATTGTACCGGATCACTCATGATGCGGGGCGGAATAAGCGTCGCAACAGCAGAAACACCGGAGATATTCGCTACAAAGAAATCCGTGGAGTACTTCTGTAACAGGGTATCGCCCGATTTTTTATCCTCGATGTAATAGTACAGGGGCATACCCTTGTACGCGAGCTGGGACAGGTTATCTTTCCGTGTCACATACGTGAAATCCTTGGGGCTCAGGGATGAAGGGGTGGAGATCAGGCGGGGACCGAATACCGGGAATTCCGCAAGGCTCTTGCCCGAGAGAATACTGTTCCCGGGGGTATCCTGGATGAAGTAGTAGAGCGTCTTTCCTTCTGAATCCGTGAGATAGGACCCGCGCTCCGTTGACGTGGCGATCTTGATATACTCAAAGGGCGTGGCTGCGACCCAGACATTTTCCACCTTCTCGCCATTCACATCGCCGGGTTTACTATCGCCCTTGTAATAGTAGAGCCGTAAGCCATTGGTTCTCACCTGTTTCTTGCCGTCAGCCTGGGTGTAGATGCCAAAATCATCTTTGGAGAGCGGGGCGGAGACCTGGATGGTGTCGGCGGAGAAAGCGGGCCAGGTATCGGCACAGGTTCCCGTGCAGGCACTGGTATCGCTGTCCACAGCATCCTTGGTGAAATAGTACAGGGTCATTCCCCCGGCACCGGTAATAACCGTGCCAAGGGTTGAATTTGCAGTTCCGATCGTACCTGCGGATGCTGCCTGGGTCTGCTGGGTAGTGGGGAGCGGCGTTGCCACAGGAGTTGCCGCAGGTTTTGCGGTCTGCTGCGTACATCCTGCAACAAAGAGCATGCCGATGACCGCCAGCACAAGGAGAATAACATGTTGGTTTTTCATACAATCACCTGATGTATCCGGATGATATCGGGATACTCGGATATGCCTAATGCTGATTTCAATTATATAAACGAACGTATTGTTCCAGATTTTCGCGAAAATTTGGAAACTGCCCGCACTCGTACGTGCTGATGCATGGCTTGAACAGAAGAAAAAAGAATGAGGGGCCGGGCCGATCAGGGCCCGGATATTTTTGATGGTATCAGGTCTGGTACTCTGCTGAACCGAATACCTTCTCGTCCATCACTTTGTAAGTGATACCGGCTGCCTGGACGTAGATAACGCAGCGGTCGCCGGCCCGGGTTCCCGTGGCAACGATCTCGTCATTGGGAACCGGCTTCTGGCCCCCGCTCATGGCGTACTCTTCAGAAGTCCCGTCCGACAGGTACACCTTCATCGTCACTTTCTGCGTGAACCTCTCGCCGGGCCCGCCCTGGTAGATCAGGTGGATCTTCGAGGTCGGGCGATCCTTGGACAGGTCAAAGCTGACCTGCTGGTCAGAGGGCATCACTTCGATCGGACCGTTATCCCCGGATGCGGTGGTTGCAATCGTACTGATCCCCGGTGTTGCGGCAGGAACTGCAGTCGCCGGTACTGCGGTAGGCTGGGGCGTGATGATGATCGTTGTCGCGGGAACCGGGGCACTGGTTGATGTGCACCCGGTGATCAGGACAAGTGCGAATATAACAAAGACTGCTGATATTGCAATAACTGGTCTCATGCCATAAGGCTTGCAGGTTTTTCGTATTGAGGCTTGCGCTTGAAGACTGCAGGGATTTCAGAAATAAAAAATTATTTTTCGAGCAGCAGGCTCTTGATCTTGACAAACTCTTCAACCGAATATTGTCCTGCCGCTGTCGGCGAGCCGGTGTGGCAGTACACGAACTCCGAGCCAAAGAGCGGCAACAGGGCCCGGGCATACCGTAATTCCGTTCCCATGACACCGGTGATGATGGGTTTTCCGGCAGCCAGCGAAAACGACATCAGTTCAAGGATATCCTCGCTCGTCTTTGGGGTTACGATGATCTTGGGAATATCCCCGTACGCCCGGAGCTCGCGTTCCAGGACGAACAGGATATAGAGCGGGATCATCTGGCCGGCATGGTGCGATGCGATGATCTTCTTCTTCGCCTTGCGGATTGCCGCTGCATGCAGGGCGAACGGCTGTTCGATGTCGACATAGTCCGCATAGCGGAGGAGGGGCTGCACCGTTTCCATCCACGCATCCGCATCCCCGAAGAACTGCCCGCCCTCCTGCGCTGATCGCAGGGTGAGGATGACCGGCAGCGTGCACGCCGCTTTTGCCTTCTTCACGATCTTTTCCAGGTCCCCTTCATACAGGTCGACACGGAGCTCGATGAGATCGGCTCCCTGTTTCTGTGCCCGGGCTGCATGCGTGGGATCGGTGAGGGCGGCAATGATCTTCATGTACTTCATGGTTGGGGGCGGGCCCACAAAAAATGTTCCTGCATCACGGGAATACCGCGGGCTATCGGGTGGACTCTGAAACGAACACTACTAGAGTTTATGCTCTTACGGGAAACCATCTATTACGGCAATGGAACTCTGGGACCGCAATACTTCGTTACGGCATATCGCAAGAGCCCTCGGAAGGGGCATATTCTGTGCGCTCGTACTTCCGCTCGTCCCGGTCTTCCTCTTCAGCCTCCCGCTCTCCCCGACACTCGCCCTGATCGGGAGCGGCCTTTTAATCGAGTACGGGGCAGCCCCGGTGGGAATTGCCCTGGGTCTTCCCCCGCTCTTCATCTTCTATGTTCTCATGTGCACGGAGGTCGGGATCTTCTTAGGGCTCTTCGATATCTTTGACACGATCGGTCATACGTATGAACCGGTAACCCGGTTCCTGGAGAACACGCGGAAGACCGTCTTCCAGTCGGCAACCATTGAGCGCTATGGGATCCTTGCGCTGGTCCCCTCCGAGATACTGCTCGGGGTGTACATCAATGCGCCGGCCGCATGGGTGCTGGGCTGGCGGGAAGATCATGCCCTCATACTGACGATGGCAGCCTATTGTCTTGCCCTCGTCATCACGATCATCCTCTCCATCGGGCTCTTCCAGGTCTACCTGCCGGGGATGGTGCCCTCATGAGACCTGGTGCGGGGAATGAGCATAAGCTGCGCTCGGGACTTCCCGAACTCCTTGCCCCGGCAGGATCGCCCGAATCCTTTCGGGCGGCGGTCGCCGCCGGCGCTGATGCCATCTACCTGAGCGGAAAACGGTTCGGTGCCCGGAAATTTGCAGCAAACTTCTCGGATGCGGATATCGTTGAGGCCGTCCGTTATGCTCATTTATGGGGAGTAAAAGTTTATGTCACGGTCAATACTCTCATCCATGACCGGGAACTCGCGGGCGTGATGAATTACCTCTGCTGGCTCTATTGCATTGGTGTCGATGCCGTGCTCGTGCAGGATACCGGGGTGCTGGCCCTTGCGCGGGAGTACCTGCCCGAGCTCACCCTGCATGCCTCCACCCAGATGACAATCCACAACACGCCCGGAGTGCGGTGGGCAAAAGAGCAGGGAATCACCCGCGTGGTGCTGGCCCGGGAACTCTCGCTTGCGGAGGTGGAGCGGATCGCACGGGACACGAAAGATACCGGTGTGGGTCTCGAAGTCTTTGTCCACGGAGCGCTCTGCTACAGTTACTCGGGCCAGTGCCTCCTCTCATCCCTAATCGGGGGACGAAGCGGGAACCGGGGCATGTGCGCCCAGCCGTGCCGGAAGCCCTACACGCTCATCACCGGGGATACGGACGACTTTGGCAATTCGGTCCACGTACATGAAGTACCGCTCAAGGAGCGCTATCTCCTCTCCCCAAAGGATCTCTGCACCTATCATCACCTGCCGGAACTGGTCGGCTCACCGGTTGTATCGCTGAAGATCGAGGGCCGGATGAAGTCTCCGGAATATGTCACCATCGTCACCTCCATCTACCGGCGGGCGCTGGATGCCATCGCTGCGGGCACCTGGAAACCCTCCGATGAGGATTACCGGAACCTGATGCTTGCATTCAACCGGGGATTCACCGGGGGCTACCTCTTCAATGAGAGGTACGAGAAATTCATGGGGAGGGATGCTCCGGACAACCGGGGGCTCCTGATTGGCAGGATCGAGCACTACGATAAGAAGAATCACGTAGCGCAGGTCCGCTCAACCCGGCCGATTGTCCCTACTAAGGGGGATGGCCTGCTCATCACGGACCCGGCGCATCCTGAACAGGAACTGGGATTTGCCCTGAATGTCCAGCCGGTATCAACAAAGACCGGGTTCTCCCTCCCGCTGTCGGCCCCGGTATTGGTGGGCGCTGATGTATACATCACCGCCTCCCGCGATCTTGCCACAACCGCCCGCCGTATCGTGGCAAAACCGCCGCTGGAGCTGCGCCGGCAGATTCCTCTCGATCTCACCATCACCATTACTCCGGATGGAGTGGTCCGGCTTGAAGGCTCCATCCTGCGACCCGATGGGTTCTCCATTCCGATCACCTGGTCCCCGCAACAGAAAATGGAACCGGCACGGACACATCCCTTGACTGCGGAGCAACTCGAACAGCAGTTCCGGAAGACCGGCGATTCCTCGTTTGTAATCAGCCGGCTCTCGCTTCAGTATGACGGGGGCCTCTTTGCACCGGCGGCGGTCATAAACGCAATGCGCCGGGAGTTCCTTCTCCAGGCTTCCGAACATCTTCAGGCATCCACTCTTCCGGATCCCGGTTCAGTCAAAGCAGCTCACCAGCGGATCCGGGAGGCGTTTCCGGATTTCATTATCAAACCGGATAATTCGACCCTCCCCGTTCAGAAAAAGCAATCCGGTCTCCGGCTCATGGTTTTTACGGAGTCCCTTGACGGGGTCCGGAGCGCTGTGGGTGCCGGCGCGGATACAATCTGTTTTGAACCACCCATCACCCTTCACGACCGGCATAAATGCAGCCCCACGACCCAGGAAACGATACAATCGCAGATCCTTGCTGCCCTTGGAATCTGCCGGGAACAGAAGAAAGATCTGGTCTGGAAATTCCCCCGCATTGCCCATGATTCCGAGCTCGACCTGTTGTTATCAGAACTTAAGCAACTCGGGAATTGCGGGCTTGCAGGATGTATGTCAGAAAATCCCGGTATCTCGTATGCGATCCATAGGGAAGTTTCGGAGATGCCGCTCCTTGGGGGTGGGGGACTGAATATGTTCAACCACAGAACGGCCGAAATGCTATCCCCAGCGTATTCGCTGTTCACCCTCTCACCGGAATTATCACGGGAAGAGATCCGGGAACTGATCCCTGCCTGCCGGAAAGACGGATCGATTCCCGGCTCCTGCGCAATCATTGTACAGGGAAACGATGAGACGATGATCACGCAGGATTGTATTCCCCGCCTTGTCCAGTCCTGCGGGAGAACAAAATCCGGCACACCGGACCGTCAGGTCCCGACAGGACTCTGGATCAAGGATGACAATGGGCGGACCTATCCGGTCACCCCCGATGGGGCATGCCGCACGCATATCGGCAATTCATCGGATACCTGTCTTGTAGAATATCTCCCGGAACTGTCAGAGATGGGCATCACGGATATCATCCTTGATGCACGTAACCGGGGCCCGTTCTATACGGAGACAATCACACGAATATA
Source organism: uncultured Methanoregula sp. (assembly GCA_964592875.1). Classification (GTDB taxonomy): domain Archaea; phylum Halobacteriota; class Methanomicrobia; order Methanomicrobiales; family Methanospirillaceae; genus Methanoregula. The sequence goes on from CAZQGG010000007.1 coordinate 199,563, forward strand.
CCGTGAGGCCATCCGGATATCCGGCAGTGTATCCGGGTCAGCCCGTGATGCGGGATTCAGGAAACTGAAACGGGAGATTGCGGATATAACGGCGGGCACTGTCTCCCCGGGACATTTCCTGCAGGGACTTCGGGATTCGTAGATCTCAAAAAAAAGAGATCTCTGCATCCTGAATACTGTTCACCCTATAATTTTGATCGCGCGATCCAGAAGATCAAAAAGAGAATGTGAGATGAAGAGATTACTTGTTCTTCTTTTTTGAGGATTTCTTTGAAGATTTCTGTTCAGGTACCGCTCTCTTCTTCTGAATAATGAAAAATGCAGCAACCACCACAAGGATAGCAACCACGAGCACAAGCCACATCCAGATACCTGCATCCGTGAGGGGGTTCTCACTACCCTTACCCGTGTACCATGTATCCGGTCCTGCCGTGGTGTTAATACTGGTTGCACCATCGGTTATCCATATCCGGTCATTGTAGGTTATCGCAGGAAAATCAAACCGGGCGGAGAATGGTGCTGCACCCGTTGCCTGTATCCAGGTGGTGCCGTCCACTGAAGACCAGATGTCATTCCGTGACCGTGTCCCGTCAAATCCGCCGATCACCCACATCTTCCCGTCATAGACGGTACTTGCCTGCCCGGCACGGGCTGCAAATCCGGCATTTTTGGTTGTTTGAGTCCAGGTGTTGCCATCCGTGGAATACCAGGTGTCGTTATATAATTTTGAACCAACTCTCGCACCGCCAATCACCCACATCCTCCCGTCGTGGACAAGGCCTGAAAGCCCGCTGCGTTCGCCAAAACCCGCACTCTCATTGACCATAGTCCACTGGACACCATCGGGAGTATTCCAGACATCATCCCAGGTAAAACGTCCGTCATTCCCACCTAACATCCACATCTGGTTCTTATAGACAACTACGGCGGTTGCATACCTCCCGTTGAACCCGGGTGTTGCGTTACCCAGGGTCCAGTGGATGCCGTCAGCTGAAGACCAGACGTCATAGAGTGCCCGGGTTCCACTATTTCCCCCGATGACCCACATCTTGTTGTCAAATACCACCGCAGACTGCTCAAACCGGGCCGGGAACTCAGCGGAGGGTGTTGCTTCAATCCAGTGTAATCCATCCACGGAGTACCAGGTATCGTTCAGACCACTCACGCCCCCATCGGATGAACCCCCGATGATCCACATCTTGTTATCGAAAACCAGTCCCGCATGACCGGCCCGGTCAGGGAACCCTGCATTCGATGTTGTCTGGATCCACTTTTCACCGGTTGCCGCCGACACGGTACCTGCCAGCAGCAGGATCATCGCAATTACCATACAATACCTGAATAAACGCATCCGTTCACCTCACAAACCATTTCCTAAAGAACAGGAATATTTCTGATTTACCATATTTTTGGCTTTTCTGCTTCATCAAGGTATTTACATTCCATCGCCGCATCTTCGATACTATGTGCCGTTACCAAAAATTCATCATTCGGGAACCAGATAGGAATAATAACGAGATGTATTTAGGATAAGGAGATACCATCGTGACATCCCCCCTGATTCTGGTGAACTTAAAAACATACCAAGAAGGAGCCGGCCACCGGGCACACATGATCGCTGAGGCCGCACAACGTGTTGCGGAGGAGAGTGGCGTCATGATAGGCATTGCTCCGGGATATATCGACCTCCATCCTCTCTGCCACCACTTCTCTGTCCCCATCTATGCACAACATGTAGACGGCAGCGAGCCCGGCGCACACACCGGGCAGGTGACGGTCCACGCAATAAAGACGGCCGGGGCAGCCGGATCGTTACTGAACCATTCCGAACGGCGCCTGACACTGGCAGAGATCGAGTGTTCATTGCAGGGTCTCCGGGCACACAAGCTTCTCTCGGTTGTATGTACTAACAACGAAGCTACAAGTGCCGGTGCGGCGGCACTTGCCCCGGATTTTGTGGCCATTGAACCGCCGGATCTGATCGGAAGCGGGGTCTCTGTCTCGAAAGCCAACCCGGAGATCATCCGGCGCTCGGTCGCAGCGGTGCATACCGTAAATCCCGCGGTAAAAGTACTGACCGGCGCGGGTATCCAGTCAGGGGAATGCGTAAAGATCGCCATTGACCTGGGAACGGATGGCGTCCTCCTGGCGTCAAGCGTGGTCAAATCCAAAGATCCGGCCGGCGTTCTCCGGGACCTGGTATCAAAACTCTGATCTTTTTAAAAACAGGAAGATGTGATTTCGGCCCTAGGTTACTTCAGGAACAGGTACCAGATACCGACAATCACAATAAAGATCACAATTCCAATGCCGATCACGGTCATGCTGCTGATCTCGCTTGTCTCTTCTGCCATGTAACACTCCATCCGTGGCCGAAGCGGTCACGACAAATAACCATTGACGGTACCCGATATTTATAAATTCGCATCAGATTTGAGCGCTAATTCTCACATTAAAATAAGAATACCGGGCCAGCACTTCCGGATTCAGACGATGAGGGAGATCAGATCGTGCTTCGTGATGACCCCGGATACCACGCGCCCGTCCATCACAAGGACTGCATGGTTCTGCTGGAGAATATTCACGACCGTCTCAACATCCATATCCGAAGGGACCGTAGGAAAACCCGGCTCCATAAAATCCTTCACCGAAAACAGGTGGGATTTATGCAACCGCTGTTGTTCAATCGCTTTCACGATCACCGATTCCGAGATGCAGCCCACCGGAACACCCCGCTCGATCACCGGGAGCTGGGAGATATTATTCTTCTCAAAGATATCGACAGCCCTGCTGATGGAATCCTGGGGCTGGACGGACAAAACCGGGTTATGCATGATCTGGGCAGCCCGGATCCGGCGGGGTTCGGCACTGTTGAGCACCACGATGATCTTATTCAGCGTGCTGATACGGGGATCGACATTGCCCGCCTCGATCCTTGCCACCATGGACTGGCTGATACCGGCGCGGCGTGCGAGTTCGGTCTGTTTCATGCCAAGGGTTTCACGGCGCGTCCGGAGTTCCTCGGGAGTTGGTATGTGCATGACTCATTACCCATGGTGATATAAGAGTATCAATGTTCCCTCTTGACACACGTGCCCACCCACTCGTCATAAATATTCCCATTCCCGGTGATTTCATTGTATGAATGAGGGGGCGGGAGAATCAATTATGTATGATCCACAGTGATTTTTTCGCAACCGGTTTTGTTCCGGTTCCTAAAGCAAAATCCTATTTAGGGGATGATCGTATAGCTAAAATGTGTTAATCCAATGGACATGATGTTGGATTAGTGTTCTTCATGACAGCGTCCCAGGATAATGACGATACTGAAGAGGACGAACGGGCGTTCTTTTCTCTTTTGGAATTGCCATGTGCCGAACGATTCGGCACATGCCATGAATCAGGTTTCTGCACTGTCTTACCATGCAGGAATCTGGTATCCGGCACTGAACATTCATCCCTGCTGTGCATCCGCAGGCATGTCACGGGGCTGGTTGCCCCATGAACAGTCGGTTGCGAAACGGATCTCCCGATGCAGGGCAGGCCATTTTGGCAAGTCCCCGATCCTGTCTTCCTGTTGCAGTCCCTACGCAGGATATGGGGACCAAGACCGAAGATTCGATCCAGCCGGATAGTAAGCGGCCAGCCCTGAAAGCAGTTGCCAGGAACGGTGCAATCTCACGCGATATGCTCTATCTGATCCAGCTTGACGGGGCCTGCCATATCATCAGCGAGGATTACTCCTACAAGAGCGATACGTATTATTCGATCCTCCGGCAGGAGATGGACGGGCGGACGGTCAGTCCCTCCAGTGCAACCGTGCTTGACGCGTATGTTGTTCCGGTCTGCCTTGAACGGGCACGCCTTGCCGGCATTCCGGTCTGTGAATGGGGCATCTCCCAGGGGTATGCACCATTACCTTCCATTGTCTATGGCCTGAACTACTTTGCCTCCACCGCAGATTTTTCCGTTATTCACGATAGCGAAAAGTCAAAGGAGATCATCAAGCACATCACCAACAAGGGAAAATACCCGTTCTGCTTCCAGAAACTCAATGATGGTGCAGAGATCCAAAGTACGGTCTCCATCTTCGGGAAAACCGCTGATGACGATACGGGTATTTCGGCACTTGCACGGCAGGTATACGATCTCTTTGCCATCCCGCTGGTCACGATTGTCTTTGTCAGATACGATGGCCGGTGCCTGCTCTCGTCCCTCTCACCCACCCGGTACTCCCGGCTGTCAGCTGCCGAACGCACGCTGCTCGCTGCATACCTTTCACACCAGGAGTTCCTATGAGCCGGCTGGGTATCTTCGTGGACCGTAAGACGCTCTCGAATGCCGAGCAGCTCACCGCGCTTATACGGTGCCGGGATGTGGCCGAGAACAGAGGACATGATGTGGATTTCCTGTTCCCGGTGGATATCAACAAGATCCCTAGGATGGATGCACTCTTCATCCGGGCCCGTACCGACCCGATGAATGTCACGTACGTGGCCGCACGCATGGCCGAGTTTCACCATATCCCGGTGATCGATGATCCGCACTCTATCCAGATCTGCGGGGACAAGATCAACATGTACTCGCACCTGATCAAAAAGCAGGTCTCGCTCCCGAAGACCGTCTTTTTGTCAAAACAGGACCTGTCCGTTGAATCGGTCACCCGGCTCTTCGATGACCTGGGATCGCCCCTCATTATCAAGGAGCCCTCGACATCCTTCTCGCAGCGGGTCGAGAAGGTGACCAACATTGCCGAATTCTTCAAGGTGGCCCGGCGCTTTATTCACCTGTCGGATTGGATCGTGGTCCAGCAGTATATTGAGAGCAAGTATGACTGGCGGGTAGGGGTACTAAACGGGAAACTCCTGTACGTCTGCAAGTATACCATCCCCTCGGTCACGTTCAAGATCCAGGCATCCGTGAACGGGCACATTGTCTATTGCGGAGTCGAAAGTATGCCGGAACAGGATGTCCCGCCCCACGTGATCCGGCTCGGGATCGAGGCAGCCAATGCAATAGGCAGGGGTTTGTACGGTGTGGACATCAAAAATACCAATGGCGACGCGTACGTGATTGAAGTGAATGACAATCCATCCATCGAGAGTGGGGAGGACGACTGTTATCCCCGCGTATTCGAACAGATCGTAGATAACCTGATACCTGCGTGATACCATGACTGAAGACTGGCTTATCCGGGCAGAAGAGATCTGCATGAAATGCGGGGGACACTGCTGCAATGACGCACATCCCCCGATATCCGGGCATTGTTACGAACGGCTCGTTTCCGAGGGTGTACCGGAAGAGGCATTTGAACAGAATGGGTACCGGCATCTCCGGACCCATACCGACGGGACCTGTTATTTCTGGAAGGGAGGGAAGTGTGGCATCCACAAGATCAAGCCCGAGACCTGCCGGTCCGGGCCCTTCACGTTTGATGTGAAAGGCGATGTCATCGAGATATTCCTGAAATTCGAATCGATCTGCCCCATTGTCCGGCTCCTAAAAGAGGTGCCCGAGGCGTACAACCAGCAATATACGCTCGCGGCAGAGAGCATCACGAGGCTCGTCTCCCATCTGACCGAAGAGGAGCTCGCCGTGATCTGCCGGATCGATGAGCCGGAGACGGAAAAGGTAGCGGAGATTCCCCGCATATATGCACCATCTCATGACCATCGGCACTGAACACGAGTATTCCATCAATGACCGCGGGTTCCATGCCCTGCCGGACTCCGACCGGATCTTAAAATCGATCTGCGGCAGGTACGAGAGCGAGATCCTGTTCGGCGAGGTACTGCTGGGCAAGGAACTCCAGAAGACCGTCCTCGAGATGGTCCCGCGACAACCGGCCGATGAACTGGCCCTGCTTGAGGCACAACTCGTCAAGGGTATGGACAAATTCAACCATCTCTTTTGCGGCCAGTACCAGCTCCTTGGCCTTGGCATGCACCCGCTGGCAAAGGTAAGCGAGATCCCGGTCTGGGATCATGACGAGGGGGAGTATTACGAAGTTTACGATCGCCTCTTTGATATCCACCAGCACGGCTGGCTGAACATCCAGGCACTCCAGATCAACCTCTCCTATGAGAGCAGCCGGGAACTCGTTCACCTCTACAACAAAATCGGATCCCTGCTTCCCTATCTTATTGCCATCACGGCCTCATCGCCGTTGGTTGAGGGAACATTGACCGGGACCTGTGACAACCGGCTGGTCTACTACCGGAAGAACCAGAAGGAGATCCCGCTCATCTGCAACCGGATCATTCCGGAGAGGATTCAATCCATTACGGACTACCGCACCCGGCAGGAAGAGATCTTCTCCGAACTCAAAAAACGCGGTGCGGATATCCTCTGCGAGGAATGGGTGAACTCCGGGGGAGTCATCATCCGTTTCTCCCGGAAGTGCCTGGAGATCAAGGCGCTGGATGAGCAGGAGTCCATCCATTCCGATATGGCGGTCTGTGCCTTTGTCCGGTCCCTGCTGCGCTGTCGGACACTTCCCGTTGAACGGGATTATGACGTGCTTCTCGAACTGACCGAAGAGGCCATCCGGCACGGAACCGAAGGGATGCGGGACGATCTGATGCGCCTGTATGAGATGGCCTGGCAGCATGCAACCGGCGATGAACGCGTCTACCTGCCGGTCATCAAAGAGCGGATCATCAACGGATCCCTTGCCGAACGGATACGCGATCGGATTGCTGACGGCGATGAGATCGTGCCGATACTGTCTGAACTGGCAGAGTGTCTCAGAGTAAACCGTTCCTATGGGTATCCCGGCTGAATTCCCCTGCTGATGACAAACGACCCGGATACTCAGGCTTAATAATTGTTCCGGACTAAGGGTATTTCAGGAACACTCCTGATGTCAAAGATCCTGCTCTCTGAACCGGATGGATATGCACTGCTTGCCGCACATTCAGTTCCCATACCCATGTACCGGGTAGCGGACACTGCGGAGGACGCCGCCCTTGCCGCAGAAACCCTCGGTTACCCGGTTGTCATGAAGGTGATCTCCCCGGATATTGTCCATAAGAGCGATGCCGGGGGAGTGATCACCGGTATTCACACGGAACCGGAGGCACGCCGGGCCTTTGACCAGATTTTACAGAACGCCCGGAGTCACAACCCCGATGCGCAGATCCGGGGAATTCTCGTGGAACAGCAGGTTCAGCCGGGCCTTGAACTGATCCTTGGCGGCAGAACGGACCCGACATTTGGCAAGGTCATCACCATCGGCCTCGGGGGAACACTGGTAGAACTCCTGCGGGATGTTTCAATACGGATCCTGCCCATCGATCCCGATGAGATCGCCACCATGATCGCGGAGCTGAAAGGCTACCCGCTTCTCGCTGGTTACCGCGATGAACCCCCCCGGGACATTCCGGCACTCGCGAAGATCATAGGGTCGGTTGCCACGATGTTTTATGCGGATCCCCATATCGAGGAGTTCGATATCAATCCCCTGATCCTGTACACGCAGGGTGCATGTGCCGTGGATGCACGGATATACCGGAACGATGCGGAAACTCACCGGCTCATTCCCCCGGTACGGGAGATGCCCGACAGTCTCTTTGCTATCAGGTCTATTGCCATTGTCGGGGCTTCCTCCGATCCGGGCAAAGTCGGCTATGCCGTCTGCCGGAACCTCCTCCCCTTCCCGGGCCGGGTCTACCCGATCAACCCGAAGGGGGGAATGATACTCGGGAAGACCGTATACCCGTCCCTTGCAGCCATCCCGGACACCGTGGATCTTGCGGTCATTACCATTCCTGCCGCAGGCGTGCCTGCGGTTATTGATGAAGCAGGAGCAAAAAAGATCCCGCTTTCTCTCATCATCTCATCGGGATTCCGCGAATCAGGTGCCGCAGGGCGGGACCTTGAGGAGAGGATTCTCCAGTCAGCCAACACGTCCGGCATGAGGATCATCGGCCCCAACTGCCTGGGGCTCATGCTCCCGCACCAGGGCATCAATACAACCTTTGACCCGGTCTCCCCCCGGCCCGGGCACATTGCATTCATCTCCCAGAGCGGTGCCATCATCACCACCATTGTTGACTGGAGCCTCCAGGAAGAGATCGGGTTCTCCACCGTGATCAGTGTCGGGAACCAGTCCGATCTCACGTTTGAGGATTTTATCCGGTTTGCCGGGGATTATAAAGCGACCCGGGCCATTATCCTGTACATTGAACAGATACTCGATGGCACGCGGTTCCGGGAGATCGTAAACCGGATCTCACCCACAAAACCCATCATTGCGATAAAATCCGGGTCCTCAAAGATTGGCAAGCTTGCCGCATCCTCCCACACCGGAGCCCTGGCCGGAAGCCATGAGACCTACCTGGCAGCATTCCGCCAGTCCGGGGTTATCCCGGTCAGCTCCATCCGTACGGCGTTCCAGTCCGCCGAACTCCTCTCTTCCGAAGGGTATCCAAAAGGAACACGGGCGCTCGTCATCTCAAACGCCGGCGGGTTTGCTGTCCTGTCATCGGATTATGCAGAACGGTATGGCATCACCATGACGGAGTTCCCCGAGGATCTCATCAGGGATCTTGACGGTGTTCTTCCTGCAAACTGGAGCCGGGCCAACCCCATTGACATGGTCGGGGATTCCAATGCGGACCGGTTTGCCCGGGCCTTCGATATTGTTGCACAGCGCCAGGATCTCTGGGATATTGCCTTTGTCATCGTGGTTCCGTCAGCCATCTCCGATCCTGTGCGGGTGGCAAACGAGATTGTGCGGTTTTCACGGCTCACGCACAAGATGGTGGTCGGGTGTATGATTGGCGGGGACAGTATGAAGACACCCGTCCATATCCTGCGTGACGCACATATCCCGAACTTCTCGGATCTGGAAGATGCATTCCGCGTCGTGGGGAACATCTGCCGGCACCGGTGCAGTTCTGAAGGATCTGCATGCCGGCACGGATTGGAATGAGCAGGCCTGAAAAAACTGCTCTGTAGAAAACCTTTTTTCCGAGAAAATACAGGGTCTGATCGACCAAAAGA
>CAZQGG010000008.1:0-94080 GCA_964592875.1 uncultured Methanoregula sp.
TCTTTTGGTCGATCAGACCCTGTATTTTCTCGGAAAAAAGGTTTTCTACAGAGCACATTTTTTCTTTGTTCTTTAATGTCGTTATTAGATACGGCCCAATTATAGGACCATTCATATTGTTGTCTTAGTGAGAAATAATTGAAAGCAACTGCTCCGTACATACCAAGGAGAAAGCCCAGAAGTATTCCTGCAAACGTTAATTCAACGCTAAAAAATGTGTCATAAAGAGTCATAATTAATTTACCTTTGTATTAGGGGATAATTTTTCGGAAAATTAATGCTTCTATCAATGTGATAAATGCAAGACATCTAGTCCCCCCCAAATACGATGCCCGCCGCCGCCCCGAAGGGCGCCCCGCGGCGGCCTCAATAACCATTATCTCTGGATAACAGGTAAGTGAGTAGCGCAAAACCTGACGAGGCGTTTTGCGCGTAAAGCATCACAATAGGGGATGCCTAATGGCGGGGGCGAAGCCCCATAGAACGTCATAATTCTTGCAGAAAGAATCATCATTCTCGCTGCCCAAATTTGAAAATTCTTTTTATTGGAATCATTATCCAAAATCCTATTCCAATTAACGCAAGTCCAACTAAACATCCTCCTGCTCTAAAAGAGTTTAAAATTCCATTCACGAGCATAAAGAATGCTATACAAACAATTCCGACAACTATGAAAATGAGACCTTGCACAATATCTTCTTCCATTTTTGCCACGGACGAAATTATTTTCGCTTCTTCTTAATACCAAGAATTTTTTTTGTCGATTCGTCTACTTTTTTCTCTAACTGTTTTTCAAAGGGTTTCCTACCGTCGCCCGTGACTAATTTATTAATTTTTCCATGAGCAGTTTTTGGTCCGTTTTTATCAAAGATACTCATAAGTCAGAGTCGTTATTAAATTATATATAAATTTCCAAATAGGGAATTTCATTAATTTTGTGCAAAAAATACTGAGCTAAGGCAAATATCTCCAATAGGTTGATCTTGAAATTCAGAATATTTTTCATCAGGTGTGAAAGAAAATCTTTCACTTCCCCTTCTTCTTCTCGACAACTCGCACATCGGTAATCCGGGTCACCGGGTATTGTCCGTGGGCATCCTTCTCGGCCGACTTCACCATATCCCATACCGTCAGCAGGGCCACAGAAACCCCGGTCAGGGCCTCCATCTCAACCCCGGTCTTCCCGGTCATCTTCACGACCACCGTTGCCTCAATATACCCGTCTCCATCCGTGAAGTCAACGGAGATCGAACTGATCGGGATCGGGTGGCACATCGGAATGATGGTGGCGGTGTTCTTGACAGCAAGCGTTGCAGCAACCCGGGCCGTTGCCAGCACATTTCCCTTGACAACCGTACCTTCCCGGATAGCCGCAAGGGTCTCCGGCCGGAGAAATATTTTGCCGGCAGCCGTTGCTTCCCGCACAACCTCCCCCTTGCCGCTGATATCCACCATCTGTGCCTTACCGTCCGTGATATGGGAAAATTCCGCCATTCATGCACCTCTCTGACGTTTCTGGTATAAGACCGCCGGGATCTTGTCCACAATATCTGAGGCCAGCATCCCGCCGCCCCGTTCGGTCACGACTGCCTCCCCCGCTTTACCGTTGACGTACGCGGCGATACAGGCAGCGTCGAATGCCGGAAGCTGGCAGAGCAGCGCACCGGCAATACCGGCAAGCACATCGCCCGTTCCCCCGACCGTCATCGCGGGATCACCGGTCCGGTTGAACCTGACCTGCCTGCCATCCGTGATAACATCAATGTGCCCTTTGATGACAACCGTCCCTTTGATGCCGGAACGTTGTGCTGCCCGGGCTTTCCCGATCGTATCTTCGGGGAGGGTGATCCCCGTGATACGCGCAAACTCAGCAGCGTGCGGAGTATAGATCGTCTCGCCCTTCGCTTTCGGAAGGGGAAGTCGCAGGGCATCGGCATCGAAGACCGCCTTTTTGCAGTGTGGGGCAACAGCCATGACCACCTCATGGCTTTCAGTTCCCATGCCGTTTCCGCAGACCACCACATCCGCCTTCTCCGCGAGGGTAATCAGCCGGTCAATATGCTCCGGCCCGATCACGTTGCCTTCCAGCCGCTCAAAGATCAGATCGGGTATTGGTTCGAAGACCGGGGATGCAATCCGGACGATATCCGCACCCGCCCTGAGTGCCCCGAGCCCGGCGAGATACGGGGCTCCCTGGTACGGGCCGCCTCCGATGATGAGCACGTTCCCGCCAAATCCCTTGTGCGCTTTTGTCCCACGGGCGGGAATGAGCGTGAGATCGCCGGGGCCCACAAAACACTCGGCCTCAACCGGGATGCCGATATCGATCACGGTGGATCCGTCCACCTTTGCCCGGTGGAAGGCACAGATCCGGTCCGCCCGCATGCCGGGCGTGGGGATGTCGGCTGCGATAATCTTCGCCGGCGATGCATTCGCCATCGCCACGCAGGTCTTCAGGGGCTCTTTAAGCCCCCCGCTCATGCCGGTCCCGAGCAGGGCATCGATGATCACATCCGCTTTCTCAAAAAGCGTGCGAAGCGGTTCGAGATCGTCACGGGACGCGAACGGGTGCAGCCCCACGCGGGCATGCCGGAGTGCTGCGAGCTGGTGTTCGCATGCATTGCTCCGCGGGCCCTTGTCGAGATAGCAGACATCGGTTGTCGCATGGCGCCGGAGGTGACGTGCCGCAACCATCCCGTCGCCACCATTGTTTCCTTTCCCGCAGAGAATGAGCACCCGGTCGGGATTCTCCCTAAGGACCTGTTCGGCAAGACCCCGGCCTGCGCTCTCCATCAGCTGGAGCTCCGTGACGCCGAGCGCCATCGCGTTGGCATCCACGGCACGCATCCGCGCCGGGGTGATGAACCCCGTTTCAGGAAAGAGATCAGCCGGGTCGGGTTGCATGGTCGTACAATTCATCTGTAGGAACTCCCTAAATATATCACAATGGGTTTTTGCGATGATGTTAAGGCAGCCGCCGAACAGATCGCCGCGGCACCGGAAGTAACCATCATCTCCCACATCGATGCCGACGGTATCAGCTGCGAAGCGATCCTGTCCCAGGCCGTATCCCGGCTGGAGATTCCTGTAAAATCGGTTTTTGTGCGCCAGCTGGAACCGCTCACCATGCCGCAGGTGCCATCCGACTCCTCGCTCAAGATCTTCTCGGACCTTGGGGCGGGCCAGCAGAACCTGATGCTCGAACGGGGGTTCTCTGAAAAAGAGATCCTGATCATCGACCACCACGTCAGCCAGCCGGTGGAAGGGCGTACCTATACCCAGGTCAACTGCCTGCCCTACGGGCATACGCGGATGAGTGCGGCCGGGGTCTCGTACCTGGTGGCAAAACAGCTGGACTCGGCCAATATTGACCTTGCCCAGATCGCGGTTGTCGGCAATGTCGGGGATATGATGGCGCGGGAGAAGTGCGGCCTCGTGGGCCCCGCCCGCGAGATCATTGTCGAGGACGGGATGCGGCACGGGTCGGTGGAGGTCCGTAAAAAGGATCTCAACTGTTACGGCACGGCCACCCGCCCGGTCCACCTCTCGCTTGCCTACAATGACGATCCGTTCGTCAAGGGGATCACCAATAATCCTGAAGGGGCACGCCAGTTCCTAAAGAAACTCGGCATCCGCCAGCAGACGCCGGACGGCCGGTGGTATGTCTGGGAGGAACTCTCCGATGACGACCACCGCACCATCATCTCGGGTCTTGCCCAGCAGCTGATGGCAAACGGGGAGAAGACGGATCGGCTGCTCATGGAGTCCTACCGCTTCCCCCATGAGATCCCGCGGACTCCCCTCAGGAACGCACAGGAGTACGCCACCCTGCTCAATGCCTGCGGGCGCTGGTCGAAACCGCAGATCGGCGGGGCGATCCTCCGGGGCGACCGCGGGCCCGCGTACCGCGATGCCGAGCAGATGCTCAACAACCACCGGGCAATCCTCCGCGAGCTCCTCCAGTTTATCATCGATCGGGGTGTCAAGGAACTGGACAACCTCCAGTACCTCCACGTGGGCGGGAAATACCCGGACACCATTGTGGGGATCGGGGCCGGCATGGCGCTCTCGAAACTGAACGCCAGCAAACCGATCCTGATCATGTGCGAGGTGCCCGAGGACCGGAACCTGACGAAAGTCTCGATGCGGACCACCGAACGGGTGGTTGCGCAGGGTATCGACCTCCAGAAGGCGCTCGCCGATGCGTCCGCAGAATATGGTGGCGGAGGCGGAGGACATAAGATTGCAGCAGGAGCATATATTCCCAAACCAGCGGAACAGGAGTTTGTCGAACGTGTCAACAGGATACTCGGAGAACAGTTTACTGCGGCGGGTCCAGGTCATCGCTGACTTCCAGTTCGGAGGGGACGTGGGCTCATCCCTCTTTCCCGAGGGCTGCACGTTCATCTATTCCACTACGGGACGGATCCGGCAGGTGCTCTATAAGGGCGTGCGCCTTGCCACGGTCCGGGCATCGGATGGCCGGCTGACCCTCGGGATCGAAGGGGCGAACCGGCTCCACGATGCGTTGCCCGCACCGGCCTACCGGGTCATCGTCCGGGACGATGTGGCGGAGTTCGTGGCCAAGGGCAAGAACGCGTTTGCGAAACACGTGACCGGCGCCGACCCGCAGATCCGCGCGGGAGATGATGTGCTGGTCGTGGCCGCAAACGACCGGGTGATTGCCTGCGGCGGCGCACAGGTCTCCGGGCCTGAGATGCTTGCATTTAATTACGGAGTAGCGGTAAAAGTACGGCAGGGTAGTGAGAAGGATGCTTCCGGGAAACATAAATCCGCGCCAGATGAAGGCGATGATGAAGAAGCTCGGCATGAATGTCGAGCAGATTGAAGACGTTGAGAGTATCGTGATCAAGACGCCCAAGGGGAACTGGATCTTCGATTCTGCCGAGGTCTCGGCCATGACCATGCAGGGTGCGACCACCTACCAGATCTCCGGCACGCCACGGTTTGAGCCGGGGGCAGTCGAGATCCCGGCAGAGGATGTCACGATGGTTGCCTCGCAGGCCAATGTATCGGTTGAGAAGGCAAAGGCCGCTCTTGTTGAATCAAAGGGCGACATTGCCGAAGCCATCATGAAGCTCGCCCAATGATCGAGCAGGGCGACCGTGTCCTGCTCGTTGGCGCAGGACGGGAATTTTATATCAAGGCGGGACCGGGGAACCTCGGTACGGACAAGGGCCAGCTGGACCTTGCAGCACTGGTCGGGAAGAACTCGGGCGACACCATCCTCACGCACAGCGGTGCGGAGTTCACGATCCGTATCCCCCGACCGACCGATTTCTTCACGCACGGCAAGCGGTCCGGCGCCCCGATGCTCCCCAAGGACATCGGCCTCGTCATTGCCTATACCGGCATGAACCACAATGACGAGGTGCTGGATGCCGGCACCGGCAGCGGGATTGCCGCCATCTATTTTGCCGGTGTGGCTAAGAGCGTGAAGACCTTTGAAGTCCGCCCGGAGTTCTCGGTCCTGGCGCAGAAGAACTTCGCGGACGCAAAACTCACGAATATCGAAGCGGTGGCAGCGGACTTCCTTGCATCGGAAGGCACCTACGATGTCGTGCACCTCGACATGCAGGTCCAGACCGAGCACGTGGTCCACGCATTCTCCCTGCTCCGGGCCGGAGGATACCTTGCCTGCTATACACCGTTCCTTGAGCAGATGGCGATCGTGGTCGATGCGGCTGCGGAACGGTTTACCGAAGTCCATACCCACGAGCTGATCGAGCGGGAGATGACCCGGTCGAAGCGGGGGACGCGACCATCTACTTCAGTGTGTCACTCGGGGTACGTGACGATTGCGAGGAAATAATATTTTATAATTTTGCATAGGGCATAGTGAAAAATTGTAAAATGCATCTTACCCGCAATCAAAGTTAAGATATACTTCCTTTATTTCTTGACAACAAGTGTTTTTGCTATCATATCATGAAGTCCTTGTTTCTTTTCTGTGAATCCGATCATGATGAATCCCAGATATAGGGTAAACAGAGATAACAATTTTCCAATATATCGAATGGATGCCTGTTTAAACGTTAATTGTGATCCATCCATATTTGTTACGATCAGTCCTACAGCCCCCTTTCCAAATGTTGCCCTTTTCGGAGAACTCTCTAAATAGGCAGAATAAGCTAATCCCACAATCCAAATTAAAAAATAGAAAATCAATATGTGATTAGGTCCAGTTATTGTATAAACGATCATAAATGGAATAAACAGAATTAATACGTCAATTATCGCTGCAGTTAATCTCAACCAAAAGCCTGCATAATTAATTCCTAATTCCGTGTTTGCAAATGGCAGTGCTTCACTTGTTGAAGTGTAGTTGTTGTTGGGTTTTAACTCGGAATTTGAGTTGTTTTTTTGGGAGACGGGGGGCGGTGGAACTTCTTGCGATCTCGCTGCAGCAGGGACAAATTTAACTTTTGGATTTTCTTTGCTCTGTTTTACAATCATTTGAACTTCGTCGAACGCTGCATTATATGTGGCGAGATCCTCATTCTTCGTGAACCGTATCCCCATTTCCCAATTATATGCCTGTGAATGTTCGTGAAGATTCATTGAGGTTATCAGACCTTCATTCTCATTTATGAAACACTTCGCATGAAGGTTTTCACAAACACGAACATCTGCGCTGATTAGACCCCGTAGGAATTGAACGTCATTCTCATCGACATTTCTTTGTGTATTATTCTCGGCTCGTGAAATTACTATAAACTTTATTCCTCGCGTATCTACATTTTTTATATAATTTTTTGTCTGTTGTGGAATCTTGAGGTATGGCGCAACAATATATAGCTCATCATGGGCACCATTTATGATTTCAGTAATAGCACCGTAGGACATTGCACCATTTACAAATTTTACCATGAGGTATCAATCTTCAATTCAATTCATCAAGGCATAAAATTATGGAATAATACTTTTGGGACGTAACTTTCAACGAGAATGAAACATCAAAGTTCTTCTCAACTTATAATTTAGGAGGCCTTACGCGCAAAACGCCTCGTCGGGTTTTGCGCTACGCACTTACCTGTTTTCTGATACTGAACCATCGTTGATCCGCCGCGGGGCGCCCTACGGGGCGGCGGCAGGCATCGCAATGCAATTACAGGGCTCTTATTTTCAATGGTGAAATTCCGAAAAGACACACCATTCTGCACATTATACAACAAGACTCCAGAAAGATCCAAGATTCTTCCTGCAATTATTTCTGTACCCACGCGACCCCCCCTCGCCACAAATCCCCAATTACTCACACATTACAGAGGTAAAATCCCACCATTTTTGCACAAAATCCGGAAGGGGCATGGGGGGGTCGCGTGGGTACAAGAATATTCCGGGCGCCCGCGGCACCATGTTTGGAGACCGCATAATCCCCTTCCGGGCTCTGCATTCAGCGACGGAGACTATGGTCACATGGGGCAAAACCCGCCAGCCCCGGATCCATGAGCCGCTCACACTCTTGTACCCACGCGACCCCCCATCACCCTCGTTCAACTGACCACCAAGGATTTATCAGTCTCGCTCATTCCCCTGCTCAGGAATCCTGTGACCCGGGGGATTCACCTCAAGGGAGCAGAACCAGAAGAGGGCAGGAGATATCATGACCCATTTCCGCGAGAGACCCGGATCGAAGAGTGCATCGAGAAGGCTGAAACACCCGTTCCCGGACCGTGCGGCATTCTCCGCAGTTGTCCAGGCGCTGCGGCTCAATAACCCGCTCGGGTGCACGTCATACTATGCCCAAAAGAGGAATTTTCCCCCGGTCATGCCGGTGCGCGAACGCTATACGGCAAAGTTCGTGTACCTTAACAAGAACAAAAAGCAGGTGGGCGCGAGTTCAGAAGTGTACGACTCTGCCGAGGGCTACGAGACGGGCGTCGCTTCTATGATCACGAATATGGCGAACATTGCCTCCCACCGGGGAACGGTGAAGCACCTGAAGGAGGCCGATCTCTTCTCCGTCACGTTGAAGTGCCACGACTCCTCGGGAGAACTCTATTTCGTGAGCCTCGCCCGCGACCGGATCACGGTCTCGTCCTACACGGACGATGCGATCCGTAAGAAGGTGGAGGCGTGGGCGGACAGCGTGCCGGCATTATCCTGAATTGAATGTCAAAAAGATGAGACGCAGGGTCAGTCCACGATCGGATGCGAATTCTTGTCGCCGCGTCCGATCCCCTTGTAGATGAACCCGAGCCGGATATAGACATCCGGGTCAATCATGTTGCGCCCGTCAACAATCACCGGGTGGTTCTTCCCGGTGAGGTTCTTGAGATAGGGTGCATCCAGGCCTTTATACAGATTGTGACCGGCAAAGATCACGATGGCATCCGCACCTTCGAACGCCTCCTCGACAAAGGGAACGATCGGAACACCAGGGTATTCCGCCACGTACGGGTCGTGCACGGAAACGACCGCCCCCCCCTTCACCAGCAGGTCACGGTACGGCTCGGCGGGTGTATTCCGTGTATCATCGGAATTGGCAAGGAAGGACCAGCCGAGCAGGGCGATCCTCGCACCCTTCACCGGTCTGCCTGCCCGCTCCAGTGCATCCTTCGTGAGCCGGAACATGTGGTTTGGCATGAAGTCGTTGATGTGCCGGGCGAGGACGAAGAGCGAGGGCTCGCCGGCCGGGTAATCGAGCTGATCCTTCCCGAGCTGCTGCACCCCACGTTCTAAGTGGTAGGTGTCCTTCGTGAGGCAGTGGCCCCCAACGCCGGCCCCGGGCCAGAGCATCGCCCGCGTGATCCCCTCGCCCTTGAGACTGTCGATACCGGTCCGGACATCGTAGACATTGATCCCCATGGCCTCGCAGTAGAGGGCCAGTTGGTTGATGGCAGCGATCTGGAGGTCGCGGAACGTGTTCTCAGCGGTCTTCGTCACTTCTGCCGCCGTTGACGTCATCGGGATCACCTTGCCGAGGGTCAGGACCGGGGTATAGAGATCGGTTGCCCGCCCTGTGCTCACCGCATCTATGCCGCCGACGATGCGGTCGTGCTCCCGGATATTCCGCAGGAGCCGGCCTACCATCACCCGCTCCGGAGCATGGGCAAGTGCAAAGTCCTTTCCGGCCACAAGACCGGATTCCATTTCAAGGAGCTCGCGGGCAACACCGGTGGTGGTGCCGGGCGTGATCGTGGATTCGAGCACCACAAGCATACCGGGCGTGAGGTTGCGGCCCACGTTCCGTACCCCTTCGAACAGGGCAGAGAAGTCCGGCAGCAGGTCCTCTTTGTTCAAAAACGGGGTCTGGATCGAGAGCGTGACTGCGTCCAGTTCCCGGATCTTCGAAAAGTCCGGAGTGCAGGAGAACTTGCCTGCGGATACGACCTTCTTCAGCAGGTCATCTAAGCTGGGCTCCTCTCCCTTAAGGGGGCACTCCCCCCGGTTGAGCATCGCGATCTTGTAACCGGATGACTTTGAGTCCCGCTGGAACCCATACACCTTTTCAAACTGCGGGGCATCCGCAAACAATGCAGCGGCCGGGATACCCACGTATCCCATACCGAGCACGCCGATCTTCTTGATCGGCCCGCGTTTCTTAATAATTTCCGAGAGCATCGCTTCACTCACCGTCGCTATCCGTATAGGTCATATCCGTGAAATCAGAGACCGGCCTGGATCTGCTCGCAGACCCGCAGGTTCTCGATCGCCTGTTCCGGCGTGATGGGGAACGGGCGGTTCTCCCGTGCGCATTCGACAAACGTGGAGAGTTCGCGCTTCAGCGGCTCGAGCTTGTTCACCATCACCTTCTCGATGATATTCTCCTGCACGTACCGTTCGGCCTCGAACTGGTACTGCCCGGGCTTCCGGTAGATGGTGACCTCCTGCGTCATGAAATCGCCCTCGATCGTGCAGTCTTCCTGCTCGATATAGATCATCCGGATCTTCTTGGATGCCTTGCGGCTCGCGGAGAGGGCGACCGGAATATTCCCGCACTTCATGAGGACACTGCAGACATCCGCACTGCCGGCACTGTGGATATTTGTCGGTATCCCGAAAAGGTTCAGGAGAATGTCGATATCGTGGATCATCAGGTCCTCGATGACCGTGCTGCCCGTCACCCGTGCCGAGGCCGGGTTGTGGCGCTTCATCTCCACGTAGAGCGGCTTGTCAACAATCTTTTTGATCTCGCTCACAACCGGGTTGAATCGCTCGATATGGCCGACACCAATCGTGATCCCTTTGGGAGCGGACCGCATGAGGTCGGTGGCCTCCTTTGCCGTGGCAGCAATAGGTTTCTCGATGAGCACGGCATTCTTTGCTGCAAAGACCTGCTTCACGGTTGCCGCGTGGAAGGGCGTGGGAACGCAGACGCTGACCGCGTCCGTGCCTGCCAGCAGTTCGTCCATGGTGGCACAGACCTTTGCACCGTGCTGGTCGCCGATTGCCTTTGCAGCGCCTGCGTTCACGTCAAAGACAGCAACGCTGTCCACGCTCTTCAATTCAGAATAGACGCGGACATGGTTCTTCCCCATGGTCCCGACGCCGATAATACCGACATCCATCTTATTTCACCCGGTTGATGGTATCGCAGATATACGCGAGATGCTTCTCCTCCACCGAGGGGTGGACGGGAAGGCTCAGCACCGAACCGGCAAGCCGGGTCGCCACCGGGCATGGGTCGGGTTCGTTCTTCAGGCCGAAGACCGGCTGGCGGTGGAGAGGAATCGGGTAATGGATCGCGCTTCCGATACCATGTCCTTTCAGGTAGTTCATAAATTCCTCACGGCTCATCGGGAACTCTTCGGTCAGCCGGACCACATACTGGTGGAAGACCGGCAGCATATCCGCAGGTGTGACCGGTGTAACCAGTCCATTCACCGTGAGGTGGGTATTGTAGTATGCAGCATTCTTCCGGCGCCGTTCATTGAACCCTTCCAGCCGCTTCAGCTGGACGAGCCCGATGGCAGCAGCCATGTCGGTCATACGGTAGTTATAGCCAAGCCGGGTATGGAGGTACTTCTCGCTCTGGCCGTGGTTGACGATCAGGCGCAGCTGGTCATCCATTGCCCGGCTGCCCGAAGTCACCATCCCGCCTTCCCCGGTGATCATATTCTTGGTGGCATAGAACGAGAAGCAGGCAAGGTCCCCGAAACCCCCAACTTTTTTACCTTTGAAGAGAGCCCCGTGGGCCTGTGCAGCATCCTCGATCAGCGTCAGGTGATGGCGTTTGCAGATCTCCTGCACGGCAGGGATATCAAACGGCAGGCCGAAGAGGTGAACGCCGATGATGGCCCGGGTCTTTTTGGTTATGCGCTCCTCGATCTTCCGCGGATCGATGTTGAAGGTCTTTTCATCCACGTCCACGAAGACCGGCGTTGCACCGCACATCAGCACGGAGGATGCCGTGGCAAAGAACGTGAAGTCCGGGACGATGACTTCATCACCGGGACCAACACCGGCCGCCAGCAGTGCAGCATGGAGTGCCGCAGTCCCGTTGTTGACCGCCACCGCATGGGGCACATCACAGTACCGGGCAAATTCCTGTTCGAAGTGAGCGACCTGTTCACCGGCAGCCAGCATACCGGATTCAAGAACGGCCGTAACTGCGGTGATCTCATCCCTGCCAATAACCGGCCGGGCAATAGGTATTGAATCCAAAAGCGTACCCCGCAAAATCTGTTTATTCTTGATCACTATGCGTAATAATCCAATAATAGCATTCCTGTAAGATACCTCTCCCCGGACCCGCAGGAAGAGAGGTAATTTAGGGCATGAGCAAAATATACTCATCACAGAAAGAATCGGGAGGGTGAGCGGTGCAGCACATCATATCGATCGGTGACTTTGACCGGAACGGGATCGATCGCCTGCTGGATCATGCAGGTCAGATTGACAAGAAGAAGTACGATGCGAACGCCCTTGATGGCAGGATTCTCGCCGTCCTCTTCTTTGAGCCCAGCACGAGAACACGCCTCTCGTTTGAATCGGCCATTGCGCGTCTCGGCGGCACATCCATCGCAGTTGGCAGTGTCGAGGCCTGTTCCATGGCAAAAGGAGAGACCCTGGCCGACACCATCCGGGTAGTCAGCGGATACGCAGATGCGATCGTCATCCGGCACCCCAAGGAAGGCGCTGCCCGTCTCGCCGCGGAATTCTCCACCGTCCCGGTCATCAATGCCGGGGATGGGGCGGGACAGCATCCCTCGCAGACGTTCCTTGACCTGTACACAATCCGCCAGTCCATGCCCCTTGACGGGCTCGACATCGCACTTGTCGGCGATCTCCGCTACGGGCGCACTGCCCATTCCCTTGCCTCGGCACTCTCCCTGTACAATGCCCGGCTGCATACCATCTGCCCCAAGGGGCTCGAACTTCCTGCAACGCTCTCGGAGCAGCTGGCTGAAAAGGGCATGGAGATCATCGAACACGAAAGCATCGATGAGGTAATTCGCGAAGTGGATGTCCTGTACGTTACGAGAATCCAGCGCGAGCGGTTCCCGGACTCGGCATCCTACTTCAATGTCGCGTCCAGTTACCGTATCACCCCGGAACTCCTGGCCGATGCGAAGAAGCGTCTCATCATCCTCCACCCGCTCCCCCGGGTAGACGAGATCGATCCACGGGTCGATGCCTTGCCCCATGCCAAATATTTCGAGCAGTCACGAAACGGTGTCCCGGTCAGGATGGCGATGCTGATGCAGGTGATGCAATGAAGAGCAATGAATCGGCAGAGAACGAGGGGCTGCTGGTCCGGCGGATCAAGAACGGCACCGTGATCGATCATATTGACGGGGGAGAAGCCCTCAATGTTGTCAAGATTCTCGGTATCACGGGGACCACACAGGAAGCCCTCTCCATTGCAACCAATGTCCAGAGCGGGAACATGGGGAGAAAGGACATCGTCAAGCTGACCAACCGCGAGCTCTCAAAGGAGGAGGTGGACCGGATCGCCCTGATCTCCCCAAGGGCCACAATCAACATCATCCGGAATTACAAGGTGTTTGAGAAGAAAGGTGTGGAGATCCCAACCCTGATCGAGGGTCTTGTCCGGTGCCCGAACCCGGGGTGCATATCCAATACCCACGAGCCGATCCGGAGCAAATTCAGGGTTCTCCCAAAAGGACTCCACTGTGCCTACTGCGATTGGGTGATCACAAAGGACATCACCAGCCATATCATCTGATCTGCACCGGATTTTCTTTAATCAGCGCTCCCGGTAATTCCCGATCACGACCCGTAGCCATTTCCGGGAGAATCTGGCATACCTCAAACGTCGTAAAAATTCTTTTTTCCCCGATATCCCCGAAGCATTACGCCGGATCTGAAAAAGCAACGATTATCCGAACGGGGTGATGGAATTAAATATCTGTTCGGTTATAACTCTGGATGTGATCATGATGAGATCAAGTAAGTTCTTTTTGTACGCAGGACTGGTTGTCCTGCTTCTGACCCTGGCAGTCCCCGGGGTCACTGCATCGGATACGACACAATCCGGGTATATCACGGTGGGTATCGCCCCGGTGGCCCAGTTTGATGCCCACTATGCGGCCTACTCCACAATTCCAACGAAGGTGGAGTTTAAGGATACCTCTTTAGGTTCAACCCCGATGACCTGGCTGTGGGACTTCGGTGACGGTGCAACATCCACCGACCAGTACCCGAGCCATATGTATCTCCAGCGTGGCACCTACACGGTCACCCTTACGGTGAAGAATGCCTATGGTACCAGCACCGCCATCAAGAAGGATTACATCACCATCGGTATGGCCCCAAAAGCTGCCTTTGTGGCAAACCCGACCACGGGAAGTGTCCCGCTGAGTGTGGGATTCACTGACCAGTCAAGCGGCCAGGTAACCTCGTGGTCCTGGAACTTCGGGGACGGGACAGGATCCACCGAACAGAACCCTGTTCACACCTACTGGACAGCGGGCACCTATAACGTAATCCTGACGGTGTCCAACGATTATGGCTCCTCGGATGTCACCAGGAACCAGTATATCGCGGTGACCGGCGACCTTGTTGCGAAATTTGTTGCAGATCCCTCCTCCGGCAAGGCACCCCTCGCAGTCAGGTTCACGGACAAGTCTGCGGGCAGCCCCACGACATGGTCCTGGGACTTTGGCGATGGAATCACCTCCTCCGATCAGTACCCGAGCCACACGTTCACAACCGCAGGGTCGTACGATGTAAAACTCACGATCACCCGGGGAACTGAATCCGCTACCTCAACCCAGACGCTGAATGTAGGTGGTGTGCCCAATACCGATTTCGAAGGGGCACCCACCTCGGTCAATACCAACGAGGATGTCAAGTTCACCGATAAATCTTCGAACTCCCCGACATCATGGTCCTGGGACTTCGGCGACACCGCAACGGCAACGGTCCAGAACCCGAGCCATGCCTACCAGCTGAAGGGAATCTACACGGTCTCACTCACCGCACGGAATGCAAACGGCAAGGACACGGAGACCAAGACCAGTTACATCAACGTGGGCATGCCACCAACCGCAGAGTTCATGCCAATTATCGTGCCCTACCAGATGTACAAGGTACCCATGAGCGTGAACTTTGTCGACCAGTCCACCGGGCTTCCGACCTCATGGTCCTGGGACTTTGGTGACGGTACAACCTCCACCGACCAGAACCCGGCCCATGTCTACCAGAAAGAGGGAACCTACACGGTGAAACTGACCGCCAAGAACAACTTCGGCTCTGACACCAAGGTACGGACCGATCTCATCACCGTTGGCGGAGGCGCCGCAGTCGACTTTGCTGCAGACCAGACAACCGTCGGTATCGGCAGGATCGTCACCTTCACGGACCTCTCGACCAGCAGCCCCACCCAGTGGGTATGGGACTTCGGCGATGGAACAACTGGAACCGGTGCCAAACCAGACCACGTCTACCGTGCAACCGGTGTCTATGATGTGACCCTGACGGCATCGAACCCGTCATTGACCAACTCGCGGACCAAGAACCAGTACATCACGGTTCTCTCCATCCCGAAGGCAGACTTCGTTGCCGACAAGACCAAAGGCGGTTCACCAATGACCGTGATGTTCACGGACAAGTCACTCAATACACCCACGGCATGGGCATGGAACTTCGGAGACGGATCAACCTCCACCGAACAGAACCCGAGCCACATGTATACCACTCTTGGCACCTACACCGTCACCCTTACCGCATCCAATAAGGACGGGCAGGACATCGCCACTAAGGCGAACTACATCGTGACGACCCTCTCGCCAGTAGCCGAATTCAAGGCGGACCGTCAGGTAGGCAAGGCACCGTTCGTTGTCGAGTTTACCGACCTTTCAACCAACAGCCCGACCACGTGGAAGTGGGACTTCGGCGATGGCACAAGCTCATCCGAACAGAACCCACGCCACATCTACCTGCGTGAAGGCGCCTATGATGTCAGTCTCACGGCAACCAACCAGTACGGCAGCGACACTATGTTCAAGACCGGGACAGCATCAGCAGCAACAGTCACGGTTGCACCCGGTGAATCCACGGTTGCACCCACCCAGGTACCTGCAGCAGTAATTACCACGGCAGCAGCCGCAAAGCCGACCACGCAGGCACCATTACCCGCAGTGCTCTCGGTGATAGCGGCAGCCTTTGCAATGCTCGCAATCGTAGCAGTCAACAGGAAATAATCTCTTTTTTTAATGGTATCCGGGTAATCCCGGTCGGTATTCAGATCAACAGATCCCAATACATGCTCTGGATCTTGCTGGAGCGTATCGCAGTACAAAAGGAGTATTCAGGAGTATTTTAGTGCAGGATATGGCCATGGATATCGATCTCGCCCCGGTAGATACGGGTGCTTGAGATCCAGCGACCATCCTCGGCAAGGACACAGGTGATCTGGTGGATATCCACCTTCCGTTTCCCGGCTTCACGCCGTATCTTGTTGATCTCGACCGCAACAGGAAGGGTCTCTTCCGAGACCACGATGGCATCGAAATCTGATTCAATCGCAGAACCGAACCGGTCGCTCAGCTCCTCAATAAGCCAGGTGGCAGAGAAGTGTTTTTGGGCAATGTAGGTTTCAAGATCAGATTTTCGCTCAGCAAACGGACGGATGGGATGCACCTTCCGGCTGGCAAACGTATCCGTGGTCAGGCCGATTACAACCTGCCCGGAGGGCCCGGCCAACTCGAACGAGCGGTTCAGGAGGCGCTTATGGCCGTCATGCAGGGGATCAAACGTTCCCCCTACCATAACCTTCATCTTCCTTGATTCTTAATTTCCTATGTTATTATGCATATGGATGGGATAGTCTCCGGCGGGGCATTATTCAAAGCCGCCAATGCAACCGTCACCGGTGATGTCACGCTGGGCAGGGATATCGGGATCTGGTTTGGGGCCGTGCTCCGGGCGGACAAGGACCGGATCGTGGTCGGGGACCGGTCCAACATCCAGGACAACTGCGTGATCCATACCAGCAAAGGCTTTCCGGTGACCCTCGGGACCGATGTCTCCGTGGGGCACGGGGCAATCCTCCACGGATGTACCATCGGGAGCAGGGTGCTGGTTGGCATGGGTGCAATCGTGCTGAACGGCGTAACGGTCGGTGATGGATCCGTCATTGGTGCCGGATCTGTTGTCACCGAGGGCATGATAGTACCGGAACGCTCGGTTATTGTCGGTGTCCCGGGAAAAATTATCAAGCAGGCGACTGATACGCAGCAGCAACATATCCTCAATAATGCCGTATCCTATGTCGAACTTGCAAGGGAGTACGCTTCGCATGCGTGATGTTGTGGTGATCGGGGCTGGCGTTGCCGGCATCCAGGCGGCCCTCGATATCGCCGGTCATGGCGTTCACGTGCACTTAATCGAACGGGAGCCATCCATTGGCGGTCACATGGCCCAGCTGGACAAGACATTTCCCACAAACGACTGCTCCATGTGCATCCTCTCCCCCAAGATGGTGGATGTGGCGCGGCACCCGCGTATCACGATCCATACCTGTTCCGAGGTCGAAACGGTGGATGGGGATGCAGGGAATTTCAAAGTCACGATAAAAACGCATCCGCGCTATGTGGACGCGTCCACCTGCACGGGATGCGGGGATTGCATCCAGATCTGCCCGGTGGAAGTCTACAACCAGTTCGACGCCGGGGTGGGCGTCCGGAAGGCCATCTACAAGCCGCATGCCCAGGCAGTTCCCGATATCGTCATGCGGGATACGGAGCACTGTATTGAATGCGGGTTATGCTATGATGTCTGCGGCCCGGGTTCCATCCGTCACGAAGACACGGAGATCACGCAGATAATTGAGGCCGCGAGTATCGTGATTACAACAGGCTATTCGGTCTTCGATGCAAGGGTAAAGTCGCCATTCAACTATCTCACTCTCCCCGATGTGATCACGAGTATCGAACTGGAGCGGATGATCAATGCCGGAGGCCCAACCGGCGGCAAAGTGAAGAGGATGAGCACCGGGCAGGTACCGAAGTCCATTGTCTTCATCCAGTGCGTGGGTTCCCGCGACATGTCAATCGACCGACCGTATTGCTCCGGTGTCTGCTGTATGCAGGCGCTCAAGAACGCAATGCTGATCAAGGAGAAGAATCCGGAGCTGGACGTGATCGTCTGCTACATGGACATCCGCGCCTATGGCAAAGGCTACGAGGAGTACTTCGAACGGGCAAAGGCTCTCGGGATCCGGTTCCTCAGGGGTATGCCCTCCGATGTAACCCCGGACAGAAACGGCATGATCCTCCAGGTTGAGAACACCGAGAGCGGTGAAGTCACGGTGCTCCACCCGGAACTTGTAGTGCTCTCGGTCGGGATCCAGCCGGCGGATGGAGGAGATACTCTTGCAAAGAGACTGGGCATTGCCTGCGAAAAGAGCGGGTTCATCCGGCCCCTGCACGATGCGATCAATACCGTTGAGACACTCCGACCGGGGATCTACGTGGCCGGGACTGCGACCGCCCCCCGGGATATCCCGGACAGCGTTGCTTCCGGGGAAGCGGCAGCGATGCGGGCATGGATCGATGCAAAGAAGCCGGGGGCAGCGTGAACGACTCTGCCACCCTCTGGTGGGACACTGAAAAGGACTGCCTCTGCTATATTGAACAGATGTTCCTGCCGGGCGAGTACCGGATCATTGAATGCCGGGACATCGGCCGTCTGGCTACCGCTATCCGGCGGCTTGAGATACGCGGCGCACCTGCCTTGGGCGTTGCCGGGGCATACGGGGTTGCACTTGCAGCTCGCACAGTGCCGCACGGGAATTTTTTATCATATATGGCGGGCGTTCGAAAGGACGCGGAGCTGATCCGTTCAACCCGACCAACGGCTATCAACCTTGGCTGGGGAATCGATCGGGTGCTGGCAGCACTGGCCACGGCCCGCAATGCTGCTGATGCACAGGAGTTCTCGCTCCGGGAAGCCATGAGCATCGCCCGCGAGGACACAGCCTCCTGCCACGCCATCGGGGACCACGGGGCAACCCTGCTCCCGGAAAAATGCACCGTTCTCACCCACTGTAATGCCGGCGCCCTTGCCTGCTCCTCGTGGGGAACTGCACTTGGTGTGATCCGGTCCGCAGTTGAGGCCGGAAAGGACGTGAAAGTGATCGCGTGCGAGACTCGGCCGCTTCTCCAGGGGGCCCGACTCACGGCATGGGAACTGGCGCGGGACGGGATCGATGTGACCGTGATCACCGACTCCATGGCTGCCCACTTCATGCGGGCTGGCGCGATCGATGCGGTCATTGTCGGTGCCGACCGGATCACCCACGATGCGGTCTTCAACAAGATCGGGACCTACACGCACGCCGTGACTGCCCGCTACCACAAGATCCCGTTCTACGTGGCAGCGCCGTTATCCACGTTCGATGCAGACAGGGACGCACGGGACGTTGTGATCGAGGAGCGCGGACGGGAGGAAGTCACGATCATGGGCAACCGCACCTTCGTTCCTGACAACGCAAAAGTGAAGAATCCCGCATTTGATGCAACCCCCATGGAACTCGTCACCGCGATCATCACGGAGACCGGTGTGATCCGCCAGCCCATCGATACCCGATCACACTTATCTTCCCGCAAATCCCACTAAAGAACCACAACTGGCATCTGCTATGGCCTTTGACCTGACACCCTGGGATCACGTGATGTATATCATCGGAGAGGTGACCGTCTTTGTCATAGTTGCGGCGCTCATCATCTCATTCGTCCTTGTGGTAATCTCTCTCTATTCCATCCGGAACCAGAAACTCTACTTCCCCAAACTGATCAAGTCCGGGCTTGTCTTCTTGGAAGGGATGATGAAAGCAATGTTCCGCCTCATCGGCCTTGAGGATCGGGAGATGCTCACATTCTTCATCAAGATCCATAACACCATGAACGCTGCCGAGTTCGGGCGCATTCCGGTTACCGAACGGGCGATCTTCATGCCCCAGTGCCTCCGCTCCTCCCAGTGTCCCGCTCACCTGACTCCCGAAGGTCTCAAGTGCAGGGCCTGCGGCCAGTGTAGTGTAGGGGAAGCACGGATCCTGCTCGAACAACTCGGGTACCGGATTTTTATCGTACCCGGTTCATCGTTCATCAAACGCATGGCAAAAAAATACCGGCCGAAAGCGATACTCGGAATCGGCTGCCTTACCGAAGTGAAAGAGGGTATCGACATGGCCGACAAGATGGGCCTTATCGTCATGGGGGTCGTGACCTTGAAAGAAGGGTGCGTTGAGACGATAGTCAACTGGCCGGATGTCTACGAGGTAGCAATACTGGGGATCGACCCTGCCTCAATCCCCGAGAACCTTCATACTCTTGCCGATTAGGTTGCCGCTTTTTATCTTCCCGTGAATGATGATGGCATCCTGGCTCGTTACGTCACCGACAATGACACCCGGCCGGATAATGACTTTTCCTCCTGCCTGAACGGAATGGATACTGGCGTGGTCGAGAATGGTAACCTCACCCTGCGCTGATATCGGGCCCTTGACCCTGCACTGGCTTCCGATCACGGCATTCCGGCAGGTGATATCCAGCGCCACACTGGAACGGGGTCCCAGCTCAAGGGTGCCGGTAACGGTCAGTCTGCCCCAGAAATGGGTACGCGGGGGAACGACAAAGTCGCCGTCAACTTTTACATTCCCTTCAAAATAGGACCCTTTCTGTGCAAAATAGGTATTTCCCTTCTGGATGAGCGTTGGCATTGGTCTCTATGCTAACTGTGGAGCGATCGTGGGGATAAACCTGTTGCTCATAATTCCAGGGATCTCAAATCCCCTCAAGCGGGAGCGATCAACCAAGGAAGAGTGCGGAGAGGACGAAGACAATCAGGGATGCAAACATGCTGTATTTCAGGACGGCCGATGCACCGGAGTTCCGGACACACGACGGGCTGTCACAGTGCAGGGCCCGGTATACTGCAATGAGAAGGGCGATGTCCACGATCCCGATCATAACCAGGTACGGGATGCCCCATCCCCACAGCAGGAAGGGAACCGTACTCGCCCCGGCGGATAGCAGGGTAAAGACAAAGGCACAGTATGCAGTCTTCTTCACGCCGATCCGTATCGGGAGCGTGGATGCCCCGCCGGCCTTGTCGCCGTCCACATCCTCGGCATCCTTTAAGAGTTCGCGTGCCATCATGGCAAGGAAGGTCATGACCGCAAGGGGCATGAGGTGAATGAGACCGGACATGCCGGCAAACGCCCCGCCAAAGAGAAACATGCTCCCGGCCAGGTAAGCAACCACCACATTGCCCACAACCGGCATACTCTTGAACCGGGCCGCATAGAGTGCCAGCAGGAAGGCGTTGAAGAGTGCAATCTCTGCACAGAGGGGGTTCGTGAACAGGCTGATCACAATACCTGCGGCAAAGAGAAAGACCGCATACCAGAGTGCCGCATTGAGGGAGACCTGCCCGGACGGGATCGGGCGGTCGGCCCGGTTGACGGCATCGATCTCCGCATCAAAATAATCATTGATCACGTTGCCGGCAGCCGTGATGAGCATGACCACAACAAGGAGAAGGATGGTTGCTGGAACGAGCGTGCCGGTGGCAATGAAATACGCAACAACCGTTGCTACACCGGCCATCACCGCATTGGCCGGGCGGGTAATCTTCAGAAAACCAACAGCACTCATTGGATCACACTCTGACTATCCGGCACATAAAATATACGAAAAGAATGTACGGGCGAGGGGGGATTTGAACCCCCGGCGTTCAGCTTAGGAGGCTGACGCTATGTCCGGGCTAAGCCACTCGCCCATGCCCATAACAATTGCGGGGGAATATGTATAAGTTTTGCGCGCTGCAACATCTCTGGCACCATGGATCTCACGGAGGCAACGGAAGGCAGTACCTCGTTTCTCGTCCCGGTCCAGGACAATACCACACAGTTCCCCCCGGGGTCTGCCCCGATCTTCTTCAACCGCCGCATGGAGATCAACCGGACGATCACCGTTCTTCTCCTCTCGCTTCTCCAGCCCTCGGATTACCTTGACGCCATGGGTGCAACAGGTATCCGCGGCCTGCGGGTTGCCCACGAATGTGGCATTCCGGTCACGATCTGCGACCGTGAGACTTCCGCCATTGACCTGATCACCCAGAATGTGCAGCGATCCGGCCTGCCGATCACCATAATCCAGAGAGATGTCAATGCCCTTCTGGCGGAACAGTCATTCGATGCGGTGGATCTCGATCCATTCGGAACGCCCCAACCCTTTGTGGATGCTGCAATAAAGGGAACCCGGAGATTTCTCTTTGTTACTGCCACCGATACGGCCCCGCTCTGCGGTGCTCATCTCAAGGCCGGGATCCGCCGGTATTCCGCGTACCCGATGAACACCGAGTACCACAGCGAGGTGGGCCTCCGCATCCTCTTAGGATTTGTTGTCCGGCAGACCGCCCGGTACGACCGGGGGGTCGAACCAATCTTCTGCTATGCCCGCGAGCACTTCGCCCGCCTCCACCTGCGGCTGCTCCGGGGCCCGAAGACCGCTGACGACACCCTAGGGCAGACCGGCTATATTCACCAGTGCAGGAAATGCCCCTACCGGGAGACTGAGGCTGCGATCCTCTCATCGTCCCGGACCTGCCCCCACTGCGGGGAACCGCTCCAGCCCATTGGTCCTGTCTGGCTCGGCGATCTCCATAACCGGACGATCCTTGCTGACATGAGGGCACGGGTGGCAACGATGACACCGGCTCCGGCAAAGGAACTGGTAAAACTGCTGGACACCTGCATGGAAGAGCTCCCGTTCCCGGGCTTTTACGACTACCATGTACTTGCAAAACGGCTGGGCTGTTCACCGCCGGAGATCGCCACGGTACTCAGCCGCATTACTGCAGAGGGGTATCCGGCAAGCCGTACACACTTCTCAGGGTATGGGATCAAGACCACGGCCCCGCTCGCAGTCGTGCTCGATGCCATCCGTTCCCAATCCTGATATCTCTAAAAAAAAGGAGTCTCGTTAGCGTTCAACAATGATCGAGAGGAGATCCGAATCAATGATCGTGTGGGAGAGCCCTACACGCTGGCCGGGATGCTTGACGGATTTTCCCCAGATACGGGCATACCGGAATTTCTGGACAAAGTCCCGGTGGAGTTTGATGCAGACATCCTCGACCGTGCTGCCCTTCCGGATAATGAGAGGTTCATCAAGATCGGCTTCTTCACCATAGGGCTTGAGATAGACCCGGATGAACCCGAGGCAGTCGTAGATCGCATCCTTGAGCTCTTCGGTATGGTAGCCCGCGTGGGCCGAGATCATGATCGGCGGGCTGCCGAACCGCTCCCCGATATCGTGTTCTATCTCCAGGTACCGTTCCTTGTCCACGAGATCAACCTTGTTGACCGCGATGAACGCCGGGATATAGACACGGTTACCCTGCAGGGCATCGATGAGGTCGTCCTGCGTGGCGTTCCCACGGATCAGGATGTCGGCGTTCATCATCTTGGATTCCGAGAGAATTGACCGGACTTCCTCGATATCGAGATCCAGAGTGCCGACCGCGTTGAGCCGGATACCGCCGTGCGAGGACTTCTTGATAGTGATATCCGGTTTCGGGACATTGATCCGGATACCGGCGTCATAGAGTTCCTTGATGAGCACATCGAAGTGCCGCTCGTTAAAGACATCCACGAGGATGATGACGATGTCCGCCCCACGGACGACAGCGATCACTTCCTTGCCCCGGCCCTTGCCCATGGCAGCGCCGGCGATAAGACCGGGGATATCGAGCAACTGGATCTTTGCCCCTTTGTGCTCCAGGGCACCCGGGACCACCGTGAGCGTCGTGAACGCATAGGCGGCAACAGCACTTTCGGTGCCGGTCAGCTTGTTTAAGAGCGTACTCTTACCGGTTGACGGGAATCCCACGAGCACCGCGGTCGCGTCCCCGGACTTCTTGACCTGGTAGCCTTCACTGCCCCCGCCGGATTTCATGGCGCGGTCGACGGCTTCATCCTTGAGCCGGGCAATCTTGGCCTTGACTCTTCCGATATGCTTCGAGGTAGCCTTGTTATAGGAAGTCTTGACTAACTCGTCTTCAAGCTCCTTGATCTGTTCTTCAAGACTACTCATTCCTATATTATTCGCCGTATGTGCGAGATATAGTTGTTTGTGGCAGCGTTGACCCCACCGTAATCCGCCACCCGAATGTGCGAGGTAAAAAACTATAAGTACGCATATCGCCCAATTAAGTGAGCAACTGCTGCTATAGTGTAGACCGGCCAATCATGCGAGCCTCTCACGCTCGCGACAGGGGTTCGAATCCCCTTAGCAGCATCTTCTTTTGCGTCGTTTTCTGATTTACACGGTTTAAACTCATCCGATTTTTTTCAACCACTTTGATTACCGTCGAAGGTATATGAACACTTTTAGGGATAGATGGTTTAAACTTATTGGATTTTGATTCTGAAGGTGTGAACTCGTCGTTTTGAGAAACGGGAGGTTTAAACACTGTATCTACCAGTGCTATAAACAGTCCACCACCCACCCTATACACATTAACCTGTTTACCAATCAGCGCGGGATCATAGGCCCACGAATAAACGCATCGAAATGAAATGGCGACCGTCCAAGAGACGGTTTCCTAAAAATAATTTTACAAAGATTAATTGTATATAAAAACATTACAGCAATTCAATGAATTCTATTAACTTAATGGATATCGAGAGAAAAAAATTCAGTCCTTGGCGTCAAGTGGTAATAGATCCTAATAGGATTAGCCAGGAAAGAAAACAACGTGCTCAAAAAATTGCATTAAGAAGGGATTTACCCCCATTAGTTAAATCTGCATTATATTTCCATGAAATTACAGGTTGTGATGGGTTTGAATTTACTGCGGAATCAAATATAAGATTTAACGATTTTGTAATTCTCCCGAATAAAGCAATTCTTGTGCCATGGTTTTTATCTAACACGTTGGGAAAATCGCACAATGATCCTGCTGTAAAATTAACCCAAGAGATGGAAGACAATGCGCATTTTCTCTATGATGGCTGGATAGAAATTGATCAATGGGATGAAGAAAATATTACAAAAGTGATTCAAAGTATCTCGGAATCGTTATCGATCTTTAGTGCAGTCTTTGATGTATATTTTTCTTGGAAGCCTAAATATGATGATTCTAAAATAGCCAAACCATTTCATGATTTTAAAATCGAAGATATTTCATCTCATCATGACCTCTTTCATCAAATCAATAAAATTACTGATTCTGATAAACGTGCATTATACCGCAGTCTTTCTTGGCTTTCACATGCAAAACAAATCGATTCACCATCGGCCCGTTATTTATTCTACATCATAGCAATCGAGTCATTGGCTAAATATATAGAAGAAATTGCCGAAAATAACTCAACATTTATTTGTTTGAGATCTTCACCACACAGGACAAAAAAAGAGAGACGGGAATTGTGCAAGAATTGTGTAGAGGACAAAATGGAAAATTTTAGAGAAAACCCTTGCGGCGCAATATCAAATATGTATTTCGATTGCGTTGTAGGAATAAAAAAGATGTTAAAACGACATTTAGAATTTGTATTACCAAACGATAAACCTAAAATAATTTTATTTTTCGAAGAGAAAGTTGACGGGAAAACACTCTATGATTTAAGAAATGATATTGCGCATGGATCACTTGATTTATTAACAGAAAATCAAGTGGTGCAATTAAATAGTCGATTACATGAGGTAGAAGAAATTTCAAGCAGATATTTTTTAAATGTTTTTAAAAAATGTCTCGGTATTAAGTTTCCTACGGAAATAGGTAATACAGTCATCTTAAGAACCCCTCCCAAAGACTGCGAATATAATCTTAACTTTGATTAAGGTCCATTCATCAATATCATCAACAGAAACCAATACAATTACCCTGATGCAATCAAGTGTTCCTTTAAAATCACTAATTTGAAACAGATTCTTCGCTTTCACATGACGATGGCAAATGGGAGTGGGGGTATCTTCGCTCGGCTCATATAGAATAATTCACTGATCAAGCCTCAATTCCAAAATGCAATAAAGTAACCGATGACTAAAAAACAAAGCCCTGATATAATTGAAATACTTATCATAAGTCGATGGATTAGGGTAATTTGTAAGTATAAAATCAGACACGTCATTCATCATTTTGCGTGTTATTCTTTCCTTGGTCATTTGCCAAAACTGATCCAATACGCGCACTACAATTTCCTTTGAATGCTGTGTTAATCCACTGAATCTAAAATCGATGAACTCACCCAATTCAGACAGTTTAAACCCCACAATTGCCAATTCAGGTGTAAAATAGCGTCCTCTCACACTCGCGACAAGGGTTTGAATCCCCTTAGCAGTACTCATTTTGTGAGTTTTTCTGACAGTGACCCTTGTTCGTGAAGTTGCGATTCCTCCCCCTCCCTGCGTGGCAGGGAGTCGCTCGGCCTCCTCGTCGGGGCCTCGCTGGGCAACATTCTTGATCTGATAACCGGTAAATGCGTAGCGCAAAAGTCGACAGACCTTTTGCGCGTAGGGCATCGCAACGCGATATGCATACTCGATTAACTTTTCACAACCAGAGTCTGCTCAAAAATTTTTATGCAAGGTCCGGTTGATCCGGATCACAAAATCAATCGCGATCACGATCGTGTTTGAAAAATTTTGGGCAAGGTCCGGCAAAATTTTTTCAAGCAAGGTCTGGTTAAAAGCACTTCAATCAAAGTCTGATGAAAAAAAATTCAGCAGGGTCTGCTTGAAAAACCGGAACTGGTTACGACGGGGACCGGGTCCTCAATTTTCCGGTTCAGACAGATCCATTTAACTTTTCATCATCAAGGTCTGCTCAAAATTTTTCAATCAAACCCTGCTCAAAAAATTTCAAGCAAGGTCCGGTTGATCCGGATCACCATTTCAATCGCGATCACGATCGCGTTTGAAAAATTTTGGGCAAGGTCCGGCAAAAATATTTCACGCAGGGTCCGGTTGAAAAGAACTCAACTAACGTCCGCTGGACCCACCGGTTCCCGGATTCCTGCATCATCCCAACCCGGGTAAATGCATCCTGAAATAAAATTGTAAAAAAAATTCAAACCAGTTCCGGCATTCAGATTGCCCGGAATCGTTTGACAACAGTTTCCATACCTTTCTTCTTGATCTCGACCTTGAACTTGGTATCCTTGTACTTTACCTCGTGAATCCCCAGCTTCCCGGACGCCACAAGACGTTCCAGAGCAACCATATCCGACCGGGGCATTCGCTTGAAATCATCGCCTTCATACGTGATCTTTGCCATCCTGACACCTCCATTCTGGTATGGTGAACCATTAGCGGTGATCCATATCAATATTCTGCGATGAGGGTGAGACGATTTACTGAATCGATAGTGCAATTCACCCGTAATATGCTGGTTTTTCAAAGGAAGGATTAAATATCGTATCCCAGCATAACCCTATACGAGAAGTTATGAGCAGGGAGAAGATCAAGGTTCCCGGAAAGGCCTATGAGGAGTTAGTCGCCCTCCAGCGTGAGATCCATTTCACGCAGGATCACGAAGATACTATCAAGAAGGCCGAAGATCGCGGGTATATGAACGCTGCCAACTGGATCCGGCAGAACGAACAGTCTTACAAGATCGGGTTTGCATGGGGTTTTGAACCGACCGGTTACGACCCGGAACCCGTGCTCCGGGATATTCCCGAACCCAGATCACCCCCGATCAAACGGACCATCTCCCACGCGCAGACCATTGAACCCCGCTCATCAAAGAAGTCCGGAAGCTCCAAATCCGGGGGTTCCAAAAGTTCCGGCGGATTCTTTGCGGGAATCAAGAACTGGCTTGGCAAATATTTCTGATCTCTTTTTTTAAAACCGATGAGAATCGACTAGAACAGCATATGAAAGCATATGCCAACCTGCGCTGACGGTATCAGTTACTCATCCTGATCAAAAGACCGGGGCGAGAGCCGAATCAATGGTGAGACAACATCAGATCGGGAGAGCGAGCGGTGCCCTTCCCGCATGTTTATTCCAGAGCCCGGAAAATAGTGATCAGGTACATCCATCATGCCACGGGAACTCGATGAGAAAGATATTGCTATCCTGAAGAAGCTTGCACCGGAATGCGGCGACCTGACCTGCACGGGTTCCGGCCACATGTTCCACTCCATCCTGCCTCCGGTCTCCAACCACTTCTCCGAGGATTCTGAGGATTTTATCCGGCGCATCAGCCAATTGAGCACGGAAGAACTCACCTATATCACCGACCTGATCCAGAAGGGTGAAGAGAGCCTCGGGTGCCTGCCGGTCGAAGATGTGGAAGCGTTCGTCCACCATGTCCACGACAGGATCTCACCGGAGGTAGCACAGAAAGTCATCTCTGCGTACGAGTCCGGGTATGAGTGTGAACATTAGCGGGAGGGAATGCCTGCCCCTATGAAAAATATCACACCTTACATTACCGGCCTGAAGGCGGGAAGCGTGGCAAAACGACGGGAGGCAGCGGCGGCTCTCGGGAAATCCGGCAACGTGGCCGCGATCCCGCCACTCGCTGAGGCGCTCGCCGATCCCCACCCGGCAGTCCGGTGCGAAGTTGTGCAGGCGCTCGGGCGGATCGGCGATGCGTCCGCGGTCCCTGCTCTTGTTCGGGCGCTTGACGATGCAGACCCAATGGTCCGTGCAGCAGCACTTGCCGCACTCGGGAAAATTAAGGATCCGGGGTCCGCGATCCCAGTTATCCGCCTTCTTGCGGACAAGGAGATGGAAGTGCGAATTGGCGCTGCAGTGGTTCTCGGGAGACTGGGGAACCGGTGTGCCGTGGAACCATTGAAAGCGCTGGCACGCGATCCGTTCTCGGAAGTCCGCGAAGCCGCAGAAGATGCCATCAGACGGCTCGAACGATGATGACCGTGGGAAGGAATTCTTTTTCCCCATATTTTTTTATCCTCACAATTCCACACTGAACTAAACGATACTGCGAGGTTTGCTATGGTTTCCAACAAATCAGTCATGGATCACCTCATATTCTTCTTTTCACTTGTACCGATGATCCTTTACACCATCGTGGCAATCCTGCTCACGATCATCGCCGCCTTCTCGGTCTGGGACGCACTCCAGCTGATTGCCCAGATGATCATGACCCGTGACTTTGCCAACGGGCTCGTCAATGTGATCTATGCCCTGCTCCTGACCATCACCATCATCGTGCTCTTCGAGACCGTGACGGTCTATTTCAAGACAAAGCACGTCGAGGTCCGGGCACTCCTCATCGCGGGGCTCACGGGTATGGTGCGGCATGTCCTCATCTACAATGTCGACACCGTGGATCCGGTTACATTATTTGGGACCGTTGCACTCCTTGCCGTGCTCATCGCAGGCATTGTGCTTATCAAGCCAGAACCTCTTGGCTGATTATATTTCCCTGTTGTCCCAATCACGAACATTTTCTAGTACATCCACCGATGTTCTGATTGAGGAGGTGAGACCATTCCCGACATCATCGAAGCCCGTGACCTGAAAAAGACATATGGGACTACCGTTGCCGTTGATGGCATCCGGTTCACGATCAGGAAGGGTGAGATCTTCGGGTTTCTCGGCCCCAACGGTGCCGGTAAGACGACAACGATGAAGATGATCGCCTGCGTCTCCCCCCGTACGTCAGGCTCCCTCCAAGTCCTCGGTATGGACCCGGACAAAAATCCTGCAGAGATCAAGCAGCGTCTCGGCGTTGTCCCGCAGGAGACCAATCTCGATTCGGACTTCACCTGCTTCGGGAACCTCTTCTATTATGCTACGTATTTCGATATCCCAAAAGAGGCGGCGGCAAAGAGAGCCGATGAACTGCTGGATTTTGTCCAGCTGAAAGAGAAGCGCGACGTGGTGGTCGACAAGTTGTCCGGCGGCATGAAGCGGCGCCTGATTCTTGCAAGGGCACTTGTCAACAATCCCGACCTGCTCATCCTCGACGAGCCCACAATTGGTCTCGACCCGCAGGCCCGGCACCTGATCTGGGAGAAACTCCGGAGCATCCAGGCGCAGGGCAACACCATCGTTATGTCCACCCATTATCTTGATGAAGCGGAGCGTCTCTGCGACCGGCTCGTGATCATGGACAACGGAAAGATCCTTGTTGAAGGTACACCTGCGGACCTTGTCCGGGAGCATGTCGGCCATGAGATCGTGGAGGTTGATTCAGGCGATGACGTGATCGCGTGTTTTACAGATCTGGGAATACCGTTTGAGAAGACCGGTGACATGATCCAGATCGCCACCGATTCGGCCCGTGAGATCGCACGCACCGTGCTCGACCGGTGCACACCGGAAAGGGTGATCACCCGGCCCGCGACCCTTGAGGACGTGTTCCTGAAACTGACCGGGAGGAACCTCCGGGAGTAGCCATGCCGACACTTCTCTCAATCCCCAGAATCACCCGCCGTGCATGGATGGTCTGGTACCGGAACATGGTGGTCTTTGTCCGGACCTGGCAGGTGAACTTCTTTCCTCCGCTTGTCGAGGCCCTCCTCTACCTCTTCGCCATTGGCCTTGGCATTGGGTCATACGTGAAGGAGATTGAGGGCATCCCCTACGTGAACTTCATTGCCCCGGCGATCCTTGCGATCGCGATCATGAACTCTGCATTCTTCGAATGCACCTACGGCTCCTATGTCCGGATGTATTACCAGAAGAGTTTCGATGCCATGATCGCAACTCCGTTATCGATCGAGGACGTGATCGCGGGAGAACTGCTCTGGGGGGCAACACGAAGCGTCATCTACGTGCTCATCATGCTGCCCGTGCTCGCAGCATTCGGTGTGATCTCCCTTCCCCTTGCTCTGCTCGCAATCCCCCTGGCATTCATAGGAGGCCTGATGTTTGCCGGCATTGCGATGTGCTTCACTTCCATCAGTCCCGGCATCGACACCCTGAACTATCCGGCATTCCTCTTCATCACACCCATGGCACTCTTCTCGGGCACATTCTTCCCACTCACACTGATGCCGGTCGTTCTCCAGTACATCGCGCTTGCCCTGCTCCCGCTCACGCATCTCGTCGCCATCATGCGGATGCTTACGCTGCCTGCCCTCTCGTGGACGATCCTGCTGAACGTTGCATGGATCGCAATTGTCACCGCAATCGTCTGCCTGCTCTCCATCAACCTGATGCGGAGACGGCTGATCGTCTGATGGGCGGATTATTGGTGAATCCGCAGGACAGAGAGGATCTCATCCTCCACGTTTTCCTGCCGGATAATCTCCGATGTAAATCCCGCGGAAGCAAACAGCGTCTCTACGTTTTCCGGCCCGGTCAGTGACGAGATGAGCAGCAGGATTCTTCCTCCGGGACCGAGCACACGTGGCACACCGGCTGCAAACCGTTCGATCGTCTCCCGCCCGGTCTTTCCTCCATCAAGGGCATACTCAAGCCAGTCATCGATCCGTTCGTGCGGCTCTGTAGGGAGGTAGGGGGGATTGAATATAATCAGGTCGAATGTTCCGCGGATCGCATCAGACAGATTGCACCGTACCGTAGCGATCCCTGCGGTATGGGCACATCTCGCAGCGTGAGGGTTGATATCCGTTGCCACGGTGCTGGTCACCTTCGCCAGCTCCCGGGCGATACAACCTGAGCCTGTGCCCACTTCCAACACCCGGTCACCGGGTTTCACTTCCAACCGGGCTGCATCGAGCAGGAGGAATGTATCGGCTTCAGGCTGGTACACCTGTCCGGGGTCATAGTGCATGTGTACGGGAATGGTTGGGCTGTATGGGCAATAAGAGATCGGTGGAACGTGGATGTAGCGGAGATATGAGGAGTTATCGGCGCCCGATACTACCCTGAATTTCCACGGGAACGGGATCCTGCGGGCCGGTGCAAGTATAAACTCACCGACAGTTTATTAGTTCCATGGGGGCCGTTTTCCCTTTTGCGGCCAGATGCCGGATATCCCCCAGACATACATACACGTATCAATAAACCGGGAATACCAATAGTACCGACACGGAGCGTTGCCGCATCCATGAAGACACAGGCCGATTATGCACAGAAAGGAGTCATCACACACCAGATGAAGGCGGTTGCCAGGGAGGAGGGGATCGATCCCACCGTCCTCTGCCGGCAGGTCGCGGAAGGCAGCGTTGTGATCATGCAGAGGGGAGAGCGGTCGACCGGTATTGGCAGGGGGCTCCGTACCAAGATCAATGTCAATCTCGGCACCTCAACCGGGAAAGCTGATGTCAGCGAGGAGCTACGGAAAGCCCGGATTGCCGAGGAATTCGGGGCCGATACGATCAGCGACCTCTCGATGGGGGGGGACATCAACGCGATCCGCAGGGAGATCATTGCACACACCACGCTCCCCATCACCACGGTCCCGGTATACCAGGCGGTCGTGGAGAACGGGCTTGAGGAGATGACCCCGGAGGATATCTTCGCAACCCTTCGCATGCAGGCAGAGCAGGGGATCAGTTCCATGGTCGTCCACTGCGTGAACCGGGCAATGCTTGACGGGTTCAGGAAAAAGAAACGGGTGCTCGGCATGGTCTCCAAGGGGGGCTCAATCACCAGCGCTTACATGCTCATCCACCAGTGCGAAAACCCGTTCGTGGAACGGTTCGATGAGGTCCTCTCGATCTGCCGAAAGCATGATATCGTTCTCTCGCTTGGCAACACGGCCCGGAGCGGGTGCATCCATGACCGGAAGGATGCCATGCAGACTGCCGAGATCCGGCAGAATGTTGCCCTTGCGCACCGGGCGCTGGAGAGCGGGGTCCAGGTAATCATCGAAGGGTGCGGGGGGCACATCCGCTGTGATCGCATTGCTGCATATATCCGGTACCAGAAGAGACAGTCGCCGTTCCCGCTCTTCGTGGCCGGGCCGCTGCCCACGGATATCGGTGCCGGGTACGATCACATTGCCGGGGCAGTTGGGGGAAGCGCCGCAAGTGCAGCCGGGGCAGACTATCTCTGTTATATCACCCCGGCAGAACACCTCGGTCTCCCGGGCCCGGATGCAGTAAAAGAGGGTCTGATTGCATTCCGGATCGCGGCACATATCGGGGATACGGTCAAATACGGCCGGGATGCGCAGGACAGGAAAGTGGCCGTACTTCGGGCAGACCTCGACCGCGAAGGGCAGATCCAGTGTGCCATAGACCCCGACAGGGCACGGGAACTGACGGATGGGGAAACCGAATGCACGATGTGCGGGAAATTCTGCGCGATAAAGATCATGCGGGAGTATTAAAAAAGTGCTGGGGGTCGCCGTTTACGCGATATTCGCTATCGTGGCGAAATCCTCAAGATATAATGCCTCGGGGCGGCTCTGCAGGATCTCGTCCGGCAGGCCTGCAATCACCCGCTGCACCCATGCCTCGCCAAGCATGCTGGCAGACCCCCGCAGGCAGTTCCTGACGGTCTTGCGCCGGTGGGAGAAGAGCGCCAGGACCACGTTTGCGTACAGGCGCCGGTCATTGATGTAGAAGATCGGTTCGCGGGGAAATATCTTCACAACCGCCGAGTTCACCTCGGGTTTGGGTGAGAAACACTGCGGGGGGAGGCGGAAGCACGACTGCACCGCAGCATAGGTCTGCACCATGATGGAGAGCCGCCCGCAGTCCTTTGTTCCCGCC
This sequence comes from uncultured Methanoregula sp., assembly GCA_964592875.1. Lineage (GTDB taxonomy): Archaea > Halobacteriota > Methanomicrobia > Methanomicrobiales > Methanospirillaceae > Methanoregula. The sequence continues at coordinate 33,053 of CAZQGG010000008.1, forward strand.
TTTGCCACCATCCGGTCCGCAAACTCGGCCTGGTACATCAGCACCGCCACTTCAAATCCCATCTCCAGTAGCCGGAACGTAATTTTCGAGGACGCTGAGTAGGGAAGGTTTGAGACGCTTATCTCGAACGGAGGAATGTCGCAGCGGGTCGCATCGCCATGCTGAAGCGTGAGCTGGCCGGATGCAATCTCCTGAGAAAAAGTACCCTTGAGCTGCTCGCAGAGCAACCCGTCGAGTTCGATCGCATGCACGATGGCGCCACGATCGAGCAGGGCACGGGTCAGGACACCCTTGCCCGGCCCGATCTCAAGCACCTTCCTTCCACTGACTTCGGTAAGGTCCGCAATGCGGTTTACCGCGTTGATATCAACGAGAAAGTGCTGATCGTGGTGCGCTTTCATTTCGTGGTAAAGAGGTGGTACTTGACGTCCTTGTCCTGGAGTTCTTCAAGAATCCGGGCCTGGATCATCTTCTCCGGGTGCGGGATCGATTTGATCCGTGCGGAGAGATCTGCAAAACTCTCAAAGGGCTTCCGGGTCCGGGTCTCTAAGATCTCCCACATCAGCTTCTTGCCGATACCCGGCAGAAGGTGAAGCATGTGGAGTTTGGGCGTAATCGAGATGGACTTGTTGAAGAACGTGACATACTCCGGCTCACGCTCCTTGACAATCTTCTCGATAATGAACGGAAGTTCCCCTTTTGCAGTGGGGGTCAGATCGGCATAACCGATACGCCGCTTGACGCGTTCCACCTTCTCGCGTTCCGCATCGCCGATATAGACCTTCTCGTGGAGGTCGATAATGGCCGTTGGTTTTGGCACGAGCTCAAGGAGCTTGAATTGTTCAAGGCCCATGGCCTGGACAATCGGTTCACGCTTGAATTGGGGTCGGGGATCATCCGAATGACCTTTCATCAGGACATCCAGTACGATCGCATTGACCTCTTTCTTCTCGGCCTTCATCTACCACACCTCAGAAGTGTGTTGTTACCAGTTCGATGATCGCATCGATCTCTTCGGGAGATAAGGTGAACCGTTCTTTGGCAAAGATGGCCCGTACTTCATCGCGGGTCTTGGGCATGATATTGGCAATCCGGTACGCAATCTCGGGTTTCATCTTCTCCATCTTGGACAGTTCTGTCACAAGATCGCGGGATTTCTCCGGATCGGTTTTGGAAAGCTGATTGGCATGCTCAATACTGCGCCTGAACTCGTAGGACATCTCCTTCTCGGCAGCCAGTCGCTCGGACTCTACCCGTAAAAGAACGCTGCGCATCTCGGGAAGTGTGACCTTCTCTTCGCTAATTATACCCTTTACTTTGATGCCAATCACCTGAAAGTGAATTTACTTTTGGGCTTTTAGATGTTGCGGTCTTGAGATGACGATCTTGTCGGCGTTACCGTCGCGGATCGAGAGCATCCATGCCCGGCCGCGCTGGCCGAGAACGGTCCCGGTCAGGCCGTGGAAACGGCGGTGGGGCATTCCCTTCTGGACACTGGGGTTACAGACAATGTGTACCCTGTCGCCAATCTCAAATCTCTGGATAACGCAGGTGCACGGGGGCAGCCCTCTCTCTCGTAAATCTTTCTTGAACTTATACCGTGTTTTCTTTCGTGGGCCGTTGTGATGTGCCATTTATTCTCCCTCCTTTGCTCCTTCCACTTGTGTTACGTCGAGGCTGGTGACGTGAGTCTTTTTTTGCAGGATCTCGGCAAGACTTGGATGCGTTCGCCCCGAATCCCCGGATACGAGTTCTTTGATGTAGAGGCCGGCTTCCCCAAGGACTTCAACAATGAATGTTCCGTCCTGTTCCCCCACACACTCAATATCGAGAACTTTTCTCTCGCGGACCTTATCAGCCCGCCGGTGTGCAACCCTTTCGGGCGTGCGCTGGAATATTGTGACGCCATGCAGGGTTTTTACGGCTTTTGCGAACTCATCCGCAGATACTACGCCTTCAACCTCGACAAGGATCCTGTATTTTTTATGCGCTTTGTTTGATTTAAGGGTTTCCACCTCTGCGCGATCCGCCCAGCGTTTGATGGCAACGGAAACACGCCCACCGGCAGTCCGGTTGATCTCGGATTCCATTTCCACAAGGTCGATGGATCGTTTCTTTGGCGAGACCACTTCAAGGATGAACGGCCGGCCGGTCCCTACCATCCGGGCATCGATATCCTCCCTGCCCGCGCCATGCAGCACCGCGTTTTCTGCGTCAAACGCCTCGATCACCGGCCTGCCGATCAGTTCTTCCACGGAATCAAGGTACTGGGCGCCGGTGAAGTTGCACTTCTCGCAGCCCGCGCCCCGGCAGGCCCGGCAGTCCCAGTGGGTCTGCGGGATACCCCGCTCGAACTTCTGGTATCGCCCGTAGAAGAAGACCGAGTTTACCTGGACCTCGACACCACCGGTTGACGGATCGAGTATCGCAACAACTTCCGGCGTCTTAAAGTTCACAACTTTACCAGTCCGCGCCGAGACCGCTTTCCCGACTTCCCGGTTCACTTCGGATTTGAAAGGTTCGGGCTCGGTAAGCGAGAGGTCGCTCCAGACCATCTCCTCGTTCTCGGCAATCATGGGAGGCACACGGCACCCAACAAGGTGTGTCGAGAATTCGAGCTCCTTCGTGGCTTCGATTACCCGGTCCGCCCAGAGCGGCACGTCATCGAAGAAGTTCCCGCAGACCCAGCAGGTGCCCGCGAACTTCTTGTAGGGCTGGTTCTCGGCAAGGGCAAGTGCGATCTTCAGGCCCCTGCCCCGTTCATCATTGGAGAGCCCGTGCGAGCGTTTGCCAAAGAACCGCCCCAGACAGTGGTCGCACGTCTCCCCATAGGCAAGGATCGCCTTTACCTGTTCATTCATTTCCATTGCTACGTCCTCCGGTCCAGTTCATTGTGCAATACGGTGATCGTGTGATCGGCATGCAGGCACTTCGGCCCCACCGAATAGCGCGGCAGATCCCGTATCAGCTCGCTCTCAGCTTCCGTGAAGTTCATGTGGTCCGACAGGAGATATGCCCCGGGCAGGTCCTGTACCGTCCGGATGTCCGTACCATTCTCATCAAGAACTGCAAACGGCACCTCAGAGAGGAGCCGTTCAAGGCCACCCTTCCGGATAGCAACGCCATCGGCACCGTCACGGAACTCGCTCCCGCAGGGGATGTCGATCACCTTTTTTATCAGGGCTGCCGCACTCCGCTCGTCGGGCGAGAGCGACCGGACTGCGGATCCGGAGAACCGGATCGTCTTTGGCCCGGACGGGGCCCCCAAGAGGACGAGATAACATTCAACATCCCGCCTCAGGTCATGCGAGAGGAAGAGCGCAGCGTTGACACATCGGCAGAGGATGTCCATCCTGCCCCCGCTTCCCGGCAGGTCATTGAGCGAGAAACTACCATCAGTCCGGGCCAGGTGCCCGACAATTGCAAACGCCGTCATCTCACTGCATTCCGGAGAAGCGTTTCATCAGGCGCTGCATATTGAACTTCCCGCTGCCGGCGCCCCGCAGTCCTTTCATCGTCCGCTGCATCATCTTGTAGTACTTGAGGAGTTCCCGTACCTCGTCCGGCGTGGCACCGGCCCCGTGGGCAATCCGCTGCATGCGGGAACTGTTGATAAGCGCAGGTTCATCGAGTTCGCCCGGCGTCATCGAGTCCATGATGATCCGGTAGCGGACCATCTTCGTGCTCGTGACATCGTATACGCCTTCGGGCAACTGCATATTTCCCATCGGGAGCATGCCCATGATCTGTTTTAAGGGGCCCATCTTGTTCAGGGCTTCAAGCTGTTTGTACATATCGCGGAGGGTGAACTTCCCCTTCATCATCGCGTTGACGTCCACGTCCTCCGGCTTGATCGCCTCATTGGCCCGCTCGACAAGGGCTTTTAAGTCCCCCATGCCGAGCAGCCGGGAGATGAACCCGTCGGGATCGAATCGTTCGAGATCCTCGATCGTCTCACCGCTGCCGATGAACGCGATCCCGCTCTTGGTCTCAGCGACCGCCGACATGGCCCCGCCTCCTTTTGCGGTACCGTCCATCTTGGTGATGATGACCCCGTCGATCCCGATCGCCTCGTGGAACCGCTTCGCCTGCTCGCTCGCCTGCTGGCCCAGCGCCGCATCGATCACGAGCCAGCGGTGGGTCGCCTTCGTCAGCACATTGAGATCGATGATCTCCTGGATGAGATCGGCCTCAAGGGCATGCCTTCCCTGAGTGTCAACGATGATCAGTTCCTGATCTTTGAGCGCCTCAAGCCCCTCACGGGTGATCTTCAGGGCATCTTTCTCATGGGGATTACCAAAACAGGGAACGTGGATCTTGGTACAGAGCGTGGAGATCTGGTCAAAAGCTCCCGGTCGGAACGTATCGGCGCAGATCACCCCGACCTTCATACCCTTCTTCTGGAAGTAGCGGGCAAGTTTCGCCGTGGTTGTGGTCTTTCCGCTTCCCTGCAACCCCGCCATGAGGATGGTCTGGGGTTCAAGCCGGACCTCGGTCGATGCCCAGACGAGCCTGACCAGTTCCTGGTACACAATGCGGAGCACATGCTCCCGGACATTCATACCCTTCGGGGGCTCCTCTTCAAGAGAACGGGTACGGATGGCCTTACTCAGTTCCATGACGAGCTTGACATTGACATCCGAGACAATCAGGGCACGCTGGAGATCTTTCACCAGCTCGTCAACCGCAGCCCGGTCCACCACGGTCTTGCCGGCCAGCTTCTTGAGCGCATCCTTTAATGATGAGGAGAGTCCGTCAAGCATCAGGCACCACTGTCCAAAAGTTCATCCACCACTTTTGCCGGTTCAAAGGGCAGGATATCATCGTACGCCTGTCCCACACCAAGGAACATCAACGGTTTTCCAATCGTATGGGCGATCGAGATTGCCGCCCCGCCCCGTGAGTCCATATCCGCTTTTGTGAGAATAACGGCGTCTGCCCCGACGGTCTTGTCGAACTCGAAGGCCCGGGTGACGGCATCGTTCCCGGCAACCGCCTCATCCACGTAGACCACGAGATCGGGTTTCATGACACGTTTTATCTTCTCGAGCTGGCTCATCAGGTTTGCCTTGTTATGGAACCTGCCGGCGGTATCCGCGAGCACGACATCCAGTTTATGGGATTGGGCATACTGCACGGCATCGAAGAGCACGGCCGACGGGTCTGCACCTTCCTGGTGCTGGATGACCTTGATCCCGATGCGTTCGGCATGAACACTGATCTGTTCGATGGCACCGGCCCGGTAGGTATCGCCGGCTCCGATTACGACCGTGAATCCCTCTTTTTTCAGGTAGGACCCGATCTTGGCAACCGTCGTGGTCTTGCCGGTCCCGTTCACGCCGGTGAAGAGGATCTTCACCGGCCGCTCGTGGGTCGTGATGTATTCCTTGAGATTGAAACCACTGCCCAGTACATCCAGGAGGGCCACTTTCAGGGCATTGACAACGAGGGCATCCACCGATTCGCCGATCTTCCGGTGCCTGCCCACAAGGTTCTTCTCAACGCTGGCAATGATCGCATCGGTTGCCGGCAGGGCAACATCGCTCTCAAGAAGCGTCATCTCCAGTTCTGAAAGGGCCTCATCCACATCCTTCTCTGAGACGATCAGTTCACGCTCCGTTATCAGGACCCTGACCTTCTCAACAAATGACGGAGTGGCTGTTGAGGTGGCGGGCCCCTTTGCCGGAGCAGCTGGGGGGGTGGGGGATCCCACCACCGGAACGGCCTTCTCTTCAGTCTCCGCTTTCGCTGCTGCTGCCTCGATACTGCCGCCAAGGCGTTGGCGTGCAGCCTTCAGCTTCTCGCGAAGACCCCCGAACATTGCCGTACTACTCCGTTTATCCGGGATTCTGGCCGGCAGCCATTGCCTGCTGGTATCCGGACTCGATCCGTTTGTTGATCTCGTTCATCTGGGCACGGAGCCGGTCGAGCGTCTCGGCCACCTTCTTCTGGGAGGCCTCCATCTCCATGATCCGCTCTTTTAAGAAATCGATCGCATCCTTGTTGGAGCGCTCGACAATCACTTCCGAACCGATCGCGATGAGAACCTTCTCCGGTTCCACAACCTTTGCCCGGACACTCGCCCCGCCGCCAATCTGGAGGAGGACGGCCCCGCCTTCGGCGGCAAGCATCTCTTCAAGAGATTCGATGGCAGCATGTGCCTCAAGCCTGCCGTTCTCCAGCATCTGTAACTGCTGGACGAAGATCTCGGCCTGCTGGCCATATTCCTGCAGGTAATTCTGCAGGGTCATCAGTTCGTTCTGGTCCATGGGTGCTTTCCTGTCTGCCAAAATCCGCCACTCCTAAAAATATGATGCTACTAGTGATCGTTACTGCTCCGGATATGTATGTTCCCCGGACCATAAATACATCCTTATCCTGTCGGCAGGGGACAGGGGGAAATCGGGTGCCGGCTCGTCGTGTTTAAGACGATTCGCACCGTATATACCTGTACAGATCCAAGGTAGATCTAGGAGGCGAATGATGGAATTCAGGAACAAGGTTTTGATCATCGGGTATGGTGCCGTCTGCAAGTGCATGTTCCCGATCCTGCTCCGCCACGTGAACATTCCCCTGGAAAATATCACCATCATAGACTTCAAGGACAAATCAGCCGACCTCAAGGCCTGGACCACCCGGGGGCTCCGGTTCTTCAAGACCAAGATCACCCAAAAGAACCTGACTACCGTTCTTGCGGAACATGTTTCTTCCGGTGGCCTCCTGATCGATGAGGCCTGGAATATCGACACCTGCGAGATCGTACAGTGGTGCCATGACAACCATGTCCTCTATGTCAACACCTCGGTGGAAGCCTGGGACCCCGAGGAGACCGTTGCCACCGCAACCCCGTACGAGAAGACGCTGTACTACCGCCAGATGAAGCTCATCGAACTGACAAAGGACTGGAAGAACGCCACAACCTGTGTCGTCGACCATGGCGCAAACCCCGGCCTCATCTCCCACTTTGCCAAACACGGCCTTGTGGATATCGCCGAGCGGATGATTGCCGATAAGATCGCAAAGGACCCGGAACTGCTCAGGCGCCTGATCATCGAGCAGGACTTTGCCCGGCTCGCCATGGAGGTTGGTGTCAAGGTGATCCACTGCTCGGAGCACGACACGCAGATCTCCCGGTACCCCAAAAAAGTGGGCGAGTTCGTGGGTACCTGGTGCATTGAGGGGCTCCGGGAAGAGGGGGTGGCCCCCGCAGAGATCGGCTGGGGCACGCACGAGAAGACTCTTCCGCCCCTTGCGATTGTGCCGCCGGTCGGGCCCAAGAACGGCATCCTCATCCCCCGGATGGGGCTCAATACCTGGGTCCGTTCATGGATCCCCAACCAGGAGATCATCGGCATGGTGATCCGTCACGGGGAGGCCTTCGGGATCTCCCATCGCTGGACGGTCTGGGACGATGGTAAACCGATCTACCGCCCGACCGTCCATTACGCGTACATGCCCTGCGATGCCACGATTGCATCCATCCATGAACTGCGCGCACGGAACTATGATCTCCAGCCCAATCTCCGGATCATGAACGACCGGGAGATCGTCTCCGGGTCGGACATCCTTGGGGCCCTCCTGATGGGTCACCCCTACAAGTCCTGGTGGACCGGCAGTATCCTCCCGATTGACGAGGCGAAAAAACTCGCTCCAGGTGAGAACGCCACCACGATCCAGGTGGCACTCGGGGTTGTCAGCGCGGTGATGTGGATGATCGAGCACCCGAATGAGGGGTTCTGCCTCCCCGACGACCTCCCCCACGAGTTTGTACTCGATATCGCAAAGCCCTACCTCGGCGAGTTCTGGTCGGGCCCCTCCGACTGGACCCCCTTGAAAGACCGCGTGGTCTTCTTCAAGGAGAACCCGGAGAACAATTACGACCGCGAAGATATCTGGCAATTCAAAAACTTCTTATTCGTGCAATAAATCATCAATATAATGACAAAAGTCGCGGTAGACAACAAGAAGAGGCGGAAGAAGAAAGTAACCGAAGAGGTTCCAACGCCCGTCCACCATATCGGGCACAGCCGGCAGAGACACCTGCAGGACCTGGCTGCTGAGCACGGCACTCCCATCTTCGTCATCGATCATGAGAAGATCCGTGAGAATTACCGGGAATTCCGGAAACACCTGCCCGATGTCCAGATCTATTTTGCGGTCAAGGCCAACTCCAATCCCGAGATCGTAAAGACCCTCTTTGACATGGGCTCCAGTTTCGATGTGGCTTCCATGCCCGAGTTCATGCTGGTGTACGAGAACATCAAGGGTATGCCTGCAAAGGAGCGGCAGGAATGGATCTGGGACAAGATCATCTATGCCAACACGATCAAGCCCATCGAGACGCTCGAAGCGCTCGACAAGTACAAACCCCTGGTCACCTTCGACAACCACCACGAGATTTTGAAGATCCGCGACCATGCGCCCCATGCGGGGCTGGTGCTCCGGCTCCTGGTGCCCAATACCGGATCCATGGTTGAACTCTCCAGCAAGTTCGGGGCTCACCCGGGCGAGGCCGTGGACCTGATTGTCGAAGCGTTCGACAACGGTCTTGTGGTGGAGGGCCTGAGTTTCCACGTCGGAAGCCAGTGCACCAACTTCGAGAACTACATGCAGGCACTCCAGATCGCGTCCAGTATCATCAAGGAAGTGGAGTCCCGCACCGGCCGGAAGATCCGGATTCTCGATATCGGCGGGGGATTCCCGGTGAAGTACCATCCCGGCATCCACTCCATCCGGACGCTCGCGAAGAAGCTCAATACCGAGATCAAACGGTTATTCCCGAAAGACATGCAGATCATGGCCGAGCCGGGCCGGTTCCTGGTGGCAAACACCTGCTCGCTGGTCGCCAAAGTAGTGGGAAAAGCAGTCCGCGACGGCAAGCCCTGCTACTACATCAACGACGGTGTCTACCATACCTATTCAGGGCAGGTCTTCGATCATATCAACTACCCGGTGCTGCCGTTCAAGAAAGGGGAGACCCAGATCTCTGCCGTCTTCGGGCCTACATGTGATGCGTTCGACACGATCACGCTCTCCGCAGAACTGCCCGACCTCGACATCGGCGACCTTGTGTACTCGGAGAATATCGGGGCCTACTCCCATGCCTCGTCGACGTATTTCAATGGGTTCCCGCCCGCAAAAGTCGTACATATCAACAAATAATTTTTTTATTTTTTCAGGCTCCATTTTGGATCGGTTTTCTCCCAGCCCTCCGATGATACCAAATAGGAGGAAGGCACTATACATGGACCAATTATGAAACGCAGCATCCCTTTCCTGATATCCGGACTTATTGTCATCTTCCTCCTGGCCGCAGGTTGTACCGGAACCTCCCCGACTGCATCGACTTCTACCGATGCATCTCCGGCTGTTGGTACAGGTTCCAGCGGGATCACGGTGGCGGTCAACGCAATGGATTCTGTTCTTACCTCCACGTACGTCCAGCTTCCCAACCTTGACATCACCTTCATAGATTTCACGATCACGAACCCCACGGACACCCCAAAGACCGTGATCGTGGAATCGGAGATCCCCGGCTATACGGAGAAGTCAGTCAACACCGTTGAGGTCCCGGCCCACGGCAACATCACGGTCGGGCAGACCCCGACCCTCCGCACCAGTGCCATCCCCCAGGAGAAGACCACCGCATCACTCCATTACAAGGTCGCTCTCGCTGACGGGACACGCATTGATGAACAGAGCCAGAACGTCAATATCTACCCGAAGGACACGATGGTCTGGGGATTTGACGAAGACGGTGAATGGGTTGATATGACCGCGTATGTTGCCGCATGGGTGACCCCCCATGAGCCGACGATTGATACCCTCGTACGCAAGGCTGCCGACTACCACCCGGAGAAGTCAATGACCGGGTACCAGTGCGGGGACAGCTGCACGGATGACCAGTGGGTTGCGGACTCGAATGAGCAGGTGAAAGCGATCTACACGGCGCTCAAACAGGATTACCAGATCACGTATATCAACTCACCCACGGCCTTTGGAAAGGGGAACGAGAATCCCCAGCGCATCCGATTGCCAAAAGAGTCCCTGTCATCGAAATCCGCCAACTGTATCGATGGCGCAGTCCTGTATGCCTCGGCCATTGAATCGATCGGCATGCACCCTCACATCATCACCACGCCCAGCCACGCATTCACCTGCTATGACTCGAAACCTGACGACTCCGGCCAGCTCATCTGCCTTGAGACCACGATGACCTCGGGGGACTGGACATTCGAACAGGCGCTGGAAGAAGGGACTGAGAAGTACCAGACTGAAATAACCAACGGGAATTTCAAAACCAATGCATCACAGGATCTCTCCATCACCGATCTGAGAGCAAAAGGTATTCTCCCGATGCAGTAACGGGACATTCACCCCGTTCTCCCAACTTTTTTCAGGTATCGTTGGCAACTGAATAGCCATGAGAACGATGTACGTGTATATCCAGGACACGCTTGCCGACTGGGAGCCGGGCCATGTCCTTGCCGAACTCCGCTCGGGGCGGTTCTTAAAAGACCCGGCCTTACGATACGATACCGTGCTGTGCGGCCGGACCATGGATACCATTGTCACCATGGGCGGGCTGCGCCTGAAACCGGATATGCTCATTACGGACATCAACCCGGGTGAGAGCGACCTGCTCCTCCTGCCCGGAGCAGATACCTGGCTTGACCCTGTACAGGCACCGGTCATGGCAAAAGTCCGCGAGGTGCTTGCCAGCGATGCTGTGGTGGCTGCTATCTGCGGGGCAACATTCGGTCTTGCGAACGCCGGCCTGCTGGACAACCGTCCGCACACAAGCAACGACCTGGCGGCAGTGAAGATGTTCTGCCCGCACTATACGGGAGAGCGGTTCTACGTGAATGAACCGGCGGTAACCGATGGCAACCTCATCACGGCAGGCGGCATGGCACCGGTCGAGTTCGCGTACCAGGTCTTCAAAAGACTCGGTGTCATGCTCCCGGCTACCCTTGAGGCATGGTACGGGCTCTATACCACCAAAAAACCGGAATATTTCTATGCCCTGATGCAGTCACTTCCCCGGTCACCCCAGTAAAAAAACGGAATGATCCGGGACAACATTTATCTTCCGGACCGGATATTAGTCAGCTATTGGGAGGAAGAAGACGATGCAGACCATGATTGGAAGGGTAAGCCACTATTACCCGAGAGTGGGTGTCGCCGCGATCGTCCTTTCGGACCATATAGCGAAGGGCGACCGGATCCACATCCACGGACCGCATGATGACATCTACCAGATCGTGACCTCGATGGAGTACGACCATAATCCTATCCAGGAGGCAGACCCGGGACAGGATATCGGCATCCGGGTGAACGAGTGGGTGCACGAAGGGGATCTGGTGTGTAAGGAGACCTGAACCACGGTTCAGAAATTTCAAAAAATTTTCCTTTTTTTACTGACCTTCCTTCTCAGCGTTTCAGTGCCACCATCTCGATCTCAACGTTCGCCCCTTTAGGCAGACCAGCCACCTGCACCGTGGCCCGGGCCGGGAACGTATCGTTGAAGTAGGAGCCATAGACCCGGTTCACTGTTGTCCAGTCGCTTAAGTTGGTCATGTAGATCCGTGACTGGACCACATCCGAGAACGTAAGACCTGCCGAAGCGAGGACTGCACGCTGGTTCTCCATTGCCCGCAGGGTCTGATCCTCCACCGTACCGGTAAGGTTGCCGCTCGCGGGATCGATACCGATCTGGCCGGAGAGGAATACCAGGTTGCCGGACTGCACGGCCTGGCTGTACGGCCCGATCGGTTCCGGCGCATTCCGGGAGAAGAACACCTGCTTCCCCGGGTGTGACCCGGAGGGATTGAGAAATGAGGTATATACAGCACCCAGAAGGACACCGCAGGCAAAGATCAGTACGAGGAGTATCAGTCTTTTCGTATTTGCGTTCAGGATTACACCCACCTTGTCGTGTGAGTAGAGTACGCGGAGTTCACGATATACGTGTCGGAACCGTGGCGGGGAGGGGGGTCAGCGGTCAACCCCCCCTCCACTTTTTTTTAAAAACGTGTTGACCCCCCACCCGCATGGGGGGGGAGGTCACCGGCCGACCCCTCCCCCCCTTTTGCCGGATCCGACCCCCCCTTTTGCCGGATCCGACCCCCCCTTATCAGGTATGGGTAGGCTGCCGGGCAGGATGCTCCGTCGGAACGACAGCAAAAGATCGTGACAGATCACGCGTGCAATATTGCACAGTTCTCATAATTGATGAGGGGGTCAGCGGTCGACCCCCCCTCCACTTTTTTTCAAAACGTGCTGACCCCCCACCCATTTTATTTTCGGGAGGGGGGTGAGGGGGTCATTTCAATGAAAAAGAACCCGAGCGCACCTAAGGTAAAGGAAGAGAGGGGAGAGAGGATGCGGGGGGGTCGGTTGGTGACCCCCCTACCCCACCACCACGCTCGCCTTCTCATCGAACGGGTTCTGCCGCATGGCAAGGCTGAACAGGTACGGGTAATGGTTCCGCAGGTACTCCATGTATTTCAGCCACTCGGGCACCAGCCGGGTGTACACCCGTTCCATGTCACCTTCGAGATGGGCGATATCGGACGGGGGCAGCTGCGAAAGATCGCCCCGTACGTTCAGTTCCTCAGTCAGGTGCGTGACGGCAAGGATCAGATCCGTAAAGGTTTCGTGTTCGAAGACCATCGGGTTCTCGATGATCCGGAGGAGGAAATCCTCGTTGCCGCCAAGGAATCCGCGCAGGGCCTCGCGATCAACATGAGCCGGATCGACTTTGCACTGCCAGCCGGAAAGACCGGCCTGTGCAGCGCGGAACCGGTCCGCAGTCCAGTCTGCGGGACGGATCGCCAGCTCCTTCTTAAGAGGTAAAACGCAGGTGTCGGCGGTTGCAAGCCGGGCCAGGAGCGGGGTTCCGACCCGGGAGAAGAAGATCCCGATCACCATGTTCAGTTTCTCCATCCGCTGCTGCCGCTCCCGTGACTCCAGCATCTCATCAATGATCAGCGTCACGCAGAGAACCTCTATCGGGATAAAGGCAAGGTCGCCCATGAAGTAGATGAAGAGATGCTGGGCGTCCTGGAAGACCAGGTAATGGACCGTCATCAGGAGGAGCGTCAGGGTGACGAGCGCAATACCGGCAAGCAGTTTCCAGCGGGTGTCTTCCTTCATACTAATGAGATATCCACCCCGGCACGTGATAAAAACGCCGGTACGTGCAAGGTCACGATCGGAACAACGATTTTGATAAAAGGGAAAGTGAAAAAATTGTCTTACTCGGCCTTTACGGCCTTGACTGCGTCAACCTTGATGTAGCGGCGCTTCAGGTTGTGCTTGCTGCCGATGACGGCAAACGTGCGTTCCTCTGCCTGCTTCTCATTGGGTGCCGCGATCACTTTTGTGTAGGGCATCCAGTCCTCACCCATCAGGAACGTGCCTTTCACTTCAAACTTCTGCTCTGCCATAATCAATCACTCCAGAAAACCAAATACATCTTCAACCCTGCCCAGTTCAAACCCGCTCGTGGCATTGCCCGCGATATACCCCTTCTCACTGACGAGAAGACCGGTACCCACAAGGCCGCTGCCCATGTTGATCGAGCCCGTACCTACCGGGATCTTCGCAACCGCTTCGATCTGTGCGATCTGGTTGTCGGTTGCCCGCGGGTGCACGATCACACCCTTGTTGGTGGCAACACCCGCCATGCCAACGGTCTTGACGCCGCCAAGCACGAGAGGGAAGATCTCGACATCAAGGAACTCGCCGATCGCCTTCATCAGGTCGGTCGGCATCTCCGGGTGAACTGCTGCAAAGGTATCGTTTGCCATGATCACGTTGCCCGCGGCATTCATCGATTCGTTCAGGAGCATGATCTCGCGGTGCTCCGAGAGCACAGCAAGCTCGTCTTCCCGGGCCAGCCCGGAGATCACAATCCCCCGGCTGTTGCCGGCAACGAGCGACCCGATGATCGCGCTACCCTGCACGGTTGTCTCGACGACGGTAACGTCAAGCGCTGCTTTCACTGCCGCTTTGAACTCCTCCGTTGACTCCGGAGGGATAATGGCGATATCTCCGACTACCCGGGCAAATACCCCGATATTCGGATCGCCGTCATACGTGATCGTTCTTTGCATCTTAAGATTCCGGTGCAAGTTCTGCCTGAACCTGCCCGTCCTCCATCTTCATGGCACGGACGCGGATCTTTGATGGCGGCTTGGAGCTGCCCCGTGACCATACCTTCTCGTTGATTGCCTGGTCGAGCTTGACATCTTCGCTCTTCATGTGCTTGGCCAGGTACTTCCTGATATCCTTGATCGCACCGTTGGACCGCTTCCAGCGGGGCATACGGCGGGCATCCCTGAGGGGGATTACATAGACATGCTCTTCCATTGCCATGGTTACACCTTCAGCGTGCTCTTGCGCCAGTTGCGCCTCTTCGGGTGTGCAACAACGCCTCTCTTGGTCCTGATCATTACCCACTGGGGCACGCGCCGGTTCTGGTCGCATGCCTTTGCAAGCCGGATCTTCCTGCCTTTACTGAGTTTACTCATTTCCTTTCACCCTTATGTTGTTTTCCGTCCCACCACAAGCGACTGCTCGTGGTGCTTCGGGAACAGAGGAGCATAATCGATCCCGCGGGATACAAATGCAGCCCTGATCTCTGTTTCGTAATCGCCGTTCCTGATCGTACCCGTTTCCCCGTATTGGACAACGAAGAACCGGTCCACCAGATGGTCGATCTCGCGCCGGACATAGCCGAGCAGGGGTCGCACGTACGAGCACCCCGTCCTGCTCATCAGGCTCTGGACCGCATCGCGCGGAAGCATCGGGACCCGGTCATCAAACCGTGTGCCGTCCCCGACCACGTTATACTCGTGCGCGAGCGATTCCACGGCCGACTGGTGCACATGGTTGATGGCATCGTTCGGATACCCGTTTTTTATGACCAGGTCGACCATTTCGTTCAGCAATCCTTTCTCAAATACCCGTTTTTTTAAGGGGAATCCCAGCGCCGCTGCCGCAGCCTCAACCGAGGGGATTGAGTGGTCGGGGTTGAACACGAACGTGTTGAGTTCAACCTCGTAATACGTACCCAGCATCATTGCTGCAAGGGAACTGTCCTTACCACCGCTGTAAAGCACTCCAGCTTTCATTATCTTCGTGTTATGGAGTAATCCCGTTTGGCGGGCGCAAGCTGCCGAAGCAGCTCCTTGAGCTGTACATCTGAGATCTTTTTCTGCAGCCGTCCGCTCTGTGCGAGCGCAATCAGCTGCTGCTCAACCGCACCGGCGAACTCCGGTTTGGTCAGCTTGATGGTATTCAGGCGTTCTCTCGCATCCGGCTCGAGAACCTGCATGAGTATCATCTGGATCTGTTGTTTCTGGCGCTGCTGGCGTTCGAGCTCTTCCTGCATACCCTGTTGATCGCCAGCCTGCTGCTGCAGCTGCGCCATCCGGCGTTTGCGGAGTTCGTTAAGCTCGTCGTCTCCCATACTGTTACCTCACTCTTGGGCTTCAGCCTTGTCGGCTTTCTTCTTTGCCGGCTTCTTCTCAGCCTTTGCGCCTTCGGCGCCTTCAGCTGCCGGCTCCTTTGCGCCGCCCTTCTTCTTGCCTTCCTTCTTGCCGTCGGCCTTCTTGGGCTCTTCGACAACCGGCTTGACACGCTTCGGGACGGGTGCGGGTGGGTTCTTTAAGACTTCCTGCGAGAGGTTGTCCAGGAACTTCATACCCTCGGGGGATACCCGGCGCCCGGTCTTGTCATGGATGACGAGACCTGCTGCCTCGAGCTGCTGGACGGACTTGCGCAGGACCGACCCTGAACCCTTGCGGAACGCATTGGGCCTTGAGCCGCGGTTCTTGTTGCCGCCGTAAAAGCTTCGCATCCTCTCGACACCCATCGGGCCGTCGACATAGACGCGTCTCAACACTGCTGCTACCCGGATAAACCACCAGTCGGGATCTTCCGGGGGCATCTCTTTGTGGACCCCTGTCTTTGCAAAGGCTGCCCAAGCGGGAGGAACGATCTCCTTCTTCTTCTTGAGCTCCTCGGCGACCTTCCGGATGATGTGGTCAGCGGGGACATCGTATACTGTTGTCATCTACTACCTCACTGTTGAATAATGAAATAACAGTCTTATGTTATTTGTGAGGTGAGTTCTTATATATTTCCAAGGGCAGAAGCCCCGACGGATTGACGAGAGAACGGCTCATTGACGAGAGCGGGAGACACCGGTCTCTTCCCTCAGAACCGTCATCACCTTAAAAAAAGGCTTACTTTCTTCCCCGCTGCATGGCACCGGCCGGACGGCGTTTTCCCGATGCGCCATCTTTTGCCTGGACCTTTGCGGGGGATCTGGATGGGGATCTGGCCGTTGACCGGGTTGGAGATCGGGTTGAAGAGCCGGTGGGAGACCTACTTTGAGGTTTGGCTGCAGATCGGGTTGTTCCCCGGGAGGAACCCTCCTTTGCAGATGATCGCGCCGGAGCTTTGACACGGGCATCCCGGGTTTTCAGCGAAGCCCGGGCCGTTGCCTTCGCGGTGACCTTTGCAGGCGATTTCGCAGGGGTTGACGGAGTCCCCGGTGCCCGCCCCTTGTCGGCAAGGACCATGGTCCGGCCCCGCACTTCAATGAGACGGGCTTTGGCATGGGTCGCAACTGCTTCGGGATCCACATCTGTGTTCTGGAGCCACTTGACCTTGATCAGTTTTCGTTTCTTGAGCTGGGCTACGATCTCATCGATCATCGTTTCTGTGCAGCCCTGTTTGCCGATCCAGACGGTCGGCTTGAGGTCCTGCATTGAGTTATTGTTTGGTTCCGGCATCAGGTCTCACCACGCGGTATCGCGTCTTTTTGTTGCAGGCGCTGCACGTGACAACCACATGGCCACCGTGCACCCGCACCCGCATATTATTGCCCGGAACGAGGAACGCATAGCAGTGATGGCAGTACTGGCGGCGGAGTTCCCGGTCGATCCGGACCCGCTGGCGCATCGCGATCTTCCGGGCGAGTTCCACGTACCGGTTGCTCCATTCGGGATGTTCGGGAAATGCCCTGCGGGCCTGTTCGAACAATATCCCGATGCGTTCCCGGGCAATATTCTTGGTTGCCGGGTTCTTGGATTTCACTTTCATGGTCCTTTGATCCCGGCTCCCGGTGTGGTATACTATCTGCGTCCCGGATAATAATCTTCGGGGTCGCGAGAGGTTTCCAATTCCTATCGGGCACCCGGAATTATTTCCGGACCCGGACAATCCGCCCGGTGATCTCCAGCCGGTCTTCGCAGAAGAGCCGTATGGCCTCAGGAAACGCGACATGTTCCTGTTCGAGGATGCGATCGGCAAGGTCGTCTTCATCATCGTCATCCAGGACCGACACCGATCGCTGGAGGATGATGGGGCCGCCATCCAAACTCTCGTCCACAAAGTGCACCGTGCACCCCGCCACCTTCACACCATGGAGCACGGCTTGGCGCTGGGCATGGAGGCCGGTGAAACTCGGGAGCAGCGCCGGGTGGATGTTTACCATCTTCAGTGGAAATGCCCGCACGACATCCACGCCAAGGATACGCATGTACCCGGCAAGGACAAAGAGATCGGCTCGGCACTCCTGCATTGCGGCAAGCAGGGCCCGGTCGTAGGCATCACGGGAGGGGAACGATGCGAAGTCTACAACCTTCACCGGGATGTTCGCCTTTTCCGCCCGCTCAATCGCATAGGCCTTCGGGTTGTCCGTGATCAGTGCCACGCACGCGGCAGGAATCTGTCCGGCTGCGATCGCATCGATCACTGCCTGGAAATTCGAACCTCGGCCCGATGCAAGAACGGCAATGCGTTTTTTCACGGTATCTCACCTGCGGCCTCATCCCCGGGTGATTTCTTCCCGTTTCCATGGACTGCATGAACAAGGACCTTCACTTTCACAATCCGACGGCCGTGCATCTGCATGACTGAGAGGGTGATGTTCTGCTCCGGGATCTCGGCTTTCTCACCGGGGTGGAGGGGGAGGTGCCCGAGCCGGTCGATAAGGAGCCCGCCGATAGTCTCATAGGACTCATCCTCGGGAAGGCTGATCCCGATCCATTCGTTGGCATCTTCGATCCACATTTGGGCATCCACGACAAAAACACCCGGCGCAATCTCCTGCACATCGGGCTCCTCCTTGTCATATTCGTCCATGATATCCCCAACCAGTTCCTCCAGGATATCCTCAACCGTAACAATCCCGACGAAACTGCTGTACTCGTCAATGACCACCGCCATCTGGACGCGGTGGACCTGCAGTTCCTTGAGGAGATCATCGATCTTCTTGGTTTCGGGAACGAACGTGGGATCGTACATTACTTCGCTTATAGTTGCGTTCTTCCGCCGGGTGATCATAGCGGCAAAGATATCCTTGACATTCAGAACACCGGTGATGTTGTCGATCTGTTCATGATAGACGGGTATGCGAGAGAACCCCGTTTCATTGAAGACCCGGATCGCATCTTCGAACGTCACCGTGTCCTCCATCAGGATCACATCAACCCGGGGTGTCATGATCTCGCGGGCGGTAGTGTCACCAAACTCAAGCACCGAGTAGAGCATGTCCTGTTCGCCCTGCTCAATCGTGCCTTCTTCCTTGCCGACATCGATCCACTCCTTGATCTCGTCTTCAGTGACCGACGGCTCAGCAGTGTCCTTGTTGAGCCCGAGTTTCGGGCTTACCCGCTCCACGAGCCAGATGGCAGGCATGAACACCTTTGAGAGGAAGAGAACGATCGGGGCCACCGTGAGGGCAAACGTATCGGGGGCCCGGGTTGCGTAGATTTTAGGCCCGATCTCACCGAATACGAGGATGACGATGGTCACAAAACCGGTGGCGATCCCGACACCGACATCTCCGAACTGCTGGATGGCAATCGCGGTTGCAAGGGCAGCCGCTGCGATATTGACAACCGTATTCCCGATGAGGATTGTAGTCAGGAGGTGTTCCGGGTGCTCTTTCAGGGAGAGGAGCGCATGCGATCCCACCCGGTTTTCGTTATCGAGCATCCGGACTTTCGCACGGGTCATCGAGATGAGAGCTACTTCCGAACTGGAAAAAAACGCAGAAAGGATGACACAGATGATGAAAAGAAAGATTTCGAGTGCGTTTTCAATCATTATTGTTCACAACGTGCTGGTGCACGATATACGACTTTACCTGAAAGTGTACCAGTATATTCGAGAGTGAATTTAATAAAACCAGCGCCTAGTCCATACACTCGTGCATGAAGGTACAGTCCTGCGCGAGCAGGGCGATCTTCTCACCGGACGAATAGGGCCGGCCCAGGTTCAGGTCCTCAATCTCCAGCGTCAGGCTGCCATCAAACCCGGCTTCACGGAGTGACGCAAGAACGTTTGCTATGACGGGACTCTTTGCGAGCGGGAGATGCAGAACCTTCCCTTCGGCCCGGCTGATATGCACATTGACAAGGCGATCGTGACAGAGCTCGATATACTTCAGGGGCTCATCTTCTGATTTTGAGAGTGCGTGTGCCACGTCAAGCGTGAAACTGAGCCACGGCTCATCGTCAAGGAGTTCCCGCATCCGTTCGGGCGTGCATAAGAGGGAGTTCACCGCCGGTTCCATGTTCTCCATGCAGACCCGGATCGAGTCCCGCGTGGCTGCCTCGCGGAGGACATCGATGTAATGGCTGAAGCGGGCAAAGTCCGCTTCGCCGGGGGGACGTTTCGCCGTTCTCCGTCCCGGATGAACAGTAAAGACACCTGCGCCCATCCGCCCGGCCATCTCCAGCGCCCGGATGGTATATGCCACCGAGACTTCGGCTACCTCCGGGTTGATGGAGCATGGGTTGAGATCGAGAATGGGGGCATGCACAGTAAAGGTTGTCAGTTCCGGGTGCTGCTTCCGGCAGGCAATTACCTCATCTATCGGCAGGTCCCGAAGCCAGAAATGGGGAGTCTCCAGCCAGAACTCTATCCCGTCAAGGCCAGACCCTGATACAAACGAGAAGATCTCGGGGGTCGTATACTCGTGGAAGAACATGCTGGCAACGGAATACGAGACCATGGTAGTACTACTTGATATGCGGTTTTGACCAAATAACTGTTGATGGACTGGTTCAACACCCCGGACGAACCACCGGAGGGAAAAGCAGCGCCGCTTCTCGTCTCCGAACTCTCGGCAATCATCGCGGGGCTCCTTGACGATCGTCGCCTCCAGAATATCCGGGTCCGGGGCGAGGTCACCAACTACAAGCATCACGGGAGGGGGCACCGGTACTTCTCGCTCTCAGAGAAGGGGGGTGGATCGACTGCTGCGGTGATCAAGTGCGTGATGTGGCGTTCGGATGCAGACCGTCTTCCGTTTAACCCGGAAGAGGGAATGGAAGTCATAGTCTCAGGCTCGGTCACCCTGTATGCCCCTCATGGCGCCTACCAGCTGCAGGTCAAGCGGATGGAGAAGGCGGGTCTCGGGGAGAAATACCTGCTTGTGGAACAATGGAAGAGAGAACTCGCGGCAGAGGGGTTGTTTGCAGCGGAGAACAAGCGCCCGCTTCCCCTGTTTCCCGCACGGATCGGGGTCGTGACATCGGAGACCGGTGCCGTGATCCACGATATCCGGAACGTGATCGGGCGACGATTCCCGGTAGAGATTATCATCTCGCCCACGGCCGTTCAGGGCGAGGAGGCACACCACGAGATCGCAGCAGCAATCCGACGCCTTGAAGGGCTCGTGGATGTCGTGATCGTGGCCCGGGGCGGAGGAAGTTTTGAGGATCTCTTCCCGTTCAACCACCCGGAGGTGGTAAGAGCGATCGTCTCCTGCCCGGTACCGGTGGTCAGCGCCATAGGCCACGAGGTGGATGTCACGCTTGCGGATCTTGGGGCGGATATCCGGGCGCCCACTCCTTCGGCTGCCGCTGAACTGGTTGTCCCGGACAGGAATGTACTGCGCTCGCAGCTTGCCGAGATGAGGTGCCAGATGGGATCGGCCCTCCTCGGGCGAGTGGCGTGGGCAAAAGAGGAGATCACCGGTCTCCGGGACCGGCTCCGCCCGCAGCGGTTCATCCGGAAAATTGACGAGCGGAAGATCCAGACCGCAGACATATCAGACCGGCTCGACCGGAGCATTGCAACCTGCCTTGAACGCGAGCGCCTCCATCTCGCAAGCCTGAAGACAGCACTGGATGGCAGGAGCCCGCTTGCGGTTCTGGCCCGGGGGTATTGTGTGGCAGAGAAAGGAGAGACTGTCGTGCGGGGCGTAAAAGAGATCTCAAACGGCGATCGGATGACGATCCGGTTTTACGATGGCAGCAGCCAGGTGACAGTGGAGCGTGTGAACCATGACGGAAACATATGAAGCAACAATCGAACAGTTGAAGAAGATCATCGAGAAGATCGAAGATGGGAACACGAGCCTTGACGAGAGCATGAAACTCTACGAACAGGGTGCGGCACTCGTGAAACGGTGCGAGATGATGCTCGCGGAAGCAGAAGTGAAGATCACCATGCTCAGCCGGGACGCGTAACAACAAGCGTTACCAGCATCTCTTTTCCTTCTGCAAGATTCCGGATCAGGTCCCGGGGCAACGTTGCTGCCACCCGGTCTGAACCGATGCCTATGGTGCGGCCGCAGACAAACGAACTCTTCCGCCAGACCAGATCGGTCGGGTGATTGAGCAGCATCTGCGCCGATCCCCGGGAGATGATCTCCGCCGCCGCCTCGCCACACTCCAGCCGGGTCTGCAGGAGCGCGTCATCGTGCGCAAGTGCGGTCTTGAAATCCGGTGACAATCCGTCACATCCCTTGTCTGCACCGACCGCGATGATGCAGTTGCCGGTCTCCGTCAGGTGATCCTCGGCAGTTACTTCGAACGTGGTCGGGTGCGTACCGAGAACCATCGGGTGTCCCCGGCACTGGATGAACTCCTGCGCCTTCATGCTTTATCATGTGAGGGTTGCCATTGATATTCAATGTTTATCACCGCCAACTGCCCCGAATGCAACGATGAGACCGAGCATGAGGTACTCGCCGATTCACGCGACACGCTCGTCCGGTGCACGACCTGCGGTCATCACCAGCGTCTCCCGAAGGAAAAGGAGCCCCAGGCTCTCATGATCAAGGCCATCGTATCCCGCGAAGGCACCTCAAAGGTCTGTGGGATCGAACTTGCGGAAGAGGATGAGTGCAGCGTTGACGACCACTTGGTTGCCGAATGCGGCGACGATGCCTTTGGTGTCGAAGTAACCTCGATCGAATGCGGGGACAAGCGGGTGAACCGGGCAAAGGCACCCGATATCACGACCCTCTGGACCCGGACCATCGAGAACGTTGTCGTGAAGGTCTCCATCCACGATGGCCGTAGGACGATCCCAGTTTACATGGAATGTGACGGCGAGCAGCCCTTTGTTGTCAACGACATGTATGTGGCTTCCGGAAAACGGTTCCGGATCTCGCACCTCAAGCTCCGTGACGGCCCGCTCATGAGAAAAGAGGGCTGGAAGACCGTTGCCCACCGCATCAAGCGGATCTACGGTGTCAGAACATAGGGACACCGGACTGATTAACTGCAGATTCGGATAACCCAATCAACCCGATCTTTTTTCTTTATCGGATCATTTGAGAAATCTTTCCCGTTGACGGATACAGTATCCTGAACGCAGATTCACTAAAAAAATAGATGAGATCGTTTAAGAATTTGTAAAGGATTCTACAGTGATTTCAGCATACGGGTAGCCGAAATCGACCACAACACCACTATCAGTCTTCCGGGTCACATCCCCAAACCGGAGATAAATGTTGGCAGTTGAATTGGATACGGATGCATTGGGGTTGTCCGAGATTCCCATGGTAAGTGAATCTCCGACGGAGAGTGAACTCATATTCAGGTTAACGGTCGCCAGATCTTCCGCTGAATAGAGATTACTCATAGATTCAGTATAGGTGAACGGCACCTTCTTGGTCTCACCGGTTCGCATGCCAACAACACTGTTGCTCAGTGTATCAATCTCCTGATTATTGAGTCCGAACTGTTCCCAGCTCCCCCCGTTCGTAGGGACATAGATATCGATCGGGATCAGTGCCTGCGATGCTGTTCGGTTGGCGGTCAGGGAGAGTGGTTTGGTATACATTATTGCCTGACCTTTCTCAAGGGTCTGTTTGAATAACGGCTGGCTGGTGGTGATGAACGGCGTTCCCATTGCATCATAGAGTGTATACCCGAGTACGACCTGATCCCCTGCCTTGATCGGGGCAAGACCGGTAATCCAGTGTGTTCCCATCGAGGAAACTATCATGACAACTACAAAGAGTACTGCAGCAATGACAAAAAGGACTTTTTTCCACGCGTTTGTTGCTGCTTCTTTCCGCTTCTTTTCACCCATGCGTAACGATCCTCCTTACTACTTCGCAACCGCACGGTATAAATTATTCCGATTTATACAAGGTTTAAGCAAATATTTATTAATAATCACCATTACCCATGAGTTATTCCACCGATGCAGAGAGGCGGTTCGCCACAGTATCGTGTATGCAATTGAGTGTAGACAATCAGATCACTTTCCTTTTTTTTCCAACCAATGTCTTAAAGTTCCGGGCGGGGTACAGCTGTACTGATGGATAAAAAGAAGGTCAAGGATTATATGACCTATGATGTGGTCAGTGTCGACTCCCACGGTACGGCAAAGGATGTGATCGACAGTATCCAGAAGACCCATCACGACGGTTTTCCCGTTGTCAGCGGAAACACGGTTATCGGATATATCTCTGCCCGTGACCTGCTCTTTGTTCCGCATGAGACACCTGTCGAAGAGGTGATGTCCGCGAACCTTATTGTTGCCGACCCGGAGATGGATATCAACGATGCAGCCCGTGTCATCTTCCGGAGTGGCATCCAGAAACTACCGGTTGTGGATGAGAAGAACAATCTCCTCGGCATCATCTCCAACTCCGATGTGATCCGGTCGCAGATCGAGCATGTATCCCCCGAGAAGGTCTTCAATTTCATTACCACCTTAAAGAAACTCTATAATGTTGATCCTTCCCTTGACCGGGGAACCGTGCCGGTCAAGGATCTCCTGCCAACCCAGTCAAAAGTCTACGAGGATGAACTGGAGGGCCGGATGTACGAGATCAAGAAGGGACTCGCTGAACCCATCATTGTCGTGAGACGCCCGGGCAGGATGATTCTCGTTGACGGACATCACCGGGCAGTGGCGGCGAAGAAACTCGGGATCACCGCACTGGATGCCTATATCATCAGTATCAAGGACGATATTGAGCTCGGTATGGAACGCACGGCCCTGGCGATGAACTTAAAGACTCTTGATGATGTGCAGGTGCTCGATTATGCCCGTCACCCGCTCGTTGCGATCACGCACCGGCTGGTCAAAAGAGACTGAAGTCCAGTTCACTGATTAAAAAAAGATTAATTTTCAGATTTTGAACTTTTTGATTTTAGTTGAATCAAAAGGTCTTACGACCCTTCGTACCGGAGATCGAACTTCTCATTCAGCACGTGCTCCTTGACTATGGTGCCATCAGGGATCACCACTTCCGGCCAGAGCCGGGTCTTGGAGTGGACCACCACATGGTCCCGCAGCACGGCACGGGGCCCGATAACCGTATCGTTCTCAATACTGCAGAACTCCCCGATATGGGTATCGTTGTCCATGATACTGCCAGAGACCGTGCTGTTCGAACCAATGATCACCCGGTTGTAAAGAGAGGAGGAGAATACCTTGGCATTGTTCCGGATAATGCATTTCTCCCCAATACTCGTGTAGGGGCCGATCAGGACATTATCGCCAATCGTCGTACCGGTGCCGATCGCCACCGGGCCAATCACCCGGGTGTTCTTGCCCAGTGTGATCGAACCCCCCAGCTGGACCGGGCCCTGTACCTGGGCACCGTGCATAGAGAGATCCCCGATGATATCAGTGAATTCGATACCCTGCAGTTTCCACCGTTCCGCCTGCCGTAGGGAGTGGGGGCTCCCGACATCAGTCCAGTTTCCCCGCGCAAGCCAGCCCTTGAGGGATCGGCCCTCCTCCATCAGGCGGGGGAAGAGATCGCGGGCAAAATCGTATTTGATCCCTTCCGGGATGTAATCGAAGATCTCCGGGTTGCAGACATACATCCCGGTACTGGCAAGGTTGGAGAAGATCTCTCCCGGAGAGGGCTTCTCCTTGAAACGCTTGATCTCGTACCCGACATCGATCTCGGCTATACCATACTCACCCGGGTCATCGATCGAGATAAGGCCGATACTGACCATTGCCTTCTCCTTCTGGTGCTCCCGGTAAAACTCCAGCACATTCAGATCGGTAACGTGATCGCCACCAACCACAAGGAAATCCTGCCCTTCGAGATATTTCTGGGCATTCTTCACGCTGCCTGCCGTCCCGAGCTTGCACTTTTCATGAACATAAGTGATCTCGGCACCGAAGAGCGAGCCATCGCCGAGTGCCTCCTCAATCGAATCCCCCATGTAACCGAGGGTGAGCACGACTTCCCGGAACCCGAGGTTCGTCAGGTGGGCGACAAGGTGCTGGATCGACGGGCGGTTGACAATGGGGATACAGGGTTTGGGCCGTTCGAATGTGAGGGGGCGGAGCCGGGTGCCCTCTCCCCCGCACATGATACACACCTTCATGTATCAGCGTTCGTTCCGGTATGGTTTAAGGATAATGTTTTCCCGGTTCCCCGGTTTTAAATAGATCCTCATGGAATGTACCGTACCTCATGCGGAGAGACAGCCATGACTGATGATGAGTATCGCATACTGCCGGCAACAAAGGGAACGGTTCAGTGCCTCCCCGACAAACGCGAACCGCTGGAGAACTGCGGGTTCTGTACCCACTGCCGGGAATTCCGGGTGGGGGGAAAATATGTAAAATCCCCCTCGCTTGCCTATTGCACGAAGTGCCGGGTAACAGAACGGGTGGATTATGCAAAAGCTGATGCCGTGAAGTGTGCCGACCGTCAGGGGGAAGGATTCCACAGCATCACGAACCTCATCAGCTGACGAGGAATCCCGTTTCAGGATTGTTCCCGGATCAGGGATTCGATCGAATCCATGTCAACATATTTTTCAAAGAGATCGGCCAGCGTCTCATAGGGATCCATTGCAATCGCCGGGATCGGTTCAAACGGCAACCCTTTCTTCCCGTACAGGTATGAGAGCAGGGCATTGACCGCTGACGGGTTCTGGAACAGCCCGTGCATATAAGTGCCAAAGACTAGGCCATCATCGCTTACCCGGCCATCGCCCCGGAATGCTTCGCGATCACTGCCCCCTTCCGTGACCCCCATGTGGATCTCATACCCCGTGACCGCTCCCATTGCTGACAGGACCGGGGGGACGGGCATCGCATCGCGTGTAACCTGCGTTGTATTCTTGTCGTACGATGTGAAGCGGGTGACACAATCGAGCAGACCCAGCCCCGGATATGTACCAGCAGTGGATTCGAACCCGGCATCAACAAGGGTTGTGCCAAGCATCTGGTATCCCCCGCAGATCCCGATCACCGGCACGCCACGGTCCCGGGCCCTTCGTATTGGGGTGTCCATCCCGCTATCAATGAGGGTCTTGAGATCGTCGATGGTATTCTTTGTCCCGGGTATAATGATACAATCATAGTCATCAAGCGGGGAACCCGGTGCAACATATTCCACCGCGGCATGCTGTTCGAGCAGCTCGAAATCCGTGAAATTGGCAATGCGGGGGAGCCGGATGACCGCGATCCGGATCGTTCTGCCGGATGTGTTCTTGTCCCCGAGAGAGAGGGAATCCTCGCTGGGCAGGGGGAGCGAGAAATATGGGACTACCCCCAGTACAGGGACTCCGCAGAGTTCCTCGATCATTGTTATCCCGGGAAGGAAGATCTCCGGGTTCCCCCGGAATTTGTTGATGATGATCCCCTTGACGAGCGGTCGCAGGCCTTTCGGAAGAAGACTGATCGTTCCATAGACCTGGGCAAATACCCCGCCCCGCTCAATATCAGCAACAAGGACGAGCGGGATCTGCAATTTCTGCGCAAGGAGCGTATTGGCAATGTCCCGGTCGTACAGGTTCAGTTCCGCAGCTCCGCCAGCCCCTTCCACCACCACCTGCCCGTATTCCTGCATGAGCCGGTCATACGCTGCAAGAGCCTGAACCAGCAGTGCGGGGGTCTCCTGGTAGTATTCCATGATAGGAACATCTTTGTAGGGCCGCCCGTTCAGGACAACCTGCGAGACACAGTCTCCCTTGGGTTTGAGCAGGATCGGGTTCATATCGGTGTGCGGAATCACCCGTGCCGCTGCCGCCTGCATGGCCTGAGCCATGCCAATCTCCCCGCCTCCCGGGGTTACAAAAGAGTTGAGACTCATGTTCTGGGACTTGAACGGGGCAACAGCAATCCCGCGCCGGACAAGACAGCGGCAGATGGCGGCAACAGTCACACTCTTTCCCACGTGGGATGCAGACCCCACAACAAACAGCGACATGATTGATTGAGTATAACATCGTGTCCCGGATCATAAAAACAGATACTCTTTAGTACAGAATCACAAACACAAAATTACGTTACTGCCTGAATTGCCCTCCGTTTCCAGAAAAAAAACACCATTTCAGCCAGACAATGCCAAGTAATAAATAAAGAGAGACGTAAAAAATATATGCAATGATTGGTGGGATTTGCCCGACGTGTGGTCTACCTAAAGAACTGTGTATCTGTGAGGAGGTAGCAAAGGAACAGCAAAGGATCAATGTCAAAGTGAACAAACGCCGGTACGGGAAAGAAGTAACCGTTATCGAGGGCCTTGATCCAACTGATATCGATTTGGAATTTCTTTCAAAATTTATGAAAAGCAAACTTGCCTGCGGCGGCACGGTCAAAGGAAACTCGATCGAACTGCAGGGCAATCACCGTGACAGGGTCAAGGAGCTCCTGACTCTCAAAGGGTACAATATGGAAAATATTTCCTGATCTTTTTACCCTTCATTTGGGTTTTTCTTTTGCGACATCACATTTCCAGCGGACGCTTCACCGATGAGTGAATGAACGAGACCGTACGGTGATCATAGAGATCTAAAAAAGGGAGTCGGGGT
This sequence comes from uncultured Methanoregula sp., assembly GCA_964592875.1. Taxonomy (GTDB): domain Archaea; phylum Halobacteriota; class Methanomicrobia; order Methanomicrobiales; family Methanospirillaceae; genus Methanoregula. The sequence goes on from CAZQGG010000008.1 coordinate 61,117, forward strand.
ATATTCCGGAACTGATACCCTCATTTCTTGACGGCTTCCATCTTGATCTGGGCGAGTGTCTTTTCCCGTATATGCAAGAAGACCCCGAACAGTTCGTTCGAATCGTCCTTGACCGGCCGGACCGTGACACTGACCTTTCGGGTCTTTCCGTTCTTCGTGACAAGAGCCGTGTTGAACTCGTGGATAACCACCAGTTTCTGTCGGACCACCTCAGGAACGGGATCGGGGATCTGTTCACCGGACTGTTCAGTGATCAGCATCATCACTTCCCGCCAGTGGTGCATGATGATCTCATCTTCCGGCAGTTCCAGGATCCGGGCTGCGTACGGGTTGAAGAAGACGATCGTACCCCGGGTGTCAAGGAAAAAGACTAGATCCATACTCGTCATGAGTTTCTTTGGGTCACCAATCGGATAGACATCAAAATATTTTTTCCTCATCCCGTGATTATACAGGGCAAGCGATACGTTCGATGAGAGATCCTTGTCCGTAAAGGGTTTGAGAATATAACCCAGAGGCTGGGAATTTTTTGCCCGTTCCAAGAGGGTATCATCACAATGGGCGGTCAGGAACACGATCGGGAGATGGAAGAGCTGGAAGATATACCCGGCTGCTGCCACCCCATCCATCTTCCCTTTCAGGCTGATATCCATCAACACCAGATCGGGTTCCAGTTCTGCAGATTTTACAATGGCTTCTTCGCCGGAATCCAACTGCCCGACAACACCATATCCTCTCCGCTCCAGCATTGTCGTGATCAGACTGCGGATAATCTCATCATCTTCAACGATAAGGATTCGGGGGATGGCTGCCATAAAAACGAGACCGCTATTTGGTTGTTTATTTGATGAGATGCTATATAAAAAATCTGATTTCTTATGCCCCACGGACTTTTGTCAACCTGCATCGCCACACATAAGTGTTCTAAAAAAAAGATGATATACCTGATCTATGGAACTCTTCTACCCGATGGTGATCTCGGCGGTCGCGGCCCTTATCACTCTGATCTATGCGTCGTACCTGGACATACGGGACCGGCGTGTGCCATTCATTCACTGGCTCCCCATGCTTGCAGTAGGGGTAATCTGCACATCCATCCTGCTCTGGCAGATTACCGCCAACACCAGTCTTGTTACCGGCTATCTTGCGCTTGTTGCAAGCTTCCTGTATGCGGACTATCTTGATAACCGGGGGAGAATAGATTCCCTGGGCCTCACGTGGTATTATGCAAAGGAGAGGATATTCTGGTACTTTATTCCCGTCCTTATCCTGCCCATACTCTCGTGGTTCATCCTTCCACCAGCATTTTCCATCCAGTTCGTTCCCTGGTATGCGATGTTTGCAGGTATCTTTGCCTACATTACATACATGGAATACAAGGACTGGCCGGTGTCATCAACCATCCGGAAGAAAAGCAAGCAGAAGACGACGGTTGCCGAATCGAATGTCAATGACGTACTCACCCGGTGGTACTTTGTCCTGATCATCCTGATCTTTGCGATCACCTCCGTGATGATGCTCTTTGGCACCGGCGCGTGGGGAATACAGGGACTGGTGATCCTCCTCCTCTCAGTATTCTGCGGGGTCTTCTACATCTTCGGGCGGATGAACATGTTTGGCGGGGCAGATGCCTGGGCGCTCATATTTATTTCCCTGTGCGTACCCATATTCCCGTTCACACCCCTGCTCGGTACTTCCCCGCTGGGTTTCCTCGCCTTCTCGGTGTTGATCAACGCACTCATCCTCAATCTTGCAGCACCGGTCGTGATCTTCATCATCAACATCACCCGGGGGAACCGGGCCCCGCTCCAGTACATGTTCTTCGGCTTTCCGGTCAGTGGTGCCACTATACAGAATGAATGGGGATTTGTGATGGAAGACTTCGAAGAGAAAGACGGTATAGTACAGCGGAAGTTCATCAGGTTTTTCGATTCGCTCAAGAGAATGTATGCGGGAACGGGAAGGGTCTATACCAAGGATCTTCGGGAGCACCCGGAGCAATTCAGCAACGAACTGGCACAGTACCGGAAAGCCGGCACGGTCTGGATCTCCTACGCAGTGCCATTCATCATCCCCATCACGGCAGGATTTGTCACTGCGGTCGTATTCGGGGACTTCCTGTTCATTATTATGAAGATCATTTTCGGAGGAGTCTGAAATGCTTAACCTGAAATTTGTCGACGATCTGATCCCGGTCATCGTGCAGGACGCAACCAGCCGCGACGTGCTGATGATGGCCTATGCCAATGATGAAGCCGTCCGCTTAACCGGGGAGACCGGCTTTGCCCACTATTACAGCCGGAGCCGGAAGAAACTCTGGAAGAAGGGCGAAGAGAGCGGCCACTTCCAGAAAGTACTGCGGATCCTTACCGACTGCGACGAGGACTGCCTGATCTATGAGGTGGAACAGACAGGCGCTGCCTGCCATACCGGTTACCGCACCTGTTTCTACCGCACGCTGGACGGAACGGTCATCGGGACAAAAGTTTTTGATCCGGAAAAAGTGTACAAGAAGCCGGGGCACTGACGGGGGATTTACCCCACCTATTTTATCTTTGTAGGGGATCGGGAAGGGGTACCCGTTACCGATAACTGACGGTTCTCATTCATGAAGGCCGGACATAACTGCTGAACGAGCCGGCTTCAAAGAGACCATATTTTTTATTGAGATACGCAAGCTGGTTATAGTTGTTCACATCGAGAGAGATCCCGGTGGAGTTCAGAACTGCACTCTTCAGTACGGTATCCAATGATTTGGCATCCGTGTATTCCTCCTCTATGGTCTCGAATGAGTTCCCGTCAGATATCCGGATGATCTCCGGTTGCGACCTGAGCCGGCCAACCCCCGTATAAGTACCATTGTTGAAGGTCATGATTGTCGGGGTAGTGGTCTCGACAAAACAATACCCGGAGTTGTTGATACTGAACTGTTTCGGGCACTTTAAGCCAAGGGCCATGTGGTGCTCCGGGCGATACAGGAGAAGGGCGGTTCCGTATCCCATCTGTGAGAGCACATACGCTGCAAGGATCGATTTGTCCTCGCATTTCCCGGAATTGTAGTAGAGGACTTCGTAGGGATAGTAGGTGTGAGAGGTCACCGTGTACGGGATGTGCTGGATCAGGCTTATGGCGATACGGGCACGTTCCTGCGGGAGATCGCTCCGATCGTGGATATTCTCGATGAGATCGTCCAGGTATTTTTTCTGTGCGGGATCTCTCACGTACTGTCGGTAATAGCCTTCCAGTGAGGCTGCATTGTAAAAGTCCGTTGGTCGATTGGGATAACGCTCCTGGAGATAGGAGTTCACCCCGGTATAGGTATTGTAATACAGGTACTGCGACTGGCTTCGTGTTGTATACGGGTAACTCTGCTTTCTCTTGCCGGTCTCAAGTTCTGCCACCGGGGGAATTGTAGGCTCAGGTGTGATGGTGATAGTCGTGACTGCGGCCAATACCGAAGCCGGGATCTCTTCCTCATTTTCCACGTTCACAAAAGATGTCTGGGTGGGCGTGACCTGTGATGGGGTTGAGGAGGCGGAGGTACTTCCATTCATGACGCACCCTGAGAACGCCACGGCAATAATGATAAACGCCACAAGAATGCAGCGGGATCCTGACACAGTGAATATGATAGGGAGAGATGCTATAAAACCATTTTTTATTACAGAGACACGGGTCAGTAAAATCGCACACTACATTCTCGAAAATACTGGATGCATCGATGTCCATTAATTGTTAAAAAAAGTATCATTCCTGAACAGAGCAATGGGGGCGTCCGGGCATCCAGGATCTTCAGAGTTCCCGACGATGTACCCGGCCCGGTCCGCGGGGCGGCCGCTTCAACAGGACCACAACAATGGCTCCGATAACGACAACCAGGATAAACCCAATGACGGGCAGGTTGCTCCCGTAATTATTCCGTGCAGAATCCGATGCTGTCGAGGCAGTACTGGTGACACTTTCAATAGAGGCGGGCGTTGTTGCAAACGCGGGCTCTTCAGCAGTGTTTGTGGCGACGGGCATCACATCGGCAGAAGTCACGACGATATAGTTACTGGTGGTTGCAGTCCTGCTTCCCCCGACATTGGTGGCAGTCAGGACAACCGAGAACGAACCCGCAGCAGTATAGGTATGCGAGGGATTCTGGAGAGTGGAGGAACTTCCGTCGCCAAACGTCCATTCCCACGCAGTCGGGGAGTTTGTTGACGTGTCCGTGAACTGGACAATGAGCGGAGCAGTCCCTGACGTACTATCGGCCGTGAATGAGGTCACCGGCGCTGAAATTTTTGTGACCGTGATATATTTTACCAGGGACGTGGTGTTGCTGCCGGCTGAATTCGTTGCCGTAAAGACTACCGTATACGAGCCACCCTCATCATACTCGTTGACCGGATCCTGTTCTGTTGATGTCTCGCCATTGCCAAATGACCAGTACCAGGATGTAGGGGAGTTCGCGGAAGTGTCCGTAAACTGAACGACCAACGGGGGTAAACCAGACGTCACATTGGCCTCAAAAGAGGAGATCGGCTCCGTGACTTCAACGGTGATCAGGTCCAGCTCCGTTGCGGTAGAACTGCCCCCGCTGTTGGTTGCGGTCATCGTCACGGTATATGTTCCGGCAGTTGTATAGGTGTGCGAAGGGTTCTGTGCCGTGGATGTGGTCCCGTCTCCGAACGACCAGATCCATGATGTGGGGGAGTTCGTGGTCGTATCAATGAACTGGATCGTAAACGGTGATGTCCCCTCCGTCTCTGTCACCTCAAACGAAGCATCCGGAACCGATGATGATTCTGCAACCGCAATATAACCATCCTTTGATACGGTGGAACTACCTGCTCCGTTAACCGCGGTAAGGGTGACGGTAAAAGTTCCCGTGGCTGAGTAGGTATGCGACGGGTTCTGCTCCGTGGATGTCCCGCCGTCCCCGAACGACCAGGCCCACCCGGTCGGTGAATTGGATGACGAGTCCACGAACTGGACGGCAAGCGGCTGCGACCCGCTGGTGGTATTGGTAATGAATAGTGCTACGGGGGCAGTTGCAGATTTACTCAGGCTGATATATCCTGACCGGGTACGGGTATCACTCCCATCAGCATTCGTTGTTGTGAGGGTGACCGTATAGGTACCCGCCGCAATGTACGTGTGGACGGGGCTCTGAACCGTGGAGGTTCCGCCATCCCCAAACGACCACGTCCATGACGTAGGGGAATAAGAGGATGTATCTATGAACTGTACGGACAAGGGAATCCCTCCGCTGGTTGAATTCGCAGTAAACGATGCATCCGGTGTTGTGGCACCGGCACTACCAGTCAGGAGTAAGAGCCCGACCGCAAGAAAAAGCACTAACCATACGTCTGGTTGTTTCATGGTGGTCATCCCGGTAAAAAGTAACCGGGCCCGATGAGAGGGTAGACTGATGTGCCGGGTCCGGTGATGACAGCAGATACCGTACAGGAGTATTTACGATCAGTATATCCGTCAGGGAATATATTGGCCGACACCCGTGATGTATTGAACCTGCGAGTTCACTAAATCAACCTGCACGTAACGCAGATGTTGTCAGGAGTCAGAAAAAAGAGTTGTTGAAAAGTTATGCAGTTCCTGCCGAGTCGTAGACCTGACAGAGGTAGCGGGACATAAAGATCGTGAAAGGAGCAAGGATAATAATTTCCACAACTAGGCCCAGCCCCGGAACGACCATATTCAGAACGCCAATGATTCCAAAGACGATGCATTCTACGATGAGTAAGACAATCATGGCGATGATGTAGCTGCCCCAGCCGATCTTGCCGATGGTCTCGATGATGGCACCGAAGTTGAAGGCCTCACCCATGCTGCCGGTCCGGGCAAACCGGATGATACCGATGGTGGCAAGGAGCCCGGTGATGATAGCAACGATCACGAGGATGATGAAGCTGATGATGGCCCCACTGATGAATGCCATGACGGCTGCGGTGTTCATCGTTGCAATAGCACCGATCAGCGAACCGAGGAACACGACGAAGAGAATGATGCAGGGAATTGCCCATATGATACTGACAATCGCATACTTGATACCGTCAATGATGAGGGTGCCCCACCCGGTAACTTCCGGTGCGGGTTTCTCCCCCCGGAAAATCTTGAGCGAGTACCCGAGCAGCGGGATTGTCAAGAGGATTGTTGCGATAATGAGCAACACCCACTGCATCCACTTACCAATTACTGAATCCTTTGCATAACCAAAGGAGTCACCAAGAACACTTCCGTAATCCATAAACTGATTCACCTGTACCGAAATCTCCGGTGTATTAACGGTGAGGCCCGCTATTATAAAAAACCGTCAGGCTAGAGTTCCATAATATGTTCATTCTCCCCAGTAATCATTGATATTTCCCAATCCGGGGCCAGGTATTGAACAAAAATAGAGTGTTACCGGTGTTTTATTGAAGTTGAAACCGGTGTGATTATAATGGATTTGTACATCTCCTCAACTTCCGATGAATAGGGAGTGGGGTTTCTGAATGCGAAGATGTAGATGGTGTCATCGACATTAGTGAATATATATTTCCCCCGCATTTTCGTGGTATCAAAATCCATCTGATAGGATTTGTAGCCCGGGTGCGTATCTGTCTGCGAAATGTTGAGCTGGTAATTGTGCTTAGTGATGGTGATATGGCCATACGATTTCTGGAGGGCAAGAGTCACGAGATTGAAGTACTGCTCGAAATCGGAGACCGGTGTCGGATCCACATCGATACTGAGCGTCGTGTAGGTGGACGCATCCGGGTTTGTCCCGACCAATTTCTGCCGTTCAGCGGTGATATCAGGGGAGTAGAGGTTTGCAATGTTCACAGTGGTTCGCCCATAGTCGCGCAGGCCGAGTTCCGTGAGATTTGAAAATTCCTCTTTCTGCCAGTCTTCAGGATACGATATCGTAACACCTTCAGCTAGCTGTGCCGTAACCAGTTTTCCAGAAAGAGGTGTTGGAACCGCAGTCACCGGCTCAATGGTTGTCACCAGTGCGGGAAGCGTGGTCGGAACCGGTGTTGAAACCACGGGCGTTGTAACCGGGGTACTTTTTTCAGATGGGGGCATGGATGTGCACCCGGCAGAAAACAGGGTGCATACAAGAAGGATGGCAACGCAGACCATTGCCAGAACAGGAGTGTATTTCTTCATCATTATCAGAAACGAAAAATGAGGTATTATTTAATTAAATATTCGGTTTGCATTTATATCGAAGTGGTGCAGATAGAAATTCTTAAAAAACCATGAGATCCTGCATACCGAATGGATAGTGGGATGCTCTACAGTATCCCATCATATGGCCGGGCACATCAGAACCATTCATAACGGATAATCCAACGGGCTTATGCGAACCCTCGGGAACTGACCCGTACGACTGAATTTAAAAAAAGAGCGGAGTACCGGATCACTGATCAGAGATCCCCGCGGCGGGACCCGTAATGTCCCCGCGGCGGCCTTCGTCTCATGATCAGGATACCGATGATAACAACCGCTGCAATAACGATCAGGATCGGAATGATCGGCAGGGCTGAGGTTTCCGTGGAACTGACTTCAGGAGGAGAGGTGGTGGTAACGGTTGCAACCTGAGTTTCTGCCACAGTAACCTCTGTCGGTACCGGGGTTGCCGTGGGGGCTGTCGTGAGACCGGTAACCGATATCACATCCTGCAGGGTCTTGGTCCCACTTCCTTGGCTGTTGGTTGCCGTGAGCACGACCGTATACGTACCGGATCCCTGGTATGTATGCGACGGGTTCTGCTCCGAGGAACTGGTCCCGTCGCCAAAGGTCCACTGCCATGCGGTGGGGAAGTTTATGGTAGTATCCGTGAACCTGACGGTAAGGGGCTCTAGCCCGCTTGTCGGGGCCGCGGAGAAGGATGCTTCAGGAGCTGTAAGTGCGGAGACATTGATGTACTTCGATATGCTCGTGGTATTGGATCCAACGGAATTCCTTACGGCCAGGATGATCGAATAAGAGCCGGCACTGGTGAACTTGTGCAACGGATCCCTGACATTCGAGGTTGTATCGTCACCAAAGTTCCAGGTCCAGGTTGTCGGAGCATTTTTGGAAGTATCGTTGAACTGCACAATCAGGGGGGCCGTCCCTGACGTGACGTCAGCAGTAAAAGAGGCAATCGGTTCGTCGAGTTCCGCCGATATGTAATCGAGCTTCGTTGCCGTGGAACTCCCGATGGAGTTCGTCGCGGTCAGGGTCACCGTGTAGGTGCCTTCGGTGGTATAGGTATGTGTCGGGTTCTGCACAAACTCAGAGTTCCCATCCCCGAAAGTCCAGACCCAGGAGGTCGGGCCGTTTATTGACGTATCCACAAACTTCACCGTGAGGGGGGTTAATCCCGAGGTGGTGGTAGCGACAAACGATGCGGTCGGTGCCACCGAGTCCTGACTGACCGTTACATACGCATCTTTTGTCACCGTGTTGCTGCCCCCGGAGTTCGTGGCTGTCATCGTGACCGTGAACGCACCCTTGGTGGTATACACATGGGTCGGGTTCTGTTCGATTGACGAGCCGCCATCACCGAACGACCAGACCCAAGAGGTCGGGGAGTTGGTGGAGGCGTCAACGAACTTGACGGAGAGTGGATTTGAGCCGGTGGCGCCCGTAGAGACGAATCCTGCCACCGGAGGAGCAACCGACTTGAGACTCGTGATATAATTGGCCCTCGTGATGCTGTGGCTGCCATCGGCATTGGTGACTGTGAGTGTAACGGTATATACTCCATCAATCGTGTAGGCATGCGTTGGATCAGATTCTTCTGATACACCCCCGTCACCAAACGACCAGAACCACCGGGTGGGTGTGTTGGTTGATGTGTCGATGAACTGCACCGAGAGCGGGTTGGAGCCGCTCGTGACATTGGTGGTAAAGGACGCTACCGGGGCGCTTGCACCTGCGATGGTTACAATGCCGGAGAGCATGACGGCCAAGATAAGGAAGAGAATCCACATGGGTTTCCGGTTCACACGGCCCGGCAGCCTGCCGGTCTTCATGACATTTTGTGAGGAACGGGAATCACCGTTCCGTATATGATACGCCATCTTTTCACCAGTCCTGCATTGATCTCCTATGGAGCAACGTTAGGTAAATGATTATAAAAAGCAGAGGGTTCCGGTTCCCTGAACTCACCCACGGATGCAAAAGAAAACACCTGCCAGGCATCCATCCGGCAATCACGTAATAACGGGGTGAAAAACCCCTATCAACAGGCAGTCGGTCCCCGTAGCCGGGTCTTCGTTCAGAAGATCCTGCAGGGATACCCGCTCATGGACGGTCCCTGCAATCAGAAACAAAAGGATGAGACGATTACGGAAGAATCCGGGGAGCCATACAGAGGTTGCCTTTCTGGTTGATGCTGTACATCGCGAGAATGGCTGTATCGTCGAGCCTCTTCTCCCCGATACCGATCCTGCTCAACTTGTCACGGATCATTTTTATCTTTTTCACGGTATTTTGCATAGTCCTGATGGTTACTTGGCGGGTGACACGTTAAAGAGATGTATTGAAATCACGCGATTTGTGGCCCTTTTGCCAGGTATGAGCGAATATTGCAGAGAAATTACATCCCCCGAATGAGGGGGGCTCGTTGCTCACCCGGATCCAAAAAAACCGTTACTTCCCGGGAAAGGTGCGAAGTTTTGCCCCAATCCAGGGAAGGAAATCTTTCTTCCGGGACATGACGCCGTCCAGGTGAACCGGCAGAGGTTGTTCGAAGATCCCGCAAAGCAGGTCCGGGTCCGCTTCACCGTAGCACTCGCTGGAATTATCCCGCACGCTGGTAAAGAGGACAAGCACGAGATCGGCACCGCTCGTTTTCCTCATCTTCACGAGTTCTTCCTGAATCTCACGGTTCCGACCCTGGTTCCAGGAGAATGCCGGGACCATCACCTGCGAAATGAGCACTTTCCGGTTGGATAATTCAAACTCCTTGGTATCCCGGGCAAGGATGGTGCCGGGCGTTGCCCCCGAGAGATCCATACCCTCTTCCAGCAGGGCGATACCCAGTTCGTCGGGGTTCTCTCCCGCAACCTTTGCGAGATACTCCACCGCTTTTTTGTCGCGGGGTGTGGTCGTGGACATCCGCAGCCCAAGCGTGTCGGAGAGGATACCGCAGAGGAGTACCCCGGCAACCGTTTTTGAGGGGGGTTTCCCGGATTCCCTGAATTTCATCGCAATGATCGTGGATGTCGACCCCACCGGGTCATTCAGGAACCGGATGGGTTTCAGGGTCGTGATCGTCCCGAGCCGATGGTGATCGATGATCTCCACGATCTCCGCCTCCTCGATCCCGCTCACGGCCTGCGAGGACTCATTGTGGTCGAGGAGGATCACCGGTTTCCTCACATCGTCAAGCAGGGTGGTCCTTGTTAACACGCCGGCGAGCGTGCCTTCCCGGGTGACAACACAGGCAGCCCGGAATTTTGAGGATGTCACAACCTTCCGGGCCCTTTCGAGCGTGTCATCGAACGTGAGGACCGGGACCTCGGTCTCCATCACCTCCCGGGCGGGGAGGGAGAGATTGATCATCTTGCCGACGCCGAAGGCATCCAGGTCGGTGGAGAGAACCGAAACACCGCCTTTTGTTGCGGCTGCGCAGACCCGTTCGCCCACGGGAGCTCCCTCGGCAATGATCAGGCAGGCGATACCGGCGGAGATGAGGGCGAGCTGGGTGGGCTCATCGTCCCCCACCACGGCAATATCGTTCTTGGTCATCTTCGCCAGAGTGACATGCAGGGCATCGATCGCGATATAGACCCGGCCTTCAAGGATCTCATGGGAGGAGACACTGATCGTTGCGTTCAGGATTCTCGCCAGCGTCCCGACCGGAATGGGCGTCACGGTCAGCTCGGAGAGGTGGATCTTCTGGATATAGGCATTGGCAAGCGCATGTTCGCCCACCATCCCAACCGGCCGGTCCGCAGCATCGGTGATGACCACATTCCGTATCCCTTCCTTTGCCATCAGGGTCGCCACATCCACCGTCGGGACATCCTGCGGGAGCGAGAAGACCGGTTTGTAGATGATGTCGGAGAGTTTTGGCTCAACCGATTCGATGAGGACCGGCTCTTTGATGCCGAAACGTCCGAGCATGTACCGGGACTCCGGGTTCAGCTCGCCGCACCGGGCCGGGATATATTTCCCGGGTTCCGCGGTGTTCAGGTACTCCGCGTACCCGATGACACTCGCGATGCTGTCGGTGTCGGGCTGGCGGTGACCGAAGAGGTAGATCTGGTTCATGGTATTGTTCCCCGCGGGAAATTGTTGCTGATAATTTGTTGTCCCGGGTCTTAACGTACGGGGGGCCGGGGAGGGGAGCATGCAAAAGAGGAGATTTTTATTATCATACAATTCACAGTTTCCGTATGCAGGAACCCGGCTGCAGGGAAAATTACCCCATCTCAACAGTCATCGGATCAAATCTTGTATCGCTGCTGATCTACATCATTGGCGCAATAATCCTCTTCCAGTTCAGCATCATCTGGGTCATCGCATACGTCATTTTTATTCTCATCCTGGAGTTCCGTCTCCTGAGCAGCCATTGCGTGGACTGCTACTATTACGGCAAAATCTGTGCATTTGGCAAGGGCCGGCTGAGCGCCCTGTTTTTTAAGAAGGGAAACCCGGAGAAATTCATCCAGATGAAGCTGTCCTGGAAAGATATTGTCCCGGATTTTCTTACGTTCATCATCCCCGTTCTCGCAGGGATACTGCTCCTGGTACTGAACTTTACCTGGACCATGCTCATGCTCGTTGTCGCGCTCCTGCTTCTCGGGTTCCTGGGCAATGCCCTGGTACGGACACATCTGGCCTGCCGGTACTGCAAGCAGCGGAAGATCGGTTGTCCGGCTGAACAACTGTTCGATAAAAACAAAAAAGCGTGAAGAGGTACCGGGCCGGTATAACCGGGGGATGGCCGGAAAATTATACCGAGGGACGCCGTTCCTGGACGAGACGTATCAGGTCACTGAGATCCCTGCACCGGTTCAGCTCTTCCGTGCTGATGAAGACGGCAAGTTCCATCCCTCTCTTTAAGAGCACGACCGGGAACGTCACCGGGCGGTGCCCGAACTCACCGAAGAACTCATCGCGGTCAATGGTCCGTGTCGGAATAGTAAGATCCTTTAAGAACCGCTTCCACTCCTTCTTCATCCCGACCGGGCTGTGGGTCATGATGCTGAGGGTGCAGGCATCACCTTTGGACAAGACCGGCTTATCCGAGGTATAGTCATGGAGCGACTGCAAGACTCCGCTGTCGAGATTGTGGACGAACAGGAGGGTTCTGGACTCCGGCATATACGAGTCCTCTCGCAGTTTCATGGTATATATTTTGGGATGCTCCCCCTCACACCGCGGGAGATGTGACGTCAGGTGTGTGGATTTACATATTTTTGTGCAGAAGATCCGTTTTTTATTGCAGACTCCCGCCAGAAAAAAGATGAAAACTTCAGGAATGACGGAACACTGCTGCGAAGCCGGCAAGACCGATCGCTCCGATAACAATCTCAAGAGGCAGAGCGGATTGCCGGGTTGGTATAGTTGGTGCCATAGTGACGGGTACCGCCGGGGTCCCGGTTGCCGGTATGGCTCTAGTAACGGACTGGTTGCTCATGGACAGATCGGCATTGATTCGCTGCACCTGATTCTTAACAACCGTGACCGTGCTGTTGAACGGGGGATATCCGGCGAGTTCCACGCGTATTGTACGTTTGCCAACGGGAACATTGTTCAAGATGAGGGCTGCGTGGGTTACTGGTGTCCGGCCTGCCACAACACCGTCAAGGGAGACATCCGCCCCACCCGGGGTGGAATCGACCGCGATCGAACCATACCGGTACAGCGACTCCAGCGTATCGGTCTGTCCCGATACCGATGAGACATTCTCGAGCTGGACCAGGATCTCCCTGCGGCTGCCATCCTTAAGATCGGTGGGGATCGTTTCCGTAAAGTACCCGGCGAGTTCAACGGTGATGGTATAATCCCCGGGGGGGAGGTTATTGTATTCTGCCGGTGTCACCCGTTGGTATTCCCCGTTCAGCGAGACCGCCGCCCCGGCAGGATAGGAAGAGACGATGATCGTTCCACCATCGGTCGATGCAGCGTTCACGCTCACTGCAGCCATCACCGGGGGAATACCAGCGACCATCAGGCCGACGATTACCCAGAGCAGGAGGGTCTGCTGGTTCACCCATGAACACAGTTTCATGTGAAATTATACCGGCCAGTTCCGTATTAATGTGCTCTCTTAAAAAGCAGTTTTTGTAACATGAACTGAAGGCCGGGTCCACGGTCGCGGGGGGCGGTCGGATTCCATAGCCTCACCGGCATATTCCATCTGACCGGGTTCCCCAATCCCAATGTATATGAGATCATGGCACGGACGGTCCCGCATGGCTCTCAAAGACCAGATTATGGAAGTGATAGGCGGCCCGCATACGGCCGCTGTTGCAACGCTGAATGGAAAGATGCCGGACGTCCGGTTCATGGTGCTTACCGGTTTTCCCGACATGACCCTTGTAGGGGCGAGCCTGAAGGCCAGCAACAAGGTCGACCAGCTGAAGAAGAACGCTGACGCGGCCATCTCTATCTGGTCGGGGAAGGGACTCTCAGAACCGTATGTCGAGTTAACGGCAAAGGGTACGATCCACGAGGATGTTGCAACCAAGAAGAAGTACTGGATCACGATGTACGAGCAGTTCTTCAAGACGCCCGAGAACCCGGATTTTGTCGTGCTCATATTCAAGGCAAGCGAGATCACGTATCACGGCAAGAACATGTCAAGTATGGAGATCTGGAAGCGCTGAGGCGTTTCCCAAGTAACCCTTTTTTAATGGTAAAGATGTCCATGTGGCCCCGCCGGAAACGGAGGGTATGGCTGATGGATGGATTGCATGATCAAGAAGACCCTACGAAGATGCGGGGGATATTCTCATCCCGGCCTCGGACACAATAACATTCCTGATGGCGGTCCTCTACGATACCATGGCTCTGTATGATCTCCCCCTCAACTGAGGGGGAACTTATAAAAAAAATTGTCATCGCTTTGTACATTTTTCATTATCGCAACGGCAATCACTTGTGAGAATCAGAGAACAGGGATCAGATCCTTTCTTGTGTTCGTGACTACCCCCGGAGATATGAGCGTCACAGGTACTCAGGTACGGACATCGCACGCAATCTGAAAAGGTTTTGAGGGTCATAATTTTGAATTGATATCCATAATCAAGGCAATTCATAATCAATTGAGATACCCCACCCGGGGAAATATATCGCGAAGACAGACAATGCCAGAACTCGGATACGATACTAATCCTGCCACTCTGCAAAATGGCAACGGGGCCTCCGGGTCCGCAGGGGCACCTTTTTACTCAAAGAAACCGCGGACACCGTTTCATACAGGATCCTATCGCATGGTGCATTATACCCGACGATGAGTGAAAAAAATTTGCAGTAACAACCCCGGGCATCCTCCCGGACATATTCACCCCGCAACGGTTTCCGGCACGTCACTCCCGGCAGGTTCCTGAGTCCCGTGCGGTTCCTCTTTCCGTATGAACACGGTCAATACGATCATGCAGAAGACAAGGACTGTGCCGGCCAGGAACGCGAACTGGAAGCCGGTGATGAGTGCAGGGACAGAATGGACAAGATGGATCGCCCCCGTTATTCCCTCCGGCTCATCGCCCCGGATCCAGATATCAAAGATCGCCTCGAAGATCGCAATCCCGATGATGGAAGCGAGGTAGCTTACGAAGTACCAGATACCGGATACGGCCCCCCGGTGTTCCCGGGGAACGGTCGTGAGAATGCTCCGCATGTTCGGCGATACAAAAAGCCCGACCGAGACTGCCCGCAGCACGAGGGCGGGGATGATGAGAAGAAGGGCTGACGTATCACGAATCATGATGAAGAGGACAAACGAGAGGAGGAGGAGGAATCCGGCAAGTACGCAGAGCCACCACGAACCCCTCCGGTCGGAGAGGGACCCGGCTACCGGCCCGGTCACCATGATGACGAGGGACGGGGCAAAGAGAAGGAGCCCGGTAAACGCTGTTGAATATCCCTGAACCAGCACAAAGTAGAGCGGAAGAAGGAACGTCATCCCCGCGATCACGATACGGTGGACCAGGGTGGCCCCGAGCCCGAGTGCGATCACCGGGTTTTTCAGCAGTCCGAAATCGATGAGGGGCGAGGGCTGCCGCCGTTCATAGGCGATAAATACTGCACATGATACCAGCGAGAGGATACCCGCTGCAAGGATGGCCGGATTCGTCCAGCCGAGTTCCTCACCAAACGAGAGGACGTACACGAACAGACCTGCCGAGAGCATGACAAGGAGTGCACCGGGGCAGTCGAACTCCGCACCATGTCCCTCCCGGTCCAATCTATCGGGAGGGATACAGAGGTACGCGATCACACATGCTGCGATTCCTATCGGGACGTTGATGAAGAAGATCCACTGCCACGGGAGGAACGGCAGGATGATCCCCCCAAGGGCAAACCCGGCGGCAAGGCCAAGGCCGTTTGCTGCTGAAAGGTATCCGAACGCCCCGCCCCGTTCCTGTGCCGGGATTGTCAGCGAGATGATGGACGGGCCGCAAGCCACGATCATCGCTCCCCCCAATCCCTGGAGGGCGCGGCAGAGGATCAACCCGAAGAGGCTTGATGAGATCCCGCAGAGAAGAGAGCTGACGGTAAAGAGCGCAAAACCCGCGATATAGATCTTCTTCTGCCCCTGCATGTCCCCGAGGCGGCCGAAGGGGATGAGAAACGCGGTGACAACGAGAAGATAGGAGATCAGGACCCAGGAGGCTTCGCTCGTCCCGACATCGAAGTACCCGGCCAGGGTCGGCAGCGCCATGATGACGATACTCGCGTCAGCTGCCCCCATGAACGAACCGAGTACGACTGCTGCCGTGATGAGGCGCCGTACGGTTGTCGCGGAGAGCCGGTTCACGGGGGATCAGCACCCGGGGGTTCCGGCATTTTTCCATACCAGATAGATGATGACCGCCACGAGAACGGCCGCAACGGCATACAACGTGGTTGTACCGATCCCGATCACGAGATGTTCCATGAAAAAATATTCTGATGGTCGGGGGATAACCCCAGCGTTGAGTGAAAAATATTTTGCAGTTGCCGGACAACTACGCCGTATCGCAGGTCCGCATCGTGAAGAGGGCGTCTGGTGCCACCCGGCGTCATGACGATAACATCAGCATGCCCACCGTGGGCCGGGATGTGCAGCAGTTCCCCAATCCGAGAGTATATCATCCCCCAGTGGATCTAAAGGAACATGAAAGGTTCATCGGTTTTCATGGTAATTATGGCAGTTGTCGTCATGATGACAGTGATAAGTGGTTGTACGAGTACCAGTAACACGCCGGTTGTTCCGGTTGCAACCACGCCGGCGGCCACGCATACTCCTGCGCCGACCCCCGCGTTTACCACCATGCCGACATCCGCACCAGCCCCGACACCGGACACGGCGGCAATTGCGGATAAGGCATTTGTTGCTGCGGCAGAGGCATGTTCCGCCTATACCCCGGTCATCTCCAATGCATCCACCCAGCTGGAGTTTACCACCTGCATGCAGAATACCCCGGATCCGAAGGGTGAGTGTGCGGTGGACTACAAGTACAACATCCTCAGGGCTACAAAAGATGACATTTCCAGTGCGGGATATGCGAGAGAGAACAAGAGAATTCCGCTGGTACGGGACGCATACAGCAGGAATTTATCCTATAATACCCTGACCGATACGGTCGAGGCGTGCAGTCCGCAGTCCATGAACGCCCCGATCTGAGGTACCCTGGAGGCAGGGGTTGATACAGTATTATCCACATTTTCTTTTTTTGAGTCTGGCAAATCTCCCGGCACAACCGGGCATGGCATCCGATCGAAGGTCTTACTTCTGAACGCTGGCATCGGCCCGGGTCCTCCTGCAACAGGGACTGCCGGCATGTGATACGGGAGGGCGGAGCAAGGAGCCGGAATACCGGGGGACCTCCATCATGATCCGGGAATAATAATGTAATACATAAATAGAGATTGCCCATATAATTCTCCATGAGATTTAAACAGATCCTGGCGCTTCTTTTCCTCATATCGCTCATCGGTACAGCATCTGCATTCCAGCCCGCCGTGGGGGAGACCCCAACCTCCGGGAATATCACCTCCGGGTCCCTGGTAACCCATAAAGCGATTATCGATTTCCCGCCACGCGGGGCCGAGGGGACATTTCCCGCAGATCATAACCTGGTGATCACGACAAGGCTGGAGAACCCGATCTGGACCTATTCACTTATCCTTGACGGAGTAAAGAATCCAAACCAAACGGTCACGACCGAACAACTGACCCTGAGCGGGTTTGAACTGAACTACCCGTCCAATGTTCAGCAGTCGGTGGTTGTTATTCTGAATGGCACGGCACCCGAGGTAAGCAGGGTAACAATGACCAGCATCATGGATATCCGTGAGACGGATAGTTCCGGGAATATTATTCCAAATGCCTCGCGTTCGGACAGCCAGATCCCTATCTATCCGCGGGTGACAACAACACCAACACCGGTCCCGACTACGATCCCGACGACACAGAAGGGCAGCCCTGCACCAATTGTCATCCTCTGCGGGATTGCCGCTGCGTGCGGGATTGTTCACCTCATCAGAAAACGAGAGGGTTGAGAGACTCGTCAGGATCAAGGGGGGGGGTCAACCGTCAACCCCCCACCCCACCGGTCTCAAAAATCCCATCGACCCCCCCACCCGCATGGGGGGGTGGTCACCGGCCGACCCCTCCCCCCCTCCGGTTCAAATCGACCCCCCCTTACCATTTCTGGGTAGGCTGCCGGGCAGGACGCTCCGTCTGAACGAGCCCAAAAGATCGTGACAGATCACGCGTGCAATACTGCGTACATCCCATTTTTGATGAGGGGGTCGACAGTCGACCCCCCCCCTCACTTTATTTTTAAAACGCGGAGACCCCCCCTGCCGGGGGGTGGGGGGGTTGGTTTTGACCCCCCCTTCGATCAGTGATTGGCCGCCCGGAAACGCTAAGGGGGGATGCGGTTTGCCGACGGTGAGTCTGGTATGAGAGGGGGTGGGATGAGTGGGGGGGGTTGACGGTTGACCCCCCCCACTAATTATTTTGGGGAGGGGGGTCGGTGCTTTTGGTTTAGGGAATTTCCAAGATGTGGTACGTAAGTGCGTTTCCACAAACCCTCAAAAAGATTTTAGAAATGGAAAATATGCTGCATTACTGAATTGCATTCCTTTGCCAGCGTTGGCGGAATCTCTCCAATCTCCCCTTCAATAAGATCCCGGGAGAGCGTCGCAACCTTGTCAAATCTGATCACGGACGGAACTTTTAATCCGGTCCCAAGAAAATCCGGATGATCTCCGGTGATTACCAGTTCCGAACCGGAACCCTGCCGGGGAACCCGGGATGAGATGAAGGCGACAACGATATCCTCATCGCTTTCGTGAATAACGAGAGCCGGACGGAGTTTGGTGGCTGACAAGTCCGTGAACGGAAACTGGATCAGGACAATTTTTCCTTTCATCGGTATCGCACTTTGATATCGGAGACCGCGTAGATGTCAGGCTCCTCTTCAAGAAAACCGGTCAGCGAGTACTCCGCCAGTGCATTCAGGGCGGTCGTGCCCCTGCTGCCTTTCTTGCCGGCAGCCTTTTTTGCGGAATGATCCTTTGCACGCGGTGCAGCCTGCGCTGTCATTACAAGAAAATTGTTGTGTGCGTCCATAAGAGTTGTGGTACGACAGTCAGCCAGGATCACCCACAGGGAGTACCACCCCCCTATCTCCCCATCCGGGCCTGATGTAAGCCCCGATTGCCGGAAATGCAGGGTCGCCAACCGGCCGGTTTCGGGCATTTTTTAGCAGAGTTTTTCCAAATCGCGCGATATCGCGCCGGAATGCCGAGTGGACGGTTTTCCCGCGAGAAAAACCGGCCTGTTTAGAGCTTGTTTAGATCGATGATATCCCACTCCCGCAATAGTCTGTCCATGCGGAAAAACTGCTGAAAATCACCCTGTGAAAAAGGCCGCATAGATGCGTTCTGTTGAAAAACAGGGTGCTGCCACGGGATTCAGGAAGTGGCGAAAGGTTGCCGGATCACCGGGTGGTACGGTAGAAAAAACTGAAAACAGGGACACCTCAAAACGTAAGGGGGTTTTACGTCGGAGAATGATAGGCAGGTATGGCAGGTTTTTAAGGAACGATCGAGGGGGGGGAAAGCGGCAAAAACATGTTTATAATCTACGGCTGAGAATGCGGGATGTGAGGGGAATCCGGCACTGAGGGAAGGTATGAAAATACTGATAGATTGAATTATGTAACACCAAATAGATATTTTCTAAAATTTTCTAATGTAATTTCTTCAGATTGGGACTGATCTAACATTAATAAATGGGATTCATGTTCGAATTTTATTAGGTGCATAATACCTTCGATCGAATCTATCGAATAATTATGTTGAATTTGAGTATCGTTAATTAAATTGATAACTAGATCATAATAGCAGTGAGTATTTTCTAGTAATTGCGGTATGTATGCGGTTCTTTTTCCTTTGTGCGTGATTAGATTTCTTGAACGATATATTCTTTTCAATTGCCAATTCAGCCGTCGATTATGTGCTCTAATTAATTTGTAAATAGTTTTTGAATTCTGAATTTTTTGTGTTAATTGAAAAATTCTTTGAATGAGTAAGGGATTTCGGTTCACTGTTTTACATAATTCTGCTAATAACGAGTCGTATTTTGAAATTGCTAATAAAGCGGAAAATTTTTCGAATTCGTCAAGTTCTGCTGGCAAATTTGAAAAAATTTTATTAATGTCACCCGGATCAGTGGAATTTTTTATCGATAATACGGTGTCTTCAATTAATTTTTGGATATATCGTCTTCCAAGTAAAGGTTCGATAGATCGAACTAAATTTTTAATAATTGAATCTTTAGTATTTGGAGGTGGTAAAAGAGTCTCAATAGCAGTCCACAAAGAGAGTAACTGATTTTCAGCTGTTTTTGATCTATTTGCACAATAATGAGAGTTTAAAGAATAATTCAGATTATATTGGCTTTCCTCATCAAGACTTAAAAAGACTTCCGTTGTTGTGTTGACCCGATGATTTATGTTATCAGCTTTAAAACCAGGAATTCGAAAAATTGGATCAATTATAGGCTGAGTTTTTGTAACATGTTTATCATCAGAATATACTAATGACTCTTCAAACAAGATTGAAGGATCAATATCTAATGCAACAGAATGATTAAAAAAAATATTGAGATTATTGATAAGTAATATTCTAGCTTCAGCAGATTTTTTTGCAGCATAAGGATCATTTGCATTTATCTCATTAATTTTGATAAATAGTGGAAAGTCTTTATCAAGTGTGAAAAATTCTCGTTCTAAATAATTCTCAGGGTAAAGCGGTTCCAACTTAAAAGTGACGTCGATATTAAAAGGTTTGACTAAATCAATGTCTTTTAACAGAAGGAACCTTTTATGCGCCTTAAATAAAACATCATATTTTTTCCGTTCGAAGGAAAATTTGTCTAAAAAAGCACGTATTTGCTCAGGAGAATTTATGGGATTACGTGAAAAGAAGAATGATTCAGTCTCATAGAAAAGATATTCGTTTAAATATCCCCAATATAATAATTCGGATACAAACAACCTCGTTAAATCATAAATCGTTTTCTTTTTTCTAGGATTGTTGATTATTGTATCAATCAACTCATTTTTGATCTCATTTGCATATTTCGTATGAAGTAAATTAAACAGAATTTTCACATCTTCGATGTAAATATCGATATTATTTTCAGAGGAAATTTTCTTTTTTAGAATTGGATATTGATATGAGAGGATTTTTTGAGCTATCCGATCTTTTTCCAAGTTGTCAATTAATTCGATTTTAATTGGCTCAATTGATTGACGTTTTAAAAAACCATTTAAATATTCACCATATGCATCCATCAACTCATCACAAATTGAATGGGTGGTAAAAATTGGAGATTTATATGAGTCAATTGTGAAATATGACAACATCTCATGCATTGATTGAGCAAAAAGGAGAAGACTATCTAAATTTGGGTTTCCATCCCAGTTATCTACCTTGGGAGGTTTCATAATTCATATGTTCTCAATATCTGCACATAAATTGTTTTATTTTAAATTATTTAACTCAATTAATCAGTGTTACCTTTTTCCCACTGTGGTGCACCACTCTGCGCGCTTCCCCTTACGCTTATAAACTTCCTCCCCATATATTAGACACATCAACGATTTTGTGTCGTTGTATATCGATGCACCCGCGACGGTAAAGCGCGGGAGCACATGCGCGGGGAGTGCGTGCTGCGTATTCCCGCATGCGAATAGTATAGCATACCATATCGTAGCAATACGATACCAAGACCATACGAGATGATACCATATGATTTTAGTACCTGATACGAGCGTCCTTATTGACGGGCGCATAACATCCATGATAAAGGCCGGTGAATACCAGGGTGCAACAATAATCGTCCCGGAAGCGGTAATAGCCGAACTCGAGGCGCAGGCCAACAATGGCCGCGAGATCGGGTTCTCGGGCTTGAACGAACTCCAGCAGCTCTGCAAGATGGCCGAAGAGAAGACCATTGAACTCAAGTTCTCCGGCATCCGCCCCTCGCTCGAGCAGGTCAAGCTCGCAAGCGGCGGCGAGATCGACGCCATGATCCGGAGCATCGCCATCGACAACAAGGCACGGTTCATCACAAGCGACAACGTGCAGGCCGAAGTGGCACGGGCAAAAGGCCTCGATGTCATTTTCTTAAAAGCCCAGGTCACCGATTTCGGACCGCTCGCCATCGACCAGTTCTTTGACGAGCACACCATCGCCGTGTACCTCAAGGAGCGCATCTCGCCCCGGGCCAAGAAAGGCTCCATCAGCGACATGAAACTCGTGAAGATCCGCGACGCGCCCACGAGCGAATACGAACTGCGCATGATGGCGCAGGAGATCCTGGAGCGGGCCAAGCGCGACCCCGACGGATTCATCGAGGTTGAGAAGCGCGGCATCACGGTCGTCCAGATCGGCTCCATGCGGATCGCCATTGCACGCCGGCCGTTCTCGGATGGCATGGAGATCACTGCCGTCCGCCCCATCGTGGACGTCTCCTTGAAAGACTACGCCAAGTCGGAGATCATCACCAAGATCATCACGAGCGAGAAACGCGGCATGCTCGTCATCGGCTCGCCCGGTGCCGGCAAGACCACGCTCGCCCAGAGCATTGCCACCTTCTTATCCGACAGCGGCTTTGTCGTCAAGACCATGGAAGCCCCAAGGGAACTCCAGGTCCCGGACCAGATCACGCAGTACACGACGCTTGACGGCAGCATGGCGAACACCGCTGACGTCCTCCTCTTGGTCCGCCCCGACTTCGTCATCTTCGACGAGCTCCGGAAGCCCGAGGACTTCACGGTCTTCTCCGACATGCGCCTCGCAGGTCTCGGCATGGTCGGCGTCATCCACGCAAACGGCGTGCAGGACGCGGTCCAGCGCTTCAGCGACCGCGTGGACTTCTCGGTCCTCTCGCAGGTCGTCAACACCATCATCTTTGTCAAAGAAGGCGTCATCACCCACACCTACGATGTCGGGTTCACCATCAAGGTGCCCGAGGGCATGGATGTCGAGATGCACCTCCGGCCCGTGACCACCGTCACCGACCATGAGACCAGGGAACTCGTGCTGGACATCTTCCGGTACGATGGCGAGACCATCGTCATGCCGGTCATCGCCGCCCCCCCGCAGGCCCCGGCACCACGCTACACGCAGCCCTCATCCGTCCAGGTCCAGCACGTGGGCCAGCCGGTTCCCGCAACCGGCACCTACCGTGCCCCGCAGGCGCCGCCTGAACCCGCACACAAGGAGCGGGAGAAGGAGAGCGACGAGCGGCCCGGCTGGAAACTCAACGAGAAAGAGATCCAGCGCGAGATCGGGCGTTACACCGACGGGTTCGTGGACGTCCAGATGCTCAGCGACACCAAAGCCGTGGTCTACATCGATGACAAGGACGTTCCCGCCGCCATCGGTAAGGGCGGCAAGAACATCTCCGGCATCGTCAACAAGCTCGGCATCGGCATCGACATCAAGCCCCGCTCCGAGTTCGACCGGCAGTCTGCCCAGCCGCAGAAGGCCGACGAGGAGATCAACCTTGGCGGCGGCCTGAAGATCCAGACAGACAAGAAGAATCTGACGATCATCGCCCCCGGCGAGAGCGGCAAGATCGTGGACGTCTTCTCCGGCAAGGAGTACCTCTTCACCGCAACCGTGAACGAGGAAGGCGAGATCCATCTTGCCAAGAATTCGAGCATTGCGCAGGAGATGATCCGGCGCTATACGAATAATGAGGTCATCAAGTTAAGGCCGGTATAATCTTTTTGTGGATGGTGCATGCAAGTGAGTCAGTTCGATCTACCAGCGTTTGAAGAAGAAGCGCACGAGAAGTGGACTCATTCGTTCGAGTCCAACCCCTCGAAACTCGAAAAGTTCTACATCAATGTCGCGTTCCCGTACCCGAGCGGTGCCATGCACGTGGGTCACGGCCGGACCTACATTGTACCGGACGTGATCGCACGGTTCTGGCGGATGAAGGGAAAGCAGGTGCTCTTCCCGATGGCGTTCCACGTCACGGGCGCCCCTGTGGTCGGCATCTCAAAGAGGATCGCGAACAAGGACGAGAAGACGATCCGGCTCTACCGCGATCTCTACCGCGTGCCGCAGAACGTGCTCGAAGGATTCACCGAACCCTTAACCATCGTCAAGCACTTCGCAGCCGAGTACCAGCGCGTGATGACGGCCTGCGGTCTCTCGATTGACTGGCGCCGCCGTTTCATCACGGTTGACCCGACCTACTCGAAGTTCATCGAGTGGCAGTGGAAGCATCTTTACGAGGCAGGGCACGTCATCAAGGGCGCCCACCCGGTGCGGTACTGCACGGTGGACGACAACCCGGTCGGCGACCACGATCTGCTCGAAGGCGACAAGGCCGAAGTGATCAAGTTCACGCTCGTCATGTTCCGGTACGGCGACGCATTCATCCCGTGCGCCACCCTCCGGCCCGAGACCATTCACGGGGTCACCAACCTCTGGGCCAACCCGACCGTCACCTACGTGAAGGCGCTCGTTGACGGCAAGGCCTGGATCGTGAGTAAAGAGGCAGCCGAGAAACTTGCTCTCCAGGACCACACGGTCGAGATAAAAGAAGAGATCAGGGGAAGCGACCTCGTGGACAAGAAGGTCAGCCACCCGCTCTGCGGCGAGATCCAGATCCTCCCCGCCGAGTTCGTGGACCCCGACATGGCCACCGGCATGGTGATGAGCGTTCCCGCCCACGCCCCGTTTGATTACATTGCCCTCCGCGACCTCCAGCAGGCCGGCAAATACAAGGACATCAAACCGATCCCGCTCATCAATGTGGAAGGCTACGGCGAAGTCCCGGCGCAGTTCGCGGTCGAGAAGGCCGGCATCCTGAACCAGATGGACAGCCGGATGGATGCCCTCACGCAGGAGATCTACTCGGCCGAGTTCTCGAAGGGAAAACTCTTCGAGAAGTACGGCGGCAAACCCGTAAGAGTTGCCCGCGACGATGTTGCCCTTCTCATGACCGAGAAGTACGACTCGGTCGTGATGCACGAGTTCGACCAGCGTCCCGTGGTCTGCCGGTGCGGCAACAAGGTGAAGGTGAAGATCCTCCACGACCAGTGGTTCCTGAAGTACAGCGACCCCGCGTGGAAGCAGGAGGTCAAGGACCAGCTCACGGACATGGCACTCGTGCCCCCCGAAGTCCGGGCCGAGTTCGACCGCACGGTGGACTGGCTCAAGGACTGGGCCTGCACCCGTCGTGTCGGCCTTGGCACGAAGTTCCCGTGGGACACCACGCAGCTGATCGAGCCGCTCTCGGACTCGACCGTGTACATGGCGTACTACACCATCGCCCACCGGATCAAGGAGATCGACTCAAAACTCCTCACCCCCGAAGTCTTCGACTACATCTTCCTCGGGAAGAAGTCAGAAGATCTCCCCGAGAAGAAGAAACTCGATGCCATGCGGGAAGAGTTCCTGTACTGGTATCCCTACGACTTCCGGTTCTCGGCAAAGGATCTCATATCGAACCACCTCACCTTCCAGATCTTCCACCACGCCACGGTCTTTGAAGGCCAGAAGAACCTGATGCCCAAGGGCATGGTCGTCTTCGGCATGGGTCTTTTGAACGGCGCCAAGATGTCGTCCTCCAAGGGTAATGTCTTCCTCTTAGAAGACGCGGTCACGGAGTTCGGCGGCGACACGGTCAGGATGTTCCTGATGGGCAGCGCCGAGCCGTGGCAGGACTTTGACTGGCGGAACGAACTCGTTCTCTCCACAAAGAAGCAGATCGAGCGGTTCTATAACACCGTGATGGAGACAAAGGATGCGGGCGGCGAGCCGCACGACATCGACCGCTGGCTCATGAGCCGGCTCCAGGCCCACATTGCCAGGACCACGGAGGCGCTCGACAACTTCCAGACCCGGCAGGCCCTGCAGGAGTCCTACTTCGGGATCGAGACCGACCTGAAGTGGTACCGCAGGAGACTCGGCAAGGACTGCGATGGTTCAAGGGAGCTCCACGAGCTCTGTTCCGTCTGGGTCCGGCTCCTCTCGCCGTTCATCCCGTTCACGGGCGAACACCTCTGGAAGGAACTCGCAGGCGAGGGACTTGTCTCGTTTGCCCCGTGGCCGGTGGCAAATGAGAAACTCGTCAATATTAAGGCAGAGCTTGCCGAGGAACTCCTGGCCCGGACGGTCGAGGACATCGAGTCGATCCGGAAACTGATCCAGATCACTCCGAAGGCGATCACCATTGCCCTTGCCCCGGCCTGGAAGTACCAGATCTTCCAGACGATTGCCGCAGCAACGGACCGGAATATGGTTGTCAAGGAGATCATGAAGGACGAGTCCATGCGGAAACGCGGCAAGGACGCGACTGATGCGGCAAAGCAGTGCACCACCCTCATCCACCGCCTGCCCCCGCACGTTGTCGAGCCGGTGGCAAAGGAGCCCGTCAACGAGCGGCAGGTCTTTGAATCGGCAAAGTCATTCCTCGAACAGGAGTTCGGGGTGCCGGTCCATATCGTGGATGCGGAAGGCAGCGGCCACGTGAAGGCACTGACCGCCCTGCCGTTCAAGCCGTCGATCATTATTGAATAATTCTTTTCTTTTTTCCGGGCATTGCGGGCATTGTATTCCTGAGGGGACGGTCCCGGTATTGCAATAACGGTTCCAATAACTGCAATAACCGGGTAGGTATATTCTCCGAACCGGCATGGTCTGTGATCAGTAATGAGCATATCATGAATCGTTCGAAAAAAAATGCTGGATCACGGTTTTCCCTTCTTCTTGCCGTAGCGTTGATCGGCCTGGTGACTGCTGCGATGATTCCCGCCGCGATGGGCGCAACAGCAGTGGAACTGGGGACGGCTGGCAATTTTGCGGTTCTTGCAAAAACAGCCATCACTGATAGCTTATCATCATCCGTTATCACGGGAGATGTCGGGCTGAGTCCCGGCTCCGGATCGGCGATCAGTGGATTTGATGTTTGTATACCCTCACGCGTGACCGGGACCATTTACAAGGTCGATGATGCCGGTACGCTCTGTGCAATAAACAACCCTACATTAGTGGGTGCCGCGATAACCGACATGGAAGACGCGTACTCCAATGCCACGTTGGCCCCAATCGATTTTCCCACGGCAAGCGCCGAAGATATCGGTGGGCGGACACTCATACCCGGTGCCTACTCATGGACGGGGGAAGTGACCATGTCAGATGATGTCATCCTTGACGGCCAGGGCAATGCAGACGCAGTCTGGATATTCAAGACTGCTGGCTATCTCACTATCGCAGATAATAAAAGAATTCTCCTCATAAACGGTGCGCAGCCAAAGAACATCTTCTGGATCGTTGCTGGCTACACAACGCTGGGGTCATCATCGGTCTTCAATGGAAATATTCTGGATGCAACCGCAATCAATCTCAACAATAATGCGACATTGCACGGGAGAGCACTCGCACAATCCGCGATCACCCTGCTGGGAGCAAATACCGTGGACGTTCCCGTGGCGAGAGTGGCCCCGATAGCCACGTTCACATTCACGAATGCAACCGGGACCGTGCCACTGGTCGTATCCTTTACTGATACTTCCAGCGCTGATTCGGGGGGATCGATAAGCAGCTGGGCATGGGACTTCGAGAATGATGGTACTATTGACAGCACGGTACAGAACCCGGTGAACACATACTCTGCGGCAGAGGTGTTTACGGTAAACCTGACAGTTACCGATAGTTTCGGGGCAATTGCCACAAAGCTCGATACCGTTACCGTGAATGCGGCCCCCGTCGCCCCGGTAGCTGATTTTACGTTCAGTCCTGCAAGTGGCCCGGCACCCCTGGTGGTTACCTTTATCGATAATTCAACGCCGGTGGGTCAGATCAGCTGGGTATGGGATTTCGGTGACAGCGATAGCACGAATTCAACCGTGCAGAACCCGGTGCACACCTACACTTCCGGGGGCACTTACACGGTCAGCCTGATCGTTACCGATGGAAGCGCGGCAACGAATACAACAACGGTGAGCAATGCGATCATGACTCAGGACTCGTTTGAAATAACTGTGGTGAACGTGCCTGTTACGCTGCCACTTATTCCGGGTCAGACCACCACGAATACGGACATCCGGTTCTATGTGAACAGTACCACCACCTGGCAGGTCACTGCCTACGATGCAGGCACCAATGGGTTTATGACCGACGATATTTCAGCGGCTCATCTCAGCGAACCCTTCAGAGTACGGCAAAATTCAGATAATCAGTATGTGAATTTATCGACAACGAGCCTTTCTGCTATACAGATACAAACAGGAACCGCTGAAGTGTCCAGCATGGCATACCCCCTTGGAATCCAGCAGGAGGCCAGGATGACCGATCTGTATCTTCCCGGAACCGATGTATACCATATCGTGGTGACACTGGTCGTGGGTATTACCTGAGAGCCACACGTTTTTTGTGCATACGCACACCACCGCAGAACCCAGGCCTGACTCCGGTAATGTTGATGATTTGGGCGGCAAGGATACCATGATAGTTATTGACAACACCCTTGGAGGGACCGTCGAAACATCAGGGAACTCTTATGGCACGGTTACCCCATGGCCCCTTACTTCACCGTGCGGGCGATTGCGGGGAAGGACAACGTTTATCCGGGAGAAGTGACGAGCGGACCCGCGGCAGTTAAAGAGAATGGAATTTACCTAAGCTTACAATTAAAAATGAGATTACGTTTTTATTTCACTTCCTCATTCTGGCGATTGCGGCCATCAGCCCCAGTGAAGGAAGGACAGGATATACTCAAGGATTCCTCCCTGTTGTCCTTCGGTCGGTGAGCGCTGCGAGGTTGAGGTCATGACCGCCCAGGTACTGAACCGGTTCGTGGTTGCAGACAGGGTTGTTGTGTCCCTGTTCAGGTTCGTCTGGAGCTGGGTCCATTTACGGTCAGACTGGTCGTACCGTGCAAGGACAAGGTTCGATGCATCTCCACCGGCAACTGCCAGGTCCGCATCAGAATACTTCACCGAGATCGTTGCGTCTTTCGAGAGAATTCCTGACAAGCCATCTATCTCGAAACACGTACCGCCCGCCTTGGCATCCGTCATGATTGTGGGAAGCGCATCCTGTGAGACCGGTTTTAACGTAACCGTGAGATCATTGATTGATGCCCCGGCCGGGAAACTGACGGATATCCTTCCGTCAGCTGATGCCAGGACAGCGGGGTTCTGGGGGGTTAGTATGATACTCGTCTCCTGCGAGGGGACAAGGTAACTGCCTTTCACTTCAAACGTGGTGGTTTTTGAGTCAAGGATGGTTCCATCCTCAAGACTCACCTCTGATTTTACACCATACGTGCCGGGAGACAATGACTTGTCAAGGGTAACATCATAGTTCACCGTATAGGTCGGGATAATTGCATAGACCGAAGGAGCCGTGCTGGCAGTGCCGATCACGTTTTCCCCGCTGTCCGATACGGTCACGGTATTTCTGGTCTGGTAATAATGGACATTTCCGGTATTTTGTAACGAGGTGGTAATCTTAAGGGGTTGTCCGGAGACAATTTCGCCCACTTTGACCTCGGATATCTTCCCGGTCTGCACAAGATTGGATTTGGCGATGGTGATCATGACCGGGACGGAGATTGCCGTTATGTATCCCGTGGTTCCCTCTCCGGACGGTGCATTATGAAGCGAGATAATGGCATAACGCCCGCCATCCCCGACATTACCCGGTAGAGCGATTGTTGCCGTGATCGTCTTTGACTCACCGGGATTCAGGTGGAATGATGCGGTATCAAGCGTGATAAATTTCCGGGCAGAGTATGGACTGGTATCCTCGCTCGCGGACAGCGTGGAATATGATTTACCTGCGGTCTGTCCAAAACCCCAGGTATCGATAACAATATCCGCGGAGGGATCGGTCGCTTTTGTACTGACCGTAATCGTATGGGTTACCGTATCCCCGGCAGTGACCGTTTCCATATACTTTGCTCCCACAACATTGATGGCGGATGCCGGACCCGGGCAAACGATCAGAATCATGAGAAACGCCATCAATACCAACGGATAAAAGCGGTTCATAGTATAGATACTCCCTCAACCTGATGGATACTATTGAAAAATGTTTTATATAAGACATCGGCATTCTGGCAATATTTGCAACGAGATTTTCATGATTGATTCATACAGGAGTCACTTCTCAGGGAAGAACAATCCGACGATCCATTTTTAGTAAGAGGTATCCCCGCGTACCGTGATCTGTCGGCTAAAGGGAAATATGACGATTGTCCCTGCAGATCCATACGGCAAATCAATCCGGTATACGACATGTATTGAGAATCAATTGGGTATGAGATCCCGATATTTTGTTCAATGCAATAAAAAAAAGAAGATCAGGTTGCTGCAGCAGTAAACGTAGTAACAATCCGGTAGGAATGGCCACTTACTACGCGTGTATCTAAAGCATCAATTGTTTGTTTGAAGATAGGGTAATTTGAGGTAATCCCGGCAACTCCCGTGGTCAACTCCTGGGTAGCCGCGGATAGCGTGATAGGGGTAGCCGAAGTCATACCAATTTTAAGGGGATTCGTCAGCGCTTTTGTTCCAAAATAATTTGCCCCATCATATTCAGCCATATACCCTGCTGCTGTGGATCGTGCCTCAGCATCAGAAACAACGATAGACCAGGGCGCATTAGTAACCACGGTTACATTAACTGCATTTGCGGTTGCATTGAAATTGTCACCGATAGTCATACCATCTAATGAACCGAGTCCACTCATTTGAAGATCCATGGTCAGCGCGGGATTCCCGGATACTGCTGCAGTTCCTGTATCGACAGCAAGCACTCCCGGTGCAATTAGGAGCATGCTTAAGAGCACGCCACATAAAATCAGAATTTTGTTCTTCATGTTCATCACTTCATTTTCCATCCTTCCCTTTTGAAAGACATGCTCCTGTCATTGTCCGACATGATAAGGGAGTCCCTGTAAAATAAAAAAAATAATAAAAATAGATGCATTAATAAGCAAAAATTGCAACATGCCTTTGCAAACTTTGCAAACCGTAAGACAGTATTTTTAAGTAGGTTTTATAATTAGCAATCGCTCCTGATCGAAACCTCAACTGACACTATGCACAATATAACCGTAATCCATTGGATAAAGACGGACAGTCTCCGGAAGTACATTCTCTTAATGGGAATACTCGTGTTTCTTATAATTCCCCAGGGGGTTTCCGGGGGAACCACCGGTACCGCGGTCATTAGTGGAAATATTTTTCAATCCCCGGTCGCCCGATTCACCGCCGACATAACAAACGGTTCCGCACCCCTTGGGGTTCATTTTAGCGACCAGTCCGATTACGATCCTGCATCCTGGAACTGGGACTTCGGAGACGGCACGAGGTCCACGGACCGGAACCCGACGCACACCTATGTAAACGGGATTTATACCGTGAACCTGACGGTGACAAATAGTGCAGGATCCTCCACAAAAATTTCTGATAACTATATTACTGCATATGCTTCGAAACAGACTCTTGTGTACGGAACCAATACCGGACTGACCGGAACAACTGTCGCCTCACTCAATATCTCAGGGTTTACCACGGAAGGTGGCACCTACACGCTATCCGGCACTACCCTGACCCTGACCTATCCGGCCAGTTCTGCATTCAGTCAGATGACTATTACTATGGACTCTGTGGATAATTCCAACGGGAACATCACCGGGCCGGTCAACACGATACTGCTGGAATCCACATCCATCACCGGAACGCTCCCCTCAACCGGGGAGAGCGAGATACATACGCTGAAACTCTGGTTAAATGCAGTTCCGCCAGCCGGCGCAGAAATCCGGACCACCATCATCGAAGGCACGGACCTTGAGAGCCAGAAGAAATTCCAGACATTTGCATCATCAAGCGATCTGGTCCTCATCGATACCAGGTACGA
The DNA here is from genome assembly GCA_964592875.1 of uncultured Methanoregula sp. Lineage (GTDB taxonomy): Archaea > Halobacteriota > Methanomicrobia > Methanomicrobiales > Methanospirillaceae > Methanoregula. Next base: position 92,728 of record CAZQGG010000008.1, read on the forward strand.
ACTGGTTGTCTCAACTGACATTCCCTATTCGACCATAACGGGTGCCGAGATCATAATGGAAGTTCCGGCATCCTGGTACAACACCTATAGTTCAAAAACCGTGAAAATTCTGCGGATCGATAATGCGGGATCGGTCTCGATGCTTGACACGACGATCTCCGGGTTTTCCGGGCCTTATGCGATATGTACCGGACAATCACCCGGGCTCTCGACGTTTGCCATAACTGCCCTCCAGGATTCGGCAGGTTCTTCGCCATCCCCCTCATCACCAGTCTCCGGGAGCAGTGGAGGGAGTGGAAGCAGCAATGGAGGATCCGGCAGCCCCGGTCCCTCTGCCGGCCCAGAGAGATCCGGCCAGCGGGCACCGCATGCAGCGTCAGCGGTTACTCTTGTGAACGGAACGGGATCCCTGTCGGGCACCCCGCTTATCGCAGATCTTGTGGGTATGCCGGGAGTTACCGTATCGTGGACAACCCGGATCAATGATAACCCGGCACCGGATGCCCGGATTACCACCGCGATCCTCCAGAACGCGGACCCGTCAACACTGAATGCGTTTACTACCGAACTTCACCGTGCCGGGCGAGATATCGGGAGCCTGGCATACATTATGATCGTCCAGAAGACCGGCATCACGTCAACCGGGCCGGCAACCGTAAGCATGACCGCTCCCCGGGACTGGGTCACCCGGAATGGCGGGATTGATGCGATACAGATCGTCAGGATGGGCGACGAGGGCATGACAGAATCCCTGAATACATCGTTTGGCAGGTATGACCCAACCAGCGGCTACCCGATATTCACGGCAGCATCCCCCCACGGGCTCTCGACATTCGGCCTGGTTGCTACAAAACCGTACACTCCATCAGCTGCCCCGGCAGTAACGGTCTCAAGCCAGATGGCACCGGTCCAGGGTCCTGTACCTGCAACAACTGATACAGAGTCACCCGGCGCCCCCCTCATGATGGCAATTGCCGGTGTATTCGCGGCAATTGTGATAACCGGCATTGCATATCTGATATACAACCGGAAGAAAAAGTGAGCGTCACCATACGAAGCGGGAGCGGGATCACCCGTTAGTCGTTGACCGATGAGAAACTCATCAACAGGAAGATCGGGATTGCAGAAGAGCCTCCAATCAACGAGCCCTGATCGAACAGGAGGTCTTTGAATCGGCAAAGGCATTCCTCGAACATGAGTTCGGGGTGCCGGTCCATATCGTGGATGCGGAAGGCAGCGGCCACGTGAAGGCACTGACCGCCCTGCCGTTCAAGCCGTCGATCATTATTGAATAATTTTTTGCTCTGTAGAAAACCTTTTTTCCGAGAAAATACAGGGTCTGATCGACCAAAA
>CAZQGG010000009.1:0-68777 GCA_964592875.1 uncultured Methanoregula sp.
CTGAGCAGTATGCCGAGGTCTTGCACCTCTCGACTCGCATGGCTTAATCGAACTCTGATAGCAGTGGCCTCTGGCAGGATCAACCAGAATTTCATCTTAATTTACGCACACTTTGCTGAACTGTTCTAAGGAATTAGCGGTTACTAAACAAATTTCCGCATTGCCAATGCCAACGTCAGAACCAACATCGGTCAAGCCGATTATCGTTGGATCTCCATCAAAGAGATTGTGTTATTATTTCGTCGTGTTGCTTGATTGAACACGGGCTATTACTGTATGTTTCAAGGATATTTATACCTTGTTACATGCAGTTTTTGCCGTCGGAACCAAACCGAATTTTCCGGTTGCTTGGTCCAGCCTGCTTGTTGTGAATGTTCGTCGTGATTTTTCACGCATTCACGGGCTTACAACTTATGGCTTGAGGGTATTTATACCTTGTTGCCTTGGTTGTTTTTACCTCGAAACCGACACCTTTTCCCGAGGGAAGGTTTCGTCGGTTTGTCATCAGATTTTGTGGATCTACATATAACACAGTCAAGCATTTAAAGATGATCCAACCCTTTCAGGCGTATATTTTCCCCCCATCTATTGATGAACAAATATTCAGGATACTGATAATCTGGAAATGGTTTCCAAACCCGGATTACCTGCGGAAATTTCCTTTTTTGCGGTACGAATCCGGGTCCTGCGCGAATGCGGCAAATGTGTGCCAGCAATGCGGGACCCTGCAATGCATTTTCGCGAGCGCGGATCGGACAAAATCCTATCTCCGTCGTAAGATGTCAGGACCCTGGTGATCCCGCCCGGATCCTGCCGCAATCGCGCATCCCCAATAATCCCCTGAAATGGCATCATTGAGCGGGTTCTGATCTGCCATAGCTGCGGTCCGGAGCAGGGATCGCGCATATTTTTCCGGGCCGGGGCACTGAAAATGATAAGGGTGCGGCACTTGTACGGCCCGGTTCGTGACCCTGCCCCACTCACACGATCATCGTGCGAAGGAGAACTTTAGCCGGTAACACCGCTTTGGCACCGTTGCCCTCTCCCCGGATCCAGTTTGAAAACCGGATTGCCCCTGCCCGACCCCCTACATACAATCTGTAGAAAACAGACCCGTTTTCTCACAAGATTTACTCCATAGAACCTGACATAATTCCAGGGAAATGTGCTGAACATGTGTAGGGGGTCGGGCAGGGGCAGATCCATTTTTTTCGTACGCAAAACCCGGCGCCGCACAGAAAATGCCATCCTCCACCGCTGGCATAGTCCGACATTTTCGACTGAAGAGGAGGAGCGTGACTCGCGTGAGCCATGCCCCTGCGCTGCGACCATGCAGGCCGTTTGCCCCTGCCCGACCCCCTCCATTCGACAACCAAGGATTTATCGGACCCTGACCTCTCCCTTCTCATATGCCGGATTTCAGACCACGACCGGGAACAAAGCGATCGCATCGCAGGCTGAATAGTCCGATAGCGGATATCACTGCCTTCACTGCCCTCATCCGGTCCCTCGTGCATCAGAACCCGCTCGGCTGTACCTCGTACAATGGACGGAGAAAGAACTATCCGCCGGTCCAGAAGGTCCGGGAGATGTACACGGCAAAGTTCGAGTACCGGAACGAGCGCGGGAAGCGGATCGGGACCACCATCGAGATGTACGATTCCGTGGACGGTTACGAGACCGGTATCGCAGCCGTGATCTCGAACATGGCAAACCGGGCCTCCCACCGGGGGACCGTGAAGCACCTCCCGGCAGCCGATCTCTTCTCCGTCATGCTGAAATGCCACGATCCCAATGGCGAACTGTACTACCTGAGTATCGCCCGCGACCGGATCATCCTCTCATCCTATACTGATGACGCGATCAAAAAGAGGGTAGAGGAATGGACCGACACCATACCGGCACTACAATAAAATGGATACAATAAGCGGGATACATCCTGTGACGACTATTAGCCAACCGATGCACTGATCACCCGGAAGATCCTACGTGAGGGAATAATGAAGATCCTGTTCTGCGGTGAAGGTTTCCCCGAAGCACGCAGCCGGCTTGCTGCACTCCTGCCGGACGATGAGCTCCTCGCGTTTTCGCCGGGCAGCCTCGGGCCCCATATCGCAGAGGCCGACGTGGTTGTGCCGCTTGTCACTCGGGTGGACGAGGCATTCATCCGTAAAGGAACGTTCGGCCTCATCCAGCAGTACGGGGTAGGGCTGGAAACCGTTGACATCGACGCTGCAACAAAACACGGTGTCCGGGTCGCGAGGATCCCCAGTGAAGAGTCCGGCAATGCCGCATCCGTTGCCGAGCACGCGATCCTCCTCATGCTCATGCTCTCCCGCAAGGTCAACGAGATCGCCCTGACCCGCACACATGGTAAAGAGGTCCCGTGGGGGTCGCCAACCGGTCAGGCACTTATCGGAAGAACGGTGTGCATCATCGGCCTTGGAGGGATCGGGAGGGAGCTCGCCCGAAGGCTGGCCGGGTTCCAGGTACGGATCACCACCGTTGACGACCATCCCGGCCGGACCGTTCCCGGTGTGGATATCGCACGATCATTCTCCCTTGCCGGGCTCCATGAAGCGGTAGCAGAGGCCGACTACGTGATCCTCTGTATCAACTACACCCCGGACCGGTTCCATCTCTTCGGGACTGCGGAGATTGCTGCCATGAAACCGGGAGCGTTCATCGTAAACGTTGCCCGGGGCGGCCTCCTTGACCCGGATGCCCTGCTCCTCGCTCTCGAAACCGGGCATGTCCGGGGTGCCGGGCTCGACGTCTTCTGGGACGAGCCCGTGGACATGACGCATCCCCTCTTCTCTGCTAACGTCATCGCCACCCCCCACATTGCCGGGGTCACGGATGTCTCGTACGAAGGTATTGCCCGGGCATTTGCAGAGAACATACAGCGGTATGCGGAAGGAAAGACGCCGCTGTATCTCGCCAATGCACCTTCACGGGTGCGGCGTACGTTCGGGAAATGATGAGGACGGGAAATCCTCCCATCACGTGACATCCCCTCACGTGAAAAATCCGCTTACCGAGCCGACAACAAGGACCATGGGCGTGCAGCTGAGGACAACGAGCACCGCAAGAATGACCAGCCATGCAAGGATCTCCGGTATCCTGCCAAGGGAGGTTACACGCGAGAGGGCCCGGGCTCCCCGGTCCATCACCGTTGCTCTTCCTCCGGGAGCCATATCCTCATCGCAGAAATGCGCCATGAACCGTACGGTGAAGACAATCATGGGCGGCCAGAGCCCGAGGGCGATGATTCCCCCGATGTACGGCACAAATGAGACCGCGTGGAGACCATAGGAGTAGAGCAGACCAACGAGCGTGACGACAGCGAGCGCAATGAAGTAGTTCAGGATCCCGATGCGGCTCATGGTTCCTTTGATTGCCAGGACGTTAAACGCCTCCCGCACATATCCCGTCCGGGCGAACCGTATGGCCCCGACAATCACGTACTGTACTGCAATGAAGAGGATCAGGAGCTGGATCGCCAGAAGGAGGAGGATCACGATCAATCCGGAGGTAGTTCCCTTCAGGAGGCCGGGCAGGATTCCCCCCTCGGCAACCAGGTACTGGATGTATGCTAAGACTGATGGAACAATGATCCAGACCAGCGGGATCACATGGACCTTGATTCCGTCAAGACAGAGGGAGAGCCCGTGGTCGAACTCCGGCGGGGCTGCATCGCCCTTCAGGAGCCGCACAACATATCCCGAGATCAGGAAATAGCACAGGAGCCCGGCAAGGATCAGACCCCCGGCCTCTCCCCACGGCATGAGCGTCCAGCGGATCCGGGTGCCTTCGATGAGATCCAGGCTGCCGGCAAGCGATGAGAGCGCCAGCCACGGCAGGGCGAGCAGGATGAGGATCAGCCACCGGGACCATCGCCCGAAAAGGGTTGCCCGGGTAAAGGCAGCAGACTCACGGAGAAAATGGTTGACATCCATAACGTATCTGTTCAATGGTTTGCCGGGAGGGTACAAAAGGAAGCCGGTTGGACGGCGGTTCCCGCCCGAACCAGGAAAAGACCGTGTAAAAAAAGACGGGAGTTTAATCCCTCTTGCTCATAATGACCAGCGCAGCACAGATACCGATGCCGGCCAGGGGGATGAAGACCGGCAGCGGGGACTTTGTGGGCTGTGGCGTGGGCTTGGAGGTTACGCTGCCCGGAACGAGCGTCCCGGATACCGCCTCATAGCCTCCCCCGGTCACCGCGACCGATGAGGTCCAGTCCTGGTATCCGTTCTGGCGCAGCACGATGGTGTGGCTCCCGGCTGCGATGTCGGTGAGCACCATCGGAGTAACGCCCCGGTACGTGGTGTCAAGGTAGACGCTGGCACCCGAGGGAACGGAGCCGACGGTCAGCTGGCCGGTCGTGTCGGGCGAGGGTCCCGGGGTTACGGGGACCATGGGCGCCGTGACCGTCTTCACATTGTTTGCCTGGACCGCCACAGTCTCCGAGTAGGTCTGGTAGTCCGTCATGGAGAGGCTGACTATGTAGCTTCCCGGCAGCAGCTGGGTGACATGCACGGGATCATTCGGGTACGTGGTGCCCATATACTGGCCGTTCACGGTGACCGCTGCACCCGGGGGAACTGACTGGACCTGGAGGGCGCCGTAGGGAGACGACTGCGGGTAGGGCGTCATCCCGGGACCGAGAGTGGTGGTGCTGTCAGCGGTGATCGTGAAATATTCCTCGTGATCGTAATAGCCGGCTTTCTTGAGGAGGAGGGTATGGCCACCCGGGGAGAGCGGCATCGTCTGGTCGCCGTTCCCATGGTAGATCCCATCTACGTAGATATCCGCACCGAAGGAGGAGATGTCGAGGTAGCCGGACGATACCGGGGTTGGGTCGAGGTATGCGTTGACCACGGTCGTGCCGTAATCATCCAGGTAGACGCTGTCACTCCATGTCTGGTACCCGGGCAGGGAGACAACGATCGTGTGCCAGGAGTTGGGCGTGGCCGCGAAATCGTCGGGGGTTATGTAGCCGCAGTGATAGTCTACACAGAAGGAGGCTCCCGAGTGGTTCGAGTAAACACGGAACTGAGCGGTGTCGGCCGCAACCGGGGAGATCAGGACAACGAGACAGACAAGAATTAATCCCATGAACAGAAGGGATCGGCCATACAGGGTCATAGTACCTGAATATCCGGCGATTGTATAAAAAAGAACAGGATTTGATCCAGAGGCTGCCGGAAAGAGATCCTCTGCGAAAGGAGTTGCACAACACACATACTAGATAGTGCGAAAACAGCTCTTGCGTTACAGCGCTACCGGATCGGTGGTGGGTTTTATCTCATCCACCCGGGTGATCTGTACCCAGATATCCCCATAGAACTCCTCCTGCCGGAGGGAACACCGCCCGTCAAGGGCAAGGAAGAGGAGCGGGATAAATACCTCGGGAATGCCCCAGTCCATCCGTTTGCAGAGCTCGGCAAGCGTCATCTCCTCTTCGATCTCGAGCCCTTCGAGGTACTCCGCCAGCCGCTCCATCGTGGATTCCTGGTACCCCTCATCGTGGGCGATGCTGACCACATCCTCGGCATCCATCAGGAAGTCCGTGTCATCCCGGGGTTCTGAGGCCATGCGCCGGCGCCTTCGATCCTCCTTCTCGATGTTCTTCAGTTCGGTGATCAGCTCGAAGAGCGTTGTCGGGCTCTTGCGCATATTCTTCCGGTCGAGCCGACGCTGGATCTCGTGCTCCAGCCGCTCCATGGGCCCGAGCCTGCCGTGATATTCGGTGTCGTCGGTCCCGCTCGCCCCGAATATGTCTCCGAAGAGATCGTCCTCCTCACCCTCGCCGCCGTCTTCGGGCTCATCCGGGACAATCAGCAGCTCGGACTTCATCCGCAGGAGCGTGGAGGCGTAAAAGAGGGTCCGTCCCGAGATCTGGAGGTTGAGTTCCCGGCGCCGTTCCAGTTCGGAGAGGAAGCGGTCCGTTACCTCGATGATGTTGATGTTCCACGGATCGATCTCCCCGCGTTCGGCAAGTCCCACCAAGATCTCGACCGGGTCCTCGACTACACCCTGAGGGGGTGCATACGCTGCCGGTGCATCCTCCTGCGGTTCGGGGGCCTCCGGGGCCGTGCCGTCCGGCATAACCGGCTCTCCCGGAATGGTGACCGGGACGGCTGCCGGGTCCGGGACGGGCGGTTCTTCAGCCATTGGCCTTTACCCCGGTAACAAGGGTGCTCTTATCGGACCGGAGGGTCACTCCCATGATCCGCTGGGCTGCATCGATCATCGGCTTTCGTAAGGAGACGATGACGAACTGGGAGTTGGGGGCAAGGTCCGTGACCATGGAAGCGATCCGCTCCACATTTGCCCCGTCGAGCGACATGTCCACTTCATCAAAGGCATAGAACGGTGCGGGGATGTAGTGCTGGATCGAAAAGATGAAGGCGAGCGTGGTGAGCGACTTCTCTCCGCCGGAGAGGGAGTTTAAGAGGTGCACCTTCTTGTCCCGGGGCTTCACGGCAAACGTCATCCCGCCGGCAAACGGGTTCTCCTCGTTCTCCAGGACCAGGTTGCCACTCCCGCTCGTGAGACGGGCGAAGATCTGGCGGAAATTCGTATCGATAGCCTTGAAGGCGGTCGTGAAGGCCTCGAACTTCATCTTCTCGAACGTCTCGATCCGCTCGATTAAGGTCTCCCGCTCGGTGGAGAGGGTCTCTTTCCGCTCCGTCCGCTCGTTCACCTGCCGCTCCACCTTCTCATACTCCTCGATGGCGAGCATGTTGACGGCACCGATCTTGCGTAATGCCCCGTCCGCTTCCGCGATCTTCCCCTCGATCTCCGAGAGCGTCAGGGTCGTGTCCATCTCCCCGACCTGCTGCTTCAGCATCTCGATCTCGATACCGAGCGTTTTCGCCCGCTCCTCGATGGCGGTGAGCTGGTTCGTGATCCGCTCACGCTCGGCATCGAGCTTCATCAGTTTGAGTTCGGATTCCTGGATGTGCTTCGTCACTTCGCTGCGTTTTCCCCGCAGCTCGTCGAGTTCCCCGCTGAACTCCTTCTGCCGTTCCTCCAGCACTGCGATCTGGGCCTTGTGACCGGCAATCTGCTCGTTCGAACTGGCGATCTCCCCGTCGATCTGCCGGTTGCGCTCGTCCTGCCGGTTGCGTTCCTCGGCGAGTTCAGTGAGGCGGGCCGTGAAGTGCTGGCGTTCCCGCTGGGCATCGTTGACATCCGCTTCCTTGTTTCGAAGCCGGCGCTCGAACTCCTCGATCTCTTTCCTCTTCTTCTCCATCTGCTCGGTGAGGGCAGGGATGTTGGTGTCATCAAGGCGCTTCTTGATGGCATCCATCTCGCCGTTCAGCACGCCAATCTCAGCGGTGATCGCGTCGAGACCGGTCTCAAGGGAGGTCAGTTCCGAGGCGCCGTTCTTTGTCTCTTCCTGCTGGCGGGCGACCGCAGATTCGATGGTCTGCTTCTCGACCGTGATCGCATCGAAGCGCCGGGAGAACTCTTCGGTGAACATCCCGAACCGGGCCACCTTCTGGTCGATCTCGTTCCTTGCGCCCCGTTTCGCATCCACCTCTTCCGTGAGCCGCTGGACCGCAGCTTCGATGGTCGCAGCCTCACCCTGCAGCTCGCCGAGACGCGAACGGAGGCGGATGATCTCGTCATCCACGGCGGCACCAAACCCGCGGGGACCGGCCTGCTTCCGGGCCGAACCGCCGGTCATCGCCCCGCTCCGCTCGATCAGTTCGCCTTCGAGCGTCACCATGCGGTATTTCCCGATCAGTTTCCGTGCCCGTTCCAGCGTATCGACAACCACCGTGCCGCCCAGCACCACCGAGAAGGCCCGGTCGTATTTCGGGTCGTAGTCGAGCAGGTTGACGGCATAGTCGATGACGCCCGGTTCTTTCAGGGGAGGCAGCTGCGGGGGTTTGAGCTTGTTTAAGGGGAGGAGGGTGACTCTCCCGAGCCGCTCCTCCTTCAGGTACCGGATCGCGTCGGCAGCGATCTGGTCGGTGTCGCAGACCACGAACTGGAGCTTGTTGCCGGCGGCAGTATTCAGGGCCACCGAGTACTCGGCCGGAGCCTTGGCAAGATCGGCGATGGTCCCGTGCACGCCTTCCATTGCGGCAACTGCCTCGATGGCCCGACCGCCGGACTCCCCCCGGGCCTGCTGGGCTGCTTCGAGCCGGAAGACGTCCTGCTCGGCAGAACGGATCTCCTTCTGGAGACGTTCCTGCGTAGTGCGCTGGGCAAAGAGGCTTCCTTCCAGTTCGGAGAGGTTCCGGTCAAGGGCCTTCTTCTCGGCTGCGAGATCCTCGATGCTCTTCCGGCTGTCGGAGAGCTGGGTCTGCTTTGCGGCATACTCCTCGTCCAGCTGACGGAGCAGGCCGGTGAGCCGTTCGAGCTCGGAGGTCCGCATCCGGCTCTTCTCGATGAGGATGTCCTGCTGGTGGAGGATCTCCGACCGGCTGCCCTTCTTCACCTCGATCTCCTTGATGAGGTTGAAGAGCTTGTCGCGGGCGCCTTCCGTGTCCTCGCTGTGCTGCTTTAGCTCGGTCTCGACCTTTTCCAGCTGCGCCTTTGTGGTCGCGACCTCCATCGCGATATTTGTCCGGTCAATGGAGAGGGTCCGGATCTGGTCGGTGCATTCCGTCACCCGGGCCTCGGCCCGTTTCGTATCCATGTAGACGCGGTTGATCGCCTCGAGATTCGTCTCCTTCTCCTTCTTCATCCGGACGATCGCCTGCTCGGCTACCTTGATCCCGCCCTTCGCCTCTTCGAGTTCAGCGATCAGCTTCAGGTAGTCGGCCCCGCTCTTCTTGTTGATCAGGTCGTCGATGTCGGTTAAGTCCGCCTTGAGGTACGAGAGTTCGTTCTCCTCGATGCCCCGGTCCGACGCGATCCGGGTGAGCTGGATACGGTGATCTTCGGTTGAGCGCTGGAGGGAGACGAACTCCTTCTCCCGCTCGTGGAGCTGGGCGGCGGAGCGGCAGTTCTGGTAGTACGTGAGCTCGTCCTGCCACTTCTTGTATTCGAGGGCATGGGTTCGCTCCCGTTTCAGCTCGCCCGCCCGCCGGGTCAGTTCGAGCAGGAGCAGTTCTTCCCGCTCGATCCGCTCCCGGACAATATCGAGTTCGGCCAGGGACTGCTGTTTCTTGGTGTCGAACTCGGAGACGCCCGCGATCTCATCGATGATCTTCCGGCGTTCGAAGTCGCTCATCTCCATGATGCGGGTGACATCGCCCTGCATCACGACATTGTAGCCGTGGGGGATGATCCCGGACTTTGCGAGATGGTCGACGATGTCGCTCTGCTTACAGAGCCGTTCGTTCAGGTAGTTGTAGCTGTAGTACCCGTTTGCAGTCCGCTTGATCCGGCGCCGGATCTTCGTGCCATCGGAAAATTCCAGCGCAACCTCGGCGGTGTTCCGGCCGGAGTTCAGGTTGATCAGGTCGGTGAGTTTCTCGGCCCGCAGGTTGCGGGAACTGGACAGGGCAAGGACAAAAAGAATGGAGTCGATGATATTGGATTTTCCGGACCCATTCGGTCCGGATATGACAGTGAAACCTTCAAGAAAGGGAATTTTTGTCTTTTTTGCAAAAGACTTGAAGTTATCGATCTCAAGCCCTGTGATATGCAAAGATCCCGCTCCTCTTACTTTGCAGAATCTTTCTTAGTGTCTTCGGCCGCGTAGATCAGATCGCTCTGTTTGGGCTGGCTGGACGAGCCTTTCTTGTTCCTGCCATAGCCGGCACGGGCAACAATGTAGTCCTTCTCCCCGCGCCGGGGTTCGAGCTTCATGGTGCCGTCGGGCTGCATGATCATCTCCATGGAGGGTTCCTCGGGGGCTTCGGGAACATCGGGCTGGTGGCTCTTGGGCCGGATGATTGTGCTGCCGGAGGTGGACTGGTACGAGGGGGCGGCTGCCGGTGCTGCTGCAGATCCCTGCTGGACGATCGGTCCCCGTTTCAGTTCCTGGCGGCTGCGCTCTTCGGTCTGCTTGGACATCTTGATCGCAATGGCCTTGAGGTCAAGCAGTTCCTGCGTCAGTCCCTTGACGAGCGCCTCTATCTCCCGTACCTTCTTTTCGAGGGTTGCAATGCGATCCTCGCTGGCTCCTGAACTTTCCATCATCTGAATCAGTCTCTCCTGTTGATCGAGTTCGTGTTCAAGGTATTTGATCTTTGCATCGGGCTGCGTCATACGCATTACACTTACTGTAACTGGTGCGGCGCATTCCTTAATTAATATAGTAGTGATCGTCAGATGAATAGAAAAGCGTTTTGCTTGATATTTGCCCCTTATATCTGATATCAGGGAAGATGAGGAGCCGGCTTTAGAAAACAACGGCAATGCATCCGCGTAGTAACGGGCCGGAGGAGGGTCTTCTAGGGGACACAAGATGTCTTGGAACTCGAAGGTCAGCTGATGCCTCCCGTCTCCCCCTGCAATCCTGAGGACCCCGTAGGACGCTCGAAGAATTGCTATGCAATTCTTCTCGTCCTCAAGGTTCTTCGAACCTTTCGGAAAGAAAAGGTATTACCCCTTAAGAACCAACTCTTCTGCATATGTCGTATCTGTCAAAAACGGATCCGGAAATCGCCAATATCATCGAAAATGAACGGCTCCGTCAGCTCAACGGTCTCGAAATGATCGCCTCCGAAAACCTTGTCTCGCGGGCAGTGCTCGAAGCGATGGGGTCCATCATGACCAACAAGTATGCCGAGGGATACCCGGGCAAGCGCTACTATGGCGGCTGCGAGTTCCACGACCAGGCAGAGAACCTGGCCCGCGACCGGCTGAAGAAGCTCTTCGGAGCCGAATATGCCAATGTCCAGCCCCACTCGGGCACCCAGGCCAACATGGCGGTCTATTTTGCGTACATGAAGCTGGGCGAGAAGATCCTCTCCATGAAGCTCAACCAGGGTGGCCACCTCTCCCACGGTTCCCCGGTCAGCTTCACCGGTAAGTTCTACCAGGTGGCACAATACGGGGTTGACCCGAAGACCGAGATGCTCGACTACGGCGCAGTCGCGGAGATGGCAAAGAAGGAGAAGCCGCAGATCATCGTCTGCGGTGCCTCAGCCTACCCCCGTACCATCGATTTCAAGGCATTCCAGGAGATCGCTGACGATGTCGGCGCCTACTGTATGGCAGATATCGCCCACATCGCCGGTCTCGTTGCCACCGGCCTCCACCCGACATCGGTCGGTGTCGTGAACTTCACCACAACGACCACACACAAGACCCTCCGCGGACCCCGTGGCGGCGCCATCATGTGCAACGCAGATCTCGGCGTGGCTATCGATAAGGCCGTCTTCCCGGGCATGCAGGGTGGCCCCCTGATGCACACGATCACCGCAAAGGCGGTCTGTTTCGAAGAAGCACTCCAGCCCTCGTTCAAGGAATACAACAAGCAGATCATCAAGAACGCCAAGGTGCTCGCGGAGACCCTGATGGCAAACGGTCTCCGGCTCGTCTCCGGCGGCACCGACAACCACCTGATGCTCCTTGACTTAACAGAGCAGGGCATCACCGGTCTTGAGGCCGAGACCGCACTCGGGAAGGCCGGGATCACGGTCAACAAGAACACCATCCCGAACGAGACCAAGAGCCCGTTTGTCACGAGCGGCCTGCGGATCGGCACCCCGGCCATCACCTCCCGCGGCATGAAAGAGGCCGAGATGCGCCTCATCGGGAACTGGATTGGAACCGTGGTCAAGGATATCCACAACGAAGCGGCCATTAAGGATGTCCACGCCAAGGTCGAGGCAATGGCAAGCCGTTTCCCCCTCTACCCCGAATAACCTTTTTAGCCAGGAGTTGTCATGAGCACGATCCTCGACGGGAAAAAGACGTCCGAAAAGCGCCTTGAGATCCTCAAAGAGGAGATCGAAAAGGCAGATATCCATCCGCACCTTGCAACGGTGATCGTGGGTAATGACCCCGCGTCGCAGATGTACGTGCGGATGAAACACAAGGCCTGCGAGAAGGTCGGGATCGTATCGGTGGGTATTGAGCTCCCTGCCGATGCAACCACCCGCACGGTGGTCGACAGGGTCCGGGCACTGAACCGCGATGCCAAGATCGACGGTATTCTCGTCCAGCTTCCCCTGCCATCGCAGATCGATACCGAGCGGGTGATAGGCGCCATCGACCCGGAGAAGGACGTGGACGGTTATCACCCGGAGAATATGGGACGCCTCTTTTTGGGAAAGCCCCGCTTCTCCTCCTGCACACCGGCGGGAATCATGACGCTCCTTGCTGAATACCAGATACCCATTGCCGGGGCAAAGGCGGTGGTCGCCGGCCGGAGTATCGATGTGGGCCGCCCCATGGCAGCGCTGCTCTTAAACGCCGATGCAACCGTCACGATCTGCCACAGTAAGACGAAAGACCTTGCCGCCGAACTGCAGCGGGCGGACATCCTCGTCTCTGCCATCGGCAAACCGCATTTCATCACGGCAGAGATGGTGAAGGACGATGCCGTTGTCATCGATGTCGGCATCAACCAGTTATTTGGGAAACTGGTCGGGGACGTGGACTTTGAGGCCGTGCAGGAGAAGGTCTCGGCCATCACCCCGGTGCCGGGCGGTGTCGGCCCCATGACGATCGCAACCCTGATGGAGAACACCTTCCGTTCGGCAAAGGAGAGGGCATGCGATCGTGTACTGTAAATAAACTCGTTATCGGCGGGGATGCCCCGCCCCGCGTGATGGGCGTTCTCAATGTCAGCCCGGAATCCTTCTACCACGACTCGTTTATCCCGACTCCGGAGATCCACAAGAAAGCGGTCGAGATGATCGAAGCGGGGGCAGACATGCTCGATGTCGGAGCACGGAGCACGGCCCCAAATGCACAGGCGATCAGCGGGTCCGAAGAGGCCAGCCGGATCGATGCTGCCTTGAAAGAACTGGACGGGACCGGCTTCACCATCTCGGTGGATACGATGAACCCATGGGTGCTGGACGTCTGCCTGAAGCACGAGATCCATGCCGCCAACGATATTGCCGGGTTTGCATCGCCCGCATATGTCCAGCGCGTGGCACAGGCCGGTCTGCCGGCATTTGTGATGGCAACGGATTACATCCCGGGCGATGCGGTTGGTATTGAGGCAACCAGCGCCACGCTCGCAACCGTGATCGGGCGGTGCGAAGCCGCCGGGATCGACAACTATGTGCTCGACCCGGGCATCGGGATCTGGACGCCGTACCGCTCCTACGATGACAACTGGGAACTCTGCCGGCACTTCGAGGAGTTTGCCCGGTTCGACCGCCCGCTCCTCGCCGCGATTTCACGGAAGAGTTTCATCGGGGATCTGGTGAAACGGGAGCCGGAGGAGCGGCTCGCGGGAAGCCTAGCCGTGACCCACTTCCTTTTAGGGAAGAGGGCGTCGATCGTTCGCACGCACGATGTGAAGGAGACCGTGGACGCGATCAAGGTATACGGACGGATGGTGAGGCCGTGAACTCCTCGTTCGAGGTATTCGGGCTCTCGACCGGCATCATCAGAAGCGGCGACCCGATTGCGGAACGGGTCATCGAGGCAGCGGAGAAGGCCTGCGGGGGATTTCTGGAAGGGGATGTGCTCGTCCTTGCCGAGACTGCCGTGGCCACATCGGAAGGCAATGTAATCCGGCTGGACACCATCACCCCCTCTCCAAAAGCACAGGAAATGGCGGAGCGATACAGGATGGATCCCCGGACCGCCGAGGTCGTCATCCGGGAGAGCGACGAAGTGGTCGGGGGCATCCCGGGCTTCCTGCTCTGCATGAAAGGCGGCACGCTCCTCCCGAATGCCGGGGTCGATGCCTCCAATGCACCGCCGGGCTGCGTTACGCCCCTGCCTGCCGATCCGGACCAGAGCGCTCTCTCGATCAAAGCGATAATCGAGAAGCGGGCGGGAGTCAGGATCGGCGTGATCGTCGCGGACAGCCGGACCCATGCTATGCGTCTTGGGTGCAGCGGGGTTGCCATCGGTTCCGCCGGCATCCCCTCGGTGATTGACGACCGGGGGAGGAACGACCTCTTCGGGAGGGAACTCGAAGTAACGAAACGGGCGGTTGCCGACAACATCGCCTCCGCTGCGGAACTCGTGATGGGCGAGGCCGACGAATGCACGCCCGCCGCAATCATCCGGGGCCTCGGCCTTCCCATGGGAGACCATCTCGGTGTCGAGACTATCGATGCCACCGAATGCCTCTTCATGGGCGCATTTGCCAAGAACCGGACCCAGTGGTAAGGTTCGCCACAGTATCTTTTTTTACCAGAAACTCCCGTTACTTTCCATAAGGATAGTAAGGGATGAACCGGACCGTATGCCTTATTCAAAGGAATACTTCCAAAGCAGGTGAAGACAGGGAGCACGAGGTCCTTCGCAGTGCTCCCCTCAGTGAAAACAAACGGTGACACCCTTGGATACCGCCACACAACCGGGCAGCAGTGCCCCGGAGAATACCCCTCCCGAAAAAGGCCTCCCCTACAAGTGGGTGGCCCTGTCGAATACGACGATTGCCACGTTCATGGCAACGGTGAACGGGAGTATCATCTTAATCTCCCTGCCGGCCATCTTCAACGGGATCAATATCAACCCGCTCACCTCCTTCCAGTACCTCCTCTGGATGCTGATGGGTTACGGGGTGGTCACCGCAACCCTCCTGCTCAGTTTCGGCCGGCTCTCCGACATGTACGGCCGGGTCCGGCTCTACAACATCGGGTTTGCCATCTTCACAGCCGGCTCCCTCCTGCTCTTCCTGATACCGGGGATGCCGGCGCAATCGAGATGATATTCTTCCGGCTCCTGCAGGCCGTCGGGGCCGCATTCATCTTCTCCAACAGTGCCGCGATCCTCACCGATGCATTCCCAACGGATGAACGCGGCAAGGCGCTGGGCCTGAACATGGTCGCCGCCCTCTCCGGCCAGTTCATCGGCCTGTTAATAGGGGGAATCCTTGCCACCTACCACTGGCGCTACGTCTTTTTGATAAGCGTCCCGTTCGGCGTGATCGGCACCATCTGGGCCTTCATGAAACTTAAGGAACCGTCGTACCCGAAGACCGCACGGAAGATCGATCTCTGGGGCAACATCACATTCATCGGGGGCCTGACCATCTTCCTCATTGGGATCACGTACGCGCTGATCCCGTACGGGAACGATGCCATGGGCTGGGCGAACCCGTGGGTCATGGCATCGATGATTGGCGGCCTCCTGCTGCTCATCGCGTTCCCCTTTGTCGAGAGCCGGGTGGAAGACCCGATGTTCTCCATCAGCCTCTTTAAAATCCCGAACTTTGCCTATGGGAATGCTGCCGGGTTCCTCTCGGCAATCGCCCGGGGCGGTGTGATGATCATCCTGATCATGCTGCTGCAGGGTATCTGGCTTCCCCTGCACGGCTATAGTTTTGAGTCCACTCCGTTCTGGGCCGGGGTGTACATGCTCCCCCTTACCCTCGGTTTTGTAATCATGGGGCCGATCTCCGGGTTCTTCTCGGACCGGTACGGTGCCCGCTGGATCAGTACCGGAGGCATGCTCCTCGTGGCGCTCTCCTTTGTGATGCTCGCCCTCCTGCCGTATGACTTCGATTACCTGCCCTTTGCCATCGCCCTCTTCCTGATGGGGATCGGCAACGGCATGTTCGCCTCGCCGAACTCGGCAGCCATCATGAACTCCGTCCCCCCGGAGGATCGCGGGGTTGCCTCCGGCATGATGTCGACTTTGATGAACTCGGGATTTGTCATCAGCATGGGGATGTTCTTCACGATCATTGTCGTCGGCCTGACCAAGGAGTTCCCGGCGGCGCTCTCAGGAGCGCTGACCAGTGCCGGGGCACCCCAGCTGATCCCCGCCATGAGCAGCATCCCCCCGACCGGTGCCCTCTTTGCCGCGTTCCTCGGGTACAACCCGGTTGAGATGATCCTCACCGGCCTGCCGCTCTCGGTCACCGGGACGATTGCACCGGCCACTCTTGCTCTCCTGACCGGGGTCACGTGGTTCCCGACCACCCTTGCCCAGGCATTCATGCCCTCCCTTGCCATGACCTTTTATATCGGGGCCGTGCTCTCGGTCATCGCTGCGATGCTGTGCGCCCGCGGGG
This sequence comes from uncultured Methanoregula sp., assembly GCA_964592875.1. Classification (GTDB taxonomy): domain Archaea; phylum Halobacteriota; class Methanomicrobia; order Methanomicrobiales; family Methanospirillaceae; genus Methanoregula. The sequence continues at coordinate 16,073 of CAZQGG010000009.1, forward strand.
GTGCAAAATACGTGCACGGGGATCACGACCATCCCCGCCGGTGAGCGGATACCCGGTACTCCGTATCAGGTATTTATGCAAAGAGCCCACACATCGTAAACGAGAAAAAGGTGTATCACCATGACCACAACGCCCTTGTATGAAAAGATCCTGATTGCAGCGGATGGATCGGAGAAGAATATGGCCGCTGTCAGCGAGGCAATCCGTATCGCACGGGCCTGCGGGGCAGAGGTTGTGGCAGTCTACGTGCAGGATCTCGGCGCACTCGAATCCATTCCCCCGGGGGAGATGATGCTGAAGGATACCTGGAGTGTGATCCAGAAAGAGAGCGAATCCACCATGTCCCGCATCCGGTCCATGGCGGAAGGCGTGAACCTGAAGACCATTGTGCTCGACGGGAAACCTGCGCCGGAGATCGTGCGGTATGCTACCGAGAACAAGATCGACCTCATCGTGATCGGCACCCAGGGAAAACGCGGGCTGGAACGGCTGCTGCTCGGGAGCGTGGCGGAATCCGTCATCCGTTCGGCACCCTGCAAGGTGCTTATCGTAAAATAAGTGCAGGATTATCGTCTTCGCAGTTTCGCAAAGGCGATCTTCTGTTCAAGGGCTTTTCTCTTCTCCCGGATTATACCCGGGGCCGTCTTGTCCACGACAAGCGACTCGATCTCGGCAAAATCCCGGACCATATCGATATGTTCATCCGGAGTGAAATCCTCGTAATTGATCCTTTTTAAAAACTCTGCTTCGCCTTCGACCGCTGTTTTCGGGGGGGCAAATGAGACCCGGCATTTCGTGTGACAGTACCGGCACCGCCAGTGATAGTCGCCCTCGGCACGCTCTTTCTGCGAAAGGATCCGGAAGTTCATTCCTTCACATTTCGGGCAGGACCATTCCAGCGTCAGGGCCTTGAGGATCCCATCGGCATTTTTCTCAAAGAACGAATCGAACATTGCTGCATTCCGCTCAAGTATCGTATTATGCATTTTTTTTAGTCTGAGCATATTAATGCTCTGAAATGGGTTGTTGGGCAAGGATGCCCGGGTGCGAGGGGCATGCTGTGCGAATTGACAGGTCCCATCAACTGCCATCCTGCCGACGCCATTCATTCATAATGCTCAGCAGGATCGCATGCTGGCATGCTGATTCACGTTGTATATCGTTCATCAGATCGACCCTCAGGTCCCCGGGAGACCGGAGTTGCCGGGATTTCTTCGTGATTCGTTCCCCGGACCCTTCGGATGTTCCGGATACAGGTGTGGTTACCTCCGGTGTCCTGTTACCGGTCATGCGGCACCTGCCCGGAACGTGAACCTGCTCTGCCCGTAATAATTCCAGAAAAATGCACAGATAGTTGCAAGTACCTTTGCAGCCAGGTAGTTGAACGAGGCCAGCTCCACGAGAATCCAGATGATCGTGACATTCACCATCAGGCAACTGAGGGAGATTGCCGCAAATGTGGTGAACTGGGAGAGATAGTTCCGGGTCCGGTCATGGAACGTGAGGAGCTTGTTGAGAGTATAGCTGACCAGTATTCCGCAGCAGTACGAGACACCTGCAGCCGGGATATACCACATGTTCGCATATTCGCAGAGAGCGTACAACAACCCGATGTCGATGAGCGAGGATATGACGCCCACGAAAAAGAACCAGAGGAAATGTTCGCGGCAGAATGCAGCAAACCAGCCCGTCATCTCCTTTTCCCCAAACAATAGCCCGCTGATCCCAGACATCCGGTTACTCCTAGTACCCGGCGCAGTCATACAGGCTGTTCTGGGAACGGGAATCCGAGCCTGTGGTGCCTGATAAACCAGAGATGTCACGAGGTATACCGGAAGAGGTCCGGTTCGTAGTTCCATCCACGGAGAGCACAGCAGCGCGGGTATCCCCGGAAATATTACCGGTGCTGCCCCCCCATTCAGAGGACGGGATCGCGGTGCAATGATCCGCTACCCAGCTGAAGATCTCTGAGTTGCCGGAGTTTCCCCCACCACCCTGTGCACCCGAGAGATAGAAGTACCGGATCTTCCCGGCACTCACCAGACTTGCCAGGGATTCCGTGGAAAGAACCTGGTCGCTGCCGGCGAACCCGCCCAGTGCCATGACGGGTTTCCCCGTCTCGATGATCAGTCCGGCAGCACTCATGCTGCTTGGTTCGGCAACAATCCAGGTTTCGTTTGTTGTATGGGAGAGGAGGTACGTTGCAAGACCGGAAGTACTTCCTTCAGATATACCTCCAGGCAGGGAATTCATGCCTCCATGTACGCCACTGCCACCCATGTCACCGCCCTGCCCCGATTGCTTCGGGCCGGCGGTCGGCAGGTTTCCCGACCCGTACATGAGGGGAGTACAGGCCCAGACGAATGGTGCAATGAAGAGGAGGGCAATGGCCCCGATCGCCACGACCTTCGTGATCGTACCCGTACCCGCGAGGTGTCTGGCTTTCAGGTATAGCAGCACGATAGTCAGGATCACGGCACCGCACCCGATAACAACGGTGAGTAACCCTGACCATTCAGCAGTGTAAAGCAGGATGATCACCTGAACGATGCCGGTGACAATGATCGCTATCGGAAGGATCCAGCCTCTTATCCCCCCACCCCGGTACGCCTCGTACATTGCCACGGCACCGATCCCCACCAGCCCTGCAAGCGGGGGGGCGATGGTGGCAAGGTAGTAGGTGTGCCAGAACCCGGTGGTGAAACTGAAATAGGCAAGGCCGGGCAGGAGCCAGAGGCACAGTGCCATGACCGTCAGACCTCTCTCGCTGAAGAGTCCTACATCTTCCAGCCCTTTGAGCGAGAGTGCGGCAGGCCGCCTCCAGAGGGTAAGGAGTCCGATCAGGGCAAAAGGAAGCAGCCAGCTGATCTGGGCTGCCAGCCCTTCGCCAAAGAGGCGGGTGATCCCAGGCGATCCGGTCTCGTCTCCCATCCCTCCTCCACGTCCGGTACCGGATCCTGGTGCATTACCTGCGGCGGCACTGGATCCTCCCGGCATTCCTTCGGGAGCATTCCCCGAAGGCCCGAAAGCCATGGCGGCGTCCTGCCCCGTGCCGGGCGGCTGCATCATATCCGCACTGCTTCGGTCCATGCTGCGCCCGGCCGTACGGTTCTGCATGCCTCCCGACTCCAAGGAAAGACCACTCTCGCCACCCGGTGGGGCATCTGCTCCCGACCCCGGTGAGCCTTGTGTAAATTCACCCGTACTCCCGCCCGGCCCGGTTGAATCGCTCTCCAGCCGGTGAATTCCATTGTAATTGACAATGAGGCCCAGGACCGTGTTGTCCCCGCTGCCGCCGATATAGGGGCGCTGGTCTGCGGGGATTGAGTCAACAACAACCGCCCATGAGAGGGAGACGGCAGCGAGCACGGCAATGGCAAGGACGATATGAAGAACCCGTTTTTTAAAGGGGATCTCCCGTGCCCCCAGCAGGTAGATTGCAAGAATGGCGGGAACCGCAATGAACGCCTGGATCATCTTGACATTGAACCCGATACCGATGAGGATCACGGCAAGCAGGAGACAAAAAAACGATGATTCCCGGGCGGCTTTCAGGGCCACCCAGACCGCGAGAAGGAGGACAAAGATGAGGATCCCGTCCATGGTGCCGTTGCGCGAGACCGCAACGAAGATCGGGGTCACCGCCAGCGCCAGCGCGGATACAAGACCCGCGGGTTTCCCGAATGCCCGTGAGACGATCAGGTAGATGAGGGCCACCGAACCGACACCGGCGAGTGCCTGCGGGAGAACGAGCGACCAGCCCGAGAACCCGAAGAGTGCGGCACTCGCTGCCTGCACCCAGAGGCCGACCGGAGGCTTGTCAACCGTGATAAATCCTGCGGCATCGAAGGAGTTGAAGAAGAGGACTGCCGGGTTTGCAAGCATGCTCTTTACCGCAGCCGCATAGTAGGCATTCGAAAAACCCTGATTCCAGACATTCCAGAAGTTCAGAAATGCAGAAATGATGAGAATACCGGCAAGGAGGATCTCATACCGGTACTGTTTTAACCGGATTGTATCCATCATGCAAGGCGATCCTGCACGGTATCGAGGAGGAGAATAAGTTCCCAGATCCGGATTCTTCCCGCGCCCGATTCATGGTTCCCGATATCAAGGAGACTGTTTTTGATCTCTTCAACCTCTGCAGAGGTGATGAGGTACCATGCAGGTTTCCGTTGTGGGGACTTTTCACCAATATTTTCCAAAGAAACGATCCTGCCCGATGCGGTGCTCATACAACAGATCCTCCCGTTCAGATATTGATCTGTCTTATTCGATCGGATTGTAATATATTGATGATACGGCACCGGTGAAAGGAACTACCGTGAGGGAGATATATTGAACCCGAAAGGATCATGAATTGGGGGTGCCCGCAGCAATCCCCCATCATTATAAAAAAAATACCAACCTATTTTATCCCACACATGGATACTATGAATACCATACCATTCCCGTAACCACGAGGAATGTGTTCCGGGTGATGCACATTATGTCCGACAAACAGACCGTTACCGTTTCAACCGATCCGGCATTCTTAAAAGAACTGTCTGAATACTTAGAGGTCCTCTCAAACCCGGTCCGGCTGAAGATCCTAAAAGTGATCGAGAAAGAGCCAAAGGAGATCAGCGAGATCGCATCCCGCATCGATACCAGTTATGCCAATACCAAGAAGCACATCGACCAGCTGGTTGTAATCGGTCTTGTGAAGAAGGAGGCTGGGTACGGCAGGGAGACCGTCAAAGGAATCCACCCGGTCTGGAAATTCTCCCTCGTTGACGGGGGTATGGAGACCCTGATACGCAACATCGGGGTCTTTTCGAGCATCAACATCCCCATGGGATACGGTGATATCCAGTCACGTATCGAACCGTTGAAAATGGCCGTGCTCGCCGACTCCGGCTCGCAGTACCCCGCCCTGCATCTGGTGGAAGGACCCGCAGCAGGCAGGACATTTTTGTTGAAGAAGGACCGGGTCAGCCTCGGGAGGATCGACCCGGACTTCCCCGCATCGGCAAAAGAGGGGGACATTGTCCTTCCGGTGGAATATGCCTCGGTGACCCGGATCACGAAACCCCACGCGGTGATCTTCAGGGCGGAGAAGGAATGGTTCATTGAAGACCGGGGAAGTTCAAGCGGCACGTATGTGAATTCAACCCTCATCCCCCCCATGAAAAAGACACCCGTGAAAAATGGCGATATCGTGGATCTGGCCATCGGGGATAGTTCAGCACGATTCCTGTTTGTTGTACATGAGTGACCGACAGATGGTGGACTACGGCGATCCGAAACCGGGTTTATTAAGCATGCACATGAGACCTGCCGTAGTCGCGACCATGTTTCTTCTCGCTCTCCTCTTCTTCGTTATCCTGCCGGTCTCGGCAACCGTCTACATGTACAACGGGACCGAAGGAACGATCCAGGACCTGATCAACAGTACCAGCACGGGAGATTCCATATTCCTCCCAACGGGAATCTATCACGAGAACCTCATCATCGAACATGCTATTGTCTTCGGTGCGCAGGATACGAACAACCCCCCGGCGGTCGTCACGTCCGGTAACGGTGCCGGGATCATCCTTGCAGCCGATGGGATCACGCTCAACGGGTTGAACCTCTCCGGTACTGCCAGGACCGGGCTTCTCGTACAGTCCAATAACAACCGGATCAGTGATATCACGGTGCAGGGTTTCAGCAGGGGAATCGAGCTGAATAATGCCGCAGACAATATTTTTTCAGGGAATACCGTTACGAACAACAGTGTGGGGGTCACCGTGGATCGCTCTTCCCGTTCCAATACCTTCTTCTTAAACCGGTTCGACAACCCGGTGAATGTGGCCGGCCAGTCCGCGGACTCCCAGTGGTCTTCATCCAGGCAGGACTACTCCTATAACGGGAGCAGTTTTACCGGACCACTTGGCAATTTCTGGAGTGCCTATACCGGGACTGACAGTGATGACAACGGGGTCGGGGACTCCGCCTACCCGGTGCTGGCGGATGCACCCGCTGCCCAATCATCCGGGACAACAGAGACGGGAGACCGGGCGCCACTCATCCGGTATCCTGTTGCGTATTCCCTGCTCGTGAAGACGACGGTAAGTCCAATGAATTCCACAGGGGGCAGGAGTATGGACAGGCCCGACAACCTGCCTGCCCTAGGGGAAAACCTGCAACAGCAGCCCTCGTCCCAGAACCCATCCATCTCAGTGACACCCGGGGGGCAGGGACCGGTATCCAGCGGCATTCCATCATCCATCCCGGGAAGGACAACCCCGCCCCCGGGGGGCATGTTCCTCGCCATCCTGCTTGACTTCTGGTGGGTGATTCTTATCGTGGTGATCATATCCGTGGTTGTCGGGGTATGGTTCGAACGGAGCCGCAGAAAGGCGCAGCCTGCCACCCATATCGAATATGTGGAGGCCAGTACCACCGCCAATGCAACCGTAGTGAAGAGACCGGGGACTGGTGGACTGGCTGCCGGGGACTGGAAGGATCAATCGTATTTTGCCGCTCACCTCCCATCGGCTCTGGAGAAGAAATACCCTGACGCGGAGTATATGGGAGAGGGGGGCGTTGGCCGGGTATTCAGGGCATGGGACACGGGGGAGCAGCGCCCCGTTGCCGTGAAGATCCCGATCCGGTTTGACGAGATAACAGGTTCGCAGTTCACGAAAGAACTCCATATCTGGCAGGGGCTTCACCACAAAAATATCGTTGAGATGTATGCGGCAAATGTCTTCCCCATGCCCTATATCGAGATGGAATATATCGAATCATCCCTTGCCGTCAAGAAATTCCCTCTCGAAACAGAGAGGGCGGTAAAGATAATAACGGGTGTTGCAGAGGGGCTCCGGTATGCCCATGAACAGGGTATTGTTCACCGGGACATCAAACCGGAGAATATCCTCATCACCGCGGAAGACCTCCCGAAGATCACGGACTGGGGGCTTGCAAAGGCACTGACGGATACAAAACAGACCGGTCTCATCAGTTTCTCACTGAATTATGCTGCACCGGAGCAGTTAGCCCCGAATATCTATGGCGAGGCCGGGAAATGGACCGACATCTACCAGCTCGGGGTCCTCTTTTACGAGATGGTGACCGGGAGACTCCCTTTCACGGGTGCCGGCATGGGGGAGATCACGCAGGCAATCCTCCACAACACGCCGCTGCCACCGGAACCCGCCGGGAGGAATGCGGAAGCAATTACAGCGATCATTACCAAATGCCTGCAGAAGAAACCGCAGGACCGGTATACCTCCGTTGCCGACATTCTTAACGACCTCCATCACCTGAAGCCTGAAGAATAACCCGATCCACGAAAGTACCCCTCGCTGGGGGAGATGTTCCGCCAGATTTTGTGGGGATAACCACTGATTTTTCTGAAGGGATCAGGAAATAAAAAAAGGTACTGGGAGTAGTGCCAGAATTTGTTATCAGTGTACGGGTTATGTACTGCTTGGGGGGGTACCCGAGGGTTTCTCACCGGATGGTGCTGTGCCGTTACCCTGCATGCCACCCGGGGGAGTGCCCGAGGGGCGCGTACCGTTCATCTCCATTCCCGCAGGTGGAGTGCCTGATGGCTGGGTACCGTTTGCCTGGAACCCTTCAGGATGTGTACCTGACGGTGTCACGGACTGTTCGGATGACCCGGTGGAGGCAGATGCCTGCGATGGCGTGTCCTGTGCCTGCACTGATGATGCAGGAGTCGATGCAGCAGATTGCGTGGAAGTACTTCCGGCATCGGATGTGCAGCCGGCAACAAAAATTCCCGCAATGAGAATCACTGACGCGACTATTATGATACTGATACTTTTCTTCATGGAAAATCTCTCCTTTGATAATGATCTCCCCGGTGAGGGGATCATCTGTCATCTGGATTGGTCACGGCCCATATATATTCACCATATACAGCCAGTGAAATACTCGGCGGAGATGCGCAATAATTGAACCAGCGGGTGTACATAATCCGGCGCATTCTCCCGGGTGCCTGGATTAATAAAAAGTGCCTGCGCCGCTATCGGGGACTATCATTACCGTAAAAAAAGAGACTGACAGGAAACTGCGGATTGACCCGTTTCCTGCCGTGACATGTGCCGGGTATTGAGGGGGCGCTGTGGGCCCCACCCCGGTATTTCCGGCACGGGATGAGATCATCAAAAACCCCGGTTGGTATGAGGGATATTGTTGTGCTGCTTTTTGCCTCATCGGGGTTTGTAGGTTGATGGATTGGATAGAATGTCCTTCTCGGGTTTTTGTACTTCTCCTGAATCCTTTTGCATCCTCATCTAGTCTGGCTGGAGACTATTATACGGGCCCATGGCATGACCATGTGTCCGGTTGCCCACAGGATACCAGTGACCTGGTGCCTTGCCCAAACCCCTCCTGTTCCAAGGGGAATGCAGATCCTGCAATGGGGTTGGCAAATCAGGTACTGCCACAGAGCAGATTACTCGATCTTTCAACCACCTCCCAGATCTGATGACTGCCCTCAAGGGTAATCATCCTGCATCACGATATCCGCCCCACCACTTATATTCGGCACATGTACTGGGTGAAATATTGCACGATCACCGGGATACATTATACTGGCTGGTCAACATTATCACGGCAGGCCGTTTCCGTCGCAGAATTGAAGGGGGTAGATCAACCATGCTGGCATATCAGAAAAAAGATTCCGGGGATGGTTTATTATCCACGGGATTACGTGATCCGGTTTTTCGGGCAACCTTCCGGAGTTAGTCGCTCCTCAGCGCATCGATCGGGTCCATGTTCGATGCCTTCCATGCAGGGTAAAGCCCGGAGATCACACAGACCACCAGTCCCACGACCATTCCTGCGGGAACGTAGATGATACTGGCCGGGAGGAAGAAGAACTCCGTGGTGCCCATCATCACATCCACGACAGAGTACCCGATGACAACGCTCATCAGTCCTCCTATCCCCGCCCCTATGATACCGAGAATGAACGCTTCGTAGAGGAACATCCGCCTCACCTCGCCGGTCTCCGTACCGATCGAGAGCAGGATACCGATCTCCTGAATCCGCTCATTGACCGACATCATCATCACGTTGAAGATGCTGACGGCTGCAACGATCAGCGAGATCCCGCCGATCGCTAGGCAGAACAGTGTCAGGGTTTCGAGCGTTGACGAGATTGTATCAAGCTGCGAACTGGCATCGCTGATCCGGACTGCCGGTGTCTTCTCATCCGTATTGAGCTTGGCATCGATCGCCTCCTCGATCTCCGTGATCATGTCGGTATCGTCAACGATCACGTTCACCTGATCGTAGACATCCTTACTGCCGTACTGGGCCACGTACCATTCCTTGGTGACCACGATCCCGTTGTCGGTGCTCACGCTGTCTGCAACGGTGCCCCGCGTATCAATGATCCCGACCACCTTCACCGAAGCCCGGGATGCTGATGTGGAGCCGTCGGGAGGACCCTCTGATGCCGAACTGATCTTGATCTTGTCCCCGATCTTTACACCAAGGGATTCAGCAAGGGTATACCCGATGAGCGCTTCGTTGATACCCGCGATATTGGTGCCGTTCCCGATGGTCAGAAACTCGGTCACATCATCCGGGTTCATCCCGTAGATCGTGCCCCGTGCCGGGACATTCCCGTACGTGAACTGCGTACTGGACGAATAGATCGGGATCACCGTACCGTTCGTCCCCACGGCAGCTTTGATCTTGTTCAGCTGGGTCTTTTTGATGCCAGATTCTTCGGTTGAGGATGACGATTGAGACCCGGGAGGTCCCATCCGGACGGCATCGGCAGTGATGACGATGGTGTTCGCGCTCGATGAAAGCTGGTCCTCGACCTGCAGGGACATGTTGGTCCCGAGCATCCCCATGCACGAGATGGCGACAACACCGATCACAATACCGATGGAGGCCAGGATCGAGCGCGTGAAGTTCAGTCTCACGCTCCGTACCGAGAGCTGGAAGAAGATATCGCCAATCATGATTCCACGATCCTTCCGTCATCCAGATGTATCGTGCGCTGTGCATATTCTGCAACCTTCGGGTCGTGGGTGACAAGGATGACCGTCTTTCCTTCTTTTTGCAGGTTGCAGAGGATCTCCATGATCGCAAAACCAGTCTTGCGGTCAAGGTTGCCGGTCGGCTCATCGCAGAGGAGGATCTTCGGGTCGTTGACGAGAGCCCGGGCGATCGCGACCCGCTGCTGCTGGCCACCGGAGAGCTGGTTGGGACGGTGGAAGGCCATCTCCCGATCGATTCCCACCGCATCGAGCAAGGCGGATGCCCGGCCGGTCGTATCGCGTTTCTTGTACTTCAGGATGAGCGGATACTCCACGTTCTCGTAGGCCGAGAGGAGGGGGATCAGATAGAACTTCTGGAAGATATACCCGATGGCATCGCGCCTGAGGTGTGTCCGCTCTAAATTGGTCATCTTTGCCACGTCTTTGCCATCGATATAGAGTTCCCCGGTCGTGGGGACATCGAGGATCCCCAGCTGGTTCATCATCGTTGATTTCCCGGAACCGGACGGTCCCATGATCGCAACGAAGTCGTTCTCCTTGATATCGAGAGAGACGTGGTTGAGCGCCGTGAAGTCCCCACTCTCGAGGTGGTAGGTCTTGGTGACATCCACCAGGCTGATAAGGGGGGTATCGGTCATGTTCGACCCCTCACTGCTTCTTGATCTTTGACATGATCCATTTCCGCTTGGTATACGCAACGGCGCCGACAATGATGAGGGCGAACATTGCGATGACCGGGTAGAACGAACTGAGGCCACCCTTCGCGCTGGTGATGCTGGAGAGGACGCTGCTCGAAGATGACGACGATCCACCGGGTCCGCCGCTCATGTCCCCGCCGGGTCCGCCCGTACCGCTCGGGGCACCTGAGAAACTGCCGGAGGTCCTGGTGGAGCTGCCGGTCGTGCTGGCAGAAGGCATGCCCCCGGACTGGGAGTAGGTCGTCAGATCCACGGTCTTGGTCACCGAGTAGTCGGTACCGGCTGAGTCCTTCCAGTGGATGACCAGCGGGACTGAAGACAGGTCCGTGCAGGTGAAGGTGACCTCGAAACTGGACGAGTCATCGGAGGCGAGGCTGCCCACGGCATATTCCGGATAGGTACCCGTTCCCTTGGCGGGCAGACCCACCGAGACCACAACACCGTTTGCATCCGTGACACCCGTATTGGTGATATCCCCGCTCAGGTCATAGGTAGAACCTGATGAGGTGAGTGCCATGTTATTGATGGTCGGTACTGCGGCGTCCTTGGCATTGCCGGGGGTGATCGGCAGGTTTACTGATAATTCACGTTTGACATCCCCGTTCTGGTAGTTGATGTTGAACGTGATATTGGTCGCTTTGTGGGGTGTGACGGTGAAGGGGACCTCGGTCACACTGTTTGCCGGAATTTCACTGATGAAGGTCACCGAAGGGGTGATATCAGTGCCGCTGTCTGCGGTCGTGATATAGATACTCTTGAGTGCCCCGTCACGCGGGTTGATCAGGCTTAAGTTGACGGAGGCTGCGCTGTCAACGGTAAAGGTCTCTGGCCGTGAGGAGATGGCAGCGTGCAGGTCCTCCGAATCCACTTCGAAGGTGATCGGGTAATGGATATTCTTGCCGTCTTTTGTCTCTATGGAGAAGAGGGAGAAGTAATTGCCATCCATCCCGTTCACGGTTACATCGAATGTATAGGTGATCGAATTCGAGGACCCGAGATAGGAGAGGGTCTGCCACTTGTCCTGGTTCACGATACTGATCTCGTTATTGGCCGCAAGAAGATTCGGGTGGGTGACACCTACCGAGGTGTTGCCATCATTGGTCAGGGTTACACTCACTGATCCTGTCTCATAAGGATAGAATGTCTCAGGGTTCATGGTGACCGAGGATACATAGACATAGGAGGAGCCTCCATCATTCCGGTTCGTATCGGCACTGACTGGGACTACCGATACCATCAGTACCAGCAGGATACAGCTGGTTAACAAATAGTTTAGTTTCATGATTTCACGTGTTCCTTTTCTCGGATGAGAGACAATGACCCGGACCGCCGGGTCTCCCTCGAAATTGTTTGGTAAACTTTACATGATGTCTCTCTTATATTGACATCACGGCAGGGGGCCAATTATTGTCAGAAACCGGGATTAATTGAACCGGGTGGTTGAACATATCATCCGGGCCAACACCGGGGGCGCCCGGTCAGATCGCGGGCTTTAAGCATTCACCCACGAGAACCTGAATAACGGGATTGTGCTATGGCGTTTTTCTGCCAGCAGTGCGGGGAGTGCTGCAGCTCCATGGGGGATGTAATCGGCATCCGCGAACAGGCCGGCCCCGCCGAGTTTGTGATCTGGTTCAAGATCACCGGTGAGGAGCGAAGGGTCTGGATCGATCCCGACAAGCTGGGTCTCTTCTTCAACCAGGATATCCACCAGCACCGGCCCATGGCCTGCCCGTTCTTAAGAGAACGATCCACGGGTTCTGCGATCTGCACGGTCCACTACACCCGGCCCGATCTCTGCCGGCAGTATGGCTGTTTCCGGATCCTGGTGCTTGGGCCCGATGGCGCACGGCTCGGCCGGGTGGTCGAGGGCTCCCGGTATTTCACCACCATGGACCCGGGCCTCAAGGCCCTCTGGGACCGGGAGATTGGGGCGAAAGAGATCGCGGATGATCAGTGGGAAGAGTTCGTGGAGCAGGTCCTGGTGCGGGCCGGGTACCGGGTCATACGATAAAGAAGTGAGAAAGAAAAACGAAACCGAAAACCGGTTCAGCGGCTTTTATAAAAAATTGTCCCGGTCCCGGATACGATCGAGCGCCACCCGGGCCGCTGCCTGCTGTGCCTGCCGGATGTTCTCCCCGCATCCTTCCCCGAGCACAACATCTCCGAAGAGAACCTCGTACGTAAATGCCGGCCGGTGATCGGGACCGGTACGGTTCTTCTCGCGGTATAGGGGCACCTTCATGGTTGTCTTCTGGAAATATTCCTGGAGGATGCCGATGGCATTCTCCTCCGGGTTGTACCGTCCCAGGGCTTCCCCCATGACGGTATTGACAAAATACGCCACGTCATCGAGTCCGACCTCGCAGTACAGGGCCCCGATGAATGCCTCAAACGCCCCGCCCGTGATCCGTTCGCCATAGGTGTTCTGCTCCCCGATCACCAGAGGGATGAGGCGGGTGAACGTCTTCTCGTGCGGCTGCGTGAGGGCATCCAGCGCACGGTTCGAGACGAGGCTGGAAAGCATCCTTGTCATCTCACCCTCATTGAGTCCGCCGTTGTGCCCGGTAAAGAGCGACTGGGCAACGATCAGGTTCAGGACCCGGTCGCCCAAAAACTCGTACCGCTCCCAGTCCTCGATCGTGATGTCCCAGCGGTCCATGCCGGGGCTGCCGTAGGCTGCGTTGAAACGGGTGACAAAAGTGCTCACGATCCGGTCGATATCCGGATCGGAAGCGTGGAGGAGATCGATCAGCGACAGCCCGACGGGTCCGGTCATATAATTTCGTTCTGACGGATGTTATGATAATCCTATTGCTTTCGGGCCACGCGGACCCGGCCGGTCTCGGTCTCCAGCGTAAAGCCGTGTGCCTCCAGAAACGCCCGGCTCTTACCGGTGCCGTGGAGCAGCAGTTCCACCAGGTCGTCGTCCTCATCGATATCCGTGTGGAGCCGGAACGAGTCGATCACGTCCACCGAGAGCCCTGCCTCTTTTGCGATCGCGAGGTGCTTTGAGAAACTCGCGCCATAGTAATCAACGTGGAACTTCTTGGGATCCTTCACGAAGATCGCGTTCGTTCCGCCGCCCCGCCCGGGTACGATTGCCATATCGGAGCCGGTCGAGATGACCCGCCGGATCGCTGCGGCATCCGCCAGCGGGAGATCTGCCATGATGATGAGAATATTCTGCTCGGTTGAGGTCAGGATCTCGTTGAGGGCCCCGTTGAGATCTGCGTCCGTGACCGTGACCTGCACCAGCTCGGAGTCGAAGAGCTCGGTCCCGACAATCACCGGTGAGCAGTTCGCATCCTTCACCGCAGCAACCACATCCTCCAGCATTGCAAACGCAAACGCTTCCCGCTCTTCCTGCGAGAGGATCGCGGAGAGCCGGGTCTTCGGGTTCTTGGGCTTATAGGGGATCAGCGCGTGAGGACACATTTCACTAGTTTCTGTGCGGGGCGACAAAAAAAGGTGCTGATGTGGATTTATACCGGATTTATCAGGCCGGCCGTACTACATTCCTGAATATGGAAGAGATGAAATTCACGATCAAGAAACTACCGGCCCGGACGGTGGTTGGCATTGCCCGCCGCACCTCCAACGCGGAGGCGGCCGGTGTGATCCCGGGCTGCTGGCAGGAATTTTTCTCCCAGAATGCTGCAGCAAAGATCCCGAACCGGGCAGTCCCCCCGGTCATGTATGCCGTGTACTCGGATTACGAGAAGGACTGGACAAAACCGTACTCCTACCTGCTCGGGTGCGGAGTGACAAAGGCAGTGACGGTTCCCGAGGGCATGGAGGTCCGCCAGATCCCGGCGCAGACCTACGCGATCTTCCGGGCCAGAGGGAAGATGCCGGACGAGATCGTCGGGGTCTGGGCCAACATCTGGGCATCCAATCTCCCGCGGACGTACACCTACGACTTCGAGCTGTACGACCAGCGGTTTACGCGGCCGCAGAATAAGGAGGCCGACATCTACGTGGCGATCGAGCCCAAGGACGACATGGTGCCGATCTGATCGGCCCCTTTTTTTATAAATAACACATTGTTAACTGTGATTTTTCTAAAAATTAAATTTAGAAATGGACTTGATTCACAATTTAAAATAATAGATAATTATTGATCTTTAAACATCGCGATGTTAATAGAGAATTGTTTTTTCTCCATTTGCTTACCGATGGAATTTTGGAATTGAAGGGCAACTTGAAATTCTGGGATGTTATCCGGATGAAAAAATCGTTCTACGTGTCCAACAAGCAATTCCGCATCACAAATTTTGATACTAACTTTCTGTTTTGGACCAAGTATAGAAATTCCCTTTTGAACAATTGAGTGGGAATCGAACATTCCACTAATGATTGGAAAATCACTTGGATTAGAGTTAATTTTAATGTTCTGAGCAATTCCAAAACCAATATTTTCAATAATTAGGTCAATAATTGCAGGATTGTCAGTTTTATCGATTTGTAAATATGCAATAAGGTCGGGTTTCGTTTGAGCATCAAATAGAGCTTGATTTGTTCTAACCAAATCTTGGGTTAGCAAAACATATAGGAATGTTATAACTGCAACTAAAAGACTCGGAATTGCCATAATTGCAGTAGTTATGTACTGAGTATCATTGGAATGTTGAGCAAAAATCCATACAAACCAAAAAATATACCCAAATGTCGCAATACCAAATCCCAAATTTACTAAAATTCTTCCAAAATTTGAAGAATTAAAGAGATATTGGATTTTACTTTTTGTAATGTTTTCAAATGATGGTGATTGTGAATCACTTGGGTTAGAATTAGAGTCATTATATTCAGATCTGCTAATCAGAAAAACAACCAATGCACCCATTAGAAGGCAGATTACGTATATAGTTACATATTTTGTCCAATTCTGAAAATCTGTTAATACACCGTACATAATTGGGTAAAACAAACTAGCTAATGCTAAAACAACGGTGTACGATGTAAGACGATTGATGTGTACCATAAAAGGGTTACATCATTTACAAGTTATGAAAGTATGGATTTTGTTAAAAATCCCGGCACCAGCGCCAGTACCACGCAGACGGCAACCGGGATGACGAGGTTGTCATCAACCGGGGAGAGGAGCTCGATCACCCCGGCCACAACCGCAATGGCAACAGCGCCCGGCAGCGTGAGGAACGGGAGCAGGACGAGGATTGTTACGAGGATGCCGGCGATCGTTCCCTCCCATGACTTGCCGTTATGGATCCGGGTCCGGCCGAACCGCACCCCCACGATCGTGGTCACGCTGTCAAGTACCGCAAGGGTGACGAGGGCCGGTACAGAGATCGTGACGGGGAAGAGGATCACGCAGGCCAGCGCACTGACCGCAAAATAGAGCGCTCCCCGGCCGGGCAGGCGATCGCCCCGGTCGAAGGCCTCGACAAGCGGCGAGAAGAGGGGGAGCCGGTGACCGCGGAGGATCAGATCAACCATCACGATCCCGATGAAGAGGCCCCCGGCAAGGATCGCGACCGCAGCCGACTGGCCTGCCACAAGAACCATGCCCGCAACAGCAAGGCCGAAGAGGAGGTGCACCAGCTGGCGGACGAGTTCCTTCATGGAAGAAGTGTACGCTGAACCGGGGATAATAACCTGCGGTATGAGATCCGACGCGGACCCGGGGCATCCACATGCAGAATCCTCAACACATATCTGGGATGAAATACGAGAGACTATCATATGAACCGCCAGCAGATCCGCACGACAATTCTTCTCCTCTCGTTGTTGCTCATGTCGGTAACGTTTGTGTACATCTCCCCGTACATCATGATGACGGGACTCACGAACGGCGTCATTGCCGCAGGACTCATCTTCTGGATCATCGCGTTTTTGCTCACCCTCGTCATCGGCCGGGCATTCTGCGGGTACCTCTGCCCCATGGGTGCCGAACAGGAGATCATTGACAGGGCGCTGAAGATCCCGCTCCGTACCGTCCCATACCTCAGGTACCTCAAGTACCTTCTCGCGGTCTTCTGGGTTGGCGGGGCCGTCTTCCTTGCCGCCGCAGCCGGGACGCTTGTTCTGAACCCGCTCTTCGGCATCGGCAGCGGGCTTCCCCCGTGGCAGGCCGGTGCATACCTCTTCCTCTATGCCATGACCCTCGGGGTCTTTGTCCTCGTCCTCATCCTCGGGCGGCGGGGCATGTGCAATTATCTCTGCCCGATGTCCGTGGTCTTCATCGTAATCACGAAACTGAAAAACGCTCTGAAGATCCCTTCGCTTCACCTGGTGGCCGAGCCGGATGAGTGTATTAAATGCAAAAAGTGTACCGCATCCTGCCCCATGAGCCTGCCCGTGCAGGAGATGGCAGGCGCAAAGGAGATGCAGAACCCGGAGTGTATCCTCTGCGGCAACTGCGTGGATGCCTGCACCAAAAACGTGATCCGGTTCGCGTGGCGCTGGAACCGCTGAAATTTTTTTTATTTTTTTACAATACCGTGGTTACAGTACCGAGGACTCTTTCCCGGTCTCCTGGAACGTTCCTGCCGGCAGCGTGATGACGAAGCGGGCACCTTTCTCCGGTTCCCCGTTCTCGATGATGGAAAGGCCCGTGATGCCGAGGATCTCGCGGGCAAGGAAGAGTCCCCAGCCCACGCCCTTCCCGAATCCCCGCTCGAAGATCCGTTCCTTGTCCTTTACCGGGATACCGACACCGTCGTCCTCAATGATCATCTCGGCATGCGGCCCGACAATGGTTGCGGTGATCCGGATCTCCGAGGGTTTCCCGGCATGCTGGCGGGTATTTTCAAAGATATACTGCAATGCCCGGTCAAAATGGGGATCGGCAAGGATGATCATCTGCCCGGCCGGTTCGGCAATGCGGAGGCTTGTGCCACTGCAGGCTTCGCGGGCCCGGTTCGTGGCATTGGTCAGGTTCTGCCACCGGGGGGGTTCAACGGCAAGGTTCTGGTAATCCTTGGCAAACTGGAAGAGCCGCCGGATCTTGTCGGCCGCCTGCTTCTCCCGGTCAAGGAATACTTTTGTTTTTTCATCCTCAAGGGTCATCGAGAGGAGCTCGTTGTACCCGACTATCGCGGTGAGCTGGTTCAGGACATCGTGCCGGGTCACGCTCCCGACTAGCTGGAGTTTCTTTTCCAGAAATGCGATCTTTTCGTTGAGCCGGGCGATCTCCTCTTCGGGATTGGCGGGGGCGGCACTGCCGGGTATTTCCTGTGATCGTTCGTTGTTTTCCATCGACATCCCCCCCTGCCCGTCCCGCGAGACCGGTGCGGGACGCTCAAAACAAGTTAAGAAATCTATATCCGGTCTGGTTATTGAGGGTTGTTATTTCTCGGCACTGTGCACCACGTTAAAAAACTTCAAACACCTAACTCCATTTTGATATGCAGCACCGCACGCTCACGTTTTCCCGGAACGTCTTTTTGCCCCTGACAACCGTGTGCCGGAACCGGTGCGGGTACTGCTGCTTCCGGACGCCCGTGCAGGAGGGATGTGTCATGGCGCAGGCCGACGTTGAGAAGACCCTGCGCGACGGGGCCGCGCTCGGCTGCACGGAAGCACTCTTCACGTTCGGTGAACGGCCGGAGAACGAGCCGGGCTTTTCTGAGATGCTCGCCCCGCTCGGCTACGCCACGATCCTCGATTACTGTACGGCGATGTGCAAAGCGGCAATTGCCTGTGGCATCCTCCCGCACACGAATGCCGGCATCCTCACGTACGAAGAGATGGAACGGCTCCGGCCCGTGAACGCGAGCATGGGCCTGATGCTCGAAACAACAGCAGAGATCCCGGCGCACGCGACTTCTGTTGGGAAATCCCCGGATGTCCGGCTCGCGATGATGGAGGACGCGGGAAAACTGAAGATCCCGTTCACGACCGGCCTTTTGCTCGGGATCGGCGAGACCATGGCCGACCGCGAGGACTCGCTCTTTGCGATCCGCGACCTCCACAAACGCTACGGCCACATCCAGGAGATCATCATCCAGAACTTCTGCCCAAAGCCCGGCACCCCGCTTGGCGCGAGCGCGGTCCCGACAACGGACGAGGTTGCGGCCACGATCCGGATGGCGAAAGATATTCTCCAGCCGGACATTTCTGTCCAGATCCCACCCAACCTGATCGATGCGAGCCTGCTTATCGCGTGCGGCGTGGACGATCTCGGCGGCATCTCCCCGCTCACCATCGATTACGTGAACCCCGAGCACCCGTGGCCGGCGTTCGATGAGCTCCAGCGCATTGCCGGGAACGCCCATTTAGTCGAGCGGCTCTGCATCTACCCGCAGTACATTGAACGCGGGTGGTTCGACCCCGGCATGCAACCCCTGATAAACCGGCTCGCACAAACAGTACAGACAAGGAGCGAAGACCTGTGAAACAGAAAGCCCTGCTCTATACCGGCAAAGCCAAGTCCGTGTTCCGCACGGATGTGAAGGGACAGTTCATCGTGGAGTTCCGCGACGACATCACCGCGTTCGATGGTGGAAAGAAAGATGTCCTGAAAAACAAGGGCAGCTACAACGCGGAAGTCTCGGCATTTCTCTTCGAGTATCTCGAAAAGAACGGCGTTGCGACCCATTTTGTGAAGATGCTCGACCCGCGCCGGATGGTGGTGCGGGAACTCTCGATGATCCCGCTCGAAGTGATCGTGAGAAACGTTGCCGCCGGGTCCATTGTGCGGAACTACCCGTTCAAGGAAGGAACGAAGCTCAGCCCGCCCATCATCGTGATCGATTACAAGGATGATTCACGGCACGACCCGATGCTCAACGACGAGCTGATCGTGGCGCTGAAGCTCGCGACCGCAAAGGAACTTGCGGAGATCAAGAAGATCGCCCTGAAGATCAATGCGCTGCTTGTCAAGCTCATGGCTGCGCAGGGCATCACGCTCGTGGACTTCAAGATCGAGTTCGGCCGAAGCGGGAAAAAGATCTGCCTTGGCGACGAGATCAGCATGGACTCGATGCGCCTCTGGGACAAAAAGACGAACGAGTCGCTCGACAAGGATGTGTACCGGTTCGAGAAGGGCGATGTGATGGCCACCTACAACCGGGTGGCGAAGAGGATCACAACGAAAGCCGCCGCTGCATCCGCAAAGAAGGCTGCGGCAAAAGTCCCGGCTAAACCTGTGAAGAAACCGATGAAGAAAGCACCGGTAAAGGCCAAAGTCCCGGTGAAAAAACCGGCGAAGAAAGTTCCGGCCAAGAAACCAGTAAGCAAGGTTCCGGTCAGGAAACCCGTTACAGCAAAAGCGGCTGCAAAGAAGGCGCCCGTAAACATTGTTGCCAGAAAACCGGTGAAGAAACCGGCCAAAAAATCTTCTGCAAAAACCCGCTGATCACAAAAACTATTGTGCCTGATGTACAATGTATCCAAAACTACGGGGCAGACACTGATCATGACCGACTCAGCAATGGACGAAGCAGAGATGCTCAAATGGGCAAAGGGGTACGCACACAAGCAGGGCTGGGACCTCAATCCGGATGAGACGCAACTGGGGACCGTGATCCGGGGCCTGGTGCGCAACAAGACCAAGTTCGGCCACCCCTACTGCCCCTGCCGGCTCCGGAGCGGGGATGAGGAGAAGGACCGGGCCATCGAATGCCCGTGCGTATACCACAAGGAAGAGGTGGCAAACCAGGGATTCTGCCACTGTCACCTGTATTTCAAGAAGCCCTGATCTTTTTTTTATGTCCAATGTTCTGCCGCAGCCGGACCTGTGCGGTCTTGCGCCGGTCACCGGGCCGGACCCGCGTGTGCTGATTCTCGGGAGTTACCCCAGTGTTCTCTCACTGGCGCACCGGGAATATTACGGCAACCCGAAGAACCGGTTCTGGGCCGTGATGGAAACAATTCTTGGGGTCCCGGCCGATCTGCCGTACGCTGATCGGACCCTGCGGCTCACAAACAACAATATTGCGCTCTGGGACGTTGTCGCACGCTGCGAGCGGCCGGGCAGTGCGGACAGCCGGATAAAAGATCCGGTGCCAAACGATCTTGCCGGATTTTTTTATGAGCACCCGACCCTCCGGCTCGTTGCGCTGAACGGTGGCACGGCCGGCCGGCTCTATCACAAACTCGCTGAAGTCCCGGGCCTCGCTTCTGTTACGCTGCCGTCAACGAGCCCAGCGTACGCGGCGATGAGGTTTGAGGAGAAAGTCCGGGCGTGGCGGATCATTGCCGGGCACCTGAAGACCTGAACAGCCCGGCCTCAGGAACGCGAAGATCCGGATGAGCAGAACCTCCGGGGAACGAGGTGCTGCAAAACGCTCGATTCCGGGGATTCCCCTGAATTCTCCGACGTGCGAGTGGTTCATCAGAACCACGAGGATGAGAAGAATCCGAAGGATTCTTCGACGTAAAACCCGATCACACCCATAAACGGCCACCAGACCCCGCCGGTCCGATCCGGACCCCCTGCCATGAACTGGAACCCGTTTTTGCCACCGTTCGGCCAAAAGAATGTGGCTAAATATGACCTCTCATCTCCGGCGTAAAAACAGGGATTTTACCCGGATTATTCCCCCGTTTTCCGGAATTATTCCCTCTGGTTCCGGAAAAGTGGTACAACGGAGCCCGCAGGAGGCCCGGATTAGTGTATCCCCAAAATGAAGGGGTGCTCCGACGTGCGACAGGTCATCAGACCTGGAGCAGGAGAGGAAACCGACAGGTTTCTTCGATTGCGGAGATAATCGGGGAACAACCCATACAGAGAGATGAGTGCCCCGACATCCCCTCACACCGTCACCGGCCCGGAGACCGCACTTCCCTTATCAGCAAGCACCTGCCCGTGCCGGTCGATCTCAACAATCCCGTCCGCAGTTACGCAAAAGAACCGCCACGTGCCGTGCTTGGACCGAAGCCAGAGCTCGCGGGTGAGGGCCACATCCCGCATGATCGCCCGGAGCTTTCTGATATCCTCACAGAACTCATACGCGATATCGGCCAGCGACGCGAGGATCCGTGGCGTGAACCTCACGCGGACGAACGCACCCGTGGTTGTGGCATCGATGGTGAAATGATAATAGGTCTCCGGGCCCAGAACCGCCACCTGGACCTTCCCCCGCTGTCGTGCAATCGCGATCGCATCCGGCAGCGCCCGGTGCGGACGCGGGGTCACCGCACCGCCCCGCAATAAAAAAAATCCGGTCGCCGCCGGGAGGTTTTGCGATCGGGCCTTCCGGATTCTGCTGTCATGTAAAAACGAAAGATATTTTGTATTAAATATTGGAATGATGCCTCTGGATCAATGACAGAACCACGGGGTTGCAGGATCTAAAAAAGACCCTCGATGCTCCCGCTTAGTTCCGGGCCTCTTCGCTCTTGAGGATCTCCCGGATCTCATTTTTCAGGCCGGGCAGCTTGGCGGTGGCGTTGTCCCAGAGGATCGTATCCTTGATGTTAAAATACCCGTGAGTGAGGACATCGCGGAACCCGGCAACCTTCTTCCAGTCCGTGCCGGGGTACCGTGCCTTGAGTTCGTCCGGCAGTTTCTTGATGGCTTCGCCAATCACCTGGAAATTCCGGATCACGGCATCCCTGCGCCTTCGATCCTTTGAAAATTCCTCGATCGTGATCCCGGCAATGTCCTCTTCGATGTTGCCGATGGACTCAAGGATATCTTCAAGGTACTGGAGTTGCGTCCTACGCATACACGACCTCTCTCATGATGTACGGCTTCAGCCGTTTCTTGATTGCACCTTCCATGATGAGATCAACCCGGCGCCCGAAGAGGTCTTCAAGATAAAACTTGCAGTCCATATAGTTGTCGAACGTCTCCTGTCCTTCGCGGAACGAGACGAGAACGTCCACATCGCTGTCCGCCCGCTCCTCTCCCCGTACGAACGAGCCGAAGATGCCGATGGTTGCAATGCCGAACCGTTTCTTTAAGGCCGGTTCGTGCTGCCGGAGGAGACTGAGCGGATCCATACGATCAGTACGTGAATTTGTATGTTCATTACTATTAATCCATTGACCACAGCCGGAAGGTTTTGCATACGGGCCTTCCGGATCCTGCTGTCATGGAAAAAAGATATTTTGTCTTAAATAGTGGCGTGATGCCTCGGGATCAATGACAGAACCACGGGGTTACAGGATCCAAAAGACTATCGGAGTGCCGAACCGGTGAAGGGACATTTCATCGTAGCGGGAAGCCGGTAGCACAAAAAATATTAAAAAAATCAAAAATTTTGAAAATAATTTTGTAAGAAAATTTCCGGCACTATCGGTTCACAAAAAATTTTTCAAAAAAAATTTAGAAAAAACGGATTCGCTAATAAAAACCAGGACCAGACCCATGTATATTAACAACATTTAAAATAAATCGGGTAGTACGGGGGATTTCTGACAATGCCATCTTCTGATGCTGTTATTCCGGTTGCTCTTGCCATGTATCATTCACCAAGACGGTATGCTTTACTAGTTGGATCTGGTATATCACGGGATACACGTATTTTTACAGCTGGAGAAATTACCGATGATCTCATCCGAAAGATTGCTGGTAAAACTTTTAAAGGCAATCAGAAACCGCAAGATTGGTACAATGAAACCAAGGGTCACTCACCCACATTTACGGGGCTCCTTAAAGAATTTGCACACACTCCTGATGATCGCACAGCAATACTCCGTCCCTATTTCGAACCGATTGAGAACGGAAAACCGGTGAAAGTTGAGCCAACACAAGCACATGTAAGCATTGCCCGTTTGGTGAGAGATGGCATTATCTCAATGATTCTTACGACAAATTTTGATCCTCTTCTCGAAGAAGCAATCAGAAAAGAAACTGGAAAAGCCCCTGTAGTCATTACGCGTGATAGTGATCCGCGATTAATGGAAATCGCAGGAGATCATTGTCGTATCGTGATGATAAATGGTCGATATCCTAATACAGATTTAAAATTGACCCCTGAGGACCTTGCGGAGTATGTTGACAAGGATGCTGAAATTGCAAGTTATCTTGATCGAATCTTTTCAGAATATGGGCTTCTCATCTGTGGATGGTCTGGGGAGCATGATTTGGGATTGGTAAAAATTTTAGTTGCCGAACGACCTACCCGAAGATTTTCCATTTTCTGGTGTAACCGTGATAGTCCTGAAAAGATTCCGGTTGAGATAAGGTCCAAACTTGCCATATCAATTATCAGAATAGAATCTGCCAATGAATTTTTTAGCGATTTGGAATCTAGGATTGAACTTTTGAAACGCCATGAAAGAATTTCTCCGCTCACCGTGGAAAGCGCTGTCAAAAAGGTCAAGGAGGCTTTAAGAGAGCCAAGGCCAGAATTGACTCTTTCAGATCTTGTTCACGAAGAAACTGAACGTGTTTTAACAGAAATTAATCGTTCCGATATTTTTCCGGAAGGGAATATTGATGGGAAAGCTTGTTTTAAAAGCAGGATAGAAGAGTTAGAGCGTGTAGCCTCACCACTTGCGGCAATGGTAGCAACTATTGCGTACTACGATGATGGGAATTATACAGATTTGATTACAGAAACTATTGATCGGTTAATCAATCTCCCCGTTATTGGGATTATTTTAACTGAAACACATATTTCAAACAGACGCTCTGAAATAAACCAATACGTAGACTATTTCCAGCGCTTAAGGCTGTATCCAGCTCTACTCACAGTATATGCATCAGGTATTGCAGCAGTGCATAAAGGAAATTTTACTAATCTATCAGTAATTCTGGAAAAACCCCGAATGCGGCCGTCCGCCTATAATTCAATTGAACCTGTCGCTTTTTTCGAAAGAGTGAATATGTGGTACGTTACTGAGACTTATGAGCAATGGATAGTTGATTTTAGCCTCGAACGTTTTGGGAAACGCGGGGATGCTTATTATTATATTACTAAGGTAATCCAAGGAATTGTCAATCCTCTTATCCCTCATGAGCATTATTATAATGCATCATTTGATATTTTCGAATGCCTCTTTGGTATTTGTTATGTCTCACAATCACCTATTGATGATCTCAGACGTTCGTATGTTTTATTATCGAGAGTGAAGGTTCTGACAGCAGGATTAGATCAGACAAGGCAAATGCGATTGCCCTCATCGGTTCTTGAATATTTCCAAGGAATCTCCCCAAAGATATCAAAATCTACGTTCTTTGGGGGAAGTCCTATACAATTCCAAAAGACTCTTGTAAAATATTCTGAAAATCAAGGCATTACACCTCCTGAAACGGGAATTTCAGTTCCTAAGGGGGTACTATGAGAAGTGTCAAATCCGCGGAATTATGACATTGCTATGTCGGGATTGATTTTAATTATAATCTCTTTTGTCTTTTCACAGTCAACAATGTGTTATTAAAAAAATTTACCGGTCCCTCCGGAACTTCAAAAAGATCACGTGATAGATCGCATAGAACCCGCAGAGCACGGCCGCGGTGTACCCGGCAATCGCCAGCCACGTGATCTGGGGCGGCAGCGTGATCGCGGAGACCTGCAGTACGAGCGACGACCCGACCACGAGCGAGGCAACCACGATCCCCATCATCATCTTGTCGGCCGCCGAATCCAGCGCCATCGTCAGTTTCTGGAGATCGTTCTCCACGATCTCCAGCTTGAAGGACCCGGTCGAGAGCCGGCGCAGCATCAGGTTGAGATTCCGCGGCATATCTAAGAGGGCATCCGCACCCTCAAGGAGTGCCATCGAAGCCCGCTTGACATAGCCCGCGGAGAACGTGTTGGTATCCGCGAGTTTGGTTAAGTACGGCGTCACTTCCTCGCCGAAATTGAACTTCGGATCGAGCCGGACACCAACATCGAGCACCATCATGAAGACTTTTAAGAGCAGCATCAGGTTCAGCGGCACCTTCAGGTTATAGCGCCGCATCGAGTCCGTGAGCTCGGAGACCACGAGCCCGAAATCCATCTGCGCAACCCCGCCTCCGCCTCCCGAGAAGTCGTGCATCATGACGTACAGGTCGTCCCTGAGCGCCTCGCGATCCTCTTCCTTGATCTCGATGCCAAAGCCCTCGAGCGAGCGGATCATCAGCTCGATGTTGTCCGTGGAGAGCGCAAAGAGCAGGTTGATGAAGTTCTGGCGCTTCTCAGGCCTGAGGATGCCCACGATGCCAAAGTCTAAAAAGACGATGTCGCCTTCTTTTGTCACGAGCAGGTTGCCCGGGTGCGGGTCGCCGTGGAAGAACCCGTCCTCGAAGATCATCTTGAGATACGCGTGGAACCCGCGGATACCAATCGCGTGCGGTTCGACCCCCATCTCCGTGATCGCTTCGACCGCATCGATCCGGACCCCCTCGACAAATTCCATGACCAGGAAGTGGGGGGTCGTGTACTCCCAGTAGATCTTCGGGAAGCGGATGCCCGGGACGTTCTGGAAGTTTCTCGCCATGCGGTCAGCGTTCCGGGCTTCACGGGTGAAGTCGAGCTCTTTTAGGATCTGGTGGGCGAAATCGTCCACCATGCCGGCCGGGTTGTAGATCCGGCTCTCGGGAAACATCGTCTCGATGCGCTCGGCCATGGACTGGAGGATGCCGATATCCAGCTCGATGATCTCAGGAATGCCCGGGCGCTGGATCTTGAGGGCAACCTTGGTCCCGTCCTTGAGGTAGGCCCGGTGCACCTGGCCGATCGATGCGGCTGCAACGGGCGTCTCCTCGATATCGCAGATGAAATCTTCCCAGTTCGGACAGTTCTCTTCGATCACCGCCATGACTTCTGAGAAGGGGACAGGTTTGGCATGGTCCTGTAATTTTTTGAGCTGCTCGATCATCTCGGGCGGCAAAAGTTCGGTCCTTGTACTCGCGATCTGCCCGAACTTCACAAAGGTGGGCCCGAGTTCCTCCATCGCGAGCCGTATCCGTTCGTAGGTGCTGGCACCTTCCGCGGCCTGACCAGAGCCGGGAAGTTTGAACCGTACCGATCCGGGAAAGAGCTTCTCAAGGCCTATACTCAATCCATACTTGCTCAGGATGTCCAGAATCTGAGCGTACCGCACGATACGGGTGACCATGGGGTACATTTTGTTGTGGGGATACTTAATGCGTGCTTTTTACCCGTGACCCGTCAGCCGGGGAATATCAAAAGAGCGTGCGAGATCAGGGTACGATGCTGCCGGGGTCATCGTCCAGGTTCACGCTGAGGCTGAAGGCCGGGGGGATCGCGGTGACCGATGCATTGCTGCTGCCAGAGGTTTCGGCAACGGGAATCACCGAACAGCAGCTGAACGTGTCGGATGCGGCAAGCCACGGGCCGGTGCACGTATACCCGGGCGTTACAATGGTCCCGCCAATCTGCGTGCAGGTGCCGGACGAGACCGCAAGGGTGCCCGGGGAGGTGGCCGGGGAGATTGTTGCGGGAACAGAAGTTTTCGCAAGGGCCGGTGTCGGCGTGACCACCGGGGTCTTGGCCACGGTGGTTTTTACTACGTGGGGAATGGTGGTTGGCCGGGTGACCACCGGGTATTTCTTGCCGTCTTCGGGTCCCGGGACCGTGAGGCAGCCGGCAACGAGGGGCGTAAGTACGAGCAGGAGTACGGCAACGAGGGCAAATGCGGAGATCTTCATCTTCATAACGCAGCCCCCATCTCGCCTGCGGCATCATCCAGCCGGAGCGCCATGGTGTTCAGTTCCGTTGAGAGATTGCCGGGGAGGGCGGCGCTGTTCCGGATATCCCGGTACGCAAGTGCCAGGTCCGTGAAATCTTTCTGGACAAGGCGCAGCGGGACCTTTGTTGCTTCGAGATTACCGGAGCCAAGCAGTACCCGTGCCGTATTCAGATCGGTCTTGGTTTTGGCGAGCACGGGTTCCGCGTCACCGATGTCGAGGATGACCGGGATGAGCGCGACATTGATCCGGTCGGCTTCGGCCACCACCCGGTCGCCCTGCTGGATGAAATGATTCCACCGCCCGCTGTCCGGGACCTGCGTATCAAGGGCAAGGAGTTGATCGATGAACGCTTCCGAGAGCGGGACCGTTGCCAGATTCACCGATTCGATCGCGGGGTCCGATCGTGCGTTGAGCGCTGATGCCACATCGGGACGTTTTGATGAGAAGACATCGAGCGCCCGTTGCGCGGGGGTGATGTCATAGCCCTGTGCCTTCTTTGAGTCCAGAGTCTGCTGTCCTTCCAGGACCCAGGTATCGAAATCCGCCAGCTGGTTTGCTTTACGGACAGTCCAGTACGCATCTTTCTTTGCCTGGATGTACGGGTTGTTGAGTTTGGCAGCCGCAATATCGCGGTTGAGATCCGCCCATGTGCCCTGTTTGGTGGAGATGATGGTATCGAGTTCTGTCCGGAACTGCGCAGTCGTGTTGCGCATCTCCGCGATCAGGGTGTTGAGATCGGCCCGCGTTGCCGCAGACGGGATCCGTGCCTCTTCAGCCCGGAATTCGGAGAGCAGGTGGTTGAGCCCGGAGGTATCGGTACCATAGAGCGTCTCGCAGTACGGGATCGCTGCGGTCATCTCCACGTCCCGGTCAAGGGCAGTCCAGGCAAGGTGGGCCTGTCGGATCTCAACCGTATGCTGGAGGGTTGTCGTCTCATCGGCGGCGACCGGCAGGCAGATGACAGCTGCAAGGACAAGAATCGCACACGCGATCAGGAACGGGAATTTCCGGCATTGCAGGCGACCACCGGTACTGCTTCGAGCGGGCCGGTCCTGCACCCGGGGTTGTCCTGACATTTCAGACAGAAGATATGATTGTTCACCTATCAAAATTTGCCGCTTCCGTGTGCAGATGAAGCGGGGCGGGTCTGCGCCCGGAAAAAATGTATCAAAATTTCCGGAACACGACAATCCGGTTGGTATTGGTCCCGCCGGTATTGTTGTTGACGCCCCAGATGTTGGAGGTCTTGGTGAAGTCCTGCTGGTTGATCATGATGCAGGTGCACGAGAAACCGGCCTCTGTGCCAAGGGGGACAACCTGCTCTTCGAGCCGGATCGTCCGCTTGCGCACCTCCCCGACTTCGAATGCCACGTACCCGCCCGGCCGGGTGATCCGGTAGAGTTCAGAGAAGACGTTCCCCATCACCGCGGTCCAGTCTTCAAGCGTCCGGGCCATGGTGATCGTCTTTCCAATCGCTTGTTCATCCAGACCATTGAACCAGCACCGGAGCCAGTTGTCATCCCGGTACTGCACGATATCCAGGAACGGGGGCGATGTCACGGTGAGCTGGACTGAGGCATCCGGGATTCCAGAAGTTTTTCGGGCATCGCCCGAGATGAACACGGCATTCTCACCGGCCCTTGCGAGATTGCAATGCTCATCATCGGTCAATGTGCGAAGCAGGCTCTTCGTCTTCCGGGCAATGACCGCCCGGGTATCCCGGTACTCCGGGACCTGACTGCGCTTCTCATTGATCTTCCGCTGGCTCTGCTGCGAGACCGCCTGGTTGGGGGGAAGCGTATACACGGAGAAGAATCCTTTCGAGTGGCCGGTGAGGCGGTTCGTTGCCACCATCGCGATCCAGCGATCGATAGCATCATCGGTGCCATCCTCCCGCTTCTCCCGCAGGTACTCCCGCAGCGCCACGATCTCCTGCTCGGTCGTTGGATGATAAAACATCGAGAGATCGATATCCGCACGGTTGCCCTCCAGCGGAATTGCCTTGAGCCGCGTCTCAACGGCGGCCATCGCCGGGGGGGTGAGGCGCGGTTCCGAGAGGATCCGTGAGAGCGGGTTGGCATCGTTCGCGATCACGTTTCTTCCGAGCAGGCCGGCTTCGAGAATCGTGGTTCCCCGCCCGCTGAAGGGATCGTAGACCACATCCTCTTCCTTTGTCAGGAGGCTGATGAAGAAGCGGGGCAGCTCCGGCTTGAAACACGCCCGGTACGAGACCTCGTGAATCGATCCTCCCTGCCGCTGCCGGGAGGTCCAGAACTCTCCTGTGTACTTCCTGACTTTTTCGTCCCCGATGGTGACAAGCCCGCTCTGCACCGGGATGCCCGCGGGGGACCGGCAGGTACGCAGGAACTCTGTCAGCATATCGCCAGAAGATTTGCGGGAACCAGCTGCCATCTCGTAAAAAGAGCTTGGTGAGGCAAGGGTATAATGCTGCCCGGTTGGATGTGCCCGCACCGATCCGGCCGATCAGGAGGTGTGGGCGCCGACCCGGTCGAACGCCAGCGGGTAGTGGACCGTGCCGGAGACCCCGTCCAGTGCACCCTCTTCCAGGCCGAGTGCCATGAACGCGTCATCCGGGCAGGGGAAGGGGGCGTGGATGCCCCAGTCGCAGGCTTTGGTGAACCCGAACCGGGGATAATAACCGGGATGGCCGACCACGATCACGATCTGCTGGCCTAACCGCCGGCATTCATCGAGGCCTTCCTGGACGAGCGCAGCACCGATGCCCCGGCACTGGTAATCCTGGTGAACGGCGAGCGGGGCAAGCGCTGTTGCGGGAACCATGGCGTCTTCAGAATTAATAGAGATCGGGCAGAAGAGAATGTGGCCGATGATGGTGTTGTCATGCACGGCAACAAGGGAGAGATTGGGATTGATTTTTCCGTCTTCGCGCAGGGCATTGACGAGCCGGGCCTCGCCATCCTGGGCAAACGCCTGGCAATGCACGTCGAAGATCGCACGAACCTCACCGGGAGATTCCGGGCGGATAAAAAATGAATCCATCTCTACATGTTGGATGCGGGATCAGATAAGGGAATGTGCCGTGCCATCCGGCCGGCATCCGGCCCGGGGGGAGCCGATCCCGACAGGAGTGTTATAAAAACGCCTCGTCAATTATCCCGAACAGATCTTCCCGTGAAAAGGGTTTCGTGAGACTGTTCCGCAGGGTCCCGGATGGCGGGATCAGCTCCTTATCCACATTCCCGGAGATGAAGATGATGGGAAGCGTGAACCGTTCCCGGATCCACCGGGCGGCTTCCAGCCCGTCCATCTTCCCGTCAAGCCGGATGTCCATAAGGATGAGATCGGGGAGGGGGGCATGATCCAGGTATGCGATCACTTCCTCGCCGGACGCAAAGATTTCGGGCACCTCGAACCCCCGGCTCTCCAGCATTTCCTGCATGTGCATGGCGATCAGCCCGTCATCTTCGACAACAAGGATCTGCCGGGGCCTGCCGGGGGGCAGGGTCATTCCGAGGACACCCGGGGGTTCACGAACCGGAACGAGAACCCGGTTCCATCCGTATCGCGGATCTCTGTCTCCGCACGGAGCTGGTGCTTTGCAAGGAATTTCACCAGACTCAGGCCAAGGGATTTCGCATCGCGGGGATTTACCTCCCCCGGCATACCGATCCCATTATCGCTGACCGAGAGGGTGCAGATCCCCTCCACCTCCTGAAGGCTGACGTTGATCGTGCAGGGCCGGCCCCGCACCTTCATGCAGTCAAACGTGGCCGGGAACGCATACTTGAAGGAGTTCGTGATCAGCTCGTTGATGATCAGGCCGCAGGGTGTGGCACGGGCAATATCGAGCACCACACCACCGGCATCGACCTTGACCTGCACGGAGTCCGCCATGCTGTACGACGTTGCGATCTGCCCGACCAGCGTGGTCAGGTACACATCCATGTCCACGCTCGAGAATTTCTTGGTCCGGTACAGGGTCTCGTGGATCAGCGCCATGCTCTGGGCCCGGTTTATGAGATCGGTTTTGAGGCGCTGTCCTTCGGGAGTGTCTTCATGGCTGCCCTTGAGGCTCAAAAGCGAAATGAATGCACTCAGGTTATTCTTGACCCGGTGGTTGACTTCATCGAGCAGCGCCTCCGTCTCAGCCAGGGACTGTTCCAGGGTATCCTGCTTACACCGCAGGTCTACGCCTGCCTCTTCCAGTTTCCGGTTCAGGGAGGTGAGTTCTTCGTTCCGGCTGATGATGTCCCGCTCGGCACTCCTCTGATCGGTGATATCGATGAGAGCGGCACGGCAGGCCAGGGTTTTCTCCGGCTTCTGTTCGGTAAGGATACCCTCGATACGGACGATGGCGAGTGACTGCCCGTCCCGTTCGAGCTGCACCTCGCACTTCGTCTTTATCCCGTTCCGGAAGACCCGCAGGAGAAAATCATTGAATACGGGAATGTCCCGCTGGGCGATGAAGAGCTGGAACCGGGAGTTGACGATCCGGTTGCGTGGCTCGCCTACCATCTCCGCCCCGGCGAGATTGATATCGGCGACCTGCCCCTGGATGGTAAAGCCGGCATATCCGATCGGCGCGAGATCGTAGAGGGCGAAATATTTCGCCTGCATCCGCTCTGCCTCGTCCCGGGCCTCCATCAGTTCCTGGTTCTGGAGCTCAAGCTCCACCTGGTGGACCGAGAGCTCATGGAGCAGTGTCTTTGCATCGATCGATGCCTGGTCTTCCGTCCCCGTACTGCCCCTTTTGAGGAACGTCTCGGCCTTCTTCCGAAGCTCGAGGGAGTTGCCGGTGATACTTCCCTTCTTCACCGGGCCATGGTTACTATCCTGCGTATAATCCCCCCTTATACGTTTCCTGATATTTGCAAAAATCCGACCTTCTGTCGAGAACTCTCTTTCTCCAAACAATATACTTTGTGTTCGTACCAAGTGGGTACGCAGGATGAGAGAGGGAGGTCCATGCAAGGGAGCGGGGCGGATCCCTGCCCCATCAGGTCTTCGCTTTCAGTGATTGCTTCTTCCCCGTTACCCGCTCCGTGGTCGCGATCGCGATCTCCTTCCCTTTCTCGTTCAGGTGCGTCACCGTACAATTTACTGCAACGATCCCGCCATTCTTCACCAGCCGTTCGGTAGGGAAACTGTGAGCCGGATCCCCGGAACGGATCCGCTCCATCACCGCATCGTACTCCGGCCGGGCCCGCTTTGCGATAAAATCATGTGCGTTCTTTCCCAGTACCTCGGACTCCGTCCAGCCATAGAGATGCTCCGCCCCCTTGTTCCAGACCCGGATGATGCCTGCCTTATCCTGGACGATGACCGGATCATCGAGCTCCCGGGTGACACCGGCGAGGAGGCAGAGCCGGTCGTGCTCCCCGAGCACCTGCTCAAGGGTCTTTAAGTCCGTGATATTGGAGAAGGTGAGAACCACGCCATCGATGAGATTCTCTATGGTCCGGTAGGGCATGATGCGCATGATGAACCACTGGCCGTCCTTTGACTGGACCTGCGTCTCCCGGAAGATCAGGGTATCGAGCACGCCACGCACATCCTTGACCAGGTCATGGTACTTCAGCCGGGACGCGATGTCGGTGATCGGCCGGCCCACGTCGCCCGGGATGAGGGTGAAGATGGCCGTTGCCGGTGGGGTGTAGCGCTTGATCTTAAGATTGTTGTCGAGGAAGAGCGTGGGAATCTGCGTGCTGTTCAACAGGTTCCGCATGTCGTTGTTCACGAGCGACAGTTCGTCATTCTTTGCCTGCAGCTCGGTGTTGACGGTCATCATCTCCTCGTTCAAGGACTGGAGTTCCTCTTTGGAGGTGGTCATCTCCTCGTTCGTGCTCTGGAGTTCTTCGTTCGTGCTCTCCAGCTCCTCGTTCGTGGACTTCAGTTCCTCCTGCGAGGTCTCCATCTCTTCGATCGTGGACTGGAGGTGCTCTTTTGTGTACTGGAGGTCTTTTTCCAGTTCCGCGATGGCGGCGGATCGGTCTTCCTGGTGCCCGGCCCGGCCCGGCCGACGTCGCCGCTCGTGCGGAGTCTCATCGAAGACCACCATGAGCAGATCGTTTAAGTTCCCGGCATCCCCGGGGAGCGGCCGGACCGTGAGGGTGACCGGCTCGCTCGTGCCGTTCGTTCTGACCATCACGTCTTCCACCCGCACCTCGTGATCCTGGTTGATCGCCTCCCTCACCGCGATGGCGAGCTCGATCTTCAGCCCCTCGCGGGCCATCTCGACGACGTTGAGGCTGGCGGTTCCCACGGCGGGTTCAAGGTACTTCCCGGTACGCCGGGTCGAGTAGAGGAGGTCGCCCGTCCGGTTGATGATCAGGACCGGGGGCGTGATCGTCTCGATGATGATGCGCTGGACAACATCCTCGAAGACCGGGACCGGGGGGGTTTTCTTCGGGAGTTGCTGCTGCCACTCAAGGGTTCCCTGCCGGACGGGGAACGAGGGCAGGGCCATAAGCGCATGCAGCGACTCGTGGCGCTGGAAGATCTTCCACTTCGGGTCAACCGGCGTGAAGAGGTCGTTGTACCCGCTCACCGATTCGGAAGACCCGAGGAAGAGGTACCCGCCCGGGAGGAGGGAGTAGTGGAAGAGGGGAAGGATCCGCTTCTGGACCTCCGCGGTGAGGTAGATCAGGAGGTTCCGGCAGGAGATCAGGTCGAGCCTGGTGAAGGGCGGGTCCCCGATCAGGTTCTGGGGGGCAAAGACCACCATATCCCGGATCTCTTTTCTTATCCGGTAGTTCGTTTCTTCCTTGGTGAAGAAGCGCTGGAGACGATCCGGCGAGACATCAGCGGTAATGCTTGCCGGGTAGATTCCCTGCCGTGCGGTGGTGATCGCATCCTGGTCAAGATCCGTGCCGTACATCTGGATCTTGGTGGTGAGGCCCGGCTCCTGCTCCATACATTCCCGGAAGAGGATCGCGAGGCTGTAAACTTCCTCGCCGCTCGAACAGCCCGGCACCCAGACACGAATGGTGCCGGTGCCGTCCCGCGCCCGCAGGAGTGGCAGGATCACACGCTCCCTGACAAGCTCGAACGCTGACGGGTCCCGGAAGAAGTTGGTGACATTGATCAGGAGTTCCTTGAAGATGAGCTCGATCTCATGGGGGTTCTCCTGCAGGAAACTGGCATAGTTTGCCATGTTTTGGATCTGGTGGAGGCCCATCCGCCGGTCAATGCGACGGAGGAGGGTGGTCTTCTTGTACAGGGAGAAGTCGGTGCCGGTCTTTGACCGGAGGAGGAGGAGGATTCTCTGGAACGCGGAGGAGGTCTTCTTATCGACCGGTGCGGGTGCTGCCCGGGCCGTTGTGTAGCGGGCCACGTATCCGAGAAGTTTTGCCGGGAGTTCTTCAACGGGAGCAACAATGTCTGCAACACCGGTGGCGATCGCGCTTCTTGGCATACTGTCGTACTTCGCGTTCCCCGGATCCTGTACCATCACCATCCCCAGCTGCTCCTTGATCGCCCGAAGGCCAGTCGTACCGTCCGATCCCATGCCGGAGAGGATGACTGCGATGCTCCGCTCCTTCTGGTCCTCGGCGAGGTGCTGGAAGAAGAAATCGATCGGGAGGCGAAGACCCCGGGGGGCGGACGGCTCCATCAGCTGGAGCTTGCCATGGAGGATTGCCATGTCCCTGTTGGGCGGGATGATATAGACGGTATCAGGCCGGACCTTCATGCCGTTCTTCACCTGCAGGACCTTCATCGCGGTGACCCGCTGGATGAGTTCGGGCATAACGCCCTTGTGGGTCGGGTCGAGATGGGTGACGAGGATGTAGGCAAGGCCGGTATCAGCGGGAAGATTGTGAAAGAACTGCCCGAGAGCTTCCAGAGAGCCTGCCGATCCCCCGATCCCCACAACGAAGGGTACTTCAGAGGAGGCCGCTTTTGCGGTTCCGGGTTCCGTAACGGCAGGGGTGGAGGACGTAGCCCCTGCGGCCGGTGCCGGTAGTTTCTTCCTCTCTGTTGCTGTCTTCCTGCTCTTGCGGGGCGCTGCTGCCGGCTTCCGGCCCTTCCCCCCTTCCGCTGGTTTTTTCTTCGCTGCCATGTACCGATCCCGCCTGCGGGCTGCAGGTCCCGGCCGGGCAGAGATACCCGGAGATCGTGGCGTGCAACCGTATATTGTACGAGTTACTATACCGTGGATTAGTATATATTCCCGATGAAGCCGGTTGCCATTGTCACCCCGCCGGTCCTCAGGTCTTGAGGGGGATTTCCTTACGCGCCGGGCAGGGGCACGTCGTCCGGCTCATAACAAACCTTTTCCAGTCCCGGCCCGTACCCGGAGCATATGGACTGCGACATAAGTGCAGATACGGACCGCCTCCAAATCGAGGAGATCCGTAAGATGCTTGCAGAAACCTACTGGAGTCCGGGCATAACAAAGAACGAGATTGAGAAAGGCATCCGGAACTCAGCACTCGTGGTCGGGGCATACGACACGAGCGGACGACAGGTCGGGTTCTGCCGGGTCATCTCGGACAGGACCCGGTTTGCCTATCTCCTTGATGTGGTCATTGCTCCCGACGCCCGCCATAACGGGATCGGGCAGGCGATGGTCCGGTTCGCGGTAACGCACCCGGACTTACAGGATGTGTACCAGTGGCTGCTGAAGACGAGCGATGCACACGGGGTGTACGGGAAGTGCGGGTTTGAGCCGATCAGTGATCCAGAGAAGTGGATGGGACGGATGATGCCGCGGCCGGACCGGTCCGAATTCCCAGGTTAGCTCATATCCTCATCAGCCGCTCGTTCTCGCGCAGCCACTGCCGCCGGCTCTCGTAGTCCGGCATCAGCTCCTGCACCTTTGCCCAGAATTTTTTTGAATGATCGTGCTGCTTAAGGTGGACGAGCTCGTGGACGATCACGTAATCCACGATCGAAAGCGGCGCCTGGATGAGCCGCCAGCTGAAGTTCAGGCTGCCCCGGGTCGAACACGAACCCCAGCGCTTCTGGGCACCGGAGATGGAGAGTGATTTCGGGGAATAACCGGTCATCATCGAGAAGTACATGCACCGGGCATTGATCTCCTTTCGGGCCTCGGCAATGTACCAGCGCTGAATTGCTTCGGGGATGTCGGGCCGGACATTCCGGGAGACCACGAGCCGGTCGGTGCGCTCGATCACGCCCCTGCCATCGTCAATGATGTGCAGCGGATACGGGCGCCCGAGGAACCAGAAGATCTCACCCTCCTCGTAGGCATGGGCCACTGCCTGCGGCCGCTTTTTTATCTCGGCCATCTTCTTCCGGATCCATCCCGCTTTCTCCCGGACCGCTTCATCGATCAGCGATGCCGGGGCACGCAGGGGCGCCCGGACGATCAGCCGGGCTTCGTGCGTGATGATGAGCGCAATCGTTCGCCGGCGCGAGCGGACAATGGAATCAATGCGGATCTCGTCCATGTGTGATGACACCCGGTTCTTCTGTACCGTTGGCGGCTTGCGGGAAAAAAGGGAACTGGTGCCGGCACGGGCATCGTGCGATCAGGATGATGCCGGGATCTTCGAATCGTCGCTCACGACCTTGCCGTCCCGGAGCCGGACAATGCGGTGGAAGTAATCCTTGTGCCAGTCCTCGTGGGAGACCATCACGATCGTCTGCTGCATCTCCTCGTTGATCTCGCGGAAGAGGTCGAGCACCAGCCGGGAGTTCTCGGAGTCAAGGTTCGCACACGGCTCGTCGGCAAAGAGGATGTCGGGCTTGTTCACCATGGCCCGGGCAATCGAGACACGCTGCTGCTGGCCTCCCGAGAGCTCCCGGGGCAGGTGGTCCTGCCGGTCCAGAAGGCCGATCTTCGTCAGGATATCGATACTCGCCTCATGGTACTGGTGTTCGGTCCGGTCCTTCCTCAGCATCGCGGTCAGGGAGACGTTCTCCATCACGGTGAGATCCGGAACCAGCGCATAGTCCTGGAATACGTACCCGAGCTTGTAGAGCCGGAACATGGACTTCTCGTAATCACTCAGGGTGGAGATGTCTGTCCCGTCTATCACGATCCCGCCGGATGTGGGGATGTCCAATAGACCCAGCATGTGCAGAAGCGTGGTCTTGCCGCTGCCGCTCGCCCCCATGATACCGAGGAATTCCCCCTTGATAATATCAAGGGTGACGCCATCGAGCGCCCGGACTTCAACATCCCCCATCCGGTAAATCTTCGTAAGGTCGGTAATCTCGATCATATCAGGCCCTCATGGCGCTCTGGATATCCTCGCGCGATACCTGGTACGCGGGGACGTACCCCGCGACAATCGATGCGGCAAAGAGGATCAGGGAGTTCTGGATGAGATCCATCGGGGTCAGGTACAGGGTTGCCGACCATTCGGGTGTGACGATGGGGTTGGCTGCCAGGTATGCGGCCATCAGGAGGGTGAGCACGAGACCGAAGATGATCCCGAGCACCGCCATGATGATCACCTGGAACCCGTAACTGTGCATGATGACCTCCTTGTCCACGCCGATGGCCTTGAGGATCCCGATCTGGCGCCGGCTGTTGATGGTCTTGATGGTGATCACGATGAAGAGCACGACCGTGGTGATGATGATGCCCACGATGAGTGAGACCATGTTGATGATCGCAAAGCTCTGGAGCGCCCGGCCCATGCTCTTTGCCAGCAGGTCGGCCGTGGTCTGGACCTTCTGCGATACCCCGTACTGGATCAGCTCGTCCTTGACAAACTTCTCGGAATACCCGGGCCGGGTCTTGACGGTGACGTAATCTGCATTATCAATCGCCTTGGGATCTGCGAGCGCCATGTCCGTATAACTCACATACACGGCGCTGTCCGCCGAGCTCCAGCCGGTGTAATAGATCCCCTTCACCCGGTAGTCCTTGACGTACCCGTTGCCGTAATCGATCGTGATCGAGTCGCCGACCCGGACCCCCCCAAGCGAAGACTGGAACTCATCCTCTTCCTTCACCGAGGCATCGCCTGCCACAGGCTTGCCAATGATTACTTCACCGGTATCGTCCTCACCGAGATAACTCCCGGCCACCATCTTGGTGTAGAGCGGGGAGACCAGCTTCTCGTCATTGGGTTTGATGGCCCGCACCGTGACGCCAAGCATCCGCTGCCGGTACTTGAGGGTTGCTCCCTTGCTGAAGTGGGGGGTCGCCCGTTCCACGCCAGGCATACCGTTGATCAGGTCGAGCGTGGCTCCAAGATCACTGACGTACTGGTCGCCCGTCTTGGCGCTGACGAGCACGTTGCCGATCTCGTAGTCCACGACCTGCTTGGTGATGCTCTGCCCGATCCCATTGAAGAGACCCGGCAGGAAGATCATGTTGGTGAAGCACATCCCGATGATCAGGATCGTCAGAAGCACGCTCGACCTGCTGCCCCGCTGGAGCGAGCGGAGGGCAAGCAGGAAGGCGACCTTTAGTTCTTTCTTTCCCATGGGAAGGTTCCATCACCGTTCTTCTTCGGCAGGTACCAGTACCGGTAGGCAAGGAATGCCAGGATCGCCAGGATGATGACGAGGAAGATCAGGCTCCCGGTAGAGTCAACGGGCGAGACCCGCAGGTTCATCTGCCGGGTCAGGGTGTGCTCGCCCATGTCATCGGTATACGTGATGGTCAGGTTGTATGGGTACGTGCCTCCTTTCATACTCTCAAGGAGGAAGATCGCCGGTGCATCGTTGCCGGGCTTGATCTTGCCGATGAAGGCCTCTTTCTTGCCTTCCGCCGGCATGTCAACCGTTGCCGAGACTTTCTTGGCCTCGCCGGTACCGGTATTCTCGATCCGGATCGTGAGGTCAAACGGTGTGCCTTCGGCCAGCCGCGAGGGGTTGGTATCCACCGAGACGAACCCCAGTTCCGCGGTGCCCTTCATCATGACATCGATCCCGGTCGTCTTTGTTATGGGCGTACCGTCAATCGAGGTGTACCGGAGGGTTACCGGGACACGGACAAGGCCGGAGCCGGCATCCTTGTCGGAGAGCATCACGAGCGAGAGCGATTTTTGTTCGCCGGCCGCGATCCTGCCAAGGGTGTAGAGGTCCGCACCCTTCGGTGCGATGACCCCGCTGACGTTGGTGATGGTCAGGGTCACATCATCTGCAAGCAGCGATCCTGCATTGCTTACGGCGAGGGAGATCGGGATCTCTTCACCCGGGATGACACTGCCCGTGAGGGTGCTGTTCACCACCAGGATCGCTTCCTTCTGGATGCCGATCGCGGTATTGACATTGACCGGCACCGGGTACTTTACACTCCGGCCACCGCTCGTGTCGATCCAGACCTCCGGGTAGTACATGCCGCTCTTATCGGGGGCAGTGATGGTAAAGGTGACTGCTATGGACTGGCCGGGCCCGATCTCACCGATACTGGTAAAATCCTTCGAAAGGACAGAAATCCCGTTACCTTCGAGATGGATGTCCTCGATATTGACGTTGATATCCTCGGTCCTGACAACGGAATAGTCATTGATATCCAGTTTGCCGCTCTTCTCGACAACCGAGGCGCTTGACGCGGTATTCTTGATGACAATGGTGATCGTCCCAAGCGCATCGGGCATGAGGACCGGGGGCGACACAGTGTAATTTGATACCGTTACGGTCGGGCTGCTGGCGGCCTGTGCCGGGGAGACCAGCATGACTCCCACACCAAACAGGACCATCAATGCGATGATCGTTCCTGCAATTCTCATAAGTTCATTCCGGTTTCCATATACGTTCATACTGTTTCCAACGTGATTGAACCAACACCCTGGTTCAGGGTGATCTGATTGACCGCGATCGATGTATTGAACCCAGGCGTAACAAAGGTATCGTCATGCCGGATGAATCCGTTTTCGGTGATGTCACCGATTCCCTGGTGCACCTGGATACGCGTGTTACTGGTCCGGGGAATACGCAGCGTGAGGTCCCCGACCCCGGTCTTGATGGTCCCATCGAATCGTCCGCCATGGTACCCGCTGAGATCGACGGTCGTATCGCCCGCACCGGTGTGGACCGCCAGCGTTTCCAGGTTGAGCGTTCCAAGGCTCAAGGAGTTGTCCCCGGCCCCGACATTTTCTTCGAGACGGATCGGGATAGTGTCACTGAGGCGGATCTCCCACCGGTTGGGGGAGTCCACGGCAAACCATGCCTTGCCCGCGTGTCCTTTCTCGGTGATCACCACGGACTTTTGGGAAGCATTGGCCCCCAGTGCCAGGTTAGGCTGCCAGATACCGGCTTCGGTAAAGACCGTTGCCTCCATCAGCGCGGCATCGGGCGCACCACCCTGCAGGGTGAGATCCCCGGCGCCGAGGGTGAGCCGCACATCGCCGGACGTGGCGCCATCCAGCGGAATGATGGTCGTATTGGGGGTGAGGAGGGCGTTGTTCCGGAACGGCGTGAGCGGATGGTCTGTTGAGGGAGGAAATCCTCCCGCGAGCGCCAGAATGCCAAACCCGATGACAAACGATACGATGGTGATCGCAACCAGCCAGAGGATGATCCGGGTCGCACTGATCCCCCGTATGTTCACATGACAGGAGATGCACGAGGATCGCTTTCTTTGTTCTTCATCAGTACTCATGCAACACACTCCGTTCCCTTGATCACACCAATGTTCCATTTCAGGTACCGGATACCGACATGGTAGAAGAATCGTGCAAGGAAGTAATCCCCGATCACGAGCAGGAGGCCAAACGTGGTGATCCCCATTGAGAAGAATATTCCTGCAACCGGAGACTGCCAGATCGCGAACGCCGGAATGCCCAGGATCTGCAGGATCGCGTAGATACCTGCAGCAGGCCCGAAGACCGTAAACAGGATCCCGAATATGAAGACCACGAGCAGCAGGACGACGAGCAGGATGAACGGCACGAGAACAAAGACCAGGTTAAAGAGCCCGAGCCCAAGGGTTGCACCAATGGCATGGAGTAAATTGCCGCAGCTCTTGTTTGATTCCGCCTTGTTCACAAAGTGGGTTGCACGGATCTCCCGTGCCACGTCCTCGGGTGAGCCGAGCGAGCGGAACAGTTCCTCTTCCACCCGGCCGTTCGCCTTCCCCATCCGGAAATGTTCGGCATAATCGGAGAGGATATCCGCCAGTTCGTCCGCCGGGAGGGTTCCCTCAAGGCGGCTCTTCAGTATCCGCATGTATTCCGCTTCAGTCTGCAGCATCGTTTGTTCCTTCCAGGAGCGCATTTACCGATGCGACAAAACGCATCCATTCTTCTCTCTGTTCATGTTCTACATTCCTTCCCGTGTCGGTGAGACGATAATATTTCCGTGGGGGGCCTTCTGCCGATTCCTGGAGATACGTGGTGACATACCCCTCATCCTTGAGGCGGCGCAGGAGCGGGTAGATGGTACCTTCGGATATGTCGATCCGTTTTGAGATCTCGGCCACCAGCTCGTACCCGTAACAATCCTTGTGGGCAAGGACCGTGAGGACGCAGATCTCAAGCACTCCCTTTTTGAACTGGATATTCATGAAAACCTCCCTGGCCCGGTGCATGCCCGTTTC
This sequence comes from uncultured Methanoregula sp., assembly GCA_964592875.1. Taxonomy (GTDB): domain Archaea; phylum Halobacteriota; class Methanomicrobia; order Methanomicrobiales; family Methanospirillaceae; genus Methanoregula. Next base: position 57,782 of record CAZQGG010000009.1, read on the forward strand.
CCGGTACCGCGCAAAGGTTCACCACTGGGGGAATATTCTGACGATACCGGGAATGTGTGCAGAGGGTAGATTGACGGGCCTGCGTGTTAAGAACTTAACACAGTATCTTGCTATGCAAGGTACTTACTATTGTTGAGAGAGGCAGGTATATAATTCAATCGTTTGCAGGGTTACCCCGCAGGGTCATCCAACTCCTCTCGCTTGATCTCGTCCCCGCAAGGGAATTAAAAAAAAAGTTTCAGTCCTGGCTTAAAACAACCGAGACGACACTTCCTGCGATCTTCACTTCCAGGGCCCGTTTCAGGGAAGTTGCAAAGTCCTGGACATCTCCCATCCGCTGCTCCGGGTCAAACCCGAGGAAGATCTCGATGTAGATCCGGCTCCCGGACCGGCGCGAGCGGACACCGTGGAACTCACTGTACTTGTCGAACGAGGAGGCGAGTTCGTTGAGGATGACGATCTGGAGTTCCTCGTCAAGGGTCTTGTCAAAGAGGTCCGGCAGCGAGGAGGAGAACTCGCGGTACCCGGCAAAGATGAGGAAGCCGATGATGATGAACGAGACGATCGGGTCGATATAATGCGCCCAGTCGTACTGGATGCAGAGAACCGAGAGCGACAGCGCAAAGAGGAGAAGAAGATTGGAGAAGGTCTTGGCCCTCCGCAGGCGCCACTGCGACTCCATGATCGGCGATGGATCCTGTTTTGAACGGTGCTGGTAGGTATGCCAGTGGTGGTAATCGGTAATGCTTGCGATGATCATGAGCGGGATACCGATATATGCGGCCATCATGTCGAACTTCTCGGGATGCATAAGCCGCTGGATAGTAAAAAGGACAAGGATAGCGATGGAGACCACCATCACGCTGCCGGTGATGACTCTTGTGAGGGTCTCGAACTTGCCCATGCCGTAATCGTAGGTGAACTTCCCGCCGGCTTTCATCCGCCGTATGATCATGAGCGCAAAGAGGGTGGCCAAGACCTCATTTGCATACTTGAAGACATCGGACAGGAGCGCAGCAGATCCGGAGAGGATGACCGCAATGGTCTCCGGGATCAGGATGAGAAAATCCACGCAGAGACCGTGAAAGACGAGCTTCTCGCGGGACTCTTTGGCACCCTCTGCACCGTTCACGATCTCATTGCCTGCCATAGTTGTGTATACATAGAGAGCAGGAATACTACTAAAAACCTGACATAAAAGACCAGCCGTCTCCAGAAGAGCCGGTGTTTGAAAAAAAAATGTGACGGGTTATTTGTGCGTGAAGTACGCCAGTATCCCGTCAGCGCCAACCGTATCGATCTTCACAAAGCCGACCCGCTCGAACTGGACAACCTTGCCGAGTTCGGTCTTTACGGCAGGCTCGCATGCCCCTTTCATCTCCCCTTCCTGCGTGAGGAGCGTGCAGGCCACGGTTGCCTGTGCCGGCAGCCACTGGACGATGTGAGCCTTTACTGCCCGGGCATCGGCCAGCGAGTCCCCGCCGTACGAGAATGAGGGGGTGTCGCCGTTCCACGCGATCTTCACGTTGAAGAGATCTTTTAACCGGAGCATCGGGGTGCCGGGCACCAGTTCAGCCTTCGGGATGAGGACAGAACCGGTGAACTCCAGTGTCCGCGACCCGCGGGCTGCATCGCTCGGGTGGAGGAGGGCATGGGCCGTATGCGCCGGTGCACCCTCAATCACTGCCTCAACCGGGTCCGGCACGAAGAAGTACCGGTTCGCGGTCGGGTCCACGAGTTTCTTGTTCTCCGCATAGAGGTTATCCCACGAAAAGGAGATATCGACGTCGCCGATACCGATCGCGATCATCGCGTTCTTCACGGCCTCAGGCATGATGCCGCGGCGGGCAAGGGCACGGAGCGTGCCGAGACGGATATCATCCCAGCCGGTGTAGGTGCCTTCCTTGATCCCGGCCCGCATCTGCGATGTAGAGAGGACAACGCCTTCGATTCCCATCCGGCCGTAGTGCCGGTACACCGGCACCTTCCAGCCGAAGTGATCGAAGATGTAGCGCTGCCGGCGGGTATTGGCGATATGGTCCTTGCCTCGGATCACGTGCGTGACACCGAGCAGGTGGTCGTCGGCCACCACCGAGAAGTTCATCAGCGGGTACACGTGTGCCTTCACCCGCGGGTGGGGAGGGGCATCGAGAATCCGGAACGCGGGGAAGTCCCGCATGGCCGGGTCGGGATGGTTGAGATCGGTCCTGATCCGGACCGAGGCCTCGCCTTCCTTGAACCCGTGGGTTAGCATCTTCTGCCAGAGTTCAAGGCTCTTTTCCACGGGCTGGTCACGGCACGGGCAGGCAATCTTCTTATTTTTGAGCTCCTTGAACTGCTCGTTATCGCAGGTGCAGACATACGCCCCGCCCCGCTCAATCAGCTGCTTGCAGAGATCATAGTAGATCGGGAGACGCTCGCTCTGGGTGACAACCTCCGTGATGTCGAGGCCGAGCCATTTGATGTCCTCCATCACGGTCCCGTAGGCATCGGGATCCACACGTTTCGGGTCGGTGTCCTCGATCCGGAGGATATACCGGCCGCCGCACTGCTTCACATAGGCATCGTTGAGGGCGGAGGCCCGGGCATGGCCGATGTGGAGCGGGCCCGAAGGATTCGGGGCAAACCGCATCACGACCCCGTTCTCCGATCCCTCAAGATCGGGAAGCCCCGTCTTCTTCTCGTGCTTCTCGGAAAGGGCGGTGATCATCTCAGGTGCACGGGACTGGAGCGTTGCGACCCGCTCTTCCGGGGAAAGTTTTGCCACATCGGCGATTGCTTCCTTTGCAAGGGCCGAGACCTCTTTTGCCCGGGCACGGAGTTCCGGGTGGGCTCCCATCACCATGCCGATGACCGCTCCTGCCTGCGGCACCCCGCCGTGCTTCACGGCATTCTGGAGTGCGCACAAAAAGAGGAGTTCCTTTGGATCGTCCCCTGCCATTCTAATGACTCCGGGTAACGAAGAACTCGCCAACGTCCATTAAGAGCTGGCGTTCCTTTGAGGGAGGGAGGATCGAGAGATGTTTGTTGCTGTCAGCAACAAGGTCTGACGCGATCTTCTTCACGTCCGCGAGCACGCCCGCATCGGTGAGTTCCTGTATTGCCATCTGGATATCTGCGGCCTTGAGTTCCCGCTTATACTTCAGCAGGTCGAGACCCTTCTTTTGGGCCTTGATCATGATGATCGTCTGCTTGCCCTCGCGGAGGTCCGAGGCCTGGTCCTTCCCACTCTTCTCGGATGGGGTGAGGAGATCGATGAGATCGTCCTGGATCTGGAACGCGATACCGGTGTTCTGGCCGAAGGTGTAGAGTGCCTTCACCTGTGCTTCCGTACCACCGGCAAGTGTTGCCCCGATTCCGGCGGCTGCGGCATAGAGGACACCGGTCTTCATCCGCACCATCTCCATGTACTCCGCTTCCGTCACATCGGTGCGGTGCTCAAAGGACATATCCATGTGCTGGCCCTCGCAGATGTCGGCACAGGCTTTGGCAAGCATCAGGATGGCCCGAACCTTGGCATCGTCCTTTGCCTTCACGGACGAGATGTGCTCGAAGGCACGGGAGTACAGGACATCCCCGGCAAGGATGCCGGTGGGCATGTCCCACTTCGTATGTACGGTCGGGACGCCCCGGCGCAGGCAGTCATCGTCCATGATATCGTCATGGATCAGCGTGAAGGTGTGGGTCACTTCAAGGGCAAGGGCGGCTTCCATCAGTCCGCCTGAGCTGCCGGCCTTCACCGCATCTGCCGCAAGCATCACGACAGCGGGACGGAGGCGCTTGCCTCCCGCCGTAAGGAGGTGGGCGGAGGCCTTGTTCAGTTCACCAGCCTTACCGACATAGAGGGTATCGATCATACGATCGATCTGCTGGGCAACGGACTTGAGATACGGTGATAATTCTGACATGGGGGTTCCTCGTTAGTTGATCCTGAGACGCTCGCCGTTCCTTATCACGTGAACGGTGGAATGCGGGGTGTATCCCAGTTCACCGGCGAACTGGGAGTAGGCGGCAGTCATCTTCATGCTCCCGTGGGCAGGCACGATGTGCTGGGGGCTCAGGAGCTGAACCAGCTCGTAGTGGTCCTCGCGGTAGGCGTGGCCGCTCACGTGCAGGTCCTCGAAGATCCTGACACCGGCAAGGCCGAGCCGGGCCTCCACCAGGTAACGCTGGCCGTGGTTTAACGGGTTCGGGATGATATTTGCGGAGAAGATCACCTTGTCGCCAGGGGTCAGCTGGTACGGGGTGTCCCCGATGGCCATGCGGGTGAGGATCGACCCTGGTTCTCCCTGGTGCCCGGTGACGATCGGCAGGAACTTGTCCTTCCCCATCTTCATCATCCGGCGCAGGGTGCGGTCGACCGTTCTCCGGTTCCCAAACACGCTCGTGGTCTCGGGGAACGAGACGAGTTTCATCTGCTCGGCCGTGACCGAGTACTTCTCCATGGACCGGCCCAGGAGCACGGGTTTCCTGCCGATCTCGTGGGCACACTCCGCGATCGTCTTGATGCGGGCGATGTGCGACGAGAAGGTCGAGACGATAAGGGCGTTCTTGTCATCCTCGTAGCTCGTGATCGAATCCCGCACAAGGTCGCGGGCGATCCGTTCGCTCGGGCATCTTCCGCGGCGTTCGATATTCGTGCTCTCCACGATCAGGGCGAGGACGCCTTCCTTACCGATCTGGCGGAGGCGGGCAAAGTCCGGGGATTCCCCAATGACCGGGGTCCGGTCGAACTTGAAATCCAGCGCATACACGATGGCCCCGTTCGGGGTGTGAAGCACCGGAGTGACCGTATCGATGATCGAGTGCTGCGTCCGGACAAATTCGAGGACGAGGTTTGAAGAGAGCGTGTACCGCTGCCCGGCCTTGAGCGCCAGAAGCTGGTTGTTCACACCGCACTTCTGGTCCGCAACGATCTCCTGCCGGATCAGTTCGGTGGTGTACGGGGTGGAGATGATCGGTGCATTGTAGCGCTGGGCCAGTTTCGGGATCGCCCCGATATGGTCGAGGTGCCCGTGAGAACAGACGATCGCAATGACTGTCCCGTCGTTCGGATTCAGTACCGTGTCATCGGGGATTGCCTTGATCTTGATCAGATCGGAGGCATTCATCGTCTCGATCTCTGCATCCTCGTGGATCGATATCTGATCGAGGCGGAGCCCCATATCGAATATGACAATTTCTTTTCCGCAGCGGACCGCGGTCATGTTCCGCCCGACCTCGTCGTATCCTCCCACTGCGATAATTTCTATATCCATTTTGTATCTCCTGTATCAAATCTGACGGGTATTTTTTTAAAAATCCCGTTGAATAATGGCCCGGTTACCGCCGGATCCGTGCGGGGTTGTCCTTATCGATCATCTGCCGGGTGCGCCCGGTGAGGTACACCGGTGCCGACCGGAGGTCAACGGTCGCCGCTGACCCGGTCAGGAACATCGCAGCCGTCAGTTCCCGGTGCATTGCCTCGATTGTGCCGGCAAGCGCCTCGTCGCTCTCCATCGCGGGCTTCAGGAGCGGGAGTGCCATACCACAGAGGTCAGCGCCGAACGCCAGCCCCTTTGCGATGTCAAGGCCGCTCCGGATTCCACCGGAGGCGATGACCGGCCCACCCGTTGCGAGCACCTCCGCGAGGCTGACCACGGTGGGGATTCCCCAGTTGGCGAAGTCCTGCCCAAGGCTCTTGAGCGCCCGGTCCTGTGCGCTCGTGCCGGTGCCGGCCCGGACCGCCTCAACTGCGGCCCAAGACGTCCCGCCCCAGCCGCCGATGTCGATGGCCCGGACGCCCGCACCCCAGCACTTCCGTGCCGTGGCGGCCGAGATCCCGCACCCGGTCTCCTTGACGATGACCGGGGTCTTGAAGTCGCGGCAGAGTTCCTCGATGGCCGCAAAACACCCGGTCGCGTTGTGGTCCCCTTCCGGCTGGATGGCCTCCTGCAGGAAGTTCAAGTGAACCGCCAGGGCATCGGCTTTTATCATCCCGACTGCCTGTTCCGCCCATTCGATGCCGTGATCGCGGAGCTGGACGGCCCCGATGTTGGCCACAAGGAACGCATGCGGTGCCTCGTCTCGCACCACGGCGAACGTGTCCGCCAGCTTCGGGTTCTCAAGGGCAGCCCGCTGGGAGCCAACCCCCATCCCAAGACCAAACCGTTCGGCAGCACGGGCGAGCCGGGCGTTCACGTCTTTCGTACCGGGGTGACCCCCGGTCATCGCGGATATGAAGAGGGGTGACGAGAGAGTGTGGCCAAGGAAACGGGCAGAGAGGCTGATTGCGCCCATGTCGCACTCCGGCAGGGCATTGTGCACAAACCGGATATCGTTAAAGCCAGCATCCCCGCACTCGACCGGTTCCTCAGCGCAGATGCGCAGGTGTTCCAGTTTCCGCGATGATGTGAACCGAACCTTGTCTCCCATAATTGTCCCTCTTAATCGTTCCTTACGCTCGTCCCGCCGTGTGCGGACCCTGCGAGGAAGTCCGCCACCCGCGAGACGTGAAAGATGTCCGACCCGATCCCCGCATCAGCGAGGCCGAGCAGCTCATCGATCTTCCCCCTCATGCCACCGGTAACATCGGTATGTTTCGAGTCGCCGATATGGATCGATGAGACGGTGTGCCGGGTGATCACCGGCACCACACACCCGTCTCCATCCAGCACTCCCGGTACATCGGTGGCGAGCCCCACGCAACGGATCTGAAGGGAGGCCGCGAGATACCGCACGAGCTGGTCGCCCGAGACGATACAGGCACCCCGGGTAAGGTCCATCACCACGTCACCGTGGATCACGGGGACCATGCCGAGAGCGAGCATCTTCTCCAGGTGCCGGCACTCGAACCCGATGAGCCTGCCGTTCTCTGCCACCGCCACGTGGAACGGATGGACACCGGCAGCCGCAACGCCCTTCTCGCGAAGGGCGGTGACCACCGCGTCATTGAGCCCGCTGACTGCCCGGTGCGTGACATAGATACCATCGGTCTTCCCGGAGACCGCCCCCACATCAAGGTGGTAGCGTTTGGCCTCAGGATGCCCGCAGGAACCGGCACCATGAATGATGACGATCCCGTCCGCCTTCGCCTCCGCGACGGCCGCGGCAATGGTGGCAAGGCTCTCCCGGTTGATTGCGCAGTCGGCGCTCTTATCAGTAAGTATGCTGCCGCCGAGTTTTAATATTACCCCTTCAGACATTCTTCTCCTTCCGCACGCCTTCCGTGTCGATGCCGGTGACGATCGCCCGGGCATCGCAGGCCTCGATCGCCTTTGCCACCCGGTGCTTCAGCGGCTTGGGGCAGAGGGCAATCATGCTCCCACCCCCGCCGGCTCCCGTGATCTTGGCACCGAATGCTCCTGCCGACCGGGCCGCAAGCACCATCTTTCCCAGTTGCGGGTGCCCGACCCCGAGCACTTCCAGGAGGGCATGGTTCATGTTCATGTACCGCCCGAGTTCACGCGGATCGTGGAGACGGTGGATCGCGGCGAGGCTGACCCCCTCGATCGCATCCAGCACCGGGTCCACAATCGCGGGGTTGGTCTTCTTCAGGTTGGCCACCTGCTCGACCATCTTTGAGGTACTGTGCGAGACCATAGAATCCCCGACAACGAGGTGCATGTTCTGCGGGGGCAGTATCCGCCGGGATCCCCCGGTGATCAGGACAATGCCCCCGTAGGTCGCAACCGTGGTGTCCGTGGGACTCGCCCTGCCCTTCTGCACCGCCTTCTCGATCTCAAAGGCCATGTTGGCGATGTCCTCGCGGGTCTTGTGGAGCGAGAACTCGTCATTGATGGCAGAGAGTGTTGCAACCGTCACCGCAGCGGACGACCCGAGTCCCGAGGAACTCGGGATCTGCGAGTTGATGTACACGCTGCCGACAACGCCCATCTGCTCAAAACAGCTGTCGATATAGGGGGATTTTGCCCGGGCTGCCCGTTTGGTGTTCCGCACCGTGACATACACGCGGGGCTTGATCGCCATCGCGATACCGGGCTTGCCATAGACCACGGCATGCTCCCCGAAGAGGAAGACCTTGCCCGGCGCACTCCACGTTGCCAACCTAGATCACCGCAATACCGGCATAGCCGACAACGTTCGCATAATCGCCGGTCATGTCACCGCTGGTCATGTACCTGAGGAGGGTCCCTTGTGTTGCCCCGAGCCCGGCACAGGCAATCACCATCGCCGTGATCGGCCCGTAGCCGCAGGCAGTAACCCGCCGTTTTGCAATCCTTCGGTAGAACTCTTTTGTGTCAAGGTGCTCTAATGGTTCGATCGCCCAGAGATCGTCGGCCTTTGCTTTCGCTTCCGGCACATAGTGCGAGAAGTCGCTGGAGGCAACAATCCGGACATCGCGACGGGTCTTCTTGATCGCAGAAAGGATACGCTCACCAACCTCGATTGCCGACGCGTAACTCTGGTCGCCCATCATCACCGGCGCGATTCGGGCCCGGGGGAAGCGGTACTTGATGAACGGTACCTGCACCTCGATCGAGTGCTCGTCCTCGTGCGAGGGCTCATCGATCCCGATTGCAAGGGCATGGACAAACTCCGCATCCGTATCGACCACGCCAAGCGGGGTCTCCCACGGGATCGCAGAAGTACTGGTGACATACCCGTGATGGGACGGCCCGATCACGACAAAGGTGCCATCAAAGTCAGGTGTGATCGTTCCAAAAGAACAGGCAGCAACCGGTCCCGAATAGATATACCCGGCGTGAGGGGCAACAATCCCGAGCGGGTTTCCTGCTACAGGTTGGGTACTGGAGAAGAACTTCCCGAGCAGCTGCTCCAGATGAGAGGGGTCGCCAGGATAGAACATGCCTGCCACGGCGCATGCACGCATCATCATCGGATCAACCCTCTGGTTCTCCTCGTATATCCAGATATCGGTTGTTCAAAAAAGGGATACAGGAGTATCCTTCAGAACTCGGTCTCGAAGTCCTCGGGAGTGAGTGCTGTCGAGATATTGCGGTGCTTAAGCATCTCGCGGGTTAAGAGGAAGTAGATCATCGAGAGCGCTTTTCTGCCCTTGTTGTTGGTCGGGATGACAAGGTCAACGAACTTTGTCATGTTGTTGGTGTCGCAGAGCGCAACAACGGGGATACCGCACTGGACGGCCTCGTTGATCACCTGGGCGTCACCGATCGGGTCGGTGACAACGATAACCTGCGGCTCGATGTAGCCTGAAAGGACCGGGTTCGTCAGGAGGCCCGGGATGAACCGGCCGGTGGCGGACATGGCACCGATGGTGTCGGCGAACTTTTTCGCCGGGTACTGGCCGTACTGCCGGGAGGTGACGACGAGGATATTCGGGGCCTCGTACTGGGTTAAGAATTTGGCAACGGTCTTGATCCGGGCGTCGGTCTCGCGGATATCGAGAATATACAGGCCATCGCCGCGGACGCGGTAGATGAACTTCTTCATATCCTCGCTCTTCTGCTGGGTGCCGATGTGGACACCGGCTGCAAGGTACTCCTCGACGGGGATGAGCGGTTCTTTCAGTTCAATTTCCATTTCATTTGCTTGGGTCATAGCTGTTCCTCGATGCGAATCAGTTCGTTTAATTTTGCAATGCGTTCCCCGCCGACAATACCGCATTTCAAGAAAACGCAGGAGAATGCGGTGGCAAGGTGGGCGATTGTGGTATCGGTTGTCTCGCCGGACCGGTGGCTCATCACCGTGTCAAGGCCATTGGTGTGGGCGAGCTGCACTGCATCGAAGGTGTCAGTGAGCGTTCCCACCTGGTTGGGTTTTATGAGGACGCAGTTTGCGGCATCGCACTCGATACCCTGCTGGATGCGGTCAACCTGCGTGACGAAGATATCGTCCCCGCAGACCAGGCAGCGGTTGCCGACCTGGCTGTTGAGTTCACTAAATGCGTCGAAGTCGTCCTCGTGGAGGGGATCTTCCACGTAGACAAGGTTGTACTTGTCCACGAGTTCTGCAATGTAGGCGATCTGGTCTTCGGTCGAACGGGTGACGGAGCGGTACTTGTAGTTGCTCCCGTCCCACATCTGGCTCGACGCTACGTCGATGCCTATATCGACCGAGACATTCATCTCGTCCGCGACAATTCCGGCCGCTTCGGCAATGAGCTCAAATGCGAGGGCATCGTCAATCTGCGGTGCCCATGCACCCTCATCACCCTTGCCAGCGGCAATTCCTTTCTTCGTTAAGAGATCTTTCACCGTGCGGTGGACGGCTGCGTTTGCAAAGACTGCTTCCTCTGCATCCGCTGCGTCTCCCGGGACGATGAGAAACTCCTGGATCTCGGTTGCGTTGGCCGCGTGCGCCCCGCCGCCGATGACGTTCCCGAGCGGGAGCGGCATCTCTTTTGCAAATGCGCCGCCAAGGTAGCGGAAGAGCGGCAGGCCGAGCGACGATGCTGCCGCCTTGGCATTCGCGAGCGAGAGGGCAACCGCAACATTGGCACCGATCTCCGAGAAGTTGGCAGTTCCGTCGATATCACGGAGCTGCTCATCGAAACTCTCCTGGTCGCAGGTGTTCATGCCAACGAGGGCAGGGATCACGTTCTGGATGGCATTGTCCACGGCTTCGCGGGGAGCCCTGACCTTTGCCTCTAACGACCCGGTGCTGGCACCGCTCGGTGCAGCCGACCGGCCGTGACCGCTTGACGTGTACACGTCAGCCTCGACCGTCGGGTTGCCCCGGCTGTCAAGAATGGTCCGCAGCTCGATTACCTCGATGATCGTCATAGCGTTCTACTTCCTCTTTACCGTAATGGGGATGGTGTTGTTGTCGTATTCCTCGATCGCAATTTCCAGCGGATCGATCCGTGTCGTAGTGATAAGTAACGGAGCACCCATTGATATCTGCAGAGCCCTTGCTCCAATGATCCTTGCCCGTTCATACCGGGTATAGTTCTGCGTCTGCATTTGTCGTCCTCAGATGTTCATGAAATTTTTCTGGTAATGGTTACTGGCCTTCTTGAAATGGGGTCGCTGAGATTCGAACTCAGGTCACTGCGTCCCGAACGCAATAGGAT
>CAZQGG010000010.1:0-39659 GCA_964592875.1 uncultured Methanoregula sp.
AGACCGAGTCTCCGATCTTGGACCTGACAAAGACGGTGCTCCATCCATCGGGGCTGCCGACGGATCCGGTGGAGATGTCACCGAGGTTGGCAACGTAGTCAAGGCAGACGTGGCAGCCGGGCTGCTCGTACTTGTGGGTTGCCTTGAGTGGCAGCTGGACGACCTGTCCGCGCTTGCCATATACCCAGAACTTGCCCTTGCCGATCTCCATCTTCTTGACGGACTCGAGCTTCATCGCAGCGTGGTCTTCCACGAGCTGGAGGATGCTCTGGTAGGGGAAGTTCTCCATGCAGAAGATACCGACTGCAAGTGCAATGCTCGCGCCGACATCTCTCATGCCGAACGGGTACAGCTGTGCCTTGCGGACTGCCTGCATCTGGCACGGGGTGCCAACGATACCGACCTTGTCCAGGCCAAAGCTCCGGGTTGCTTCCTTGAGGAGTGCAACGTTCGGGCTGATGTTGTACTTGGTTCCGGCTGCTGCAAGAAGCTCAGCCTTGGTGTTGACGATCGCCGGGATAGGTCTCCAGGGCTCGATCATGTCAAAGTTCGTGCTGTCCAGGATACATTTGGACGGGTTCTTTGCGGCAAACTCCTTGCTTGCTGCAACGATTGCGCCGTCAATGATGCCTTCGTCGAGTGCAAATGCAAAGAGGGACGAGACAATACCGCCATCCTGTGCTGCCTTGAGAAGCTCCTTATCGGTGCTCCGGGCTGAGACGACTGATTTGTAGTTTCCGAGTTCTGCTCCCATTTCAATCACCTTCACTGGAGGGCCGCCATAATGGCCTCGTTGATCGCCTCATAGTTGCTGATGACATCAGTGTTGAAGAACCCTCTCGGGCACTGGCTGTAGCACGCGCCACACTTGATGCACAGGTCGCGCTCTCCCTGGGGCTTGCCATATTCCATGGTGATGGCATTGACCGGGCAGGCTGCAACACAGCTGCCGCATCCAATGCAGAGGCTCTGGTTGATGACATTGGTCATCAGTTCGCAGAAGCATGCACTGGTGGACTCCGTCATCTTCATGAGCGGGGTCAGGAATGCAGTTGCGAGGTCCTTCTGTTCCTTGGTTCCCTTGAGGAGCAGGTATGCCATCACGGCAACGTTCCTGATCATCTGGGGCGTTGGTGCGCATCCGGGGATGTACACGTCGACCTTGATCAGGTCGCCGATCGGCAGGAATGCCTCGTGTGCCGGCTGGTTCTGCTGGCCGCCACGGGAGAACCGGGTGATGTTGCCATAGCATGCGCAGCCGCCGAGGGCGACTACGATGGTTGACTTTTCACGGGTTTCCTTGAGCTCTTCCACTGCGAGTTTGTCATTGATACAAACTGAACCCTCGACGAATGAGACGTCTACCTTCTGGACATGCCTTGCGTCTGCAAGTGTTGGCATATACTTAAGGTCAACGTACTTGTCGAGGAGCGTTAATAATCCGGCATAGTTGTCAGCTAATGCAACCGTGCAACCGGTACACCCACTCAGGTGTGTGTAGCCTAACGTAATCTTGTCTGCCACAGGCTTAACCTCCTTCTTAGTTGTTTCCTTTTGTGCAACGTCAGCGGGCTTTGCCACAGGTTTCTGCGGGCTGGCGTCTTTCTTGAAGATTGATAGTAGTCCCATAATCCACTCCAATGGTTTCGAGTATCACCTGGATTGCCTTCGGTATCGCGTTCTTCACAGCCTCTGAAAGCTCCATATCAACTTCCGCATCTCCCTTGTCGATGACCTTGGTCGGCTGGCACATGACCAGTGTTGTATCGATCTTCTCTTTGATACGACAGAGCTGGTCGACCCCATCCCATGAATGAGGATCAACGTAGGCTCCTGGCTTCAGGTCCTTACCGGAGATTTTGGATATTGATCCGGGCTTTGCATTAAAATCTGCAATATCGACGACGATCAGTTTCTTTGTCACTGCGGGATCAAGGAAGTTAAAAATAAAGTGCGGGGCTCCTGCGCCACCGTCCTGTATTGTAACATTGTCGGGAAGTTCTAGCTTCTCCATCTCCTCGATTACCGCCGGGCCAAATCCGTCATCGCCAAACAGGGGGTTTCCGCACCCCACGATTACGATCTCCGAATGCAGCATCAGGTGACACTCACTGGATGAGCTTCTGAGCCACTACCTTGTTGTCCTCGTCCAGTACGATCATGTGGGTTGCACATGATACGCACGGGTCGTATCCACGCATGATAACTTCGGCGAGCTGCCAGGGTGCACCGGTGAGTGCAGCGCTGCAGGTTGCGAAGTTCCAGGTGGTCGGGACGAGCATGCTGAAGTACTGGACCTTCCAGTCCTTCACGCGTGCAAGGTGGACATCAGTTCCACGGGGGGCCTCGTTGGATGCCCAGCCGAGGGTTCCGTCACCGTCAGGGATGTAGTCTGCTACAACCTTGCCGGCGGTGTTGAGCTCGTCAAGGCAGTCGATCATCTCGTAGAAGCAGTCCGTGTATTCCATCTCACGGGCAATGTTCTGGCCGACGGTACCCTTCTCGTCGTAGCCCTTGTAGACTGCGAGACGGGCACGGGGACCGACTTCAACGGGCTGGCCGTCGTACATCGGGATACCGGTGCAGGCTTCCATCTGGGGGTTGACCTTCGTTCCCATCTTGGTGGTTCCACCAATCGGGTAGCGGGGCTCTTCGAGCGAAACTTCCATCTCGCCCATGTACCAGTCCCATGGCCTGACTTCCTTGAACCGGCGGATGTCCCAGCTGGGGCACTCGTCCATGCTCGAGGAGCCATAGAATGCGTGGGTTGCAAGGTAGCCTTGGTTGTGGTAACCGAGGGTCTTCGGGAGTGCGACCTTCATGCCGCCGACGTCCACATGCTCGCGTGCCTGGTAGTTGCGCAGGATCGCGATCATGAGGTCCATCTGGGCCTTTGCAAGGGGTAATCCTTCCTTGGCAAGGTCGTACATCTTGGTCTTTGCCTGCTCGGAGACGTTGCGGTACATACCACCGACACGGGTGTTCCGCGGGTGGATACAGTCGCCGGCCGCGATCTGGCCGATGGTCTGGCCGATCTCACGGAGGCGCTGGATGCGCTTTGCAACGGTGCGCACCGGCTCTTCTGCCGTGAACGGGTTGATCTTGACTTCAGTGCCTGGTAAATACAGGTCGGGGAGAATCAGGATATCGTGCAGTGCAATGCTGTGCAGCCTGTTGGCCAGCTGAAGGATGTGACGGAGCATCAGTGCGTCCTTCGGGATCTCACACTTGATGGATGCTTCCATTGCTTCGGTGGCCGCAAGGTTGTGGGCAATCGGACAGATACCACAGACACGCGATGCGATCTTGGGGACCTGCTCGGGCGTCTTACCGACGGCAAGCTTCTCGACACCCCTGACCGGGGTGATTGAACACCAGTTACCGGTCTCGATGATGCCCTGGTCATTGACCTTGAGCACCAGCTTGGAGTGTCCCTCATGTCTGGTGGTTGGGGAAATCTCTACAACTTTCGACAATATTATCGCCTCATATTTTGTTGCATTGTTCTAATTTCAATACAAGAATTACTCTATACATCTCTCATCTCTAGAGATTGGTGAGCGCACAAAGTACGTTCATCTGTATCTTGTACCAACCCTGTTATAACCTTTATGACTTGATTCTACGGCGGAAAAATCCCGTAATTCGGGGCGATTTTCTGTCGCCCGTTCCAGAATCTGCCATTTTGGGATATTCCGCGAAAACGTGCCACAAATTTCGAAATAAAAGTTAAATTTTTAATTTAAAATTATTAAATAATGAATTTAAAAGAAATCAGTTGTTATTCTGCCGATCCCCGTTCAGTTCATCGACCAATTCGGCAATGGTGGCCTGTCGTTCGGCATACGCATCGTGCTGGTGGATGCTCTCCTCGTTGGTCTGCTTGATCGTGATCACCGAATCGCCGGAGAGGTACTCGAATTCTGCCAGGACTTTCTTTGCCATCTCCCGCACGCAGTCTTCCACAAACCGGGGATTTTTGTGCGCGGCAAGCACCACGGCACCTTCGTCGCCCCGCTTCAGGAGTTCGTAGATGCCGGCACTCATCGAGTCCTTGAGGATCCCGATCACCCTTTCAAGGTCAACGCACTGGTCGTCATCGGTTTCGATGCAGAGGAATCCCTTGCCACGCTGGTTGTGGGTGGCCATCGGTACGGCTTCGAAGAACTCATCGATCTTGTCCTTGCTGACATCGAGCCCTTCAAGCACCCGCATGGCGCGCTCCTTCATGATGTTCTGGGCGCAGGGGCAGGCGGTCATGCCGGTGACTTCGGCCCCGATGCTCTTCCTCACGATCGGTGTCCGGAACGTTCGTCTCGCCACCGCCCGGGCGTGCACCTTGACCACTTCGTGGCAGGTGGTGTGGCTGATCGGGGTCTCGCGCTTCACCATGAACTCGCTGCGCATGAAGACTTCCGTGCGGTCGGCGTATTCGTGACGGTCGAGGAGTTTTCTTGCAACAACGCTGCATAGCTTCTCAATCTCGTTCACATCTCCGTCAATTGCCTGCTGGAGGACTTCGTCGATCACTTCGAAGTTGCGCGAGAGGTTGGCGCCCTTGAGGCTGCCGGGCAGGTCGACATAGACATCGAAGTTTGAGATGAAGACCATCGGGCGCTTCCCGTCTCTGTGGACTTCAACGAGTTTCTTGACGTTTTTCACGCCAACCCGTGTGAGGTTGATCCGGACGTCAGGCGATGTTGCCTGGATGTCCGGCAGTTCCTTGCTGAATGATGATTTATCCGATATCGGGTCTGATGGTGTGCGGGTAATAAGTCATCGCATCCAATGGGTTTGTCGTGTGTCTCTTTGGTTTTGTAATATAATATTTATGTGCTTTGTTGCTGATATGAAAGGGATCATCTATGTTAAAAAAATATTATGAGTCAGACGCGGATCTCGGTGTGCTGAAAGGCAAGAAGATTGCCGTGATCGGCTTTGGGTCACAGGGCAGGGGCCAGTCGCTGAACTTACGGGACAGCGGGCTGGATGTTGTCATCGGCCTGCGCCCCGGGAAGAGCTGGGATGCAGCCGTCAAGGACGGTATGAAAGTGATGAAGGTCGCGGATGCGGTGAAGGCTGCCGATATCATCCAGATCCTTGTTCCCGATGAGCTCCAGGGCGGGGTGTACAAGAACGAGATCCAGCCCAACCTCACCGCGAACAAGTGCCTCATGTTCTCCCACGGGTTCAATATTCACTTTGGGCAGATCACCCCCCCGGCAAACGTGGATGTGATCATGGTGGCGCCCAAGGGCCCCGGGTTCATGGTCCGCCGGCAGTACGAGGAGGGCAAGGGTGTGCCCGCGCTCATCGCCATCCACCAGGATGCGAGTGGCAATGCGCATAAGATCGCGCTTGCCTATGCAAAGGGTATCGGTGCAACCCGTGCGGTGGTACTGGAGACCTCGTTCCGCGAGGAGACCGAGACCGACCTGTTCGGTGAGCAGGCGGTCCTCTGTGGTGGCTGCACGTCGCTTGTCAAGGCCGGGTTCGAGACACTTGTCGAAGCGGGTTACGAACCGGAGATGGCTTACTTAGAGGTCTGCCACGAGCTCAAGCTGATCGTTGACCTCATCTACGAGGGCGGGCTGACGAACATGCGCAAGTACATCAGTAACACCGCGCAGTACGGTGACCTCACCCGCGGCCCCCGCGTCATCGGGCCCGAGTCCTATGAGGCGATGGCGGAGATCCTTGAGGAGATCCAGAGCGGGAAGTTTGCCCGGGAATGGATGCTTGAGAACATGGTGAACCGCCCGATGTTCACCGCGCTCACCAATGCCGATGAGGACCACCTCATCGAAGAAGTGGGTAAGGAAGTCCGCGGCATGATGCCGCAGTTCCGTAAATAGTTCCATTCGGAACTATTTACGTCACCATTCGGGCACAAGGCCCTCACGGTTCAGAAAATAACATCTGATGGTGTTATTCTCCTCACCTCTCGGAGATGATGAGGATCGTCAGGCCCGAAGCATGAGAATGCCTCCCGGGCTTCGAAGCACTGATGTGCTCCCTCGCGGTTCAGGAAATAATTACTTCATTTTTCCTCCGATTCTTATTCCCGATAACCATATCGATGCTTTTTCTTGTTGTGATCCCAATACTACCGCAATGAAGATCTGCATCATCTACCACAGCGAGACCGGGAACACCCGTCATGTGGCGCAGCATATTGCCTCTGCCTGCGACGGGAAACTGATCGAGGTTTCGGATAAGGCCGGCTACAACTGGCTGACGCGGTTCCTTGTCTGGTGCAAGAAGGCACGGGGCGAGGAGACGACCACCATCGAACCGGCATCGATCGATGTATCCGGGTATGACCAGCTGGTCTTTGGATCCCCGGTCTGGGCGTTCAAGCCAACCCCCGCGATCCACGCTGCGATCAATGCCCTGAAAGGGTGCGAGGGGAAGAGGGCGACTGCGTTCTGCACCCATGGCGGCAAACCCGGGCAGACGGCCGAAGTCTTCCAGAACTGGATTGAGGCACGCGGTATGAAATGCGTGGGGAATGCCAACATCAACGTAAAGGATATCGAGAACGAGAAGAAGACAAAGGAACTGATCTCAGTCGTTGTCAAGGATACAGATTCCTCATAGTTCCGGAAATTACCTTGTGATGCAGACCCGGAAATCCTTTTTACTGTGTGCGTTATTTTAGGGGGGGTCTGCGATCCGTTTGCATGTATGCCTCGCCATCTTCCCCAAACCCCGGTCTTCGGCTCACCGGCATTATACCGGGGAAAGCCTTTTGACCGCCGGCACCGTTATGTATACACGTATGACGGACCCGTATGAACAACTCCTCAAACAGGCGTATTCCAATATCACGGAAAAGACCGAGTCTTCGGAGCGTTTTGTAGTTCCTGAGGCAAAGGCCTATGTCGAAGGCAAGACGACCGTCCTTGAAAACTTTACGGAGATCGTGGGGAAGGTCCGCCGTGAACCCGACCACCTGATGAAGTTCATGCTGGGTGAACTGGGTACCAGCGGGAAGATCGACGGGAACCGTGCGATCTTCAACGGGAAGTTCGAGCTGACCCTGATCAAGGCGATCATCAAGGGCTATGTCGATGACTACGTGATCTGCTCCGAGTGCGGTAAGCCCGATACACGGCTGATAAAGGATGACCGGGTCATGATCCTGCGGTGCGATGCCTGCGGAGGTCACCGCCCGGTCAGGAAGCGGAAAGCCCGGACCGAACCGGTATCGGAGAACCTCGAAGAGGGGCAGATCATGGATGTGGAGATCCAGTCAATCTCAAAGCGGGGCGATGGGGTTGTCAAGATGGGCCGGTATATCATGTACGTGGCCCAGTCCAAGCCCGGCCAGAAAGTCAAGATCAAGATCTCCCGTATCTCCGGGTCCATCGTCTTCACCGAACGGGCGGAATAATCCTCCCCGTTTGTGTCATATCCTTTTTAAAAATTCTGAACACTCATCACGTTCAGAACCGGTGTTGGGTTATACGATTCCAAGGAATCCTCTGGAAGAATCAGCAATTACCATGGATGGAAAAAAGTATCGGGAAGCTGATGATGACCTGATGGATCAGGCCTTGTTCTTCTTTAACCCCTTGATGAGTTCGTCGCAGTGGCCGGTGATTCGTTTGCAGGCCTTCTTGATGATGGGCAGGGCGTTCTTCTTGTTCTTGGTGGTGACGAGAAGTTCCGGCTCCGAGAACTGGAACTCGATGTTGTATCGTGCGACATCTACGTCCGGGTCGCTTAAGATCTCTTCAACAAGGGCGTTCATGAACGTGTGCCCCTCGCCCTGGATGATGAGCCGCACCTTGTCCTTCTCGAGCTCGAGTACTTTTACAATCATGCACCTATCTTTGGGCCCGTGAAAACTATTAAGGTATGGGTCTTTCCTGGTGCTCTTCTACCCGGCGGAACAGGGTGTAAACCGGGTGCAATTTAAGGAAATTCAAACACGTCGCCATCGTTGCCGGTATGGGGGAGATCCCAGGGGATCATGTGGCTCATGTGGACGCACCGGAACTCTTTGGGTGCAAGACGCTCTGCGAGAGTGCAGGCATCAGGGTAATTCATGTGTTTATGGATGGAGGATATCCGCGAAGGTATGAGCGCGTCAAGCAGGAGAAGATCGAGATTGTTCAGAAGATCCATGCTCTCTTTGGGGAGGTCGATATTGGTATCCGAGGTATACCCGACCCGGGATTGTTCGGTCTCCAGGAGCATGCCGCAGGTAAACGCCGGGGGGTGATTGACCATGAAGGGTGTGATGGTGATGCCAAAGAGCGTGAAGGGCTCATACGGCTCGATGAGATTCTTCTCAAAGGAGAGGAACCGGAAGTACTCTGCACAGTAGGTGAGTACCGGGGGGGCAGCATAGACCGGGGGGATCTTCTGGACCCGGTAGAACTCGCCAAACCCCATAAAGTGATCGTAATGCCCGTGGGTCCAGATCACGGCATCGATGTGGGGAGAACCGCACCCGAGGAGCTGCTGGCGCAGATCGGGAGACGTGTCAATAAGGATGTGTTTTCCCTCGTTCTCGATAAGGAGCGAGGTCCGGAAGCGGGAACGGCCGGTTGATTTTGCATGGGTGCACTGCAGGCAGTCGCACCCGATGCGGGGGGTTCCGATTGTATCGCCTGTACCGAGGAGGGTGATCTTCATATTATATCCAGTTCTGGTGACGGATCGCTTCCCGGTTCTTCACCATGTGGATACCCTTCTCGATATCGTCCTGTCGGATCGTCTGCCGTTTGTCCATGAGTGCCGAGAGGATCGCTTCCTTCACCATCATGCGGAGATCCGAGCCGGAGAACCCGTCTGTCTTCTTCGCGAGCGCCGCATAATCGATCGAACTGTTGAGGGATGCGGAGATCTTCATGAGAATATTCTTACGCATCTCTTCACCGGGGAGCGAGAACTCCACAACCTCATCGAATCGTCTCCATGCTGCCTCGTCGAGCAGCTGGGGGTGGTTGGTTGCACCGATGAGGAGAACGCCGTTCTTGATCAGGTTGATCCGGTCGATGTTCTTCAGGAGGGAGTTGACGGCCCGTTTCATCGCGCCGTGATCATCGGATGTGCGGCTCTTTGCAACAAAATCGAACTCGTCAACAAAGAGGATTGCCGGCGAGAGTTGTTTGGCCAGATCAAAGATACGGTCGATGTTCTTGGAGGTCTCCCCGAGGTACTGGGAGGTGATCATCGAGAGGCGCACTTCCAGCACCGGCATGTGCATGGCGCGGGACATGGCAAGTGCCATCGACGTCTTTCCTGTTCCGGGCGGACCGACGAAGAGTAACTTGCCCACCTCGTAAATCCGGTGCTGGCTTAAGAACTCGCGGTTCTGCAGGGCATGGTTGATCTTCTCAAGTACGGCCAGTTGTTCGTCGGTGCAGACAAGGTCCCCGATATGCTGCTCGACCTCTTCAGGTGCATTGACGATGACGAGATCCAGTGCTCCCCGGAGTTTCTCATCCTCGCTGACCAGTTTTGAGATCTTGGTATCCAGGTACCCTCTGGTATCCTCATACGGGGGGTTCTCTTTGCGGACTCTGGCATAGGAGAACCCGTTGGACCCGATCTTCTCAAAATAAAATGCAAGGGACGGGTTCTTCTCGATCAATGACTCTCCACCCTGTTTTAAGAACCATTGCCCGGCGGGTTCGAGTGCCGTTATCCGAAGTCGCTGTCCGAACTCCTCGTAGGCAATGAACGGGTTGGACGCAAGCTTCGTATGGGCTTCGGCAATTGCGAGGGCCCGTTTGATCAGGCCGTCACTGATGTAGACCGGGCGTTTGATGTCTGTCGCCCCGGATGCCCCGAAGATCTCGCGGCAGGTGGGGGTGAGGTCATTGATATCGAGTTCCGGGTGCTGGTTGAATATTTCGGCGGTCAGAACGACCTCCATAATGCGCAGTGTTTCAGAATCTCCGGACATGGCTGTAACCTTAATTATTCTGCTCCGGTCTGCATAAGCCTATCTCATCTCGTTGTCACAATACACCCGTCACCGGTAACAATGACGGTATGTTCGTGCTGGGAGACCAGCGACCCGGGGACATCGGCAAGGACCGGGTACCCGTGGAGGTTGCCCGACCGGATCAGTGCCGGCAGGGCCAGGTCCAGTTTTCTCTCCCCCAGCCAGCGGCGGGAGAAGGGCAGTCCCTTACGGTCCTGTATCTTTTCCAGGATCGTGCGGCCCGCCGGGATACGGATGGGTTTTGTGGAGAGCTGGGAGTAGATCTCGATCCTGGTCTTCTCTCTCACGTGACCGCTGCCCGTGGTGGCGAACGGTTCGATCGCAAAGACCATGCCCTCCTCAAGGACAACGCCCCCGTTGACCGCAATGTTGGGGATGGTCGGTGACTGGTGGAGAACGTACTGGCCCAGCCCGTGACCGGTAAGGTTTGCGATGGGGCGGTAGCCCCTCCCCTCGATCTCCTTCTGGACTGCGGCCCCGAGATCGCCTGCGGTTGCGCCGGGCCTGACGGTGCGGATTGCCGCTTCCAGTGCTTCGCGCGAGGCATCGAGAAGGAGGGAGTTGTTGCCGAGATCCACCGTGGTTGCGGTGTCTGCGATGTACCCGTCGATCTGGACGCCAAGGTCGAGCTTGACCACGTCGCCTTTTTTCAAGGTGCGCTCGTCACTCCATGATGCGGTGTCGTGCGCGGCATCCTCGTTTAAGGAGAGGTTGAGCGGGAACGCGAGTTGTGCCCCCTCATCGTTCACCCGTGCTTCTATCGACTCGACGAGTTCGAGGTAGGAGGTTCCCACGCGAATCTGCTGCGCGCCATCCTTCAGGATCCGCGTGGCAAGGGAACCGGCGGTGCGGTATTTCTCCAGGATCTCGTCCTTCACAGGACCAGCTCCTCTGAGAAATTCGTAAAATTGTCAAAGCCCCGTGCGGTGACGACACCAATATCCTCGATCCTGACACCCCCGGTGCCCGGGTAGTACAGGCCCGGTTCAACGGTGATCACATTGCCGGCAGCCAGTGCCTTTCCTGAAGGGCCTACGGTCGGGAGCTCATGTATCTGCAGACCGACACCGTGCCCGAGGTTATGTACGAACCCGCGCGTATCGCTCTCGTACCCGTGCTCCGCAAAAAAGTCGACCACTGCCTGGTAGACTTCGGATCCGGGAACCCTGGGTTTCTGGAGTTTCATTGCCAGGTGTTTTGCTTCGCACAGGGTATCATACATCTCGCGGATCTCCTTTGACGGCTTGCCTTTGACCACGGTTCTTGTCATATCGGCATAATACCCGCTGGCCTCTTCTACCGGAAAGAGATCGATGATGATGGGCTCATTCGCAAGGAGTGGGCCGGTCCCGGTCATATGGGGAATTGCGGTGTCCTCTCCGCACGACACAATCGTATCCACTGCTGTGCACCCGCAGGAGAAGAGGTGGGTATGCATCACATATTTCACCTGCTCCGAGGTCAGGGGTATTCCTCCGCTATAGAGTATTCCCTTCTTTACCACAGATTTCCGGATCAGCTCGATTCCCCGGCCCAGCGCGGCTTCGGTGGCTTTCTGGACTCGTCGCATCGCCGTGATCTCGGCCGGTGATTTTCTGGCCCGCATCTCCTGCACGGTTCCCGCATCCACGGATACGGTGCAGTGTTCTTCGAGAGCACGGGCAAGTCCCAGCGGGAACTGGGGGGGGACAAGGAGCCTCTCTCCGGCCTGGGCTGCAATCATCAGTGCAGTTGCACGGGTAATATCATGCTCTCGTTTCATAATCTCCGGCAGTTCGGCTTCGGCCCGGGTCATCACTGCAGCCGGGGATTCGCGGGATGCGCGCTTGACCTCCATCTGTGAGATGATGATGGTTCCTTTCCCACCGGCTTTTTTGAAATAAACAAACGGATCGCTGGTAGTGAAGTGGGTCAGGTACCGCATATCCGCATCGCGCGACGAGGCATACATCACATACGCGTCTGCCCCGCTCTTCTTGATTGCAAGGGAAAGTGCATCCATCTGATCAGTACTATGTGCGGTGAAACGTCAAGTACTTTTATTCCGGAAGCAACATAGGAACGATGGATGAGAAAGCCAAAAATGATTTCCGGTGGAAATTCTACCGCCTTGCGGTTGAACTGAATATCATCATTCTCCTTGTTGCGGTCTCCGTCCTGATATTCTTCATCTTCCCGCCACGGTGGGAGACTGTCCGGTATCCCCTGATCGTCGTGATGCTGGTCATTGCCGGAATCCTTTCGCTGGATTTCCGGAAACGGTATGCCCAGACAAAAGGATGGCTTCATGAGCAACCCGATAAAAAGGATGCCTGAGCACAAGACCGGGTAATTCCGGCGGATGCGGGGGAAGACTGATGATCGATAAGATGAAGGATGAGATTGACCTGATACGCCGTCATCTTGAGGTCGCGCGGGCGGTTGCCGATCACCAGCCGATCGGGATCATGAAACTCTCCGAACTGCTGGACCAACCGTCCCACCGCATCCGCTACTCCCTTCACGTGCTGGAACAACTGGGATATATCCAGGCATCCCCTGATGGAGCGGTAGTGACCGCACGGACTGTCGGGTTGTTCGGTCACCTGAATGACGACCTGGACGAACTTATCCAGATGATTGAGACGATGAAACGGGATGCATAATCTATCATCCCGTTCAGGGTCCCCGGATATTCATGGGGTCATCCCATAGTTACCTTTAAAAGTACTCAGAAAGAATCTATTAGGACGCGAAGACGCGTGCCTCCCTAACTCAGTTGGTAGAGTGTCGGACTGTTAATCCGAATGTCACAGGTTCGAGCCCTGTGGGGGGCGTTTTTGGGCCCGTAGCTCAGTCCGGTTAGAGCGCCCGGCTCATAACCGGGCGGTCATGGGTTCGAATCCCTTCGGGCCCACTTCGCTATTTTTTTGCACTCCTCGGCAGTTCCAGAGTATTTTAACAACATTTGTATTCCGGGACATGCATAAAGCGCAACCATGCAATGTCCTGTGTGCGGTAAGGATTGTGTCTCATCTGCACAGGAGATCCTGGCCACCCTGCCGGATGTTTTTTTACCCTGTGAAGACTGCCGCATACAGATCCTTGATAAGCGCCTCCCTCCCTCGGCAGGGGAACCTGCCCCTCCCTGCACCTGCGGGAAACGGTTTATTGATCTGGTGTTCGCCCACATCTGGGGGATCATGGTGGATGAAGGCGACCTTGGGGAGACCGATCCATTGATTGCAGCCGGGACTCCCCTTATCCATCCTGGGTTTGCGATGGAACGGCCCCCGTTCCTTCCCAAAAAATCCCTTGTTCTCCTCTCCCTGCGTGTGACACAAAACACCGCGGAACGCATAGTTCGTGAAGTTCCCGAAGTACGCGGGGTGGTCAGGACCGGTAACGGTGTTCCGGGGATCTCTTCAGTGAATCTGGATGAGGAACCCTATGTCCATGATCTTCTTGCCGGATGTGATGTCAGGGCCGATGTCATACCTGTTGGCGGTGGCGCAATGGTGCTCTACAAACAGCAGTCGCGGACCCACATCGAGTTCCCCCGGGCGGGCTATCCAAAGATACGGTCCGTTGAACAGCACGTGGGAAATCCCCCGGTATCCTGTTTTGTCGATGCCTGTTCCGGTATCGGGACTCTTGGTATCGCTGGCGCATGTCTCGGTGTCCCGTATGTTGTCATGAACGATGCCTGGTATGCCTCGGCTTTCTGGTCCGCATTCAACGTAGAGGTAAACCGTGATCTCCTCAATATCGGGCAGGTAACGATCTACCGGCAGCTTAAGGATATGGCAACAGATCCCATACGCAGAACTCCTGAAAAGATCGCAGAGACAGATGGTGCGCAGGTTATTGAGGTATACCAGGGAGATTTCCATGAACTCCCCTCCGTGCTGGTGAGGGGCACTTCCCCGCTGACTGCGTTTGATGTCTTTCAGAAAACGGATTACGCTGCGATTGAACAAATAGAAAAATACTGGACGGGTCGTGTCGGTGGCCACGTTTTTATACCGTAAATCTCTCGTTTTGGTCTATCCGATGTCTTTTCTGCTGGGGTAACAAGCCTTTATTGACCGGCATACAAAAGTATATGGGGACTAGCCCGGGTGGCTCGGCGTCACTTGTAACCCGAAACCGTCGGTACGCGGGGGGCGAAGTTTGACTGAGGCTGCAACGGCCTGCGGGATCCTGTGCGTTCTGACGTTGAAACCTCGTCCCATGAGGTCGATGGACAGAAATCAAAATTCCGGAGGGAATGGCGATCTGTTGCTGCGGGAACCGGTTCAGGCCCGGAAGGGAGCAGACTTACCGCAGACATCCGGCGCCCATGGGGTAACGGGGCGGAGGACGAGTGCTTTGGTGAACGGAGAAACGTACAGTCGACCGATAACACGTCCCCATTCTTACGATTATCATGGCTAAAGTGACCATTATCGGCGCAACGGGCAATGTCGGCATGTTCGCCGCCCACGCGATCTCGGCCATTCCGCACGTGAGCGAGATCCTTCTCCATGGAAGGAACGGTCGGGAAGCACTTCTTCAGGGAATTACCCAGGATCTCGGCGATTCGTTTGCTGCGCGGGGTACGGATATCCGGGTCCACTGGACAACGGACCTGAACGATGCTGCCGGCTCTGATATTGTTGTCATCATTGCAGGTGTACCGCGTAAAGCGGGGCAGGACCGGCTCGATCTTGCACTGGAAAATGCACGTATTGTTGCCCCGATTGCCGAGACGATCGGCAGGGTTGCGCCAGACACCAAGATCCTGGTTGTCACGAACCCGGTTGATGTCATGACCAGTGTTGCGCTGAAATACTCGAAGCTGAAACCAAGCCAGGTCTTCGGTCTCGGAACGCATCTGGATTCGATGCGCCTCAAATCCCTGGTTGCCACCTACTTCCATGTTCATGTCAGCGAGGTACATACCCGTGTCATCGGGGAGCATGGCGATAGTCTTGTACCGCTCTGGTCTGCGACCTCTATCGGTGGTATCAGGATCTCAAACCTGCCGGAATTTGCACATTTACCCGTGGATGAGTTCATCGAGTCAGTGAAGTGCAGCGGCCAGCAGATCATCCAGAATAAGGGCTCAACCGTCTACGGTCCCGGGGAAGCGATAGCGTCCCTCGTACGTACGGTGCTGTCCGATGAAAATCGCATCCTGACGGTCTCTACGTATATCCATAAGGAAGTGCACAGTATCGGTAAGGTCTGTATCGGGGTACCTGCCCGCATCAACCGCGATGGAGTCTTCCCGATTACGATCAGACTTGATGAACCGGAAGTGATTGCATTCCGTGAGTCTGTGGAAAAGATTCGTGCCAGCACCGATACCGTACTCAATGCGCTGGAAGCTGAACGGCAGTCAAATCCAAGTAGATTGGAAAATCAGAAAAAAGAAACCGCCTGACCGTTTATGTCAGGGTCACTTCTAAGATCTCTGCCCGTTCGACACCGGGTATTGCACCGATCGTCTTTTCGAGCATATCCGTCTCGCCACCGGCATCATTCACCACGGCGATAAACTTGATGGACTTGAGGCCAAAGCCGATGGGCTCTTCCTTGACGTCCTGAATTCCCGGTAGTTTCTCCTTAAGTGCCTTCTTGAGCTGCTCAAGGTCAACTTCGGGAGACTCGGGCATAACCCGCATGATGACTGCGACACTGCCCATGTTTTACGGTCCCCCGAATCCGCATTTCGGGCAGGTATAGGGGATACTCTGCTCACGGCACCGGTAGCACCGGCTGATCTCAACACCGCACGCGGGGCAACCGAACTCCGTCGATCCCTCATCTGCAAGCGGAGCGTTGCAGGATGTACATTTCATATCTGTCATGTTTGGCTCCTCCAAGGATTCCTATAGTATCTCTTTTGGAACCTTTAAAATATAGTACTGATGCGGGTGCCAATAACGCCCTCTCCTTTGAGAAACCGGGCAACTGTGTCCGGGCGTGATCCATTGATGATCCAGGTATCGACCCGGTGTTCAAGAACAAAGGGGATAAGGGACGGGTCGGTCGCATCCGTTTCCTGTGGGGCTGTGATCTCTGCTTGAAGAATCCCGTTCTGTAGTATCCCGTCCACTGATTTGAGGAGAAGGAGTTCTCCCTGCAGGATGGCTGCCCCCCATGCTGCAATCGTGTCCGAGGTCACATCCCAGGAATGGGGGAGGGGATCGTACTGGTGCATACAGGGGGAAGGGAGCAGGATACTGGTGTGGTCAGGTACTGCGAGAGTATCGGTCACCGGCAGGCCGAACGAGGCAACGAACCTGCCGTAGATGTCCATGGCTTCGATAGCCTTCCAGTGGGAGGTCTCGTCATCAAGCCCGGCCTCCCGCACGGCATCGGCATACTTCCCTCCCCCTGGTACGATCAGGAGCGGGCGTGGCGAAGAACGGAGGATGGGGACCAGCGCAGGCACGTGAGCATGCAGGCTTCCTCCCAGTTTGACAACAAGGGGGGTGGCAATTGATCCGGTCTGTCGGTGGGAATGCCTCATAATCACATCACGGGAATATTTAATATAATATATACAGTTTAACCGGCAACCCGGTATACATGCAGCGGTATCCCGTCCTCATCCTGTTCATGATCTGCATAGTCGGGTGTGCAGGGGCCGATCCAATCAGTATTACTGAGTTCTGCCCGGATCCTTATCTGTATGACGATACCGACGAATATCTGGTGCTATCAGGTCACGGTTCACTGGATGGAATTACCGTCTCTGACGGGAAGAGTGGGTTTCGGTTTCCACCTGGCACCATGATCTCCGGGACCATCACGGTTGCGCGGAACGGTCTGGCCTTCTCCCAGAGCCACGGGACATTGCCGGACTTTGAATGGCAGGATACCTCCCCGGCCGTTCCCGATGTCATCAGCAGCAAGGTGCTCCGCATGGCAAACGCCGATGACTCGCTGATGCTTTATTCCGACGGTCAACTCCTGCAGAAGGTTTCATGGCCCGGGGATGTCCGGCCGCGCGAAGGGCAGGTGCATTTTCTTGAGGGCAATGTCTGGGATCCCCGGCCCCTCATGCTCGGGCAATCGCGTTTCGCCCCCGCGGAGTTCCGGAATGTGACGGTGACGGCATTTGTCTCCCCGGACTGTTCTGATGAGGTATTTGATTCCCTTATCTCCAGCGCCACCCGGGATATCAGACTGAACGTGTACGAGTTCTCCAGCCCCGCTATGGCAGAATCCCTTGCCGAAGCACGGGCGCGGGGGGTGGCTGTGCGCATCCTCATTGAGGGCGGGCCGGTTGGTGGGATCGGGGCTGAAGAGAAAGCTGCCCTCTGGAAGGTAAACCAGAGTGGTATCCCGGTGTATGCCATGGTCTCATCGCAGGACGCGCATGCGCCCTACCGGTACGATCATGCCAAATACGTTGTTGCGGATGGCAGTTCTGTTCTCGTGGTGAGTGAAAATTTCAAGTACAGCGGTTTTGCACCAGCGGGGGCGACCGGTAACCGCGGGTGGGGGGTGGTCATGACCGACCCGGGTGTTGCCTCGTACTATTCTCTGGTATTCGATACGGATATGCAGAGCCCGTCGGTCGTGCCCTACTCCGGCTCTCCCGGCGCTGGTGAGGTGGTGCCTGCCCAGAAACATACGTCGGAATTCATCCCCCGGGAGTTCAGCGGTGCGACCGTTCACCCGGTCCTGGCACCGGATACGAGCCACCAGATCACCGGACTGATCGATTCAGCGCAGCAGAGCATCGATATTGAGGAGGCGTCCATCACCAACGAGACCCGGCTGGTGCTGAATCCGTATCTCTCATCGGCGATCAATGCCTCGCGGCGGGGGGTTCATGTCCGCGTCCTCTTGGACTCCTACTGGTACAATGTTGATGGGAAGGCAGACAATGACGAGATGGTGGCTCTCATCAATCGCATCGCCGTTGCCGAACACCTCCCGCTTGAGGCTCGTTGTGCCCAACTCCGGGAGAACCAGATCGAGAAGATCCATAACAAAGGAATGATCGTGGACGGGAGCCGGGTGCTCGTCAGCAGCATCAACTGGAACAGCAACTCCCCGAACTTCAACCGTGAAGCGGGGGTAATCATCGATCATCCCGGTGTTGCTGCGTATTTCTCCCAAGTGTTTGAAGACGACTGGAGCCCTGTCGTCAAATCTCCGGGTATTCCGGTGGATTACCTGAAGATTGCTCTCGCTGTGGTGGTTATTGCAGCTCTGCTTGTGTTCTGGTATTACCGAAAACGGAAATGATGCCGGTCGGCTGTCACACAATGCAAAACCGGAAAAGCGCTTAAAGAAAAGAGTCGGGTTTTAGTGTTTCTTTAATGCGCACTGGCACACGTCGCAGAGGTTGAGATCACTCTCTCCGGTTACTATTGCCAATGCCCATCGGTCGATCATGAGATCCATTTCGGTAGAGATCTCTACCTCGCCTGCGCCCCGCTTCCTGCTCATGTACTGGGATACTGCAGCACGGGTGACCCCGAGGTGCTTGGCAGCATCGCTCTGGCTCATTCCCTGTTTCAGTACCAGTCGTGAGACCATCTCTGCCCTCATCGGCGGCAGGAGGTTCCTGACCATGGTATCGCAGTGCATCAGAGTGCAGCAGTGTTTCGTCATACGAGTGCCGATTCAGTGTTAGTGACGGGGGATGTCCTGTTCTGGTAGATGATCTGCCGGGCATCGCGGAAGTTGAACTTCTCGATGATGAGCCCGCGCTCTTTGAGTTTTTTCAATGCATAGCGCACGGTTCGGGGTGCAAGATGGCTTTTCTGGACAAGATCCTTGTGGGTCATTGCCCCTCCTGCATCCAGTATCTGCTTCACCGTCATTGATGAGGGTGGTAGTGTTGTGGGATACATGATGATGATGTTAACACTGTTAACATATCAACCTGTCGATCATTTATAGGATCATTATTATACAATCAGGTATGCTCCTGCGACAGGAACGTATCGCCCTGATCCTGCTGGTTGGTGTCGCAGTTGTCGTGGTTTCTGCCCATGCGGTACTCACCCTGATGGGAAAACCCGCCTTTGCGCATCCTTTTACGAATCAGTCTGCTGAAGGGGAACTGGTCATGATCGAAGGAATGGTTGAACGGGCAACCGTTCTGGAGAATGGGGGGCATCTCACACTTCTCGTCAGAAACACAACCCTCTTCATACCGGCAACCTCGGCAGGAAATCTCATTGTCCACAACGGGGATTCGGTTGTTGCCTATGGGATTGTCCAGACTTATCGAGGAAAGAAGGAGATTGTCATCAGCGCTCCGGAAGATATCCGGATCACGACCATTCCTTGAGAATTACCAACCAAATTTCCGGTAGGGATACTGCATCTCCCTATTTTGAAGCGCTCGCAATCAACGCAAGTGCTTTTTGTGCCGCGGCCCGGACGCTCTCATCGGGATCATTCAGGGCTTCGGTCAGGCCGGCAATGGCTCGTGTGTCTCCAATGGAACCCAGGGCCCAAGCAGCTTCTTTACGGACACTCGGCTTCTTGTCTTTTAGGAGAATCAGGAGCCGGTCAACCGCCCGTGGGTCTTTGAGTTTCCCGAGGCCCCACGCAGCACCGGTTCTCAGCCATTTATCATCCGATGTTGTTGCATCAAGGAGCGGGCCGAGTGCCCGGAGGTCCCCGATCTTCCCGAGTGACTTCGCAGCCAGCCACTGGACATCCACGTACGGGTCTTTCAGCGCCTCTATGAGCGGCAGGACCGCTTCGGGATCGCGTTCTGCCCCCAGCCTCTCTGCGGCCTGCCAGCGGAAGTTGAGGTTGCGATCTTTCAAAAGGGTGATGAGGCCACGGACACGTTGCTTATGCTGTTTTGCGATCTTTGCTGTATCGACCGGTACATCTTCATGCGTTGTATCCGGTTTCGCGTTCTGCCGATCCGCATCCGTCATCCCAGATCCCCACAGCCTCCCATTGGAGATGACCCATGATTAATTTTTTTGTGGATCTTCTGTTCAGGAGAACTGGAATCAGGGAAAGACAGGTTTTGAAAGGCAGGAGTCCTTTGTTATTCTGAACAAGGTCCGCATGGCAGGATCTCGAGACTTAAGGAAAAGTTCCTGACCGTATGGGTGAGGGCACCCATACTGATCACATCCACGCCACAGGCTGCATACTCCCCAAGTGTGGTCTCATCAATCCCCCCAGAGACCTCGATGGTGACCCGGTCGCGAAGGCCGTTCTTCATGAGAACCTCAAGTGTTTCCCGTACCTGTGTGGGGCTCATATTGTCGAGCATGATGATATCTGCACCGCCCGTCGCAGCTTTCAGGGCATCCGTTGCGGATTCGACCTCAATCTCGATTTTCCGGTATGCTGAATATGCCCGTGCTGCCCGCAGGGCTTCTTCGAGCGGCACCAGTGCCAGATGATTGTCCTTGATCAGAATGCCGTCACTCAGTGTCGTACGGTGGGGATCGCCGCCCCCGATCTGTACCGCTCTCTTGTCGAAGTGGCGGAACCCGGGGCAGGTCTTGCGGGTACCCGCTACCCGGCAGGATGGATTCTTTGCCCTTACAATCGCTGCCATGCGGCTTGTCTGGGTGGCAATCCCGCTCATTCTCCCGAGGATGTTGAGGGCTGTTCGTTCGACAAGGAGAATCTTCTTTGCCTTCCCGGAGACCGAGAGGATGACATCCCCCTGTTTTACCGGGGCACCGTCATTCATATGGGAGGTGACGGTCACCCCATAATGGGCGAAAAGCAGGGTTGCCTCGCCGATACCGGCAAGGATCCCCTCCTGTTCGGTACGGATGACTGCGGAACACTGTACCTCGGGAATCACCGCATCGGATGTCACATCCCCGGACGGTGCATCCTCCCTGATGAACTGCAGCAGTTCGTCAAGTTCGGTCATATGCGAGATCTCCAGAAATTCCTGTTATGTCCCGACAACGATGGGGTCTTCAATCCGTTCAAGGAGCGAGAGGACTGAGAGGGCGGCAAGGTAACTGGTGGCGGGGTTGTCGGGGCTGGGCACATTGGTGACCCGTATATAGGTCTCCCCGAAATCCCCTTCGATGAACAGTTCGTGCAGGTTCTGGTTCACGGCTGGATCGACATAGAGTTCCACATCCGTATCCATGCCTGCGGCGAGGCTCATCGCAACCGAGACGTTCACGTTCTTGGGATAGGCCTTGATACATTCATTGGCCTTGCCGGAGAAGATCTGTTTCCGTTCCGTTGCTTCGATCCCGAGCGCTGCCGGGCTCTTGGTGGTGCGGAGGAGCAGCTTGCTGATGGTCGAGATCCGGCCCACCTTGAGGTTATCAAGACCGAAGATCGCGCCGCTCGGAATATAGATCTTCACATGTTTCTTGCGTGCGATCGTACGGAGCTCGTCACGGAACCGGGTATCCGTCAGGGCGCCCACGCTCATGATGATCATATCCCTGTGGTGACTGAGGACTTCCGGGGCGAATTTTTTTGCCGCGCTGACCGATGCCGCTTCGAGAATAATATCGCAGTCTGACTCGATGAATGAGGCAAAATCGCGGTAGGGGGTAGCACCGGAGACTGCTGCAATTTCGCAGGCCCGTTCATACACCTGGTCAAAGACCGCCGAGATCGTAAACCTGCCGGCATGGCGGGCGATGATATGCCCGATGTTGCCACACCCCAGCAGCCCGATTCTCATCATGGTAAACAGATTATGGGTGTAATCGGTTAAGGGTTGTGTTCAGGAATACAATATAACGGTACAAGGGCATAATAAAGCAGAAGATCGCATGAACCGGCATTCCTGTGACTTCCCGGCCTGCCCCGCTGGAAGTATACAAAAAAGCGATGTACCTAGTGCACTCCGCAACCGGCAGGTGTTCATTGAAACCTATGGGTGCCGGTACAACTTCGGGGATACCGCAAAACTCACGGAGGTTCTCCGACATCACGGGTGTACTTTTGTGGATACGCCGGAAGATGCGGATGCGGTCATTGTCAATACCTGCACGGTTGTCGGCTCCACGGAGCGGCGGATGCTACGGCGGCTCTCTGCGCTCAGTGACCGACCTCTGTTTGTCACTGGCTGTATGCCCAAGGTCCAGAAAGAGGCAATCTTCGCGGTTTGTAACCCCATCATCATTTCCCCGGAGAACATTCAGGAATGGTACCGTGATGTCGGGACGGTGACCCTGGAGAATGTGGGGATTGTGCAGATTGCACAGGGATGCAACGGCACCTGTACCTACTGCCTCACCCGCTTCGCCCGCGGGCCGCTGAAGAGTTTTCCTCCTGACGAGATCCTGCGACAGGTACGGGCGTTTGCCGATGGCGGGACTGCCGAGATCCAGCTCACGGCGCAGGATGTCAGTTCGTATGGCAGGGATAACGGGCAGTCGCTTGCTGATCTGCTGGAAGATATCGACCGGATTCCCGGGCGGTACCGGGTCCGTGTCGGTATGATGAACCCGGCAACGGTCCTTCCGGATCTCGACCGCATGGTAAGGGCGTTTTCATCCGACAGGATATTCAGGTTTATTCATCTCCCGGTCCAGTCGGGATCGGACCGGGTCCTTGCACGGATGGGCCGTAAGTATTCGGTGGATGATTTCTGCAGGATTGTTGAAGCGTTCCGGGCCCGGTACCCGGATATCACGATTGCAACGGACCTGATCGTGGGATTCTGCGGAGAGAACGACGATGATTTCACGGCCTCCCTCGATCTGGTGCGCCGCATCCGCCCGAACAAGGTGAATGTCACCCGGTATTCCCGGCGCCCGTTCACACTGGTAGCGCTAGAGCGGGATTTTCCCGATTCGGTTAAGAAGGACCGCTCGCGTCTCCTGCTCACCTGTGCCGAGGAGATCTATACCTCGGTGAACGCGGACTGGCTGGGTCGGGAAGTCCCGTTCATCGTCACCGAGACCATCAGGAACGGTTCCGTGATGGCCCGGTCCCCTTCGTACCTGGGTATTGTGATCAATGAACCGCTTGCCTGCGGCACGGAAGGACGTGCAGTCCTGAAAAAAGACCGGAAATATTTCTTTATCGGTGAGCGGGTGGCCTAAAATACCTGCAGGATTCCGGTTATATCCGGTACTGACGGTAGGCGAAAACGCATACAACAATCAGGCCGATCATAATCAGGAGATAGAGCAGGGCATTTCCCTCAATGAAGAACCCGGCGATCCCTGCTCCTGCATCTTCCTCCTCCTCACCAGTAATGCCGGTTGCAGCATTAAACCGGTCCTCGATTCCCATAGGCCCGGTGATTTTGAAAGCGATAAGTGCACCGGCGAGAACAATGATGGCAATAAGGCAGAAGAGGATGATTCCCCGGTGCTCCTGCCATGCGGTCATGGTTTTGTCTCTCCCAGCAGGTCCGGGCGGATCTTCCCGATATACCTGACAATCAGGCCGGTGAGAAGCGCTTCGATAACCGCGACACCCATGTTCACCGCAATGATCAGGGAGAGCCCGGTAAGCACCTGCCCGGTTGTCTGCGTTACTCCCTGAATGCCAGAGACGAGGATGATTCCCACCATCACGAGGTTCCCGCAGAAGAGTCCGACAAACGTAGCGATCCCGGCGCGGGAGAAGAGGTCCGGGATAATGGATCGTGTCCCGCGGAAGATCAGGTAGGCAACGATCACCTCGCTCAGGTTGACGAGCACATTTGCGCCCACCAGTCCCCAGCCCCCGTGCCCGATTGCGGCCGAGAGGATGTTGATGACAAGAATAACCAGTGTCCCGAGGACCGGGCCCACGAGGATCCCGATCAGGGGGGTCAGGTTCAGGTGCACGCCCCCGAAGAGGGGGATATTGATCTGGAAGACCGCGAACGCAGCCGCTGCAACAAATGCGGCAATGGTGATCAGTTTCTGGTTCTTCGTTCCTTTGGACCTGAGTGACCAGAGCGCTACGCCGATAAGGGCGAGCGCAACGATCCACCAGATGATTACCCATGACAGTGAAAAGGATCCGTCTTCGAGATGAATATGTGCCATTGGCTGGTATGACCTCATTCCTGCGGAACCTGCCGCAGGTATCCTTGTGAATATCCTTCGTTCCGGGAAGGATAAAAACGTACTGAAAAAGTTGGGCTCAGTCCAAACTTTTCCGACCCTGTCCCGGGATTCCCCGGCACAGCAGCGAAACGAGTTCTTCCCTTGTAATCGGCTGCTCCACCGGTTCCGTCCCCGTCCCCTTGCAATAATCCAGCCAGGTCATCACGGTGCCCGGGAGGATCAGTCCCGCTTCCTGTATGAGTGCGGTGTTGTAGAAGACCTCGCGGGGGGTGCCTTCTGCGTAGACTGCCCCGTTTTTAATGAGGCAGACCCGGTCGGCAATCCGGGCGGCAAGATCGAGGTCGTGGGTGGCGATGACAACGCTGATGCCGAACCGTTCCTTTAACGCGGTGATGAGAGCTTCGATCATGGCACAGTGCACCGGGTCGAGATCGGAGGTGGGCTCGTCCATCGCAATCACCGGGGGTTTCATGGCAAGGATCCCGGCAATCGAGACCAGCCGTTTCTGTCCCCCGCTCAAGTAGTTGGGCAGCTTGTGGATCAGGTCTGCGGCCCCGACTGACCGCAACGCCTCCATGGCTGCCACTTCTGCGCCCTCCTTTGGGAGGCCGAGGTTCAACGGCCCGAACATCACATCGTCGAGCACGGTGGGAGCGAAGAGCTGGTCTTCCGAACGCTGGAAGACCACACCCACCTCTTTCCAGAGATCCCCGCGTTCGACCCGGGCAATGGACTTGCCGCGGATCCAGATCTCTCCTTCGCTCGGGATCAACAGGCCGTTGAGGTGCTCGATCAGGGTGGACTTACCCGATCCATTGGGCCCGCAGATGGCAACGATCTCGTTCTTCAGAACCCGGAAGCACATGTTATGGATCCCCACGCTCCCGTCGGGATAGGTATGGCTTGCGCAGTCAACGTGGATCAGTTCCCTGTCGGGATCCACCGGGGTGCAGTGGGCATGGGGTGAAGTCGGGGGTGTTTTCTGCATATTACCACCCCCCGGCGTGCGGGGTTATGACAAATGTTGCCACCACGGCCAGTGCGGCAATGCCAATGACCGCATATTCAGCGAGACGTGGTTTCCTGATGGCGGTGGATGCCGAATAGGTGCCGTTGTAGCCCCGGGAGGTCATCGCCTTCTCCACCCGCTCCGCCTGTTCTAAGGAGCGGATGAAGACGAGCCCGAACACCTCACCGAACAGGTGCCCCTGCACCCGGATGGACCGGATGACGCCCCCGCCGCGAGAACGGACTGCCTTGAGCATTGCTGCTGCCATGGCCATGGTCAGGAAGAGGAAGCGGTAGGCGAGCAGAAAGATCTGGTCGAGCGGGGAGGGGAAGATCCGGGAGATCAGGGCAGAGAACTGTGCGTATTTCGTTGTCATGAGGAAGAAGAGGGAGTACGTGACGACAATCAGCGCTTTTAAGAGCAGGATAATAACCAGCAGAATGCCCTGATCGGTGAGCGTAAGGACAAATCCGGGCATCGGGATGGAAAGAACCGCCACCCCGGGCTGGGTCCACGCCATGATTCCTACAAGGGAGATGACAAAGACCACCGGCATGGTGTACCATGCCACGATCTTTTTTACCGGTAAAGCAGCTCCGATACAGGCCGCAAGGATGATGGCATACATCATGGCAAGCACACGGATGTCGGAACTGATGGTGATCAAGAGGACGATCAGGACCAGCAGGATGCCTTTTGTCCACGGGCTGGCCCGGGAGAATATGGAATCCTGTCGCTCGGCACACGAGGTGATGAGATCGATGTCCGGGATATGGTCTGAAATCATGGATGAACTCATGGCAGGTTTTCCTTTTGTTTTTCCGATGGGGATGATTTATTTACAGGTGTTCTGGTCCGGCCATACAGCCGTCGTCATGCGTAATGGACCCGCAGATGCCCTGCTGGGGGTGGCCCATGGCCCGGCACATCGTATCGATGGCATGCCGGGAGATCAAGCTCTCGAACCGGGCCACCTCGCGGCAGGCCTCTGCATCCGACAACCCGTTCCTGACAAAGATGAGGCTCAGGATCCGGTGGCGCTTGATGAGGAATCCTGCATACCGTTTCCCTTCGTCAGTCAGGGTCACACCCCGGTAGGGTGTGTGGAGCAGGTACCCGGCATCAGCAAGTTCGCCTATGGTCTTGGAGATTGTGGAGGGGTCGACGCCAAAGGAGGAAGCGATCTCGTTGGTTCTCGCCGTCCCGCCACGCTCGGACAGGTACTTGAGGTATTCCACCTTCCGTGGCGTCAGTTCGAGCCCCTCTTCCGTGTCCATGTACTACGGTCTGGTGTTGGACAGAATAAAGTTTGGCCCGTATCCAAATTTTTACCTGCGAACTCTCATGAACCGGGGGCTGCAACGCGCAGAAAGGAGCGGTTTTATAGGTGCAGTAGCAACACTTCATAGTTTTATATCCTATTTCGCGGTGACTGTCATGGACGATATCGAGAAAGGCCTCAAGAAGATACAGGAAAAGATTGAGCAGCTGGAAGAACTGAAAGCGAAGGAGAAGACCCTCTCGGATAAAGTGCGGGACGCTGACGCGGAACTCCTCGCCCGGATGGCGCAGATGGCAAAACCCGTGGTGAAGAACGTCGGGCTCTCGCTCCTTAAAACCGGGAAGCAGGATACCAAAGGGGAACTCTACCACCCCCAGTATTACAAAGAGAAGATGATCATTCTCGGGAAGTGCGATCCGTCCCCTTACCGCCCCGACAAGCCGACAGCGGCCGTGGTCGACCAGTTCTGCACCCTCTCTGAGAACGGGGCGTTCTTCGAGGTCATGTACAGTGATGACGGCTTCCTCACCGACTCCTATCTCAACCCGGTCTCACCGCGTCAGGCAATCGATCAGTACGGGTACGATATCATGTTCATGCTCTACCAAGCCCTGCGGGATTACCTGAAAGCGGAGGATGAACTCCTTGCTGCCCTTGAGAAAGTGATTGGTTTCATCTTCATCAGGAAAGAATCATCTTAATTCTCAAAATTTTCCCCGATTTCCCCTTCTTTTTTTAGCAAACTGACAGGAACGTGATATCTGGCAATACCCGAAAGGGAACCTGCAAAAAATCATAAAAACAGAACAATGAATGGGCCCGATGTGATTCGAACACATGACCTCCCGGTTATCAGCCGGGCGCACCACCTGGCTATGCTACGGGCCCGATTGTTGGCGTGAATTTACCCTAATTACTACTCCACCGGAGTTTTTATAGGTTGTGAATAGGGGGCGGGAAGTACCGGCTTCTTCAGATAGGGATATGTGCCAAAAAACCACGATACTTATACGGAACTGGGATCATGGAACGCAAGTATCTCCTCGGAAACGAAGCAATTGCACATGCCTGTCTTGAATCTGGCGTGGATTTTGTCTGCGGCTACCCCGGCACGCCATCGTCTGAAGTGGTGGACACGCTGCGGGCGTTGCCGGAGCGGCCGTTCTATCTGGAATGGTCGGTGAACGAGAAGGTGGCGCTTGAGAATGCCCTCGCCGCCGCGTGGTGCGGTGTTCGTGCCCTCTGTACCATGAAGCACGTGGGGCTGAACGTGGCAGCCGATCCGCTGATGACGAGCGCCTATACCGGTGTCACCGGGGGGCTTGTCATCATGAGCGCAGACGACCCGTTCGCCCACAGTTCCCAGAACGAGCAGGATACCCGGTGCTATGCGCACTTCGCCCGCGTGCCCTGCCTTGACCCAGCAAGTGTGCAGGAAGCGCACGATATGATCCCGGCGGCATTCGCTCTATCAGAGGAGTTCGGCCTGCCCGTGCTCTTCAGGCCTACGACCCGTATCTGCCACTCGAAAGGCGACGTGGCGCTCGGGCCTGCGGTGACAAGCCCGCGCAAAGGCGCGTTCCACAAGGACCCGCGCCAGTATGTCGTGATCCCGGCGCATACCCGCGTGCTCCATAAGAAACTCAATGAAAAACAGCCGGCGCTCCGGAAGCGGCTCGTTGAACTCGGGTTCAACCGGTGTGATGTCAGGGGCAAGACCGCGATCATCGCAAGCGGCATCGCTGCCTCCTACGTGCAGGAGATCCTGCCCGCTACGGTTTCCTTCATGAAGATCGGTGCCTACCCGATTGACGAGGACTGGCTGAAGGAGTTTGTCGGTAAGCACGAGCGAGTCCTTGTAATCGAGGAACTTGCGCCGAAAGTGGAGGAGACGGTCCGGCAGGTGGCAGGCTGCATCCCGGTATTCGGGAAGAAGAACGGGTATGTGCCGTACGAAGGGGAACTCTCCACGGCAGCGGTTGCCGGCATCATGGAGAAGACCGGGTTCATACCAAAGAGCCCATTCGCACCCGCAGCACTGGTCCAGAACCTGCCGGTCCGGCCCCCGATCCTCTGTGCAGGCTGCCTGCACCGGGGAGCGTTCTACGCGATCAAAAAGGTGTTCAAAGACGCAGTCTATCCGAGCGACATCGGGTGTTACACCCTCGGGCTCCAGCTCGGGGTCGTGGATACGACCATCTGCATGGGTGCGTCGATCACTGTCGGAAGCGGGATCGCGCATGCCTGCGAGAAGCAGGACGTAGTCTGCACCATCGGGGATTCGACCTTCCTGCACACCGGCGTGCAGGGTCTGATGAACGCGGTCTACAATGGCGCGGACATGACGGTCGTGATCCTCGACAACCGGATCACCGCCATGACCGGCCACCAGCCCAACCCGAACACGGGTCTCACGGCATGCGGAGTCGAAACCCCGGCGGTCTCGCTCGATGCGCTCTGCCGGGCCTGCGGCGTGACTTTTGTCGAGACAATGGACGCCTACGATCTCACCGGTATGGTGAACGTGCTGCAGGAGGCAAAGAAGCGGTCGGGCGTCAAGGTGATCATTGCAAAACAGATGTGCGTGATCTCTGCCCGCCGTGCCGGGGTGAAGCGCGGACGGTACACGGTTGATACCGAAGCCTGCACGGGATGCGGCACCTGCGTACGGTTTGGCTGCCCGGCCATTGAGTTCGCGGATGAGAAAGCGCGGATCAACGAGCTGTGCAGCGGTTGTGCGGTCTGCGTGCAGCTCTGTCCTGCCGGGGCGATCGTGCGGGAGG
Organism: uncultured Methanoregula sp.; assembly: GCA_964592875.1. GTDB lineage: Archaea > Halobacteriota > Methanomicrobia > Methanomicrobiales > Methanospirillaceae > Methanoregula. The sequence goes on from CAZQGG010000010.1 coordinate 29,000, forward strand.
GGAAGCGATGAGCGGCAGTTTCGATATCCTGATTGTCGGGATTGGCGGGCAGGGCACGATCCTTGCCTCAAACATCCTCGGTGAATCCTGCCTGATCGAGGGCCGGCAGGTGCGGGGCGCGGAGACCCACGGCATGGCCCAGCGCGGCGGTTCGGTGGAGAGCCACATCCGTATTGACGGAAAGTTCGGCCCCCAGATCGCACCCGGGCAGGCAGATCTCCTGATCTCGTTCGATCTCCTGGAAGCGCTCCGGTACTCCCACTACCTGAAGAAAGGCGGGAAGATTGTTGTCAACCGGCGCCTCGTGCTCCCGACCTCGGTCTATACGCAGAAACTTACGCCCCCCACGGAAGAAGAGATCATCGCAGCGCTCAAGACGCACGAACTCTGTCTTCTTGACGCCGACCGGATCGCAACCGATGCCGGAAGTCCCCTCTCCCAGAACGTGGTGATGCTCGGTGCTGCGGCGAAGTGGATGCCCTTAAAGCCCGAGACGCTTATCGAAGCGGTCCGACGGCTCGTCCCGAAGAAGACGATCGAGATCAACACGAACGCCTTCAGGATGGGACAGGAAGCCGGCGGGAAGGCGTGATGGGATCGCGGCTCGGCAGGTTCGAACAGGATACCATTTACGATGGGGATGCCCTCACCCTCATGCAGGGCATTCCCGATGGTGCAATCGACCTGATTGTCACCGACCCGCCGTTTGCCATCGATTTCTCCGCCCAGCGGCTTAGTTATAACCGGAAAGGATCGAATGTTCTTGAAGGATACCGGGAGGTTCCTAAAGAAGAATACGGGGAATTCACCCGATTATGGGTGGCTGAAGCGGCCCGGGTGCTTGCCCCCTCCGGCAGCATGTACATCTTCTCCGGGTGGAACCGGCTGCGTGACATCCTCGAAGGCATTGATGCAGCTGGACTGACCACCATCAACCACCTGATCTGGAAGTACCAGTTCGGTGTTTTTACTAAGAAGAAGTACGTGACCAGCCATTACCATATCCTGTTCGTGGTAAAGGACCCGAAGCACTACACGTTCAACAAGATCGACCATTACCCGGAGGATGTCTGGGTGATCAACCGGGAATACTGGAAAGGCCGGAAGAAGACGCCGACCAAGCTTCCCCGGGAACTGGTCCGGAAGATCCTGTTGTATTCCAGCAACGAAGGAGATCTGGTGTTCGATCCATTCCTTGGTTCCGGGACGGTGGCGGTGGTGGCGCAGCAGGAAGGCCGGCATTTCCTCGGGTTCGAGATCGTGCCGGAGTATTTTGCGTTTGCCAACGAATGTCTCAACGATCGCTGAGCATACCGGGCAGAAGTCGCATTCGTTTTCCATGAGGGGGGTACCCCCCTCCCGGTTCCGCGTGCCGGATCCGGCGCAGGTGACCCCCCCACCACTGAGTGGAAGGGTACCCACCCCCAAGGTGCCTGAGGGGGTACCACCCCCCCTGGTCTGCGAATTCCTTTCCGCAGGAAAACCGCCTCTCCGTCTGAACTTCTACGCGAACCGCTACCTGTGTGCGTGCAACCAAGGGGGGGTGGGTACCCCTCCGGGCATGGCAGGGGTGGGGAGGGGGACCCCCCCACCGGTTTTTGAAACGGGTCGAAGGGGGGTCCCTCCCTTAGTGCGAGGGGGTACCCCCCCTCCCGTTTTTCCGGCCCGGGAATGGCTACCAGCCGACGGAGCGTGCAGGAAAGGAGGGGTGGGTGGGGGTAGGGCCTGAGGCTGAGGTGGGGGGGGACCCCCCTTTGAATGAATAACAATCAGAAAAACAACAGAAACGCTGAGGGGGGGAATTGAACCCCCGAGGCACTTTCGCACCACAGGCTTTCCAGGCCTGCGCCCTACCGCTAGACTACCTCAGCAAAAAGTGTATCCTATCTGTTTGCCGGGGCATTTTTTAATGGTATCCCTTATTACGGGACCGGTCAGCTGGTTTTTGCCCGGGTCGTCCGGAGGGTTTCCGGTACGGGCCCCGTCCCCGGTCTCCCCCGGGGCGCATGCTTTTTGGCTGTGCCGGTTTTTTCTCACGCTTCTTCTTCTCGGGCCAGACCTTGTCGGATTTCTTCCAGGTGCGGGGATAGGTGCCGGGCTGCATGAAGACCGAGGTCGGTTTTATCACAAGGCCCGGTGCCCCGGGCGTAACGGACGCGGAGGGCACGATGGCTTCGCCGAGACAGACGAACTCTTTCTTCTCAGAGAGGACCGCAACGGTCTGGCCTTTTGCAAACTCCATGCAGCTGATGACCCCGACCCCGGCGAGCACGGCCCCGTGGCAGACCGCGTCGATTGCCGCCTCGCGGATGACCACGATCGGCAGTTCCGGGACTGCGGCGTCGACCGACACAACCATCGCTTCCAGTGCGGAACGGTCGCCGGCCCGGGCTGCAACTGCAGCGTCCTGCACATCGAAGAGGGTATACATCGTGCTCTCCGTAAAGGAGCCCGAGCGCGAGCGGCGCAGTTCCTGCATGTGCGCCCCGACACCGAGCGCCATCCCCATGTGGTGGCAGAGAGAGCGGATGTAGGTGCCGGCATCGCAGTGCACCCGGAAGAGGACGAGCCGACCGTCCACGTCAAGGATCTCGAGCGCGTGGATCTCCCGGATGCGGAGGTTCCGCTTGACCGCGCTCTTCCGGGGCGGGCGCTGGTACAGCCGCCCGGTAAATTCCTCTGCGATCTTGTTGATCTGCTCGCGGTCCACGTCACCATGGAGCCGCATCAGGCAGATGTATTCCTTGTCGTGCTGGAGCAGGAGCGGAGCGAGCCGCACGGCATTCCCGAGCATGATGAGGAGGACTCCGGAGACCGCGGGGTCGAGCGTGCCCGAATGGCCAATCTGGCAGCCCAGCATCTTTCCCACCCATGCGGCAACCTGGTGGCTGGAGGGGCCCGGTGGTTTGTCGATTACGATGATCCCGGCCCGGTCCCAGAGGTGGACCGTCTCGCTGCCGGCTTCCGGTATTATGACATCGTGAGGCTCCATCTATGCCGCCTCCTGCGTGGCGAGGTATGTATTCAGGGCCCGGAGGGTTCCTTCAAGCGATCCGTCGCCAATGACCCTGGGCACAGTGCCCCCGTTTTGCAGGGCCTCTGCGGTGATGTCGCCGATCGCCATCACCAGCAGGTTCTCGCGGGGTGTCCAGCGGGCTTTTGTATAGGACATCGCGCTCGTGAAGAGGATGGCATCCGCCTGCTCAAGATCGAGGGATTCGCCGGTTGGTTCGAGCCCGTAGCACCGGTACTCGTGGACGATGCCACCGGCATCCGTTATTGCGTCCATCAGTTTCTTGTTCGGGACATCTGCCCGGGGAATGCCGATCTTCTTTCCCCGGATCCAGTCCCCGAGGTACGGGACGAAGTCGTGCGAATAGAAACTCGGCAGGACCTCGCATGCCACATTATGGTCTCGGAGTTCCTCTGCTGTTTTCGGACCGATGGCGATCACCCGGGGATAGGTGGTGAGTTTGGGGGCGATGATCTTTGCCGGCAGGGCGCTCGTGAAGAAGAGGCAGTCGAACGCCTTGTCTGCCACGGCTGCGATGAATGCCGCGATCTCCTGCTCGCGGAGATCGGAGCGGAGCGGGTGGACGCTGTAACACGTATGGCCGAAGCTGCCGCACCGTGCGGCATCGCTCTTCTCTTTTCCTTTCAGGCGGGTGACGGCAATCTTCATGGCACTATTATCTCGTGATAGTATTCGCGGGATGATGATGGTATGCATTTCGGTTACTTTATATTCGCTATACCGTATATTCAGATAATGATAGATATCCTGCTGGGTACCCTTGTCGGCATCATCCTTGGTACCGTCAGCGGGATCATCCCGGGCGTGCATGCCAACACTCTTGCGGGGGTGCTCATCAGTCTCCAGGCTATACTTCTTGCGATCTTTGGCCCGGCAGCCCTTGCCTGCATGCTCTTTGCTGCCCTGATTACGCATACATTCGTCGATGCCATCCCCTCGACCTTCCTTGGTGTCCCGGATGCCGACACCTCCCTTGCGGTGCTGCCGGCCCACGCCCTCTGTCTTGAAGGCAATGGTGAGGAGGCGGTTCGCATTGCAGCGCTTGGGAGTGCCTGCGCGATGATCATTGCGGTGCCGTTATCGCTCCTCTGTTTTACCCTCCTGCCGGCCCTCCAGCCCTACTTCGACTGGTGGATCGGGATCCTGCTGGTGGCGGTGGTCGGGTACATGGTGGTCACAGGAGAGGCACCCGGCTGGGGGCTTGCAGTCTTCATTGTCGCCGGTCTCCTTGGCCTGTTTGCCCTCCGGTACGCGTTCCTTGGGTGGCATACGTTTGGCGGTGAAGGGGCGATCCTCATGCCGCTCCTCTCCGGTCTCTTTGGTATCTCGGTCCTCCTCACGGCATCCCGGGGCACGATCCCGGCCCAGCAATTCCGGGGGATCCGGATCGATGACCGGAGCGTGGTGAAATCTTCGCTGCTCGGGACGGGTGCCGGGATTGCGGTGGGCTGGCTGCCCGGGCTATCGACAGCCTCAGCGAACGGTGTGCTGGCATCGGTGATCGGGTACGAGAAGGACAAACGGGCGTACATCCTTGCCACGAATGCCGCCAATACGGCGAATGCGTTCATCGGGCTTGCGGCACTCTTTGCGCTGGGGCGGATGCGCAACGGGGTGATGGCGGCAATTGATGGTCTCGCGTTACCCTCCATGGGTGAACTGATGGTTGCGGGGGTTCTTGCTGCCACTGCCGCGTATGCGATCACGATCGGGTTCTCCCGCTTCGCCCACTATCTTGGCGCTGTTGACAGCCATGCGCTGAACCGGGGCGTGATCCTCTTCGTCATCCTGCTCACCGGTATCCTCACAGGCCCATTCGGTCTCTTTATCCTTGTCCTTGCAACGGCGCTTGGGTTGGTGCCCCATTTCATAAACCTACCGAGGGTTTATAGCATGGGTGCGATCATGGTTCCCGTCATCCTGTGGTCGTTTGGGATCGCATGGACCTGATCATCTGCTTTCGTGATATGTGATCTTTATTGCCGCCGACGTCCTTACAATCCGGTATGCGATCCTACTGGTTCGGGGATGTCGGCGATGGGGGATGCCACCCGGTCGAAGGCGATACAATGGCACGGGTGCAGCGCCTGCAGTCGCTCCGGACCACGATGGACAATTTTGTCCCGCTGAACTGGGAAGATGCGGTTGCCTGTAGGATATGCAGCGACCGGGCCGGGTATCTTGCAGCACTCCGCGAGCTCTGTTTTGCCGCCGCCGAGCAGCAGGTCCGCGAGCAGTATGCGGGAAAGGATACCGAACTCCTCCAGATGGTGCGGACGCTTGATGAGATGGACGAGGCGATCAACCTGCTCTCCGAGCGGGTGACGGAGTGGCACCAGGTCAGGCACCCGACGTTCTCCCGCAAATACCGGCGAACGCCGGCCCACGTGCAGGTGAAGAATATTGCAATGAAAGGCCGGGGTGCTCTGGGGATGGTGGCGACACAGGTGGAACAGCTTGCCGCAGCCCGGACGGATCTGGCAAAGGAAGTATCGGCACGGGCCGGCCGGGTGCTGCCCAATACAAGTGCGCTGATAGGCGGGCTGGTTGCTGCCCGCCTGATGTCCCAGGCGGGAGGTCTTCTCCCGCTCTCGCGTCTCCCGGGAAGTGCCATACAGGTGCTCGGGGCCCGTACAGCCCTCTTTGCCCACCTGCGCACAAAGTCGCCGTCACCCAAACACGGCGTCATCTTCCAGCACCGGCGGGTGCACAATGCCCCGAAGGAGCGGCGGGGAAAGGTGGCCCGGGCGCTTGCGGGAAAACTGGCGATTGCTGCCCGGCTCGATTATTTCCGAGGCGTGGCCGTGCCGGAGTTCCTGGACGATGCACAGGCCCGGATAGACCGGATTGGGACGGGTGATTCCTCATGATCTATATCGGAGACGTTCTGGTGTCACGGGGCGAAGGCGGGGTGTACAGCGAGCGGATGCTTGCCGGCGCCCGGGTCTGGGACCCTTTCCGGAGCAAACTTGCTGCGCTCTACTATTCGGGCACGGGTGTTGAGCTGACGCCGGAGATGCGGGTATTATACCTTGGCGCGGCGAACGGGACGACGGTGTCACACGTGGCCGATTACACGGACGTCGTGTATGCCGTCGAGTTTGCCCCGCGGCCGATGCAGGACCTGCTGGAAGTGGCACGGAGGAGGCCAAACCTCGTGCCTATCATGGCTGATGCATCGCGGCCGGAACTCTATGCCCCGCTGGTCGAGGCTGTTGACCTGCTGTACCAGGATGTGGCACAGCCCGACCAGGCAGCAATCCTTATCCGGAACTGTGCCTTCCTCCGGCCCGGGGGAATGGCGGTCCTCATGCTCAAGACCCGGAGCGTGGATATCCGGAAATCGCCGGAAGAGGTGTTCCGCGATACGATGGCCGAGCTTGCAGCAGCCGGCCTTACCGTGGTGGAAAGCGTCTGGCTCTCCCCGTATCACAAGGACCATGCAGCCATCATCTGCAGCAAACAATCCCCAGGGAACTAAAGGAAGGTGAATATCATGCCCGCTGATCTCCGTTATTATTCTGCCGGACCCCTGACCATCCTTGCCCTGATCGTTATTTTAGGGCTGCTGCTTCTCCTCATACCGCTGCTGTTCCTCGGCCTTGTCGGCAACGCATTCACAAATCTTGTGGGGCTCTCATGGCTTTCGGCAACGGCTCTCGTTATCCTGATCCTGCTCTGCAGTCTTGTTAATATCCCGGTATGGAAGATCCGGCGGGAAACGATCCGGATGCCCCACCAACCGGAGGGGGAGTTTCTGGATGCATTCCCCGGACGGGATGACCGTGGGCTCTGGGAAACCACGATTGCGATCAATCTTGGCGCGGCGGTCATATTCGCTATGGCCTGTTATCTGCTGTATCGTGCGGCTCTTGTCATGAGTGGGGAGACCCTGTTTCCCCGGGTGCTTGCCGCTACCCTGATTGTTGCGGCCATTGCCTATGTGACGGCCCGTCCGCTGGTCGGTGTCGGGATCCGGACTCCGCTCTTTGTCCCGGGGCTGGCCGCGCTGCTCTGTGGTATTCTTTTTGCCGGGGGACTTGGATCATCAGCTGGTGTGATCGCATGTGTAAGCGTAACGCTGGGAACCCTGCTTGGCGCAAACATTATGCACCTACCCCGGGCGGGAGATCTCGAGGTGCCGCAGGTCAGTATGGGAGGCTCCGGTACCTTTGGGACCATCTTTATCGGGTGCATCCTGTCAGCCCTTATCGCAGCATAACCATTCAGGAAATATCCTTTTTTATTCAGGTTGCGCGAATTTGGTAACCCCTGAGGTCTGACTTTTGAATTGTGCGATTAATGCAAGGACGTTTGCAGAAAAGTCATCCGTAAAAGAAGTAGCCCGGAGCAGATTCGAACTGCTGTCGGGGGATCCAGAGTCCCCCATGATTGACCGCTACACTACCGGGCTGTTTGACCCATATTTTTTGCCGCTGTTGCTTAATTAAGGTGACGGACAGACCGGCCGGTTTCGGTCATACGGTCTTTGCCCGGTCGCACTTCTGGCAAACCCGGCAGACTTCAGCAACCGGCTGGATGAGCGTCCCTTTGCCGCAGAATGGCTCGATATCGTGCACATCGCGGATATAGTAGATGTGGGGGATGAGCGAGATGTGGGTATAGGTGCCGCAGGGAACGCCGAGCCTGTCGGCAATGGACTTCTGGAGCTGGACGAGGGCATACATGTTTGCCCCCGCAGCGGTGAGCATGTCGTTCGAGCGGAAGATCACCCGCATGCAGAGTTTTCCGTCCCGCAGCAGGCACTGGACAAGCTGGAGACAGGGGCAGTCATCGAGTTTTTCATCGATGATGGGATTCCAGGTGATGGCGATGGCGCGCCTTGATACCGGGGACGACCGGAGTTTTTCCACGATATAGTCAATCTGGTCCACATGCACCGGCTGGCCCCCGGATTCCAGCCGTTCGCCCCAGTCAAAGAGCCGTCCATGGTAGTCGTACTCGAACGAGGCCTTTGACCCGTGCAACAGATCTTTTGCGTATTGCTCCACAAACCTCTGCTGGAACCGGGAGTGGGCACTCACCAGCGGTTCTGCCAGCGGGGTATCGACCTGCAGGGCAACTTCTTCGAATTCGACCGTTGCTTCGGCATCTTCCGTTGTCAGCACCCATCCCTTCTCAAGGATCATCTGGATGACCTGCTCGTGGGCCCTCCCGATGCTCGGCGCCCGGATAATTCTCATACCCCATTGTTTATCCCAGCAAGGTTGTTATAATTGTTGAATTTGTACAGGATTTTCGTATGGTGGGGGAATCTGTGAGAAAACCCTTTAGAATGGCGTGTTTATGATATCACAGCATTATTACATATGTACAGATATTCAATCATCAGAGCACGTTGCGTCCGGAAAATGGTAATAAATGGTAATGCATGTGATGAAGCAACAGACAATGAAAAAACGGATGATTACATATGTACATTATAGTATAGTACAGTTACATTGTATTGTGTAACCCAATGCGCGTGATATATATCCAGTCGGTTCAACGAATGAACCAGCCCGGATCCTCAAAAGTAGTATAAATCACGACAAAAAAACCATTTATTGTGGCCAGAATCTGAAATCCGTGGCAAATAGAGTCTCAATGGTGCAGTAAAATCAACCACAAAGGATATATTAGCACTTTTACAAATACTGTTCCATATTCCGTCTAAACGGAGTATGGGGCTCGTAGAATCGTTATTCGGCATTTGTCGAACGCGGTTCTCGGCTTGCAATGTATGATGTAAACTTTGGAGGAATTGAACACATGACTAAGCGATTATCAATTGCACTTATCGCAGTCGCTCTGTTTGTTGTCCTTGCAGTACTGCCGGTATCGGCATCTACTGTCAACCCGAACAACTATAACGGAACGGTAATTGATGCAGGTGCAACCGTATTTATCGGTGAGCAGGGACTCAACCTGACTCATGCAATGAATGGAGCAACAGTAACCTCTGGCGTTACTGTCGCTAACTATGACAATGCCCCGACAAACCTGACTATTTCCTGGTGGGCATCAGGAAGTACTTCAGCGAACCCTGACTTCAGCGCGGATATCTCCGCCAGGTACAGGTCGTTCACTGTCGATCAGGATACATTCGTTGGCCGTACCGGAAACTGGTACCTTACGTCCACCGTCGGTGGTCAGGTAACCAAGATGGGTGTTGTTATGAATGTACAGGACCCGCAGCTTTCCGTTGCAGCATGGGATTATGCACAGGGGAAGGATGTAACCGGTCTGAACGTTGTTCAGGGTGCACACCTTGGTATCAAGGTTACTACCAACATGTATGCAGCGACCTACAACACCAGGAACAACACCGTATGGTACATGCCACAGAATGGCGTTGGCTTAGGACTGTTGCCCGATGGCACCAACAGTTTATGGAACCAGAACTATACCGGTAACGCGACAATCATTGACAAGACCAATGCCAATGTATGGGTAGTCTCAAACTATTCTGCCGTGTACAAGATGACCTACGGAGATGTTGGTGCACTTGCTAATGGTTGGACGATATACTGGAATACCTCCACCGCAATTCCCGCAAGTACTGCCGGCGATCTGTGGACTGCCAGAAACTATACCACGGACGCAGCAGGTCTGGTGCCAGCCCGAGCAGCTTGGACATCAGCCAGTACCGCTGTTACACCTGTGTTTACACCCACCGCGGCCACTGATGGTTTCATTAACCTCAAGGTCAAGGATGAGTCTGGAGCAACCCTCACCCGGCTGTATGTTGGAACCACTCAGGCTAACGCAGCATTAGCGTCGATCTCCTATGTGTTCGTCAACACCCAGCCCTTCGTTGCACCTGTCACTGACGGTTCATCCTGGTGGGTTACTGACGCGCTCGCTAACGGCCAGTATGCATACCCTGTAGGAACCTACTCAGTCTGGGCTGAATCCGCGCTCAACAACATGAAGGACAACTACAAGAATGCAGGCGCAGACTACACCGGAAAGACCATCTCGGGCGTCGGTACAGTCACACTTGTCTCTGACTCCGTCAAGATCGAGGCTAACAAGGACTCAGTCGTCCGTTCCAAGACCTTCTCTGTGACGGTCACCGGTAAGGCAAGCCAGACCTACTACGTCTGGGTCAAGAACACCAACACAATGAACGGTGGAATCGATGACCAGCCCCCATCAGTTGTCCTTGGTCAGGAAAAGGTTTATGTAGAGGGTGGAAATTCAGCTACCTACGCTACGTACGCCACAAACCACCCAATTGGTGACTACCTGTATGAGAACGGTGGCGGCGTTGCAGGAACCGGAGATATCTGGAGCAACACTGCAAATGGAACCGTTGCCGGATCTGTCCAGAAGAACAGATACTATGCACTGATCAACACCTCTACTTCAGGCACCAGGACCGTTGAGTTCACAACCACCAACTGGACCAAGGCACAGAAGTACACAATCCGTGTTGAACAGCACATGCCGTCAACCACCTCTGGTTACGGTGCAGAATACACCAACGCTGGCGCATTCAAGAGCGACGAAGTTGACATCAACGTCGAGAAGGGCGCAGTCACCATCGTTGCAGCAGGCGACCAGTCCTACTACCTCGGCGAAGAGATCAAGTTCTCCGGTACCAACACCGAGACCTACAAG
>CAZQGG010000011.1:0-6463 GCA_964592875.1 uncultured Methanoregula sp.
CAGGGGTATTGCTGGGATACTAAATCGTTGGAAGATAAGCCAGTAAAGGAAAATGACCACGCAATGGACGATACACGTTATTTCTGCTATACACACATAAAACGCAACGCTCGTAAATACGGGCTGCACATGGTCGGGAGGAAGGCAGGTTGAACATATTGGAGACTATCAAAAACTTATGGAACGCTTTGTTCCACCGTAAAGAAATACTCTCGGCATTAAATCTGGATGAGGGCGCACTCGAAAGCAATCCGATGCTGGATTACACAGTCATATGGAAGCGGCTATATTCGGGCACGGAGTTCTTCGACGTTAAAGACCCGAAGATTGCCGCGACTGTCTGCCATGAAGCAGCACGCCTCGTTGTGTCTGAAATGGAAGTCAGTGTCGGAGAGGGTCCGAGAGCTACGCATATACAGGAGCTGCTTGATAGCCAGATTCTGAACCGTGCTGAAGAACTGACCGAATATACTTGTGCGTTAGGCGGTCTGATACTTAAGCCGCGTTTCGATGGCATTAAGCTTGTTGCTGACGTTATTACGCAAGACCAGTTCTTCCCCACTCAGTTCGATTCGTCCGGCATTCAGGGCGGCATATTCATCCAGCAGCGCCGCAAAGGCAAGTTTGTTTACACACGCCTTGAAAGCTGGAACTGCAAGGGCAACGGGACATATGAAGTCGCAAACCGCGTCTACCGCTCAAATGCTGGCTGGTCTGACTTGGGAGAGCCGTGCGGCCTTAACGTCTACGCGGACTGGTCACAGATTGCCCCTGATGTAACGATTACTGGCGCGCCAGTTCCGATGTTTGCATATTTCCGGATGCCGGGTGCGAACTACATAGACCTCAACAACCCTATGGGCGTGTCACTGCTCGGTAAGGCGGTTGATTCTATTAAGGCTGCGACGACCGCATATAACGCTTTGGATTGGGAAGTCGAAGGCGGCGAGCTTAAGCGTTACAGGGACATATCGACGTTTACGACCTTTGACAAAGAGGGTAATCCTGTACCCGACAGTAAGCGGGAAAAGGAATACATCTTCAACGGTGCATCCGGAGAAGGCGGCGGCGCATCGCTCTTCGAAACCTTCTCCCCTACCCTGCGCGTAAGTGACCACATTTTAGCGCTTAATCGTCACCTGAACCAGATTGAAGCGCAATGCGGATTCAGCCAGGGCACTTTCAGCATCGATGAAAAAACAGGCATGGCAACCGCAACGCAGGTTATTTCAAGCGACCACAAGACATACAGCACGGTCAACAGCATTCAGAAATCCTTTGAAACGGCGCTGAAGCAGCTGATTGCAATATACGACTTCTATTCTACCGTCTACGGTCTCGCGCCGAAGGGCGATATCGACCCCTCTTTTGTATGGGATGATTCAATTGTCAGCAGTCCTGATGATAAACGAAACAGAATGCAGATATTCGTCAGCGCTGGGAAGTTCCCTATGCGTCGTTATCTCATCGATTACGAGGGCTACAGCGAGGAAGACGCGGACAAAATCATGGCCGAATTAGCAAACGAGAACGCGGGACAAGGCATAACATTTGACGACTTCGGAAATCAGCCACCCGCATCAGCGGCGAGTGCAATCGCAGACACGACCGGAAAGGCGCTGAACGGTGCACAAGTAACAAGCCTGATCGGTGTTGTCAAATCGGTTAAGGCTGGAGAAATATCAACGGCTGCGGCAATCGCCGTTATTATATCGGCATTCGGCATGACCGAGGAGCAGGCAAAGAAATTACTGGCGCAGGATGTGATATAGATGAGCCTCTCCCCCGAATATCTGGACGGAATAGCCGAGCCATTGCAGGCTATTTACTCCGAGCTGCAAGGCGTGATTCAAACCGACATAGCCCGTCGTATTGCCAAGATGGGCTACACTTCCGACATGGCTGCATGGCAGATAATCAAGCTTCAAGAGCTCGGAGCGTCGCAAGCGTTTATAGCTACTGAGATTGCCAAGACGCTCAAAATATCCGAAAAAGAGGTTTACAGCCTTTTCAAGCAGTCCGGAATCAAGTCCATGCAGACGGACATAGCAACACAAAAAGAGCTTATACGGCTTGGCATACTTCCCGCCGAGACAATCCCTCTGACAGCGTCGGCTTCATTCGCTCAGGTTCTTAACGCGAACGCATTGAGGACAATGAACACAATGAAAAAGCTCACCGGTACAATAGCGCTAGACGCATCCGGCAAGCTTAATCAGTACATGGACCAATGTCAGCTGATGGCGCAGTCCGGGGCTTTCACGGAGCGCGATGCAATTGACACCACTGTCAAGAAGTTCGCGGCTGATGGCGTGGGCGCATTTGACTATTTCTCCGGCGTTCGTACCTCTGTTGAAGCCGCCGTCCGCCGCGCTTGTGTTACCGGCATCAATCAGGCAACGGCAGAAGTCAGTATTAACAACGCTGCCGAGCTCGGTACGAACTTAGTTGAGGTAACAAGCCACTCAGACAGCCGCCCTCAACACGCGGAGTGGCAGGGCAAGATATACCGGATTGTCGGTTCCGACGAGAAATACCGCAATCTGAAGAGTGCTACAGGGTACGGAACTGTAACAGGGTTGTGTGGCGCGAACTGTCGGCATTCTCTCCATCCATTTATTGAGGGCGTATCTGACAAAACGCCACGTCAGCAGTACGACCCCGAAATCTATGAGGCTGAACAGGAACAGCGCTACAACGAGCGACAAATCCGGTACTGGAAGCGGCGGGCTGATACGCTGGAGGCTGCTGGCGTTAACAACAAAAACGAGCTTGCAAAGGTTCGTTCGTGGCAGGCTCGTCAGCGAGAACACCTCAAAAATACGGGACTTGTAAGAGACTACTCCAGAGAGAAGGTTGGTATTGCAAATTCTGCCGATCGGGATATAATCAAATTAGTTAAAGACGGCGAAGATTCGCTGGCACTCAAAGATTTCCATGACATTGAACCGTTCAAAGGCAAGTTAAGCGATCGAGCCGTTAGAAAGTGGTATAAGCATCACGACGAAAGCATCCCGGAGTTGCTTGATGGTTCGCTGCCTCTTGAAAGTCAAGCTAGGCAGGCATTTGATTTGAGAAACAATTATAAACAGCAAGCTCGAGATCTGATGCGCGATCAGGAAAAAAGAAAAGGGCTTGATGTTAGCGATCCGATTCAATCTTTTGAGGAGCTGGTCGCCTCGAAGATGGACAGAAAAGGGCTCACAAGAGCTGAAGCTGTCGCCGATATAATTAAAACGGCCACCGCAACAAGAAAATCTGTGAACAAATCTTTAGGATTGGAGTGATTGAAGTGTTCAGCTATACGATCAGCAATGAGCCGGATAAAGAACTTTTCGAGAAGCAATGCCGGGCGCTAGAGAAACGCATTCCTGGGATTGTAAGACGCGACCTCTTACATGATGTAGATGAGTCGTTAACGCAGATATATGAAAAAGATGGCTCACAAATCACTGTACATAACAGTGAATATATCGGGTCGCTTTATGTCGAGTCCGAAATAGAGCTTTCACAATATTTTTAAAAAACCACCAAGCTTTACGGCAAGGTGGTTTTTTCATACCCACATTTCAATAATCTCAGCATCTGCGGCAAAACGTAGGTGCTGTTTTTATACCCATTTCGCCCGTGTCGGCGTTACGGCACAACGGACGGCGGAAGCGACCCGCGTCAACAAAGCGTAGCCGAAGGAGGACATATGAAACGCGAATTTTTAAAAACCCTTGGACTAACGGACGAGCAAATCGATTCCGTTATGGGCGAGAACGGCAAGGACATTGAAACACACAAGACGGCTGCGGAAACGCAGAAAACCACTGCGGAGCAGTATAAGACCCAGCTTGAGGAAGCCAGCAAAGCTATTGACGGCTTCAAGGCTATGGATGTCGAGGGCGTTAAGCGCTCAGCCGAAGAGTATAAAACTAAGTACGAAACGGCTCAGACGGATTTTGATGCTAAGCTTGCAAAAATCGCCTACGACTCCGCTGCCGAGAAGTTCATCGACACTCTTAAGCCTAAGGATGCACTCAGTAAGAAAGCAATCCTCTCTGAGTTCGCGTCTAAAGGCTTCAAGCTCGAAGGTGAAAGCTTCATCGGCGGCAAAGAGTGGGCAGAGACGTTCAAAAAAGACAATGCTGCGCACTTCGACGACGGCAAGCCAGCTCCCGGCATTTTCTCTGGCAAGCTCGGAGGTGGTGACGGCAATCCCCCTCCGGCTGACACGCTTAAATCAGCAATCTTTGAAAAATACAACAAATAATTGGAGGTAAAACCTTATGATTACACTCGCAGAAGCAAAAGTCGGTATGGCCGATATGGTAGATCAGAACGTTATTGATGAATTCCGCAGGGGTTCTCAGATACTTGATCTGCTTACATTCGACGATTCCGTTTCCCCCGGCACAGGCGGTTCAACTCTTACGTATTCCTATCAGATGCTAAAGACACCTTCTACTGCAGCGTTCCGCGCTATCAACGCTGAGTATGCCAAGAAAGACAACGCCATCCGTGAAAAGAAATCCACAGAACTCAAAATCTTCGGTGGCACGTTCCCCATCGACCGCGTAATTGCCAAGACATCCGGTGCGGTTGACGAGGTCAATTTTCAGCTCCAGGAGAAGATTAAAGCTACAATCAACCTTTTCCATTATTGCGCGATCAATGGTGATGATTCCGTTACAGGCTTTGATGGTCTCGACGTAATGCTGGCAGGCAGCTCTACTGAAATCAACACCGGAGCACAAAACGCCATTGACATCTCCACCGCTGCCGCGCTCGACACCAACTACAAGGCAGTGCTGGATATGCTTGATGCGTTCCTGGCGGAACTCGACGGCAAGCCCGATTTGCTTATGGCAAACACAAAGCTCATCACAAAGCTGCAGGCCTGCGCCCGTCGTTCTGGATACCTCACGCAGTCCGAAGACGCTTTCGGCAGAAAGGCCTTCGGCTATAACGGCGTTCTGTTCCAGGATCTGCAGTATTACTTTGATGGCTCCGCGACAAAGCCTGTCGTTCCCATCGTAACAAGAAATAACGGGGCAACACCCGTCACTGGTCTGACCGACCTTTACGCGGCTCGTTTCGCTCTTGATGGCTTCCATGCCGCTTCTCCCGCTGGTGGTAAAGTAATCGATACCAATCTCCCCGACTTCACTACTGCCGGTGCGGTCAAAGAAGGCGACGTCGAAATGGTAGCTGGTCTTGCGCTGAAGAAGTCCCGCGCTGCCGGCGTACTTCGCAACTTCAAGGTGCAGTAATATGTATAAGATTATCGCGCCGAATACGGCGTATAACAGAAAACTGTGCGGTGTCCAGTTCATGGACGGCATAGGACAGACTGAGGACGAAAACGCCGCGGGCTGGTTCTCTGGCAGAGAGGGCTTTACCGTTACTGCGGAAGAGCCCGAGACTAAGGACGAAGCGCCCAAAACTAAGACAGTCGGCAAAATGACCGTTGAAGAGCTGAAAGCCTATGCCGTTGAAAACGGTATCGACCTCGGGGATGCCGAAAAGAAAGCCGACATTCTCGCAGTAATTGCAGTAATTAAAGAAACCGAGGGCGACGAATAACCGCCCTCCCCTCTTAGGGGGTTTAACATGGACACATACGTAGCTTACGCATACTACACTGCCACTTATAAAGGCACAGCAATCAAAGAAACAGCGTTCGCACCTATCGCCCTGTCCGCTTCTATCGAGCTTGATGCCCTGACGTTCGGGAAGATTCGCCGTGCAGGCTTATCCAGCTATGACACGGACATTCAAGACCTTATTGAGACAGCTACCTGCATACTGGCTGACACCATAAACGAGATACAGGAGAGCACTGGCAGCGCATCGGGTGTGTCCGGCGTGACCTCTGAGAGCGTCGGTGGCTATTCGTATTCCGTCGACGCATCGTCAAGGACTTATGAGGCGATGATGCAGATAGCGCACAAGAGGGTTAAAACAATCCTTATGAGTACGGGTCTGTTAAGCGCATCTGTCGGTGGGACATACCGTCCAAGGTGGCTAACATGAAAACAATCAGCCGTAGAGCGAGACAAAGCACTGTCACGCTCTACAACTATCTGTCTACCACATCGGGCGTGGCGACATATCAGCGCACTGTATTGGATCGGGTATACCTCGATACCGGATATGCACAAAGGCTTGCACAGCGAGGCATAAGCACTACGGACAAAGCGCAACTGATAGTCGAGCTACGGGATTCAGCCATAACCGGCAATCGCAAATATATTGACCCTGTAGCATGGGGAAGTCTGACGAACAAGGCGGGTTATTTTACATTTAACCCTGCAAACGATTTCTTCGTTCAAGGTGATGCATCCGAAACGCTACCCAGTGAAACGAAAACAACCATGCAAAAGAAATATCAAGTCTACAGTATTTCAAACGTCGCCGCTCCTACCAGCGATGTTCTTCAGATTTACGGGAAATAGGGTGACAGTATGGCAAAGGA
>CAZQGG010000011.1:6563-8507 GCA_964592875.1 uncultured Methanoregula sp.
GCCGTGCTCGAGGAAGACATTCTCGGGAACTTCACAGCTGAGGTTCCGTTTATGATTTACTTCACAATAAGCGCAGTTCCTGACAGCGCGGGTGAAATCTTTAAGCCTCTGAACGACCTGATAGCTTGGTTTAGGGCAAACGAAACGTCCGGGCTTGATATCGGAGCGCGCAGGGCACCGCAGAAAATCACATCAACAAGAGGCCCGACCGATTTATCGGGCAAGGACGAAGACGGGAACACGACATTCTTTGCCGTGTTTTCTCTTATTTATGACGAGGAGGCACTATAGACATGGACAAGATATATACCCCAAAAGTGGCACTGTCTCTAAACACAGGCACGGCTGCATCTCCGGTGTGGACGAGGGTCGGCAAAGGTGTTACTAGCCTTAGCCTGAAATATGACGCCCAAACAACTACAGAGCAGTACATCAACGAATCTTCCGCTACAACCAGCACTGACAGTTATCAGGTGGCGACCGATGTTCCTCTGACTTGCTACGCAGGAGAACCGATATTTGAATTCATCGACAACATCCGCAGAAACCGTGCCGTTGGCACAGCAGCTGAGGTACAGGCTCTTATTGTGTATCTGTACAAATCCACTCCATACGCTGCGGAGCTTAATAATGCTTCAATTGCGATATCAGACTTCGGCGGCGATGCGGGTTCGCCGGTTGTTATTAATGCGACGCTCAGCTTCAACGGTGATCCAACGCTTGGCACTTGCGTAGTTACAAATGGCATTCAGGTGTTTACTGCTACCGGCGTTTCCGCAATCACCGCAGCAACCGTACCAGCACCCGCCGCAACCGGAGTTGCTCGCGTATCGGCAATCAGCGTCACATTCAACAATCAGATCAGAGCGGAAAGCGTTACGCTCTGCACCGCTGCCGGCGCGCAGGTTGCTTGTACGAAATCATGGGATTCTACAGGCAATATCCTCACACTCACCCCATCTGCTTCGATGGCAGCATCGACCGTGCACATTCTTACTCTGGCCGGAATCGCAGACGTTTACGGTCAGGCTTTCGCGGCGACATCCAGCATCTTTACAACTGGCACGTAATAAACAATGTGGGGCGGTCAAACCCCGCCCCTGCCCTATTAATGAAAGGATTACACCATGAACAGTATCAGAATAAAATCCGAGAGCGAATACATCATTGAGGTGAACGATAAAGGCGAGTGCATAAGTTTCGACACTCAAGATACTAGCCTAACCGGCAGACTCATGAAAGCCTTTGAAAAAATCGATTCCCTAACAAAGGAATACGAAGATAAAGCAGCGGAGATTGATGCCCGCCCCGATGAACCTCTGAACGAATTTATCACAAAAAATCAGTATGACGGAGCGCAACTGATTGACTCTTTTTATATTGAAGCGCGCACGACAATGGATCTATTCCTCGGCGCTGGGGCTTGCCAGAAGATTTTCGGGGATAAGAACTATATCAATATGTTTAATGACCTGATTGAGCAGCTCAAGCCACATTTTGAGCAAATAGGTATTAACGCTGAAAAGCTTAAAACTAGCGCGGTCAACAAGCATATGCCGAACCGCGAAACAAGGAGAGCCCTAAAATGAGTTACCCTGAAGCGATAGAGGTTAACGGCGTCGAGTATGATATAAATACCGACTACACCTATGCGCTCGCTTGTTTTGCGTGCATTAATGACGCTGATTTGGGTGATATAGAAAGGGCATATGGTGTTATTGGTATCTTATACAAAGAGCCTCCTGAGGATACGCAGGAAGCTCTACGCCTGGCTATAAAGTATTTGCAATGTGGAAAAGAGCACGCCCCGTCAAATAAAAAAGCCGATATGGATTACACTTTTGACGAAAACTACATTAAATCATCCTTTATGTCCGATTATAAGATTGACCTCGACGACACGTCCATGCACTGGTGGAAATTCAACAATCTTTTGCAGGGGCT
>CAZQGG010000012.1:0-3491 GCA_964592875.1 uncultured Methanoregula sp.
TCCTAAATCTAAGCATCTAAGGAGGATGAAATGAAAGCATTACTATTAGCAGTATGCATGGTGTTCCTGGCTGTCACATGTTTTGCAGCCGAGATCGAGGTGGTTCCCGTTGATTACTACACCACAATGTCGAAAATCAGTGCCGATGAAGTCGAACTGACTTACTACAGTCAGCCGGTTTGCTACAAAAAAGATGGTCAATTTCATTTAATCAAGGAATCTGAACAAGGGAAGAACGGCCCAAAAACAGAATATGATGTTGAACAGAATTTAGGTATCACAACAGGGTTAGGAATTTATAAACAACACTTTACAAATTTTCCAGATAACTATTACTACGGTGCAAATACTAAAGTTGGTTATAACAAGCAACAAACATCTGACTTTTATCAAGTTACGTACATGAGGTTGTGTAATAAATATCATAGTCAATCCTTGGGAGATTTATGTCAGGAATACAGTGGTCGTCCTGTAGTTTATACTGAAGCCATATTAGGGTTACAAACTACTTCTTGGCCTGCTGGAACTGAAGGAATTCCAGTAAACTTTTTTTTCGATGTTTTTCTAAACAATATTTATAATAACACAGGAGATGAAGATGAATGGAATGGTGTTAGCTCCGGGATATTTTTGGGAAGATTTGATGCCCAAGATTATCAGGTTGACTTTGAGTTTAATAATCCGAATCTGCTGGACTACTATGTAAATGGTTTGACTAATTCTGAACAAGGCTTTTATATTAAAGTCATGAATGAGAATTTGGATGGATATGATGAATTAGGTACAATTGGATATTGGGCTGAAATTGATAGTTATCTCAAAATTCGCTGCAAATTATCAAATCGGATTACAGGCAATATTCCTAATAACAACCAACATTCTGCAGCTGGAATTGTCATTAATGCCATTGCAACTGACGGTACTGTAACTAAAACTACTACTACAAATGCCAGCGGTAACTATGAATTAGTTGTCCCCAATCACTGGTCAGGGACCATTGTTCCGCAAGCAAATGACCATATTCATGGCTTTAGTCCAACTTCTGTTGCTATCCAGAATTCAGTAAATAATTCTGCAAATAATAACTTCAATCCTTTTTATAATCCAGATCTGTTAGGAACTATTCAGTGTCCCGGAGTTAATTATAACCTGAATATTATTATAGTAAATGCAGATAATTACTCTATTCTAAAACAACAAAGTTCCAATTCAAATAGCTCAAACAGTATTCCTGTCCATATTCCTTTTAACGGATCTAATCTTTCCAATATCTGGCTCAGCATCAAATCTGATAATGCAGAATACGAAGAATACTCCAAACTGCTTCTTAATAATCCTACAGATCTTAATCTGGGTACCTTGGTCCTGCACGATAATCCCGATATGCTGATTTGTATTCCTGCTGATTATCCCGATATTCAAAGCGGAATCAACCGGATTCAGGATGGCGGAACGGTCCGCGTTTCTCCTGGAACCTACAGTGGAGCCAATAACACTAATCTCAAATGGTATAACAAACATATCAGAGTGGTTTCCCTTAATGGTTATCAGACCTGTACTATCGATTGCAACAACTCCGGCAGAGCCTTCTATTTACGTGAAGCAAATGAACTCGATCTCATCCAGGGCTTTACTATCCAAAACGGACTGATGGTTAATGCCAACAATGTCTGGCAAAATCTCGGTGGGGCTGTCTATATCCAGTCAGGCAGTCCTAAAATTCTGTTCAACAAATTCCTCAGTAACCGTACTGAATACTCTCAGAATGATACCGACACCCATTACGGAAGAGGTGGAGCAATTTATGCCGCCCCAAACACTTCTCCTCTTATTCAGAACAATATTTTTGAGAGTAACAGAAGCGAATTCGGCGGAGCTGTCTGGTTATCAGAAACAGGATTAGTTTCTGATAATACTTTCAAATATAACTACACAACCCCGGCCCTGTACAATAATCAGATGGGTCAGGGCGGTGCTTTGTACCTGGCCAGAGGCGGAAACATCCAAAACAATACCTTCGAATTCAATGTAACTAACCATCTGGGTTCAGCTATTGCTGCTCTTCAAACCGAAAGCACTTTTCCTTTAACTCTCAATAAAAACACATTCATCAATAATTACCTGTATGACGCCGGGAATAATTCTGAATTCTCTGCTGATCTGGCTATCCTGACAGTTGCTCAGGACATCTCCCTGAAGAATAATATCTTTATGCATAAAACCGCAACCTATCCCGATGCTTTCTACAACCAAAATCCTCTCCTCGTCAAATATAACATGGTTCTTTTCGGCGGAGGTGATCATACTGCAACTCTGTTAAATAATACTTTTACGGATTGCTTTGCACCCGGTAATCAGAACATCAGTACAGCCATCCTGACAGATGCTAACACCAAACTCATTAACTGCCTCTTCAATAATGTCAAAGCTCCTGAAATTATTACCCGTAATAATAACGCTAATGCAATACTCACTGCAGATAATACTCTCTTCTACAGAACTTCCCCAACTGTGAATGTCGGCTATAACGTAACTCAATCAAACTGCCTTACTACCGAAAACCCCAAACTGGATTTAAACCTGGTTCCCATCTGGAATACTTCGGCTGACTATTCTCCCTGCATCGACGCCGGAAAGCCTGATACTGACAATGACGGCAATACCTGGCTGAATGATTCAGAAGATCGTGATGCAGACGGCACGAGATCCGATATTGGAGCAAAACCTGCTACAACACATCAGATGGATGCCAGAACTTTGTTACCTCAGACTAACGGTTATATCAACTGGGTAGGATTCCCGATCCTCAATACCTGGACTCAGGATCAGATGCAAATTAAGAACGGACTGAAACAGATAGTAGGAAATCAGTATCTTTTCAACCAAATGACATGGGTTGATGTAGAAGGTCAACATACAGGTGTATATGATAGTCCTCTTTTTAACGGATATTTAACCAGATCGCAGGGATATAAAGTATGGATGAATCAATCCGTATCATATGAATTATCCGGGTTCAGGATGCCGGAAGATAATGTTCTGGTTTTAAGGGATAACAGTATCGAAGGTGATCAAAGTAATGAATACAATAACAATTGGGTAGGCTTTTACCTCAAGAAAGCCATGATGCCCTGGGATGCTTTTGCAGAAGTATTGGACAAGATAACCATGATCAAATCCAGAAATTGGGCTACTTTCAAAAACACAGACGGAACCTGGACCGGACAAAGCGAGCATGGTGATCCAAATGACAATACTCACAAAAACTGGATGATTAATCCCGGAGAAATGGTCATGGTACATGCCACCGAAGCCTGCTGGCTGGCACTCGGTGGTATGGGCGATAAATTTGACCCAGCTGCTTATCAACAGGCCAAAACCTTCAACTACCTGGAAAGAAGTGATTACCTGCCAGTTTACATGTATTTGAAAGCACTCGGGAAGAGTCAGCCTCAGGAAGTTGGTCTATATGTGAACGGAGTATGTAAAGG
>CAZQGG010000013.1:0-3245 GCA_964592875.1 uncultured Methanoregula sp.
ATCAATTTCGATTTTTGCAGCAGTTTTTGCACAATCACTGCTACTTCCGCCCGGGTGATGTTAGCCTTCGGACCCACCATATTGGCACCCTTGCCGGTTATTATCCCGGTCTTTACACAAGCCGCTATGCCGGTCTTAGCATACTCGGCTGCCTGTTGGGTGTCTGTATAATTGGCCAGCAACTGGTTAGCTTCGCCAACCTGCAAATCTGCCTTCATTCCGGTGATGTTCATGGCTTTGGCGATCATGGTCATGGCTTGCTCACGGGTAATTTTGTCGGTGGGACCAAATTTCCCGTTGCCATAGCCGGATATTATTTTGTACTGAGCGGCAGTCTGGACCGCACCCGCGTACCAAGCGCTGCCGGTTACATCCGAGAATGATCCCTGCGCGCTGCCGGGTTTTAAGCCTAAAGCTTTAACTATAATGGTTGCAAATTCAGCCCGGGTGATGTCTCTGTTCGGTTCGTAGCTGTCTTTGTTTACTCCGCTGACTACCATTCTTGACCCCATGTCATTGACTGCGGCTTTAGCCCAATGTTTATCTACATCCTTAAATTGAACCGGATGCCAGACCACTGAATAGGTGCTGTTGGTCAAACTGTTGATCTTTGCATAGTATTTGCTGTCAATCTGTATAATCTGGGTAGGTACATGTCTTACGGTTCCATCCGTTTCATGCACGACCCCAGTGGTAATTTTACTTGGGTCTACCCCATTAGGGATGGCTATGGTTCTTTCGACATAGGCGTTGAAGCTGTTTACGGTTACGTTTTTGCCTCCGTAGGTACATTGGACGTTGAATTCCACCGGTGGCACTACGATGGTGAACTCGCCCTTCTTGGCGGAATTCTCCACTACCTTAACGGTTGCGGCTGCCGGGTTTGCTATCTGTATCTGCACCTTGATGTCCTTTAGTTCCAAATTGCTACCCATTTGCGCCGATATCTCGTCAATATTGATCTGTTGGGCGGGCAGGGTGTAAGCTGCATTTTGGGTTTTTACTTCTACCACGGCCTGCTTGTTTTCCATGTTTTTGACCATCTGGCCGTTTAGTTCTCCGATTACGACATCGGCATTGGTATTGACCGGAATGGTAACCACACTATTGTTGCCTTCCTGGGCCAGCTTTTGTTCCAGTTTCTGCGGGTCCACAACCACAGTAGTTACAGTCTGATCTCCAACTTTGGCAGTACTTGCAGTACCTGCATTTTGAACTTTACCATTGACCAGAATGTCAACTCCGGTAACGGCTGCCGGCGTATTCGCAGAAGAGCCTCCAAGGCCTCCGCCGCCTGGCGGATTAACTGGCGGAACAACCGGAGGAGGAGCAGTGCTATAGCCAATCTTGATGGTACTGAACTTGCGTATCCAGAAGGATATCGTGGGCGGATTGGTATTGTTGTACGTTGCTTCTATCGTTTCCAGTTCTTTAGTTCCGTCGGCTTTGGTATGGACATGATAAACCTTGTAGTCTGTACCACCCCGCATATTCGCAGGTACCTCCAGGGTTACATAAACAGGTGCATCGGCTTCCGGTACGTTTTCTGTGGTTACGCTGCCGCTGTTTTCGGTTACGGTTTTTACCAGTTTTACATCAAACGCAGTACTTAAGGTCTGGCTTCCGGCGCTCGCTATTATCAGGTTACTGTCAGATGGTATATCCGGAGAAGTACTGGTGTTTTGTTCCTGTACGGCCAGGGTAATGCTGACATTTTTGCCGGCGTTCAGTTCATTAGTGGTATTAACTGCTGTTTCCAGTCCGGTGGCGGTTACATTGGCTCCGCTGGCATTTATGCTGGTTTGCAGTACTCCTAACCGGTTGATCAGAGTATCCAGTTTGCTGCGCTTGGCAGTGCTTACCTGTTCTTTTTTGTCTGTACTTAGATTCTCAAATTTAGTCTTGGCTGCCAGGATACCTCCCGAGGCACCTTGAATGACTCCATTAACATCACTCGGGTTGTCACTATTGATAATTGGTAAAGCGAATATCAGATTCTCTACTTCAGTTACGTCTGCATTGGTAACGTTATATGTGGCTTCGGCTGAAGCTGACGTTTTGCCGTTGGCTGTTGTGGTCACCAGAACGGTTACATTTCCAGCCCGGGTGACAGTCAGGGTTTTTCCATTTAAACTGGCTCCGGCGGTATTGTTGCCGATTCCGCTCTTGATAGTATAAATATGGTTTACTGCTCCTGCTGCATGACCAGCTACCTGGCATCCTCCGTTAATTGTACCGGCAGTCAATTTACCGGATAGGTTGAAATCAGCAGTATTATTTCCTGCCAGAATTGGAATAATGTCACCCCCCAGAACGGGTGCCGAAATACTGCAGGTACATTGCGGTGGCAGAGGAGCGGCCTCCTTGGTTATGGTAAAGCTGGCTGTTTTGACAGCAGTTTTGCTGTTGACGCTGGCCGTTGCTTTAACGGTTATGGTATAAGTTCCGGCTATGGTCGGATTAAGGGTCAGCTGGCTGCCGTTTATACTGGCTATGACTACATCGTTGGTATCCTTATATCCCGATAGTATGGTGTAACTGTAGTCTATGGGGCTGGCTGTATGGCCTGGTTTCTGGCAACCGCCTATGATACTGGCTCCGGATGCACTCAGGGTTACAGTTTTATCCGCGCTGTTGTATGGGATGGTCTGATTATTAACCGTGAAGGTTGGTGCTGTGACTACACAGCTGCAGGGAAGACTGCCCTGTTTACTTACGGTAAAGGATACTATCCGACTGGCAGAAACACTGCCGCCTCCTGCTATCCATGTGGCGTCGGCTTTGATCTTTACGGTTTTTCCGGTACCATCTGCAGGTGGACTTAGGGTCAGGATGGTACCAGTTATACTGGCAATGTTGGCAGTGTCTTCTACTTCAGCATAGCTATACGTAATAGCCGGGTTAGCTTGCTCAACTCCGCTTAGGATGAGCTTGGAGCCGGAAGCTGCCAGGGTTATCTGTTTGGTAGCTCCTTCTGCTATGATCTGGTTCTCTATGCTGAAGCTGGGTACGGTAAGTTCATAGCTACATACCCACTTGGCAAACAGCGTAGTGTTAGCAGCTACGGTATCGGTTGTGAAATTCCAGGCATTGGTCAGCCCGGCTTCTTTGTACCAGCCGCCAAAGGTATACCCGGTTTTGGTCGGGGCAATTGGGGCTGTGATTTTTGTACCTACTGGTACATTACTTAGCTCTGCTACTGCAGTTCCTCCGTTTACGTTGAAGGTTATGGTGTAGATGGCTGC
>CAZQGG010000014.1:0-3146 GCA_964592875.1 uncultured Methanoregula sp.
CGGCGTCACTGTTCAACTTCGCCGGTCAAGGTGTCTTAAGAAAGCGGAATATGCAGTTAAAGGATTAAAATATATCATCCTTATAAAATGGAGATTTTATCACCTAATTCACACCTTTATAATCTCAATATATAGGCATTTCATGTAATTATTAAATCAACTAATGGTATCAAAATACAAACAAGACCAAGCATCATCTCAGGAGAAGAGACAAGTTTCGCTTGGTCTAATGCAGAGGATAAATTTTATATTGATACTGATGGAAATCTAAAACTAAAAGGATTTGTTGAAATTGGTGTTAATAATGCTATTTTTAAAGCAGATACAAATGGTATTTATCTTGGTAGTTCTAATTTTTCATCTGCGCCTTTTAGAGTAGATTTAACAGGTAATCTAACTGCTAGTGGAGCAAATATACAGGGTAGTATTGATTGTTCTAGTTTAAAGATTGCTGGGACTAATGTATTGGATACTATGAATAAGATTCAAGGTGATAGTTTAGCTAATGGTAGTGTTGGAGCTAATAAAATAAAGGTTAATGAGCTATATGTTGGTGCTGGTGGCATTAGATTAGATTCTAGTGCTGTTATTAGTTGGGGGCAAGTTAGTAGCAAGCCTTTTATACCGCAAAATGCTAGTGATGTAGGGGCAAGACCTGACACATGGACACCTAATGCTTCTGATGTAGGTGCATTACCAGTAGGCACTTATATACCAGATAATAATGCGATTACCACTATTAGTAGAAATGAAATTAGCACTGCAAAAATCAGTGCTAATCAAATTACTGGTGGCACAATTACTGGTGTAACTATTAATGTAGGTACAAATGCAACAATTGGAAAACAATTAATATTATCTGTTAGTGATTTTAATGCAGGAATTAAATGGGGGACAGCACCAGAAAGTCAATCACAATCAATATATATAGACCCTACTGGTGGAGGATTATTTATATATAATCCCAAAGGGGGTATATACGCAGGTAATCAGAGAATAGATACTGCCCCTGTTGCTGTATTTGGATAATTATCTATAAAATTTACTATTAAAATAAGTTTTATGATTATATATTTGAACATTTTCATCATTAAATGGTATTACAGTTGATTGACTGTTTAAAATTATTGTGGATTCTTTAGTGTTTTGATTATAAGTAACATAATTTAACGGATTTGCCTCCCCTTTTCCTATTATATTATTGTATTCCACAACGCTAAAATACGTTTGTCCGTCTTTGATAATAGCATCCATACCATTCCATGTAGTTCTTTGAACGTTATTTTCATTAGTTGGCTTAGATGCCTCAACTACTGGTTTTACATTGTCCTTCTGAGGCGTAACAACCACAGGGGCATTCGTATTTGTTGGCTGACTTGGTTTAGTCTCTTGTACTTTTGCTGAATCAATTCTAACTGCATTATTCTGAGCATCCCATACAACCTGTACCCCTAGATTTTCCACAACTGCTCTAACTGGAACTAAAACCCTACCGTTTATAATCTGTGGTGGTGAATCACAGGTTATTTCTTTGCTGTTAATTATGAGTTTGATAGGCGAACCAGCAATGGCAAAGGTTGAAAATAGGATTGATGTAGCTAGGATTCCTGAGAAAAGACCGAGAGAGAATTTAGATATGGGTTTAATGTTTTTCATATTTATCGCTCCTTTAATTAGATATTTGGATATTTTCATTATACAAGGAAATTATTCCTTTTTATATATTGAGCAATTACTTAACGCCTAATCGGCGTTTATTTTATTGAAAGAAGGAATTTTAAATGAGTTTATGTGTAATATACTGCACTGGTGAAAGTGTATTAGTTTGTGCTGATAGTAGGGTCTCCGCTTATGAAAATGGTATTCATTATTATATTCACGATGATTGTCATAAAGTAAGGCAGTATGGAAATAAAGTAATCTTTGCAGCAGGTAATTTTGTTGCAACAAGCAAATTTTTTAATTATGTTGAAGATAATGACACAGTAGATGAAGTTGTCAAAAAAGCAAAATCAGTTTTCAATAAATATGAAACTGTACTGAAAAAACGTAGACCAGAAGATGAAGGAGATCAATTTGGAATATACATATTTACCTCTGAAAAAAATCGCCTTATGATCTATCAGGTTTTCCATAATGAAAATGAATGGTGTATAAATAGCCAGGATGTCACTGGACAAAATGGTTTTCTCGCAGTTGCTGCACATTCAAAAGAGGCTGCTCCTTACGCTGATAATTTGCTTAAAAGTGGTGTGTGTAGCGATGTTGGTAAGATAATTGTAAAAACATACGAACATTTTGCTGATGAGGTTATAGGAGGCTATTTACACCCTTATGTACTGTTTCCTAACTCAATTTTGAAATGTGACACAATAAAAATTAAGGACAGTAAATTACTCAATACAAAATATGATATTCAGGATAATTACCACTGTGATATTAATGGTAATTTGCATTTGATTGGTAAACTTAATGCTGGCAGTATTATTAGTAATTCAACTATTCAAGGTGGAAGTATTAGTATTGGAACACCTGTTAATTCAGTATATCCTTTTAGCGTTGATAATGCTGGAGCATTGATTGCTAACAAAGCCAGTATTATTGGCAATATTGACTGCTCAAGTTTAAAGATAAGCGGGACTAACATTTTAGATTCTGTAAACAAAATTATGGGCGATAATTTATCTGATAATAGCGTTGGAGCTTCAAAAATCAAGGTTAATGAACTCTATGTAGGGGCTGGTGGTATTAGATTAGATCCAAGTGCAGTTATTAGTTGGGGGCAAGTTAGTAGTAAGCCATATATCCCTCAGACTGCAAGTGACGTTGGGGCATTGCCTGTTGGTACTTATATACCAGATACTAATGCAATCACTACTATTAGTAGAAATGAAATAAGTACAGCAACTATAAAAGCTAATCAAATTAATGGTGGTACAATTACTGGGGTAACTATTAATGTAGATACTGATTTAACAGTTGGGAATAATATTATTATTGGAAGTATGGAATCTACAGTTAATAAAAGTATATCTTTAAATAAATTTGCTTCTATTCCTATACTATCGGTGATAGTATAGGAATAGGTTCAGGTGCGCCCGGCATGGGCGCAGTCTAAAGGGTGAAAGTCCCTAGTGCGGGTTGAT
>CAZQGG010000015.1:0-2798 GCA_964592875.1 uncultured Methanoregula sp.
TGAATATTCCGCGCGAGATTGAACACCTCGACCGCGCAAATTGAACACCCTCGCCGTCGAGGTTGAACAGTGGTGCCGGTACCGTTGAACAGCACAAGTGAATAGGCGGTAATATGTTGTTACACGCAAACGCGTGAATACAACAGAGGAGGTCATCGACATGACCAATTACCGCGAGATTCTGAGGCTGTACAGCCTTGGGCTCAACAAGACCCAGATTGCGGAGGCGTGCGGGTGTTCAAGAACTACCGTCATCCAAACGCTCCGGCTGGCGAAGGAGAACCGACTCCAGTATCCTTTACCTGACAGCATATCGGACAAACAACTGGCCGATTTGCTTTTCCCCACCGCGGTCGGAAAGCCTGTTTTTAAAATGCCGGACTACGAATTTGTTCACCGGGAACTCCAGAAAAATGGTGTCACACTGAATCTGCTGTGGCTGGAATACTGCGACGCCTGCAGAACTACAGGAGAGATGCCATACCAGTCCACTCAGTTCAACAAGTACTACAACGACTTTCTGGTGAAAAAGAACGCGACCATGCACCTGAACCACAAGCCCGGTGAGATTATGCAGGTAGACTGGGCGGGAGATAAAGCGACCGTAACAGACACGGATACTGGCGAATCAATCCCGGCATACGTTTTTGTAGCCACACTGCCTTTCAGCGGTTACACCTATGTGGAGGCATTCTTCTCCATGAAACAGGAGTGCTGGATAGCAGCTCATGTTAATGCTTACAGGTATTTCAGCGGCGTGGCCAGGATCATTCAGTGCGATAATCTGAAAACGGGAGTGGACAAGCACGGGCGCAATGAGGTTACTCTGAATCAAACCTACCGTGAGCTTGCCGAGCATTACGGTACGGCGGTTATCCCTGCAAGAGTCCGCACTCCAAAGGATAAGGCAATGGTTGAAGGCACTGTCGGCGTAATCTCCACATTCATACTGGCCGCTATCCGCAATGAACAGTTCCTGTCCCTGCCGGAGTTGAACACTGCCATCCGGGAGCGGCTGGAAACTTTTAATAACAAGCCGTTTCAGAAGAAAGATGGTAGCCGGGCAGCGGCGTTTGAGGAAGAAAAGCCATTTCTGTTGCCTCTGCCGCCGAGACCGTTCGAGTTGGCGACGTGGAAAGTGGCGACTGTTGGGCCAAACTACCACATATCTGTCGACAGTATGAATTACTCTATTCCATATGAATACATCAAGCAGAAGGTGGATATACGCATTACAAAGGGAACTGTCGAGATTTTCTTTGACGGAAACCGCATTTGCTCTCACCCCAGGCTCTACGGCAGAGCAAATCAATACAGTACTGCGGAAGACCATATGCCGCCAAATCATCAACAATATGTGCAGTGGAACGGTGAGCGCTACGCCAAATGGGCGGCAAAGATCGGGCACAATACCGAAACCGTGGTCCGCGCCATCCTCGCAGGTTACAAAGTCGAACAACAGGGCTACAAGGCCTGTATGGGGCTTCTGAAACTCGCCGATAAATATTCGGCGGAACGCCTTGAAAATGCCTGCAAAAGAGCTCTCACATATACGCCCCGACCGTCTCTAAAGAATGTGCAGACCATTCTGAGCTCCGGACAGGATAAGATTCAGGGCGACTCCATAACACAGCCGTCCTCCTCGCAGTACGGATTTACCCGTGGCGCGGACTACTACGATAGGAGGAAAAAGTGATGCTGACAGAAAATACCGCAAACAAGCTCCGGGAAATGCATCTCAGCGTTATGGGCTCCGCTTTCAAAGCGCAGCTGACCGATCCGCAGTTTCAGAATATGTCCTTTGAAGACCGCTTTGGCCTGATCGTGGATAAGGAATGGTGCGCCAGAAAAAGCAACCATCTAAAAAAACTGGTAAAACAGGCCGGATTCTCTGAGCCTGGCGCCTGCGTGGAAGATATTGAGTACCATACCGACAGAAATCTGGATAAGAACCAAATCGCGAGACTTTCCGCCTGCAATTACATAGGAGAACACCACAATGTTATGCTGCTCGGTGCCACGGGCAGCGGCAAGACCTATCTCGCCTGCGCTCTGGGTATGGCAGCGGTTCGCAATTATCTCACCGTGAAATACATCCGTCTGCCGGAGCTGCTCGTGGATCTTTCCATCGCCCGCGGAAGCGGCACGATCCGCAAGGTCATGGCTCAATACAAGAAATATTCGCTGCTGATCATTGACGAATGGTTGCTCTCCCCGCTAAAGGATACGGAGTCCCGAGATCTGCTTGAGATTATTGAGGCCCGGTACAAAAAGGCTTCCACAATATTTTGTTCGCAGTTTGACGTCCCAGGCTGGCGTGAGAAGCTCGGCGATCCTATTCTTGCCGACGCTATCTGCGACCGCATCGTCCACGATTCCTACACTATCGTAATCGACTGCAAGGACTCCATGCGAAAAAGAAAAGGGATTTCGGAGAATTAGAAAAGGAGCCTTCGGCTCATCGGGCTCTGCCCGAACCCGAGGTTTAACGCATTAAGGTTTTCCGGGAAGAGTGAGCGCTTATGTACCAATGCAAAAAAGAAGAGTAACCCCAGCGCGTGGACGCATGGCACCACTCTTCCCGCTAAACCCCGTATCCGGCGCTCGTGTCGCTCCTCAGCGTTGCACTATCCTCCGCTACGGCTAAAAGCACGTTTATAATACCATGAGAAAACTTCGACTTCAATGTACAACCCTACCGGCGGTAATGTTCATCTTGCGCGGTGAAGGTGTTCGGTTTCAGCGGCGTCACTGTTCAACTTCGCCGGTCAAGGTGTCTTAAGAAAGCGGAATATGCA
>CAZQGG010000016.1:0-2733 GCA_964592875.1 uncultured Methanoregula sp.
GTAAGCGCTCAATAACAGAGTGCCTATAAAAATAAAACCGAACAGACTATAATGAATCTGTCCGGTGGGTGATTATCATTTTTTACCGCATTCTTGCTGCACCCGTTCCGACCAGGGCATCATATCTTCCATAGTCTCCGGATACTTCCTGTAATCCGTATCCGGCATATACAGGAGAAGATAATTCAGATATGTATATATGTTCAGGTTGTTGGCTTTTGCAGTCTCCACAATACTGTAGACAGCGGCGCTGGCGTCAGCACCTTTCGGTGTATCACTAAACAGCCAGTTCTTCCTTCCGACTGTGAACGGACGGATGCTGTTCTCTGCAACATTATTGGAAATAGAACATCTCCCATCCAGTAGATAGTTCTCCATATACGGCTTCTGGTTCTGCGCATAGGTAACTGCCTTGCCAAGTCGGGAGCCTTTTAAAGGGATCAATGAATCAAGCCAGCACCAAAATGCCTCCAAGACCGGTTTTTCTAGTCTGAGGCGTTCTGCTTTTCTTTTGTCCGGAGACAGAGATGTAAGTTCTTTCTCTATCTCGAATAATTTATTGCAGTAATCCCTTCCTACTTCTGCAGCGGTTCGTGGAGCACCCGCTGTTTTCTTGTCCGGAATTGCATCTACAAAATACCGTCTTAAGTGTGCCCAGCAGCCACACCTTGTAACGCCTTCCACTTTTTCATATCCTGCAAAACCGTCCGTATGCATATATCCGTGGAATCCTTTCAGATAATCAGCTGCATTGCTGCCACTTCTGGAAGGTTTGTAATCATAAAGGACGATGGGCGATTCATCATCTGCACCGGAACGGTAAAGCCACATGTAAGATTTGGACTGTGGTTTTTTACCTGGTTCCTTCAATACCTGAACTGTGGTTTCATCACAATGGATAATGTCTCGTTTCAGGAGTTCCTGCCGAAGATGTTTCACAACCGGCATCAGCCAGTCCTGAGAACAGCGGATAATCCAGTTAGCCATTGTGGCTCTGCTAAGGGCCAGGCCTAACTGCTCCCATTCTTTTTCCTGCCGGTAGAGGGGCATCCCATTCACATACTTCTGGTACATGACATTTGCCACCGTGGTGGGGGATGCCAGGGAATGATTCATCAGTGATGTCGGGGTCAGCGCTTTTACGATATAGGGCGTTCCCTTCTGCTTACACTTTTGACATCCGTAGGCCAGCCTTACGTAGCGAATGATCTGCAGCTTGGCTGGGATATATTCAAGTTCCTCCCGGACTATTTCCTTGCCGACAGGAACAAGACCGCTTTGACATTGGAGGCAGATGCGATCTTCTTCAGCAACATCACATAGGACTTCCAGAATAGGAAGCTCCTTAAGCAGTTCCTCGCGTTTGGTCTTTGGATTCCTGCGATAGAATCCGTTCACCCTCTGAACAGCAGGCTCTTCAGCATCGGAAACCGCTTCCTGCTCTGCTTCATCGAATAGATTCAGCTGGTTGTCGATTTCTCTTTTCGGAGTCTTTTCACTGGAACTTCCAAACTTCTGCTTTTGAAGTAGTATGACCATTTCCGTCAGGTTATTGACCTGCTTTTCAAGGCTTTTTATTGTATTTTCAAGCTGGAGTATGTAGGCTTCCTTATCGTCTATCAAGCTGATTTTCTCCTGTCATCTGATGATCTAATTATACCATTTTCAACAGTAGAAATCTACTCAAAAACCCGATAAATAGGCGTTATTACGCTTTTTTCATCAGCAGAAATCACCGGGTTTAATGTTTTGAATTGCTTTTGGCTGATCAATTGCCAGACCTTCCATCAGCCAACGGAATTCCTTCATCGTAATGTGCCTGGCTTGCTCCTGGTTCCTGGGCCATTTGAAGTTTCCGCTTTCGAGACGTTTATATAGAAGGACGAATCCGTCACCTTCCCAGAGCAGTGCCTTCATACGGTCACGTTTCTTTCCGCAGAAGAGGAAAAGACTTGCTGCGAAAGGATCCATTCCAAAGGATTCTTTTACGATTACAGCCAGACCGTCAATGGACTTTCGCATATCTGTATAACCACAAACGATGTATATGTCCTTTGCCTTGGTTATATCGCCTAACATACGTTTTGCAGAGACCTTAGTACGGTTTCGATCGTCGCTTGTGAGGTTCCTTCTGCAATATCAATTGACGCAGAGCCTAAATGTATGGTTACTGCTGGATAAATAGAACTGGAACATGGCTGGGGATTAAGCTGCAGTGGTACAATATCCTGTTTTACAGCAGGAGTTTGAAATTCCGTTGATTGGCAGGCCTTGAGTCGAATTTTCCTCAGCCAGTAGTAGTATTTTTTTGCTCCAATGTTATGCTGGCTGCACCAGGCAGTGACAGTAAGATTACTAGCCTGGCAGTCCTGAATGACTTTTGTCCACTGTCTAAGGCGGAATTCAGCCTTGGTCTCAGAAACTATATCCATTTTGGGATACCTCCTTAGCCAATTTAGACTTAGTCGAAAAACTCTAATAAGTCTAAAGACCTGTTGGGAGTATTATCCCATAGCATATTTTAAGATAACAGGCACCTTGTTATTGAGCGCTTACAATCAAAGGAGGCATCCAAATGGATAAAAACACGTTATCACACACCACATGGAATTGTAAATACCACATAGTATTTCCCCCAAATATCTCAGACAAGTGATATATGATAAGGGCGGATATTGTGTGTTTGGCAAGTAAAAAATACAGCAAACGGCTAAAAATAAATCCAGCACCCCT
>CAZQGG010000017.1:0-2730 GCA_964592875.1 uncultured Methanoregula sp.
AACTCCATTCGATCCAGACCCCGAGATAGTCGCGCCATCAAGGCTCAGATCGCCCATCGTGCCATGGGTAGTGACAGCAACGCCATCCGATCCAGACCCCGAGATAGTCGCGCTATCAAGGCTCAGATCTCCGGCCGTGCAGCCATATTTATTGGATAGATAGAATCCATTCTTGCCGGAATTGTAGATCTTCGCACCTTCAAGATTCAGGTCGCCCAGGGTACTGGTCAAGCCGGTCTTCTTATCCGGTTGATTATCGACATGAATGCCGTAATCTTTCGAATTGAGAACAGTTGATCCTTCGAGATTCAGGTCACCCAAAGCGCCTCCATTGTTCTGGACCCAAACGCCTTCAAGGCCAGAACCAGAGACTCTGACTCCGTTAAGGTTCAAATCTCCCATTGTTCCTTTGTTGTTAGAGAAATCTATGCCGTAGAATGCAAAGTTTGAGACCGTCGCGTCTTCCATGTTCAGGCTGCTCATGGTTCCAGTATTGGTAGCGAATACGCCATAGGCTCTGGAGTCAATGCTGGCCCCATTGAGATAGAGGTTCCCCATAGTTCCCTGGTTATAGATATATGCTCCAAGACCGGCATTCGAGATCGTCGCTCTATTGAAGGATAGGTCGCCGATATTGCCGGCTGTGTTATAGATCCAGATGCCGGCCAGGCCCGCACCTGAGACTTTCGCGTCATCGAAGTTGAGATTCTGAATAGTGCCGTAGTTATTGTTTATGGAAACTCCGCTTCCGGCCGGATTGGAAATGGTCGCACCATTGAAGTTCAAATCGCTGATTGTTCCTCCGTTTTTCGCATTGATGCTGACGCCATAGTTGTTGCCGGCTGTTTCCAGCCCCAGAAACGTCACATCCGATACGCTGTTGCCGCTGCCGGTAGCAACGACATCAATTCCATTGCTGTTGCCTGTTGACTTGATATCGCTCAGAAGGACATTGCCCGTATTTCCTGAACCGAGGATGCGAATTCCGTCCGACTTTGTGGCTCCTGCAACCGTCAGACCGCTGACGCTGAGAGTGTCATCTCCGCCATAGGTTATATCGATCACAGGAGTGCCGATGTTCTTTGCACTGATCGTTGTAATGCCGATTCCCTGGCCATAGATGTTCAGGAATTTATCAATGGCGATGTTCTCCGTGAATGTTCCGGAATCCAGCTCCACCTCATCGCCTTCGTCTGCCTGGTCCAGAATGAACTGAATATTCTTGCCAAGCTTGACAAACCAGTAATTTCCAAGACCCGTAATGTAGCGGCCCAGGTCGTCTGTGCAAACATTAACCGTGGTGCCGAATGTGCCGTCGTAGGCTCCACGATTTTTCCTGAGTTCCGAGTCAATGCTGCTGCTCAGGGCCTGGCCGGAGGCTCTGTAAAAGCCACCTGAGAGATCTCCTCCCTGGGTTATATGGGTGGTATGATCTTGAGATGAGGCTGAGGCAACCATCCATCCGTTGAAGCCTGCCGCAGTCCAGTCAAGGGCCGAGGCCGTGGAGGTCAGTCTGCCCCAATCCCCTCCCTGGGAAGCCGAGCCGTCCACCTGGACGCTTTCACCAACTGCAGAGAAGTAGCCCGCCACATTGGCGCTTCCCGTGCATGAACTCATTTCTGAGTGGAGGCTGCCATCGGCCACAGAACCGTCCACGCTCGCAGTCGCACCCTGATTAGTGAGAGCCATGCCAGCGGTCACCTGAGAGCCGGACAGATCCACAGACTGGCTGGCTTGCATGCCCTGGCGCGTGAGATACGCATGGCCGGTGAGGTGGCCGCCTGCGTTTGTGGCGCTCATGGTGGCAGTGCCAAAATAGCCGCTGCCAAAATAGTTTTGATTGGCGCCGGCATCTCCGGAGACAGATAAATCTCGTTTGTCTTCCAGAATGCTTGATTGGGCGTCCAATGTGGCTTCTTCGGAGACCGAGGACCCGGTGTCGAGGTTGTAGCTGCTCTCCAAGCCCACATTATCTGCCCCGCTGTCCCCTGAGAACGAGACATCTATGGCTGAGCCTGGACCTGAAATCATGATGATACTGACTATTAATGCATAGAAAATTGGCAAAGAATGTGACTGACGGAGCGTATTGATTCCCTCCAATAATGGGCGATGGTTATTTTAAAATGAAACATATAAGAATGCGATATATAAGAATAGTGGTACAAATAATATGGATTATTCAATATTGCCAAAAATTACTGTTGAAATGATTTGTTATTTGTGGACAGTTTTGATTGGGAAGCGATCCGACGCCAAAATAGGATTTTGTCATCCTCGCGACCCTATTTCTTCTGCGTTTCGCCATCTAGTATTTTTGCCATAAACAAAAGAATATTCACAGAGAGATAATTCATCGACTCTCGGTGAGTTCGAAGATTTTGCAAAGCTCGTGATGAAAAAAGGATATGTGGAAAATCTACTCAGCATCCACAAACCTGTTTGCGAGCGTCTTCATGACATGAGGCAGCGTGGTGTACTCCATATCCTCCATGGGGA
Organism: uncultured Methanoregula sp.; assembly: GCA_964592875.1. Classification (GTDB taxonomy): domain Archaea; phylum Halobacteriota; class Methanomicrobia; order Methanomicrobiales; family Methanospirillaceae; genus Methanoregula. The sequence goes on from CAZQGG010000017.1 coordinate 2,500, forward strand.
GACGCCCCGGCTCGAAGGGCCCATGCGCCCTCATGTAATCAGTGATTTCCAGACACCTCTGCCGTGTCAGGTCGAAGGCCACGTCTTTGAAGAGATCGACCGGACCGACAAAGTTGCCATAGGCCATCTGGAATCCGGCGGCGATGACTCTGGGCGGGCCATCGAATCTGGTGGGGTGAGCAGTCTCAAAGGAGCAGGGCATGAGCGGGCCGTTGTGGCTGCCGCGCATCC
>CAZQGG010000018.1:0-2461 GCA_964592875.1 uncultured Methanoregula sp.
TGAGCCATGTCTCCGAAGGTTTGAGCCACTGCTCTAATATCTACCACTAAAATCAACGAAAAAACGAAAAATAATCTTCTCATTGTCCAATTATTGTAAAAAAAGGCATTTCTGCGGGAATTTTGCGGCGGCTGTCGCGAAGAGAGGCCGTAGGCCGAGCGAAGCGACGGCCGCCGCAAGGAAGGCTATGTAACTACCATCTATTATTACTTTTGTCTCTTTGTATTCAGACCATTGCGTTCTCTCATTGACATTTTTCCCTCAATAAAAATATGATAAGAATCATGTATGATACGGTCCAGGATGGCATCTGCAAGAGTTTCTTGACCAATCTTCTGGTGCCATCCACCGGGTTTAAATTGAGAACAGAAGATTGTTGAGGAGTTTTGATATCTTGCTTCAACTATTTCAAGCAGATCCCTTGCTTCCTGTTCTCTGAGTGGTATCAGCAACCATTCATCAAGGATTAAGAGCTTTATTTGCATATAGTGCTTCATGACTTTCTTAAACATCCCTTCGCCTCTGGCTACTGCCAGTTCATCTAATAAGTCAGGAAGCCTTATATATCTTACTGGGTAATAATTCCGACATGCAGCTATACCAAAAGCACACCCCAACCATGATTTTCCACTGCCTGATGCTCCTGTGATAATAATATTGTGGTTTTCAATTATATAATTGCAAGAAGATAAGCGAATAATTTCAGTCTGATCAAGCTTTCTATCATCATGATAGTCTATGGCTTCAATACTTGCCTGGTTATAATTAAACTTGGCATTTTTAATAATTCGCTGAAGTTTGTTATTTTTCCGTCTGCCCCATTCGGCATCTACTATGAGACCAAAGCGTTCTTCGAATGATAATTTTTTATAATCAGGACCATGTAGTTGATTACGAAAAGTCTCTGCCATGTTATTCAAATGCATTTCATGAAGCTTGGTAATAGTTGTCTGATCGATCATTTATCTGTCCTCCCATAATAATCTGCACCTCTGGTAATTCCAAAATCTGATGATGGGTTATCTTTTATAGGTTCAGACGTGTTATCAATCTTATCAAAACCATTTTTAAGAATGGTTTGCACATTTTTATAACCAGGGCTAGGACTATAAGACAACGCCTTTTTACAGGCACTTTCTAATCTCACTACAGAATACTTGTCAGCTGATTTCAGTAGTGCCATACAAGAGCGATATCCTTGTTGCTCAATGCGATAATATGCCAATATAGACTTAACTACTATCATCGTGTTTTCACCAATCTCTTTTGCCCAAGAAATAAAGCGTTCTGAGTTCCACTCCTGATAATTCTGATGTTGCTCTGGCATATGTTCAAGACATGTCTGATATTGACCGGGATTTCCAAATTTCCTTACATGTGATGCTATTCTGTTACTGCTATAGAAAACTTCTATTGTTCTGCTTGTTATCCTTACATCAACAAAGTGTTTTATGTATTCGTACGGAACAGAATAGTTCATTTTATCTACACTTATGTGATAATTAAACTGTACTGTAGCTTTGGCCCAAGTTGCTAATTCATATTGTGACGGTGGTAAAGGTATAAGTGCTTGTTGTTCTTCTGCTTGAAAAACACTTTCTCTACTTCCTTCTTTCTTCTGGAACGGCTTAGTATTAAACTCTTCCAATTTTTCCCAAATAGCTACATTAAGCTCTTGAATTGAAAAGAAGGTCTGATTTCTTAAGGCAGCAATGATCCAGATGGAAACGACTCCGACAGTGCCTTCTGCACTGGGTTTGTCCTTTGGTCGTCTTACTCTGGCCGGAATAACCGCAGTATCGTAATAAGTAGCCATTTCGCCGTATGTTTTGTTGATTACTACTGTATACCAGGAAACATGATCAACTCCGGTCTTGAGGTTATCTGGAACAAGTATTTTAGCAACGCCATTAAAATACTTAAAGGCATTCAAATGAGCTTGAATCCAGCTCTCCATATTCATGGAAAGGAAAGCTTCTACATAAGAATAGCCACTATACGGAAGAGTTGCAACAAAAACGTAGGCTTTTATGGGATCACCGGTGATATTGTTTTTTATTGTAGCAGTTTGGCCAGCCCAATCTACTTCAAGTTTTTCCCCCGGTTTGTGTTTTATACGCATTGTTGCTTTTGTTTTTTGAACATAATCGTTGTAAAGACTACAGAATTGAGAGTATTTATAGGGAATTTTTTGGCTTAGCCGACACTCTTCAGAGTATTCATGCCATAACAGAGAAAGTGTCACACCTGTTTTGGCAAGTTCTTTGTGAATATCGTCATAATTCGGTCGCTTTTGAGGTTTTGAATTATTATATTCAGGAAATAATAAATCTTCAATCATCTGATTTGTCATAGTATCTGGAAGTGGCCACTTAAGATTCATTTCTTCAGCTCTTTGAAGAATCTTTGATACGGTGTTCCGGGAACAAGGTAAGCCTGTCGCTATTCCTCTGTTACTGAT
>CAZQGG010000019.1:0-2363 GCA_964592875.1 uncultured Methanoregula sp.
ATGAATAGAAAATTATCCGAAGTCGGTCACAAAAAAAGCTCTCTGAAAACCAAGAGAGCTGACTTTGGATAATTTCATTGGACGAAACCGCGGTTGGTTAGAAAGTAGTTTAGCGATTATGGGGAAATAAAAATTATCCCTTTTATTGAATCTGTACATTATTAACCGAGTTATTACAAATGAGACAATTAACGGACAAAAGCATGCCCAAAAGCTATAATAAAATGATAAAAATAGGTACAGCTTCCCCCTCCCCACTGAAGGGTATTTAAAGGCACTATTCAATTACATTTTTTCAGGTGAAGCTCTACTAAGATGACCAATACCGCAGTGTGGACAGATGGTGAAATCTTTACCGGTTAGCTTTTTCAATAAATCAAGCGTGGACAACTTTACTTTTGGTTTATCCCCCATAAGGGTATGCGTAAGCTTTTTGCAAAGTTTGAGTTTGGTAGATTTGTTTCTCGGGCTTAAAAAGCCATAATGCCGTATTTTAGTAAATCCCCTGGGCAACACATGAATAAGAAAACGACGGATAAATTCATCGGCGGTTAAAGTCATTGTTTTTTGTTTGTTGTCGTCCCTGTAGTCACGCCATTTGAAAGTAACCAGACCGTTTTCAAGCTTTAAAATACGGTTATTGGAAATAGCAACCCGATGCGTATAACGCCCGAGATATTCAACTACATAGCCAGCATTCTTAAAGGGTGGCTTACAGTAGACAATCCATTCTTTTTGATAAAGCGAGGATATAAAGTCATTAAAGACACCAGTATCTTGCAAATAAGAAATTGAGCCATGAAATTCAAGCTTAGCCTGTTTGAAAAAATACAGAAATTTACCCCGGAATTTTCTTGATAAAACCTTAACCGGGATAAAAAAGTTTTTCCTGGAGTTAACCCATTTGCCGCAAGAGTTTAACCCGCCACCGGGAACAATACAGTGAATATGAGGATGGTGCATCAAATTTTGTCCCCAGGTATGAAGTATTTCGGTAAAGCCTATTTGTGCTCCCAAATACTTTTTGTCAGCCGAAAGCTCTGCCAAGGTTTCGGCTGCAGCCTTAAATAAAATATCATAAACAAGCCTTTGATTTTGGTAGGCCACTGGATTTAGGGTATCAGGAATAGTGAAAACCACATGAAAATACCCTACATTAAGCAATTCATCTTTCCTGGCCTCAATCCAGCGTTCCTTACTTAAAGTCTGGCACTTGGGGCAATTGCGGTTACGACAGGAATTGTAAGAAACATGTATAAACCCGCATTCATCACAAGCATCAATATGACTGCCTAATGCGGAAGTTCTGCAATTTTCAATAGCACGCATAACTTTTAATTGATTTGCTAAAAGTTTGTGATTGAGCTGATATGCCTTCCCATGTTGGACAAAAATATCCTGTAACTCAGCCATTGGCAGGAATCTCTAAGCCACTATACGCAGGCGAGTTGTCAAGCGGGCTTTTAATGTCTGAGGTTAAATTAGCAAGGTGCAAATAAACAGTAGTGGACTGGATACTGCTATGACCGAGTAATTCCTTAATCTGTAATAGAGTGGCACCGTCTTCAAGCAAATGGGTAGCAAAAGCATGCCGAAGAGTATGCACTGACACATGTTTGGTGATGTTGGTTTTTTTTACAGCTTTATCGAAGGCAAGCTCTATACCTCGGTATGTGATATGGGATACATTGTTTGTTCCAAGAAAAAGCCACCCTTCAGGATGTTTCGGGCGGTATATTCTGAAGTATTCGCGTAAAACATGAAGGCAAGTTTCTGAAAGAAGGGTGTAGCGATCCTTGCCGCCTTTGCCGGATTCTACAAACAAACGCATATTTTTGGAATCAATATGCGCAATTTTTAAGGCGGCGGCTTCACTTATGCGTAGACCCGAGCTATATATCACAGCCAGCATGGCCTTGTGCTTAATGTTATGACAACTCTCAATAATTGAGGAAACTTCTTCTCTGGATAAAACTTCCGGAAGTGTTTTGCGCTTTTTTTGACGCGGTATTTGAAGATAATTCAGAGTTCTATTAAATGTTACGGCGAAGAGAAAACGAATGGCGGCACTGTAAGCATTGACAGTTCCTGGAGAAACTTTTTTCTCATTAATCAAATACAATAAAAAATTACGGATATCGTACTCATTTAGCTGCTCTGACGGGCGGTTACAATACTCAAGAAAAACTCTGGCATTTGAGCTATAGCTCTCCATTGTTCTTATTGACAGTCCCCGTAGCAAGATATCTTCTTTCATTCGCAGTAGAATTTGTTCCTGGCTTTCCATGTTGCGTTCTCCTTAAAATTTATTAGCAGTAGCACTGCATAGCAATTTTAAGGCACTTGCAGACATTTTAGAAAGC
>CAZQGG010000020.1:0-2145 GCA_964592875.1 uncultured Methanoregula sp.
AAAATTATCAACTATGACATTGACCTGCAGGCAATTTCTGCGTTGATTGACAGCCTTTGCGATATGACCAAAAATGTGAATGGCCCAAGAGCACCAACTGAACAATAAACTACATAGCATGAATAGCGCCCCCTCATGGAACGGTTGATTCCATGAGGGGGCGCTCGTCTATTATTACAGTATCGATATTACATACTATGTGGTCTTTTTATCTACAAATTTAGCGCATACGAAAAAATATATCATAATTAATGCAATATACATAAATGGTAAGTATTGAGACGTTGAATTTGGGGTATTCGCAAAAGTATTGATAGCATCTGTAACTGCTCTTTTTATCTCACTTTCGACAACGAGCCCCGCAACAATAGCAGCTGTTATGACTCCACCAAAAAAATTGATTCTCTGTGCTACTGTCGACTCTTCTATTGTTTTCAAAGCAAGTCTCGCCAGTTTCGATATTACTAGTTCGTCTTTATTAGATTTATTTTTACACACGGCGTTATCCTCGTTTTAAAACATCCGACAATCCTTTTATTGCGGTGAGTAACCATCCTAATCCCGCAAAAAACATGATCAGATATATTGTCGGGTAGATTATTGTCGATTTGGATATAAGAAAAAAGATGAAGCCCGCAAGAGAAAGAAGAATAGTCGATATGGATATTAACATAAACCGAATTTGCTTTTTTAACATCGCAATCCATCCTCCTTTTGAAGTTGTATGTAGGTTACTTGATGAAGCTGTATGTAGGTTACTTGATGAAGTATAATCCTTTATGCTTGTAACATTTGAAATATCCGTGTCGGATTTTTTAATAATTAGTAAATTTTCACCCGCATCAAGCTCGAAAGTGGTATTTATCGTTATAAATGTACTGAGGTTATTCGCATTCTTGATCTCTGCAACTACCTGTATGCCATTATTCTTTTTTGGCTCTTCAACTTTTGCCCAAAATGTTAGCGCTTCTGGCTCTTTTGTTTTTGCATTCATCAGAAGCCACCTTTTTCAATTATATCAATTTTCGTATTAATTGATTGCAACATTTCGGCTATTTCGGTGTCAAACCTAAATGGCAAAACATCGTTGGAAGTAGAATTAATAGATACTATGAGGCCTTGCATTGATTCTTGTGTGGTTTGTTGAGCTATATTCTGATTTGGACCGATATTGATAGTGATATTTTGGACCGTTCCAGGTAATATTTTTAAAACATTCTTTCTTTTATTCTCATCATAATTAATAACTACCTGAGATTGCTCCGTGGTAACACCTAATAGATTAAAAATGGATTGATTAACAAATTTGTTCGATATAGTATATGCATCAGCCATACTCATTTTCTTAATGTAGTCTGAAGCTATATTCATATTGTTAATTTTTGATATTTTTAATTTCCTATTAACAGTTAACCATACATTCCTTAATTCCGATATCGAATCAAGATTATTAATTTTTCTGTTCTGAATCAGCGTAATATTTTGAGGGGTTATAACAATCTGAAATCCTGGCTCTTCTGTAAAAACAACAATGGTTTCATCTTGAAGTGAATATCTAGGATATCTCTGTAAGAGCTTTTCCAAAATCGCTGATTTCTGGCTAAAAAAAGATGGCGTCATAGGATATCCAATATTAATCGTATGTTGATATTGCATTAAGCCTTGTATTTCCATAGTATCTTTCCTTTTTCCATTATGTGCCTTTATTATATAAACATTATTGCCAGAAAGCAAGATATTATAGAAGAAAAAGACTAGATATGTCAATCTTTCAGTGGGATGCTGGCTTTTAATTTCCTTTATCCAGTGATACTATAAGCATAGAGGTCATTTTATGCGCTTGCTCAAAGTTCAAAAAGCCCTTAACCAAAAGGGCTTAAAATATTAATACAAGGAGATACACTGTCTTGCTCGACTTCATTTTGTCGCAAATGGAACGTGCTATACTGTTGATGAGCTACTAGACAATAAAGATAAATCATCTACTACCGGAATAAAAGAAGATGCCTTACCGTTCTAGACCGGGACCTTCCTTTCGGTCAGCACTCCCGGCGATAAGACACCTTCTGCTATCAAATTACTGCAAAAGGTAAAGGTTGTCAATAAGCCCACTCTTGGAATTAACGTTCCTTGAGTGGGCGCTTT
>CAZQGG010000021.1:0-1906 GCA_964592875.1 uncultured Methanoregula sp.
AAAGGGGCTGTCGCATTAGCATAAAAAAATATGCTAACGCGTCAGCGTTTTTTATATATTCTATAGGAATTTTAATGATGATTTAACCGTAAATGAGTTCCTTAGTTTAAAAATATCGCACTTTAATAAGCCTTTGAAATTAAGGCTTTTTTTATCTACAAAGCTTTAAAATTTTTAAATTATGCATCTTTTTTTAGTGAAAAAAGATGTGTTCCAGTTCTATCTGACTGTATTTTATTATGTAGCTTATTTATATTATGTGCCATTGCTAAAAGAATACTTTCTCCTAAAACATTCTTTTTGCCTTTACTTAGATATCTACGGAATCCCATATCTTGTTTTATCTGTGCAAAAGAGCCTTCAGCTTGAATACTCCGATTCATTCTTAACTCACAGCCTTCTTCACTTACAATTCTTTCAAGATTCTCTTTGCGAAGCATGTTAAACAGCTTTGAAGTTTCAAGATTTTTAACTCTTTTTTCCAATGGTGTTTTACAGTTATGACCTTTTATGCACTTACCCTTGTGATTACAGTTACTGCAATCCTCACAAGTATAAATTGTTTTTTTACTTATATAGCCTGTCTTACTTTTTCTTTTTACTATTTTATTTACTGTTAGTTTCCTATTATTTTTACAAGTATAATAGTCACCTAATTTAGTATAATCCATGTTTTCTATTCTGCTTATATCATTTTTGTATTTCCTTGTTTTTGATATTTCATAATTTGCTGGTTTAATATATGATAACTGTCCATTCTCTTTAATATAAACATAATTTTCTTCACTTTCGTAACCTGCATCCGCAGCAATTTTAAAATACTTAAAGTACAAGAAATTCTCCATATTTTTTATAAATGGAATTAATGTTGTTGTGTCCGTAGGCTGATCGCCTACAGTAAGCCATACTATATATTCAGAGTCTACTCCATGCTGAACATTATAAGCAGGTTTTAACTGACCATTTTTCATAGCATCTTCTTTCATTCTCATAAATGTTGCATCTTTATCTGTCTTGGAATAGCTGTTACGATTACCGCAAGTATGGATTTTCTGTGTATATTCTTTTAACTTGCAAAGATACTCCTCAAGTTTTTCAATAGAACGTTGAATAGGAGTTTTTCTTTTACCACATCCATGTACAAATTCTATATTTCCTTCTTGCTTCAAGGCATAAAGCTTCTTGCGTAGCTTTTTTACATGCTTTATTTTCACGTTATTTTCGTATACAAGCTTTATCCCATACAGCTCTTCACACTCAGCTACTAAATCAGCTAATTTAGAAAGTAACCTTTCCAAATTTTTTGAAACTGATTTTTTCCAAACAAAAGTATATTTGTTTGCACAGGCTTCTATCTTTGTACCATCAATAAATATGGTATCTCCTAATACTTCTCCAATTTCATAAAGAAAATTAGTTATTTCAGCCATTATTATCTCTGAACAAGGAGCAAAATGAATACTACGAAATCTTGCGAAAGTAGAATGATCTGGAACTGGCGAACCTTCTAAAAGGTACATGAAATTTACATCCCTTTTGCAGGAAGTTTCCATTTCTCTAGAAGAATATCTATGATTCATATAAGAGTATAGTACAATCTTCAACATCTGACGAGGCGTAGCCTGATTTTCCCTTAGTCGGGAATAAGTCGAATATAAATCTGTTAAATCCATCTCCTCTACAAACTGACTTAGCAAACGCACCGAATCATTATTTGGAATCATGTACTCAATATTTAGTGGAAGTTTTAATTGATATTTTCCACGATTTGAAGTATAATTTTTGTGTAAATTAATGTATTTAGGCATATATTAATTTTACAATAAGTCTTTCACTCTTACGAGTGGGAGATTTATTTTTTTACGCAAAAAACTGCCGCACTAATTTTTTAGTGCGACAGCCCTTT
>CAZQGG010000022.1:0-1700 GCA_964592875.1 uncultured Methanoregula sp.
AAACCACTGAAAAAGTAGCTTTTTTAAAGTAGCGGGATTACAATTTACAGGATATCAACTGACAGTGAGGGCAAGCGCCACACAAAGACGAAAAAGCATTTAATAAAGAGGATACCATATTGGCTATCCTCTTTAAATTTACCGCTAAAGCAGTTAATTTGGCTTGCGTTCGCATGCTGCTTAGACCGTATCCTCGGGCTCGGTCCATACCATGAAATCTTTTCATCTCTCCGTTTTTCCATTCGTGACTTGCTCTTTTTTTGTATTTCTCCTTAAACTCTTCGGTTTTAGACCACTGGCTATATTCATATAGTTCAGGAGTATTGACGCTGATTACCAAGGTCTTACCTATCTTTTTTTCCCTTATGCATTCATTCCTTTTAGGACAGTTTCTGCAGCCTTCTTTGTCAAAATAGTAAATCACTAAATCTCTGCTTTTACTATTGCTTTTCTTTCTCTTGAATGTATGGTTTCCTTCATCACAGAGCCATTGGTCCGAGTCTTTGTTATATGTATATTTGCCGTCATCAATTTTGTATGCTGATCCACTTACCGGTATATATGCATTTACGTGGTCTTTCTTAAGTATATCAAGTATTGGCTTCCTAAAATATGCCTTATCACCGTAGGCGTCCTCTATTTTGATGCCGCATTCTTTTGTGGTCTGGTACAATTTATTAAATTCTGTCCCATCTACATAGGCTCCATTGCCCACGGTTACTGCTGTTATTATTCTCTCCTCAGGAATCATGGCAAATTCTGTCTTGTACCCAAAGAAGGTTTCGGTCTTACTTTTATGACCTACCCTGGCTTCTTTATCTATCAGTGATCTGATGCCCTTCTGAGCTATGAATTTAGGATCATCTAATATCTCTTTGGCTTCATTAATTACCTTCTGGACCTTGGAATCTTCTTTAGTTTCAATCATGGCTTCAACCCCATCCAGTAGCTCTTCCAGATAGTTTTTCATAGTATCCTTGGCATGCTTGTGATCTGCTATTTCTTTGTAGTTGGGGATTTCATTATTAATGTTATCCGGTATGGCACCCATTTCTTCCTCAAGATTCTTTAGTATCTTTTTGGCTAGATGTTTCATGACTCTTTCCGGTACCAATTTGCCGGTGTTAGCCTGAGTATGCGTAGAGTCTACACTTATCCCTGTTCCTTTGATTATGCCTTTTTCTACACATTGCCGGACAACTTCTTTAATGATATCGTCAAGGCTGGTTTCCTTAAGTCGCTGGGTTCTAAATTTGGCAAGCAGGCTGGAATCTGGAAGGTTGTCTTCAGGGTTGATTCCAATAAACCACATATAGGCTAAATTGACCTGGGTTTCTTTAATCACCCGTTCATCAGAATAGTTGTATAAATACTGCAGAATCAGCAGTTTGGCCATCATTTCCGGTTCTTTTGCTGGTCTACCATAATATTTACAGTAGGAGTCTCCCAAAAGATCATTAATAAAACTGAAATCAACCACTTTATTTATGCTTTTCAGTATATGATTTTCTGGTATTCTGTCATACAATAATGAATATAAACTTAATTGCTTGGGACCTGTTCTGAGCATCTTAAAACCCCCTTAGATATGGTGTTTGTTAGCACTTCCATTATATCATAAAGGGGGTTTTTTGATTGCGTTTTGCAGGTATTTAATTGTATTATTGTTATTTATTGTTGGGTCTTTTTCAGTGGTTTCG
>CAZQGG010000023.1:0-1606 GCA_964592875.1 uncultured Methanoregula sp.
GAGGTTGTATTAAACTCCGTGTAAATGGCAAATATTACAAATAAAAAGGGAGTGCCATATATGCGAGAGAAAACAACCACCCCATCACAAGCCCTAGCTGCTGAAATAGCAAAGAACTGTCGAACGGTAGAAGACATTCAAGAAGCCATAAAAGTCCTTTTTAAGGATACTGTACAATCCGTGCTGGAAGCTGAGATGGAAGATCACCTCGGCTATGAAAAGCACAATGTTGTAGGTAATAACTCTGGAAATAGCCGTAATGGATTCAACAAAAAGACCATTAAAACCAATTACGGTACTACTGAATTAGTGGTTCCACGCGACCGCAACGGTGAATTTGAGCCCCAGATAATTAAGAAGTACGAGACTACCTCAAATGGCATTGAAGAACAGATCGTGGCCATGTATGCCAAAGGTATGTCCACACGTGACATCGAGGATCATCTAAAGACTATCTACGGTATTGATGTTTCCCCTGCTATGGTCAGCCGAGTCACCGATAAGATTATACCCCAGATTGTTGAATGGCAATCAAGAGCTCTGGACCCTATTTATCCAATCGTTTACCTGGATGCAATTCATTTTAAGGTCCGTAAGGAAAATCGAGTCATTAACAAAGCAGCCTATACCGTAATGGCTATAAACATGGAAGGCCACAAAGACATATTGGGTATATGGATCGGTGAAAACGAAAGTGCCAGCTTTTGGTTGAGTGTTTGCAATGATCTTAAAAACAGAGGGTTAGAAGATGTTTTGATTGTTTGTAAAGACGGATTAGCAGGCTTTTCTGAAGCTATTCACTCTGTTTTTCCGAAAACCGAGATCCAAACATGTGTTATTCATCAGATTCGCAATACCATGAAATATATTCCTCACAAAGAGCAGAAGATAGTTATGTCAGACCTAAAGACAGTTTATCAAGCCTTAACCCTGGAAGAAGCAGAACTGGCTTTTGAGGAGTTTAAGGAAAAATGGGGCAATAAATACCCGATAATTATTAAATCATGGGAACAGAATTGGCTAGAATTAACCACCTATTTTGCATATCCATATGCTATTCGTAGAATAATCTATACTACGAATACGGTTGAAGGTTACCATAGACAACTTCGCAAGGTTACCAAAACCAAGAACGCTTACCCAACAGACGATGCCTTGAGAAAAGTAATCTACCTAGCAACCATGGAAGCGGCTAAGAAATGGACCATGCCCATTAGGGACTGGAGAAGTTGCTTATCCCAGTTGGTAATACATTTTGAAGACCGAATCAGTTTAACCGCTCTTGCACGGTAGAAGATTTTACTAAAAACGACCGCAGACTTGACATCCACCCCGTATGTGACTTCATAATGATTGCGACGGGGCGAGCTGGGAATATAGCGAAGAGAACTGTCCCCGTCGATTAAACATTGTATCACATACGGGGACCCCGTCTGTAAAGTCTGCTAGGCTAGTAAATAGCCCGAGATATTTGTCGCTCATGGGTTCACCAGGAATGTAGATCGACGTCGAACGGTGAAAGCTGCTAAAATCGGTCTTTAACTCGTAATTTTACAGGTTCTTTAAGTAGTCAATTTTGCATTTACACGGAAGTTCTTACAAACCC
>CAZQGG010000024.1:0-1604 GCA_964592875.1 uncultured Methanoregula sp.
CAATGTCATCAAGTTAATATGTAAATAATTTGAAAAATAAAAAATATAAAAAGTAATAAAAAATCACAAAAAACACTTGACTTTTTCAAAGCCGCCCAATAATCGTTTTGAACACATTTTATTGTGTACCAATTGATTAAGGGTGATTGTAATGAAAATCAAAGATAGGTTTAATAAAGGACTTCTAACAAGTAAAAATTCAATTGAGGATTATTCATTTAAATGTTCTAATAGAACTAAAGAAACATATTTTACACGGGAGCGAAAGATGGGATTTAAAGAAACAATCATATTTATGATAAATATGATTAAAAAATCTTTGCAAATAGAGTTGAATGATTTTTTTGAAACAATTCTAAATAAAAATACTTCAATCACAAAACAAGCTTATTCAGAAGCTAGACAAAAGATTGAGCCGAAGGCATTTATTGAACTGAATGATAAAATAAACGAAGTTGTATATAAAGATGAATTTGAATACAGACTATGGAATGGTTATAGATTAAGTGCAATTGATGGAAGTGTATTACAATTGCCTGACACAGAGTTATTAAGAGAAGAATTTGGATATATAGAAAATCAAAAGAATAAAGTAGCGAGAGCAAAGGCTTGTTGTATATTTGACATATTAAATAAAATAGTTATAAAAAGTAAAATAGATGTATATAAAGCATCAGAACGAGCTATGGCTAAAGAGTTAATATTACAAATCCTTAAAGATAGAACAGATGCAGAATTAATTCTTTTTGATAGAGGTTATCCAGGCGCAGACTTCTTTGCATTCTTAAAAGAAAATAATATTGACTTTCTTATGAGAGCAAAAATTAATTTTTCAAGAGATATAAAAAATGCTAAAAAATCAGATCAGGTTATAAATACAAAAAATGGTAAAGAGATTTTAACTGTACGAGTTGTGAGATTTTTGCTTCCATCTGGTATTGAAGAAGTTTTGATAACTACTTTATTTGATGAAAAATATACAATTAAAGATTTAAAAGAATTATATTTTAAAAGATGGGGCGTTGAAATAAAGTTTCATGAATTAAAAAATAGACTAGAGATTGAAAATTTCACAGGAAGAACAAAAATAGCAATAGAACAAGACTTCTATGCTTCCATTTATTTATCAAATATGATTGAATTGGCTAGACAAGAAAGCGATGAAATTGTTAAAGAAAAAAATAAAGGTAAAAATCTAAAACATAAATATAAAACTAATTTGAATATTCTTATTGGAAGCCTAAAAGATAAACTAATAATGATGATGCTTGAAAAAAACAGCAGAAAAAGAACTAAGATGTTTAAAAATATAATGAAACAAGCATCTCAAAACACTATTCCTATAAGGCTTGGAAGACAATATCCTCGCAAAGATAGCGTTTCGAGATGTAAATTTAAATCTAATCGTAAACGTTCATTGTAAAATAGATATTTTAAAATTAACTTAATTTTATGAAAGAGTAAACAGTTTTTATTTCAAAAAGAACATATGCTTATTTGTGTTACTCTAAAATAGTAAAATTTTGCAACAAACAATGTGTTATTGAGTAAACTATGAAATCTGGTTTGGTCAATAATTTATAATTGTAAATCTATAACAATTT
>CAZQGG010000025.1:0-1597 GCA_964592875.1 uncultured Methanoregula sp.
TTATGCTGCCACCGCTCAGGGTTCCTATGCTGACGTTGTAGGTTGCCGCCGGTATAGTCTCAAATTCCGCGCTAACCGTTACATTGGTCGCCGGCATGGTGAAGCTGGTGCCGGTAATGGTTGTATCCTGCGTTCCGTCATTATACTTCAGGGTTCCGCTCTTAAGCCGCTTGCCGCTATCCGGGGTTACAGTCAGGTTTATCGTGCTTCCTGCTGTGGCTGATGCCGGGTTGGCGGTTATGCTGCCGCCGGTCAGGCTTCCAATGTTAACGCTGTAGACTGTTCCCGATACTGTTTCGAATCCCCCCGTCACCGTTACATTGGCCACCGGCATGGTAAAGCTGGTGCCGACAATAGTTGTATCCTGATTTCCGTCATTATACTTCAGGGTTCCACTCTGAAGCTGCTTGCCGCTATCCGGGGTTATGGTCAGGTTTATAGTCGTACCCGCTGTGGCTGATGCCGGGTTGGCGGTTATGCTGCCACCACTCAGAGTTCCTATGCTGACGTTGTAGGTTGTCGCTGGTATAGTCTCAAATTCCGCACTGACCGTTACATTGGTTGCCGGCATGGTGAAGCTGGTGCCAGTAATAACTGTATCATTAGTTCCATCGTTATACTTGAGAGTCCCGCTCTTAATCCGCTTGCCGCTGACCGGGGCTATAGTCAGGTTTATCGTGCTTCCCGCTGTGGCTGCTGCCGGGTTGGGCGTTATGATACCACCGGTCAGGCTTCCAATGTTAACGCTGTAGACTGTTCCCGATACTGTTTCGAATCCCCCCGTCACCGTTACATTGGCCACCGGCATGGTAAAGCTGGTGCCGACAATAGTTGTATCCTGATTTCCGTCATTATACTTCAGGGTTCCACTCTGAAGCTGCTTGCCGCTGTCCGGGGTCACAGTCAGGTTTATAGTCGTACCTGCTGTCCCTGATGCCGGGTTGGCGGTTATGCTGCCACCGATCAGGGGTCCTATGCTGACGTTGTAGGTTGCTGCCGGCAGGTCTTCAAATTCCGCGCTGACTGTTACATTGGCGGCTGGCATGGTGAAGCTGGTGCCGGTAATGCTTGTATCCTGCGTTCCATTATTATACTTCAGGGTTCCAGCTTTAAGCCGCTTGCCGCTGTCCGGTGTCACAGTCAGATTGATCGTGCTTCCCGCCGTTGCTGATGTGGGACTGGCCGTTATTGCGCCGCCGGTCAGGCTTCCTATGCTGACGTTGTAAGTCTGCGGCTGACCGGCGTTCCACACCGTGTACAGCTTGATGCCACCCGCCGGCATTGCGAAGGTATTGCCCGGCTGGTAGACCGCACCGCTGACAGAACCATAGCTCCAGCCGCCGAAGGCGCAGTCGGTCTTACTCAGGCTGCCGGTGTTGCTCAGCACAGTCACCGTGCTGCCCTCTGTGTATGCATTGATATCAGTCGGAACGCTGCCCGTACCCCCGTTGGCGTCATAGGTCACGTTGTAGGTCTGCGCCGAGACGTTATTCCACACCGCGTACAGCGTGATGTTATCCGCCGGCATGGCGAAGGAACTGTCCGGCTGGTAGACCGCACCGCTGGCAGACCCGTAGCTCCAGCCGCCGAAGGTGCT
>CAZQGG010000026.1:0-1565 GCA_964592875.1 uncultured Methanoregula sp.
CTTGCATGGTTAATGCGCCTAAAAATTCGGGTCTAGTATCTCTCAGGGTACCTCTTGGAGCTTTTCCTCCTGCTGTACGAACGCCTGATACTATAACAGCTTCTCTCAATCTTATTACCTCCTCGAAAAAATATTACGACTGGTCAACTCTCTTAGTTACGCAGCGGTTTGCCAGTTTTCAGCATGTGAGCGATTCTGTCCTGGGTCTTCTGGTTGCCGATGAGCTTCAGGAAGAGTTCTCTTTCCAGTTCTTCCAGGTAGGTTTCAGTAATTTCAGCACCCTTGATCACGCCGCCGCCAGCATAGATGTCGATAATCCCCAGCAGTATTTCCCAATCATATTCGCTGATCATTCCAGAAAGCACCATACCTCTGGTTCCAATTCTAAGGATTCCTACAGCGGACTGACCAAAAGCTTTAAACGGTCTGGAAACAGGAGCTGAATAGCCAGCTTCTACCATTTTCAGTACTCTAGCTTTGGCATCGGGGATGATTAAGTCTTCATTTAAGCTAATGCCATCGGTCGGACGCAGGTAACCAAGTTTAATACATTCTTTGGCACTGGTTCCAACTTTGGCCTGAGCCATCTGCTCAAATTCAGGCTGTACGAAGTTTGCCGGGAAAGCATCCGCTGAACCAGCCAGACGATCTACAACTCTTAATACGGATTCTTTGATTCCGCCGCCAGCTGGAATCAGGCCAACGCCGATTTCAACCTGACCAGCATAGGTTTCGCCAGCTGCTTGAATGGCTGAGCTCTGGGTCATCAGTTCACAGCCACCGCCGAGAACCTGCCCTTTAACTGCCATAACAACCGGTTTCAGGCTGTATTTGTTAGCATCGTAAGTGTCATGACCTTTTTTCAGAGCTGCTTCGATTGCATCCCAGTTCTTCTCCTGAGCAAACTGATATACGGCAGCTATATCTGCACCTACGCAGAAGTTCTTGCCGCGGCCGGAGACAACCATACCTTCCCATTCAGGTTTTTTCAGCTCTGCCTGGGCAGCCTGGATGGTGTCTAAGAGATTCGGGTTAATCGCAGATGCTTTGCTGTGGCACTCGAGACCCAGAACGCCGTCACCCAGGTCATATAAGGTTCCGTCAGTAGTGGAGGAAATAACCTTGTTCGCTGCTTTCAGTCTGGGCAGGATAATTGCAGATGGGCTTACAGCGATTTCAACATATTTTTTATCAGGGATGGAGTAGAAGTAATCTACACCAGCTTCGGTCTTGTAGAAGGAAGTAATGCCGGCAGCCAGCATCTCATCGATCCAAGCCGGAACATTCATGCCTTCAGCTTTCATACGGGCAATATATTTGGGCAGATCCAGAGCTGAGAACAGCTGGAAAGGTCCCATTTGATGATTGTAGCCCCAGTTCAAAGCGCGGTCCATGTTGAGAACATCGTCTGATACTTCCGGAATCTTGGAAGCGGCATACAGGAACAGACCAGTTACATGTTTCCATACAAACTGAGCTCCTTTGTCGTCGCCTTCAAAGAATGCGGCTACTTTTTCAGGAACGCTCTTGGCAGCTTTGGCAGCAGCCAGGCTGGCCAGTTCAGG
>CAZQGG010000027.1:0-1407 GCA_964592875.1 uncultured Methanoregula sp.
GCCTTTTACTTTTGTATCCAGAAAATAGTTGCCCTATTTGTTGTAGTTTTAGCTGAACAAATGGGGGCCAATGGAGAATGAGAGTGATTTTCGCCTAGATAAGCAATGCTATATCGTAACAAAGGGTTTTCCATTCTCCATTTTATTTCTTCAGAGTCAGGACAGTACTTAAGGCTATCCCTTTCGGAATAAGCTTGTGTAAAACAAAAGAGAAGACGACGGAGATTTTTGGCCTTAATTAAAAATTCTTCGGATATGGAAACATTACTTAAACAAAGTGTCGGTATCGACATTTCAAAATTAACATTTACGGCTTGTGTTTGCAGAAAATTTATTACAGGAAAACATGAGTTTAGCAATGTTGAAACCTTTACTAACAACAAAAAAGGCTTTAATCAGCTTATAAAATGGAGTAGGACAATAACAAGACCTGAGTCATTACCTGTTGTATTCTTAATGGAAGCAACAGGGGTTTATTATGAATCATTAGCCTATCGCCTACACATGTTAGAGCTCCCTGTTTGTGTTCTACTTCCCAATAAAGTAAACCACTATGCAAAGAGCTTAAATGTAAAAACTAAAACGGATGCTGTAGATGCCCGGATTATTTCGCAGATGGGAGTAGAACAAAATCTTTCTCTTTGGACACCTTCAAGTCCGATATATAAGGAACTAAAACAAATGACACGTTATTACTCTGCGCTCAAAAAAGAACATAGCCAAATATCCAGCCATTTGGAAGCATTATTATGTGGTGCAAGACCTTCCTCGTTTGTTTCAAGTTCTTACAAAAAATTACTTTCTGATATTAAAAAAGAAACAGAAAGATGTGTTCAGGCTATTCGTAAATTAGTTGCAGAAGATCCGGTATTATCTGCTAAAATTGAGAAACTAGAGACAATCAAAGGTGTGGGTTTTATTACAATAGTCATTCTTATTGCAGAAACGCAAGGGTTCGAGTTGGTCTCCAGTCGGAAACAATTAGCCAGCTATGCAGGTTTTGATGTCGTTGAAAGACAATCCGGCACTAGCATAAAAGGGAGAACCAGAATCTCAAAAAAAGGTAACAGTAGAATTAGGGCCGCTCTATATTTTCCTGCGATGATTTCATCTATGCACAATCCAATTTTCAAAGAAGATTATCAAAGGATCAATGAAGGTAAATGCTGTAAAAAAATTGGAGTAACAGCTCTTCAACGGAAACTGCTTTTACTAATATATACTCTCTGGAAAAGTGGAGAGACATTTAAAGTGTCGACAGAATAAAAAAAGTAGGCAGCCACTAAGAGCTGCCTACACAAGATAAACTTCAAACAAATCGCCCAAAGTTTTCTTTCGTTATGAGCAAAATTAATTAAAATTTATTCAATTTTATTTGGATTTTAAAACAGTACCTTTATTTTTTAA
>CAZQGG010000028.1:0-1334 GCA_964592875.1 uncultured Methanoregula sp.
AACTGGTCTGACCCCCAAAAAGTATACAAAAGAGGGACGGTTAAAGTATAATCTTAATTGGAGGAGAAACAATGAAAGAAAAGTACTCTGAAGCGTTTAAACTAATGGTAATAAAGGATTATTACCAGAACACCCTTGGGGTAAGAGCGATCGCCCTGAAGCATGGGCTGCCATCAAAAAACTACATAAAAAAATGGGAAGATGAGTTAAAGCGAAAAAAACTATTGCCGGAAGATTCTACGAAACCTGTAAAAGCAGCTGGCAGAAGCAAGGAATCCCTGGTAAGAAAAGATGAAAGGACTGAGCGAGAAAAACAGTATGAGGAAAAGATCAGGACGATGGGGGCAAGGATAGCCTATCTTGAAAGTCTTGAGAGCCTTCAGCCATTTCTAAAAAAAAAAGAAATGAAATCCGTACCTTGAAATATAAAACAATTGCCGCATTGTCGTCCAGGTTTCCGGTGACATTGCTGTGTGAAATAGCTGAAATAGAACGGAGTTCATTCTATAAATACAAGAAAAGGCCGTTAAACAAGGATTTTTCGCTGGAAGAAAAAATTGAAGTACTGTATTTGAAGTCAGGAAAACGGTTCGGGTATCGGAGTGTATGTGCTAAATTAAGAGAAGAAATAAAAGTAAACCATAAAAAAGTGCAGCGGATCATGCAGACTAAAAACTTTTTTTCTGTAGTTCGGATAAAGAAGTTTATCAAACCAAAAGAAACGGCTATAATAAAGAAAAACATACTCGACCGGAATTTTAAAACACAACGGCCGGGAGAAAAATATGTAACCGATATAACATATATTCCCACACGGCATCAAATGTTCTATCTATGCGCCATCATTGACCTGTATAATAACGAGCCGGTGGCATGGAAGATCGACAATAACCAGAATAAGAATCTTGTGATAGACACCGTTAATGACCTGTCTAGGAGGAGATGTCTTGAAGGGAGTATCATTCATAGCGACAGAGGCGTGCAATATACGAGCAATGACTTTGTAGAACTACTCAGCGCGATGAATGTGACTCAGAGTATGTCACGGAAAGGTAATTGCTGGGATAACGCAGCAGCAGAAAGCTTCTTCAGCCATTATAAAAGTGAGACGATCTATCTTCTTGACAAAGAAGTTAGAGATAGAAAACAGTTATTGGAAATAACTGCTGAATATATGGAATATTATGTGGATGTGAGACCGCAAAGTAGACTTGGAGGATTGTCACCAAGTCACTATATAAAAAAAGGGTTGTATTAGGTTTTACATCAAAAAGGGAACGATTTTAACCGTCCCCAATCTGTATACTAAAATGGGGTCAGCCCAAACCGTCCCC
>CAZQGG010000029.1:0-1333 GCA_964592875.1 uncultured Methanoregula sp.
GGCTCTTTATCTAATACCGTGAAAAGGGGTATAATTTGATCATGGAGGGAACGATCAAAATGGAGCCAGTATATAATTTTATAGACATGTTTGAGAAGTCAATAGAATTAAAAGAGCCATGGAGGGTAGTCAAAGCTGAATTCGAGACAAAAGACAAAGCTGTACATATATATGTGGAAGGAAGAAAGACGTCGAAGTATCCATGCCCACATTGTAAAAAGCTAAGTGTACGTTATGATGAAGAAGAGGAAGAACGTGTGTGGCGCCATGCGGATGTGGTGATGTATCCGTGTTATATCCATTGCCGAAGGCCACGAATAAATTGCAAAGAGCATGGTATCCATGTAGTGGATGCGCCATGGGCGCGAAAAGGAGCAAGACAGACCTTTTTGTTTGAAGGATATGCAATGATGCTGTCGACAAGCATGTCATTGAACGAAGCAAGCAGATTATTGAGAATAAGCCGAACAGCACTGATGCATATTGTGAATTATTGGGTGGAGAAAGCGGTATCCGAGGAAGACTTGAGCGTGGTTGAACAGATAAGCATTGATGAGACATCCTTCAAGCGTGGACAAAGCTATGTGACAGTCATTGGAGATCCGCCACGCCATCGGGTAATCGGAGTGGAAGATGGAAGAGACATGGCTGCAGTGGAACGTTTCTCGTTGGATTTGGAAGCGAAAGGGGGAGACTGCAACAAAGTCAGGCAGGTCAGTATGGATATGTCACAGACATACCGGCAGGCCAGTGCGGCATTCTTTCCGAATGCCAGGGTAGTGTATGACCATTTCCATGTGAAGAAGCTGGTATTGGAGGGAATGGATGAAGTGCGCAAGGAGGAACAAGGAAAAATGACATCACGAAGCAAAAAAGCGGGGCGCAAGCTTCTGATGATTCCAGAAAAAAAGATGACAGAACAACAGATTACTGCGGCGGAAAGATTATGCCAGACGTATCCCAAAACAGGACGAGCATTCCGCATGGTTCAACAGTTTGATGAGATATATAAGTGTCAGACATCTCACGAGGCGGAGAGCCTTCTTCATAAATTAACCAGTTGGATGATGCATAGCCAGTTGAAGCCGATGAAGAAAGTAGCACAATCCTTGCGCAGAAACAAGGAGGAGATTCTGGAATACTTTAGAAACAGACTGACCAATGCATTTGCCGAAGGAATAAACAGCCTGATACAGACTGCTAAAAGAAAAGCGCGTGGTTTTAGGACATTCAGAGGATACCGAACGATAATCTTCCTTGCTGTTGGAAAACTTCATCTTTCTTGTCCTATTCCATTTTCATATTAACTTTTCACGGAGTTAAGCAAAGAACC
>CAZQGG010000030.1:0-1299 GCA_964592875.1 uncultured Methanoregula sp.
AAGCCTGGATTCTCGGCAACTCATAACAAGGTAGGCGGCTCCACTCCAAGCTTGATATAAAGATCCTTTTGCTTCTCCAGCACTTCACCCACACGAAATTTATGACCCGGATAGCTGAAACATTCGATTACATCAAGTTTGTCCAGCAACTGCTGCATTGTATAATCTTTATACAACCTTTGTTCCTGCATCTTCTTGTTGATGTAAGAGATAAATATGAGGGCGACAAATTCAACAAACAGCTTACCGTCCAAGCTACGCTCAGAAGATACCAGAAGACGTCGCATGTTCAGTCGCTCCTTGATGTTTCCAAATGCCTTTTCTACAACATCCTTCATTCGATAAATCTTAAGGGCTGTGAAGGCTTCCATTTTTTCATTGCTTGCCAGTGCGAAATAACCAAAATACCGTTTGGCCTCACGGATAGCATCATTCTTTACTGTTACTTGGATACCGCGCTTAGGCGTTTTCTTGATCTCAAAGTACTTCTGGTAGTCTTTTTCATGGCTTTCATTCTTTTCTCCGCAAATCAGCTCGTTGTAGTACTCCGAAATCTTATTATCGAAATTTCGTTCATTCTCAGCTCCTTTATCGATATTGTAGTACAGGTACAAATACATCCTACGCTTTTCAGTTAGGGTGTCGCCTTTGTAGGGACGACCTTGCGTATAGGTCCATTCTATGGGAACTGTGTAGCCATAGGTATCCAAACTTTGTTCATAGTTTTGAAACTGACGGATATCGTCATGGACTGCATCCAATTCCTTGCGGATTAGGGTCAGGGATATTCGAACGCCAATCAGAAATTTCAAGTGGTCACGGTACAGACCGTTAATATTGGCTTCGCTATAAAACCCCCGATCCATGACCAGCTTGATCTTGCCTAATCCCAAGACATCCAAGTCGGCAAGCAGGCTTTTTACGGTTTTGACATCAGGTATGTTTCCTGCAAGCTTGCGATAGTAAAACGGCAATCCAGATTCTTCACCGAAGACAAGCAAAAGATTGAGCTGCGCGAGGCGATCGTTTTCTTTGTTTTTTCCGTACTGGATTTGGTTCAGTATTTCAGAGTAACTGGAAATACTGGTGCTGTCATAAGCCCAATATTCTTTTTCTATGCGTCGCTTCCCTTGAAGACGAAAGAACTGAGTAACGGCTTCATCGGTAATCGATGCGAACAATTCGCTGCTACGCGGCGACGAAATATCTTTGCCATAGGGGTGATTATGGGTCATTCCCCATTTTTCAAATCGGTACAACGGGTTATTGTTTTCGAGGATCAAGTAATAGGCTATGGAT
>CAZQGG010000031.1:0-1172 GCA_964592875.1 uncultured Methanoregula sp.
GGCTGTCAATCAACGCAGAAATTGCCTGCAGGTCAATGTCATAGTTGATAATTTTGGCCGCTGCCTCAATCTCAGACATAACCCACTTCTTTCGCGCTGCACCAGTGGTAAAATTGGTTTCAGCCTGTTCCATGAGTTTCATGAGCAGCTGAAGCATTGACGTCCAGTTCTTTTCCTTAACGGCCTTGCGAACATATTCCACTAGTTTAATGACGAGTGGGATTGCAGTGGCAAGCCCAGCGAGGATTGAAATAATTAGGTCTGTTTTCATATAGAAGCCTCCGTATCTTTTGTTTTAACCGCCATTTCGTATACTACTCCACCGACGGTGTTTTCTGCTTTTGCTTTGTTGTAGTAACAAGCCTGTGACACGCCGTAAGCCGTCCATGCGCCCGTTAGCGCGACAGTAAGCCACGGGAGTGAACCTGTATAGTCTTTGAGCACGCAGAGATATGCAAGCCCGATAAACGACAGTGTGAGCAACCATATCAATGCGCTTTCCTGCACAAGTAGTCTTTTGGAAAACTCAGCAGGCTTGTTCTTCCGCTTGCGTCTGGAAACGACTTTCATTAGAGCAGCCCTTTCCTGTCAAGCACCGCCGTAAGCTCGCAGCGCTTCACATAGCCCTCCGGCTCATCACCGTTAACAACCCCGGCGTTGGTTGCCTTGTCCCATGCCCCCTCTTTTTCGCTCCACTTTGGTTCGGGCTTTTTCCCGCGCACTTCGGCAAGGCGAGCGTCAAGCTCCAACAGCTGCTCGGTTGTAAGTTTGCTAATATCCATGTCTTCGTCCTCCTCATATGTAATATAGGGGCATTTGCCCCAGTGCTTCCAGCCGCGCCCCGCGAGCTTCGTCTGTACCACGCCATACTGATGTCCGCGAGCCTCTATGACTTGCCCGCTGCCGATGTAAACGCCTATGTGCCCCGGAGAGAACACAAGTACGCCGGGAACGTCGGGCAGGGTATCAATCGTTCCTTTCTCCTTGCAGGCGGTCAGCATAGTGTCTGCCGAATGGTCAGGGCAACCATTGCTCGCATACTTGGGCACGCTTTCGGGCGTTTCGCTCCACATATAACCCTTTACAAGTCCGATGCAGTCATGTACCCGTTTGCCATACTGCATCGGGAAGTCGTTTGCCGTGTAATACTGCGGCAGGCGATTTTTGTTTGA
>CAZQGG010000032.1:0-1015 GCA_964592875.1 uncultured Methanoregula sp.
AATTTAGCAGGCCTGTTCGAGTTGCGTTAGGGATTCCTTTACACGGGCGTAGTAGATACGAAGAAACTTGTTGCAACTCGCAATCATGTAGACGTAGTAATGCTTAACTTCGGCGCGTTTTCGGTCAAGGAACTGGTAAACGGGATCGTCTACAGGTGCATTCTGCATGAGACAGGCCATGAGTTGGAACAGTTCCTTTCGCAGAAGCGGCGATCCGCGTTTAGAAATGCTGCGTTTCTTTGCCTCAAATTTGCCGGACTGGAACGGTGGGGCGTCCCCGCCTGCATAAGCGACTAAACTTTGCATGCTATGGAAACGTCTTACATCACCAATTTCAGCCATAAGCTCTGGAAACGTATGATCAAGTAATGAAATCAGGTTGTTCTTGAGAGCAACTTTGAGATTCATGTACCGGTAATACTGCCTGTTGTATGTCTTTAGAGCCAGGCGTATTTCTTCTTCCGGTGTGTAAGGGGTTAAGTATACCCAGTGGTCAAGTCCGTAATTTGCTATTTTCATTGCATCCTTTTTGTCAGTCTTTACGCGGCGTATAGAATTGTTGCCATAATTATGGATTAACAGTGGATGGACTACAGATACAGAGATTCCTGCATCATAAAGGTAACGGGCAATTGGCTGGAAGTAGACACCAGTGTAATCCATAATTACCCGCGTTTCGCCGCTTAATCCAGAAACAAAGACAGCAAGGTCGGACAGTTCACTGCCTGTGTGGTTGACGTCAAACGGCATGGCGACGATTTCGCCGAATGGTCGCATCACCGCAACTGTACTTTTACCTTTGGACACGTCAATTCCTACAGCATTCATTTGCATTCCTCCAAACGTATTTATGTAATTGGAATCCATCTTAACTCATTGCCGATTCAATTTGCTTGGTGACACGAACGCCCCGGGAACCGGTGGTTCAAGCTGCTTAAAACGAACGCCACAATAAAGGGCTGGCTGACTGTTTCACCTCCGGACGTAGAAGCCCAATAATGCGTTCGTCAGGCCA
>CAZQGG010000033.1:0-1013 GCA_964592875.1 uncultured Methanoregula sp.
TGCTCTGTAGAAAACCTTTTTTCCGAGAAAATACAGGGTCTGATCGACCAAAAGATCTAAGGTACAGTGTCTCCTTAACTGGTTATGTTCACTAACGGTAAGGAGACAAAATAATGTCGACAAACCGGTATATCAGGTTTGTTGAATTATCTTCTGGATTAATCCGCGATTCCCGAATTCCACTTTTCTCATCCAAGTTCTCCAGAAAAACGTACACCCAACATCAGTTACTCATCCTCCTTCTCCTGAAAGAGTATCTTTCTGAAGATTACCGTGACATAGTAGAACTCACCGAGATCATGGATTCTCTCCGTGAGATGATTCACCTTGTCGAGGTGCCGCACTTCACGACGATCCAGAAATTTTGTCATCGGATCAGATCATCAACACTTACTCGGCTACTTAACCGGCTTATGAAATTATTCTACAACTGGGGTGAAAGAATCCCTTGTACCGCTATCGACTCCTCCGGATTCACGAGCTCTTACGCCAGCCACTACTACTCCTGGAGAACCGGTAAGACAAGAAAACGATTCCTGAAAACCTCGATCTCTATTGATACAGATCAACAGGTGATCACCGGTCTGAAGATATCCCAGCATCCGGTCCATGATATTCCCCATGCAGAAAAACTCCTGAGACTATGTCACAAGGCCAGACATTCTGACCTCTATGTCATGGACAAAGGTTACGACTCCGAAGATATTCACCAACTTATCCACAATACTCTCAACTCCGATGCTCTTATCCCGGTCAGAAACAGAAAACGTAACCGAATCTCAGGATACTATCGACGACGAATCGCACTGTCTTTCGATGATGAAAAATATCATCAGAGAAACAAAGTCGAAACTGTGTTTTCCGTTATGAAAAGAAAGTTCGGGGAATCTCTCAAGGCTCGGAAATATCGCATGCAGGTCAAGGAGATTAAAATCAAAGTGATCCTCTATAACCTCTCAAGAATTATCTTGACTTTTGATTTTCTCATACGTTTCAAGGTATTCTACAGAGCC